>NZ_VSRQ01000001.1:0-1829008 GCF_008121305.1 Actinomadura decatromicini | reverse complement strand
GGCCCAAGGAGCGCAAGCTGGGGATCAAGGGCTCCCCGACCCGGCAGGTGATCCTTGAGGATGTGCGGATCCCGGCCGATCGGATCATCGGGGCGGAGGGGACGGGGTTCAAGACCGCGCTGGCGACCCTGGACCACACTCGGATCACCATTGCCGCCCAGGCGTTGGGGATCGCGCAGGGAGCGTTGGATTTCGCGGTGGGGTATGTGAAGGAGCGCCGCCAGTTCGGCAGGCCGATCGCTGATTTCCAGGGTGTGCAGTTCATGCTGGCGGATATGGCGATGCGGCTGGAGGGCGCGCGGCAACTCACTTATCACGCGGCGATCAAGTCCGAGCGGGCCATGGACGGGGAGAGGGTCCGCGACCTGACGTTGGTGTCGTCGGCGTGCAAGGCGTTGGCGTCGGATGTGGCGATGGATGTCACTACCGATGCGGTGCAGTTGCTGGGCGGGTATGGGTATACGCGGGAGTTCCCGGTGGAGCGGATGATGCGCGACGCCAAGATCACTCAGATCTATGAGGGCACCAACCAGATCCAGCGCATGGTCATCGCCCGCCAACTCCTCAAATAACCGGAAGCCGCACAGTCGAAGGCCCCCACCCGTCGCGCGGGCAGGGACCTTCGGCGTTCGACCCCCGCGCTAGTCGCGCGAGATGGTGAGGATCACGCTGCCGTCCGGCGCCATGCGCGGGCGGAGCGTCACGCCGTTGTACGACGCGGCCGAGTTCGGCGACGAGGCGTCGATCGACGCGGTGTTCCTGGAGTTCCCGTTCTGGGCGGTGAAGGTCACCTGGTGACCACGCACCCCGACCCGGACCGGAGCCATCCCGTACTTCTTGTCGAACGCGATGCTCTGGCCGTCGCGGACCTGCACCTCGCAGTTGGCGTCCAGACAGGCCGCCAGGTTGGTGCCGTCCTTCGCGGGCGGCTGGGCGGCGGGCCGTCCAGGCTGCTGCTCGGAGCCGGGCTGCGCGGCGTTCTGCTGCGCGGCCTGCTGCGCGGCCTGCTGGACGGCCTGCTGGGCGGCGGCCTGCTGGGCGGCGGGCTGCTGGTCCGCGCCGGGCTGCTGGCTGGCGGCGTTCTGCTGGTCGGCCGCGGGCTGCGCGGCCTGCTGGCCGCTCTGCTGGCCGGGCTGCTGGTCGGCGGCGGGCTGGGCGGCCTGCTGCCCGTTCTGTTGCGCCGCCTGCTGCTGGTCCTGCGGGCTCTGCTGGTTCTGCTGGTTCTGCTGAGCGGCTTCCTGGCCTGCCTCCGGGCTGGCCTGCTGCCCGTTCTGCTGCGGGTCCTGCTGCGCGGCCTCCTGGCCCGGCTGCTGGCCCGCTTCCTGCCCGGTCTCCTGGCCCGGCTGCTGCGCGGGCGGCTGCCCGGCGTCCTGGCCGTTCTGCTGGCTCTGCTGTCCCGCGTCCTGGCCGGGCTGCTGGCCCGCCTCCGGTGCGTCCGCCGCCGCCGGGTCCGAGCCCGGCGCGGCGCCGGGCGCGGCGTCCGCGCCGGGCGGTGCGGGCGGCGGGTCCGCGAAGGCGGTGCCGCCCATGGAGGCGCTGATCGCCAGCGCCGCGGTGGTCGCGGTGAGCAGGCCGAGAATCCTTGTCGACATCCTTTGGACTCCTGACGAGTGATCTCTCTCTGTCACGGTCTTGCTACCCAGAGTAATCGATCAAGATTCAAGAGTCATGGAGGGGGGTCGTGTCGGAGGGTCAGTCGGGCGGACGATCGTCCACGAGCATCGTCTGCAGCGCCCGGCCGAACTCGCCGGAGGCGTCCGCGAGCGTGGCGTGGCACAGCGCGCTGCCGCCGGGGCTCGCGTCCAGCGACGCGGCCATGCACAGCCACTCGCCGACCGGGTCGCGGTGCAGCGCGACCGTCACGTCCGTGTTGATGATCAGCCATTTGGCCAGGTCGAGCTGGCTGCCGACGCCGGACGCGCTGTCGGCCAGGGTAAGCGCCCGGACCAGCGGCGTGTCGGCCTCGCCCGCGACCAGCGGCACCCGTGGCCGCGCCCAGATCGTCCCCGGGCCGGGCCGGGTGAAGTGCCCCTCCACCGGGCGCCACTCCATCGCGGCGACGTAGCCGCCGACGTGCAGGTCCTCCCAGTCGCCGAACGGGGGAGTCGCGCCGGGCAGCGGCGGCGGGCCGGGCGCGTGCACGACGGGCTCCAGCCGCTCCGGCGCGGCGAGGATCCGCCAGGCGGTGGCGCGGACGACCGTCCGCCCCTCGTGCCGGACCTCCCCTTCGAGGTGGGCGACCCGCCGGCCGGGCCGGACGACGCGGACGGCGACGTCCAGCACCGCCACCGGCACCGGGCTCAGGATCTCGACCGTCACCCGCGCGACCCGCGTGCCGGGGACCGGGTCGTGCCGCTCGAACGCCCGTCCGATCAGGCCGGACACCGGTCCGCCGTGCTGCAGGCCGGGCGACCACGGGCCCGCCGTCGCCGGGGTGGAGGCGAACCGGCCGCCGCCGAGCGGCTCGTAGAACGCCGGGGCGGGCGGCGCGTCGTCGCTCATGGGGCTCCTTCCCGTCTAGAACGCCACTCTAGATCAGGCCGGGGCCCGGTCGGCCGCGTCGGCCGGGGGCACCCGGGGTCAGCCGCAGAGCTTCTGGGTGGCGGTGCCCGTCTCGATCCCCGGCTTCGGCGACTGCGAGCCGGTCGGGGAGCCGCCCTTGACCTCGACGCGGCGCACGCCGTCCCAGTTCGCGCCGACCAAGACCTGGACGCGCGTCCCGAGCGAGGGGATCTCCTTCAGCCGGGCGCCCGGGATCGCGGCGGCCAGCGTCTTGGCGGAGTCGGCCTTGCCCGGCCCGTACTGGATCTGCGTCGTCTGGAGCCCGCGCCGCGCCACGCCCGGCACGACCGTCACCCCGAACCCGAGCCTGCGGAGCTGCCCGCCCGCCTTCGTCGCGAGCCCCGGCGTCCCGATCGCGTTCAGGACGCGGACGGAGATGTCGCCCGGCGGGACGGTGAGCTGGTCGCCGGGCTTCTCCGCCGGGTTCGTCGGCTTCGCGGACGGCTTCTCGGGCTGCTCCGCGACCGGCTGGTCGCGCCGGATGCGGGTGAACAGGTCGCGCGCCCTGCCCTCGTCCCACTGGACGACCGACTGCGGCGTCGGCGTGTTCCACAGGACGACGTTGGCCCCCGGGTTCGACAGCGGGATCTTCGCGAACGTCAGGTTGTCGGTCGACAGGTTCTTCATCTGGTCGGCGAGCTTCGGCAGGTTGTCGGCCAGCTTCGGGTCGACGCGCAGCGACTTCAGCGCCGCGTTCAGGAACCTCGTCGACTTGACCGGGTCGCCGAGCGTCTTCGTCGACAGCGCCTGCTTCATCATCGACGCCATGAACTGCTGCTGCCGGTCGATGCGGCCGAGGTCGCTGCCGTCGGCCAGCGTGTAGCGGGCGCGGGAGTAGGCGAGCGCCTTCAGGCCGTCCACGTGCGACTTGCCGGGCGGGAGCTTCAGCCCGCTCTTCGGGTCGTCGACGGCCTGCTCGGTGCACACGTCCACGCCGCCGAGCGCGTCCACCATGTGGACGAAGCCGTAGAAGTTCACCTCGACGTAGTGGTCGATGGACACGCCCGTCGCCCGCTTGATCGTGTTGACCGTGAGGTCGGGCCCGCCGAACTGGTACGCCCACGTGAGCTTGCCGGGACGCGACGGGATCTGCGCGCCCTTCGCCCCCTCCGACCCGTTCGACTTGTGCGCCGGGATGGTGACGTAGGAGTCGCGCGGCAGGTTCACGATCGACACCTTGTCGTGGTCGCGCGACACGTGGACCAGCATCATCGTGTCGGACCGCTCGCCCGGCTGGTGCCCGAGCTTCGCCGCGCGCTGCTGCTCGCGGGTCAGCCCGTCGCGGCGGTCGACCCCGGCGACGAGGATCGTCATCGCGCCCTTCGGCGCGTCCTTGCCGCGGCCGAGGCCGTCCACCGACACCTTGTCGAGCATGCCGGTGACGTAGTTCTGGAACGCCCACGCCCCGCCCGAGGTGAGCAGGACGAACACCGACGCCGCCCCGGTCAGGGTGAGGAAGCGCTTCTGCCGCCGGGCGCTCATCGCCGCGCGCGGGCTCAGCCCCCGGCCGGGGCGGCGCGGCCCGCGCGGGCCCTCCACCGGGACACGCGGCGCGGGCATGCCCTCGATGGTCACGCCCTCGATGTCGTCGCCGTCGCCCGCCGCCGCCCGGCCGCCGGGACGCGGCCGGAAGTACCGCTCCAGCGGGTCGCCGTCCGGCGGGTCCGTTGCGCCGCGACCTGAGTCGTGCCCGTCTGCCATACCGGCCGCCCGCCTCCCGAAGACGTCGTTCTCCCGCGAGTCGACTCCACTCTAAAGTGGGCGACACCCGTCCGTTCGCTACCTGGAGCTCGTGTCCTTGCAGTAACGTGGCGCCGTCTTGACCACACCCCGGCGGCCCGCACGCAAACTGGGTGGCGTGGGCTGCGTCAGACAAGCGAGCACAGAGAGAGGAAGGGGCGCTCCCCTCCGGTCTCCGGCCGGGGCGCGTCCGCGAGCCCACATGAATCCGTCTCCCCATGCCCAGCGCGCCATGAAACAGGAAACCCAGCAGACCGAGCGAGGCGAGCGGTCCAGCGCCGACTCCGCCGAGACCGAGACCGGCGAGACCCGCGCCGCCGAGCGCACCTGGCCCGCCGTGTCGGTGGTGATGCCGGTGCTGAACGAGCAGCGGCACCTGACCGAGGCCGTCCGCGGCATCCTCACGCAGGACTATCCCGGCGAGCTCGAACTCGTGCTCGCGATCGGGCCGTCCCGCGACCGGACCGAGGAGATCGCCCGCGGGCTCGCGGCCGAGGACCCGCGGATCCTCGTCGTCGCCAACCCGACCGGGCGCACCCCGCAGGGCCTGAACATCGCGATCAAGGCGTCGCAGTACTCGATCATCGTCCGGGTGGACGGGCACTCGCTGCTCCCGGCGGACTACGTCCGCGCCGCCGTCGAGACGATGGAGGAGACCGGCGCCGACAACGTCGGCGGGATCATGGCCGCCGAGGGCGTCACCGCGTTCGAGAAGGCCGTCGCGCGGGCGATGACGTCCAAGATCGGCGTCGGTAACGCGCGGTTCCACACCGGCGGCGAGGCGGGCGAGGTCGAGACCGTGTACCTCGGGACGTTCCGCCGCAGCGCCCTCGACCGGGTCGGCGGCTACGACGAGACGTTCACCCGCGCCCAGGACTGGGAGATGAACCACCGCATCCGGCAGACCGGCGGGCGGATCTTCTTCACGCCGCGGATGCGGGTCACCTACCGTCCGCGGCCGAACCTGCGGGCGCTCGCCAAGCAGTACTTCCACACCGGGCGCTGGCGCCGCGTCGTCGGACGCGAGCACCAGGGCACCCTGAACCTCCGCTACCTCGCCCCGCCGATCGCCGTCGTCGCGATGACGGCGGGCGCGGTCGCCGGGGTGTTCGGGTTCTGGCCGGGCTGGATCGTCCCCGGCGGGTACGCGGCCGCGATGATCGTGGGCGCCGCCGTGGAGGGACGCGGGCTGCCGGCGTCCGCGTGGGTCCGGCTGCCGCTCGTGTACGCGACCATGCACGTGACCTGGGGAATCGGGTTCCTGACCAGCCCGCCGAGGCTGGGCCAGCCGACCCCGATGAAACCGGGCGAGTCCGTCCACTAGCGGGCAAAATACAACTCCACCCTCGAACCCTCGTGCCCTGCCGGACGTCTCAGGGTTAGGTTTGGGCGGGATCCTGCCCGGACCCCGGTTTGGAGGGTGTCCATGTCCAACGGAGCACGCCACGGGCTCGGCGTGGTGATCGGACTGATCGTCACGCCGATCATCGCCGCCTGCATGGCGTACGGGACGACGAAGCTCGGGCAGTTCGCGCGCATCCTCGCCTACGAGGGCTCGGACCGCTGGGTCGGCGGGGGCCTCGTCCTGGTCGCGGCCGTCCTGATCGGGCTCGTGGCCGGGTCGCGGGTGTCGCCGCTCGCGTCGCTGATCCCCGGCGTCGTGTTCACGATCGTCGGGCTCCTGTGGGTCTTCTCGCCGCGCTGGGCGTTCCGGCACGCGGGCCGCGACATCATCCCCGACCGGATCGGCGACGGGTACCTGACGCTCTCCGCCTTCGGGATCTTCCTGCTGCTCGGCGTCGGGCTGCTCGTGGCGTCCGTGGCGCCGTCGCGGTGGCGGGCGCGGACCGGGCTCGCGCACGGCCCCGGGCCGCGGTTCGGAGGGCCGCCGCCCGCGCCGATGGGCCCGCCGCCGATGCACCAGCAGCCCATGCACCAGCCGATGCACTCACCCATGCAGGCGCCGATGCAGCAGGCGCCGATGCACGGGGCTCCGCCGCAGCCGGGCGTGCCTCAGCCGCCCGCGCCGGGGTCGCCGGGGGCGAGCACGCCGCCGTGGCAGGGCGTGCCGCAGTACGGGCAGCCGCCCGCCCAGCCCTCCGCGCCGAACCCGCCGCCGCTGCCGTCGGCCTCGCCGCCGTCGCCGCCTCCGGCCGATGACAAGCCGCCCTCCGGCGGCCCGTCGGCGTCCGACGACGACGAGCCCGGCGAGTGGACGCGGATGTACGGCGGGAACCGCTAGGAGCCGGACGGCCCGAGCGCCGCGAGCACGCCGGGGACGTCGTTGACCACCATCGCGTCGAACCCGGCGGCCGCGTAGCGCGGCGCCGCCTCGGCGGTCGGGCACCAGACGACCGTTTCGAGACCGGCCTTGTGCGCGACCTCCACGCAGTGCTCCAGCGGACGCAGCCGCGTGTCGGGATGGTCGGCGCCGCACGAGCCGGTGTGCACGGCGACGGCGTCCAGCCCGAGACCGGCGGCGGCCGGGACGGCGTGCCACAGCGGGAACCGCAGCCACGTCAGCAGGCCCAGCGGGACGCCGGGCAGCTCGTCCCGCAGGAACACCAGCAGCGACGGGTCGAACGACGTCACGAGCAGCCTGCGCCGCCGCGCCTCCCGCCGCAGCACCGGGAGCAGGAGCGCGCCGGTGCGGCGGGGCGGGTCGTCGACGGCGTCGTCCAGGATGGTCTTGACGTCCACGTCCACCGCGACGCCGGTGGGCAGCGCGTCGAAGACGTCGACCAGGCGCGGCAGCCCGCTCGCCGCCGCCGGGAGGTCGATCACGTGCGCGCCGTCCGGGACGGTCGGGTCGTGCCGCAGGACGAGGTCGTCGTCGGCGGTGCGCGTCACGTCGATCTCGACCCAGGACAGGCCGCCCGCGACGGCGGCTAGCAGCGACGGCAGCGTGTTCTCCGCGACCGGCGCCGCCGCCCCCGGCGGGACGACGTCGCCCGAGCCGTGGCCGCGGTGCCCGATCAGCGTGGGCGTCCGATCGAAGATCAATGGGAGTCCTCGGTGGTGGCGGGCTCGGTGGCGAGATGCTCGGCGACGACCGCGTCGAGCGGCTGGGTGACCTTGAGGTTGCGCTCGCTGCCCGCGACGACGCGGATCGGGACGTCCGGCAGGTAGCGGTGCACGATCCCGCAGTCGTCGGTGGCGCGCAGCGCCGGGTCGGCGAGGGCCAGCTCGTACGCCTTGCGGACGGTGCCGAGCCGGAAGCCCTGCGGGGTCTGGAACCGGGTCATCGTCTCGCGCGGCGGCATGGACGCGACGAGGCCGTCCTCGACCACCACGATCGTGTCGGACGACGGCACGCCCACCGCGACGGCGTCGTGGTCGTCCAGCGCGGCGAGGACGCGGTCGATGACAGGCGCGTCCACGAACGGGCGGGCCGCGTCGTGGAACAGGACGCGGACGTCGTCCGGGCGTCCGCCGAGCCGCTGCAGCGCCGCGACCGTGGACGCGGTCCGGGTGTCGCCGCCCTCGACGACCCCGGTCGTCTTGCGGAACGGCGCGGCGATCGCCGCCGCCTCCCGCAGGTGCCCGGCCGCCATCACGACCAGCACCTCGCCGATGCCGGGGTGCGCGTCGAACGCGGCGATAGCGCGGGCGAGGATCGGGCGGCCGCCCACCTCGATGAGCTGCTTGGGGCGTCCGGCGCCCATCCGCGCGCCGACACCGCCAGCGAGCACCACCGCAACCGTCGTCGCCATCTCTCCTCAGTTCCCCACGACTCCCGGTCACCAGGTCGTTACGCTTTGCACCTGCAGACACTCCCCGACCGGCCGGAGGCATCCGATGGAGCAGGCACCGCCGCGCGCTCGGCCGGTGCACCTCAACGTACCGGACCACCAGGCCGGAGACCCGGCGGACGGCCTTCTCGGCGGCTGCGCGGCGCGCCCGTGCGCGCGGGCCGCGGCGGAGTGGGCGGCGCGGCGCGGGCTCGGCCCGGACGCCCTCGCGGCGACCTCGTGCGCCGCCGCCGGGCTGGCGGCGGTGTGGTTCTCCGCCGGGACGCGCGGCGGGCTGCTCGCGGGCGCGCTGCTGCTGTGCGCGTCCCTCGTCCTCGGCGCCGCGCCGGGCGCGGGGCACGAAGTCCTGGACGCGGGAAAGGAGCTCGCCGTCTACGCGGGGCTCGCGGCGGGCGGGGCCGCGTCCGGGGAGCGCGTGTGGTGGGCGGCGACGGGGGCGGCCGCGCTGCTGTCCGTCCGGACGACGCTGGACGCGACGTCCCCGCCGCGTCCGTCCCGCCGGGGCGTCCTGGCGCGGCGGGTCGCGGCCACGCTGCGGC
Source organism: Actinomadura decatromicini (assembly GCF_008121305.1). Classification (NCBI taxonomy): domain Bacteria; kingdom Bacillati; phylum Actinomycetota; class Actinomycetes; order Streptosporangiales; family Thermomonosporaceae; genus Actinomadura; species Actinomadura decatromicini. Next base: position 1,820,415 of record NZ_VSRQ01000001.1, on the reverse strand, counting down.
TGCCGGTCGCGGAGCGCTCCGCGCTGCTCGCGGCGGCCACTGCGATCGCGGGTGCTCAGACCGCGTTCGTCCTGCTCATCGCCTGGGGAGCGGCGGCCACGCTCGGCGCTCTCGCGGTGCGCGCGCTGACCGTCCCGGCGCACGCCGCCGCCGTGCGCGTGCACCGCGACGACGGGCCCGCGTCCCTGATGCTGGGCCGCGCGGCGCGCGGACGGCTCGCGCCGCTGCCCGGCGCCGTCCTCGCCGCCGCCGCGACGGGCGTCCTGCTCGCCGCCCGCCCGGACGGCGGCCCGGCTCCCGCGCTCTTCGCCCCCGCCGTCGCGCTGATGCTCGTCGGACCCGCCGCCGCGCACCCGCACGACGGGCGTCTGGACCGGCTCGTACCGCCCATAACGCGCGGGATCGAGTATGGTTACCTCGCCGTACTGGGGTTCGCGCAGGGCGTTCCGGCACCGCTCGTGTACGTGTCGGTCACGGTCCTGGCGCTGCACCACCACGACGTCGTGCGTCGCGTCCGCCGAGGGCGCCCGCCGCAGGAGTGGGTCCCGCGGGCCGGGCTCGGCTGGGACGGCCGGCTGCTGGTCGCGGCCGTCGCGGGCCTCGCCGGTCCGCTCACGTTCGCGTACGCCGCGCTGGCCGCCTACCTTGGCGTCCTGTTCGGCGGCGAGGGCGCGGTCGCGTGGACACGGTCGCGTGGACGCCGAGCAGGCGGACACCGGGCAGGCGGACACGGAGCAGGCGCACGCGGAGCAGGCGGCACGACGACGGCGTGACGGTCGACCGAGAGGAAGAGAGAGCATGATCGGCATGGTGCTGGCGGCGGGCGCGGGCCGGAGGCTGCGGCCCTACACCGACACGCTGCCCAAGGCCCTTGTCCCGGTGGACGGTGAGACCACCATCCTGGACATCGCGCTCGGCAACCTCGCGGAGGTCGGCCTTACCGACGTCGTGATCGTCGTCGGTTACCGCGCGAACGCGGTGGAGGAACGCAAGGCCGCCCTTGAGGAGCGGTACGGCGTGTCCATCACGCTCGTGCACAATGACAAAGCCGAGGAGTGGAACAACGCCTACTCCATGTGGCTGGCTCGGGAGCACTTCTCCAAGGGCGTCCTCATGGTCAACGGCGACACGGTCCATCCCGTGAGTGTCGAGAAGACGCTACTTGCGAGCCGCGGACCTGACATCCTCCTCGCCGTGGACGATGTGAAAACTCTCGCCGACGAGGAGATGAAGATCACCCTCGACGACGCGGGCCACCTGCGCACCATCACCAAGCTCATGGACCCGTCCACCGCGAACGGGGAGTACATCGGCGCCACGCTCGTTGAGCCCGCCGCCGCCGAGCCGCTGGCCGACGCGCTCAAGGCCACCTGGGAGCGCGACCCCGACCTCTACTACGAGGACGGCTACCAGGAGCTCGTGAACCGGGGCGGCCGCATCGGCGTCGCGCCGATCGGCGACGTCGAGTGGGTCGAGGTCGACAACCACGACGACCTGGAGAAGGCCCGCCGGATCGCCAAGGGCTACTGACCGACCGGAAGCGCGCGACCCCGAGCGAGGAGGCCCATGCCCCTGCTGACGCGGATGCTGAACGCGCCGCTCTCCATCGACGTGCGGCGCGGCGCCGTCGCCGCCCTCGGCGACCTGCTCGCCGACAAGCGGATCGCCACCGAGGGACGGGTCGCGATCGCGGTCGGCCGCGGGCAGGGCGACCAGATCGCCGAGCACGTCCGGCCGTCCCTCGCCGAATGCGACGTGTTCCAGGTCGACGGCGGCACCGTGGACGCGGCCGTCGACCTCGGCACGAAGCTGCGCGGCGGGTCCTACGAGGCCGTCGTCGGGATCGGCGGCGGCCGGACGATCGACGCCACCAAGTACGCGGCCACGCTGTCCGGCATCCCGATGGTGTCGGTCGCGACGAACCTGTCCCACGACGGGATCTGCTCGCCGGTCGCGTCGCTCGTCCACGACAAGGGCAAGGGCTCGTTCGGCGTGGTGATGCCGCTGGCGATGGTCGTCGACCTCGACTACGTGCACGCCGCGCCGCCCCGGCTCGTCCGCGCCGGGATCGGGGACGTGGTCAGCAACTTCTCCGCCGTGGACGACTGGCTGCTCGCCGCCGAGGAGTGCGGCGAGCGCGTCGACCGGATGGCGCTCACCGTGGCGCGCACGGCGGCGGAGGCGCTGCTGCACCAGCCCGGCTCGATCGAGTCGGACCGGTTCCTCACCGTCCTCGCGGAGGGGCTCGTCCTGTCCGGGATGGCGATGTCGTTCGCGGGCGACTCCCGTCCGGCGAGCGGCGGCGACCACGAGATCCTGCACGCCATCGACCAGCTCTACCCGGACGCCGCGAACCACGGCGAGCTGGCCGGGCTCGGCGCCGCGTTCTGCTACCACCTGCGCGCCACCCACCTCGGGCAGGGCGCCGAGCGGCTCGCCGAGATCCTCGCCTGCCTCGGCCGGCACGGCCTGCCCCGCTTCCCGGCCGACATCGGGCTCTCGACCGAGCAGTTCGCGGACGCCGTGCTGTTCGCCCCCCGGACCCGGCCCGGCCGCTTTACGATCTTGGAATACCTCGGCCTCGACAAGGGCGCGACCCTCAAGGCGGTGGAAGAGTATGTCCAGGCCCATGGAGGCTGAGAGCCCCGGGCGGAGCCGCTCCCCGGAACCCCCCGGCGAGACCCCCGGTGACGACCGGCCGCACCGTAAGGGCGCGTCCGTCGCCGACATCCGCCGGTACGGGCAGCCGCCCGGCCTGAAGGACCGGCGGAACGAGGAGCACTGGGCCGGGCGCCTCTACATGCGCGACCTGTCCCCGTACTTCGCGTGGATCGCGCTGCGCCTCGGGTTCAGCCCCAACCAGCTCACCTACCTGATGATGGCGAGCGGCGTCGTCGCGGGGCTCGTGGTGTCGCTGCCGGTCGACCCGCTGTGGACGGCGATCGGCGGCGCCGTGCTGATCCAGGTGTACCTGCTGCTCGACTGCGTGGACGGCGAGGTCGCCCGCTACCTGCGCCGGACGTCGGTCGCCGGGGTGTTCCTCGACCGGATCGGCCACTACCTGTCCGAGGTGTCGCTGCTCGTCGGGCTCGGGTTCATGGCGCAGGGCGGCTGGCGCAACGGCGGCTGGGCCGAGCTCGGCCTCGTCGCCGCGCTCGGCGCCGCGCTGATCAAGGCGGAGACCGACAACGTCGTCGTCGCGCGGGCGAAGTCGGGGCTGCCCGCCGACCCGTCCGGCGGCGACCGGGCGCTGCGGCCCCGCTCCACCGGCATCGCGCTGGCCCGGCAGGCGGCGTCCATGCTGCGCTTCCACCGGATCATCGGCGCGGTCGAGCTGTCGCTGCTGATCGTCGCCGCCGCCGTGATCGACGCGCTGACCGGTTCGGACGACCCGGTCGCGGTCCGGGTGCTGATGGTCGCCGTGGCTGCGGTCGCCGTCGTGCAGACGCTGCTGCACCTGGTCAGCATCCTCGCCTCGCGGAGGCTGAAGTGAAGCTGAGCGTGGTCGTGCTCACCATGGGCAACCGTCCGGACGAGCTGGCCCGCGCCGTCCAAAGCGCCCTGGAGCAGGAGCACGTGGAGGTCGAGGTCGTCCTCGTCGGCAACGGCGCCGACCCGGTCGGCGACCGCGCGGACGAAGCGCCGTTCAACGACGAGCGCGTCAAGACCCTGTCCCTGCCGAAGAACGTCGGCATCCCGGCCGGGCGCAACCGCGGCGTGGCGGCGTCCTGCGGCGACGTGGTCCTGTTCCTGGACGACGACGGCTGGTACCGCTCCACCCGGCTCGGCGCCCACCTGCGCGACCGGTTCTCCGCCGAGCCCGACCTCGGCGCGGTGTCGTTCCGCGTCCGCGACCCCGAGGGCGGGCGCGGCGAGCGCCGGCACGTCCCGAGGCTGCGCGCCGGCGACCCGGAGCGCTCGTCGCCCGTCACCACGTTCCTCGGCGGCGCGTGCGCGATCCGGCGCGCCGCCTACGAGGCGGGCGGCGGCCTCCCCGAGGACTTCTTCTACGCCCACGAGGAGACCGACCTCGCCTGGCAGATCCTCAACGCGGGCTACCGCATCGTGTACGACGCCTCGGCGGTGATGTTCCACCCGTCCGTGCTGCCGACGCGGCACGACATGTTCTACCGGTACAACGCGCGCAACCGGGTGTGGCTCGCGCGCCGGAACCTGCCCTGGCCGCTCGCCTTCACTTACCTGACGGTGTGGATCGCCATGACGCTCCTGCGCGAGCGCCGTCCGAGCGCGCTCAAGCCGTGGTTCAAGGGCTTCGTGGAGGGCTGGCGCAAGCCGGCGGGCCCGCGCCGCCCGATCTCCTACGCCACCGCCTGGCGCATGACGAGAACGGGCCGCCCACCCATCATCTAATCGTCCTGGGTCAACACCGCGAAGATGAGGCGGGTCAGTTCCGCTGTGACGTCGTCTAAGGGAATGTCCTGGTCGCGGGAGGACCAGTGGTGGACGAGGCTGTTCACCGCGCCGATCACGGCGATCATCGTGAGGCGGTAGTCGCGGTCGACGGCCTCGCCGCGGTCTACGGCCTCGCGGGTCATGGCGAGGAGGGCGTCCTCCCACCGGCCGCGCCAGCTCAGCCGGTGCCGCTCCAGCCCGGCGCTCACCCCGATGACCTCGACGAACGCGATGCGCGCCCAGCGCGGGTCGCTGGCGGTGACGGTGATGAACGCGCGGACGGCGTGCTCCACCCGCGTCGCGAGGCCGGAGCCCGCCGCCTCGGCGTAGGCGCCGGACAGGGCCTCGGCGGCGCGCTCGTTGATGTCGCGGTGCAGCGCCGTGAGCAGCTCCTCGCGGCCGGAGAACTCCTCGTAGAAGTTGCGGGTGGACACGCTCGCGGTCGCGCACAGCCGTTCGATGGACGTGGCGGCGTAGCCGCGGGTGCCGAACAGGTCGAGGCCGGCGGCCAGCAGGCGCTCCCGCCGCTCGGCGCGGCGCTCCTCGGCCGAACGGCCGCCGTAGCTGCGCCTGGGCGCGGGATTCCGGCCGCTCATCGATCTCCGTCCGTCAAAAGGGACGATGTCCGTTAACAGGACGACGTCAGAGTAACCCGGCCGGACGGGATCTTATCCCCCGGTTCGGGCCGCAGTCCGGAGCCGGGCGGCCGCGTCCGGGGCGTGGACCGCGACACTGCCGGCGGGTGGCCGGGCGCGGCCACCGCGACGGCGTGCGCGCCGCCGCCGAGGTCGACAAGGTCGCCGTCGTCCAGCTCGCGGTCGACGCGGACGGGCTCCGGCGGCGCCATCCCGGCGAGATCCGCCGAGCGCGTAGCCCGGCCCCCGCTCGGTCCTTCCTCAGTCGTCGAGGAGGGTGCCGCTCCACTTCGGGTCGGCGGTGAGGACGGTCAGCCGCTGCGTCGCCCGCGACACCGCCACGTACAGCACGCGCAGCCCGCGCGGCGACTGCGCGGCCACCGTCTCCGGCGCGACGATCACGGCCGCGTCGAACTCCAGGCCCTTCGCCTCCAGGACGTTCAGCACCTGCACGCGCTCCGGCAGCCCGGCGGCGATCCGGTCGAGGGCGGCCCGCGTCCACGCGGCGGCGGGCTCCTCGGGCGCGGGCGCGTCGAACAGGCTCGGCTGCCCGCCCGACTCCTCCGGCGGCAGCGGGACGATCACCCCGATCGTGCCCTCCACCTGCCCGACCAGCTCCTCGGCCGCCGCCCGCGCCGCGTCCGCGAGGTCGCGCTCCGGGACGACCCGGACGACCGGCTCGATGCCCGACGTCCGGACGGCCCGCGCCGGGCGCGCCTCGGGCAGCGCCAGCGCCAGCACCCGCGCGGACACGGCCGCGATCTCCGTCGAGTTGCGGTAGTTCGTCGTCAGCTCGTAGTCGTGCCGGGCGCGCGGGGCCGGCTTGCGCCCGCCGCCGCCGCGCCGCCGCCGGGACTTCGACGCCGGGCGCTCCCCGCCGAGCGCCGCCTCCATCGCCCGGCGGGCGGCGTCGAGGTCCTCCCAGGCGCTCTGGGCCGGGTCCTCGACGATCGTCCAGCTGGCCTGGCGGCCCCGGCGGCCGAGCATCCGCCACTGCATGGGGGAGAGGTCCTGCGCCTCGTCGACGACGATGTGCGCGTACTCGGGACGCTCCTCGACCACCCCGTCGTCCACCCGCCGGGACCGTTCGAGCCGCTCCATGGACGTGGTGAGCTCCTGCATCTCGGGCTCCCACGTGTCGTCGGCGACCTCCTCGCCGGTGATGATGTTGACGCCGTCCACGACGAACGGGTCGTCCTCGGCGGGGGCGCGGCGGCCGCGCGGCCGGGGCGGCGAGCCGAGCAGCGCGTCGAGTTCGTCGAGGAGGGCGACGTCCTGGTAGCTGAGCGGGGCGTCGCCGGCCCAGGACGCGGCGAGCGCGTCGAGGTCGGCGCGGTCGAGGTCGCGTCCGGCGGCGCGGCGCAGCCGGGCCGGGTCGGCGAGCGAGCGCAGCACGTCCAGCGGGCGGCGCAGCGGCCACCAGGCGACCAGGAAGTCGGTGAACGCGCGCTGCTCGCGGACGCGGGCGTCGAACTGCTCGCGCTTCGGGTCGCCGCCCCCGCCGCCGTTCCGCGCGGGCTCCTCGTCGAGCGCGGCGAGGCCGTCGGCGGCGAGGATCGCGTTCCACAGGCCCGCCTCGGCGCCCTCCGCGGCCTCGGCCGCCTCGGGGCCGCCGACGTCGGTGAAGCGCCGCCAGAGGGCGTCCAGGAGCATCGTCGCGGCCCGGCCGCGGGCGGCGTTGACGCTGCCCCGGCTCCGCCGGTGGACCTCGTTCCTGATCCGGTCGAGGCGGGGCCGGTCGAGCCGGACGACGACGCCCTTGAACACGACGCGCAGCTCGTCCGGCGCGCCCGGCGCGTGGTCGGCGACGGCGCGCCGCAGCACGGTCGCCATCGCCTCCGCGCCCTTGGCGCGGGCGAGCCGCGGCGGGTCGTGGACGGTCGCCGTCGCGCCGTCCACCAGGTCGCCGAGCGAGCGCAGCGCCGCCGAGCCCTCGCCGAGGGACGGCAGCACCCGCTCGATGTAGGCGGTGAAGCGCGGGTTCGGGCCGACGACCAGCACGCCCCGCGAGCCGAACCGGCGGCGGTGCCGGAACAGCAGGTAGGCGACGCGGTGCAGGGCCACGGCCGTCTTGCCGGTGCCGGGCGCGCCGCGGACGAGGACCGTCCCGTCGACGGGGGCGCGGATCACCTCGTCCTGCTCGCGCTGGATCGTCGCGACGATGTCGCGCATCGCGCCCTCGCGGGCGCGGGCGAGCGAGGCGAGGAACGCGCCGTCGCCGACGATCGTCATGCCGTCGGCGGCGTCCGGGTCGAGGAGGTCGTCCTCCAGGTCGACGACGGTGTGGCCGCGCGAGTGCAGGACGCGGCGGCGGACGACGCCGCGCGGGTCCTCCGGGGTGGCGCGGTAGAAGTCCTCGGCGGCGGGCGCCCGCCAGTCGATCACGAGCGAGTCGTGCTCGCTGGTGCGCACGCCGATCCGGCCGATGTAGCGGGTCTCGCGCGTCCCCTGCTCGCCGGGGGCGAGGTCGAGGCGGCCGAAGACGAGGCCGTCGTCGGCGACGTCCAGCGCCTGGGCGCGCAGCGCCGCCTGGTGGACCATGGCGTCCCGGTCGACCAGGGAGCCCTTGGTGCCGGCGAGCGACTGCCGGTAGCCCTCGCGGATCATGGCCTGGGCGTCCGCGCGCATCTCCTCGAGCCGGGCGTAGGCCATGTCGACGTAGCGCTGCTCGGCGGCGATCTCGCGATCCTTCACCGTGCCGTCTGGGCCGGTCGGCCGACCGTTGACCTGGGACGACATGCGGGCTGCTCCTCGCGCGTGTGCGTGGCCGGGGAACGTCCCCGGCACCCCGAAGGGGCGAAGGAGACAGCTTATTCGGTCCGCCCGACGTTCACGGCGGCGCCGACGTCGGCGCAGGTCAGGCCGGTTCGACCGCAGCCTTGATCCGGTCGAGGGTGGCGCGCATGCCCGCGCGGTTCACCGCCGCGCGCCGCTCCGCCGGGACGCCGGTGAACACCTTGCCGAGCAGCCCCGCGAACGCCGCGCGCCGGCCGCCGCGCCGCAGGTCCTCCCAGTACTCGGTGAGCCGCGTGCGGGGGACGGCCGGGTCGTCCGCGATGTCCTCGATCCGGTAGCCCCAGATCGCCGTCGGTATCCCGAAGACGGTCACGCGGAACGCGAACGCCTCGCCGGGTACCGCGACCGTCACCTGGCAGGTGGTGAACCACACCCGCCAGGAGATCCGGTTGAAGCCGACGAACCTCGTCCCGGGCCTGATCGCCCGCCCGCGCACCCAGGCGGCGAACACCTCGGGGCTCCACTCGCCCATCCGGCGCGGATCGGCGACCGCCGCGTACACGGTCCGCGCGTCCGCCCCGATGGGGACGCTCTCCTCGACCACCCACTCCCTGTCCATGGCACCGCATCCTCCCACTCCATGACCAATCGGTCACTTCAGGTGGGCGAAACTGCGCCGCCACTCCGCGTACCAGTCCGCGAACCAGGGCTCGGCCTCCGCCAGCGGGACGATGTACGTCACCGTCTCGGCGTAGTAGCGGCGCTGGAAGTCCGGCGGCATCCGGTCGAGGGTCTGGACGTTGCTGACGCGGTCGGCGAGCTTCACGAGCACGGCCTCGCGCGGCGCGTCGCGGAGGCGGCGCAGGTAGGCGGCCTTCGCGGCGCGCTTGGCCTGGCGTCCGGCCCCGCCCGCGGGCGGCTTCGTAACCCAGTCGACCAGCTCGGTCACCACCGGGCCGAACTCCGCCTCGACGTCGGCGAGGGTCGCGGACGTGTCCTCGACGACGTCGTGCAGCAGCGCGGCCGACAGCACCGCCGTGTCGGTCACGCGAGGCCCGCTCACCAGCACCTCAAGCGCTTCAAGCAGGTGCTCGACGTAGGGCGCGCCGGTCGGCCGCCGCTGGTCGCCGTGCCACCGCTCCGCCGCCTCCGCCGCGCGGCCGACCGCGTCCACGTCGATGTCCAGGTCGATCTCCGTCCCGACCAGGGCGGCGCGGGCCTCGTCCCAGGTTCGCCAGTGTGTGAAGACCTCCACGGTTCCTCCGTTCTGTCGCGCGGACGTCCCGCACAGGGCATGGTGGGTGTCGCGTCTGACAGGCACGGTACGCGGAAGGAGGGGCGCGGTCGTGGTCGCGAGCCGGCACCGGCCCGGCGGCCGGCCGGAGTCCGTGGGCGGTGTCCGCGTGGCCCTCGGCCTGGTCTCCGGGGCGGTCGCCATCGCGGTGTGCGCCGTCCTCGTCGACCGGTTCGTGCTCGGCGCGGAGTGGTGGCAGGTGCGGCACACCGTGACCGCCGAGCCCGTCACGCCGCAGCGCGAGGTCGGGCCGCCGCCCGGCCCCCTCGCGGTGAGCTGGGAGCGGACGACCCGCACGCACCACGGCTCCGTCCCCGGCTTCGACGGCGTCGCCTATGCGGTCGCGCAGGGGCAGCTCGTCACGGCGTCCGGGCGCGGGCTCGACGTCCGCGACGCGCGCACCGGCGGGCCCCGCTGGAGTTACCGCCGGTCCGGCTGGACGCTGCTCGGCTGGGCGTCCACCCGGTCCCGGCTCGTCGCCTACTTCGAGCGGGACGGCGACCGCTCCGACCGGCTGCTCGTCGCGTTCGACGCGCTGTCCGGCGGCCTGCTGTGGCGGCGGGAGGGCACCCGGCCCGCCGCCGTCTCCCGGACGACGCTGCGCTGGCCCGCCGGGTCGGACGTGCTGCTCACCACCGACGAGCCGCGCCGGACGCTGTTCGGCGTCTCCGCCGTCACCGGGCGCCAGGTGTGGCGGCTGCCGCTGCCGCGCGGCTGCCGCCTCGCCGAGGGCGGCGCGCGGCCGTCCGACGGGCGGGAGACGCTCACCGCGCTCGCGCTGGAGTGCGCGGGCGGCGACCGGCGCGGACGGCTGCTCGCGGTCGACCCGGCGAAGGGCGCGGTCCGCTGGGACCGGCGGCTCGGCTCCGCCGAGTCCCCCGACGTCTCCATGCTGGACGGCGTCACCCTCGCCTCCGACGGCACGGCGCTGCGGGCGTTCGGCGACGACGGCGAGCAGGTCGCCGCCTGGGCGGGCGACGTGTGCGGCGACGCGATGTGCCCCGGCGTCCTCGCCGGCGGGCGGCTCGTGGTCGTCTACCACCCGAAGGGCGCGAAGCGCGGCGCCACCCGGATGGAGGCGGTGCGGGTGCCGTCCGGGCGGGTCGAGTGGCGGCGGGACGTCCCCGCCTACGCGGCGCTGACGCAGGCGGGCGGGCACGTGTTCGCGCTGCGCCCCCGGCTGGCGGAGCGGCTGCTCCCGGCGGGCGTCGACATCGTCGAGCCGCTCGACGGGCGCACCGCGACCGCGCCCGCGCCGTTCGCCATGAACCCGGACCTGCCGGGTGCGCGGCCGTGGCTCGCGGCGACGGGCGGGCTGCTGTACGCGGCCGTCCCGCAGGCGGCGCCGCGGCCGGACGGCGCGACCCGGCTCGTCGTGCTCCGCGGCGGGCTCCTCGGGCCCGGCCCGGCGGAGCTGGACGGCGTCCCCGCGGCCGACTGGCCGGACGCCTGCGCGCTGCTGAAGAAGCCCGACCTCGCCGCTGCGCGGATGCCGGGGCACCGCTCCGCGCCCGCCTACGCGAGCGCCGGGGGCGTCCGGCTGCCGCACCCGGTGTCCTGCGCCTACGAGCCGCGCCACCGCGACCCGGGCGACGGGACCGGCCGCCCGCCCCCGGACCGCCGGGAGCGGGGGACGCGGGATCCGTCCGCGAGCCCGTCCGGGACGGCGTCGCCGTCGGACCGTCCCACCGGCCCCGGCCACGAGGAGGGCACGGCGGGCGGCTTCACCGTCAGCGTGCGCTGGACGGCGCGCACCGACCAGGCAGCGTCGCAGATGCTGGACGCCCTCCAGGCCACCCAGGCGCAGTCGCGGCGGCGGCGCGACATCGGCGCCGACGAGGCGTACGAGATCGGCCCCACCGCTGGGATGATCGCCCTGCGCGTCGCCCGCTGCGTCGTGGTCGTGGAGGCCGACCGCCCGCCGGGCGCCGCCGCGCGGCTCGCGCGGTCGGTGGCGTACCGGCTGCGCGCGCCGTCCTGACGCGGCTCACGCGGTCCTGACGCCGCGGGGCGGGGGGCGGGTGAGGGCTCAGAACTCGGGAACCGGCTCGGGTGCGGGTTCGGGCTCCGGGTCGGGCTCCGGCTCCCTGACGCGGCTGGGGGAGGAGCGGCCCGCCCACGCTTCGAGCTGGGCGACGAAGCGCTCGGCGTGGACGGGCCAGTGGAACCGCTCGCGGGCCGTCCGGTAGCCGCGCTCGCCCATGGCGGCGCGCAGGTCCGGGTCGTCGCGCAGCCGCAGGACGGCCTTCGCCGCCGACTCCGGGTCGCCGAACGGGACGACCAGCCCGCAGTCGGCGGGCTCGACGATGTCCACGGCGGGCGGGTTCGGCGTGGTGATCACCGGGACGCCGCGCGCCATGTACTCGACGACCTTGGTCGGCATCGAGTGCCGGTAGTTCGGCTCGTCGTGCAGCAGCGCGAGCCCGGCCATGGCGCCCTCGGCGATGCGCAGCGCCCGGTCGTTCGGGACGAACCCGTACCAGCGCAGGATCCCCTCGCGCTGCGCGGCCCGCAGTGGGTCGCGGACGTCGACGTCCGCGGCGCCGATCAGCTCGACCAGCACGCCCTCGGCGGCCAGCGGCCGGGCCATCTCGATCATGTCGAGCGCGCCGCGCGCCCGGGAGAGCTGCCCGACGTACACGGCGCGGCGGCCGTCCGGCTCCGGCGGCCGCCGGTCGGACACGTAGGTGGTGTTCGGCACGACCGGGTGCTCGCGGCCGAACCGCTCCCGGTAGCCCTCCTCGGCGAGCAGCAGCCGGTGCCTGCGCTCGGTGCGCTTCTCCAGCCGGTGCACGGCCGGGCGCAGCAGCGGACGCGCCGGGCCGGGCAGCCAGCCCTTGGCGCTCAGCGCGGCGGCGGTGTCCTCGTGGACGTCCCAGACGACCGTGCGCTTGCTCACCTCGCGAGGCAGCGACACGAGCAGTTCGGGGTCGTGCAGCAGGATCACGTCGGCGTAGGCGGCGTGCTCGGCCAGCGCGCGGTGCGCGGCGCGCAGGGCGCGGAACCGGCGCCGCCCCGTCGCGCGCGGGATGTCCACCGGGCTGATCTCCCGCCACGGGGTCGCGTTGCAGGCCCGGAACGGAGCGATATACGTGACCTCGTGGCCGGCGTCGAGCAGGGCGCGTATCTGCCGGTGCAGAATGCGCGCGTCTTCGGGATGGTGCACCACGGTGCAAACACAGACCCGCATTCTCACCCACTCCGCGTGATTCGGAATCGTGGTCCCCTGTCGCCGAGTCTTGGACCCGGATGGAAATCGCCGATGAATTCCCGTCGTCCATGGCGTGGACGACGCCGGGCGATTGGACCCCCCGTGCTAGGGAGCCCGCCGGGAGCCGGCGCCTCCACCGGGCTAGAGCAACTCGACGGCGTCGGTCTGGGCGTCCCGCGTCCGGCCGCGGGTGTCGAACAGCAGCCGCGCGTGCCGCGTCAGCGTCGCCGGGTCGTAGGCCGCGTGCCCGGCCAGCACGATCGCGAGGTCGGCCGCGGCCAGCGCGGCGGGCAGGTCGGCGCCCGCGTTCCGGATCGCTTCCCCGTCCACGTCCCACGACGTGACGAACGGGTCGTGGAACGACAGGTCGGCGCCGAGCCGGGCCAGCCGCCGCGCCACCGGACGGGCGGGCGACTCGCGCTGGTCGGCGATGTCGGCCTTGTAGGTGACGCCGAGGAGCAGGACCTTCGCGTCCTTGAGCGCGCGTCCCTCCCGGTTGAGGAGCTGCTGCGCGCGTTCCGCGACGTACCGCGGCATCCGGTCGTTGATCTCCTGGGCCAGCTCCACGAACCGGAACGGGTAGCCCAGCGACCGGACCTTGTACGACAGGTAGTTCGGGTCGATCGGGATGCAGTGCCCGCCGACGCCCGGCCCCGGGCGGAACGCCTGGAACCCGAACGGCTTGGTGGCGGCGCAGTCGATCGCGTCCCACAGGTCGATCCCGAGTTCGTTGCAGAACACCGCCATCTCGTTGACCAGCGCGATGTTGACGTGCCGGTAGGTGTTCTCCAGGAGCTTCGCCATCTCGGCCTCGCGGGTGCCCTTGGCCTCCACGACCCGCTCGACGAACTTGCCGTAGAACGCCGACGCGGCCGACGCGCAGCACGGTTCGAGCCCGCCGACGATCTTCGGCGTGTTGCGCACGCCGTAGACGGGGTTGCCCGGGTCGATCCGCTCCGGCGAGAACGCCAGGTGGAACTCCTCCCCGGCGACCAGCCCGGACGACTCCAGGATCGGCCGGACGACCTCCTCCGTCGTCCCCGGGTAGGTGGTGGACTCCAGCACCACGAGCGTCCCCGGCTCCAGGTGCCGGGCGACCGTCTCGGACGCGCCGCGCACCGCGGTGAGGTCGGGTCCGCCTTCCGGGGACAGCGGCGTCGGCACGCAGATCACCACGGTGCGGGCGCCGTCCAGGACGTCCTCCTGCAGGCTCGGGACGAACCCGGCCTCCAGCATCTCCTCGATCTCGGCGGGCGAGACGTCGTCGATGTGCGACAGCCCGGCCTTGAGCCCGGCGACCACGCGCGCGTCGCGGTCGAGCCCGGCGACCCGAAGGCCGGCCCGGCTCGCCTCGCGCACGAGCGGCAGTCCCACGTAGCCGAGTCCGATGACCACCAGATCCACGCCGGTGGCTCCCTTCGCAGCGATTTATGTGATGGCGTAAGCGGCCCGATATCGCTCCGCGACGGCCCGCCAAGTGCGTTCCGCGCGGACCCATTCCCGGGCCGACCGCCCGATTTTCTGCCTTCTTTCGGGACTGTAAGCCAGGTCTTCCAGACAATTCGCCCATGCTTCCGGGTCTTCCGGAACTGTTAACTCGCCGGTCACGCCCGGTTCCACGATTTCGCGAAGTGCCCTGACATCACTGGCTATGACGGGGATTCCCCCGGCCATCGCCTCGATCGGCTTCAGAGGCGTCACCAGTTGGCACACCCGGTCCGCGCGGCGCGGAACCGCGAACACATCGAGGACGGCGTGGAATCGGCGAACGGACTCCATCGGCACCCGCCCGGTGAACACGGCGTGAACGCCGTGCCCGGCGGCGCGCCGTTCGAGCGCGCCGCGCTCCGGGCCGTCGCCGACGAGCAGCAGGGTTACGGGCGCACCTTTATCGCGCAGCAGCGCCGCGGCGTCGATCAGCGTGTCGATGCCCTCGTAGCCGTAGAACGACGACGTGAGGCCGACGACGGTGGCGTCGTCCCGGATGCCGAGCCGGGCGCGCAGCCCGCCGGGGTCCGGCAGCGGTTCGAGGAACGCCTCGTCCACCCCGTTCGGGACGGTGAAGATCTTCTCCATCGGGACGCCGCGGGACGCGATCTCCGCCCGCATCGCCTCGCCGAGCGTCACGACCGCGTCCGCCTCGGTCATGCGGCGGGTCTCCAGCTCCCGGGTCAGCCGGTAGAAGTCGTCGGACTCGCTGTGCGCCGGGTCGCGGGACAGCCAAGAATCCTCAAGGAATCCGCGCACCTCGTAAACGACGGGCAGCCCGTGGCGGCGGCCGACCTCCAGCGCCACCGCCGCGTTCAGGTGGTTGCTGACCGCGTGCAGGACGGACGGCCGCAGCTCCTCGACCAGCGGCCCGGCGAGGTCGGCGCTCTTCGCGACCGCCCGCAGCGGGTCGGCGGCGGGCCACCACGGCAGCAGCCGGTGGTAGGCGAGCCCGTCGACCTCGACGCGCGGCCGAGCGTCGCCGACGCCCTGGTTCAGCGGATAGCCGAGCCGCGTCACCACGTGCGGGTCGTAGCCCATGTCGCGCTGGGCGAGCGCGATCCGGTGCGTCCGGACGGTGTAACCCGCGTTCGTGCAGGGCAGAGCGTTGGTCACGAACTGGAGGACGCCTTCGACGGGCCGCTTGAGCGCCCGCTCCCGCACCGGGGCGGGCGGCGCGTGGTCCAGCAGGCTGCGCAGGTCGGCGGTCTCGCGCCGGACGTCCCGCGGTTTCGGGACGGCGAGCCGGGACGTGCGCAGCCGGCGGCCGAACGGCGCGCGGGCCAGCAGCCGGACGGCCAGTCGGGCGGCTCTGCCGGGATCGTCCCGGAGCTGCCGCCAGACGAGTCCTGCCAGGTAGACGGGCTTTTTTGTGGGCACGGCGGGCGAGCGTAGGCAACCCCGATGAACAGAAGGGAAATTGTGTTGGGACCCATCGTGCACGTCCTCGGGGCGCGGCCGAACTTCGTCAAGGCGGCGCCGGTGATCGGCGCGCTGCGGGCGGCGGGCGCCGAGCAGGCCGTGGTCCACACCGGCCAGCACTACGACGCCCGGATGTCGGAGATCTTCTTCGACGAGCTGGGCCTGCCGGAGCCGGACGTGAACCTCGGCGTCGGCTCCGGCGGGCACGCCGAGCAGACCGCCGCGCTCATGATCGGTCTTGAGCGGGAGTTCATCGGGCGTTCACCCGCCCTCGTCATCGTGTACGGCGACGTGAACTCGACGATCGCCGCCGCGCTGGTCGCGGCCAAGCTGCACATCCCGGTGGCCCACGTGGAGGCCGGGCTGCGCAGCTTCGACATGACGATGCCCGAGGAGGTCAACCGCCGCCTCACCGACCAGCTCTCCGCGCTCTGCCTCGTGACGAGCCCGGAGGCGGTCGGGCACCTGGCGGACGAGGGCGTCCCGGTGTCGCGCGCGCACTTCGTCGGCAACCCGATGATCGACACGCTGCTGGCGAACCTCGACGCGTTCGACACCGAGCGGGTGCGGGCGGAGCACGGGCTGCCGGAGCGGTACGTCCTCGCGACGATGCACCGTCCGGCGAACGTGGACGAGCCGGACACGGCGGCGGCGCTCGTCCGGCACTTGCACGGCGTGGCCGACCTCGCCGACCTGGTGATCCCGGTGCACCCGCGCGGCCGGGCGAACCTGCTCGCCGCCGGGCTGGACGCGCACGACCGCGTGCACATTCTCGATCCGCTCGGGTACATCGACTTCATCGCGGCCGTGCGGGGGGCGGCGGCGGTCGTCACGGACTCGGGGGGCCTCCAGGAGGAGACCACGATCCTCGGCGTGCCGTGCCTGACCGTCCGGCCGAACACCGAGCGGCCGATCACCATCACGCACGGCACGAACCGGCTGGTGACGTTCGAGGAGGTCGTGCCGGGAGTGCGCAAGGTCCTGGAGTCGGGCGCGCGGGCCGGGGAGCGCAGGCCGCCGCTGTGGGACGGCCACGCCGGTCCCCGCATCGCAGAGGTGATCATGGAGTACCTGGGTGAGTGAGGAAAGCCGGAACGCGAAGGCGTACCAGCAGCTCGGACGGCTGCGGGCGCGGCTGCGCGAGCGCGAGGAGCGGCTCGCCGAGCTGGAGCGGCGGCTCGCCGCGCTGGAGGCGTCGACGGCCGTGCAGTTCGGCCGGCTCGTCGCGGGCGCGGCGCGCAACCCGAAGCGCGGCAAGCGGCTGCCGAAGGACCTGTACCGGCTCTGGCGCAAGCGGAACGCGCCCGTGTCCGCGCCCGCGTCGGCGGGGAACCAGGGCGTCCCGGTGGACCGGGTCGACCGGCCGGAGAACCGGCTCCTCGTCGCCGGGCCCTGCGACCGGATGATCATCGCGGGCGTGCTCGGCGACCGGACCGCCGCGCTGCTCGGGGAGCAGGCGAAGGTCGTCCCGCTCTACCCGCACGACGCCGCGATCGCGCTCCAGTCCGCCGACGTGGACATGCTCGTCGTGGACGCGGCGGCGGGGGAGCCCGGCGGTGCGTGGGCGTACCTGGGCGTCCCCGGCATGTACGACCGCGACCTCGCGCTCCACGAGATCCGCCGGATCGCCGCCGCGCGCTCGCTCCCGATCGTCCTGTGGGCGCCCCGGGAGGGGCCGCCCGCGCCCGCCACGCTCGCCTGCCTGAGCTGGGACGCGACCGTGACCGATCCCGTCACCGCTTCCGGCCGCCTCGCGGGGCTCTTGGAACCAGTGCAGTCGCCGGGGGGTGTGGGGGATCGTCCCCCCACAGGGACCTCGGCCCGTTGAAAGGACACACCTTGCGACCACGTGCCCTCGTCTACGGCGACGTCGATCTCAACATCATCGACGGCTCCGCGATCTGGGCTCAGGGCATGGTCCAGGCCCTCGCCCGCGCCGGCTGCGAGGTGACCCTGGTCCTCAAGGCGCCGGTCCGGACCGGACGCCTCGTGGACCCGCTCCGCGCCCTGCCCGGCGTCACCGTCCGCAGCCCGCACGAGGAGGGGCTGTTCGAGGGGGACGGCGCCATGCCCGCGCGGCAGGCCGCCGTCATGCTCACCCGGATCGACGCCGAGGCGGAGCCGTACGACCTCGTCGTGATCCGGGGACGCCGGGTCGCGGGCAACCTGTCGGGCAGCTCGCTCGCCGGGCGCCTCTGGACGTACCTCACCGACGTCCCGCAGTCGGCCGCCGAGTTCCCCGCCTCGGCGAAGGCCGAGCTGCGGCGGATCGCGGACGCGTCCCGCGTGCTGCTCTGCCAGACCGAGGAGCTGCGCGGGTTCCTGGAGGGCGCGGTGCCCGCGACGGCCGGGAAGAGCGTCCTGTTCCCGCCGGTCGTGGTGCTCCCGGACGGTCTCGAACCCCGTCCGGACGGCCCGCCCGACCGCCGTGAGCTGCGGCTCGCCTACAGCGGCAAGTTCGCGCCGCGCTGGAACACCTACGAGATGACGTCGCTGCCGCGCCTGCTCGCCATCCGCGGCGTGGACGCCGAGCTGCACATGATCGGCGACAAGATCCACAACGATCCGGCCGACCCGGCGTTCGCCACCCGGATGCGGACCGCGCTGGAGAGCGGGCAGGGCGTCGTCTGGCACGGCGGGCATCCGCGCGCCGAGGCGATGCGGCTCACCGCGGCCTGCGACGTGGGCCTGTCCTGGCGGGACGCGTCCATGGACGCGAGCCTCGAACTGTCCACGAAGGTGCTGGAGTGCGGGACGCTCGGCGTCCCCGTCGTCCTCAACCGGACGCCCATGCACGAGCGGCTGCTCGGCGCCGACTACCCGCTGTTCGCCGCGACCGAGGACGACGTCCTCGACGCGCTGACGCTCATCGGCAAGAACTCCGACGTGTTCACGCTCGCGGTCGAGCGCTGCCGCGCCGCCGCCGCGGAGTTCACGCTGGAGGCCGCCGCCGGACGCCTCCGCGCCTGTCTCGCGCAGGCGTTCCCGGAGCCTTCCCAGCGGGTCCTTTCCGTCAAGGACCGTCCGCTGCGGGTGGGCGTCGCGGGACACGACCTGAAGTTCTTCACGGCGCTGCTCGACTATCTGCGTTCGCGTCCGGACATGGAGGTCCGGGTCGACCATTGGTCGGCGTTGAAGGCGCACGACGAGAGGCGCAGCCAAGAACTGGCCGACTGGGCGGACGTCGTCGTCTGCGAATGGTGCGGGCCGAACGCGCTCTGGTATTCGCAGCGCAAGCGTCCCGGGCAGCGGCTCGTCGTCCGGCTGCACCGCTTCGAGCTGTACGCCGGGTGGCCGAAGAGCCTCGACATCGACACCGTCGACGACGTCGTCTGCGTCAGCCCGCACTACAACGCGCTGACCCGCGAGATCACCGGGTGGCCCGCCGACAAGGTCGCCACCGTCCCGAACTGGGTGGACGACGCGCAGCTCGACCGCGCGAAGCTCCCCGGCGCCGAGCACCACCTCGGGATGATCGGCATCGCGCCGTCCCGGAAACGGCTCGACCTGGCCCTGGACGTCCTGGAGGAGCTCCGCCGCGACGACCCGCGCTTCACCCTCTTCGTCAAGTCGAAACTGCCCTGGGAATACTGGTGGATCTGGCAGAAGGACGAAGAGCGGGCGCACTACGAGAAGGTCTTCCGCCGCATCCGCCGTTCCGCGCTCCTCTCCGGCGGCGTCGTCTTCGACTCCTACGGGCGCGACGTCGCCGCGTGGCTGCGCCGCATCGGCTTCGTCCTGTCGACCAGCGACGACGAGAGCTTCCACCTGGCCCCGGCCGAGGGCATGGCGGCGGGCGCGGTGCCCGCCCTGCTGCCCTGGCCGGGCGCCGAGACGATCTACGACCGCCGCTGGATCCACGAGACGCCGTTCGACATGGCGGCGGCGATCGCCGCGACCGTCGCCGAGGGCCGCTGGGAGGACGAGCGGCGGCTCGCCCGCACCCAGGTCACGTCCGCCTACGGCCTCGCCGAGGTCTGCGCCCGCTGGACGGACCTGCTGAGCACCACCTGAGCAGTCATCACTCGCCCACGACGCCGTCGCCGCCCGCGCCCACGGCGCAGCCGAACAGCAGGCTCACCGCCGTGATCACCGACGGGTCGCGGGGGGTCAGCCGGTGCTGGTGGCGGCGCCCGTCTGCTCGTACTCGGGGGCGGCGGCGGGCTCGCTGCGGTGGGTGGCGATGCGCGCGTCGAGCTTCGTCATGGTGCGGCTGTAGTCGCGGGTGGACAGCCAGAACTTGTAGATGATGATCAGCTCGAAGGCGAGCATCCCGGCGGCGCTCAGGACCACGACCGGGATGACCGCCCCGGAGACGATGGCGGCGGCGATCGGCGCGACGATGAACACGCCCATCTGGAACTCGATCCCGCTGATCAGGTGCGGGCGGATGCGGGTCGCGGTGAGGAACGGGCGGATCCGCGCGTACCAGGGGAACCGCTCGTTGAAGCCCTGCTGGAGGGCGGCGTTGGCGGGGTCGTCGCCGACGACGCGGTTCTCCATGTCGGCCTCGGGGTCGTCGGCGATGGCGCCCGCGGCGGACAGGAGGTCCTCGTCGACGGCCCCGCCGTTGGCGCGCTGGGCCGCGAGTTCCAGCGAGTCGGCCTCGTGGCGGGCGGCCTGGAGGGTGGCGCGCATCTGCGAGCGCACCTTGTAGATCTCCAGGGCGTCCATGTAGCGGAGCATGTCGAGGAAGACGACGGCGAGCGCCGTCCAGATGTAGGCCGTGTTGTGGGTGGCGTGGTACTGGCCGCCCATCAGCGCGATCGCGCAGGCGAGGACGCGGACGCGGTCGAAGATGTAGTCGAGCCACGCGCCGAACACCGAGCCGGTGCCCTTCAACCGGGCGATCTTGCCGTCCATGCAGTCGAGGGTGAACGACAGGTGGTACAGCAGCGCGCCCGCGAGCAGCCACGGCCAGGACGCGACCGCGAAGCAGCCGCCCGCCGCGAGGCCGAGGATCAGCGCGCCGACGGTGAGCTGGTTCGGCGTGATCCGCGTCCGGTTGGCGGTGAACTTCACCAGCCGGGACGCGAGCGGGTCCACGAGGAGGACCGTCCACCAGGCGTCACGCGCCTTGTACGTCCGTTGCCGAACGTCGTCGAGCGTGAAGTTCGCCATGGAGTGGTCCTCTCGTCGGTCGGAAGCGGTCCGATGGTATCGGCTGGCCGGAACATGATCCGGGCATTGTCTCCGACTCGTGACCGTGCCGTCGGACGGCGTTCAGGGGCGGATGCTAGCGGCGGCCGGTGGCGCGGCGGGGGCGGCGGCGCAGCTCGGCGATCATGCGCTCCCACCGCTCCGCCACCCCGGCGATGCCGAACCGCTCCGCGGACGCGCGGGCGTTCGCCGCCATCCGGCGCCGCAGCTCCTCGTCGTCGATCACCCGGATCAGCGTCTCGGCGAGCGCGTCGACGTCCTCCGGCGGGACGAGCAGCCCGTCGTGCCCCTCGGTGACGATCTCGCGGGGGCCGCGCGGGCAGTCGAACCCGACGACCGGCAGCCCGCACGCGAACGCCTCGATGATCGTCATGCCGAACGGCTCGGCCCGCGACGACATCGCGAGGATCGACGCCTTCGCCAGCTCGCCCTCCATGTCGTCGGTCGGCTCCATCAGCAGGACGTTGTTGTGCAGCCCGAGCCGGGTCGCCTTGCGGAGCAGCTCGTCGTGCCGGACGCCCTGCCCGTAGATCCGCAGCCGCCACTCCGGGTGCTTCTCCACGACCTTCGCGAACGCGCCGATCAGCAGGTCGTAGCCCTTGATCCAGACCATCCGCCCGGCGGCGACGACGAGCCTGTTGTCCTGCCGGGACAGCGGGTAGAGCCGGCGGGGCAGGCCGTTCCCGATCGTGTAGACGGGGCACGAGCCGTCCGGGAGAAGGGCCTCGTAGTCGGCGCGGTCGGCGTTCGTGAGGCTGGTGAGGGCGTCGAGCCTCGGGTACCACTCCTCGATCTCCGCGCGGATCCCGTCCGCGTGGATGCCGAGCTGGAGGTGCTCCTGCCCGATCACGACGACCCGGCGCGGGACGAACCGCGCCGCCGCGATGTTCAGCCCCGCGCGGGTCGTGACCAGCACGTCCGTGTGCGGACGGCGCAGAAAGCGGGTGAGCCGATCGTCCGTCCACGCGGAGAACTTGTCGTAGCAGCGCTCCTCCGGGTGGACGAGCGCGGACGGCTCCGGCATCAGCCGCTCGGCGCGCGCCGTGTTCGGCCACGGGACCTTCGCGTCCGGGCGCAGGTCGACCAGGGAGCGCAGCTCGACCCGGTCGGACAGCGGGAACACCGGACGGTCCGCGTCCCGCAGGACGCTGACGATGTCGACGTCGTGGCGCAGGGACAGCTCGTCCGCGAGGGTGAAGGTGCTGCGCACGGTGCCGTCGATCGTGAAGGCGTCGAGCAGCAGGAAGGTGATCCTCACTGGGCGCCGTCCCCTGTCGGGCGGCAGGCGACCGACAGGTTGTCCCACGGCGTGTAGTACGGCCGGACGGCCAGTTCCCGTTCACCGGACACGACGAGCTGCCGGGGGTAGGACAGCTTGCCGCGCTTGCCGGTCGCGTCGTCCAGCCGGGACGCGAGGCGGGCGTGCACGTCGGGCGCGTCCGCCGGACCGACGTCGAGCCACAGGTCCCAGAGCGCGGGCTCCTGCGCGGCGAGGTCGTCCACCAGGAGGGCGGTGCGGTAGTCGATGCCGTCGAGCCGCGCGTCCCAGGTCAGGGTGACCTCGGTGTCGCGGGCGACGGCGACGAGCCGGGCGTCCGCGCCGGGGCGCGGGCCCGCGTAGGCGAGCCGTCCCTCGAACCGGATCTCGCCGTCGCGCGGGTCCACGGCCTCGACCTCGGCGTGCGGGGTCACCTCCCGGACGACGAGGCGGACGGCCCCGTCCGCCACGCGGACGACCCGGACCGTCCGGTCGCGGGCGCCGGCGGCGTAGTCGCGCAGCTCGTCGAAGGAGAAGCCGGGGTCGTCCGTCAGCAGCGGGCGGTCGGTGCCGCGCGACTCGACCCGGACCTCCCACTTGCCGGGCGCGAGCCCGGCGAGCGGCAGCCTCACCGAGCGCCGGTCGCCGCGAATGGTCTCCACCCGGGTGCCGGGGGACGCGCCCTTCCGCAGGACCACGCGGTCACCGTCGGTTACCGGGGCCTGCCAGCGGATGTGCAGGTGGTCGTCGACGCCGACCCTGCAATGGTTCGCCACCGCGTCCAAGGGACCGTGCCTTTCCCCCAAAACCACGCATTCAAGACGCGAAGTTTATCAACGGCCGAAGACGCGGTCGACGGTGCGCGCCGCGGCGTGGCCGTCGTCCAGCGGGCAGAACCGGTCCACGAACTCGGCGTAGCGGTCCTTGTGCCCGGCGGTCGCGTCGTCGACGTGGCGGATCGCCTCGATCAGCTCGTCGGACGTCTCCACCAGCGGCCCCGGCGCCTCGGCCTCGAAGTCGAAGTAGAAACCGCGCAGCCGGTCCCGGTAGTCGGCGAGGTCGTAGGTGAAGAACAGCATCGGCCGCCGCGTGTTCGCGTAGTCGAACATCACCGACGAGTAGTCGCTCACCATGAGATCGGAGATCAGGTACAGCTCGGTGATGTCCGGGTAGAGCGACAGGTCGCGGACGAAGCCGTCCGGGTCCTCGGGGACGCCGTCCACCACGTTGCTGTGCAGCCGGACGAGCAGCACGTGGTCGTCGCCGAGGGCGTCCCGCGCGCGGTCGAGGTCGAGGCGCATGTCGTGCTTGTAGCGGCCCCGGCTGTAGTACTGGTCGTCCCGCCAGGTCGGCGCGTACAGGATGACCCGCTTGCCCTCCGGGATGCCGAGCCGCCGCCGCACCGACCGGGCGACCTCGTCGGCGTCCGGGCTGTGCAGCAGGTCGTTGCGCGGGTACCCGACCTCCAGCATCTCGCCCTTGAACGCGAACGCGCGGCGGAAGATCTCCGTGCTGAACGGGTTCGGCGACAGCAGGTGGCTCCACTCCGGCACCGCCGGGCCGGCCGGCTTGTCCTTGCTCTGGAGCGCCGACTTCATCCCGGGCGCGTACGCGAAGTGGACCTCCTTGACGTCCCGGCCGATCTTCTTCAGCGGCGTGCCGTGCCACGTCTGGAGGACGACCTGGTCCGGGTGCCGCTGGAACCAGTCGCCGAGCCGGTGGTTCGTGACGATGTACTTCGACGTCGTCACCGCCTCCTGCCACTCCTTGCCGTTCAGCCGGACGGCGTTCAGCGTGTCCGGCAGCTCGGCCTGCGCGTCGTTGACGACCCAGAGCTGTTCGAGGTCGGAGCCGCGGCGCAGCAGCTCCTCGTGGATGGCCTTCGGGCTGTCGGAGTACTGCCGCCCGTTGAAGCAGGAGAACAGGACCGCGTCGCGGAGCCCGTCGCGGGCGACCCGGCGGCGCGCCTCCTCGCGGTACTTCGCGCCCGCGCTCTTCTCCTCGCTCGACACGTCCCCGGTGACGGAGACGACGAGCCGCCCGTCCTTGGCCTCCAGCTCGTAGCCGCGCCGGGCCACTTCGAGCGGGCCGGGCAGCGCGCGCTGCGCCGCCTCCGTCAGCCGGACGGTCAGCGCCCGCTCGCCCTCGCCGGGCGGCCGGAACAGCAGGTCCCAGCGGCCGGGCCGCAGCGGCAGCACGCCCGCGACGCCCGGCACCGCCGCCGCCGGGACGTCCGCCCGCAGCGTGCCCGAGTCGTCCTGGACGAGGTCGAACGCGTACTCCTTGCGGCGGCCCCGGCTGCGCACCACGATCTGCCCGGCCGAGTGCGCCGGGTGCGTCGCCGTCAGCGACAGCGTCCCGTCCGGACGCCACACGCAGCTCTCCACCGACAGGCGCGTCGTCGTCCGCCGCACCCGCACGTACCCGCTCGGGTCGCGGCCGGTGCCGACCTCCAGCGCGCCGAACGTACGGCGCGCCTCATCCACGCCCTCCGCGAGGACGAGCTGCCTGCCGTCCGCGGACAGCGTCCAGTCGCGGGTGTCGTCGATCGAGTCGGGGTTGATCTCCGCGTCGAGCGCGGCCGGGTCGACGCGGGCGGTCCAGCCGCCGGACCGGGCCGTCACGGGCACGGGAACCCGTGCGTCGCCGAGCGTCAGGACGACCTCGGCGGGCGGCTTGCCGGACGCCTCGACCTCCACGAGCAGGGTGTCGTCGTCCCAGGTCAGCGCGGTCGCCTTCGCCGTGACCCGCTCCACCTCGACGACCAGGCGCTCGTCCACGACCTTCGGGACGATCCGCACGTCGTCGGCCACGTACCGGTACGGCGGGTGGGCGCCCGTGCCGGAGCCGCCGCCGCGGATCGGGCCCTGCCGGAACACGCCCGAGTTCAGCACCGAGGCGTGCACCTCCCAGACGCCTTCGACCCAGCCGCCGCGCTCCTTCAGCTTCGCCGCGTCCAGCGCGAACTCGAAGCCCGTCCAGCCGCCGGACGACTTGCCGGGCTTCGGCGTCTGCCGCGCCTTCATGACGATCTTGCGGCGGCCGTTGCGCAGTGTCACCGTCTTGATCGACGTCCAGCGGCGGCGCGAGCTGACCGAGTTGATGTACGCCTCGCCGGTGACGACGAGGCGGTCGCCGTCCCAGCGCACCGCGTGCGCGCGGCCGCGCATCTTCACCTCGTCGCGCGCCCGGTACACCTCGCGCGGAACGTCGAGCTTGCTGTCCTTCCAGTACGGGTAGACGACGTAGCGGCGCACCGGGTCGCGGACGATCGACGGCGACGACTTGCCCCGCTCGTACCGGACGACCTTCACCAGCTCCATCGTGTGGCCCGACTCCGCCAGGTGCCACTTGAGCCGGGTCAGCGCGGCCGTCTCCCCGAACACCTTCGGCGACACGCCCTTGGCGTACGCGGCGGCCTGCGCGACGACCTGCTCCCGCTCCTCGCCGGACAGGTCGGGCAGGACGTCCAGGAACATCCGCAGCTCGGTCGAGACGAGCGCGAGCTGCAACCGGCGCAGCTCCTTCACGTCGCCGCGCTCGGCGACCCACGTCGTCACGAGGTTCGCGGCGCCGAAGCCGTCCGCGATCTCCTGGAGCTCGGTCGTCACCGGCCAGCGCGCGGCGCGGCGGTGCAGGACGACGTCCGGGACCACGTCCACGGCCTTCGCCAGGTGCAGCGCCCGGACCTTCACCGGCAGGTCGTCGTAGCGGTTGACGTCGGGGAACTCCAGCGCGGCCGCGTCCCAGAACGAGCGGCGCAGCAGCGCCCCGCCGATCCGGCGGTCGCCCAGCAGCTCGGGGGTGCGGCGCAGGTCGGTGCCCGCCGCCGGGGCGGGGGCGCCGCCGCGCGGCTTCCACTCCGACACCTGGCCCGTCCACTTGCGGGTCGCGTCCGGGCCGACGGCGAGGTCGGAGCCGGACGCCTCCAGCGCCGTGACGAGCGAGGCGACCGCGTCCGGCGGCATCGGGTTGCCGTCGTCGTTGAACAGCAGGAACTCACCGGTGCTCTCCGCGACGCCGAGGTTGCGGGCCGCGCCGCGGCTCGGCGCCCCGCGCCGGACGAGCCGGAACCGGTCGTCGGGCAGCGCCGCCTGCGCGGCGGTGCCGGTGCCGTCGTCCACGACCAGGACCTCAAGGTCGCGGAACGTCTGGGCCGCGATGGACTCGAGGGCGTCGGCGAGACGCTCCCCGGCGCCGTGCGAGAGCACGACGACGCTGATCCTGCTGGCGGACAACCGACCCACACTCCTTCGATACTCGGCCGGACCGGCGACGTGCCGGACGGCTTCCCTGCGGGGACCACCCGGCGCCCCGGACCGGATCCCGGGGACGGCGCGGCCGGCGGATGGGGCCGGGCGCCGTGCGGCCGGGTGCGGCGGGACCTGGGAAGGCCCTCGTCCAGAGGTTGCCGATCTTGACCGGATGTTACTGCGGGGCGGTGCGCCCCGTGGTCCGTTGGCCGCTATTGCGGCGGGTTCGCGATCTTCTCCCCGAGGAACACGCGGCGCACGGCGCGCTCGGCCGCGTTCCCGTCGTCCCACGGGCAGAACCGGGCGCGGAACGCCTCCAGATTCTTCGTCGCCGCGTCGCTCCACGGCGCCCGGGACACGAACGCGTCGACCAGCTCGGCCTCGTTGTAGGCGATGACGCCCGGCGGGAACTCGGTGAGGTCGAAGTTCACGCCCCGGGTGAGCTTGTAGGTCTCCCAGTCGTTCGCGTAGATCACGATCGGCCTGCCGAGGTTGGCGTAGTCGAACATGACCGACGAGTAGTCGGTGAGCAGCGCGTCCGAGGCGATCGCGAGGTCCTCGACGGACGGGTGCGCCGACACGTCGATGACCCGGTCCTCGGGCCAGCCCATGTCGGCCGCCATGTCCTTGAGCTTGTAGTAGTAGTGCGCCCGCAGCAGCAGGACGTGGTCGTCGCCGAGCTGGCTCATCACCCGCCCGATGTCGAACATCGGGGAGTAGTGGCGCTGGTAGTCGCGGTGCGTCGGCGCGTACAGGACGGCGGTCGTGCCCTCCGCGAGGCCCAGCTCGTCGCGCAGCCGGGCCCGCTCCTCCTCGGTGGCGCGGACCAGCCGGTCGTTGCGCGGGTACCCGATCTCCAGCATCTCGTAGTGGCACGGGAAGCCGCGCTCCCACGCCTCGCTGGACAGCGGGTTGGACGAGACGAGGAAGTCCCACCGGTCGGAGCGCTCGATCAGGGCCTTGAAGTCCATGTCGTTGGCGCCGACCGGATACTCCATCTGGTCGAGGCCCATCTTCTTCAGCGGCGTGCCGTGCTGCGTCTCCAGGTGCACCTGCCCCGGCCGCTTCACGAGGTGGTCGGGGAAGTTGACGTTGTTGACGAAGTACTTCGCGGCGGCGATCGTCCGGTAGTACTCGGCGGAGCCGGACACCACGTAGTCGACGCCCTCCGGCATCGCCTTGCGCCCGCCCGGCTTCACGATCCACACGCAGCGGATGTGCGGGGCCAGCTCCCGGACCTTCTCGTAGATCGCGGCCGGGTTGCAGGCGTACCCGCGGTACCAGTACGCGGCGAAGACGGCGAGGTCCTCCTCGACCGGCAGCCGGCGGCGGAGCTGGTAGTAGCGGTCCTTCGCGAGCTGCTTGGACCGGACGACGCCCTGCCGCTGGAGCTTGCGGACCTTGCGGCCGCTCTTCTTCGCCTTGGTCGTGAACCGCGGCGAGGCGAGCCGCTCCCACGCCTTGAAGTCGCCCCGCTCGATCGCCCGGTGCTTGTCGGCGAGGCGGGCGTCGTCGTCCGGCGGGACGTGCCCCGGCGGCTTGTACCGGTTGTAGGTCTTGGTCATCTCGGCGAAGAAGCGCTGCTTCTCCGACGGGTAGACGCGGTCGGCGCGCTCGATGATGACGAGGAGGTGCCAGATCGTCCGGTCGAACATCAGCGGGCGGAACTGGTCCATGTCCGGGCCGAGCTGGTCCATGAACGCGAAGATGCGGTCGTACTGGTCGAACGCGTCGAAGTGCTTGGCGCTCGCCGTCTTCGTGATCGCGCCGCGGCGGCGCTGCCGGTAGACGTAGCAGACCCGGTCGAGGAAGCTGACCCGCTCCGCCGCCATGAGGACGGGGTAGGTGATGCTGACGTCCTCGTAGTAGCCGCTGTTGAAGCGCAGCCCGTGCTCGATCATGAACTCGCGGCGGATCGCCCGGTTCCAGATCGAGGTGAACATCTCCAGCAGGCTCGGACGGTCGGCGAGCGTGAACACGTCCGGCGCGGGCGGCTCGCGGAACAGGTGGTTGATGATGCTGCGCTTGACCTTGCCGTTCCAGTACGAGCGGGCGTAGTCGAACATCAGCACGTCGGGGCGGGTCTCGTCCAGCCGGTCGAGGACCGCGCGGACGGCGCCCTCGGTCGCGTAGTCGTCGCTGTCGAAGAACCAGACGTAGTCGCCGGTCGCCATGTCGAGGCCGATGTTGCGGGCGTGGCCGAGCCCGACGTTCTCGGTGAGGTGCCGCACCCGGACGCGGGAGTCTCTTTCGGCGAACTCGTCGAGGATCTCTCCGCAGCCGTCCGGGGACGCGTCGTCGACCGCGATGACCTCAAGGTTGGGCAGGTCCGGGTCGAGGATCGAATCGAGGCATTGGCGGATGTACCCCTGCACTTTGTGCACGGGAACGATGATGCTCAAGGAGATGCCGTAATCACTGCTCACGCGTTGACCAATCGACTGCTCGGTGAATCAGGACTATACCCGCAGATGCTAGGAAATCTTATGTGCGGCGATGCGCGGGCCTGAGCAGCCAGCGGCCGTCGGGCTCGACGACCCGCCTGGTGAGCCGCTGCACCGGGACGGTGGCGAGCGCCGTGCCGAGCGCGAGGGCCCCGACCGTCACGGAGACGAGGCCGAGCGGCGTCCGGTAGAAGTCCGCGTCGAGGACGCCGCCGTAGTCGAGGCCCTTCACGACGAGGCCGTGCAGCAGGTAGACGTACATCGTCCGGGTGCCGAGCTCGGTGTACCAGGCGCGTCCGCGCGGCACGGCCGCGAGGAACGCCGCGCCCAGCACGACCGCCAGCGCCAGCGCCAGCAGCCGGTACCCCATGCCCTCCAGCGCCCCGAATCCCATGTGCTCGTAGCCCCGGTTCCACAGCAGGACGCCGTGCTCGATCTTCGGGACGACGTCCCCGCGCTGCCACACGTAGGCCACCGGCAGCGCCGCGACCAGCAGCGCGGCGCCCGCGTAGCGCGTCCACGGGCGGCTCCGCAGCGCCGCGACCCGCTCCGGCCGGACGGTCAGCCCGAGCACGAAGAACGGCAGCAGCGCCGCCGCCCGGCACAGCGTCGAGTCGGAGTTGAAGCTCCAGCTCCCCGCGACCAGGCACAGCGCGACCGACACCGCGACCGGATACCGCAGGTGCGACCACAGCGGCGCGCTCAGCCGCCACAGCACGAGCGCCACCAGGAACCACATCAGGAATTGCGGACGGAAAATCTCGTGCAGCCGGAAGTCATTTCCGTTCAGCCAGACGAGCTGCAAACGGTAAAGGACGTTGAAAATCACGTACGGCACGATCAGCGTCGGGAAAATGACGCGGAATTTGTCGGTCGAGCGCATGAAGCCGCGGGAGAAGTAGCCCGAGACGAACACGAACACCGGCATGTGGAACCCGTAGACCACGCTGTAGGCCGCGTCCGCCGCGAGGCTGCGGGCGCGGAACACCTCCCAGACGTGGCCGACGACGACCAGCAGGATGAGGAAGAACTTGACGTTGTCGAAGTACGGGTCGCGGCGCCGCGGGCCGGGGGCCGGGGGCGGCGCCTGCGCCGCCTCGGTACCCGGCGCCACGCCGACGCCCGAGGCGGCGGGGGCGGCGGGGCTCCGCGGTGGGGGAAGGGTGTCCGTCATGTCTCCGAAAGCTTCACTTGGTGCTCAACGGCCGTTCACGGGGAGGCATGGGCGACTCTAGTGCCCGCGCGCGTGTGCCGCCCGCCGGATGCCCGAGGCGCATCGCTCAGCGTGACGCGCCGGGACGGCGCAGGGGGGTGAACACCCACGTCATCTTGGGCTCCAGCGCCCAGCTCATCGTCCGGACGACCGGCTTGGAGCACAGCGCCGTCCCGACGACGAGCGCGCCGCAGATCACGACGAAGACGCCGGGGATGGTGTGCATCCAGTCGGCGTCCCACCAGCCCGTGAAGTTCAGCAGCCGGGTGACGAACCCGTGCAGCAGGTACGCGTACAGCGTGTAGGCGCCGAGCTTGGTGAACCAGTGGCGGCGGCGCGGGATCAGCGCGAGGAACGCGGCGAGGAACACCGTCGCGGCGACGAACATCGCGAGCCGCATCAGCGTCCCGTAGAAGTTGCCGACGCCGAGCTCGAAGTGGGCGTCCTTCCAGAAGATCCAGTTGCGCGACATGTGGTTCATGACGAGGTAGGTGCCGCCGAGCCCGGCGAGCAGCACCACCGCGCCGATCGGCCGCGCGACGGGCTTCTTCAGCAGCTCGAAGTGCACGGGCTTCAACGTGAGCCCGAGGACGTAGAACGGCAGCAGCCCGATGACCCGGTGGATGTCGAACGTCCCGCCGAGGTCGCTCATGTACGACAGCAGCGCGAACCCGACCGCGACGGCGAGCGGCCAGCGGATCTGCTGCCACACGGGCGTGGACAGCCGCCACATGAACAGCGCCAGCAGGAACCACGTCAGGTAGTACGGGTTCAGGAGGCTGATCTCCAGCTCGTTGCGCCCGGCCAGCCAGTCGTAGATGGAGTAGGCGAACTCGAACACCACGTACGGGACGCCGACGTTGGTGATGAGCTTGCGCGCCTTGCCGCCGGCGAACGTCCAGTTCCGCGAGAAGTAGCCGGTGATCACGATGAACAGCGGCATGTGGAACAGGTAGATGAAGATGTACAGGCCCTTGGCCACCGGGACGTTCAGCAGGTTCGCGAGCGAGTGCCCCGCCACCACCAGGAGGATCGCGAAGTACTTGGCGTTGTCGAAGAACGGGTCGCGCTCCTTGCGCGGCCGCGGCGCCTCCCCGGCGGACGGGCCCGCGGACGGGTCGGTGGACGGTCCCCCGGCGGGGGCGCCCTCGGCGAGCGGCGGCCCGGCGGGAGCGGGGACGCCGGGGTCCGCGGTGAGCGGGCGGTCGGTGAGCGGCGCCGTCTCGGCCCCGTAGGGCCCGGTGGTGTAGGTCATTGCCTGCCCCCCGGTCTAGGTCTCCTTGCAGATGTCGTCGTTCGCCCGGATCTCGCCCTGCTGCTTGGGGATGCCGGCGCCGGCGCTCTTCAGGTTCGTCCAGTCGCTGCCGACGACGAGGTCGACGACGCCGGGCGTGCCGCCGCGGGTGCGGGCGGCCGGCGCGGGCTTGCTCGGGATGAGCGCGGCGAGCGACTGGGCCTGCTGGTCGGCCCCGGAACCGTACAGCACCTTGGTCGCCGACGTCGCGGCGGTCGCGTTGCCGCCGACCGTGACCTGGAAGCCCTGCGACTCCAGGTCGTCGGCGACGCGCCCGGCCTGGCCGTCGATGCCGCTGCCGTTGTAGACCCGCACGCGGATCTGGCTCGGCGGGATGGTCGTGCTGCCCGGCTTGGGCTCCTTCGGCACCGTCTTGTCGTTGCGGACGGCCGAGAAGAACGGCTGCGCGGCGGGGGTGAGCGCCACCCGGTTCGTGTCGAGCGGGTCGGGCCCGGACGGGACGGTCACGAACCGCAGCTTGCCGGAGGTCATCCCCTGCATCTCGCGGCCGATGTCCATCATGACCTGCGGCGTCAGCTCCTTGTCGGTGGTGAGCGACTTGGTCACCGCGTTCATCAGGCTGAGCATCCGCTTCGGGTTGCTGAGCACGCCCGCGCTCATCGCCTTGCTGGCGAGGGCGCCCATGAACTTCTGCTGGCGCTTGATGCGGTCGGTGTCGGAGCCGTCCCCGAGGCCGTGCCGGACGCGCACGTACGCGAGCGCCTGCTCGCCCTTGATGACGTGCTTGCCCTTGCTCAGCTTGAGCTTGGACTTGGGGTCGTCGACGTCCTTCGGCAGGCACACCGGGACGCCGCCGACCGCGGTCGTGATGGACTTGAAGCCGTTGAAGTCGACCTGCATGAAGTGGTCGACGCGGATGTTGGAGAGGCTCTCGATCGTCTTGATGACGCAGGTCGCGCCGCCGTTGGTGAACGCCGAGTTGATCTGCGCGCGGGACTGGGCCGGGATCTGCGTGCCCTTGCGGCTCTTGCAGGACGGCATCCGGACCATCAGGTCGCGCGGGAAGCTGATGCCCATCGCCTGGCCGCCGCCGGGGGACAGGTGCAGCAGGATCATCGTGTCCGAGCGGGGCGGCTCGTTCTTCATCGACCGGCCGTACTTGGCGTTCGCGCCCTCACGGGTGTCGGACCCGAGGAGCAGGATGTTCATCGCGTTGTTCAGCTTCTTCGGCCGGTTCGGCCCGAGCTGGGCGTTGACGTCCTCGTGCGCGATGTTCCCGAACGCCTTGCGGTACAGGCCGTAGGCGGTGAGGGAGCCGGCCACCATGACCACCGACAGTCCGACGCAGACCCAGCCGAGGATGCGCCAGCCGCGTCGCGGCGCCGTCGGCTGCGGATCGGCGTCGTCGACGTACTCCATGTACATCGGGTTGCTGTTCATCGGCTCCGTGGTCCGGGACGCGGGGCGGGGTCCTGGGTGGGCAGGGCAACTGGGCGGTCAGGGCAAGGAGAGCGTAGGTCAGGCGAGCCGGCGAGGGGACTCGGATGCGGCATTCGGTCCCAGCGGGCCGGCGACCACCGTCACATGCTCCACGGTGAGCCGTCGATCCAGAACGGCTTCGTCGAAGTTTCGTTGGATTATGACGGAAGCCCCTGAGGCTAGTGGTGCGAGCAAGCCGGTCAGAACCCCGTTCAGTGTGGCGAAGGGCATGTCAACCAGAAGGCGGTCGCGCGCGTCCAGTTCCCATCTATCTGCGGCGGCGCGGGCCTCGGCGACCAGGTCCGCTCCGGTGAATGTGGCGTTTGTCACATTCAACGCGGGGGTCTCCGGAGTCACTTCCGGCGAGGGATCGAACCTGTCTCCGTGACCGCGGACCTCCGCCGCGTAGTCGGTGACGCCGGGCGGGCAGTCGGCGAGCGGGCCGCCGAGCGCGTGCAGCGACAGGCCGACGACCTCCTCGGCTCCGCTCGCGAGTGCCTCGTCCCCGACCACGTCGTCCAGCACCTCCTGTGCCGCTGCCACGATGTACGGCTCGGAGGGGGGCGGAGGTTCGATGGTCCCGGCGCGGAACGTTCCGGGATCGACGGGTTGCGCGACGATCCCGGCGGACCAGCAGGCCGTCAGCCACACGGCGGTCTGCCAGTGCGGCGGCAGGACGAGCACGGCCCGCGTCCCCGGCTCGGCGGCGAGGCCGTCCACCAGGAAGTTCGCCGTCTTCGCGACCCAGTTGTCGAACGTCCGCGCCGACAGTTCGACGCGCTCGCCCGCCGCGTCGTCGTAGAAGGTGACGAACGGGCTGGACGGGTCGTCCGCGACGCGCCGCCGCAGCAGTTCGGCCGGCCGGGTCGCCTCCCGGGCGTGTGCGCTCATGGTCCCCGAGCGTATGCCCGCATGATCGGCGGCGGCTCACCGCCCGGCCGGGGCCGCTACGCTCCGCACGGGAACGAACCACCATCGGACGGACGGGCACGGGGCTGAACACATGAACGCTGGACGGCTGCTCGTGCGGGTCACCGTCGCCCCGGCGCTGCTCGTCGCGGCGTGGCTGGCCGTCGCGCTGCCGCTGCTGCTCGCGGGCGTGTTCCGGCCCGGACCGGCGATCGCGCTGTTCGTGCCGGTCGCCGCGGTGGCGCTGTGGCTCGGCCTGCGGACCCGCGAGTGGGGCCGCCAGTGGGACGAGGTGCCGTGGTGGCCGGTCGCCGCCGTCCTCGCGATCACGGTGGCGTTCCTGGTGCTCCAGATCGCGATGGCGGGGGAGCAGATCGTCGTCCGGCGCGACCCGGCGTCCTACGTCCAGTTCGCGACGTGGTTGAAGGACGAGGGGTCGCTGCCGATCCCGCTCATGCAGTCGGCGTTCGGCGGCCCCGACCCGGCGCTGCACTTCGACAGCCCGGCGTTCTACCAGCACGACGGCGCGGTCGTCCCGCAGTTCATGGCGGGGTTCCCACTGGTGCTCGCGCTCGGCGGTTGGATCGGCGGCACGCACGGCATGCTGCTCGCGGCGCCGCTGCTCGGCGCGTGCTGCGTGCTCGCGTTCGCCGGGCTGGTCGCGCGGCTCGTCGGGCCGCGGTGGGCGCCCGCCGGGGCGCTGCTGCTGGCGCTGACGCTGCCGATGCTCTACGTCTCGCGCGGCACGTTCAGCGAGCTGCCCGCGATCGTGCTGCTGCTCGGCGGGCTGTCGCTGCTGCACGACGTCCGGCGGGACGGCGGGTGGACCGCCGACCTGAAGGCGTTCCTGGCGGGGCTCGCGCTGGGGCTGATCGTGCTCGTCCGCATCGACGGGCTCCGCGACGTCCTCCCGGTGCTGGTCGTCGCCGGGCTCTGGGCGGCGCGCGGGCGGCGGACCGGCTACTGGACGGCGGGCGGCCTGCTCCTCGGCGCGGGCGCCGGGCTGGTGGAGGGCTACACGCTGTCCCGGCCCTACCTGTCGTATCTGGGGTCGTCCCTCAACCCGCTGCTGGCCATCGCCGCCGCCGTCGTCGTGGCGACCGTCGTCATGGTGGCGCTCCTGCGCTGGAACCGGACGGGCCTGCGGCTGCGCCGCCTCGGCTCGGCCGTCGCGCGCGGGCGCCTGCCGGGCGCCGCCGCCGTCCTCACCGTGCTGGTCATGGCGGGGTTCGCGGTGCGGCCGCTGGTGCAGACCGTCCGGCGGGAACCGGCGACGCGCGACGACGAGATGAACGTCCGCTTCATCGAGACGGTGCAGCGCATCCAGCACCTCGCGGTGGACGGCACCCGCCAGTATTCGGAGCACTCGCTGTGGTGGGTCGCCTGGTACATCGGCATCCCGGCGGTGCTGTTCGCGACGCTCGGCGCGGCGCTCATCGTCCGGCGGCTTCTGCGCGGGCGGTCGCCCGAATGGCTCCTGCCCTACGCGGTCATCGTCTGGACGACCGTGCAGGTGCTGCTCCGGCCGGGCATCACGCCGGACCATCCGTGGGCGTCCCGCCGGCTGATCGGCCTGGTCATCCCCGGACTGCTCCTGTTCACCGTGTACGCGGGGGCGTGGGCGGCGCGGCGCGTCCGCCGCCTCGGCTACGGGCCGGCGGTGGTCCGGGGCGGGACGGTCGTCGGCGTGGCGCTGATGCTCGTCCCGATCGTGATCACGTCCGCCGGGTTCCTGGTGACACGGACGGAGCAGCACGAGGTCGGCGCCGTGCGCGGGATGTGCGACCAGCTCAAGCCGCGCAGCTCCGTGATCGTGGTGGAGCAGTCGACCGGGGACAGGTTCCTCCAGGTCGTCCGGGGCATGTGCGGGGTGCCCGCCGCGCGCACCACCGGCGGCGCGTCGCCGGACGACGTGCGCCGCGTCGCCGCCGGGGCGTACCGGGCCGGCCGCCGTCCGGTGATCATGGCGGCGAGGCCCGAGCAGGTCGCGCCCTACGGGACGCCCGAACACGTCCTCCACGTGCGGACACGCCAGGACGGCCGGTCCCTCACCGGACCGCCCGGCGGGACGTGGGGCCTCTCGATGGACGTCTGGATCGCCGAGCCCGCACGCGGCTGACCGGCCTCCGGGCCGTTCCGGGGGGCGTGGGGGGTCGTCCCCACAATGATCCGGGCCGGACGCCCGCGCGGCGGGAAAAGCGGTCCCGGTCGGCCGGGGCGAGTATCCTCGCGCTGCGTGAGCACACAGTCTGCCGAGCCGAAGACCGAGCCCGCGCCCGAATCCGTGGCCGAATCCGTGGCCGAGACCGTGGCCGAGACCGACGTCGAGGCCGCGTCTCCGACCGCGCCCGAGACGGTGTCCGAGCCCGTGCCCGAGACGGTGGTCGTTCCGGCGCCCGCCGGGCCGGTGGACGGGCCCGTCCACGTCACGATCGTGCTGCCCTGCTACAACGAGCAGGACCACGTGATCGACGAGGTCGAGCGCATCTGCGCGGCGATGGACGCGAGCGGCAAGACCTACGAGCTGCTGGCCGTCGACGACTGCTCGACCGACGCGACGCTCGCCCGGCTGGAGGAGGCCGCGCCCCGCTTCCCGAACATGCGGGTGATGGCGTTCCAGCACAACAGCGGCTCGGGGACGGTCCGCCGCATCGGCTCCCAGCAGGCCCGCGGCGAGATCGTCGTGTGGACGGACGCCGACATGTCCTACCCGAACGAGCGCATCCCCGAGCTGGTGGACGTCCTCGACACCGACCCGTCCATCGACCAGGTCGTCGGGGCCCGCACCACCGAGGAGGGCTCGCACAAGGCGCTGCGGGTGCCCGCGAAGTGGTTCATCCGCAAGGTCGCCGAGCGGCTCACCAACACGAAGATCCCCGACCTGAACTCGGGGCTGCGCGCGTTCCGCCGCGAGGTGTCGCTGCCGTACCTGCGGCTGCTGCCGCCCGGGTTCTCCTGCGTCACGACGATCACGATCGCGTTCCTGTCGAACCAGCATCCCGTCCGGTACATGCCGATCGACTACGCCAAGCGCGCCGGGAAGTCGAAGTTCCACTTCACCAAGGACGCCTACCGCTACATCCTCCAGGTGCTGCGGATGGTGATGTACTTCAACCCGCTCAAGGTGCTGATGCCGCCCGCGCTGTGGCTGATCGTGATCGGCCTGCTCAAGGGCGTGTTCGACATGGTCGTGCACTTCGGCTACTTCGCCAACAACACCATCATGATCTTCGTGACGGGGTTGATCATCGCGTCGCTGGCGCTGCTCGCGGACCTGATCGTCCGCTCGCGCGGCGACGTCTGACGCGCCCGTGCGAATAGCGATCGTCGGACCGGCCTTCCCGTACAAGGGCGGCGGCGCCCAGCACACCACCGAGCTGGCGCACCGGCTCGCCGCCGCCGGGCACGACGTCGTCATCGAGTCGTGGCGGGCCCAGTACCCCGGCTTCCTGTACCCCGGACAGCAGACGATCTCCGACCCGGAGGGCGAGCCGTTCCCCGGCACCCGCCGCGCGCTCGACTGGCGCCGCCCGGACGGCTGGTGGCGCACCGGCCGCGCGCTCCGCGCCTGCGACCTCGCCGTGCTGGTGGTGCTGAGCCCGGTCCAGGTGCCCGCCTACCTGGGGATACTCGCCGGTCTCCGCGGCCGGACGCCCGTCGTCGCGCTGTGCCACAACGTCCTGCCGCACGAGCGCAAGCCGTACGACGAGCCGCTCATGAAGCGCCTGCTGCGCAGGGTCGACGCCGTTCTCGTGCACTCGGACGCGCAGGGGAAGCTGGCGCGGGGGCTCACCGACCGTCCGGTGCGGGTGGCGGAGATGCCCGCGCACCTGCCGACGCCCGCCGCGCCGCCGCCGGGCGACGGGAAGGTCCGCCGCCGCTTGCTGTTCTTCGGGATCGTCCGCCCGTACAAGGGGCTGGACGTCCTGCTCCGCGCCCTCGCCGAAGGCCCGGACGACGTCGCGCTCACCGTCGCGGGCGAGTTCTGGGGCGGCCTGGAGGAAACCCGCGAACTGATCCGCTCGCTCGACCTGGCGGGACGGGTGGAACTGCGGCCGGGATACGTCCCGGCGGCCGACGTCCCGGGGCTGTTCGCCGCCGCGGACGCGCTCGTCCTGCCCTACCGGACGGCGACCGCGTCGCAGAACGTGTGGATGGCGTACGAGCACGGGCTGCCGGTGATCGCCACCGACGTGGGCGGGTTCGGCGAGCAGGTCCGCGACGGCGTGGACGGCGTCGTCTGCACTCCGGACGACGTCGCCGCCCTGGCCGCCGCGATCAGGCGCTTCTACGCGCCGGGGGAGCCGGAGCGGTTGCGCTCCGGCGTCCGTCCGGTCGACCACGGCCCGGTGTGGGCCGCCTACCTCGACGCGCTCACCGGGTTCACAGGTGGGGTTCGATGACCTTCAGCAGGGCGCGCTTCGGCTTGGCGCCGACGATCTGCTCCACGACCTCGCCCTTCTTGAAGAGCAGCAGCGTGGGCAGGCCCATCACGCCGAACTTGTTCGGCGTCTCCGGGTTCGCGTCGTAGTCCAGCTTGGCGATCCTGATCTTGCCGTCCTGCTCGGTCGCGATCTGGTCGAGCACGGGGGCGATCATGCGGCACGGGCCGCACCAGTCGGCCCAGAAGTCGACCAGCACCGGGGTGTCGCTGTTGAGGACCTCGTCCGCGAAGGTCGCGTCGGTCACGGTGATCGGGGCCGTCACGGTCCCTCCTTCGTTCGCTGCGTATCCCTCACAAGCTCCCTGGGCGCCGGTTCATTCCCGGCGTCCGGCGCGGCGTCCGGCGCGACGGCCTTCGGGGCGGCCTTCGGGGCGGTCCGGCCGAGCAGGAACGCGACGCCCGCGTTGATCAGGTCGGCGGCGGTCAGCAGCACCCGGGACGCGATCGCCACCACGACCGGCGCGCCCGCGGGCAGCACCGGCGACAGCACCACGGTCAGCGCGGCCTCCCGCGCCCCGATGCCGCCCGGCGCGATGAACACGAGGAAGCCCGCGACGAACGCCAGCGCGTAGGCCCCGGTCGCGGTGAACGGCAGGCCCGTCCCGTCGCCGCCGACGGCGTCGCAGAGCAGCCAGGTGTGGACGCCGAACAGGCTCCAGCCGAGGACCGTCCAGCCGACCGCCTTCAGCGTGACGCCGAGGCTCACCGGATGCTCCAGCGGCGGCCGCCGGATCAGCCTGAGCATCAGCCCGAGCGCCCACGTCACGATCCTCGGGTGCAGCATCGCCAGCATGACCGGCGCGAGGAGGAACAGCCACCAGTACGTCTCGCGGGCCGTCGCGGACGTCAGCGGCAGCGTCACCGCCGCGACCGCGAGCCCGCAGGCCGTGGACGTCGCCACCGCGAGCAGCGTCGAGCCGAAGCTGCGCTCCGGCGGCACCTTGTGCTCGCGGGTCATCTCGATCTGCGTGACGAGCGCCCACACCTTGCCCGGCACGTACTTGCCGAGCTGGGACACCCCGGAGATCCGGAACGTCGCGCGCACCGGCAGCGGCGACCCGAGCCCGGCGAGGAACTCCCGCCAGCCGAGCATCCAGGCGAACAGCCCGGCGAGCCCGGCGGCCATGGCCCCGGCGAGGGCGATCCACGACATCTGCCGGAACGCGTCGACGGCGGCGTCCCACTGCGAGGCCACGCTGTACCCGCAGAACGCGAGCGCGAGGACCACCAGGAGCACGCGCAGCGCCCGGACGGCGACGGCCTTCGTCTTCACGCGCCCAGCGTAGGCGAACGCGACCTCGCCGCCGCCCGCGCCGCCTACAGTTGGGGCACGATGAAGATTTCCGATGTGGTCGCCTTCATGGGCCACCAGGTGCACGTGTGCCGGTACCGCGAGGCGGGGACGCTCCTCGGCTGGATGGGGCGCGACCTGCGCGGCAGGCGCGTCCTCGACGTCGCGGGCGGCGACGGCTACTGGGCCGGGCGGGCGCGCCGGCGCGGCGCCGACGCCGTCTCGATCGACCTCGCCCGCAAGAAGATGGTCTACGGCCGGACGCTCGCCGACGCGCCCGCGCTGATCGAGTGCGACGCGCTCCGCCTCCCGTTCGCGGACGGCTCGTTCGACGCGGTCCTGTCGGTCTGCGCGATCGAGCACTTCGACGACGGCGGGCGCTCCCTGGACGAGATGGCCCGCGTCCTCAAGCCCGGCGGTGAGATCTTCATGTCCGCCGACGTGCTGAGCCGCGCCGACGCCTGGCCGAAGCTGCGCGACGCGCACAGGTCGAAGTACCACGTCCAGCACACGTACACGCACGAAAGCCTGCGCAAGCTGATGGACGAACGCGGCCTTGACCTGGTCAGACACAGCTACCAGTTCCGGACGGCCGGGGCCGAGCGCCTCTACCTGTCGCTGTCCACCTACGGCGGGAAGGTCGGCTTCAACGCGGCCGCGCCGCTGACTCCGCTGGTCGCGCTGGCCGACCGCAAGGCGCCGAACGAGCGCGGCAGCATCGTTCTGGTTCAGGCCCGAAAGCGGTAGTTGTTCACGAGGTCCTGAATCGCTGTGTGAGGTCCCGCGAAGCGGGCATCGGCGGGCGTAGGCTCGAAGAGTAAAGAGTGATCTACGCCACCGCGCTGGATGGGGGGATGGACCGTGGCGCCTCGAATCCTGCTCGACGCCACAGCCGTGCCGGCGGACCGCGGCGGGCTCGGCCGATACGTCGACGGGCTGCTCGGCGCCCTGCACGCGCAGGGCGCCGACCTCGCCGTCGCCTGCCAGCGCTCCGATGAGAAACGCTACGAGGAGCTCGTGCCGGGGGCGCGGGTCGTGGCGGGCCCGGCGACGCTCGCGCACCGCGCCACCCGGCTCGCCTGGGAGCAGTCCGGCCTGCCGCACGTGGCCGAGCGCGTCGGCGCCGACGTGATCCACCTGCCGACCTACACGATGCCGGTGAGCGCGACGCTGCCCACGGTCGTCACGATCCACGACGTGACGATGTTCGCCGATCCCGAGCTCCACGACCCGGTGCGGACGTCGTACGTCAAGTCCGCGACCCGGTCGGCGGCGCGCCGCGCGACCCGGCTGATCGCGCCCTCCCGGGCGACCCGCGACGAGCTGGTCCGGCTGCTCGGCGCCGACCCCGGGCACATCGACGTCGCCTACCACGGCGTCGACCACGACGTGTTCCACCGGCCCAGCGAGGCCGAGACCAAGCACGTCTCCGACCGGCTCGGCCTGCACGGACGTCCCTACGTCGCCTATCTCGGGGCGCTGGAGCCGCGCAAGAACGTCCCGAACCTGATCCGCGGCTGGGTGCGGGCGTGCGCCGGGCGGGACGATCCTCCGGCGCTCGTCCTCGGCGGCAGCGGCGGCTGGGACGACGACGTCGACGCCGCGCTCGCCACCGTCCCGCTGGAGCTGCGCGTGCTGCGTCCCGGCTACCTGCCGTGGTCGGCGCTGCCCGGCTTCTTCGGCGGCGCGCTGGTCGTCGCGCATCCGAGCCGGGGCGAGGGCTTCGGCCTGCCGGTGCTGGAGGCGATGTCGTGCGGCGCGCCCGTCCTCACCACGCGGCACGGGCCGCTGCCCGAGGTCGGCGGAGACGCGGTCGCCTACACCGAGCCCGAGGCTGGCCCCATCGGCAACGCGCTCGCCGCCCTGTTCGACGACCCGGGCCGCCGCGCCGAGCTGGCCGAGGCCGCGCACGAGCGGGCGCAGCGGTTCTCCTGGTCGGCGTCGGCGGCGGCGCACCTCGACTCCTACCGGCGGGCCGTCGAGCAGTACGCGGCGTCCCGCAGCCACTAGGCTCGCGGTGGTCGCCCGCCGCGAGAAAGGAACCGAGTGGAAGCGATCCTCCTTGTGGGGGGCCGGGGCACCCGCCTGCGCCCGCTGACCATCTCCACGCCGAAGCCGCTGCTCCCCACGGCGGGCGTTCCCTTCCTGGCGCACCAGCTCGCGCGCGCGCACGCGGCGGGCGTCGAGCGGATCGTCTTCGCCACGTCCTACCGGGCGGAGATGTTCGAGGCCGTGTTCGGCGACCACGCGTACGGCGTCGACCTCGCCTACGTCTGCGAGGACGAGCCGCTCGACACGGGCGGCGCGATCCGCAACGCGTCCCCCGCCCTGACCTCCGGGCCGGACGACCCGGTCCTCATCCTGAACGGCGACATCCTGTCCGGCCATGACGTACCGGCCCAGGTCAAGCTGCACGAGCAGGCGGGTGCGGCTGTCACGCTGCACCTCACCGAGGTGGACGACCCGTCCCGCTTCGGCTGCGTGCCCACCGACGACCACGGTCGCGTCACCGCGTTCCTGGAGAAGACGCCGAACCCGGTGACGAACCAGATCAACGCGGGTTGCTACGTGTTCCGCCGCTCGGCCATCGACACCATCCCGGAGGGCGAGGTCGTCTCCGTCGAACGCGAGACGTTCCCGTCCCTGATCGCGTCGGGCTCCATCGTGATGGGCCACGTCGAGTCGTGTTACTGGCTCGATGTCGGTACGCCCGA
Organism: Actinomadura decatromicini; assembly: GCF_008121305.1. Lineage (NCBI taxonomy): Bacteria > Bacillati > Actinomycetota > Actinomycetes > Streptosporangiales > Thermomonosporaceae > Actinomadura > Actinomadura decatromicini. The sequence goes on along the minus strand of NZ_VSRQ01000001.1, from coordinate 1,778,796 downwards.
AGCGTTCGTGCAGGGGTCCCGCGATCTGGTGCTGGGCGAGCTGGCGTCTCCGGCGATGCCCGGCGAGCCGGGCGAGCACCTCGCCCTCGCCGGGTCGAGCGTCGCGGCGGGCGCGGTCGTCCGCGGCGGCACCACGGTCGGACGCGGCGCGGTGGTCGAGGCCGGGGCGACCGTCCTCGGCAGCGTCCTGCTGGACGACGCGTTCGTCGCCGAAGGCGTGACCGTCCGCGACTCGGTCCTCAGCCGGGGCGCCCGCGTCGGCCCCGGCGCCGTCCTGGACGGCGTGGTCCTGGGCGACGGCGCGGTGGTGGGTCCCGGCAACGAGCTCCGCCCCGGCGCCCGCGTCTGGCCGGGCATCGAACTCCCCCCGACCGCGATCCGCTTCTCCACCGACGCCTGACCCGGTGGGCGGGTGGCAGACTAGCGGGGTCTTGTTGAGCGGTTGATGGAGTGAGATGGGCCCCGGACCAGGCAGTCTTTCCCACACGGGTGGGCGTGGGGCCGGGGAGTCGACCGCTGGGCGGCTCCCCGGCCGGGTTCGGGAGTGGCGGCCGCCCTGGGAACTGGATCTGGTCGGGACGCTCGCGCCGCATCGGCGGGGTGGTGGGGATCCGGCGTTCAGGGTTGAGCGGGACGGGTCTGTGTGGCGCGCGTCCTATACGCCGGAAGGGCCTGGGACGCTTCGGCTGTGTTGGGCCGGTGATGTCGTCCAGGCCATGGCTTGGGGTGCCGGGGCGGAATGGCTGCTCGATGGGGTGCCGGAGCTACTGGGGGTCGATGACGAGCCGGAGGGGTTCGTTGCGCGGCATGACGTCGTCCGGGATCAGGTGACGAAGCGGGCGGGGCTGCGGATCGGGCGGACGCGGCGGGTCTTCGAGGCGCTCGTCCCGGCGGTGATGGAGCAGAAGGTGCTCGGGCAGGAGGCGTGGCGAGGGTGGCGCTACCTGCTGCGCCGGTTCGGGGAGCCCGCGCCGGGCGCGCCGCACATGCGGGTTCCGCCGCCGCCGGACGTCTGGGTCCGGATTCCCTCGTGGGAGTGGCACCGGTCGGGGCTGGAGGCCGTCCGGGCGCGGACGATCATCGGCGCCGCGCGGGTCGCGCGGCGGCTGGAGGAGGGGCCGGACGAGGCGCGGCTCCGCTCGCTGCCCGGCATCGGGGTCTGGACGGCCGCCGAGGTCAGGCAGCGCGCGGTCGGCGATCCCGACGCCGTCTCCGTGGGCGACTACCATCTGCCCGGCCTGGTGGGCTGGGCGCTGGCGGGCCGCAAGGTCGACGACGCCGGGATGCTGGAGCTGCTGGAACCGTACGCCGGGCATCGTTACCGGGTCACCCGGCTGCTGGAATCGTCCGGGAAGCACCCGCCGAGGCGTGGCCCCCGCCTGCCGGTCCGCGACTACCGGTCATTTTGACCTGGTCAGGGCCGCGGCGGCGGCGCAGCCAGAAGTTGTTCGGCGTCCAGTCGAGGCCGTCACGGCTGTCGGCCCCGAACAGCGGGCCGAGGACGGCGAGGGCGGCGATGAGTCCGAGCACGTACAACATGGCTTCTTCCTTTGGGATCGCAGTTTTAGAGCGTTCCCGCGCGGGGCGATCGGGGGAGGCGGGGTGTCCGCCGCTTTCCGTCGCACCTACAGTTTGACTGGGTCCAACGTTGAGGTCCAGCGACAGTTCCTGCAGGGATTGTGTAAGAATCTCTTCACTATGCTGGATCTCGGCCGGTTGCGGGTGCTTCGCGAACTCAAGCGGCTCGGGACGGCCGGGGCCGTCGCCGACGCGCTCGGGTACAGCCCGTCCGCGGTGTCGCAGCAGCTCGCGCAGTTGCAGCGGGAGGTCGGCGTCCCGCTGGTGGAGCGGGCCGGGCGGCGGCTGCGGCTGACCCCGGCGGGCGAGGTGCTGTGCGAGCACGCCGAGGCCCTGCTCGCGCGGGCGAAGCGCGCGGAGGAGGCGGCGCTCGCGGCGAGCGGGCGCGTCGCCGGGGTGGTCCGGCTCGTCGGTTTCCAGACGGCCCTGCTGCACGTGCTCGCCCCCGCGCTGCCACGGCTGGCGAAGATGTATCCGGAGCTCATGGTGGACGTCGTGGACGAAGAGTCCCACCGCGTCTTGCAGGACCTTGTGCTTCAGGAGATCGACCTCGTCATGACGGACGAATACGCCCTGCTGCCGCGTCCGCGACGTCCGGAGCTGACGTCGGAGGTCCTCATCACGGAGAAGATGCGCGTCGCGCTGCCCGAGGACCATCCGCTCGCCCTGGGCGGCGGCCCGGTGCGAGTGACCGACCTCGCCGGATGCGCATGGGTGACGGGCCACGTCGGCACCAACCACGCCGACCTGCTCGAACGGACGTGCGTGGAACTCGGCGGATTCCGTCCCGACGTCCGGCACCGGTCGAACGACCTCATGGTCATCCTCGCGATGGTCGCCCGCGCCGGGGTGGCCTGCCTCGTCCCCGACCTGGCGGTCGCCGAACGCGAGGACGGCATCGTCGTCCGCGACATCGCCGAGACCCCCGTCGACCGCCGCATGGTCCTGTGGACACGGGTCGGCGCCGAGGTACGTCCCTCGGTCATGGCCGTCGTGGACGAGCTCCGCCACTCGGCGGACGAACTGGTCGAACGCCACCCGACCTGCATCCGCGGCGCACCCTGACCGGTAGTCACGCGGTCGAGATCGGGAGGGCCCGGAGCCGTCCGAATTCGCCGATGCCGTCCGTGCGCCGGGATGCCTCCAGTCTCTCTGCGGGCACCTCGCCGTACAGGGTGGTGCGCTGCCGGGACGGACGGCCCGCGCGTCGCGCTATCTCCTCCAGTTCGCTGATGGCCTTGAAAGAGCCGTTCTCGGATCCGGCCATTCGGCTGATGGTCTCCTCCATGAGCGTCCCGCCGAGGTCGTTCACGCCGCCTTGCAGGACGCGGGTGCAGAGCTCGTCGCCCATTTTCACCCAGGACGTTTGAATGTTGGAAATGGAGCCGTGCAGCAATATGCGCGCCAGCGCGTGAACGGCGACGTTCTCCCGGACGGTCGGCCCCGGCCGCGCCAGCCCGGCCAGGTAGATCGGCGAGTTGTGGTGGACGAACGGCAGCAGCACGAATTCGCTGAACCCACCCGTCCGTTCCTGGATGGAGCGGAGCAGTTTGATGTGCGCGACCCAGTGCGCCGGGGTGTCCACGTGCCCGTACATCATCGTGGACGTCGTCGGAATGCCGATCTCGTGAGCCGTGGTGACGACCTCGACCCACTGGTCGGTCGGCAGTTTGCCCTTGGTCAGCACCCAGCGGACGTCGTCGTCCAGGATCTCGGCGGCCGTTCCGGGGAGGGAGTCGACACCGGCCTCCCGCGCCGCCTCCAGCCATTCGCGGATGGACATGTCCGTCCGGGACGCGCCGTTCACGACCTCCATCGGGCTGTAGGAATGCAAATGGATGTCGGGGGCGCGGCGCTTCACCTCGCGGGCGAGGTCGAAATACGCGGTGCCGGGAAGGTCGGGGTGAATGCCGCCCTGCATGCAGACTTCGGTGGCCCCCGCCGCCCACGCCTCCTCCACACGGTCTCCGACCTGTTGGAGGGAAAGGGTGTAGGCGTCGGCGTCGGTGCGGCGCTGGGCGAACGCGCAGAAACGGCAGCCGGTGTAGCAGACGTTCGTGAAATTGATGTTCCGGGTGACGACATAGGTGACCTCGTCGCCGACCGCCTCTCGGCGCAGGTCGTCGGCGAGGGCGGCCAGCGCGTCCAATTCCGGGCCGTCGGCGTGGAGGAGGGCGAGCGCTTCGTCGTCGGTCAATCCGGCGGGGTTCTGCTCGGCGCGGGAGAGGGCCGCCTTCACGTCCGCGTCGAAGCGTTGCGGGGCGGATAGGCGGTCGCGCAGCGCGTCCCAGTCGCCGTACACCTCGTCGAAATCGTCGCGGCGGTCGGTGGTGCGGCCGGTGGTGTCGATTTCGGTGTGGAGGTCGGTTCGTCCTGATGCTTCGAAACCGCCGTCCGGCTCCTGCCAGGGACGTCCCTCAAGGACGGCGTCCTCGCGGGCCAGACCGGTCGCCGGGTCGGCCAGGGCGGCGACGTGCGCGGTCAGGCGCGGGTCGAGCCACGGCTCGCCGCGGCGCACGTACTCGGGATAGATCGTCAGCCGTTCACGCAGGTCGAAGCCCGATTCGGCGGTCTTCGCCGCCAGCTCCTCGATCTGCGGCCACGGCCGCTCCGGGTTCACGTGGTCGGGCGTGAGCGGCGACACCCCGCCCCAGTCGTCGATCCCGGCGCGCAGCATCAGCGCGAACTGGTCGGCGACGAGGTTCGGCGGCGCCTGCACGCGCGCCCTCGGGCCAAGGACAAGGCGCGTCACCGCGATCGTCGCGGCGAGTTCGTCCAATTCCGCGTCCGGCGTTCCGCGCATCTTCGTGTCGGGCTTCGCGCGGAAGTTCTGCACGATGACTTCCTGGATCGCGCCGTACTCGCGCATCGTCCGGCGGATCTCGAAAATGGAGTCGGCGCGCTCCTCGACCGTTTCGCCGATGCCGATCAGAATGCCGGTGGTGAACGGGACGTTCGTGCGTCCCGCGTCCTCCAGGACGCGCAGCCGGACGGCCGGGTCCTTGTCCGGCGACCCGAAATGCGGGCCGCCGCGTTCGCTGAACAGCCGCGTCGCCGTCGTCTCCAGCATCATCCCCATGGACGGCGCGACCGGCTTGAGCCGCTGGAAATCACGCCACGTCAGCACGCCGGGATTCAGGTGCGGCAGCAGGCCCGTCTCCTCAAGGACCCGGATCGCCATCGCGCGCACGTAGGAGAGCGTGTCGTCGTAGCCGTGCGCGTCCAGCCATTCGCGGGCCTGCTTCCACCGGTCCTCGGGACGGTCCCCGAGCGTGAACAGCGCCTCCTTGCAGCCCATCGCCGCGCCCTGCCGCGCGATCTCCAGCACCTCGTCCGGGCTGAGGTAGGGCGCGGCGAGCTTGTGCGGGACGGTCGCGAACGTGCAATACCCGCAGCGGTCCCGGCAGAGGCGGGTCAGCGGGATGAAGACCTTGCGGCTGTAGGTGATGACGCCCGGACGGCCCGCCGCCTCCAGACCGGCGTCCCGGGTTCGGGCCGCGTACGCGAGCAGGTCGTCGAGCTGCGGCCCCCGGGCCTGCAACAGTGTCGTCGCCTCGGATCGGTCCAGTGTCTTGCCGTCACGCGCGCGGGCCAGTGCCCGGCGGAGCGCGGAGCTGGTGGCGTCCATGCGGGCACTCTATGCCAATCGTCATATTCCAGATTGCCGCGGGTGCCCCGGACGTCCGATAAGCCCAAGCCGCGACGTCCGCGTTCTATTCCGCCGGACTATCTGACCTCGACGAACGCGTCCGGGCTGCGGGGAGGCCGGTCGCGGGGCGGGGCGGCGGCGCGGCCGATGCCGACGGCGCCCATCGGGTCCCAGGCGTCCGGCAGGTCGAGGACGTCGCGGACGACGTCGCGGCAGAACATCGTGCTCGACACCCAGCACGACCCGAGCCCCTCCGCCGCCAGCGCGACCAGCAGGTTCTCCACGCCCGCCCCGGCCGCGACGACGAACATCTCCCGCTCGGCGCGGGCCCGGCGCTCGTCCGGGTAGTCGTGCGAGCCGTCCATGACCAGGCACGGGACGACCAGGTACGGCGCCCGCCGCAGCGGCTCCCCGCGGCGCAGCCGCTTGGCGATCGACTCCTCGGAGAAGCCGTCCCGGCGCAGGTCGGCCTCCCAGGCGTCGCGCATCGCGTCGAGCAGGCGCGTCCGCGACTCCGCCGACTCCAGCAGGACGAACCGCCACGGCGTCGTGTGGTGCGGCGCCGGAGCGGTGATCGCGGCGGCGACCGCGCGGCGCACCGCCGCCGGGTCGACCGGGTCGGCGGTGAACTCGCGGATCGTGCGGCGCGCTCGCAGCACCTCGGACGGGCCGTACCGGAACATGTCCTCGTCGGGCGGCCGGACGAGGACCCGCGCGCCCGGCCCGTCGTCCGCCGTGACCAGCGCGGACAGCCCGCGCACCACCGCGATCGGCACCCCGTCGAGCTTGCCCTTCACGAGCTCGGCGGCGGCGGCGATCTCGTCCGCCACGGCGGTGATCGTCTGTTCGAGGCGGTTGCCGTGCCGGTCGTCCATGCCGCGCAGGTCGCTCAGCGGGTCGAGGCCCGCGACGCCGATCGCCGCGTCCGTCAGCCCGTTCCGCCACGGACGGCCGAGCGTGTCGGACAGGATCACCGCGACGTCCGCGCCCAGCCGCTCGCGCACGCCCGCGCGGATCCGGCGGGCGGAGGCGTCCGGGTCCTCCGGCAGCAGCAGCACCGTCCCCGGCTTGGTGTTGGACGCGTCCACCCCGGCCGCCGCGAGGACGAGCCCCTGCCGCGTCTCCACGATCCGGGTCTCGCCGCGCGCGTGGACCCGCCGCGCCACCACCCGGACGGTCTCCGCGTCGATGGCCTTCTCCCGGTCGTCCGCGACCAGGACCCGGCCCTCCGCCTTGCTCACGATCTTGGACGTGACGACGAGCACGTCCCCGTCCCGCACCGCGTCCGCCGGGATCAGCGCCGCGATGTCGTCGCCCTCCGCGACCTCCGGCAGCCCCGGGATCCCGAACACCTCGAAGTTCACTCCGCGTCCTCCGCCCTCTTCAGCTCCACTGCGAGGTCGAGGGCGGCGCGGGCGATGGCGGCGGTCGCGTCCGGGTCGCTCATCAGCAGCGGGCGCGCCCGCACCTCGATGCCCTCCACCCGGACGCCGGCGTCCGCGTCGTCGACGAGCCAGCCGTCCAGCAGCCCGAGCCCGTACAGTTCGGCGACCGCGCGGGCCGACGTCTCGACCCCGATCGCGGTCAGGCAGGCGTCGGCCATGCCGCGCACGGGGGCGTCCCCGATGATGGGGGAGACGCCGACGACGGTCTTCTTCGCCACCGCGTCACGGATGCCGGGGACGGCGAGGATCGTCCCGATGCTCACCACCGGGTTGGACGGCGGGAACAGCACCACGTCCGCCTCGTCGACCGCCTCGACCACGCCCGGCGCGGGCTTGGACTCCTCCGCCCCGACCGCCGCGATCGACAGCGCCGGGACGGACGCCCGCAGCCGCACCCACCACTCCTGGAAGTGGACGGCCCGGCGGCCCTGGTCGTCCTCGATCACGACGTGCGTCTCGACCTGGTCGTCGGTCATCGGGATCAGCCGGACGCCCGGCCGCCACCGGTCGCACAGCGCCTCTGTCACCGCCGACAGCGGGTACCCGGCGGCGAGCATCTGCGTCCGGACGATGTGCGTCGCGAAGTCGCGGTCGCCCAGCCCGAACCACCCGGGCCCGACCCCGTACGCCGCGAGCTCCTCCTTGACGGTGAACGTCTCGGCGGCCCGGCCCCAGCCCTGCTCCTCGTTGATGCCGCCGCCGAGCGTGTACATCACGGTGTCCAGGTCGGGACACACCCGGAGCCCGAACAGGGAGATGTCGTCGCCGGTGTTGCCGATGACGGTGATCTCCGCTTCGGGGGCGGCGGCCTTGAGCCCGCGCAGAAAACGGGCCCCGCCGATCCCGCCCGCCAACGCCACGATCTTCATAAGATCAACCCTATTCATCCGCGTCCGGGCCCGCGGCCGTCCCCTCCCGGGACGTCCTCCCCTCTGGGTCTGGCGGGCGTGGATATGCAAAGCTTTGCCGTGTAATCACGCAGCCTCGGTCTGGAGATGTCACCGTGAACAAGGAAGCCGTCCAGCGCCTGCGCGAACCGGCCGCCTGGGTACTGCTCGCCTCAGCGGGCGTGCAGTTGCTCGCGGGGATCATCAGCCTTCTCGGGGACGACGGCTCGTTCACCTACCGCGCCCTCCTCGAGACCCTCGGCGGGACGTTCCTCCAGATCGGGATCGTGGGGCTGCTCGTCCTCGCCGTCCTGCTCGCGACGTGGGAGACGCCCACCCCGCAGGGCAGGACGATCACCATGGGCGCGCTCGGCGTGCTCGGCGGGATGGCGCTGTTCGGCGTGATCTGCTGGCTGAGCGGGATGCTCGCCGACTCCGAGGCCGCGAACTCGGTCACGAAGCTGTCGGCGTTCCTCGTCGGCGCCGGGAAGCTCGCCGTGCTCGGCGTCGGCGGATGGTTCGTCTTCACCGCCTTCCAGCGGCTCCAGCCGCCGCGTCCGCAGATGCCGCAGGGCTACCCGGGCTATCAGCAGGGACAGCCGGGACAGCCCGTCCAGCCGGGGCAGCCGGGCTACGACCAGCAGGGCTACGGGCAGCAGGGGTACGACCAGCAGGGTTACGGCCAGCAGCAATACCAGCAGTATCAGCAGTACGGCCAGCAGCAGCCGGGCGCCGAGGGCCAGCAGCAGTACGACCCGCAGGCGTACGGGCAGCAGGGTTACGGCCAGCAGCAGTACGGCCAGCAGTACTACCAGGGCGGCGCCGGTCAGCAGGCCGGGCAGCAGGGCTACGAGCAGCAGCAACCGCAGCAGCAGCCGTCCGAGCAGGACGAGATGGGCGAGTGGACCCGCGCCTACGGCGGCTCCGGCCAGGAGCAGGGCCCGCAGGGCACGCAGCCCGCGCCGCCGCAGCAGGGCGGCGGGGACCGTCCCGAGGACAGCGGCGACTGGTACCGCGACAACCGGCCCCCGCCGCCGCAGTGACACCGCCCGCGGCGGCGCCGCCGCGATGAGACGGCCGCGCTGACGGTGGTTACCGCCCGATTAACGGATCTTCATCGAAAGGTCACCGGGCCCTCCCGAGATAGCCCGCTTTGTCGGTCCGGAAAGCTCTCCGGCTTGACGGGGCGGGCGCTACACACGTGTAATTTCGTCGGTGTAGTTTCAATGCGCTCTCAGGGGAATGAACCCCGGGGGGAGGCATTGACCAGGGGGTTCCACGGGCAGGGAGGTGCGCTGTGAGCGAGGTCGTCATCCCGCTGGCGCACGGCACAGACGGTGAAGAGTTGGGCTGGCAGGAGCGCGCCCTGTGCGCGCAGACGGACCCGGAGGCGTTCTTTCCGGAGAAGGGCGGCTCCACTCGGGAGGCCAAGAAGGTGTGCCGGGCATGCGAGGTGCGTACGGAGTGCCTGGAGTACGCGCTGCAGCACGATGAACGGTTCGGCATCTGGGGAGGGCTCTCCGAACGGGAGCGCCGCAAACTGAAGCGGCAGGCCGTCTGACGCGTGACGTCCAGCGCGCGACGTCCGGGACAGGACGTCCAACGCGCGACGGCGCCGCGTCCGACCAGCGCGGCTTCGGGCGCCGGGACCGGCCGACGGGGAGAGGCCCTCTACGGGGGAGGGCCGCCGGATCTCCGGTTTCCGAAGCGTGTTCACATGGTCCGCGCGTACAGTGTGCAGCCGTGTCGGCTCCGTGCCGGCACGGCTGCTGTCGTTCTCCCACGCGAACGCGGCCGTTCCCCGTCGTCCCCCCCACAGATCGAACGTTTTCTTGGCCCGCAACGCTCTCGACCGCCATGTCGTCACGGCCGTCCTCGTCGCGCATGACGGCGCACGGTGGCTTCCGGAGACGCTGAAGGCGCTGCTGACGCAGGCGCGTCCGGTGCAGCGCCTCGTGGCCGTGGACACCGGAAGCCGCGACCGCGGCCCCGCCCTGCTCGCCGAGGTGATCGGCGACGGGACCGTCCTCACGCTGCCGCGCACCACCGGCTACGGGGAGGCGGTCGCGGAGGCGCTCCGGCAGGACGCCGCGTCCGCGCCCGTCCCCGACGACGAGCCGGGGAACCCGCGCACCGAGTGGGTATGGCTGCTGCACGACGACTGCGCGCCCGCCCACGACGCCCTCGCCCACCTGCTGCGGACGGCCGACACCGACCCGGGCATCGCGGTCCTCGGCCCGAAGGTCCGCGACTGGGACGACCGCCGCGTCCTGCGCGAGGTCGGCGTGAGCGTCGACGCCGCCGGACGCCGCGTGACGGGCCTCGACCCGTACGAGTTCGACCAGGGGCAGCACGACGGCGTCCGGGACGTCCTCGCCGTCGGCAGCGCGGGGATGCTCGTCCGCCGGGACGTGTGGGAGCGGCTCGGCGGGTTCGACGTCGACTACGGGCTCTTCCGCGACGACCTCGACTTCTGCTGGCGGGCGCACGCCGCCGGGCACCGCGTCGTCACCGCGACGGACGCCGTCGTCCACCACGCGGAGGCGGCCCGGCGCGGGCTGCGCGAGATCGGCATGTCGGCCGAGCACCCGGCCCGCCGCGACCGGCGCAACGCCGTCCACACGCTGCTGGCGAACCAGCCGCTCGGCGCGATGCTGCGGGCCGTCGTCCGGAACGTGTGGGCCTCGCTCGTCCACGCGCTGTTCATGCTGGTCACCAAGCAGCCGGGGGCGGCGCGCGAGGAGCTGCGGGCGCTCGGCGACGTGCTGCGCGACCCGGGCCGGGTCCGCCGCGCCCGCGCCGCCCGCGCGGACGGGCGCAAGCACGTGTACCGCAGCGTCCGCAGGTTCCAGGCCAGATGGGTGGTCGGACGGCGCGCGGCCGAGGCGGTCTCGGAGTTCCTCGCCGCCCACGAGCGCGACCACGAGCACGACGAGGACCCGACCGTCGACGAGCCCGGCCCGATCCGCCGGTTCCTGGCCCGGCCCGGCGTCCTGATCGTGCTGGCGCTCGCCGCCGTCGCGGGCGTCGCGGAGCGGTCGCTGCTGACCGCCGCCGGACGGCTCGGCGGCGGCGCGCTCGTCCCCGCGTGGGGCGGCGCGAGCGACCTGTGGGCGCAGTACGTGTCCGGGTGGCATCCGGTCGGGCTCGGCAGCGGTGCCGGAAGCCCGCCGTACGTCGGGGTGCTGGCCGTGCTGTCCACGGCGCTGTTCGGGAAGCCGTGGCTGGCCGTGTCGGTCCTGCTGCTCGGCAGCGTGCCGCTCGCCGGGCTCACCGCCTACCGCGCGTCCCGGCTGCTCGTCACCGGGTCGGCGCGGACCGGCCGGCGCGCCCGCGCCACCGGCCGCCGCATCCCGGTCGGCGCCGTCCGGGCCTGGTTCGCGGCCGCGTACGCGCTGCTCCCGGCCGCGACCGGCGCCGTCGCGGGCGGACGGCTCGGCACCGCCGTCGTGCACGTCCTGCTGCCGCTGATCGCCGTGAACGTCGCCCGCGTGTACGGGCTGCCGCGCTCGGCGGTCGGTACCGAGAACGCCGCGCTGGACGCCCGCACGCGCCGCAAGCGCGCCGGGCGCGCCGCCTGGGCCGCCGGGCTGCTGCTCGCCGTCGCGATGGCGTTCGTCCCGCTGACCTGGCTGATCGCCGTGCTCGCGGCCGGGACGGTCTGGGCCCTGTTCGACCGGCCGCGCCGCGAGGGCCGCCGCAACCTGCTCATCGCGCTCGGCGTCCCGCCCCTGCTCCTGCTTCCGTGGACGGTCGGGCTGCTGCTGCACCCGTCCCGGTTCCTGCTGGAGGCGGGCCTGCACCGGCGGTTCGAGTCCGGGACGAGCGCGGCCGGGCTGCTCGCCCTCGACCCGGGCGGGCCCGGTACGCCCGCGTGGTGGGCGCTGGGCGGACTGCTCGCTGTCGCGGTGTGCGCGCTGCCGCTGCGTACCCGCCGCAACACCGTCCTCGCGGGCTGGCTGATCGGCGTCTACGGGCTGCTCGTCGCCGTCCTGGCCAGCGCCGCCGTCGTCACGAAGGGTGCGGACGAGGCGCCCGTCTGGCCCGGTGCCGCGCTGCTGTTCGCGGGCGCCGGGACGCTGCTCGCCGCGACGGCCGTCGTCCAGCGCGCGACCGAGGCCCTCGCCGGGCAGCACCTCATCTACAAGGCGGGCGGCGCGGTCGTGCTGGCCGCCGCGCTCACCGCGCCGCTGCTCGCCGCCGGGTTCTGGACGGTCCGCGGCGCGGACGGCCCGCTCGGCGGCGTCGACCCCGACGTCGTGCCCGCGTTCGTCCACGGGCCGGGCGGGCCGCGGACGCTCGTTCTGCGCACCGACCCGGACGGGCGCGTGTCGTACACGCTCGTCCGCGACGCCCGGCCGCGGCTCGGCGAGGCGGAGGTCGCGGCTACCGGGCCCGGCCCCGACCGGCTGGCCGGGCTCGTCGCCGGTCTGGCCGCCGGACGCGAGGGCGACGACGGGCCCGCGCTGACCCGGATGGGCGTCCAGTACCTGCTCGTGCCGAAACCCGCGAAAGACCCGGTCACCAAGGTCCTGGACGCGGCCCCCGAGCTGACCCGCCTCAGCCGCACCGGGACGTTCGCCGTGTGGCGGCTCCAGGCGCAGTCGGCGCGGATGATGCTCGTCGAGGGCGGCACGGTCACGCCGCTGCGCGCCGGACGGATCGACGCCCGCGTCCGCATCCCGGCGGGCACCGGGCCGCGCACGCTTCTGCTGGCCGAACCGTCCGACGGCGGATGGCGGGCCACCCTGAACGGCCGCGGCCTTAAGGAACGCAAGGTGGACGGCTGGGCCCAGGGCTACGACATCCCGGCGGGCGGCGGCGAGTTCGCCCTCACGCGGTCGATGACGACGCGGCACGTGTGGATCGGCATCCAGGCGGTCGCCGTCCTGGTCGTCGCGGCGCTGGCGCTACCGGGCGCGCGAGGCGACACCCTCCTGTTCACCGGCGAGCGCGAACGGCGGCGCGGCCGGGGACGGAACGGCCGGGGCCGGAAGGGACGGCGGCGCGGGACGCACACGCGCGTCTCGGAGGAGCCGCCTGCCCTCGCGGCGCCACGTGCCGTGAAGGAGCTCACGGCGGGGCCGCCCGCGGAGGAAGCCAGCCCCGACCCTGAGGAGGTCTCGTGAACCTGGACAGGGTGCTGCGCCTGTTCGGCATGCGCTACGCCTCCGCCGCGCTGATGCTCGTCGCGGTCGCCGCGCTGTACGGGGCGGCGGCGTACTCCCGTCCGGGCGAGGCCGCCGAGAAGGGCGGGCGGGCGCCGGTCACGTCGGCGGTCCTGGTGTGCCCGGGGCATGAGGGCGGGCGGCTCGCCGTCCAGTCGGCGGGCGAGCAGCGCGGCGCCGGACGCGCCGACATGGCCCCGACCAAGGGCGGCTCCGCGCTCGCCACCATGACCTCGCCCGGCCAGGGGTGGGGCAAGGACACGACGTCCGGCGACGACTCGTACACGCTGCGCGCCACCGGCGCCCTCGCCGCCGGGCTGGAGGCCGAGCAGACCACCGACCGGGGGAGCGGCGACGACCGGGGCCTCGCCGGGGCCCGCTGCGCCGCGCCCGCCACCGACACGTGGTTCATCGGGCCCGGCCCGGACGCCGCCGACCAGGTCGTCCTCTACCTGACGAACGTCGACTCGCAGCCCGCGTCCGTCGACCTGGCCGCGCTGTCCGGCGAGGGCCCGCTCGACACGGTCGAGGGGCGCGGCACGCGCGTCGACCCCTACACGACCAAGGTCGTCCGGATCGGCGAGTCGGACGAGGGCCTCGGGAGCATCGTGAAGTCGGCCGCCGACCTCGCGCTGCGCGTCCGGACGACGAGCGGGCGGATCGCGGCGTCGCTGCGCGTCCGCGCCGGGAAGGGCAAGGGCGTCGAGTGGGTGCCCGCGTCGCCCGCGCCCGCGGCGTCCGTGATCGTGCCGGGGCTGCCGGGCGGGACGGGGGCGCGGCGGCTGCTCGTGTCCGTGCCGGGCGACGCGGACGCCCAGGTCAGGGTGCAGGTGGTCACGAAGGACGGCACGTTCGTCCCGGCCGGGCAGGACGTCCTGGACGCGCCCGCCAAGACCGTCACGTCCCTCGCGCTCGACGGCGCGCTGTCCGGGCGGGCGGCGGCGGTGCGGCTCGTCTCGGACCGTCCAGTCCTCGCCGGGTTCGCGGCCGAGCGCGGCGCCGACGTCGCCTACGGGGCGGCCGCCGCGCCGCTCGGCGCGGCCGGGCCGGGGATCGTCGCGGACAACCGGTTCGATTCGACGCTCGTGCTCAGCGCCCCGGCGGGCGCGGCGACCGTCCAGGTCACGACCGTGAACGCGCAGGGCAGGAGCGGGCCGCAGGAGATCGGCGTCCCGGCGGGGCACACGGTCGAGTCCAAGCTCGCGGCGCCGAGCGGGGGCGGGAGTTTCGGGGTGATCGTCACGCCGAAGGCGGGCTCCGGTCCCGTCTACGCGGCGCGGACGCTGTCGAAGGGCAAGGGCGACGAGTTCCTGTTCACCGTCCTGCCGATCGTGCCCGCCGTGACGACCATCGACCTGCCGGGCACGGCCGACTCGCAGAGCGCGCTGACGCCGGGCTGACCGCTACGACCCCGGGCTGAGCGGGCTGACGCCGGGTTGAGGCGGCCTTCGAGGTCAGTCGTCCGGGCTGTCGTAGCTCGGGTCGACGGACTCGGGGGACAGGCCCAGCAGGTCGGCGACCTCCTCGACCAGCAGGTCGCGGATCAGCCGGGCCAGCTCGGTCTCGCCCTTCGCCCGCGCCTCCACCGGACGCCGGAACACCGTGATGCGGACCGGCCGGTCGCCCTCGCCCGGGACGGTCTGGCCGAGCGGCACGGGCCCCTCGAACCAGGGCTCCACGCCGGGGACGTCCTCGACCGTGAAACGCACCTTGGCCAGCTCGCGCCCCCAGCGGCGGCCGAGCCGGCGCACCTCGTCGTCGACGAGGTCGTCGAACCGCTCCGCGCGGGTGCGGGAGACCGGCGCCTGCGGGGGTGTGAGCGGACCGCGGACGCCGCGGCCGTGCCGGTCGCGGCGCCGTACGCCTGCCAGACGGGATCGCACCCGATAAGCGTACCTCCACCCCACGCGCCGCAGACGGGCCCTGTCTGCACGGTGAGAGTTTGAGACCACACGGAATGTAGTTGTTACCCCGGAAATCACCCGGTAACGGCGACACGTGCGCCCGGGTGGTGGCGGAGCCGCTGGGACGGAGGTACGGTCAGCCATCGTGAGCCCCGTCCGCACCTGCTCTCGTACCGCCTGCAAGGCGCCCGCAGTGTTCACGCTCACGTACGTCTACCGTGACTCCACGGCGGTCCTGGGTCCGCTCGCAACGTACGCAGAGCCGCACTGCTATGACCTCTGCGCCGAGCACTCCGAGCGGCTCACCGCCCCGATGGGGTGGGAACTGGTACGGCTCCCCGTCGAGGAGGAGACCGAGCCCAGCGCCGACGACCTGGAGGCGCTCGCCGACGCCGTCCGCGAGGCCGCCAAGCCCGCCCCCGGCGGCACGCACGAGCCGGTGGGGCAGGGCACGGAGGTCGGCCGCCGCGGCCACCTGCGGGTGCTCCGCTCCGAACCCGCGGGAACCCAGCCCGGCCAGGAGTGACACGCCCCTACGGGCCCCGCCTGGCGTGATCCCGTGCCGGAACCTGTTTCTCCGTCGGCGGCGTCGCGGCGGGGCCGGACCGTCCGTCCCGGTAGGCTCGGGAACCCCGTTTCTTCGTTTCTTCGGGCCGGGTTCTTCGAACAGGGAGCAGGAGTGGGCGACCTCGCCAAGATCTTCAAGGCGTACGACATCCGGGGCGTCGTGCCGGACGAACTCGATCCCGCGACCGCCGAGGCGGCGGGCGCGGCGTTCGTCCGGGTCACCGGGGCGGACGCGGTCGTCACCGCCCACGACATGCGGGAGTCGTCGGTCCCGCTGGCCGAGGCGTTCGCGCGGGGCGCGACGTCCCAGGGCGCGGACGTGATCGAGGCCGGGCTCGGCTCCACCGACATGCTCTACTACGCGAGCGGCAGCCTCGACCTGCCCGGCGCGATGTTCACCGCGAGCCACAACCCGGCCCGCTACAACGGGATCAAGCTCTGCCGCTCCGGCGCGCGCCCGGTCGGCCGCGACACCGGCCTCACCGAGATCCGCGAGCTGATCGAGAACGGCGTCCCCGCCTACGACGGCGAACCGGGGACGGTCACCCGCCGCGACATCCTCAAGGGCTACGCCGAGCACCTGAAGACGCTGGTCGACCTGTCGTCGATCCGCCCGCTGAAGGTCGTCGTCGACGCGGGCAACGGGATGGGCGGGCACACCGTCCCGTCGGTGTTCGAGGGCCTGCCGATCGACCTCGTCCCGCTGTACTTCGAGCTCGACGGCACCTTCCCGAACCACGAGGCCAACCCCATCGAGCCCGAGAACCTGCGCGACTTGCAGGCCAAGGTGCGCGAGACGGGCGCCGACATCGGGCTCGCCTTCGACGGCGACGCCGACCGCTGCTTCGTCGTGGACGAGCGCGGCGAGATCGTCGCCCCGTCCGCGATCACCGCGCTGGTCGCGACGCGCGAGCTGGCGAAGCACCCGGGCTCCTCGATCGTGCACAACCTGATCACGTCGAAGGCCGTCCCGGAGATCGTCGCCGAGCACGGCGGGACGCCCGTCCGCACCCGCGTCGGGCACTCGTTCATCAAGCAGACGATGGCCGAGACGGGCGCGGTGTTCGGCGGCGAGCACTCCGCGCACTTCTACTTCCGCGACTTCTGGTTCGCCGACTCCGGCATGCTGGCCGCGCTGCACGTGCTGGCCGCGCTCGGCGAGCAGGACGGCCCGCTCTCCGCGCTGATGGCCGAGTTCACCCGGTACGTCGCGTCCGGCGAGATCAACAGCGAGGTCGCCGACCAGGACGCGACGACCGCGCAGGTCCGCGAGGCGTTCGCCGGGCGCCCCGGCGTCGCCGTCGACGAGCTGGACGGCCTGACCGTCGCCGACGACGCCGCCGGCTGGTGGTTCAACCTGCGGCCGTCCAACACCGAGCCGCTGCTGCGCCTGAACGCCGAGGCGGGCGACGAGGAGACGATGGCGGCGGTCCGCGACGAGGTCCTCGCCCTGGTGAGGAAGAAGTGAGGGAGAGTGACGCTGCGATGACCATGCACCTGGACTCCTGGCTCCTGGAGATCCTCGCGTGCCCGAACTGCGGCGGCGGCCTGCGCGCCGACGACGCGGCCGCCGAGCTGGTCTGCACCGGCACGTGCGGCTACGCCTACCCGGTGCGCGACGACATCCCCGTCCTGCTCGTCGACGAGGCGAGGACTCCCGCTCCGTGACCTCGCCCGGCCTCGACCCCTCCCGGCTGGACGACGCGGACGCGGCCGAGGCGGCCGACCCCGGCGGGATGCTGCGGCAGGTGGCCTCGTCCGCCGCGCAGGTCCGGGAGGCGCGGCGCGCGGCGGAGGAGGCGGGCGTCGGCGTCCTCGCCGAGGACGGCCGTCCCCGCGCGATCGTCGTCGTCGGCATGGGCGGCTCGGGCATCTCCGGCGACGTCCTCGCCGCCGTGTGCGGGACGGGCTGCGCCGTCCCGGTGACGACCGTGCGCGGCTACCGGCTGCCCGGCTGGGTCGGCGCGGCCGACCTGGTCGTCGCCGTGTCCTGCTCCGGGCGGACGGAGGAGACCCTCGACGTCGCGGCGGAGGCGGCCCGCCGGGGCTGCCGGCTGCTGTTCGTCGGCGGCGAGGGCTCGCCGCTCGCCGAACTCGCCGCCATGACCCGCGGGGTGTTCGTCCCGGTGCGGTCGGTGGGGCAGCCCCGCGCGACGCTGTGGGGGCTGACCGTCCCGGTGCTGCTGGCGGCGCGGGCGCTCGGCCTCGCCGATGTGCCCGACGCGGTCCTGGAGTCGACGGCGAAGCGGCTGGAGGACGTCGCCTTCCGGTGCCGTCCGTCCAGCGAGCCGTTCGTGAACCCGGCCAAGCGGATCGCGCTCGACCTGGCGGGGGACGTGCCGCTGGTGTGGGGGTCGTCCGCGCTGGCGGCGACGGCCGCCTACCGGATGTGCTGCCAGCTCAACGAGAACGCCAAGTATCCGGGGGTGTTCGGCGAGGTCCCGGAGGCCCAGCACAACCAGGTGATGGCGTTCGACGGGCACTTCGCGCGGGGGCGGGTCTCGTCGGAGGATCCCGACGACTTCTTCCGCGACCGGTCGGACGACCCGGAGCACGGGCTGCACCTCGTCCTGCTGCGGGACGCGGACGAGCACCCGCAGGTCCGCAAGCGGTGCGAGGCGTCCGCCGAGCTGGCGCGCGGCCGGGGCGTGGCGGTCACCGAGATCGCGGCCGAGGGCGAACACCCGCTGGAGAGAATCGCGACACTGATCGCGCTGGGCGACTATGTCACGGTTTACTTGGCTATCGCGCTGGGGGTGGACCCCACTCCCGTGTCTGCCATTCAAGAGCTCAAAGCGAGGATTGCGTAGAGATGAGTGCTGAGGGTGGAACGAAGGCCATCGTCGCCGCGTTGGCCGCCAACCTCGGGATCGCGGTGTCGAAGGCCGTCGCGTTCGCGTTCACCGGTTCGTCGTCCATGCTCGCCGAGTCGATCCACTCGGTGGCGGACTCCGGGAACCAGGGGCTGCTGCTCCTCGGCCGGAAGCGCTCCGAGCGGGACCGGACGCCCCAGCACCCGTTCGGGTACGGCCGGGAGCGCTACTTCTACGCCTTCGTGGTCGCGGTCGTGCTGTTCACGGTCGGCGCGGCGTTCTCGCTGTACGAGGGCTACCACAAGATCTCCCACCCGGAGAAGGTCGAGTCCCCGATCTGGGCGTTCGCCGTCCTGATCATCGCGATCGGGATGGAGTCGTTCTCGTTCCGCACCGCGATCCAGGAGTCGAACGCCATCCGCGGCGAGCAGTCGTGGTGGGCGTTCATCCGCCGGGCGAAGGCGCCGGAGCTGCCGGTCGTCCTGCTGGAGGACCTCGCCGCCCTGATCGGCCTGCTGCTCGCGCTGTTCGGCGTGTCGATGGCGGTGGCCACCGGCGACGGCGTCTGGGACGGCGTCGGCACCGTCGCGATCGGCCTGCTGCTCGGCGCCGTCGCGACGATCCTCGCGATCGAGACCAAGAGCCTGCTGATCGGCGAGGGCGTCGACCCGGAGCACGAGCGGGCGATCATCGAGGCGCTGGAGTCGGTCGACCAGGTCGACCACGTCATCCACATCCGCACCGAGTACCTCGGCCCGGACGCGCTGCTCATCGCCGCGAAGATCGCCGTCAACCACGACGACACGGCGGCGGACGTGGCGCGCGGCATCGACGCGGCGGAGGCGAAGATCCGCGAGCGGTTCCCGGAGGCGAAGCTCATCTACCTGGAGCCCGCGCTGGACGAGGCGTCGCGCGCCGGCGTCAGCGTCCCGGACGCGACGGCCCCCGAATCCCCCACGTCCTGAACGCGGGTGCGGGACGCTCGGCGTCATGCCCGTGCGGAGTCTCGGCCTGAGCGTTCGGTCTGGACCTCGGCCTGAACGCTCGGTCTGAGTTTGGTCTGAGCGTTCGGTCTGAGTTTTGGCCTGAACGCTCGGCCGGGTGCGTCGTCCGGGAGGGGGTGTGGCGCGTCCTCTAAACGGGGGCGCCGTTCCGCGAGGGGCGTCGTTCCCGACAATGGGACCCCTCGCCGGGCGGCCGTTGCCGTGCCGGCCGACCCCAGCCCAGGCTAGACCGGCTTTGCCTCCTGAGAGGCGCGTACCAGACCGTCCGGCGAGGTGCTTTCCCATGCCTCCCCACCCGGACCCCTGAAACCGGGTGGTTCTGGTGTGACCGCGGCAGCCGCACCGAACCCCCTACGCCGGCGCCGCTGCCGTTGCGGTCACGGTTAGAACACTACGTTCGCGAGCCTCTTCTCCACGTCCCCCTCAAGGAGGGAAAGCGGGTGGTACCAGAGGCGGATCCGCCTCGTCCGCATACATCCGCGCGGTGAGGTGATACCTCGGCCCAACGGTCAGTATGGAGTCGTGACCTCCGATGACAAGCCCAAGACCGGATCCGGCCCCGCAGGGTTCGGCCCGGCCGTCGCGCACCACGCGTGGCGGCTGTCCGGCCGGATCGTGGCGGGCGTCGGGCAGTTGCTGCTGTGGATCCTCACCGGCATCGGGACGCTGCTGCGCCCGCTCGCGCTGCGCCTCGGCGCGCGGCTGAACGGCGGCGCGACCGGCGGTCCGGGCGGTCCGGGCGGTCCGGGCGGTCCGGGCGGGGCGACGGCGCCGCTGCCCCGCTGGATCGGCACCTGGCGCGAGGTCGTCGGCTCCTGGTACTTCGCGCCGGTCACCGGGTTCGCGCTCACCGTCGCCGCGCTCGCCGAGCTGGCGCCGAGCGGCGAGTCGCCGGTCAGCCTCGCGGGCGGGTTCGCGGTCGCGGCCACGCTGCCGCTCTGCTGGCGCCGGGAGAACCTGCGGCCGGTCGCGGCGATCGTCCTCGGGGCGGTCTCGGCGAGCCTGCTGACCGGGCAGATCCTCCTCGTCACCAGCGGGTTCGCGGCCCTCTACACGCTGTACGCGCTGGGCCGCCAACTGCCCCGCCAGTCGGCCGGGGTGCTCGCGGTCGGCAGCGTCGTCACGGTCGCGGTCGTGTACCTGGCGACGTCGACGCTCCGGGACGTCCCCTGGCCCGCCGTGCTGATCGCCGTCCTCGCCGCGATCGGGCTGGGCGACGCGCGCCGCGTCGTCGAGTCCGCCGGGCGGACGGAGGCGGAGGCCGCCGAGCGCACCAACGAGACCCTCACCCGGCTCACCGCCGTCCAGCGGGAGCAGGCGGTGATGCGCGAGCGCGCCCGGATCGCGCGGGAGCTGCACGACGTCGTCGCGCACTCCGTCTCCATGATCGCGGTGCAGGCGGAGACCGCGCCGTACACGATGGAGAGCCTGTCGCCGGAGGCCCGCGCCGGGTACAGCGAGATCGCCAAGACCGCGCGGGAGGCGCTGGTGGAGATGCGGCGGCTGCTCAGCGTGCTGCGCGCCGACGCCACGCCGGAGCCGGACGCGGCGAACTCCCCGCAGCCCCGGCTCGACCGACTGCCCGACCTGATCGAGCAGCACCGCGGCGCGGGCGGACGTGTCGAGCTCGCCGTGCACGGCGACCCGCGCGGGCTGTCCACGACGGTGGAGCTGTCGGCGTACCGGATCGTCCAGGAGGCGCTGACGAACGCGCGGCGGCACGCGCCGGGCGCGGGCGTGCACGTCGATCTGATGTTCCTGCCGGACCGGCTGGCGGTCCGGGTCCGCGACGACGGTCCGGGGCCGTCGCCGCAGCCCCCGTCGTCGCAGACCAGGGTGCTGCGGCGGGACGACCCCGAGTCCCGTACCGCCGTCCTCGACCCGGCGGGCCCCACCGCCGTGGACGGCGGACACACCCGGTTGGAGTCCCCCGTTGCACCCGAGTCCGGTGGCGGACACGGCCTCGTCGGCATGCGGGAACGTGCGACCATGCTGGGCGGGCGGTTCTCCGCCGGCCCGGCCGCCGAGGGCGGGTTCCTGGTGGAGGCCGAGCTTCCGGTGACGAGGGAGGGGAATTCCACCCGTGGACACGGTTCACACGGTTCCGAGGCGCCTCCGGGGCGGCGCTGACCCGGCGCCGTCCGCGTCGGCCGCGCCGTCCGCGCCCGCCGTCCGCCCGGGGCGGCGCCGGTGATCAACGTGCTGATCGTCGACGACCAGACGATCGTCCGCGCCGGGTTCGCCGCGCTGCTCGCCGCGCAGGACGACATCACCGTCGTCGGCGAGGCGGGCGACGGGCGCGAGGCGCTCCGGATCGCGGAGCGGCTCCCGCGCCCCGACGTCGTCGTCATGGACATCCGCATGCCCGGCATGGACGGCATCGAGGCCACCCGCCGCATCCTGGCGCTGCCCGGGTCGGACAACGTCCGGGTGCTGGTCCTGACGACGTTCGACGTGGACGAGTACGTCTACGAGGCGCTCGCCGTCGGCGCCAGCGGGTTCCTGCTGAAGGACGCGACGGCCGACGAGCTGGTCTCCGCCGTCCGGGTGGTGGCGCGCGGCGACTCGCTCCTCGCCCCGCAGGTGACCGGGCGCCTCATCCGCGAGTTCACCAAGCAGCGGCGGAACCGCCCGCAGGCGCCGTCGGAGCTCGCGACGCTGACGGCGCGGGAGACGGAGGTCCTCGTGCTGATCGCGGGCGGGCTGTCGAACGGCGAGATCGCGCAGCGGCTCGTCGTCAGCGAGCACACCGTCAAGACGCACGTGGCGCGCGTGTTCACCAAGCTCAACCTGCGCGACCGGGCCCAGGCCGTGATGCTCGCCTACGAGTCGGGCGTGGTGGTCCCGGGCGAGAACACGGCGCCGTAGCCGAACGTGGCGCTGTAACCGAACGTGGCGCTGTAAGCGAGCGGGGCGCTGTAAGCGAGCGGGGCGGCGTGGCCGAGTGCGCCGCCGTGGCCGGACGCGCCGCCAGGGCCGCGTACGGCGCCGGGGTCCGCCGGTCAGCCGTGGTACGGCGGGTAGGCGCCGGGCGGCGGCTGGGGCGGGTACCCGCCGGGCGGCGGGAACGCCGGGTGCGCGGCGGGCGGCACGGACGGGTACCCGGGCTGCGCCGCCGGGTAGCCGGGCTGCCCGGGCGGATGACCGGGGTGCGCGGGCGGGTGCGGGCCGGGGTAGCCGTGCGCGGCGTGCTGGTGGGGCGCGGGGCCGCCGTACGTACGGAAGGCGGCGCGGGCGCGGCGGCGCCGTCCGGCGGACGACCCGGCGAGCAGTACCACGCCGCCGACCGCCACCAGCGGCCCGACGATCATCATGACGACGCCCTCGTGGCCGTTCTTGGACTTCTGCTCGTCGTAGGTGCGCTCCGTGGAGTCCCCGCCCCGGATGGTCGTGCACGTGTCGCCGGGCGACATCGTCCTGCCGCCGCATTTCACGTCGTCGTCGCCGCTCGACGCGGCACCGCCCACGAACAGGCCGATGCCGAGGATGATGCCGAGCACCCCGTAGACCATGGAGCGCATGAGCCGCCCTTCCGTCCGGTTACCGGGCGGATCGTAGCGGTTACGAGAGCCGCGCCGGGCTCGTTCCGAAACACCGTGATCGGTCCCGATTCGTCGGTGGCACCGGCGATGCCGGGCCGGATCATTGTGGGGGGACGACCCCCCACGCCCCCCGGAACGGCCCGTCACCTCCGGCGCAGCAGCCGCATCGCCTTCTCCTTCTCGAAGTCGAGCGCCCGGGCCGGCGGCGCGGACAGCCGTCCGATGCGCTCGCCCAGCTCCCGCACGTGCGCCTGGACCTGCGGCTCGGCGAGGACGCGCAGCCCGAACGCCAGCTCGGCCGGGCCGACGTCGTAGCGCTTCTCCAGCGCGAGGGCGAGCGCGACGGCGCGCAGCTCGGCGTCCCCGAACCGGCGGTGCCCGCCGCCGCGCCGCGCGAGCGCCGCCTCCCGGGTGACGGGCAGCAGCCCGAGGGCCTCCCGGTAGCGGAGCATTCGGGGCGAGGTGCCGAGCCGCCGGGCGGCCTCCGTGATGCGCATGAGGCAATTCTGACAAATTCGCGTCAGAAAGTCGCGCTCGACCGTGCCTCGCGGCGTCCGGCCCCCTTAGACTCGCGGCGTTGACCCAGTGCCCGTCCGGGCGTCAACCCTCGCGTACCTCGCGTACCGACCCGCCTTCCGACCCGCCATCCGCGGACCAAGGAGCAACGAAAGCATGGACTACAAGGTCGCCGACCTTTCGCTGGCCGACTTCGGGCGCCGGGAGATCCGGCTCGCCGAGCACGAGATGCCGGGCCTGATGGCGGTGCGCGAGGAGTACTCCGCCGCCAAGCCGCTGCGCGGCGCCCGGATCATGGGCTCGCTGCACATGACGATCCAGACCGCCGTCCTGATCGAGACGCTGGTGGAGCTCGGCGCCGACGTCCGCTGGGTGTCCTGCAACATCTTCTCCACCCAGGACCACGCCGCCGCCGCGATCGTCGTCGGCAAGGACGGCACGAAGGACGACCCGAAGGGCGTCCCGGTGTTCGCCTGGAAGGGCGAGACGCTCGAAGAGTACTGGTGGTGCACCGACCAGGCCCTCCGCTGGCCGGACGGCGGCGCCCCGAACATGATCCTGGACGACGGCGGCGACGCGACCCTGCTCGTCCACAAGGGCGCCGAATACGAGAAGGCGGGCGCGGTGCCGACCGCGTCCGAGGACGACCCGGAGGAGTGGGGCATCATCCTCGACACCCTCCGCCGCACCATCGCCGAGACGCCGGGCCGCTGGACGGAGACCGCCGCCGCGATCAAGGGCGTCACCGAGGAGACCACGACCGGCGTCCACCGCCTGTACGAGATGGCGAAGGCCGGCACGCTCGCCTTCCCGGCGATCAACGTCAACGACTCGGTCACGAAGTCGAAGTTCGACAACAAGTACGGCTGCCGGCACAGCGTGATCGACGGCCTGAACCGCGCCACCGACGTCCTGATCGGCGGCAAGGTCGCGGTCGTCTGCGGTTACGGCGACGTCGGCAAGGGCTGCGCCGACGCGCTGCGCGGCCAGGGCGCCCGCGTGATCGTCACCGAGATCGACCCGATCTGCGCGCTGCAGGCCGCGATGGACGGCTTCCAGGTCACCACCCTGGACGACGTCGTCGAGATCGCCGACATCTTCGTCACCACCACCGGCAACTTCAACATCATCACGGCCGCGCACATGAGCCGGATGAAGCACCAGGCGATCGTGTCCAACATCGGGCACTTCGACAACGAGATCGACATGGCCGGGCTCGCCAAGATCCCGGGCATCGAGAAGATCGAGATCAAGCCGCAGGTGCACGAGTGGCGGTTCGCGGACGGCCACTCGATCATCGTCCTCGCCGAGGGCCGCCTCATGAACCTCGGCTGCGCCACCGGCCACCCGTCGTTCGTGATGTCCAACTCGTTCACGAACCAGGTCATCGCGCAGATCGAGCTGTTCACGAAGACCGAGGAGTACCCGGTCGGCGTGTACGTCCTGCCGAAGCACCTGGACGAGAAGGTCGCGCGCCTCCACCTCGACGCGCTCGGGGTGAAGCTGACCGAGCTCACCAAGGAGCAGGCGGCCTACATCGGCGTCCACGTGGAGGGCCCCTACAAGCCGGACCACTACCGTTACTGATTCACTGCGTCAGCCGGTACTGCCGGACGGGTCGCCACCCGTCCGGCAGTCGCTTCTTGAAGGTGCGGATGAGCGATATCGCGGGTGGGGCGCTCGCCTATGAGGGCGTCAAGCGCATCGAGTGGGCCGACCGGAGCATGCCCGTTCTGCGGCAGATCCGGGAAAGGTTCGCCGAGGAGCGCCCATTGGAGGGCTTCAAGGTCGCGGCGTGCATGCACATCACGACCGAGACGGCCGGGCTCATCCGGACCCTTCAGGCGGGCGGCGCGAGCGTCGCGCTCGCGTCGTCCAATCCTTTGTCCACGCAGGACGACACGGCCGCCGCGCTCGTGGAGGAGTACGGCGCGGAGGTCTTCGCCCGCGCGGGAATCGACCGCGAGGGCTATTACGCGCACATTCACCAGGCGCTGGAGACCGAGCCCGACTTCGTCCTGGACGACGGCTGCGACCTGGTCAACACCCTGCACATCGACCGGACGGATCTGCTCGGCGCGGTCAAGGCCGGATGCGAGCAGACGACGACCGGCGTCATCCGGCTCCATCAAATGGCACGCGAGGGCGCGCTCCGTTTTCCGATGGTCGCGGTGAACGACACCGACACCAAGCACATGTTCGACAACCGCTACGGGACGGGTCAATCGACACTGGACGGAATCGTCCGCGCGACCAATACTTTGTTGGCCGGTAAGACGATTGTCATCGCGGGCTTCGGCTATTGCGGTCGCGGTCTGGCCGAACGGGCCCGCGGGTTGGGTGCGCGTGTCGTGGTGACCGAAATCGACCCAGTGAAGGCGTTGGACGCCGCTTTGCAAGGGTTCGCCGTCCAGCCGATGGCGGAGGCGGCCGTGGACGGCGACGTGTTCATTACGGTCACGGGGAATCGTGACGTCGTGAACGGTGAACACCTCGCTCTCATGAAGGACGGCGCGATCCTCGCGAACTCCGGGCACTTCGACGTGGAGATCGACGTCCGGGCGCTGGGCGAAATGGCCGTCGAAGTGCATCGCGGGATCCGGCCGCAGACGGACGAGTACGTGCTCGCGGACGGGCGGCGACTCGTCCTGCTCGCCGAGGGCCGCCTCGTCAATCTGGCGGCCGCGGAAGGGCATCCGGCGGCCGTGATGGACATGTCGTTCGCCGATCAGGCGCTCACGTGCGCGTGGCTCGCGACCGCGCATTCGACATTGGCCCCGGCCGTCCACGACGTTCCGAAGGAGATAGACACCGAAGTGGCGCGGCTGAAGCTGGCGTCCATGTCGGTGTCGATCGACGAGCTGACCTCCGAGCAGGAGGATTACCTGCATTCCTGGCGCCTGGGGTCGTGACCGTGCCCTCCGGTACGTATCTCCTCATGAACGGGGAGGTCGAAGAGCGTTTTCAGTGCGCGCCTGGACCGGGCGGCTGGCGTTATACGTCGCGTCGCTCCGATGGCGTCCGGACCGATCTGGTCGTGGACTCGCGCTGGCGGCAGATCCGCGTCGAAGTCGTCACCCCGACCTGGTGGTTGCGGGGCGGCGTCACGGGCGCGCAGGTCGCGTGGGTGCGCGCCGCCGGAGAAACAGTGCACGCCGCCGGGGAGACGGGGACCGAGCACGCCGAACGGGCGTCCGGATTCATGTTCGACTCGCCCGCGTTCCTTGTCGCGGCCGCCCATTCATTGGGCTTGGAGGAGGGGGCGCGGACGACCGTTCGCCTCGTCCGGCTGAGCGGGCCGTCGCTTTCGCCGCTGACCGTCGCGTGGCAGTGGAGCCGGGGCGAGACCGCCACGTACGAAACGGAGACCGAGCCGCTTCCGGTATCGCGCTACGAGGTCGCGGATCTGGCCACGGGAGAGGTCGAGACCGTCCATTTGGCGGGGGACGTGGTGGTCGGCGCGCCGGGCGTGGAATTGACCGAGCTGGATTCCCCGCCGAATCTGCGCTCCTGACCGCTTTCAAGGAATGGATCCGGCGGGATCAGCGTCCTTGCGGGTAGTGGTTCTGGGGGCCGTGGTTCTCCGGGTAGTGGCTTTGCGGGTATTGGCCTGACGGATACGGGCCTTGCGGATATTGGCCTTGGGGGTACTGGCCAGGCGGGTACTGGCCCTGCGGCGGATATCCCTGCTGCCATGGCCCTTGCTGCCATGGTCCCTGCGGATGGGGGACGGGCGGCCCAGCGGGCGCGTACGGGCCGCCGGGCGGCGCGGTCGAACCCGGGTGGGGGCCGGGCGGGTACGGGCCCGGAGCGGGCGGATGAGGCCCGTGCAAGACGCCCTGGTACGGCCCGGCGCCGTAGTCGGACGGCGGCAGGAACCGCGGCTGCCCCGGACCCGGCGCGCTGAACGGCGGCGGCGCGGGAGGCCCCGCCGTGATCGGCCCGGACGGCGGGGGCCCCGCCATCGCCATGGCCGGGGCGGCGGCGGGCTGCCAGGACGTCCAGCCGAAGCGCCTCATCCGCTGCGCCCTGCGCTGGGCCAGCCTCCACTCCTCCCGGTACCGCCGCTCGGCAAGGACGGCCGACAGGAGGATCTCCGGCCGCACACCCGGCGGCGGCGGGGGGCTCACCACGGCGACGACCTGGGCCGCTATCCGCTGCCCCAGCGAGTCGCGCACGTCCGGGAGCAGCTCCCAGAAGCGCGTCAGGTACTGGCGGGCCGTCATGGCGAGTTCGTCCGAGAGCATCGACAGCTCCAGCGAGCGTCCCCACCAGGCGAGCTGCGGCGGCATGACGGCCACGGGCCCGAAGAACATCGCCGACGCGGGCACCCGCTCCTGGATGACGATCGTCCCCGCGAACAGGTCGCCGAGGCGCTTGCCGCGCCGGTTGCAGAACGAGGTGATGAGCGCGGGCGAACCGTAGAAGAGCCAGAACTCGATGACCCCGGCCAGTGCGCGCACGAGCGCCTGCCTGAAGCGGACGGGACCGCCGTCATCCGCTACGACGCGGAGACCCACGGCCATCTTGCCGAGCGTCCGCCCGCGGGTCAGCGTCTCGAACACGCACGGGTACCCGACCAGGACGGCGACGGTGGCGAGCAGCGTCAGCCCGATCGTCCAGGCGTCGTCGGCCACGAGCGACGTCATCGCCGTGATGTACACGGCGAAGTACAGCAGCATCGTCTGGAAGAGCAGGTCGAGCAGTATGGCGCAGCCACGGCTCGCCAGCCGCGCGACACGGATGTCGAGCGCGACGGCCTCGCCGGTGACGAGTTCGGCCATGTCCTGATCCTCCAAGGGTGTGCATCAGGTCCCGACCCATTTTGCCGGTTCGCCAGGGCACCGCGGTTCGCCGGGACGACGCGGCTCAGGTTGACGATGCGCCTTTCGCCCGACGCCGCGCTTCGGTGGGACGACGCGCTTCGGTGGGACGACGGGGTTCGGTTCACGACGCGGTTCGGTTGACGACGCGGTTCGTCGGGATGACGCGGTTCGGTGGACGACGCGCGTCGCGTTAGTCTCCCCGGGTGGACGTCGACGCCTATGTTGCCGCGCACAACGCGGAATGGCAGCGCCTTGAGTGGCTCATCAACCGCGGCCGCAAGCTGTCCGGCGCGGAGGCCGACGAACTGGTCGAGCTCTACCAGCGGACCGCGACGCACCTGTCCGTCGTCCGTTCCAGCTCGCCCGACCCCCAGCTCGTAGGACGGTTGTCGTCCCTCGTGGCACGGGGCAGGGCGACGGTGGCCGGGGCGCAGGCGCCGCTTTGGCGCGACGTCACCCGCTTTGCCACGGTGTCCTTCCCGGCTGCCGCGTACAGGATGCGATGGTGGTGGCTCGGCAACGCCGTCCTGGGCAACCTCCTCGCGCTCGCGCTTGCGATCTGGGTCGTGCACAACCCCGAGGTCCAGGCCAGCATCGGTACACCGGACGAGATCCGTGAACTGGTCGACCACGACTTCGCGAACTACTACACCGAGCACTCCGCGTCTTCGTTCGCGTTCCAGGTCTGGGTCAATAACGCCTGGGTGTCGGCCATCGCGCTGACGTTCGGCATCCTGCTCGCCATCCCGACCGTGTACGTGCTGCTGGCGAACCAGGTCAACCTCGGTCTGATCGGCGGCCTGATGTTCGCCTACGGCAAAGGCGACGTGTTCTTCGGGCTGATCCTGCCGCACGGCCTGCTGGAGCTCACCGCCGTCTACCTGGCGTGCGCCGGGGGCCTCAAGCTGGGCTGGACCATCATCGACCCGGGACGCCGCCGCCGCGGCCAGGCCCTGGCCGAGGAGGGACGCGCCGCCATCAGCATCGCCATCGGGCTGGTCGGCGTCCTGCTCGTCTCGGGCCTCATCGAAGGCTTCGTCACCGGCTGGGTGCACACCACATGGCTCCGCATCTCCATCGGAGTCGTCGCCGAGATCGCCTTCCTCTCCTACGTGATCGTCCTGGGCCGCCGCGCGGTCCGCCAAGGCGAAACCGGCGACGCCGAACTCCGCCCCGACCTCGCCCCCACAGCGGGCTGACCTCCACGCCCACGGGGTGACCAGCCCGGAGGCGTCAGCCCGACGGCGTTCGCTCAGAGGCGTTCGCTCAGAGGCGTTCGACCAGAGCGTTGGCCCGGAGGCGTTGGCCCGGAGGCGTTCGACCAGAGCGTTGGCCCGGCGGCGTTGGCCTGGCGGCGTACGTCTGGAGGCGGCCGTCAGAGGCGGCCGGCGGCTTTCAGGGCCAGGTAGGCGTCGGCCAGGGCGGGGGCGATTTCGTCTGGCGGGGCGTCTACCACCTCGACGCCGTGTCCGCGTAGTTCGGCGGTGAGGCGGCGGCGTTCGGCCCGCGCGCGCTCTGCGGCGGCCGCGTCGTACACGGACGCGAGGTCGCCGCGTCCGGCCGCCATCTCGCCCACCCGGGGATCGGACACAGCGGCGATCATCACGAGGTGCCGGGCGGTGAGCTGCGGCAGCAGCGGCAGCAGGCCCTCTTCCAACGCGGCCGCGTTCAGCTCGGTGAGCAGGACGACCAGGCACCGCTGCCGGACCCGCGCCATCAGCGTCGACACCATCCCGGCCGCGTCGCACTCGATCAGCTCCGGCTCCAGCGGCGCCATGGCGTGCACCATCGCGGGCAGCAGATCCGTCCGGGACGCGCCCTCGACCCGGGTACGGACGCGCCGGTCGTAGGCGAGCAGGTCGACGCGGTCGCCCGCCCTGGACGCGAGGGCGCCGAGCAGCAGCGCCGCGTCCATCGAGCAGTCGAGCCGGGGGATGTCGCCGACCCGTCCGGCGGACGTGCGGCCGGTGTCGAGCACGAGGTAGATCCGCCGGTCGCGCTCCGGACGCCACGTCCGCACCACGATGTCGTTGCGGCGCGCGGTGGCCCGCCAGTCGATGGAGCGGACGTCGTCGCCGTCGACGTATTCGCGCAGGGAGTCGAACTCGGTGCCCTGTCCGCGGATGAGGGCGACGTGCGCGCCGGTGAGCTCGCGCAGCCGTGCGAGCTTGGCCGGGAGGTGGCGGCGGGACGGGAACGCGGGCAGCGCGCGGACCGTCCAGGGCGCGGCGCGCGAAAGCTGCCGGGCGGCCAGCCCGAGCGGCCCGACGGAGCGGACGACGACCGTCACGGCCTTGCGGTCGCCGCGCCGGGTCGGCGTCAGCGTCATCTCCACGCGGCGCCGTTCCCCGGCGGGCACGTCCACCCTGACCATGCGCGGCGTGGCGCCCGCGCTGGGCGGCCACACGTCCCGCAGGCGGGCCTTGAGGCGGCGCCGTCCGAGGTTCTCCACGATGAGGGACACCTGGGCCGACTCCCCGAGCCGGACGTTCGTGTCGCCCGCGCGGTGGAAGCGCAGCGCGCGCACGTTCCCCGCCAGGGCCAGGTCGGCGAGGACGCCGAGCAGCAGCGCCCCCCACACGGCGAACATCGCCCGCCACTCCGGCACGAACAGCGGGACGATCGCGCCGAGCAGGGCCAGCAGCCCGAGGCGCCCGGTCAGCGCCATCAGCGCGGGGCGGGGACGTGGGACAGGATGCCCTCCAGCACGCCGTCGGCCGTCGCGCCCTCCAGCTCCGCCTCGGGACGCAGTTGGACGCGGTGCCGCAGCGTCGGCCGGGCCAGGGCCTTCACGTCGTCCGGCGTCACGTAGTCGCGGCCGGACATCCACGCCCACGCGCGGGACGTCGCGAGCAGCGCCGTCGCGCCACGCGGCGACACCCCGAGCTGGAGCGACGGTGACTGGCGCGTCGCCCGGCAGAGGTCGACCACATACGCGGCGACCAACTGGTCCAGGTGGACGGCCCGAACCGCGGCCCGCCCAGCGGCGAGCTCAGCGGCACCCGCGACCGGCTGCACCTCCGACAGGTCGCGCGGGTCGAACCCGGCCGCGTGCCGCTGGAGCATGGCGATCTCTTCGTCCCGCGTGGGGACGGGCACGGTGAGCTTGACCAGGAACCGGTCGAGCTGGGCCTCTGGCAGGGGGTAGGTGCCCTCGTACTCGATCGGGTTCTGCGTCGCGCACACCACGAACGGGTCGGGCAGAGCGCGCGCGGACCCCTCCACGGAGACCTGCCGTTCCTCCATGGCCTCCAGGAGTGACGCCTGCGTCTTCGGCGGCGTCCGGTTGATCTCGTCGGCGAGCAGGAGGTTGGTGAAGACGGGGCCCTCGCGGAACTCGAACTCCGACGTCCGGTTGTCGTAGATCAGCGATCCGGTGACGTCGCCCGGCATCAGGTCGGGGGTGAACTGGACGCGCTTGAAGTCGAGGTCGAGCGCGCGGGACAGCGTCTTGATGAGCAGCGTCTTCGCCGTGCCGGGGACGCCCTCCAGCAGCACGTGGCCGCGGCAGAGCAGCGCGATGACCAGGCCGGTGACGACGGAGTCCTGGCCGACGACCGTCTTCGCGACCTCGCCGCGCAGCGCGGTCAGCGCCGCGCGGGCCGTCTCGGCCTGGCGCCGCGCGTCCTCGGAGAGCGCGCCCGGCGGCGGGGTGTCGCTCTCGGCGCCCTTCCCGAGATCTACTGGGTGGTTCAAGACTGGCGTACCTGCCTTTCCAGGTCGTCGAGGACGTCGCTGAGCGCGATGAGCCCGGCGTCGTCCACGGGTTGGGGACCGTACAGGGCCGCGCCGACGTACGGCTCGTCGTAGGGCGTCCGGCGGGCGACCGCCGTGACGATCTCCTGCGCGGCGGAGGGGTCCTGCGCATGGCTGCGGGGGAGGCCGAGCAGCGGGACGAGTCGTTCGCGGGCGCCGGAGCGCAGCGCGTCGGAGGCGCGGTCGCGGGCGTGCCCGGCGCGGTAGAGGCGCGCGCGCCCCTCCACGGTCTCCGCGGACCGGACGACGACCGGCAGCGCCTCCGCCACGACCGGTCCGAGCCTGCGCGCCCGCCACAGCGCCACGAGCAGCACCGCGACGATCAGTTCGAGGAAGAACAGCTTGGTGCCGAACGGCAAGAGGTCGCCGAGGGACTTCTGCCCGGCCCCGGAACCCGTCTTGGGCAGGTCGGGGATCAGCCAGACGACTGAGGAACCCGAGCCCGCCGCCAGGTTCATGGACAGCGCGGCGTTGCCCTCCTCGGTGAGCCTCCGGTTGGTCAGCGGCCCCTTGGAACCGAGAACCGTGACGGTGTTCGCGCCGTTCTGCACCTGGACGAGGCGCGCCCCGCCGTACTTCGTCCCGTAGCACTGGGTGCCGGGGCCGGTCACCTCGTACGTCATCGCCTCGTGCAGGGTCACCGCGCCCGCGAGCGTCGCCGCCTGCAGAGAGCAGCCGGGTGCGTCGGCCTCCGTGGGGCCGGGAACGTCCTCGCGCACCCGCGGGGCCAGGTCGGCGAGGGCGAACGACGTGGGCGTGACGAGCAGCAGGTTCGCCTGGACGTTGCTCAACAGCACGAGGTCTTCGTTGGTGAGCCGCTCGGTGCGGGTCACCACGATGACCGTGTCCGGCCTTGCCTGGTCGACCGCGTCGTTGGCGTGCCTGGCCACGGTCACCTGCGTGCCGTGCTGGCGGAGGATCTCCACCAGGGCGCGGCTGCCGTCCGGCTTGGGCGAGGTGGGGTCGAGCGCGTCGGGGGACGTCGACGGACGGAGCGCGGCCAGGATCACCGCGACCACGACCATGGCGAGCAGCGCGGCAACGACACCGCGCGCGGAGCGCCAGCGCCGTCCCGCGACCTGCCGGGCGGACGGCTCCGCCGGCCCCTGCGCGCCCTGGGACGAACTCTGGGGCGCGGTCTGCGTCACCATCGCGGGCCCTCCTCGTCACCGGCTCCGACGGGGGCGAGGTCGTCCGCCTCAAGCGGCTTGGGCTTCGCCGCCCGGAGCCGTTCGTCCACGTCCTTGACCCGCGCGTACCCCTCGGCGGTGCCGGGACGGTCGCCGTACCAGACGTCGTCGAAGACGAGCACGGCCGCGCGCAGGTCGTCCGCGAGGGCGGGCACGGCCTCGCCCGCCTCGGCGGCCAGCTCGTCGGCGGTGCGTCCGGGGCGCGCCGCCAGGACGGCCCGCTCCTCCAGGTCGCGGGCCATCGCCCGGAGGCGTTCGCGGATGGCCTCGGCCCACTGCCCGGACGCCGCATGACGTTCCGCCGCGGCCCGGTGGTCGAGCGCGGTGGACGGCACGTCGTCCAGCAGGGGGGCGCCGCGGGAGCGCGGGTTGCGGCGGCCCTTCATCAGCCACACCGCGATCGCCAGCGCGATGAGGACGACGACCACGATGACCGCGATCGACAGCCAGCCGCTGCCGCTGCCCTGCGAATCCGGACCCGGGGACCGGCTGAACAGGTTCTGCAGCCAGTCCGCGAAGTCCTCCAGGAGGCGCTCCACCCAGGACGGCTTCTCGCGCTGGTAGATCTGCTTCTCCAGCTCGCGGCGGGCCAGCTCGCGCGCCTCGTCCCGGCCGACCGGGTCGCCCGCCTGAGTGCTGAGCGCCTGAGTGCCGAGCATGTGAGTGCCGAGCGCCTGAGTGCCGAGCGCCTGAGTGCCGAGCATGTGAGTGGTGAGCGCGTGAGTGGTGAGCGTTGTGAGCATGGCCGTCACTGGTTCGCCCCCGTCCCGGGACGTGCCGGTAGTGGGTTCGTCCGCCACAGGTCGATGAAGCCCTCGCCGTGGTCGGTGTCGCTTTGCTCGCCGCCTTCCGCTTCCGGCGCGGAGCCGTTCTGATCCCTCGCGATGGAGGCCCTCGCGATGGAGGCCCGCGCGATGGCGGAGGCGGAACGCCCTCTGGTACGCAGGTCGAGGTCGAAGCCCTCACGGCGCATGCGCCTGTCCATGTAGAGGAGGGCGATCACACCGGCGTCGAAGGGGAGCACCACCGACCAGCTGACGATGCGGCCCACCGTGTCGACCGCGAGAGCGCCCATCGTCGCGTCGTTGCCGGAGGAGCTGCCGAAAAAGATCAGTTGGACGACCAGGAACGGGATGCGCAGGGCGAAGAAGCCCATGAACACGGTGATGAGCATGGCGAGCAGCAGCGTCCCGAAGGTGCGAAACCAGCGCCCCTTGGAGAGCGCGACCGCCCGGCGCAGCGCGCCCGTCACCGTCTGCCGTTCGAGCACGACCGCCGGGACGGCCTGGACGAACAACAGGTAGAGCCACACCATCAGCCCGATGCCGATGGGGAAGCCCAGCACGCCCGCGAGCACTCCCAGCGCCGGATGCGCCCCGCCGACCACCAGCAGGGTGAACGGCACCAGGGGCAGCACCAACGCGCCCAAGGAGATGCCTATGACGGCCGCGGCCGTGACGACCAGCCGGATCAAGCGGGGCTTGGCGTCACGCCATGCCTGCCTGGGCGCGATCGGCATCCCCACGAGCTCACGGCCCAGGATCGGTGCGAGCATCCCCGAAAGCAGCAGGATCCCGTAAGCCGACAGGACCAGGCTCATGACGGTGAGGGTGAGCTGCGCGCCCAGCGACTCCATCAGCACGTCCGGGGTGACCTCGTCGCGGGCCTGGTCCCCGATGAAGAAGTAGGCGGCGATGGAGCTCGCCACCTGGATGACCGTGCTGATCGCCGCGGCCAGGCCCAGTGACGTGCGCGGACGCCGCCTGATCCCGGCGATGGCGCCGTCCAGCATCTCGGACATGGACATGGGACGGAACGGGACGCCCTGCACGCCGTCGGCGTCCATGTCGTCGTCCCAGCCGTCCGGTCCCGGCATCTCGGCTCCCTGCGATGTGTGGAGGGGGTCTGCCGGCGCGTCCCCCCGGGCCCCCAGGGGCCCCGGCGCCCCCGCCGGTCACGTCATCCTGTCACGCGCGAGGTGCCGGGTTTGCCGTCCGCCGACCTGTGGATAACGTTCCGGGACGCCACGGGGCCCGGCGGGCGTCCGGTTCATGCCGATCTTGTCCTGACCCGCGCGGGTTTCGGGAGCACCCCCTACAATTCCGTGCGCCCACCATCCAGGGGGAGCCATGTACGACACAAACGCGGGTAACCTTGCACGCCAAGGCATATCTCTCCCTGGCGAGGTGGGGCCGAGCCATCGCGCCTTCGAGGACGTATCGTCCGCCGCACAGCGCGCCGGCGCCCGCCGGCCATGGCGGAGCTGACACGTGCTCAACCCACCGAACCCCGACTTTGCGACGATGAGGGCCATGAGAGGACGTGTACTGGTCGTCGACGACGACCTCGCGCTCGCCGAGATGCTCGGCATCGTGCTGAGGGGCGAGGGTTTCGAGCCCTCCTTCGTGCACGATGGCGACAAGGCGCTTGAGGCGTTCCGGGAGACCCGGCCCGACCTCGTGCTGCTCGACCTGATGCTGCCGGGGGCGGACGGGATCGACGTGTGCCGCCAGATCCGCGCCGAGTCCGGCGTTCCGATCGTCATGCTGACCGCCAAGAGCGACACGGTCGACGTCGTCCTCGGCCTGGAGTCCGGCGCCGACGACTACATCGTCAAACCGTTCAAGCCCAAGGAACTGGTGGCCCGTGTGCGCGCGCGCCTGCGCCGCACCGACGAGCCCGCCCCCGAGACCCTGCAGATAGGCGACATCACCATCGACGTCGCCGGGCACTCCGTGAAGCGCGGAGAACGCCACATCCCGCTGACGCCGCTGGAGTTCGACCTCCTGGTGGCCCTTGCCCGCAAGCCCCGCCAGGTGTTCACCCGTGAAGTCCTCCTGGAGCAGGTCTGGGGTTACCGGCACGCCGCCGACACCCGCCTGGTGAACGTCCACGTCCAGCGCCTCCGCGCCAAGATCGAGAAGGATCCGGAGCGCCCCGAGATCGTCGTCACCGTCCGCGGCGTCGGCTACAAGGCGGGACCGGCCTGACGCCGGACCACCCCATGAGCGCCGGCATGACGAGGGCGAAGCGGTCCGTCCGGCGTGGGCTCAGGGCCGTCCACCGCGCCCTGCGGAGCGCCGTCCGGACCGGGTACACGCGGTGGCGCCGCTCGATCCAGGTGCGCATCGTCACCTCGACGCTGTTCATCTCGGCGATCGTGGTGGCGATCCTGGGCGCGTTCCTGATGCAGCAGGTGTCGTCCGCCCTGATGGACGGGAAGGTCAAGGCCGCACGCCTCCAACTTGACGACGGTCTGGCGCAGGTACAGCGCGACCTGGGGAACTCGCCGGGTGACGGCAGCAGGCTCAACGCGACCATCGACAGGTTGAAGTCGCGTAGCGGGCCGTCCGGTCTGTACGAGGTCTATATCCGCGACACCACGGAGCAGTACTTCGACGGGTATACGACCAATGAGCTGCGGGAAGAGAGCGTCCCGCGACGGCTCCGTGAGGAGTTGAAGAACGCTCCGGCGGGTGCGAGCGCCTACACCTACGGAAAGCTCTCCTATGTCGGTGACCGTCCGTCCGAGCGCGGGCTCATCGTGGGCGGCAAGACCGGCCAGTTCGAGCTCTACTACTTGTTCCCCCTGGAAGAGGAACAGCGGACGCTGACTAACGTGGGGCGGTCCCTGGCCGGAGTGGGTGTCGTCCTCGTGCTGCTCTTGGCGGCAATCGCGGCACTGGTGACGAGGCAGGTCGTCCTCCCGGTGCGGTTGGCCGCGCAAGGAGCGCAGCGCCTCGCCGCCGGACGTCTCGAAGAGCGCATGAGAGTCCGCGGTGAGGACGACTTGGCACGCCTTGCCCGTTCGTTTAACGACATGGCCGCCAACCTGCAAGAAAAGATCGGGGAACTGGAAGACCTGTCGCAGGTGCAGCGCCAGTTCGTCTCGGACGTGTCCCACGAGCTGCGCACGCCCCTGACCACCATCAGGATCGCCGCGGACATGCTCTACGAGAACCGCGACACCTTCGACGATCCCGCGGTCGGACGCTCCGCGGAGTTGTTGCAGAGCCAGTTGGAGCGGTTCGAGTCCCTCTTGGCCGACCTGTTGGAGATCAGCAGGCACGACGCGGGCGCGGCGACGCTCGACGCCGAATCCCTGGACATGCGCGACCTCGTCCTGCGCGTCGTCGGGGACATCCAGGGCCTGGCAGAGCGCAAGGGCAGCAAGGTCGTCCTGCAACTGCCCGGTGAGCCTTGCATGGCCGAGGTGGATCGGCGCAGAGTCGAACGCATCCTGCGGAACCTGCTCGTCAACGCCGTGGAGCACGGCGAAGGCGAGGACATCGTCGTCTCCGTGGCCGCCGACCGCGACGCCGTCGCCGTGGCCGTCCGCGACCACGGCGTGGGGCTCAAACCGGGAGAGGGGCAGATGGTGTTCGACCGGTTCTGGCGCGCGGACCCCGCGCGCGCCCGCACCACCGGCGGCACCGGCCTCGGCCTGTCGATCTCCCGGGAGGACGCGCAGCTGCACGGCGGATGGCTGCAGGCGTGGGGAGAGCCCGGCGCGGGCTCCCAGTTCCGCCTCTCGCTGCCTCGCGTGGCCGGGGCCGAACTCAGGGGCTCGCCGCTGCCGCTCGTCCCTCCTGGGGCCGGTGACGCCCGTCCGCTGTACGCGGAGCTGGAGGCCGGGGAGTGAAGCGGGGCACGTGTCTTCTCGCGGGAGGGCTCTTCGTGCTCGGCGGGGCGGGGTGCGCGACCGTTCCGAGCGGGGGGCAGGTCGTGACCGGCAAGCCCGCGGAACGCGCGGAACGCGTCGACGACCCGTACGTGCGGCTGATCCCGGTGAAACCGCGGCCGGAATGGGGTCCGGCCCAGATCGTCTCCGGGTTCCTCGCCGCGTCCGCCAGCTTCGACGATAACCACCACGTCGCGAAGACGTACCTCAGCCCGCAGACGTCCTGGAACCCGGGGCTGCGCCCGTTCGTGACCGTCCTGTCCAGCCGGATCATTGCGCCGCAGGTGGTCAAGACGGCCGGTGACCAGGCGACGGTCAGGGTCACCGGTGACGAACTGGGCACGATCACGTCCGACGGGCAGTACACGGCGTCCCCGAAGGGGCTCGACACCACGTTCCAGTTGGCCAAGACCCCCCAGGGCGTATGGCGCATCACCGGCATGCCGGGTGACGACAAGGGAGGGCTGCTCCTTTCCAAGGACGACGTCGAGCGCGCCATGCGCACCGTCAACCTGTTCTTCTTCGCGCCTGATCAGCAGACCCTCGTCCCCAACGGAATCTTCCTGCCGGTGGTCAACAGGCAGACGTTGCCCACGCAGCTCGTCCAGGCGTTGCTGGCGGGGCCGACGTCCTGGCTGAACGGGGCCGTCCGTACCGCCTTTCCGCCTCGCACCCGGCTGCGCCGTGGCGTCCATATCGAGAAGGACGTCGCCACCGTCGACCTGTCCGAAGAGGCCCACGCAGGCAACATCGAGCGGATGTCGGCGCAACTCAGTTGGACGATGCGGCAGCTTTCGGAGATCAAACGGTGGCGGCTCCAGATCAACGGCGAGACGGTCATCGCCCAAGACATGGAGGCCACCCAGCCCGTGCACGCCTGGGAGGGCAACTCCCCTGACGGGCAGGTGCCGCAAGGTGAGACTCACGAGAACGCCTACGTGGTGGGGGCGTCCGGGTACCTGGGCACGTTGCAGGGCGACCGGGCCCAGCCCATCGTGACGGGTCCCGGCGGTCGTCTCTCCCGCCCTGCCATCGCCCCCGACTACCAGGAGTTCGCGGGGCTCAGCGCCACGGCCCGCCAGGTCTATGTCGCGGCCCCCGTCACCGGAGCGCCCACCCCGCACGTCCTGCTGACCGCGCAGGAAGGGGCTCGTTTCACCGCCCCGTCGTGGAGCAATGACGGCACGCTGTGGGTCGTGGAGACCCGGCGGGACGAATCCTGGCTGTGGGTGCGCCCGCGTGGCCGTTCAGCCGTGCGCGCCGCCCACTGGGGTCTGGGCGGACGTGAGGTACTGGCCTTCCGCGTCGCACGCGACGGTGTCCGCGCGGCCGTCATCGCGCGGATCGACGGCCGTCCTCAGGTGCAGGTCGGCCGCATCGCCCATGCCCCGGACGGTTCCCTTGACGTCGGCTCATTCCTGCCGGTGAGTTCCGAACTCCAGGACGCTGTCGACCTCGCCTGGCGTGACTACAACACCCTCGCCGTCTTGGGGCGTGCCAAGCGCGACTCGCAGACGCTGCCGTTCCTGATGCCGATCAGCGGTAGCGCCATCACGTCGTTGGGGGTCGGCTCGTTGGGCGAGCCCCGCACGATCGCCGCCGCGCCCGGCGCCCCGATCCTCATCGGCACCCGCTCGTCCGGCAAGGAACAGGTCTGCCGCCAGCGCGTCCCGAGCAACTCCTACAGCCCCTGGATCTGCCCCACCGCCGCCAAGGACCCGAGCTACCCCCGCTGACGCGCGCCCGGCGAAGTTATCCACAACTGGCGGATCTTGTGCTCGGGGCGGCTCGCGGGCGGCATCGTCGAGGGCATGAGCTTCTTCGCCGACCTGATCGAGCTGCTGCTCCCGGAGCGCTGCGCCGGCTGTGGCACGGCCCCCGTCCTGCTGTGCGAGGAGTGCGCGGCCCCGCTGCAAGCCCCCGCCAGCCCCGCCAGAACGGCTCCGGGCGGCCTACCGCCTCCCTGGACGGTCGCGCCCTATGAGGGGCCTCTCCGGACGATCCTGTCCGCCTACAAGGAACACGGCCGCACGGCCTTAGCCGTCCCGCTAGGCGAGGCCCTGGCCACCGCCATCCACGCCGCCCTGACCCCCACTCGCTCGCCCCCGTCCAAAACCATCCCGCGCCTGCCGGTGGCCGTCGTGTGGGTGCCGTCGGCGCGTGGGGCGGTCCGTCGACGCGGGCACGACCCTCTGCGGGGAGTGGTGGCCGTCGCGGTACGGCGCCTGCGCGCGGAGAGTCTGCCGGTGACCGCCGTCCCCGCCCTGCGGCAACGCGGCCGCGTAGCCGATCAGGCCGGGCTCACGGCCACGCAACGAACCGCCAACCTGGACGGAGCCCTCGAAGTGACGCCGAGCACCCACCTCACCGGCCACCGGATCGTCCTGGTGGACGACGTGATGACCACAGGCGCCTCCCTCGCGGAAGCGGCCCGAGCCCTCCGCGCCGCCGGAGCCGAGCCATCGGCCACCGCCACGATCGCCACCACCCCTCTCCGCCGAGAACGGAGATAGCAACGGGATGGATTGGAACGATTTTGTCTTTGGGGGTGGTTGGTGACTTTCTTCACGTTGGAGGGAAACACCGGCAGGTAGTTACCACGCGTAGTCGAGATTTCGGGGGAGGCGGGGCGGGCGTCCGGGGCACGTCTTGGCAGTGGGGGAGTCGAGGTTTTCCAAACTCACCGAAGGGAGAGACCCGTCTGACCTGCGGTGGTGGAGAGGGCGCGACGGGCGCGTCC
This sequence comes from Actinomadura decatromicini, assembly GCF_008121305.1. NCBI lineage: Bacteria > Bacillati > Actinomycetota > Actinomycetes > Streptosporangiales > Thermomonosporaceae > Actinomadura > Actinomadura decatromicini. The sequence continues at coordinate 1,738,530 of NZ_VSRQ01000001.1, read as the reverse complement.
GTGGGGGTTCACAGTGATCCGTGGGGCGCCTGAAACGAGGCAGGGTGCCTGATGCGACAGTCTCCGATGACGGTCAGTGAGTTTTTCCTCCGTCCACCCCCCTGACATTCGTGGCGTAAGGGGTTAGCGTTCCTGACATGGCACCCGCCCGGGTCCGTGGTTGCGTTGGATCGCAGCGCTCGTCAGGAGCGCGTCAGCCGGTCCGGCTAGCCGATGCCAGGCGCAGGCGAAACGGCCCACGTAAGGCGACTTCTCGTCGACCGATCACGGTGCGCCTTAGAGGTAAGTCCTGCCCCGGCGGGGGATCCGACATCCCCCGCACAGGGAGAAGGGCAGTAGTGGCGAAAGCGCCGCGAGGCCTTCAGCAGGCGGATGTGGGGACGAAGACCAGGTCGGCCGGGCGGGTGCGACCCACCGTCCTGTGGTGCCGTCCGGGGCGTACAGGAGCTCCCCGGCCGGCCGGAAACGCAACCGGGAGAAGGGGGGTCCCCGCGTGAACATCACCGTCAGGGGCCGGCACACCGATGTCAACGACAGGTTCCGTCGGCATGTCGACAACAAACTGGCCAAGATCGAGCGGCTCAACCAGAAGGTCATCCGCGTGGATGTGGAGGTGTCCGAGGAACGCAACCCACGGCTCGCCGACCAGCGCGAAAGGGTGGAGCTGACGATCCGCTCCCGGGGCCCGGTGATCCGTGCCGAGGCCGCCGCCGACGACCGGTACGGCGCCCTCGACCTGGCGCTCGACAAGCTGGAGTCGCGCCTGCGCCGCGACTCCGAACGGCGCAAGGGGCACGGCGGGAAGGGCCGTGCCAAGCTCGCGACCATGGAGCCGCTGCCGGAGGCGCTCCCCGAGCCCCCGCCGCCCGTTACGCGACCCGCTCCGCCCGTCAGGGACGAACCCGAGGCCGTGAAGGTCTCGCCGGACGAGAACATCGTCCCGATCCCCATGGACGGCGACGGCCCCGTCGTCGTCCGCGAGAAGTTCCACAAGGCCGAGCCGATGGGCATCGAACAAGCCCTGTTCGAGATGGAGCTCGTCGGCCACGACTTCTTCCTGTACCGCGACAAGGCCACCGGGCACCCGTCCGTCGTCTACCGGAGACGGGGCTGGGACTACGGGGTCATCAGGCTCGTCGAAGAGTGATGCGGCACTCGCGTCACGTCACCGTCCGAACCATGCCATGATCTGAAAAGGCGTACCAGCCGAACCGCGGACGCGGTGGTCCGGGGGAGGGTCCGGTGCGGCGCCGAGCGCCACTCGGCCGTCCGGAGCCAGGCCCGGCCCCGCGCCGCGGCGGCGGTCCCGCCGGGTCCCCGGACCCGCGGCGGCCACCCGGGAACCTCCCGGGACGCACAGCAGTTCACCGGAGGACACCCCGGCCCGAAATCCCCCGGGTCCGTCCCCGGAACCCGTAGGTTCCCCAGAACGACCCCGTCGGAGAGCAGCCAACCCTCCGGCGGCCGCAGATCGCTGAACGCTGAATATTGAAGATTGAAGGGGGGAAGCGGCGTCTTCTCCACGCCGCGACTCTGGTGAGCGAGAATCCCGAGGCTCGCGACGCCGCGGCGGTACCCCGTCAGGCCGGCGCAACCCCCGCCGGCCCTGAGGCGGCCCAGCCCGCCGACCCGATCCGCGTGCTCATCGTCGACGACCACGCGCTGTTCCGCCGCGGCCTGGAGATGGTCCTGCAGGGGGAGAGCGACATCGAGGTCATCGGCGAGGGCGGGGACGGGCACGAGGCGGTCGAGATGGCGGGCGACCTGCTGCCCGACGTCGTCCTGATGGACATCAGGATGCCGCGCCGCAGCGGCATCGAGGCGTGCACGGCGATCAAGGACGCGGCGCCCAGCGCCAAGATCGTCATGCTCACGATCAGCGACGAGGAGGAGGACCTCTTCGAGGCGATCAAGGCCGGGGCCAGCGGCTACCTGCTCAAGGAGATCTCGATCGACGAGGTGCCGCAGGCGGTCCGCGCGGTGCACGGCGGGCAGTCGCTGATCAGCCCGTCGATGGCGTCCAAGCTCATCACCGAGTTCGCCGCGCTGGCGAAGCGGAGCGAGGAGCGGACCCAGCAGGTGCCCGCGCCGCGCCTCACCGAGCGCGAGATGGAGGTGCTGCGGCTCGTCGCCCGCGGCCTCGGCAACCGGGAGATCGCCCGCGAGCTGTTCATCTCCGAGAACACGGTGAAGAACCACGTCCGGAACATCCTGGAGAAGCTGCAGCTCCACTCCCGGATGGAGGCCGTGGTGTACGCCGTCCGGGAGAAGCTGCTGGAGATCACCTGAGTCCGTCGCGACCGGCAATCCGCTTTTGTCGGTGTCGTGCCGTAGCATCGCGGACGTGATCGAGGCAGAGCTCACCGCGGACGAGGCACGACGGCTCCAGCTGCGTGCCCAGGGCTTCATCGGCGCGCGCCCGAAGGGCGGCGTCCCGGCGATGCTGGAACGGCTCGGCGCCGTCCAGCTCGACACGATCTCCGTCCTGGCGCGCTCGCACGAACTCGTCCCCTACGCCCGCCTGGGCCCGGTCGGCCGCGCCGCCGTCGAAACCGCCTACTGGGGCAACGGCCAGACCCCCACCGCCGCAACCCGGACCGCCGGACGCCCCACCACCGCTCCGGGTGGGCGTGCTGGTGGCGTTGCTCTGGCCGGACCAGCCGGTGGCGTCGTTCCGGGCTCGTCCGCTGGACGACATGCTGGCGCGACCAATGGCCAGGGTGGGTTCGGGACGTTTGAGTATTGGGCGCATGCGGCTTCGGTGCTGCCGTTGGGCGACTGGCCTTTGTTCGCATTTCGTCGACGGGCGTACCTCCAGCGGGGATGGCGTTGGCACAAAGTGCCCGAAGGGGTCTGTGACGAGATCCGTGCCCGGCTGAAGGCGGACGGTCCGCTCACCACCAAGGAGCTGGGCGGGGCCAAGGCGAGCGCCGAGTGGTGGGACTGGAGCGACCACAAGATCGGCATCGAGTGGCTGCTGGACATCGGCGAGGTCGTCTGCGTCCAGCGCGTCGGCTGGCGGCGGGTGTACGACCTGGCCGAGCGTGCCGTCCCGGCGGAACTGCTCGCACGGGAACTCGACGACGACGCCTGCCTGACCGCGCTCGTCGCCCGCGCCGGACGGGCCCTCGGCGTCGGAACCCGGGCCGACCTCGCCGACTACTACCGGCTCAAGCAGGACCAGGTGGAGCAGGTCGTCGAGGCGACCGCGCTGGTGCCGGTCAAGGTGGCGGGCTGGACGCAGCGCGCCTGGGCCGACCCCGACGCGCTGGCCGAACTGCCGGGCCTGCGTGGCAGGCATGCCACCACGCTGCTGTCACCGTTCGACTCGCTCGTCTGGGACAGGGCCCGCACGTCCCGCGTGTTCGGGTTCGACCACCGGCTGGAGGCGTACGTCCCGAGGGCGAAGCGGGTCCACGGCTATTTCGCGATGCCGCTGCTGGCCGGGGGCCGTCTGCTCGGACGGGTCGACCCCGCCAGGGAGGGCCGCACCCTCATCGCCAGGCAGGTCTCCATGGAGGCTCGGGCGACCGGCACGCCGTCGCGGACGGAGTCGTCCGCCGCGGCGCTCGCCACGGCGCTGTGGCGGGCCGCCTCCTGGGTCGGCTGCGACGACGTCCGCGTCGAACGCTCCGACCTGCCGCGCGACATCCTCGACTCCGCCCTGAAGAACGCCACCCCCGCCTGACGCGCCCGGTTTGGGGGGTGGTGCCCCGCTCCGGCCCGGTGGGAGTGGGCCGGAGGCGGGGGTTTGGTGACGCTCAGGGGTAGAGGGGATGCTTGGAGTGACATTCCGGAGTGGTGTTCCGGGGGCGGCTCGGGGGAGCCTTGGGAATGGAGCCGGTTTCGGGCTTGTTGTTATGCGACGAAAGACATGCTCCAATTCCGGGGAATTCTGATCTCCGTCCGGAACGTCAGCCGTGCGGGGTGTGCTGGGGATCGGTCGCGATGGGACGGTCCAAAGCCTCGCCGCCCGAGCCGCCGCGCCGCTTCGCCGTCCGCCTGCCGAACAGCGAGTAGTCGACGATCTCCGGGACGACACGGGGCGCGTCCACCACCACGTCCGCGAACAAGTGGACGAAACCGCTGATGACCATGCCCAGCACGACCACGCCGACGCCCACCCAGAACATGATCCACAGGGGGCCGAGGCACAGCGCGACGCCGCCGACGACGAACCCGGCGAAGATGACGGCCACCGCGAACCACGAGCTCAGCGCGCCCGCGTGCGAGCCGTGCGGCTCGTGCACCGCGTGCGAACCGTGCGCCGACCGCTCGTCCCGGGATTTCTGAGACCCGCCCGGCCCGTCCGGGCCGTCCGCTCCGGCCGTGCGCGGCTCTCCTGACTGCGAATTTTCGGACACAGCGCCTCCCTCCGACTGCTGTGGGGGATCCTCTCCGGCACCCGGAATGTCAAACGGGGCCCGTTGTGGATTGCGCTGCGGAGTGACCTAGACCATTCTGGGTCTCGCCTACGATGGGCATCGTACGTGTGGTGTGCGCGCCGCCTGGAGCGGTGAACCACGATCTGCAAGGAGCCTTCGAGAGTGCCGCCAGTCATCGACAAGATCCTTCGTGCGGGCGAGGGAAAGACCCTGCGCAAGCTCAAGAAGCTCGCGGATCAGGTCAACTCGATCGAGGAGGACTTCCTCGAGATGAGCGACGCCGAGTTGCGCGAGCTGACCGACAAGTACCGAGAACGCCTCGCCGACGGCGAGACCCTGGACGACCTGCTCCCCGAGGCGTTCGCGACCGCTCGCGAGGCCGCCAAGCGCGTGCTCGGGCAGCGCCACTTCGACGTCCAGATCATGGGCGGGGCCGCGCTGCATCTCGGCAACATCGCCGAGATGAAGACGGGGGAGGGCAAGACCCTCACCGCCGTCCTGCCGGCCTATCTGAACGCCCTGTCCGGCGACGGCGTCCATGTGGTCACGGTCAACGACTATCTGGCCAAACGTGACGCCGAGTGGATGGGCCGCGTCCACCAGTTCCTCGGGCTGGAGGTCGGCGTCGTCCTGGCGCAGATGACGCCCGAGGAGCGCCGCGCGGCCTACGAGGCCGACATCACGTATGGCACGAACAACGAGTTCGGCTTCGACTACCTGCGCGACAACATGGCGTGGAGCCTGGACGAGTGCGTCCAGCGCGGCCACAACTTCGCCATCGTCGACGAGGTCGACTCCATCCTGATCGACGAGGCCAGGACCCCGCTGATCATCTCGGGACCCGCCGAGCAGAACTCCAAGTGGTACGGCGAGTTCGCCAAGATCGCCCCGCGCCTGAAGCGCGCCGAGCTGGTCAGCACGGCGGGCCAGGTCGACGAGTACGGCCCCGGCGACTACGAGGTCAACGAGAAGAAGCGCACGGTCGGCATCACCGAGTCGGGCGTCGAGAAGGTCGAGGATTGGCTCGGCATCGACAACCTGTACGACTCGGTCAACACGCCCCTGGTCAGCTTCCTGAACAACGCCCTGAAGGCCAAGGAGCTCTACAAGCGCGACAAGGACTACGTCGTCATGAACGGCGAGGTCCTGATCGTGGACGAGTTCACCGGCCGGATCCTCCACGGTCGCCGCTACAACGAGGGCATGCACCAGGCCATCGAGGCCAAGGAGGGCGTGGCGATCAAGGACGAGAACCAGACGCTCGCCACGATCACCCTGCAGAACTACTTCCGCCTCTACTCGAAGCTGTCCGGGATGACCGGCACCGCCGAGACCGAGGCGGCGGAGTTCAACAAGACCTACAAGATCGGCGTCGTGCCGATCCCGACGAACAAGCCGATGATCCGCGAGGACGTCGCGGACGTCGTCTACAAGACCGAGCAGGCCAAGTTCGAGGCCGTCGTCGACGACATCGCCGAGCGGCACGAGAAGGGCCAGCCGGTCCTCGTCGGCACCACGTCCGTGGAGAAGTCCGAGAAGCTGAGCAAGATGCTCAAGCGGCGCGGCATCCCGCACCAGGTGCTGAACGCCAAGCACCACGAGCAGGAGTCGGCGATCGTCGCGGAGGCGGGCCGCAAGGGCGGCGTGACCGTCGCGACGAACATGGCCGGCCGCGGCACCGACATCATGCTCGGCGGCAACCCCGACTTCCGCGCCGACCTGGAGCTGCACCAGCGCGGGCTGTCCCCGCTGGAGACGCCCGAGGAGTACGAGGCTGCCTGGCCGGAGGCGCTGGAGAAGGCCAAGGAGGCCGTGAAGGGCGAGCACGAGGAGGTCGTCGAGATCGGCGGCCTGTACGTCCTCGCGACCGAGCGGCACGAGTCGCGGCGCATCGACAACCAGCTCCGCGGCCGGTCCGGCCGCCAGGGCGACCCGGGCGAGTCCCGGTTCTACCTGTCCCTTGAGGACGACCTGATGCGGCTGTTCAACTCCGCCCGGGTCGAAGCGATCATGAACCGGCTGAACATCCCGGACGAGCAGCCGATCGAGTCGAAGATCGTCTCGAACGCGATCAAGTCGGCGCAGAGCCAGGTCGAGCAGCAGAACTTCGAGATGCGCAAGAACGTCTTGAAGTACGACGAGGTGCTGAACCGGCAGCGCAAGGTCATCTACGCCGAGCGCCGCAAGGTGCTGGAGGGCGCCGACCTCCACGAGCAGGTCCGCAACATGATCGACGAGGTCGTCGCGGGCTACGTCGCGGGCGCCACCGGCGAGGGCTTCGCCGAGGAGTGGGACCTCGACAAGCTCTGGAAGGCGTTCAAGCAGCTCTACCCGATCTCCATCACGGTGGACGAGCTGGTCGAGGACGCCGTCGACGGCGACATCTCCGGCCTGGACGCCGAGACCCTCGCCGCGAAGATCCGCGACGACGCCCACTCGTGCTACGACAAGCGCGAGGAGGAGCTCGGCGCCGAGGTGATGCGGGAGCTGGAGCGCCGCGTCGTGCTGAACGTCCTCGACCGCAAGTGGCGCGAGCACCTCTACGAGATGGACTACCTCCAGGAGGGCATCGGCCTGCGGGCCATGGCGCAGCGCGACCCGCTGGTCGAGTACCAGCGCGAGGGCTACGACATGTTCAACGCGATGCTCGACGGCATCAAGGAGGAGTCGGTCGGCTACCTGTTCAACCTGGAGGTCCAGGTCGAGGAGCAGCCGGACGCCCCGGTCGTCGGCGCCGCGCCCGTGTCGGTCGCGAAGTCGGCGGGCGACGTCGAGACCCTCTCGCTGGACGACGTCGAGGAGGTCGAGGAGGCCCCCGCGGAGGCCCCCGCCATCAAGGCGAAGGGGCTGGAGAAGCCGTCGCGTCCGTCGAAGCTGGAGTACTCGGCCCCGACCGTCGACGGTGAGGGCGGCGTCGAGCACCACAGCGAGGAAGTCGACGACGAGTACGCGGGCGTGAACCGCAACGACCCGTGCCCCTGCGGCTCGGGCAAGAAGTTCAAGCGCTGCCACGGCGACCCGCGCAGCCGCGGCAAGTGACTGCGTAGCGGCAAGTGACCGCGTAGCACCGCTTCGACGGCGGCCTCCCGGACTTCCGGGAGGCCGCCGTCGGCTATCGGGCGGTCGTTTCGAGGGCGGTGCAGCGCCAGCGTCCCCGGGTGTGGTCGAGGCGCAGGGCCAGGGCGTGGACGCGGCCCGCGACCACCACCACGGCGGTCGTCTCGGCGATCGCCGGTGCGGGACGCTGCGTCCGGCACGAGAGCACCCTCGGCGGGACGACCCGTCGCCCGGCGAGGCTCGGCGCGGCCCGGTGGAGCAGCTCGCGGCAGACGGCGGGGACGGCCACCAGGGAGAGCTGGTGCGTCGGACGGGTGCCCGCCAGGACCTCCACGATCAACCGTACGGCGGCGTCGGCGACGGCTCCGACCTCGGCTTCCACCCCGTCCGCCGGACGGACCAGGCGCAGCCCCGGCGGCCGCACCGGGTGCGTCTGGGGCGTCGCGGGCCGCAGCGCCAGCGCGCCCCGGGTGGCGGGCATCGGACGGTACCGGACGAATCGCACCGCAGCGGGCTTGTCCGTACGTCGCCGCATGAAAGACCTCCTGTCTCGGTTCATGACAGGAGTCGCGAGAGCCGCGAAAAATACGTCCTGGCCGACTACGGCCGAATAGCCCCGAACAGGCCGGATATCCGCCGCCAAAGCGATAAGCGAACCGGCCGGACGCTGGGAAGGGGAGAAGGCGGCGGGACGCTGGGGCGTCCCGCCGCCTTCTGGGAGCGGGCCCCGGACGGGTGCGGGGGCGCCGGGGCCCGGGAGCGGGGCCGGTGGGCTGGACCGGCCCGGGGGAGGGGTGCCGCGGGCACCCGGGGTCGGTCAGCCGCCGGCAGGGGAGTCCTGCGGCTTCGCGCGCTTCTTCCCGCCGCCGGTGGTGCCGGTGCCGCCGCTGCCGGCGAGCTCCGGGTCGGCGGTCGGGTCGGCGATGCTCGACTCCTCGCCCTCCGGTTCACGTCCCGGCGTCGCGAAGTTGAACTTCACGATCAGGAACTTGAAGACGAAGTAGTACACGAAGAAGTAGAGGACGCCCATTCCGAGGATGAGCGGGAGCCCCTTCGTGTTGTCCTTCGAGGCGTTCAGCAGCAGGTCGATGCCGCCCGCCGAGAAGCCGAAGCCGAGCTTCGCCCCGGCGGCCTCCAGCACCGCCATCGAGATGCCGGTGAGGACGACGTGCACCCCGTACAGGACGGGCGCGACGAACATGAACGCGAACTCGATCGGCTCGGTGACGCCGGTGACGAACGCGGTCAGCGCGGCGGAGACCATGATGCCGCCGACGGCGGGACGGCGGTGCGGCGGCGCGGCGCGCCAGATGGCCATCGCGGCGCCCGGCAGGCCGAACATCAGGACGGGGAAGTACCCGGCGAGCAGGCCGCCCGCGTGGGGGTCGCCGGCGAGGTAGCGGTTGATCTCGCCGTGCACGGCGCCGTCCGGGCCGTTGTAGGTGCCGAACACGAACCAGATGAGCGAGTTCACGATGTGGTGCAGGCCGAACGGGATCAGCAGCCGGTTGACGACGCCGTAGATGCCCGCGCCGAGCGCGCCCGCGCCGGTGATCCAGTCGCCGAAGTCGGTGAGCCAGCCGCCGAGCACCGGCCAGACGAAGCCGATCAGGACGCCGAGCAGCAGGCCGGCGAGCGCGGTGACGATGGGGACGAACCGCCGTCCGCCGAAGAAGGCCAGGTAGGTGGGCAGCTTCACGCGGTAGAAGCGCTGGTAGAGCAGCGCCGCGGTGAGGCCCATCAGGATGCCGCCGAGCACCTGCGTCGGGTTCGTGGCGCCCCAGTCGATGGTCGGCGTCGGCTGGCCGTCCTTCACCTGCGTGATGAGGACGGTCGCCTTGAGGTCGTCGGAGTGCGAGAACATCGTCTTGGAGACGTGGTCGAAGACGAGGTACCCGACCACCGCGGCGAGGGCGGTGGAGCCGTCGGACTTCTTGGCGAAGCCGATCGCCACGCCGACCGCGAAGAGCAGGGGCAGGCTCATGAACAGCGCGTTGCCGGCGTTGCCGACGACTTCGGCGACGCGGTTCCACTCGAGGCCGTCCTTGCCGAGCATGTCGGGCTGGCCGAAGCGGAGCAGCAGTGCGGCGGCGGGCAGCACGGCGATCGGCAGCATGAGGCTGCGGCCGATCCGCTGCAGCACCGCGAGGATGCTCGACCCGCGCCGTGGCGCGGAGTCCACTGTCGTGGCGGTCATCGCGAGGTTCCTCCTCAGGGGTTACAGGAGTTCTCAGGGGTGGTCGGGGCGGGACTACTCAGGGGCTGGACTTTTCGGGGTGAGACTTCTCAGATGCTGAGAGTTCTCAAGTTCTCAAGGTCTGGGACGTCTCATGGGCGGGGCTTCTCAGGGGTGGGTTTCGCGGGGCTGGGTCAGGGCTGGTGCGCCGGGGGGTTCCCCAGCGCGGTGTGGATCTGGTACCGGTCCGCCCGGTAGGTCGACACGCCCAGTTCGGCGCACGCGCCTCCGGTGTAGGAGCGGCGTTGCAGGTGCAGGACGGCACTGCCGCGGGGGATCAGCAGGTGCCTGGCGTCGGTCGCGTCGGCGAGACCGGCGTCGATGGTCTGGTCTCCGGCGTCGAAGACCAGCCCGTAGACCGCTTCGAGCACGCCGTAGAGCGATCGGTCGGCGAGCCTGCGGTCCAGCAGGTCGGGGGCGAGCGAGGCGAGGATGTGGGCACGTTCCAGCGCCATCGGCTCCCCGTCGGCGGTGCGCAGCCGCTCGATGACGTGGATCTCCGTCCCGGGTTCGATCTCGAAGATCCGGGCGAGCCTCGCGTCGGCCGGGACGGTCCGGCGGTCGAGGTCGATCGCGCCCGGACGCAGCCCGCGGCTCAGCATGTCCTCGGTGAAGGAGACGAGCCGGAGCGGCATCTCGATCTTCGGTCTGGCCACGAACGTGCCCTTGCCCGGGACGCGGTACAGCCGTCCTTCTGAGACGAGCTGGTCCACGCCCTGCCGGACGGTCATCCTGGACAGTTCGTACCTGACGCACAGCTCGCGCTCCGAGGGGATCGGGGCGTCGACGGGCAGCTCGGCGCTCTCGATGAGGTCGAGGAGTATCGCGCGGAGCTGGAAGTACTTCGGGACGGGACTGTGCGGGTCGATGGTCGTCACGGGGGTTTCCTCGATGGCCGGGGGCCGGATCGACTGGATTCGCCGGGGTACGACGGGTATGTGGGCTAGACAGTAGTTCAGGGCTATTCGATTTGGTTCGTACCGGTCTAGGCCGGACTAGACCACAGGTTCAAAACACCTGTCAATGCACGAATTCGTAACGACGGCATCACGGCGTTCGTCCGGCAAGATCGGCGAACGCGCAGGTCAGGGACCTCGTGCGGAGGGCGTGTCCGGCTGCTCGTCCGGCGGCGCCTCGGGCGGGCTGTCCTCTTCCGGCTCCCGTCCGGGCGTCGGCAGGTCGAACCTCGTGATGACGAACGTGAAGATCGCGTAGTACAGGACGAAGTACACCCCGCCGAGCGCGACGACCATCCACAGATGGCGGGTGTTGCTCTTGGTCGCGTTCAGGAGCAGGTCGATGAGCCCGGCCGAGAAACTGAATCCGAGCTGCGCGTCCGCCGCCGCGAGCAGGGCCATCGACACACCGGTCAAGACGACGTGGATCCCGTACAGCAGCGGCGCGACGAACATGAACGAGAACTCGATGGGCTCGGTGACGCCGGTGACGAACGCGGTCAGCGCGGCGGAGAGCATCAGGCCGCCGACGGTGGCGCGGCGGTGCGGCGGGGCCGTCCGCCAGATGGCGAGGGCCGCGCCGGGCAGGCCGAACATCAGCACCGGGAAGAACCCGGCGAGGAGCGTCCCGGAGTGCGGGTCGCCCGCCAGGTAGCGGTTGATCTCGCCGTGGACGACGCCGTCCGGCCCCTGGTAGGAGCCGAACACGAACCAGATCAGCGAGTTCAGGATGTGGTGCAGCCCGAACGGGATCAGCAGCCGGTTGGCGACGCCGTAGACGCCCGCGCCGAGCGCGCCCGCGCCGGTGATCCAGTCGCCGAACGCGTCGATGCGCCCGCCGAGCACCGGCCAGACCAGGCCGAGGACGACGCCGAGCAGCAGCGCGGCGGCGGCGCTGACGATCGGGACGAACCGCCGCCCGCCGAAGAACGCGAGCCAGGACGGCAGCTTCACCCGGTAGAACCGCTGGTAGAGCAGGGCGACCATGATCCCGACGAGGATGCCGCCGAGGACCTGGGTCGGGTTCGTCAGCCCGTAGCCGATCGTCTCCTTCAGCGAGCCGTCCTCCTGCCGGACCAGTTGGACGACCGCACCCTTCAACTCGGGGCTGTGCGCGAACAGCGTCTTCGAGACGCGGTCGAACACGAGGTAGGCGACGACGGCGGCGAGCGCGGTCGACCCGTCGGCCTTCTTCGCGAACCCGATGGCGACGCCGACCGCGAACAGGATCGGCAGGTTGTCGAGCAGCGACCCGCCCGCGGCGGCGAAGACCTCGGCGATCCGGTCCCAGCCGAGGCCGTCCGCGCCGAGCAGGTCGGGCTGGCCGAGCCGGAGCAGGATGCCGGCGGCGGGCAGGACGGCGATCGGCAGCATGAGGCTCCGGCCGATCCGCTGCAGCACGCCGAACGCGGACGTCCAGGCGCCGCCGAGCCCCGTCCGTTCCTGACGAGTTCCGGCCGACATTGTCATTCCCATCCGATTCGTGGAGTATGGTGCCACCTGGTCTAGTCCGGACTAGACCAGTTGATTCGGGCGTTAACGACCAGCGATCGTCGCGTCACAGAGAGTGCGCACCCATGGCATCACTTCTGATCACGGCCAACCGCATGATCATTACCCCCGCGGGCAGTTCTACCCGCGTACTCTCGCCGGGATACGTCCGCGTCGTGGACGGCGTGATCGCCGAGGCCGGGCAGGGCCCGCCGGACGGCCCGTCCGACGTCGACCTGCCGGACGGCCTGCTCGCCCCCGGCCTGGTCGACCTCCAGGTGAACGGCTTCTTCGGCCACGACATGGTGGACGCCGACGAGGCCGCCTGGCACACCGTCGTCGGCCGCCTCCCCGAGACCGGCGTCACCGCGTTCCTGCCGACGTTCATCACCGCCCCGGTCGCGACGCAGGCCGCAGCGCTGCACCGCCTCCGCGACCTCCTGCCGGGACTTCCGCGCGGCACCCGCGTCCTCGGCGTCCACCTCGAAGGCCCGTTCCTGTCGGAGAAGCGCAAGGGCGCGCACAACGCGATCTACCTGACCGACCCGGAGCCCGAGGCGATCGCGACGCTGCTGGAGACCGGGCTCGTCAAGCTTGTGACCCTCGCCCCCGAGCGGAACGGCGCCCTCGAAGCGATCCGCACCCTCACCGCCGCGGGCGTGCTGGTCAGCGTCGGGCACAGCGACGCCACCGCCGCGCAGACGGCCGAGGCCGCGGACGCCGGGGCGCGCATGGTCACCCACATCTTCAACGCGCAGTCGGGCGTCCACCACCGCGAGCCGGGCGTCGCCGCGCAGGCGCTGATCGACGACCGGCTGAGCCCCGGCCTGATCCTCGACCTGCACCACGTCGGGCCGGAGGCGGCCGAGCTCGTGTTCCGCGCCGCGGCCGGACGGGTCGTGCTCGTCACCGACGCGGCGGCATCGGCCGGGATGCCCCCCGGCACCTACGAACTCGGCGGCGAGCCCATCACCATGCCCGAGCAGGGCCCGCCGCTGCGCGCCGACGGCACCATCGCCGGGTCCGGCCTCCGGCTGGACGAGGCCGTCGGCAACGCGATCGGCCTCGGGATCGGCACGGCCGCCGCGGTGGACGCGGCGACCCGGATCCCGGCCGAGCTGATCGGCCGGCCGGACCTCGGCCGCATCGCCCCGGGCGCCGCCGCGGACCTGGTCTGGCTGGGGCCGGACCACCGGGCGCGTACCACGTGGGTCAACGGGCAGAAAGTCTTCGGAGGGGGATCATGACCAGCAGAATGCGCGCCGAGATCGGCGAGCAGCCGGACGCGCTGCGCCGGACGATCGACGCGCTGCTGCCGCGCACGCCCGACATCGGGGCGCTCGCCCGGGAGACGCGGCAGGTGCTGTTCATCGCGCGGGGATCGTCCGACAACGCCGCGGTGTACGGCCGCTACCTGGTGGAGTCGCGGGCCGGGCGGCTGTCCACGCTCGCCGCCCCGTCCATCGCGACGACCTACCGGCGCAGGCTCGACCTGTCCGGCGTGCTGGCCGTCGCGATCAGCCAGTCCGGCAAGACCGAGGAGATCGTCGAGACGCTCGCCTGGGCGAAGGACTGCGGCGCCCGGACGGTCGCGATCACCAACGGCGCCGGGTCCCCGCTCGCCGAGGCCGCCGAGGTCGCGCTGATCACGCTCGCGGGCGACGAGGTCGCCGTCCCGGCGACGAAGACCTACACGACCCAGCTCGCCGCGCTGTCGGTGCTCGGCGTCGGCCTCGGCGCGGACGTCGCCGCGGACGACCTGCGCCGCGTCCCCGACGAGGTCGCCGGGATGATCGAGCGGACGGAGGGCTCCGCCCCGCTGGCGGAGATCGTCGAGGCGCTGGCGAAGGTGCCCGGCGCGGTCGTGTCCGGGCGCGGCATCGCGTTCGGCACCGCGCTTGAGCTGGCGCTGAAGATGAAGGAGGCGTGCTACCTGCACGCCATGGGCCTGTCGTACGCCGACCTGCAGCACGGCCCGATCGCCGTGGTCGACGGCCAGACGCCCGCGCTGCTCGTCGCGGCCGGCTCCGGCCCGACGCTCGCCGGGACGGTCGCGCTCGCGCGCCGCATCGAGAGCGCCGGGGCGCACGCCTACGGCATCGGCGGCGGCGACGACCTCGCGGCCGCGTCCACGGCCGCCCTGCCCGGTCCGGCGCTGCCCGAATGGGTGGCGCCGCTCGGCCTCATCGTCCCCGGTCAGCTTCTTGTAGAGAACCTGGCCCGCCGTCTCGGCATCGACCCAGACGTACCCCGTGGCCTCAACAAGGTCACCCAGACACACTGAGCCGTCCCGACCAGCGATCCCCGAGTGGCCCGCGACGCCGGGCCCGGCCCGACAGGAGAAACGACATGGACAAGGCCGAGGCGATCGTCGCCGCCCTGGGCGGCGCCGAGAACATCGTGGAGATCGAGCCGTGCGCGACCCGGCTGCGCACGGAGGTCGCGGACCCGAGCAAGGTCGACGACGCCGCGCTGAAGAAGGCGGGCGCGTTCGGCGTCATGCGCAGCGGCGTCGTCGTGCAGGTCGTCGTCGGCCCCGAGGCCGACACCATCTCCAGCGACATCGAGGACATCCTCGACTGACCCATCCCCACGGAGCCGCTCCGAGCGAGCCGCTCCCACCGACCCAGAGGACCCCCTGATGACCCGAGTACTGTCACCGGTCTCCGGCCGGGTCGTCGGCCTGGCCGGCGTCCCCGACCCGGTGTTCGCCCAGGCCATGGTGGGCCCGGGCACGGCGGTCGACCCCGAGCGCGGCCCGGGCCAGGCGATCGCCCCGGTCACCGGCAAGATCGTCAAGCTGCATCCACACGCCTACGTCGTCGTGGACGAGGAAGGCCACGGGGTGCTCGTCCACCTCGGCATCGACACCGTCAAGCTGAAGGGGGAGGGCTTCGACCTCCTCGTCGGCGAGGGCGACCAGGTCGTGTCCGGGCAGCCGGTCGTCGGCTGGAACCCGGCCGTGATCGAGGCGGGCGGGCGCTCGCCGGTCTGCGCGGTCGTGGCCCTGGACGCGGGCGCCGACGCCCTCTCGGACGTGGTGGAGTCGGGCGAGGTGACGAAGGGGGCCGAGCTGTTCACATGGAGCTGATCGGATGGCGGTGATCGACCTGGACGCCGCCGTGTTCGACCTCGACGGCACCCTCATCGACACCGAGCCGCGCAACCGGGTGATGTGGACGCGGCTGTTCGACGCGCACGGCGCCCCCTACGACGACGCGGTGATCGCGTCGTTCGCGGGGCGCCGCGGGCGCGAGGTGCTCCAGGAGCTGGCGCACCTGTTCCCCGGCCGGACGGTCGAGGAGCTGTTCGAGCAGGCGCAGTCCTACGGGACGCTGCCCGACCTGCCGCACGCCGCGCCCGTGCCCGGGGCCGTCGGCCTCGTCCGGTCGCTGGCCGGGGCGGGCGTGCCGCTCGCGGTGGTGACGTCCGGGCGGCGCGGCTACGCCGAGGGCCTGCTGGCCGAGCTGGGCGTCCGCGACCTGCTCGACGTCGTCGTGACCGCGGACGACGTCGACACCGGCAAGCCCCACCCGGAGGGCTACCTGGCCGCCGCGCGGGACCTCGGCGTCCCGCCCGAGGCGGCGGTCGGGTTCGAGGACGCCCCGGCGGGCGTGGCGGCCGTGAAGTCGGCGGGCATGACCTGCGTGGGCGTCGGCACCACGCAGCCCGCGGACGCGCTGGCCGGGGCCGACCACGTGGTCGCCGACCTGAACGAGGTGGACGTCGTGCCGGGCCCCGCGCTGCGGGTGCGCGGCCCGCGTCCCCGTGAACACCAGAGTTGACCCCGAACACCAGAGTTGACCCGTAAGACCAGAGTTGACCAGGGACAAGCTGAGAGGGAGTGTGCCGTGACCGAGCGCAAGGTCAAGATCGAGTCGAGGGTGGGGCTGCACGCGCGGCCGGCCGCGCTGTTCGTCCAGACGGCGGCCAAGGCCCCGATGGACGTGACCGTGGCCAAGCACGGCGGCGCCCCGGTGAACGCCAAGAGCATCCTCGCCGTGCTGGGCCTGGACGCCCGGCACGGGGAGGAGGTCGTGCTGTCCGCGGAGGGCGCGGGCGCCGACGAGCTGCTCGACGACCTGGAGCGGCTGCTCGCCACGCCGGAGCCCGAGGGAGCCTGACGTGGGTTCGTCGCAGGACGGGAAGTCGTCGCAGCCCGGTGGCCCGCTGCACGGCGCCGGGGTCAGCCCCGGCGTCGGCGTCGGGCCGGTGCGCACCATCGCCGGGGCCGTCCCGGAGCCGCCCGCCGGGTCGCGGCACGGCGGGGACGCCGCCGCCGAGCGCGCCGTCGCGGCGGCCGCGCTGGAGGCGGTCGCCGCCGACCTTGAGGACCGCGGGGAACGCGCCGCCGCCGTGGGCAACACCGACGGCCGCGACGTGCTGAACGCGCAGGCCCTGATGGCCCGCGACCCCGGCCTCGCCGACGGCGTCGGTGCCCGGATCGACGACGGCGCCGCCGCTCCCCGCGCGGTCTTCGAGGCGTTCGGCGTCTACCGGGACATGCTGGCCGGGGCGGGCGAGTACATGGCCGCCCGGGTCACCGACCTGGACGACATCCGGGACCGGACGATCGCCCGGCTGCTCGGCCTGCCGATGCCCGGCGTGCCCACCTCCGACGAACCGTTCGTGCTGGTCGCCCGCGACCTCGCTCCCGCGGACACGGCCGTCCTCGACCCCGCGCGGGTCGTCGCGTTCGTGACCGAGGAGGGCGGGCCGACCAGCCACACCGCGATCCTCGCCCGGACGATGGGCGTGCCCGCCGTGGTCGCGCTGCCGGGCGCGACGTCCCTCGCGGACGGGACCCGCGTCCTCGTCGACGGCAGCGCCGGGACGGTCGTCCCGGACCCGTCCGACGCCGAGGTCGCGGCGGCCCGCGCCGCCGTGGCCGCCCGCGCGTCCGCGCTCGCGGAATCCTCCGGCCCCGGCGCCACCAAGGACGGCCACGCGGTGCCGCTGCTCGCGAACATCGGCGGCCCGAAGGACGTCGACGCGGCGCTGGAGCACGGCGCCGAGGGCGTCGGCCTGTACCGCACCGAGTTCCTCTTCCTCGACCGCTCGACGCCGCCGAGCGCGGACGAGCAGGAGGACGCCTACCGCAGGGTCCTGGAGGCGTTCCCGGACGGCCGCGTCGTCGTCCGCACCCTGGACGCCGGCGCCGACAAGCCGCTCGCGTTCCTGCCGCCGCCCGCCGAGGAGCCGAACCCGGCGCTCGGCGAGCGCGGCCTGCGGATGACCCGGCTGCACCCCGAGGTGCTGTCCGCGCAGCTCGCGGCGCTCGCCCGCGCGGCGTCCGGGCTGCCCGTGAAACTCCAGGTCATGGCCCCGATGGTGGCGGACGCCGACGAGGCCGCCTACTTCGCCGGGGTCTGCCGGGACGCGGGCATCGAGCATCCCGGCGTCATGATCGAGATCCCGGCGGCGGCGCTGCGCGCCCGCGACCTCGCCCCGGAGGTCGAGTTCTTCAGCATCGGGACGAACGACCTCACCCAGTACGCCTGCGCCGCGGACCGGCAGGTCGGCGCCCTCGCCAACCTCCAGGACCCGTGGCAGCCCGCCGTCCTCGACCTGGTCGCGCCCGCGGCCGGGGCGGGCGTCCCGTGCGGGGTGTGCGGCGAGGCGGCCGGGGACCCGGCGCTCGCCTGCGTCCTCGTCGGGCTCGGGGTGACGTCGCTGTCGATGAGCGCGCCGTCGCTGCCGCTGGTGCGGGCCGCGCTCGCCCGGCACACGCTGGACGAGTGCCGCCGGGCCGCGTCCGCCGCCCGCGCGGCCCGCACCGCCGCCGAGGCCCGCGAAGCCGCCCGCGCCCACCTGCCGCACCTCGCCGACCTGGGAATCTAACCCTCCTGAGAGGGAGCGAGCTGCCAGTACGGGCCGGTCTTGCGGAGGGTGAAGGCCGCCGCGAGGAGGCCGCCGGGGCGGGCGGGCTCGCCCGCCCACTTCAACTGCTCGAAGCGGACGGTGTACTCGCCGTCCGCCGGGCCGTCCTCGCAGGCCGGGACGGTCACGCCGCGCAGCGCCGCCACGTCCTGCGGGCGCAGCTGCGCGCGGGCGCGCAGGAACCCGGCGCGGCAGCCGCCCGCCCGGCCGAACGCGGCCCGCTCGAACTCGGGCGTCAGGTACGCGCAGGCCCGGACGTTGCCCGCCGCGACGCCGCGCAGGTACTTGTAGAGCGCGAGCCGCGCGGGGAAGGTGTCGGCCGGAGCCGCCGAGGTGGCGCCGTCGACCAGCCGCGAGTCGCCGGGCTCGGGGGTGAGCGGCGGCATCGACAGGTCCGGCTCGCCGCCGCACGCGGTGGACGCCGCGAACAGGAACACGACCGCGATGAGCGCGCGGACACGCACGGGGACCTCCTGGGGGCCGAAGGCGCGCCGATCCTCCCAGGAGACGGGCGCCCCCGTCCACACGGCCGGTCCAGACGGCCGGTCCGGGTCACCTGTAGGCGAGGCCGTGACCGACGCGCTGCCCGCCCGCCGGGACGGGGAGCTTCCCGGTCGGCTTCACCGCGCCGCTCAGCACCCCGGCGAGCGCCCCGACCGACACCGCGCCGGACGAGTACGTCGCCAGCGCGGCCCGCGCGCCGCGCGCCGCGTCGAGGTCGTAGGGGCGGCCGAGCGCGGCGACGACGACCGGCTTCGACCCGGCGGCGCGGATCCGCGCCGCCGTCGCCGCCCCCGCGTTCTCCGTGGTCAGCACGATGACGTCGGCCGAACCGGCGGTGGTGACCGCGACGCCCCGGCGGCGCAGCGCGGTGGTCAGCGCCGCGCTCGCGGGCCCCGTGACCGCGACCTTCCCGCCCTTGAGCGGCAGCAGGCCGCGGTCGTTGCGGACGAGCGTCACCGCCCGCTCGGCGACCCGCCGGGCGGTGGCGCGGTGCGCGGGCGTCCCGATCGCGGCGGCGGCCTTCGCCGGGTCGGCGGACGTCCCCTGGAACAGCCCGCGCCGCTGCTTGAGCTTCAGGATCCGCGTGACCGACTCGTCCAGCCGCCGCTGCGAGATCTTCCCGGACCGGACGGCGGCCACCACCGCCCGGTACGCGCGCGGCAGGCTCGGCGGCATCAGCACCTGGTCGGCGCCCGCGAGGATCGCGCGGACCGGCACCACCGCGTCGCCGTACTTCTGCCGGACGCCCGCCATCTCCAGCGAGTCGGTGGTGATCACGCCCTGGTAGCCGAGCGTGCCGCGCAGCAGCCCGGTCAGCACGGTCCTCGACAGCGTGGACGGGTCGCCCGACCGGTCGAGCTTCGGCACCACGATGTGCGCCGTCATGATCATGTCGGCCCCGGCGGCGACCGCCGCCCGGAACGGGGGCGCGTCGAGCCGCTCCCACGTCGCCCGCGAGTGGGTGATCACCGGCAGCCCGGTGTGGCTGTCGGTCGCCGTGTCGCCGTGCCCGGGGAAGTGCTTCGGGCTGACCGCGACCCCGGCGTCCTGGTAGCCCTGGATCGCCCCGGTCACCATCTTCGACGCGAGCGCCGGGTCGGCGCCGAACGAGCGCAGCCCGATCACCGGGTTGCGCGGGTTCACGTTGACGTCGGCGTCCGGCGCGTAGTCGAGGTTGATCCCGACCGCGCGCAGCTCGGCGCCGGTGACCCGGCCGGCGGCGCGGGCGTCCGCCGGGTCCGAGGTGGCGCCGAGCGCCATGTTGCCGGGGAACCGGGTGATGAACGGGGTGCGGGACACGATGCCCTGCTCCTCGTCCACGCCGAGCAGCAGCGGGATCTTCGACGCCTTCTGCAGCGCGTTCGACTGCGCCGCCGTCCGGGCCGGGGACGAGAAGTTCTCGGGGAAGTAGATCAGCCCGCCGACGCGGTACTTCCGGATCTTGGCGAGGCCGTCGGCGCGGCTGGAGAAGCGCGTCACGAACAGCTGCCCGACCTTCTCGGCGAGCGACATCTTCGCCACCCGGCCGGGGATCCAGGCGTCCGGCGCGGGTGTGGGCCGTCCCGCCGGGCCGGGGGAGCCGGAGCGGCCCGCCGCCGGGCGCTCGCCGCCGTCGCCGCCACCGCCGCATCCCGCGGCCAGCGCCAACGCGAGGGCCGCGACCGCTACGGGACGGGAAGCACGCACCCGGTCAACGCTACGGCATCATCGGGCGCGGCCGTCACCGTGGTCACAGCGAGATCACGATGGACCCCAGGATCACCATTCGCGGATCGTGTGGGGTCCATCGCGATGACCCCGGACGGCGTCGATGCCGTCTGCCAGGGATCGGCCGGGCCGATCGGCGGCCGGGCCGGGCGCCGGGCGGAGCGCGGTCGGCTCAGCCGGGCAGGGGGTGGCCGAGGCGGCGCAGCGCCATCCCGGCCGCGCCGACCGCGCCGTCGCCCGCGCAGCGCGGCGCCGCGGCGAAGCGGTCGCGCAGCCCGGTCCGGACGGCCTCGGCGACGGGTCCCTCGCGCAGTACCGAGCCGTGCATCACGACCGGGGCGCGGGGATCGGACAGGGCCGGGCGCACCGCGTCCACGTCGCGGAGCAGCCACTGCGCGGCCTCTTCGGTGATGCGCCGGGCCACCGGATCACCGGCGGCCGCGGCGGCGGCGACCACCGGGCCGAGCCGCCCGAGGGCCGCGGGCGGACGGCCGTACACCTCCTTGATGATCGCCTGGGCGAGCCGGGGATTCGGCGGCGGGTCGGGCGAGCCGCCGCCGAGCCCGCCGCCGGGCGGCGGCTGGCAGGGCCCGTCGCTCCCGGTGGCGGGGCTGGGCGGATCGGACAGCAGCACGGCGGTTCCCGTGCCGCCCGGTGCGGGGGTGCCTGCTCCGGAGGCGAGCGCGCCGCCCTGCGCGAGGACCGAAGCGCCTTGTGACGACGAAGGGGCGCCGGCCAAGGCCAGCGCCCGCGGGGAAGGGCGAGGTCTTCGCCGTTCTCCGTCGATCTCCGCCACCACCGTGGCGCCGAGGAGCGCCCGCGGGACCGAGTCGGTGAGGAGCGTCGGGGAGCCTCGGCCGTCGTAGGCGGCGAGCGCCGCGCGGACGGCCTCCTTCCCGAGCCACACCGCCGAACCCTCGTCCCCGACCAGCCAGCCGTAGCCGTCCGCGCGCTGCACGATCGCGCCGTCGTTGATGACCGCCGCGCCGGCGCCCGTGCCGGAGAACACCACGATGCCCTTGGGCTCGGGTGTCCCGGCGGCGAACGCCACCGCGATATCGGTCACCACCGCGGGCGAGCCGCGCAGGCCGACGGCCTGCCACGCCTGCCGCGCCGCCGCGACGGCCGCGGGCCGTCCGGCGGAGCCGGCGCCGGCGATGCCGAACACGCCGGTGAGGATGTGGGTTCGGTCCAGGTCCCCGAGTGCTTCCCGCAGGGCCGTGGTCAGGGCCCCGGCGGTGTCGCCTCCAGAGTTGGGGTTGGCCCCGGGGCCGGTGCCGGAACCGGCCAGAGCACCCCCCAGCGTCAGTACTACGCAGCGGGTCTTCGTGCCACCCGCGTCGATACCGACCACGTAAGGACCGGCCAAATGGGTCAACACATGGCGACCGTAGCCTTTTCTACCGTTGACGTGACATCTCGCACGTAAGAAAATTTCCGCCATGAGGAAACCGATCGGCTCCGAGCGGAGCCCCGAACAGGGCGCCGAGCGGGGGATCACGGGGGAGCCCGGTGCGCCACGAGAGGAGGCGGCGTCTCACGTGCAGACAAACGACAGAGAGAGGGACAGAGAGGCGACGCCGCTGAGCACCGTGGTGCGGGTCCGCTCGCTGCTGCCCTCGCTGCCCCCCGCCGAGCGACGTGTCGCTCAACGTGTCATCGACGACCCCGAGGGGGTCGCCAACTCCACCATCACCGAACTCGCCCAGACTTGCGGCACGTCCGAAACCACGGTCATCAGGTTCTGCCGGGCGATCGGGTTTCACGGCTACCCGGAGCTGCGGCTGACCCTCGCCACCGAGGCGGGACGCGCGCAGAGCGCCGCCGGCGGGCGGGTCATCGGCAGTGACATCAGTCCCGACGACTCGCTGGAACAGATCGTCGAGAAGGTGACCTTCGCCGACGCCCGCGCCGTCGAGGAGACCGCCTCGCAGCTCGACATCAAGATGCTCGAACAGGTCGTGGACGCGGTCGTCGCCGCGGACCGGGTCGACGTCTACGGGGTCGGCGCCAGCGCGTTCGTCGCGGCCGACTTCCAGCAGAAGCTGCACCGGATCGGCCGCGTCTGCTCGGCCTGGGCGGACGCGCACATCATGTTGACCAGCGCCGCCGTCCTGAAGACCGGGGACGTCGCGATCGGCATCTCGCACACCGGCGCGACGGTCGAGACGATCGACGCGATGGAGGTCGCCCGGAGCAGGGGCGCGCGGACGGTCGCGCTCACCAACTTCCCCAAGTCCCCGATCGCGGAGGTGGCCGACCTGATCCTGACCACGGCGGCGCGGGAGACGACCTTCCGCTCCGGCGCCACCGCCAGCCGGCTGGCGCAGCTCACGGTGGTCGACTGCGTCTTCGTCGGAGTGGCGCAGCGCACCTACGGGCCGACCCGCAAGGCCCTGGAAGCCACATTCGAGGCGGTCCGCGGCCGGACCGTGCGACCCGACCGGAGGCGTCGGTGATCGACTGCGAGCTCCCCACCGAGGGCCGCAACCCGCGGACCCTCGACGTCGACACGCTGCCGACCCTGGAGGTGCTGCGCCTGATCAACTCTGAGGACGCGACGGTGCCGATGGCCGTGGCCTCCGTCCTGCCGGAGGTCGCCCGGCTGGTCGACATCGCCGTGGACTCGCTCCGCTCCGGCGGGCGGGTGCACTACTTCGGGGCCGGGACGTCCGGCCGGCTGGCCGTGATCGACGCGGCCGAGCTGCCCCCGACGTTCGGCATCTGGGGCCGCGTCGTGGCGCACCACGCGGGCGGGCCCGGCGCCCTGTCCCAGGCGATCTCGGACGTCGAGGACGACGTCGAGCTCGGCCGCCGGGACGCGCGCGACGTCCAGTCAGGGGACGTCGCCGTCGGGATCGCGGCGAGCGGCCGCACCCCGTACGTGGTGGGCGCGCTGCGCGCCGCCACCGCGCTCGGCGCCCGCACCGCACTGATCAGCTGCAACCCGCACACCCCCTACGGAGACGAGGTGGAGGTGCACATCGGGCTCGCCACCGGGCCCGAGGTGATCACCGGCTCCACCCGGATGAAGGCGGGCACGGCGACCAAGCTCGTGCTCAACTCCTTCTCCACCACACTGATGATCAGGATGGGGCGCACCTACTCCAACCTGATGGTCAGCGTGAACGCGCTGAACTCCAAACTGCGCGCCCGGCTGGTGCGCATCCTCACCGAGGCGACCGGGATGGACGCCCGGACCTGCGAGAACGCCCTCACCGAGGCGGGCGGCAACACGCGGGTCGCGCTGGTCTCGCTGCTCGGCGAGGTCCCCGCGGCGCGCGCGACGGTGGTGCTCGAAGAGACCGACGGCGGCGTCCGCGAGGCGCTGCAGCGGCTCAGGTCGGCGTGAGCGAACCCCGGTGGAGAGCGCACCGGAACGGACGGCCCGGCGGGGGAGACGCCGGCCGCTAGGAAATCTCCGTGATCATGCGATCGTCCCCGCACCGGTCGCATGATCACGGACCCCGCGCCCCCGTCCGGCGCGGCCGGGCGGGTAGAACGCGGTTCGGTGAATCGCCCGGAATCGCCTACGATCTGGGACGTGCCCGACGAACGACCGGTCAAGGCCGTGATCACCGACTGGGGCGGCGTGCTGACGTCCCCCCTCAACGACGCCATCGACGTGTGGCTCGCCGCCGAGCGCATCGACGTGGAGCGCTACAAGGACGTCATGCGCGCCTGGGTCAAGCAGGCGTACGACGGCAGCGACGTCAACCCGATCCACGGCCTGGAGGACGGCTCGCTCCCCGTCGCGGAGTTCGAGGGCCTCCTCGCCGCCGAGCTGCGCACCGTCGAGGGCGACCCGGTCGAGGCGGCGGGGCTGATCGCCCGGATGTTCGGCGCGTTCGCGCCCGTCCACCCGATGTACGACGCGCTCCGCGCGGTCCGCGCCGCCGGCGCCCGCACGGCCCTGTTGTCCAACTCGTGGGGCAACGACTATCCGCACGACCTGTTCGCGGACCTCTTCGACGCCGTCGTGATCTCGTCCGAGGTCGGGCTCCGCAAGCCGGACGAGCGCATCTTCCGGCACGCGCTCGGCCTCCTCGGGCTGGACGCCGCCGACTGCGTCTTCATCGACGACATCGAGCACAACGTCCGCGCGGCGGAGGCGCTCGGCATCCGGGGCATCCACCACACCGCCCCGGGCGCCACGATCGCCGAACTGCGGAGCCTGCGCGTCCTGCCGTGACGGTCTGGCAGACTGGCTGACCTCATGCGCCTCTACCTGCCGTCCACGCTCACGCTGCTCGCCCGCGCCCACGCCGCGCGGGAGGTCGGCCCCGCCCCGCTCGCCGCGCACGCGGTCACGCCCGCGCTGCGCGAGTGGTACGTCGGCGGCGACCTGGAGGAGCTGGAGTACGCGGCGATGTCCGCCGCCGCCCGCGCCTCGCTGCGGCTGCTCGCCGAAGACCCGGCCGCGCCGCGCCGCCGCGTGGTCCTCGCCGCCGAGGTCACCGACGACCTGGTGCGCCGGACGCCCGGCGACGCCCGGCTCGCCGACGACGACCGGGCCCTGGTCGAGGTCGCCGCGGTGATCCCCTGGCAGCGCATCGCGTCCGGGCACGTGGACGACGAGGACGCCGTCCCCGACGTCGCCGCCGCCGTCGAGGCCCTCGCGGCCGCCGACGCGGGCGACGACGACGCCCGGTTCACGGTCGACGGCGCCGAGGGCCACGACCTCCTCTGGTACGCCACCCAGGAGCTCCCCCACCTGCTCGACTGACCGCTCGGCGATTCGCCGGGCTGGCGGTATGGCCGGACGTGGGCGGGTAGGGCCTGCGACAACGCCAGTCGTATTCGCAGGGGGCCGTCAGATGGACGCCGTCACCACCGTCCCGGAGCCGGTGAACGAGCCGGTGCGCGGCTACGCGCCCGGCAGCGGCGAGCGCGCCGCGCTGGAGGCGCGGATCAAGGAGCTCGCGGGCGCGCAGACCGAGCTGACGATGACGATCGGCGGGGAGCGGCGCATGGGCGCGGGCACGCCGGTCGACGTGGTCGAGCCGCACAACCGCCGCCACGTCCTCGGCCGGATGGGGAACGCGAGCGAGGCGGACGTGGTCGAGGCGATCGCGGCGGCCCGGGAGGCGGCGCCCGGCTGGCGGGCCATGTCCTTCGACGACCGCGCCGCGATCTTCCTGCGCGCCGCCGACCTGCTCGCCGGGCCGTGGCGGCCGACGCTGAACGCCGCGACGATCCTCGGGCAGTCCAAGTCGGTGCAGCAGGCCGAGATCGACGCGGCCTGCGAGCTGATCGACTTCTGGCGGTTCAACGTCCGGTACGCGCAACGGATACACGAGATCCAGCCGCTGTCGTCGCCGGGCATGTGGAACCGGCTGGAGTACCGGCCGCTCGAAGGGTTCGTCCTCGCGATCACCCCGTTCAACTTCAGCGCGATCGCGGGGAACCTGCCGACCTCGCCCGCGATCATGGGGAACGTCGTGGTGTGGAAGCCGTCCCCGACGCAGCAGCTCGCCGCGCACTTCACGATGCGGGTGCTGGAGGCCGCCGGGCTCCCGCCCGGCGTGATCAACCTCGTCACCGGGGACGGGCGGGCCGTCTCGAACGTCGCGCTGCGCCACCCCGACCTCGCCGGATTGCACTTCACCGGCTCCGCCGCCACCTTCCAGAACCTCTGGCGGACGATCGGCGAGAACATCTCCGCCTACAAGGGGTACCCGCGGGTCGTCGGCGAGACCGGCGGCAAGGACTTCGTCGTCGCGCACCCGTCCGCCGACCCGGCCGTGGTGAAGACCGCGCTGGTCCGGGGGGCGTTCGAGTACCAGGGGCAGAAGTGCTCCGCCGCGTCCCGCGCCTATGTCCCGCGCTCGGTCTGGGACGGCATGCGCGACGGCTTCCTCGCCGAGACCGAGTCGCTCACCATGGGAAACGTCGCCGAGGACCTGTCGCTGTTCATGGGCGCGGTGATCGACGACCGGGCGTTCGCCAAGCACGAGCGGGCGATCGAGCGGGCCCGCGCCACCGCGTCCATCCAGATCCTGGTGGGCGGCACGCTGGACGACTCCGACGGCTACTTCGTCCGGCCGACGGTGCTGGAGGCGTCCGACCCGACCGACGAGGTCTTCACCGACGAGTACTTCGGGCCGATCCTCGCCGTGCACGTCTACGACGACGGCGACTACGAGACCGTCCTGCACCAGATGGAGGGCGTCTCGGAGTACGGGCTGACCGGCTCGATCATCGCCGAGGACCGGCACGTGATCGACGCCGCCACCGAGACCCTCCGGTTCGCCGCCGGGAACTTCTACATCAACGACAAGCCGACCGGGTCGATCGTCGGGCAGCAGCCGTTCGGCGGCGCCCGCGCGTCCGGCACCAACGACAAGGCGGGCTCGGTCTTCAACCTCACCCGCTGGACGAGCGTCCGCTCCATCAAGGAGACGTTCGTCCCCCCGACCGACTACCGCTACCCCCACATGGGCTAGCGAGCAGCACCCTGGTTGCGTGCAGCGTGGAGAAAGGCCGACGATAAGGTCGGCCCATCCACGCTCAACTAGCCGCGCATGGGAACGGGATGTCGACGCTGAACCGTCTGGTGCTGTGGAACATCGATCAGACCCTGGTCGACGTCGGGCGGGTCACCCGGGACGCCTACGCCGAGGCGTTCCAGCGGACCATCGGACGGCCCCTCGTCCGGCTCGCGCCCACCCCCGGCCGCACCGAGTCCGAGATCATCTTCGAGACCCTCGCGTTCAACGACGTCGTCACCACCGACGACCACCTGCCCGCCTTCTTCACCGCGCTGGCCGAGGCGTTCGGCACCCGCCGCGCCGACCTGCGCGCCCACGGCCGCGTCCTCGCCGGTGCGCGCGAGGCCGTCGAGGCGCTCGCCCACGTCCCCGGCGTGGTGCAGTCG
The DNA here is from genome assembly GCF_008121305.1 of Actinomadura decatromicini. Taxonomy (NCBI): domain Bacteria; kingdom Bacillati; phylum Actinomycetota; class Actinomycetes; order Streptosporangiales; family Thermomonosporaceae; genus Actinomadura; species Actinomadura decatromicini. The sequence continues at coordinate 1,711,437 of NZ_VSRQ01000001.1, read as the reverse complement.
GTGCTGACCGGGTCGGTGCGGCCGAACGCCGTCCTGAAGGTGACCGAGCTGGGCCTCGCGCCCCGCCTCGACCTGGACGCGGGCGGCTACGAGAACGGCGTCTACAGCAAGGCCGCCCTCCTCGAACTCGCCCGGACCCGCGCCGCCGAGCGGCACGGCGCCCGCTACCCCGAGGCGGCGACCGTCTACATCGCCGACTCGCCCCGCGACGTCCAGGCCGCCCGCATCGCGGGCTCGCCGATCATCGCCGTCGCCACCGGCAGCGCCACCCAGGCCGAGCTGCGCGCGGCGGGCGCCGATCGCGTCCTCGCGACCCTCGCCGACACGAACGCCGTCGTCAGCGCCGTCGCGGAGCTGACCCGCATCTGACCCGCGACCGGCTCGGCGGCGGGGGCTGTGAGCTGGGCGTGGAGCGGGCGGCGGTAGGTTGCGTGGAATGCGGGACCGGCCCGATATTGGGATGGCCGCGCGGCGCCGCGCGGCGGGGAGGGAGCGAGATGTCCCGTGAGGTGACCGAAGGCTCGACGCTGTGGGAGCCGTCGGAGGAGGTCGTCGCGAACGCGCGGGTGACCCACTTCGTCCACTGGCTGTGGGACCGGGGCGTCCTCACCGAGTCCTACGACGACCTCTGGCGCTGGTCGGTCACCGAGGTCGACGCCTTCTGGGACGCGATCTGGTCGTACTTCCAGGTCGTCGGCGAGCGGGGCGACGGCCCCGTCCGGACGGGCGGCCCCATGCCGGTCGACGGCCTGAAATGGTTCCCCGGCGCGACCCTCAACTACGCGGCGAACGCGCTGCGCCGGGCCGAGGAGGCCCCGGACGAGACGGCCGTGGTCTTCCGCTCCGAGGCGGGCGGGCACCGCGTCATCTCGCACCGGGAGCTGGCGCTGCACGTGGCGGAGGTCCGCGCGGGCCTGGCCGAGCTGGGCGTCGGCAAGGGCGACCGGGTCGCCGCCTACGTCCCGAACATCCCCGAGGCGCTGATCTGCTTCCTCGCCACCGCGTCGCTCGGCGCGATCTGGTCGTCCTGCTCCCCGGACTTCGGCTCCTCCTCGGTGATCGACCGGTTCGCGCAGATCGAGCCCAAGGTGCTCATCGCCGTAGACGGCTACGCCTACAACGGCAAGCGGTTCGACCGCGGCGGCGTCGTCGCCGAGATCGAGGCCGCGCTGCCGACCCTCGCCGCCACGGTCCTGATCCCCTACCTCGACCCGGCCGCCACCCCGGACGGTCTGCGCGTCGGCATGCACTACGGCGATCTGCCCCGTCCCGGGCACGACACCCTCGAGTTCGAGGCCGTCCCGTTCGACCATCCCCTGTGGGTCGTCTACTCGTCGGGGACGACGGGCCTGCCCAAGCCGCTCGTGCACGGGCACGGCGGGGTCGTCCTGGAGCACCTCAAAGCCTTGTCCTTCCACCAGGACCTCGGGCCAGAGGACGTCTTCTTCTGGTTCACCACGACCGGCTGGATGATGTGGAACTACCTCATCGGCGGTCTTCTGGTGGGTGCGACCGTCGTCATGTACGACGGGGCCCCCGTCGAGCTGTGGAAGCTCGCCGCCGAGAGCGGCGTCACCTACATGGGGGTCGGCGCGCCGTACATCACGGCGTCCGCCAAGGACGGGCAGCGTCCGGGCGAGGAACACGACCTTTCCGGGCTGCGCGGCATCGGCTCCACCGGTTCACCGCTCCCGCCCGAAGGGTTCGCGTGGGTGTACGACGCGGTCGGCAGCGACCTGCTGCTCGGCTCGTTCTCCGGCGGCACCGACCTGTGCACCGGGTTCGTCGGGCCGTCGCCGCTGCTTCCGCTGCGCGCGGGCGTCATCCAGTGCCGGGGCCTCGGCGCGAAGGTCGAGGCGTTCGGCGACGACGGCAAGCCCGTCGTGGACGAGGTCGGCGAACTCGTCATCACCGAGCCCATGCCGTCCATGCCGGTGTTCTTCTGGAACGACGAGAACGGCGAGCGGTACCGCGAGTCCTACTTCGACATGTTCCCGGACACCTGGCGGCACGGCGACTGGCTGAAGATCCTCCCGGACGGCGGCTGCGTCATCTACGGACGGTCCGACTCCACCCTGAACAGGGGCGGCGTCCGGATGGGGACGTCCGACTTCTACCGCGTCGTCGAGGCGTTCGACGAGATCGCCGACAGCCTCGTCATCGACACCGGACGGCTCGGCCGGGAGGGCAGGCTGCTGCTGTACGTCCAGCTCGCGGAGGGCGCGTCGCTGGACGACGACCTGCTCGGACGGCTCAAGCGCGAGCTGCGGACGGCGCTGTCGCCCCGGCACGTCCCGGACGAGATCCACGCCGTCCCCGGCGTCCCGCGCACGCTGTCGGGCAAGAAGCTGGAGGTCCCCGTCCGCAAGATCCTCCAGGGCACCCCGGTGGACGAGGCGGCCAACCGCGACTCCATGGCCAACCCGGAAGTCCTCCAACACTTCACCCCCTAGTCGGATTCTGTCCGCATTAAGGTTGTCGTCCGGCCATTCGTGGCCGACGGGACGCGGTGCCGCAGAACACACCGTAAGGTCGCATGACCGGGTGAACTTCACGCGGGCCTCAGGCGTCTCACAGTCAGAGGGGTGATCCGGGCCGCAGGGGGCATCAGGCGGCCCGTCGATCGAGAGAGGGACGGTTCCACGCATGGAGGTTGGGGCGCTGCGGTCCGGGGACCCGGATCGGCTGGGGTCGTACGCCCTGATCGGCCGGGTGGGCGAGGGCGGTCAGGGCACCGTCTTCCTCGGCGCGGACGACGACGGCAGGCAGGTCGCGATCAAGCTCCTGCACGCCGAGCTGACGTCCGACGACAAGGCCAGGGCGAGGTTCCTGCGCGAGCTGGAGGTCGCCAAGCGGGTCGCGCCGTTCTGCACCGCGCAGGTGATCGACGCCGACGCGGACGGCGAGCGGCCCTACATCGTCAGCGAGTACGTGCGGGGGCCGTCGCTGAACCAGCAGGTCATGGCGCACGGCCCGCTGGACGGCGCCGCCCTCGACCGGCTCGCGGTCGGCACCGCGACCGCGCTCGCCGCGATCCACCAGGCGAAGATCGTCCACCGCGACTTCAAGCCGCACAACGTGCTGATCGGCCCGGACGGCCCGCGCGTCATCGACTTCGGCGTCGCCCGCGCGCTCAGCGCCGGGACGACGCTCACCAGCCGGGTGATCGGCACGCCGTCCTACATGGCGCCCGAGCAGATCGGCGGCGACGAGGTCGGGACGCCCGCCGACGTGTTCTGCTGGGCGGCGACCCTGGTGTTCGCCGCCACCGGCGAGCCCCCGTTCGGCCAGGACACGATCCCCGCCGTGATCAACCGCATCCTGAACGAGGAGCCCGACCTCGGCGACCTCGGCGGCGCGCTGCGCGAGCTGGTGCTCGACTGCCTGGAGAAGGACCCGGCCGACCGGCCCGGCGCCCGGCAGGTGCTGATGCGGCTGCTCGGCCACGACGACGCCTCGCTGCACGGGCCGCGGCGCCGGGACGCCCGCCCCGCCGACGACACCGACGAGAACGCGATGCTCGCCGCGGGCTCGGTCCGCGCCGCGGAGGCCGTCACCGGCGACGTCTTCGACCCCGACCCGGTGTTCGGCGACGACCCCGTCTTCGACGACGACGCCGCCTACGACGACGAGCCCGTCTTCAACGACCCGGAGGCGTCCCCGGCCGCGGTCGCGTTCCACAGCGCGTTCGGACGGTCCGAGGACGACCCGGACGACGACCTGCACGACGGCCTCCACGACCACCTGCACGACGACCTGCACCAGACCCCGGCCGAATGGGCCGCCGGGAACACGCTGCCCAGCGACCTCGACCCGGTCGCGCCGGGCGACGGCGGCGGCCGCGGCCGCGGCCTGCGCGGCGTGCTCGCCGGGTCCGGCCGCTCGGCCCTGCTCGCCGGGGCCGCCGCGCTGTTCGTGGCGATCGTCGTGGTGTCGTCCGTCCTCGCGCTCAGCTCCGGCGACAAGGGCAAGGCGGGGCAGAAGGTCGCCGACCCGAGCGCGCCGCCCACCTCGTCCGGCTCCGTCCCGAGCATGGAGCTGCCGACGAGCCGGAAACCCGCGCACACGCAGACCACGCCGACGTATCAGCCGACGCAGTCCTCCGAGTCGCCGTCCGACAGCCCGACGCCGACCAGCCCGACTCCGTCCGCCACCAAGCCGACGAAGCCGACGCCGCCCGACTCGCACGGGCCGTCCGACCCCTCCAGCGGTCCCGGCGACCCCTCGGGACCGCCCGACCCGTCGGGCAATCCCGCCCCCTAGCAGGGCCTTCGCAAGATCCGTCCCAACCCCTGGGACGAGTTCGCCGATCGTCGACGGACGTCCGCGGCGGCCTGGCAGGCTGGGATGAGCAGGGTGGGGCAGGCCACGTCGCCGTCCCGGCCGGGTAGGTCGGTTTTGCGGTGTTTCGTAGCTACGCTCGTGCAGTGAGCGTCGCCACAACGGAGTGGCGAAGGTTCTCTAGGGGAGTTGTTGTTGATGGGCGGCATGCTCGATCAAGCGAAGGACGACCTGCTCAGGCGGGCCGCGGAAACATGCGCGGGGCATCCGGGGGCGCGCGGCGAGGACCTGGAGGAGGCCGTCGCCTACCTCCGGCTCTACTACCGCCACGTCGACCGCGAGGACCTGCTGTCCCGCGACCCGGCGGCCGTCTGCGGCCCCGCGATGGCGCACCGCGCGCTCGGCGAGGAGCGGCCGCAGGGACGCGCGAAGGTCCGCGTCTTCACCCCGACGCTGGACGAGGACGGCTGGGACCCGGGCCACACCGTCGTCCAGGTCGTCACCGACGACATGCCGTTCCTCGTCGACTCGGTCACGATGGAGCTGTCCCGGCACCAGCTCGCCACGCACCTGATCGTCCACCCGCTGCTCGGCGTCGACCGCGACGTCGCGGGCCACCTGCGGGCCTTCCGCGGCAAGCTCGACAGCGACGACGACATCGACGAGTCGTGGATGCACATCGAGGTCGACCGGACGAGCGACCCGGCCGCCCTCGACCGGCTCGAGAAGGACCTGCTGCGCGTCCTCCAGGACGTCCGCGTCGCCGTCGAGGACGAGCCGAAGATGCGCGCCCGCGCCGGGGAGATCGCCGCCGCCATCAAGGCGGCCGCGCCGCCGCTGCCGGAGAAGGAGCTCGCCGAAGGCGTCGAGCTGCTCGACTGGCTCGCCGACGGCCACTTCACCTTCCTCGGCTACCGCGACTACACCCTCACCGAGGGCGAGGACGCGGACGGGCACAACGGGCTCGCCCTGCGCCCCGAGCCCGGCACCGGCCTCGGCATCCTGCGCAGCGACAAGCGCGAGTCCGACAGCTTCGCGGCGCTGCCGCCCGAGGTGCGCGAGAAGGCGACGGAGAAGCGCCTGCTCGTCATCACCAAGGCGAACTCGCGCTCCACCGTCCACCGGCCGCTGTACCTCGACTACATCGGGGTGAAGAAGTTCGACGGGTCCGGCGCGGTCATCGGCGAGCGCCGCTTCCTCGGGCTGTTCACCCACGTCGCCTACAGCGAGTCGATCGCGCACGTGCCCGTTCTCAAGCGCAAGCTCGAGGAGGTGCTCGAGCAGGCCGGGTTCCCCGCCGACAGCTACGACGGGCAGGACCTCGTCGAGACGCTGGAGGGCTACCCGCGCGACGAGCTGTTCCAGATGTCGGTGGACGACCTGCTCCCCATCGCGCTCGGCGTGCTGCGGCTGCGCGAGCGCCGCCAGCTCAAGCTGTTCCTGCGCAAGGACATGTACGGCCGCTACATGTCCTGCATGGTCTACCTGCCGCGCGACCGCTACACCACCAAGGTCCGGCTGCGCATCCAGGAGATGCTGAGGGAGGCGTTCGAGGGCGTCAGCGTCGACTACAGCGCGAACGTCACCGAGTCGAACCTCGCCCGGCTGCACGTCGTGGTGCGGGGCGAGCGCGGCCGTCCGCTGCCCGACGTCGACGTGTCCAACCTGGAGGCGCGCCTCGCCGCCGCCATCCGCTCCTGGGAGGACGACCTCGGCGACGCGATCGTCGACCAGTGCGGCGAGGAACGCTCCGGGACGCTCGCCCGCCGCTTCGGCGAGGCGTTCCCCGAGGGCTACAAGGCCGACTTCCCGGCCCGCACCGCCGTCGCCGACCTGCGCCGCCTGGACGACCTGTCCGGCGACGCCGACACGTCGATCGACCTGTACGAGCCGGACGGCGCCGAGCCCGGCGAGCGGCGCCTGAAGATCTACCGGCTGGGCGAGCCGATCTCGCTGTCCCGGGTCCTGCCGCTGCTGCAGAACATGGGCGTCGAGGTGATCGACGAGCGGCCCTACGAGATCAACTCGGCGGAGGGGCAGCGCTACTGGATCTACGACCTCGGCCTGCGGTACCAGCCGCCCGCCGACGTCGCGGAGGACGCCGTCAAGGGGCTGTTCCAGGACGCCTTCACCCGGCTGTGGCGCGGCGAGATCGAGAACGACGGGTTCAACGCGCTCGTCCTGCACGTCGGGCTGAACTGGTGGCAGGCGATGATCCTGCGCTCCTACGCCCTGTACCTCCGCCAGGCCGGGACGACGTTCTCCAAGCGGTACATCGAGCAGGTGCTGCTGCGGAACTCGTCCATCACGCGGCTGATCGTCCGGCTGTGGGAGAGCCGCCTCGACCCGTCCCTGCAGGGCGGCGAGGAGGAGCGCAGCGCCGGGATCACCGAGGAGCTCCAGGGCAAGCTGGACGAGGTCGCGAGCCTCGACGAGGACCGCATCCTGCGCGCGTACCTGGCGCTCGTCCAGGCGACGCTGCGCACGAACCACTACCAGGGCAAGCCGTACCTGGCGATGAAGTTCGACCCGCAGGGCATCCCCGACCTGCCCGAGCCGCGCCCGAAGTACGAGGTGTTCGTGTACTCGCCGAAGGTCGAGGGCGTGCACCTGCGGTTCGGGTCGGTGGCGCGCGGCGGGCTGCGCTGGTCCGACCGCCGCGAGGACTTCCGCACCGAGATCCTCGGGCTGGTCAAGGCGCAGGCGGTGAAGAACACCGTGATCGTCCCGGCGGGGGCGAAGGGCGGGTTCGTCGGCAAGCAGCTGCCCGACCCGTCCGTCGACCGCGACGCCTGGTGGCAGGCCGGGATCGCCTGCTACAAGGACTTCATCTCCGGCCTGCTCGACCTCACCGACAACCTCGTGGACGGGAAGGTCGTCCCGCCGCCGAACGTCGTCCGGCACGACGGCGACGACACCTACCTGGTGGTCGCCGCCGACAAGGGCACCGCGACGTTCTCCGACATCGCGAACGGGGTCGCCGCCGAGTACGGCTTCTGGCTCGGCGACGCCTTCGCCTCGGGCGGGTCGGTCGGCTACGACCACAAGGGCATGGGCATCACCGCCCGCGGCGCCTGGGAGTCGGTGAAGTACCACTTCCGCGCGCTCGGCAAGGACGTCCAGAGCGAGGAGTTCACCGCGGTCGGCATCGGCGACATGTCCGGCGACGTGTTCGGCAACGGGATGCTGCTGTCCGAGCACATCCGCCTCGTCGCGGCGTTCGACCACCGGCACGTCTTCATCGACCCGGACCCCGACCCGGCGGCCTCGTTCGCCGAGCGCCGCCGCCTGTTCGAGCTGCCGCGCAGCAGTTGGGCCGACTACGACACGGCGCTGATCTCCAAGGGCGGCGGCGTGTTCCCGCGCACCGCCAAGTCGATCGCGCTCACCCCGCAGATGCGGGTCGCGCTCGGCATCGCGGACAGCGTCAAGGCGCTCGCGCCGTTCGAGCTGATCAGGGCCATCCTCAAGGCGCCCGTCGACCTGCTGTGGAACGGCGGCATCGGCACCTACGTCAAGTCGTCCGCCGAGAACAACGCCGACGTCGGCGACAAGGCCAACGACCCCGTCCGGGTGGACGGCGGCGAGCTGCGCTGCAAGGTGGTCGGCGAGGGCGGCAACCTCGGCGTCACCCAGCTCGGCCGGATCGAGTTCGCCCGCGGCGGCGGACTCATCAACACCGACTTCATCGACAACTCCGCCGGGGTCGACACGTCCGACCACGAGGTCAACATCAAGATCCTGCTCGACCAGGCGGTGCGGGACGGCGAGCTGACCGGCGAGCAGCGCGACGGCCTGCTCTACGAGATGACCGACGAGGTCGGACGGCTCGTCCTGCGCGACAACTACGCGCAGAACGTCGTGCTCGCCGCGGCCCGCGCGCAGGCCCCGGCGATGCTCCACATCCACGCCCGCTACCTGCGGAAACTCGAACGGGACGGCCGCCTCCAGCGGCGCCTTGAGTTCCTGCCGGACGACAAGGCCCTGGCCGAGCGGCGGCAGTCCGGGCTCGGGCTCACCAGCCCCGAGTTCTCCGTCCTGCTGGCCTACGCCAAGCTCGCCCTCGACCACGACCTCGTCGCCTCCGACCTGGCCGACGACCCTTACCTGGAGTCGTGGCTGGTCGACTACTTCCCGACCCCGCTGCGCGAACGGTTCCGGCCCTACATGGACCGGCACCCGCTGCGCCGCGAGATCATCACCACCGCCGTGGTGAACGACCTGATCAACGCCAGCGGCTCCACGTTCGTGTTCCGGATGAACGAGGAGACGGGCGCGTCGTCGTCCGACATCGCCCGCGCCTACCTCGTCGCCCGCGACGTGTTCGAGATGCCGAAGTTCTGGCGGTCGGTCGAGGGCCTGTCCGACCAGGTGGACGAGTCGACGCAGATCGCGATGCTGCTGGAGGCGCGCAAGCTCACCGAGCGCGGCGCCCGCTGGCTGCTGCACAACCGGCGCCCGCCGTTCGACATCCGCGAGACGATCGACTTCTTCGCGGGCAGCGCCGCCACGCTCAGCACCCACCTGTCGAAGCTGCTCGTCGGCCTGGACCTGTCCGCCTTCGAGCAGCGCCGGGACGGGTTCGCGCAGCGCGGCGTCCCGGACGAGCTGGCCGAGCGGTGCGCGACGTTCGTCCCTGCCTTCTCCACGTTCGACCTGGTGGGCATCGCCCACGACACGGCACGCCCGGTGGAGGAGGTCGCGGAGGTCTACTTCGACCTCGCGGACCGGCTGCAACTGTCGCGGCTCCGCGAACGGATCATCGCGCTGCCCCGCGATGACAAGTGGCGCTCGATGGCCCGCTCCGCGCTCCGCGACGACCTGTACACCGCCCACGCGGCCCTGACCAGGGACGTCCTCGTCACCAGCGAACCCGGCGGCCAGCCGGAGGAGCGCATGGTCCACTGGGCGGAGAAGAACAGGCCGGCCGTCCAACGAGCCCAGCAGACCCTGAGCGAGATCTGGGAGAGCGACAGCTTCGACCTGGCGACCCTCTCGGTAGCCCTGGGCGCGATCCGCACCCTGGTCACCGCCAGTTCACTCCCCGCTGACTAGCCCAGGGGGCCGCCCTGCGGCCACCCGCTCCGTCCACACGGAAGCGAGAACACCACCGGGTGCCGGAGCGGGCCCGCTGCAGCGGTCGGAGGAGCGGGACCGCCCGGCACCCGGTGGAGGTCAGGAGCCGTGTACCGCGACGGCCTTGCGGTACATGGCGGCGACGGCGGCGCGTCCCTTCGGCGGGACGGTCGCCAGGTACTGGACGAGGACGGTCGTGTCCATCCGCGTCGTCGCGGCGCGGGCCGGGGCGAGACCGAGGAGGTCGCCGCCGACGGTGAGCGCGCCGGGCTTGGACGACGAGTACGCCTCGTTCTGCTTGAGGACGTACCAGACGAGGGCCCCGCGGTCCTTCGTGCGGAGCGCGTACACCCCGTACGGGGTGGTGGAGAACCGCGACGAGAGCGTGACGCCGCGTCCGGCCAGGGTCTTCTCGCCCTGCTGGAGCGCCTTGTACGTCTCGCTGGTCTTCGCCCCGTCGGCGAGGAGCGCCGCGCCGGACGCCCGCGGGCCCTCGGTGAGCAGCGCGGCGTGCGCCCGCGGCAGCCGCTCCGGCGGGACGGCGAGGCCGTCGGCGTCCGGCCGGACCGGCGTGGCCGTGCCGTCCGGGGCCAGCGCGACCCGGTTGAGGACGTCCTCCCCCGAGTAGGGCGCCGCGGCCAGCAGCCAGGGCGCGCCCTCCCTGGCCTGCGTGAACAGCATCGCGTACTGGAGCGTCTGCTTGCCCTTCCCGCTGACCACGGCGGACGCGAACCAGTGCGGATAGCCGGTCAGGCGCGGGATGTAGTACGCCGTGGGCGTGAACTCCACCTTCGGTGCGCGCTGCCGGGCGGCGCGGCGGAACTTCAGCGCCGCGACGTCCATGGACAGTTGCGGATCGGCCTCGATCGTGCTCAGGGCCGTTCCGTTGAAGCGCCGCGCGGCCTGGTTCGCGCGGTCGGAGTAGGACGCGAGCACCTGCTCGGCCTGCGCCCTGCTGAGTGCGGGTGTGCCCGCGGGTTCGCCCTGTTCTGCGGACGAAGTGTTGTTCCCGCCGCCCGAGCATCCCGCGCTGAGCGCCGCGGCGACCAGCAGGGATGAGGTGACTGAGGCGGTGGTGGCGGTGCGTGCGGCCATGCGAAGCCCCCCGATATGGCGTCGGCGATCCGGACCGCAGGACATCTTCGCAGAGTGACCGACAGGTCACTCTCTGAATACGAAACTCGCCGAGAAAGTTCTCGGCGCGGGACTCACCACCGCCGGGGGAGCGGCGTGGGTTACTGCTCCTGCTGGCGCATCCAGCGGATCTCGGCCTCGATGAACTCGTCGATGTCGCCGTCGAGCACGCCGGACGGGTTGCCGACCTCGACGCCGGTGCGCAGGTCCTTCACGATCTGGTACGGGTGCAGCACGTAGTTGCGGATCTGCGTGCCCCAGCTGCTGGTGCCCTCGCCGCGCAGGGCGGACATCTTCTCCGCCTCCTCCTGCCGCTTGCGCTCCAGGAGCTTCGCCTGCAGGACGTTCATCGCCGTCGCCTTGTTCTGGATCTGGCTGCGCTCGTTCTGGCAGGACACGACGATCCCGGAGGGGAGGTGGGTGATCCGCACCGCGGAGTCGGTGGTGTTGACGCCCTGGCCGCCCGGCCCGGACGACCGGTACACGTCGATCCGCAGGTCGTTCTCGTCGATGTCGACGTGGTCGCTCTGCTCGACCACGGGCACGACGTCCAGCCCGGCGAACGAGGTCTGGCGGCGGCCCTGGTTGTCGAACGGGGAGATGCGGACGAGGCGGTGCGTCCCGTGCTCGCCGCGCAGCGTCCCGTAGGCGTAGGGGGCCTTGACGGTGAAGGTCGTCGACTTGATCCCGGCCTCTTCGGCGTAGGACGTCTCGTACACCTCGGTCGGGTAGTTGTGGCGCTCGGCCCACCGCAGGTACATGCGCTGGAGCTGCTCCGCCCAGTCGGCGGCGTCGACCCCGCCAGCCTGCGCGTTGATGGTGACGAGCGCCTCGCGGGCGTCGTACTCGCCCGACATCAGCGTGCGGACCTCAAGCTGCTGGACGGCCTTGCGCAGGGCGGCGAGCTCCTCGTCGGCCTCCGTGCGGGTGGCCTCGTCGTCCATCTCGCCGGCGAGCTCGTAGAGCGTGACGGTGTCGTCCAGCCGCTGGCGCAACGCCTCGACGCGGTTGAGCTCGGCCTCCAGGTAGGACAGGCGGCGCGTCACCGTCTGGGCGCGCTCCTGGTCGTTCCACAGCTCGGGGTCGGCGGACTGCTCGCGCAGCTCGGCGATGTCGCGCCGCATGCCGTCGAGGTCCAGCACCTGCTCGATGCCGGACAGTGTCGAGCCGAGCTCCTTGAGCTCCTCTTCCGGTTCGATGCCTGCCACGTCCCCGAGCTTAGCGCCGTCCCGGCACTGCTGGTCGCGCGCGGACGCCCTGTGGACAACGTGCGGGCGCCCCACGGGCCCGAGCGGGGCGGCCCGTGCCCACGTGCCGGACGACCGGCAGGGCGTCCCGCCAATATCATGTTGGTGGAAGAATCACGGGCCGAGAGGGAGCCCGGCCGGTGGACGGTCGGCATGGAGCTCGGTCCGGGGGACGGATCTGTGTACGGATTCACGCGGACGGTCGTGGCCGGAGCGGCCCTCGTCCTGCCGCTCGCCGCGGGCTGCGCGGCGGGCGGGGAGGGCCGGACGGAGGCGCGGCCCACCGTCAGCATGCCCTCGACGTCGCCGCCGCCGTCCGTCCCGCTGACCCCGGAGGTCGCGGAGCGGGCGTTCCGTACCTATGTCACCGACGAGGACGTGGCGCGCGCTGCGGGCGACGAGCGGCTGGCGCTGACCTGGACGTCCGACGGCCAGTCCCAGCTCACCGCGGCCGAGTTCCGCAAGGCGGCCTACGACGGCGACCCGGTGCGGCGGTTCGTGTACGGCGCTCCCAAGCTGTACGTGCCGAAACTGAAGGACGACGGCTACCCGCAGTGGTTCGTGGCGTCCGTGGACCGCTCGGTCGCGGGGGAGTCCAAGAGCAGGCGCCGGGCGCTGATGGCGTTCGTGCTGCGCGGGCCGTCCGACTCGTGGAAGCTGACGCTGGCGACCCTGCTCCAGCCGAAGGCGAAGGAACCGAAGGTCGAGATCGACGACGCCGGGTACGCGACGGCGCTCGGCTCGGACGACCAGTCGGTGCTGATCCGTCCGCGTGACGTGGGCGGTATCCAGGCGACGATGGCGGCGGAGGGCCCGGGGAGCGTCGCCGCCAAGGTGATGAAGTCCGGTGCCACCACGACGGGCTTCTACCAGAAGGCCAAACGGGCCAAGAAGGACGCCAAGAAACACGACCTCACGCTCCAGGTCGTCTACACCGCGACACCGTTCCCCTACTTCGGCCTGCGGACGGAGCACGGCGGCGGCCTCATCATCTACTCCCTGTTCCGGACCAGCTCCCTCGTCGCGAAGGACCCGTCCACCCCGAAGCCGGAGATCCCGGAAGAGGCGGAGCATCTGCTCGACGGCACCGTCGAGGGCAACGAGGTCGACACCACGGCGACCCTGCATTTCGCCGCCTACGACCCGCCCCGGGCGAAGAAGGGCAAGACCCAGGCCAAGGCGCACCTGGTGGCCGACGACGGGGCGATCTCCAAGGCCGCCACTCCGCCGATCAAAAAGCCCTAGCTCCCCCGAGCGCGCCCGGCCTAGCCGTAGACGCGCTGCAGGACGAGCGCGACGAAGAACAGCGCGACCAGCCCGGCCAGGACGACCGACGGCGGCACCGAGGGGCCGTGCCGGTGCAGCTCCGACCGGGCCTCGCGGCAGGTGGGGCAGCGTCCGTCGACCACCGGGTTCGAGCACCGAGCGCAGATCAGATGTTCGCAGCTCATGTAGTGGCCCCAATCTCCGAGAACGGCATGCGGGTCCGTGCGCGAAACGACCACCCTGTGGGTGTACGTCCACCCATTAGGTATCTTTCGCCATCATCCAGCGTAGCCGGACTGTATGGTCGTTCCGGCAAGTCCGGGAGCTAGACGGTACGAAACGGCCGGACGTCGGGAGACGGGTTCGCATGGCACTGATCGGACGGCACGCGCCGCACACTCGTGGCGCCCGTTCGGTGTTCCCGGCCCCCGCCCCCCGCGAACCGGACGACGAATGGTCACCGATCGGACGCCTCGCCGCCTCTGGGAGGCCGTACCACTCCGAGTGGGACGAGCCAGTTGACTCACCCCTCTACACTGCTCCAAGGCTCAGCGTCCCACCTGGTCGCGGAGCCGGGCGGCGCAGAACGCGAGGCGCGGACGAGTCCGCGACCGCGCGCCGGGCCGCTCCCCAACCCCTAGACTGAACCGCCGTGATGCAGCCGTGATCCATTTCGACAACGTCACCAAGGTCTACCCGAGCCAGAACCGGCCCGCTCTGCAGCATGTGAACGTCGCCATCGAAAAGGGCGAGTTCCTGTTCCTGGTGGGTCCGTCCGGCTCGGGGAAGTCGACCTTCCTGCGCCTCATCCTCAAGGAGGAGCGTCCTTCCCAGGGTCACGTGCACGTGGCGGGCAAGGACCTGAGCAGGCTGAGCAACTGGAAGGTGCCGCACCTGCGCCGCAGGATCGGCTGCGTCTTCCAGGACTTCCGCCTCCTTCCCAACAAGAACGTCTTCGAGAACGTCGCGTTCGCCCTAGAGGTGATCGGCAAGCCGCGGCGCTTCATCGGCAAGGTCGTCCCCGAGGTCATCGACCTCGTCGGCCTGGAGGGCAAGGCCCACCGGATGCCGGACGAGCTGTCCGGCGGCGAGCAGCAGCGCGTCGCCATCGCGCGGGCGTTCGTCAACCGGCCGATGATCCTGCTGGCGGACGAGCCGACGGGGAACATCGACCCCGCCACCTCGATCGGCATCATGAAGGTGCTGGACCGCATCAACCGGACCGGCACCACCGTCGTCATGGCCACCCACGACGCCGCGATCGTCGACGCGTTCCGCAAGCGCGTCGTCGAGCTGGAGGACGGCCGCGTCGTCCGCGACCAGTCGCGCGGCGTGTACGGGCAGGCGTACTAGCCCGCCCACCCGACCGAACCGCATACCCAGACCATCTGAACCATCGATTCCTGCCGGGTCGTACGAAACCCCGAGGCCCAGAGGCAGGACCCCCGCATCGGGCCGCGCCCGGGCCGCTTTCAGGCCGCGCTCCGGCCGTGTTCCGGAGCGGACGGCCCAGGCTTCCGGCGGGACACAGGCGATCAAGGACAGCGAGGCATGCGCGTACAGTTCGTTCTCCAGGAGATCTGGATCGGTCTCCGCCGGAACATGACGATGACGATCTCCCTCGTCATCACCGTCGCCATCGCCATGGCGCTCTTCGGCACAGGGATGCTCCTGCGCGAACAGGTCCGCGCGTCCAAGAGCTACTGGTACGACAAGATCGAGGTCTCGATCTTCCTGTGCGCGAAGACCAGCTCCAATCCGAGCTGCCAGAAGCAGGACGTCACCGACCAGCAGCGGCAGGCGCTCCAGTCGCAGCTGAAGGGGATGTCGCAGGTCTCGGGCGTCCAGTACGAGAGCAAGCAGCAGGCGTACGCCCGGTTCAAGGACCGCTTCTCCGGCTCGCCCGGCTTCGTCGAGAGCACCCGCGAGGGCGACATCCCCGACTCGTTCCGGGTGAAGCTCAAGAACCCGGAGGAGTACAAGGCGGTCGCGCAGGCGGTGCTCGGCCGTCCCGGCGTGGACACGGTGATCAACGAGCAGGAGATCCTGAAGCGGTTCTTCCGGATCCTGAACGGCCTCCAGGTCGCCGCGCTGATGATCGCGCTGATCCAGGTGGTGGCCGCGGTGATGCTGGTCGGCAACACCGTCCGGCTGTCGGCGTTCAACCGGCGCCGGGAGACGGGCATCATGCGGCTGGTCGGCGCGTCCAACACCTATATCCAGATGCCGTTCATCCTGGAGGGCGCGATCGCGGGCCTGATCGGAGGGATGTTCGCCTCCATCTTGCTTGTGTTCAGCAAGACACTGCTGATCGACAGATTGGCGGGGGACGTCCAGCTCGTCAGCCAGCTCGGCTGGAGCACGGTGGTCGCCGTCATGATCGTGTCGATCTGCTTCGGAGTGCTGCTCTGCGCCCTCTCGTCGTTCCTGACGCTCCGGAGATATCTGAGAATCTGACGCGATGACCGGATCCGGCGGGACCGCCGGATCCGGTGCCCCGTGCCGCCCTACACTTGCGGCATGTCCCGGTCCGCGTCTTCCGGCCCCCGTCCCCGCCGCGCCGCGTGGACGCCCGGCCGAACCGGTCGAACCGGTCGAACTCACGGTGCGGCGCGATCGTCGAACAAGACGATCCCACCTCGTCCGCACGGCGTCGTCGTTCCTCGCCGGCGGGCCCGTCGTGACCTGCGAGCCGCGCGGTGATCGTAGGATCGCGTACATACGGGAAGGGCTTCGACCCGCCACCCAGGGAGGCCGAGCGCCGCGCCCGGACGGTGCTGCGCGGCCTACACGCGACGGACAAGGACTGACGAAGTGGCACGGGACACCGGGCGCAAGAAGGACACCTCGAACAAGCTGATCGCCCAGAACAAGCGGGCCCGCTACGACTACCACATCGACGACACGTGGGAGGCGGGCATGGTGCTGATGGGCACGGAGGTCAAGGCGCTGCGCGCGGGCCGCGCGTCCCTCGTCGACGGCTTCGCCCATGTGCGCGACGGCGAGATCTGGCTGGAGAACGTCCACATCCCCGAGTACACGCAGGGGACCTGGACGAACCACGCGCCGCGCCGCCGCCGCAAGCTCCTCCTGCACAAGCGCGAGATCCAGAAGATCATCACGAAGTCGGAGGAACCGGGCTGGACGCTGATCCCGCTCTCGCTGTACTTCAAGGACGGCAAGGCCAAGGTCGAGATCGGATTGGCCCGTGGTAAGAAGTCGTACGACAAGCGTCAGGCCATCGCCAAGCGGGAGGCCGATCGCGAGATGCAGAAGGCTGCGGCGGCCCGGTTCAGGAGACGGTGAAGGGTGTCGATGAGCAAGCGCGGCCGGAGGCGGGCTCCGGCGGGGACGCGGACGCCGGCCTGGAGGCGCGGCCGCCGGGCGGTCGCGCTCGCGGGATGCGGCGCCCTCGTCGCGACGATGACCACCGGGTGCTGGGCGGAGCCGTCCGCGATGCCCGCCGTCCGCGACTTCCTGATCGCCTGGCAGGTCGGCAACTACCACGCCGCCGCCGGGCGGACCGTCGGCCTCGACCGCGACCAGGTGGAGGACGCGCTGAGCCGCGTCCGGCAGCAGCTCGACGCGGCGTCCCTGCGGCTGTCGCTCGGCACCGAGGTGCCGGGCAGCGAGGTCGACCAGATCGTCAAGAAGGGCGACGAGGCCGACGCGCGCTTCACCGTGAAGATCGACCTCGGTGAGAACGGCCAGCCGTGGGAGTACCCGGGGCTGATGCACCTGCGGCGCGTCGGCGGCAAGTGGAAGGTCGTGTGGAGCCCGTCCATCATCCACACGAAGCTGCGGCAGGGGCAGCGGCTCGCGGTGGTGACCAAGGTGCCGAAGCGCGCCCAGATCACCGACACGCAGGGCCGGTCCGTGCTGCGGGTGACCGGCGCGTACATGGTCGGCGTGTACCCCGGGCAGCTCGCCGACCCGAAGCGCACCATCGACCTGCTCACCAGGCAGACCAAGATCGACGGGGGGCGGCGGCTGGACGCCGAGCGCCTCCTCGGCCGCGTCCGGTCCGCGCCGCCGCAGGAGTTCCTGCCGCTGCTGACCCTCCAGGTCCCCGCGCACTGGGGGCTGATCCAGCGGCTCGGCAACGTGCCGGGGCTCCAGTTCAAGGGCATCCAGGCGCCGATCGCGCCCGGGTACGCGCCCGAGCTGATCGGCAACCTCGGGCCCGCGACCGCCGACCGCCTCCAGCAGGTCGGCGCCCCCTACCAGCCGGGCGACACGATCGGCGTCAGCGGCGTCCAGCTCCTCCAGCAGCGCCGCCTGGCGGGCACCCCGACCGTCCAGGTCGTCGCGCAGGACGAGAGCGGCAAGAACACCGAGGAGCTGCGGTCCTGGGAGGGCCAGAAGCCGCAGGCGGTGCAGACGACCCTCGACCCGGCCTTCCAGGCGCGCGCCGACAACGCCCTCAGCAAGCTGCCCTATCCGGCGTCGCTGGTGGAGGTCCGGCCGAGCACCGGCGAGGTGCGGGCCGTGTCCAACCACGGGACGAACGGCCGCAACCTCGCGTTCGAGGGCCGCTACCCCCCCGGCATGGCGTTCGGCATCGTGTCGACCGAGGCGCTGTTCTCCCAGGCGGGGATGAAGGCGTCCACGGAGACGACCTGCCCCGCCACCGTCACCATCGGCGACAAGACGTTCACGAACAGGACCCTTCCCAAGGCCACCCTGGCCGACCACTTCGCCGCGTCCTGCAAGACCGCCCTGGCCGGGCTCGGCTCCAAGCTGGACGCGCAGACCCTCGTCAAGGAGGCGGCGCAGTTCGGCCTCGGCAAGGACTACGGGCTCAGCGTCCCCGCCTTCACCGGCTCCGTGCCCACCCCGGCCAACGACGGCGAGAAGGCCGCGATGATGGTCGGAGAGGGGAACGTCCGGGTGAGCCCGCTCGCGATGGCCCTGGTCGCGGGCGCGGCGCAGAGCGGCACCTGGCGGCCGCCGTACGTGCTGAAGGACATCCAGCAGACCGTCCAGCCGCCGCAGGCGCAGAGCCTCCAGGCCGAGCCGATCGCCGGCCTCAAGAAGGTCCTCGACCAGACGGCGAGGCGCGGGAACGCGCGGCCCGCCCGCGTGTCCGGCGACGTCGTCGGCGTGGCCGCGCTCGCCACCTACGAGGAGGGCGGGCGCACGAAGACGGTCTCCTGGTTCGTCGGCTCCGCCGGCGACCGCGCCTTCGCGCTCGCCGTCGAGGGCCGCGTCCCCACCGCCCAGGTCGCCGCGCTGTTCCTGCGGGGCGCTCCGCGGACCGCCCGAACCACGGGCTGACCAGGCCGCGCCGCGACTTTGTCAGCTCTTTACGCCCTGGGCGCAACCATCCCGTCACCCCCGAGCGTCTTTCCGGGTGACTGAGATTCCGCTTGGGGGGTTGCGGACTCAGTCGCCGTGATGAGACCAGAGCCTCGTCTCGGGGGAGGCTCTGCCGTCCGGACCGGCCCGACCCTGCCGGTCGACCCCGGTGGGCGCGCCACGCGCACGCCCACCGGGGCTCACGGTGCCCCCGGCCGGGGAATTACGTTGCCGCTGCCCGCGTTAACCTTGTAACGTCGTCGTACGGACGCCCTAGGGTGCCCGTTTTGACAACTCAACATGGGGGTGACCGGCTTCGACTTCGGTCGTTCGAGCCAGGGGAAGCGGGTCGAGGGTTGCTGTCGTGACCTCGTAAATCCTGTGACAGCAAACCAATAACTGCCAACAAGAAGCAGTCCGAGTTCGCCCTCGCCGCCTGAGCGAGGAGCGAACTCTGTCAGCCCGGTAGCGTCTCCGAACCGGGGTCTGGCATCGTAAGGAGACTCCACCTACCAGCCCGGTCGCGGGGCCGGTAGGAACAACAAACAGCGACTGAGCCCGTCGGCGACACGCCTGCGTGAGCGCCGGGACTGAGAAAACGCCAAGCAGGCTGCACCCGGAGAAGCCCTGACCCATCACCGAAGGACGCGGGTTCGATTCCCGCCACCTCCACTTGACACAAAGCCGCTGGCCAGCGCATGTTTGGCCAGCGGCTTCTGTGTTGCGGTCCCGAAATACTCCCGATTTACGAATGCTCCCTGTGAAGGATCCCGGCTGGCGTTGCTGGTGTTGCGCACGCCGCCGAACAGGCCGGGAACAGCAGGCCGGCGTCTCCCGCCCGGTGATGGGTCGGCGTGCCGTCGCCGCTGATCATCGTGATCATCCGGTCACCGTACGGGTGTGAGGTGTCCAGGACACCGGCCTCCAGGTCGATCACCTCGGCCCGGACGGCCAGGGCCTCACCGATCCTCATCCCGGTGCCGTCCAGGAACTCCACCAGTTCGGGGACGTCGCGTTGCCGGGCCTGTTGGTCGGCGGCGACCTTGGTCAGCATGGCGGTCTCCTCGGCCGGGGTGAGGGCCCGCACCCGAGCTGGCCTGCCGGTGGAGATCTTGGCCGTCTCGCGGACCGGATTCGCCCCGAGGGCGCCGTGACGCACGGCCATTCCGAGCAGCAGTGACAGCACTCCCTTGGCCGTCTTGGCCGCGCTGGCGCCGTTGTTCTTCCGCACGGCCTTGATGAACCGGTCCGCCGCCGGCACGTCGATCTCACGCATCTGCAGGCCGCCGAGGCCCTTGAGGATCCTTTTCAGAGCGCGCTGGTAGATCTCGTGTGTCTGCTCCGACAGGTTGCCGGACTCCTCTGCCTCCTCCCACCACAGCGTCGCGGCGTCGCGTAGCCGCGTGTCCGCGGTGATCTTCCCGTTGGTCGGGAGGCCGACCCGATCACGCAGCGCCTCCTTCAGCCGTCGTTCGGCCGCCGCGCGAGTAGGGCCGGACCTGTTGACCTCGCGGGTTTCCCCGTCGTAGTCCCGGACCTCGACCCGTGCTCGCACGCGTTGCTTGCCCAGTTTGTCGAAGCGGATCTTTCCGGCCGTGCCCACGGGCAGAGGCGGTCGTCCCACGGCTACTCGCCCGCTTCCGCAGGTGAGGAACTCGGCTTCTCGTTCTCCAGGATGCGGACGTCGACGAGTTCCTGCGCGATCGAGGACAGCAGGTCGGCGTCCTGCTTCAGTTCTTCCTTGTGGCGTTCGATGCGTCCGAGCACCTTCTGGCGATGGTTTCGTTGAGTCGGTTGAGGCGCCGTTTGTGCCAGCGGCGTGCCAGCACGGCGCTGGCACGCCAGCGGCGTGCCAGCACGGCGCGGTTCTCATGTATCGCTGACCAGGGGCCGGGCGGCCCCGCGTGGGACTGGCGAGTGAGCGCCCCGCTCGCTCTCGTCGGGCTTCGGACGTGGCGGCAGGGTCGCTCGTCCGGGGCCTTCGCGCGGCGCGGTCGTCGCGGGTGCCGCCATTACCTGGCTGTTCTACCTGCTCGCTCACCTCGGTCCGGCCCCGCTCGGGGGTAAGCAACTGGGAACACGACCGGTAGCAGGACCTGCGGGCTGGAAGGCGACGGCGTGGGGACCGGTACGCGATGGCGCGTTCTTTTACCGGGCCGCGCGGTGATGCCTGGTCAGTCCAGGTCTTCCACCCTCACCGGTCGCTGGGACACCCGCCCGGTTTTCCGACCGACGGGGCGGGCGGGTACGCCGACAGCACTTGCACCTGCCTGGACGTGTTCGCCTCGAACGCTTGATGAACCTCCAATGCCAGCGCGGCTTGCTCGACTAGCTCACCGATTACCCGCCCCGGTGATCCTGCGGAGAGGATCTTGCTCTGCTCGCCGACGTTGATGAAGTACTCGTTTCCGCTGGCGGTGAAGGCATCGCGGGAGGCGGTCACATTCTGGTGGACCTCGGCTTCGGCTCCGAACGGGAGTTCAGGCGGGTCGTACGCGCTACGGGCGCTCCCCGATGGTCTCGCCCGAACAGGCGTCCGATTACCTCACTCAGGCACCGCCACGCTGTAGCGGATCCGGTAAGACATTCGCGAACAGTGTCACGTCTGATTTTCACATTACTCGGTGCGTTGCAGGAGGAAATTTGTGACTCTTCTTCAAGATTCATTGTCAGTTAATCTTGAGATCCGTGATCGTTTTGATTTGGGTCGGAAAAACCTTGAATGCGGGTATTGTGTCGGTTTGTGGTCGGGTCTAATAATTGCAGAACAGTCCTCCTTGGGTGAGATGCGACCTGGGAAGAGGAGGCGGTGATGGCCGAGGGGCGGGTAGCTGCAGGGCTGGTGCGGGTCGTCTTGGACGGCGGTAGCGGTTGATCACCGCTGCTGGACCGGCGGCGGTGCCGAGTCCCGGTCGGCGAACCGGTGGTGAAGATTCGCCACGCGGACAGGACGGGCCATTTCTCCCGGGAAGGAAAGGGTGGTTGAGATGAGTTGACGTGAGTGCGAGGTTTATCAATGTTCGTACCGCACGTATGCGCCTGAGTAGCCGTCCTTATCGAGTATTGGGGACATTGGATGGCTGGCGTCCGGTCAGTTTTCTGTCTTGGAGAAGAGGCTTGTGATGTCTGCTGCCAGCGGTGTACCGATTGCGATCATCGGTGTGGGTTGCCGGTTTCCTGGTGGGGTGGAGACGTTGGCCGGATTGTGGCGGTTGGCGGCCGACGGCCGTCAGACGGCCGGCCGGGTGCCCGCGGCCCGGTGGGATGCCGGGAAGTTGGCACTGCTGCACGACCCGGAGTTGCGAGAACGGACCGCTGTGGGCTGCTTCCTCGACGGTGACGTGTGGGCGTGGGAGCCCGAAGCGCTGTCCGTCGCGCCCGCGGAGCAAGCGTGGGTGGATCCGCAGGCGCGGGTATTGATGGAGACCGCCTGGGAGGCGGTGGAGCACGCCGGGATTCCAGTGGGCGGGTTGCGCGGCACCCGTACCGGGGTCTACGTCGGCACCTACGCGGTGGACAACCTCTTCCGCGAGGAACGGCCGGTGGAGGATGCGCCCAACAGCCCCTACCTCTTTGGGAACTTTCATGCGGGACCGGCGGGGAGAGTCGCGTTCTCGATGGACCTGCGCGGCCCGGTGATGGTGATCGGTACGCACTGCTCCGCAGGCATGGTGGCGGTGGATGCCGCCTGCGGAGCTCTGACCTTGGGTGAGTGTGATGCCGCGCTCGCGGGTGGCGTGATGCTGATGCTCTCGCCGCAGACCCACTATCTCGAGGCGCCGCTGCTGCTGTCCGGGCGCGGTGCCTGTCACGCCTTCGACGCTCGTGCCGACGGGTACGTGCGGGGCGAGGGCGCCGGGGTGCTGCTGCTCAAGCGGCTGGCGGACGCGCGGCGGGACGGGGACCGGGTGCTCGCGGTCATCCTCGGCAGCGCGGTCAACAACGATGGTCAGACGGCCCGGCTCACCGCGCCGTCGAGCGAGATGCAGCAGGCGTTGTTCCGCGACGCCGTCGCCAGGGCGCGTGTCGACCCGGGCGACGTCGGGCTGGTCGAGGCGCATGGACCGGGCACCATGGTCGGCGACCCGATCGAGTACGACTCGATCAACGCCGTGTACGGCCGGGGCCGAGGACGGTGCGCGCTCGGCTCGGTCAAGACCAACATCGGGCACACCGAGCCCGTGTCCGGGGTCGCCGGGGTCATCAAGGCCATTGAATGTCTACGGCGGGGTGCCGTCCCGCCCAACCAGAACTTCGCCGAATGGAACCCGGCGATCGTCCACGACGACCGGTCGCGGTTGTTCGTCCCGACGAGCGTGACCGCGTGGCCTGTGCCGGACGGGTCCCGGCTGGCCGCCGTGTGCTCCTACGGTGTCACCGGGACCAACGGGCACCTTGTTCTGGAAGCGGCTCCCGCGCGCCCGCGACGTGTAGCGGCGAAGCGGCGCACGCTGGACGCGGGCCCCAGGCTGTTCCTGCTGTCGGCCAATTCCGCGCCGTCTCTCGCCGCCTCTGCGACTCGGCTGGCCGACTGGACCGAGAGGGAAGGCGCCCAGGTCCCGCTCCGAGACGTGGCGCACACCCTGGCACTGCGTCGCACTCATGCCGACCACCGGCTGGGAATCGTCGCCCGGGACCACGCCGAGCTCAGCGGCCGGTGCCGGTCGTACGCCGCGGGGGAGGAGAGTGCGGGGTGGGCCGAGGGAACCCCCGTCCTGCCGCCGGATCACCGAGGGCCGGTGTTCGTGTTCACCGGGCAGGGATCGCAGTATGCCGGGATGTGCCGGGGACTCCTCACGCACGAGCCGGTCTTCGCCGCGGCGATCGACGAGCTCGAACCGCTGATCCAAGCAGAGTCCGGGTTCTCCCTGCGCCAACTGATCCTGGAGCCGGGCGGGCTCATCGGCGTCGACCGTATCCAACCCACCTTGTTCGGCATTCAAGTGGCGCTCGCCTCTGTGTGGCGGTCCTGGGGCATCGAACCCGCTGCGGTCGTCGGCCAGTCCCTCGGTGAGATCGCCGCCTCGGTGGTGGCGGGCGTCCTCACCCCCGAGGACGGAGCCAAGGTCATCTGTCGGCGGGCTGCGCTCCTCGCTCGGATCGCGCACGGCGCCATGGCGTCGGTCATGCTCGACCTAGACGCAGCCCGGGAGGCGATCGAGTCGATGGGCGCTGACGGCGTGTCGATCGGGGTCGTCACCGCGCCCCACAGCACGGTGGTCTCCGGTGACGCCCGGCAGGTCCGTGCCTTGGTCGAAGCCTGGAACGCGTCCGGTGCCGTGGCTCGCATGGTCGATGTCGACGTGGCCTCGCATTCCGCGCAGGTCGACCCGATGATCGACGAACTCCGGGAAGTCCTGGGGGACTTGGACCCCCAAGAGCCCGGCCCCATCGCCTTCTACTCCACCGTCAGAGACGATTCTCGGAGACCCGGTCCGCTGGACGCCGCGTACTGGGTCCGTAACCAGCGCGACACGGTTCATTTCCAGCGCGCGGTCGAGGCCGCGCTCGCCGACGGTCACCGGTTGTTCGTCGAGTGCACCCCCCATCCCCTCGCCGCCGGTCCCGTGCAGGACACCGCACGCGCCGCGGGCATCGATGACGTCGTGGCGGTGGGGTCGCTCCGGCGGGGCGCCGACGACTCGGAGACGTTCTTATGTCACCTGGCCACCGCGCACGTGGCCGGCTGCGACGGTATCGGGTTCGGCACTCGCTACGGCGATGGCGATCTCGCCGATGTGCCCGGCACGGCCTGGAACCGCACGCGTCACGGTGGCGACCGTCCGCCGTATGTCCTCGTCGCCCCGCAGCTGCCCGCGGCTGATGAACACGCTCTGCTCGGCGGCCATGTGACCGACCCGGAGTATCCCGACCGGCATCTGTGGCAGACCCCTGTCAGCCCCCGGACGCTGCCATGGCTGGGCGACCACCGGGTGGCGGGAACCCCTGTTCTGCCCGGCACCGGGTTCGCCGAGATGCTGCTTGCGGCGGGCGCCGAGGTCTTCGGGACGCGCTCGGTCGCTCTCAGCGATCTGCGGATTGAAAGGCGGCTGGTCCTCGATCCGGAGCCCAGGGTCACGACGCTGCTGGTCCGCGCCGGGGACCAGGCCCGCGGGGAAGTCCTTACACTAGGCGACGACGGTCGTTTCGTGCACGCTCACGCCACCGTCCGGGCGCTCGATCCGGTGAACCAGGCGCCGCCTTCTTCGGGCGTCCTGCACAGCCCGGACGAGGAATGGAGCGATTCCCCGCTCGCGGCGCTTCAGCAGACCCTGCGCGGCCGCCATGACGTGTTCCACGGTGCCGCCTTCTCCGCGATCTCCCGGATCCAGATAGGTCCCGACCACGATCGAGCCGTCGCCAGGCTCTCTCTCGCGGACAGCGCTCGGGTGTCGGCCTCCCCGTTCTTGGCGCACCCGGCCCTGGTCGACGAGATGGTGCAGACCGTCGTGGCGGCCTGGCTGAACGGCTGTGCCCTCAGCCCAGGGCCCGTCGTGGTCTCGGATTGCGGGGAGATTCTCGTCCACGGCCCCACCGCGCACACCGCGACCGCGCACGTCCGACTGCACGAGGCCGACGATCTCGCCTGTCGCGCGTCCGGGGCCCTCGTGGACGGTGAGGGCGCGGTTCTCGCCGAGGTCCGAGACCTGCGCCTGACCAACATCACCCCGGCCGAGGAGCGGTACACCGCACGTCTGTACCACCTCGACTGGATTGCAGAGAAACCCGCCAAAGCGCCGGTCTCGCCCGGCCAGCGATGGTTGGTCGTCCACCCGCAGGAATGCCTGTGGGCCGAACAGTTGGCCGAACTGCTCGGAGTGCGGGCCGCCGGCAGCGCCACCCTGGTCCACACGGCCGCCCCGCTGGACTCGGCCCGGCTCCGCGCCGCCTTGGACGACGGACCCGCCGCGGCCACCACCCACGTCGTGCTCGCCCTCGACGGCCAGGCCGTCGTCCCGACCCCGCAGGCCGCCCGCTCCGCGGTGGCCCGGACGCTGGCCGTGCTCCAGAACCTCTCGGCCCGGCGGAACCCGCCACGGTTGTGGGTGATGTGGCGAGGCGATGATCCGCTTGCCGCCGCGGGTGTCCGGGGCCTCCTCCGGGTCGCCGCGTTCGAACACCCCGACCTGCTGCCCAGCGCGCTGGAGGTGGCCGCCGCGACCCCGCTGGAATCGGTTCTGCCGGACCTGCTCGCCGACCCGCCCGCGATCACCGAGATCGCCTGGCGGCACGGCGTCCGTGCCGTCGCCCGCGTCAAGGCCGGCGGCGCGCCGGATACCGTGACCGGCCTGCCCCGTCCCGTGCGGGAAGGCGCCGCTTACGTGGTCACCGGCGGACTGGGCGGGCTCGGCCTTCTCACCGTGCGCCGCCTCGCCGAACGCGGCGCCGGCCGCGTGGTCGTCTGCAGCCGCCGGGAACCATCAGAACCGGCGGCCGAAGAACTTGCCAGGCTGCGCGCCGCTTCCGGCACGGAACTCCCGGTCGTCACCGGTGACGTCGCTGACCCCACGACCGCCCATCGGCTGCTGGACGCCGCGACCCGAGGCGGGCTGCCCCTGCGCGGAGTCCTCCACGCTGCCGGTGTCGTTGAAGATGCCACCCTGGTCAATCTCGACGACGAACTCCTCGGCCGAGTATGGCGGGGGAAGGCCGAGGGCGCCTGGACACTGCACCAGGCCACCCACAGCACCGACCTTGACTTCTTCGTCGTCTACTCGTCCGTCGCCTCCCTCCTCGGGTCTCCGGGGCAAGGCGCCTACGCCGCCGCCAACGCCTACCTCGACGCCCTTGTCGCACACCGCGTCAGCGAGGGCCTGCCCGCCACCGGAATCCAGTGGGGCGCCTGGGGCCAGGTCGGACGCGGGCGGCATCTGGCCCAACGAGGCTTCGTGACGATCTCTCCCGTCGACGGCGCGGACGCACTCGAACGCATACTGAAGGAAGGACACCACCAGATCGCCTACTCAGCCCTCGATGTGGACGCCTGGACGGCGCCCTATCGGTCGGTCCGCTCCTCGACCCTCCTCGCCGACCTGTGCGGCGAAAGGCAGTCGCCCGCCACCGCCGCATCCCCGGCGCGCCTGCGGGTGCTCGCGACGCAGGACGAGAGTGAACGCCGCCGAATCGTCGAGGGGCTCATCATCGGGGAGATCCGTGACCTCCTCGGCGGCACCGCCCGCTACATCGGCCCCCACACCAGCATGGTCATGCTCGGCGTCGACTCGCTTGGGGCGATCCAACTTCAACAACGCCTCCAGAGCGCGTTGGGGATCGAAATCAAACCTGGCGTGATCTGGGTCAAACCCACCGCGGCGAGCCTCGCCGACTGGATTCTCGGGCAACTGGACTCCGGTGAAGTCGGCCGCCACATGACCGGGCCCTGACATGAGGTGCCACAACCACCGACACATCATCCAGAACGCGGCGGGCCTGGCCGATTGGCTCCCGCAGCGCCCGGGCGCCGTCGACGCCCTCCAGGACGCCGGAGCACCGCGGTGAGAACAGTCCCGTCCACGCTTCCGCGCGACCAGGCCGTCGTGTTGGGCGCGGGCATCGGCGGACTGCTGGCTGCCGCCGCCCTGACCGGCTACTTCGCCCGCATCGTCGTGGTCGAACGTGACCTCCTGCCCGACGAACCGGTGACCCGCCGCGGAGTACCGCAGGCAACGCACGTCCACGCCCTGGCCGTGCGCGGTCAAATGGACATGGACGCCCTTCTGCCCGGCTTCACCGCCGACCTCGCCGCCCGCGGATTCCTCGTCGGCGACTTCGCCACCGAGGTCGCCATCCACAATTCACACGGCTGGGCCAGGCGGTTTCCGTCCAACCTGCGCGCCTACGGCCTCAGCCGCACCCACCTGGAATGGCTGCTGAGAAGGCGTGTGCTCGCCCACCCGCGCGTCCAGCTGCGGCAGCGGCACAGCGTCCAGGGACTCCGGCTGCGCGGCCAAACCGTGGAAACCGTGCTGGCGAGGGAAACCGGCAGCGACACCGTGACCGAGTTGCCTGCTGACCTGGTCGTCGACGCCACCGGCAGAAGCTCGCGCATCGACCACTGGTTGCACGAGGCGGGTCTTCCCATACCACCAGTCACGATCGTGTCCTCCGGCCTGGGATACGCCAGCCGCCAGTATCGGCCGCCCGGAAGGAGCATGGGGTGGCGAGCCTGCTACGTGCAGCCTGGCGCGCCCCACCACCCGCGCGGTGCCGTCCTCATGCCCATCGAAGACGACCGGTGGCTGGTCACCCTCCTCGGCGTCGGCGAGCACCGGCCGACCCATGCCGACGATGCCTTCGTCAGCTTCGCCCAAAGCCTGCACGCGGGCGCCATCGCCGACGCCATCGCCGACGCCGAACCGCTCTCCCCGGTGACCGTCACCGCAAGCACCGACAACCGCCGCCGCCACCTTGACCGTCTCACCCGCCACCCCGGCAACCTCATCTGCCTGGGCGACTCCGCCTGCACTTTCAATCCCCTCTACGCCCAAGGCATGAGCACCGCCGCGTCCGGGGCACTGGTCCTGGCGCGGTGCCTCGACACCGACCCGCGCCCCACCGGCTTCTCCCTTCGTTATCACCGGCTCCTCGCCCGTGCCAACCAGCCGGCCTGGCAGGTCGCGACCACAGCCGACCTGCGCTGGCGCGCCGCCGCGGGCGAGCGGCCGGGTCTGCGCGAGCAGATCCAAGGCCGCTACCTGGAGCGGGTGCTGACCGCCGCGACCCGCAGCGACACAGTCCAAGCCGCCTTTCTGGAGGTCATGCATCTCACCCGCCGACCGGCCCGCCTCCTGTCCCCGCCGGTGCTGACACGATGCGTGCTCTTCGGCGCCGACCGACGCCGCGCGGCGTTCGGGAGCCCGCCATGACCTCCTCCACAGGCCCGCTGCACGGAAGCATCGAGCAGCAGATCGGCAACGCCCTGGTCGTCGCCACCTTCGCCGCCGCCACAACCGCTCTGACCATCTGGGCCATACGGGAATGGAGACGGCACCGCAGCCCCGACCTGGGAATCCTGCTTATGGGGGCGGTACCGTCCACTCTCAGCGACGCCCAAGCACGCCTGCTGGCAGGCCTGCACACCGCCCCGGCCACCGACCACCCCGTCTACTACCGCGCCTTTGATGTCACGATCTCGCCCTACATGGCGACCGCGTTTCCCGTCTATATCGCCGGAGCCGGATACCTGGCCTTTCTCGCCCTCACCAACCACTGGCCACGAGCCCGATTCTGGAAAATGGCGGCAGTGCTCTACGCGACCGAATTCGCCTTCGAACAGTGCGCCATCAATCTATTCCACCTCTACACCTACCAGGGGAACCAGCCCTACAAGATCTGCGGACTCCCGCCCGCATGGCCTGCCGCGTTCATCATGACCGGCCTGCTGACGGGAGCACTCCAGTTCCTCTTGGGCGGTCACCTCCACGGCGCCCGACGGCTGCTGCTGCTACCTCTGCCCGCAGGCGCCTACGCCGCCGCGTACGGCCTGGTCTGCTGGCCACTGGCCGCCGCAGTGCACTCCGCCGCCCCCGCCCTCCTTGTCGAAAGCGCCTCAATACTGACTCTCACCACCATGGGCGTCCTTTGCTACCTGCTCACCACCCTCCTGCCAGACTCTTCACCGACCAGCGCTTCCGGCCGCTCCCCTGGCAGTAGCCGACCCTGAGCGGTCGCGCCAGCAGCAGTGCCTAACCCGGTTCGTGGTCCTGTTCATCGCGCGTCGACGGTCCGACAAGGGACGGCCCGAGAACGGCGGGCACCTGGTTCGGCCGAACAATCTGTTCTCACACCCTCCACGCTTCTTTAAGGAACCGTGGGCCGTGAAGACGGCATGGCCGCGAGACTCCGAGAGCCGATGGTTCAGGGCGCGGACTCGTATCATGACGGTACCGGCGGCGGTCAGGCCGAAGCGGCGGAGCCGCTCAGTGCCGCGGGGTCGCCGGTCTGTTCTCGCAGTCGGGCCAGGCCCTGTAGCCCGCGCAGGTCCGCAGCGGCTTTCCGGCCGCCGCTACGGGATTCCCGGCCAGCTCGCCCAACTTCGCCGACGTCCGAGGGTGGGTGCGGCCCTCATCGCCGCGGTCGGGACGGTGCCCCGGCCGCCGTCGCCTCCCCGGCCGTGGCCGCGTCCCGCTTCGTGCTGCGTTCCAGCGCGATCAGGCCGAGGGACGGCGCGGTGGCCACGAACGCGATGCCGAGCACCCACCAGAAGGCGGTGGCGAACCCTTCGGCCTGTGCGGCGGGTCCGGTCGCCTCGTCCAGCCGGTTCTGCAGGATGACGGCGAACAGCCCGGTGCCCGCGGACCCGCCGATGCGCTGGCCCACGTTCAGTTGCACGGTGGCGTCCGGGATCTTCGCAGGGGAGATCGCCCGGTAGGCGGCGGCGACGGCGGGCACCGCGCAGGCCCCGATCCCGAACCCGCGCACGAACATCATCGCGCCGAGGAACCAGTAGCCGGTGTCGTTCTGGATCAACGCGAAGGGGACGGTCCCGATCACGGCGACCAGGCCGCCGGCGAGGGAGGCACGGCCGCTGCCGAACCGGTCGGTGAGCCTGGCGGCCTGGCTGATGGCGATGGCCGCGCCGAGGCCCTGCGGGATGAGCAGCAGGCCCGTGTTCACCGCGTCCTCGTGCCGGACGATCTGGAAGTACAGCGGCATCAGAATGACGGCGCCGAAGACGGTGGCGCCCAGGCTGATGTTGGTGACGGAGGCGGCCGCGTACATCTTGTTCTTGTAGAGCCGCAGGTCGACCAGCGGTTGCTCGACCCGCAGGGCGTGTGCGACGAAGAGTGCGGCCAGGAGGAGGCCGCCGATCACCGCGGTCAGGACCTCGGCGTCGGTCACGTGACCGGTCGCGCCGATCTCGGCGAGGCCGTAGGTGAGGGCGACGCTGCCCGCGGTGACGAGGGTCAGGCCCGGCACGTCCAGCCGGGCGCGTCCCGAGCGGTCGTCGGCGGGCAGGAACCGGACCGCCAGTAGTGCGGTCAGCAGGCCGAGCGGGATGTTGACGTAGAAGATCCAGCTCCAGCCCGCGTGCTCCACCAGGAGGCCGCCGATGGTGGGGCCGACGACCGGGGCCAGGATGGTCGGCACGCCGCTGACCGCCATGACCCGGGCCAGCAGCGCCGGACCCGCCGCGCGCATGGTGATCATCTGCGAGATCGGCAGCAGCAGGCCGCCCGCGGTGCCCTGCGCCACCCGGAAGGCGATCAGCTGCTCGACGTTCCCGGCGAGCCCGCAGGCCAGCGACGCCGCGGTGAAGACCAGCACCGCGACGATGTAGACGCGCCCGCCGCCCAGCCGCGTCGCGAACCAGCCGGCGGCCGGGATGACCGCGGCCATCGCCAGCAGGTAGGCCGTCGTCAGCCACTGGATGGTGGCCAGCGAGGCCGTCATCTCGACCGACAGTGTCCGGAGCGCGACGTTGACGATCGTCGAGTCCAGGAACGCCATGAACGAGCCGAGCGTGGTCACGATGACCACGTTGCGCAGCGCCGGGGAGAAGCATGCCGGACCACCCGGCGCGGCGGTGGGCGGGCTCTCGTCGTTGTCCGCCGTCATGGTGAGGTCCCTCCTGTCGGGAACGAGGGCGCCGGGTACTATATGGAGCGCCGCTCCGGAAATATACGGAGCAGTGCTCCGAATATCAACACGACCCGGCGAGGAGAACCGCGTTGGCTGGACGGACCGTGAGCGCCGAACCGCGGGCGGACGCCCGCAGGAACCGGGAGACCCTGCTGGCCGTGGCCCGTGAGGTCTTCGACGAGCAGGGCACCGACGCGTCGCTGCGGGACGTCGCGCGCCGCGCGGGCGTCGGGATCGGGACGCTCTACCGGCACTTCCCCACGCGGGACGCGCTGCTGGAGGCTGTACTCCGCACTGGCCTGGAGAACATGCGCGCGGCGGCGGAGAAGGCCATCGAGTCCGACAGTCCGCGCGACGCCCTCATCGGCTGGCTCAAGCTGTTCTCCGAACGCTCCGGAGCGTGCCGCGGCCTTCCCGCCTCGGTGCTGGGCGCCCTGGGCGACGACGAATCCGAGCTGCACGCCTCGTCGTCGGCCATGATGCGCGCCGCGGAGCGTCTGCTGACGCGGGCGCAGGAGGCCGGGGAGGTGCGTCCGGACGTGACCGCCGAGGAACTGTTCGCCGCGTCCGCCGCCCTGGGCTGGGTGGCCGAGTACTCGGGACGCAAGCGCGCCGAACGGATCCTGGCGCTGCTCGGCGACGGCCTCGCCAAGCAGGACTGACGCTGTCGCTAATGAGGGGCGGTGAGGCTGAGCAACTGGTGCTGTTCGGCTTTCAGGCGGGCGAACGAGGTCCTCACGTAGTCGAGGTACGCGGTGTTGGGCGAGCGCGGTGCGGCGGTAGTGGCCGGGCTGAGGTTGGGATCGGTCAGCCGCTGCTGGATGAACTCGTCGATGCGTAAGCGCAGTAGCCGCCGCTGGAATTTGGGCGTCTCGGTCAGAGGGCCGTCCACGCGGTGGGCCAGAACGGCGGCCAGCAGGTCGGCGGTGGTACGGGCCAGGGGCGGTGCGTCTTGGGGGCTGAACTCCTCGGCCCGCTGGAGGACGCCAGGGTGAACTGTCCAGCTCCGAAGACGGTCTCGCGCCCCGCCTGACGGACGGCCGCCTTCCCGCTGAAGACGAGGTTGACCTGGTATGCCTCCGGATCGCAGCCACGGATCTGTCTCGCGGTTCTGTGTATCCGCACCGGCGGATGCGTCAATTCGCACATGTGCACGCCGTCCAGTGCCATTCCCAGTGCCCGGGCCCGGAAATCGCGAGGGCCATCGCATTCCAGCCACGTGGGTGTGAGTGCCTTGGCGCCGCGCTGCTGCCAACTCGCGAATAGCTGCTGAGGTAAAAGCTCTTCGGTGTTGTGCCTCGTGACCTGCATAGCTCACTCCAGGTACTCGAAGGTCTGGTGATTGGAATAGAATTGGCCGCATGCATCGCTGGTGTTTCGGGCCATGTATGAGTTGGGAAATGCGTTCCTAGGTTGAGAGTGCGTCGTTTCCGTCGTCGAACTGGGCGATCCGGGTGGCCAGCCGTCGGCGTTCGGCGGGGGGCAGGAAGGCCGCCTCGGCGGCCCGTACGTGGAAGTCGCGGATCTCGTCGGGCCCCGCGCCGAGCGCGGTGGCGAGCAGCGCCGTCTCCTGGCTCAGGCTGGTCCGGCTCATGAGCCGGTTGTCGGTGTTGACCGTCGCGTTGATTCCGCAGCGCGCCATCCGGAGGATGGGGTGGGCGTCGACGGTCGCCGCTCCGCCGGTGTGGACGTTGGACGTCGGGCAGCATTCGACGGTGATGCCCCGGTCGCGCACGAGTTTCGCGACCGAGCCGTCCGCGGGTTCGGCGCCTTCGGGCACCTCGTCGCCGAGCGCCACGCCGTGTCCGATGCGCCGGGCGTGCAGCAGTTCGATGGCCTGCCGGATCGACTCGGTGCCGTCCGCCTCGCCCGCGTGGATCGTCGCCGGCACGCCCGCCTGGAAGGCGCGTTCGAATTGCCGCGTGTGCGCCGCGGCCGGGTGACCGAGTTCGGGCCCGACGAGATCGACGCCGACGATCAGGCCCAGCTTCCACGCGGTGATGAAGGCGTCCATCGCCGCCTCGTCGATCGGCAGGTCCCGCTCGACGCACGCGATCAGGCGGACGTCGATGTGGGTCCCCGCGGCCCTGGCGTGGTCGGCCCCGGCGCGTAGTCCGGCCTCGGCGGCGCGCAGGGCGCCGAGCATGGTGAGCCCGGCCTCCGTGTGGAGTTGGGGCGCGATCCGCAGTTCGGCGTAGGCCACGCCGTCGGCGGCCAGATCCGCCACGGCCTCATAGGCGACTCGTTCCACCGCGGCGGCGTTCTGCATGAGCCCGTAGGTGTAGCGGAACCCGCGGAGGTAGGTCGCCAGGCTGCCGGAGTCGGCGTTGTCGGCGAACCACTGGGCGAGCGGGCGGGCGCCGCGGACCGGCAGGGCGACGCCGGCCTCGGCCGCGAGGTCGATGACCGTCTCCGGGCGGACTCCGCCGTCCAGGTGGTCGTGCAGCAGCACCTTGGGCAGTGCCCGGATCCAGTCGGGCGAGAGCGTGGACGGGTCGTGCTCGTCATCCGGTGATTTCGTTCGCATGGCCGGATCATCGCAGCTCACCCACTTAACAGACAAGTACTTGTCACTTGCCAGTTATGTAGGTTACGGTGCGCCCACCGGGTCGCCGCCGAGCCAGCTCGCCGGCGGCCGGCCCCGAGATCCCCAGGAGGTCCCCCCATGCGCAGAATTCGAATGGCGGGAGCGGCGGCCGCCGCGTGCCTGCTTACGGCGGCGTCGCTCGCCGGGTGCGGTGATTCCGGCGGCGCGGCGTCCACGGGGACGTCCACCACGGGGGGCCGCACGGACGTGAAGGTGAAACTCGGCGTCGTGTACGACATCGGCGGACGTGGCGACAAGTCGTTCAACGACGGCGTCGCCTCGGGCGTCGACGCGGTGAAGCGGGACCTCGGCATCACCGCCAAGGAGCTCAGCCCGAACTCGGGCGGAACCGACCGCGAAGAGCTGCTCCGCCTGCTCGCCGACACCGGGTACAACCCGATCATCTGTGTCGGGTTCCTCTTCGAGGATCCGGTCGGGAAGCTCGCCGCCGCCTATCCCAAGACCCGGTTCGCCATCATCGACGACGACACGGTCAAGGCCCCGAACGTCACCGGGCTGGTCTTCTCCGAGGAACAGGCGTCCTACCTGGTCGGCGCCGCCGCCGCGCTGAAGTCCAAGACCGGCCGTATCGGCCTGGTCGCGGGGGTGCAGACGCCGCCGCAGGAGAAGTTCCAGGCCGGCTACGCGGCCGGCGCGCGGAAGGTCAGGCCGGGCATCAAGATCGACGTGACGTACCTGACCCAGCCTCCGGACTTCTCCGGTTTCTCGTCCCCGGACAAGGCGAGGGAGGCCGCCAAGGGCATGTACGACGGCGGCGCGGACATCGTCTTCCACGCCGCCGGGGCGTCGGGACGCGGCGTCTTCCAGGCCGCGACCGCCGCCGGCAGGTGGGCCGTCGGAGTCGACGGCGACCAGTACCAGACCGTCGATCCCGCCGCGCGGCCCCACGTGCTGACCAGCGCGACGAAGAACCTGGACGTGGCCGTCTCGGCGTTCGTCAAGGACTTTGCGGACGGGCGGCCGCAGTCCGGCAGCGTCCGGTTCGGCTTGGCGCAGGACGGTGTCGGCTACGCGACCAGCGGCGGTTTCATCACGGACATCGCGCCGAGGCTGGAGGCGCTGAAGAAGCAGATCATCGCCGGGCAGATCACCGTGCCGACCACGCCATGACCGACCACGCCATGACCGACCAGGCGACGGCCGTGCTGCAGGCCCTGCACATCAGCAAGCGCTACCCCGGCGTGCTGGCCAACGACGACGTGTCCCTGACCGTCCGGGCCGGGGAGATCCACGCGATCGTCGGGGAGAACGGCGCCGGGAAGTCGACGCTGATGAAGATCCTTTACGGGGAGGACCGGCCCGACCGGGGGACGTTGAGGGTGGCCGGGCGGGAGGTCCGCTTCGCCACGCCGCGCGCCGCGATCGCGGCGGGCATCGGGCTCGTCCACCAGCACTTCATGCTCGCCGACAACCTTCCGGTCTGGGAGAACGTCGTCATCGGCGCCGAGACCCGGCGCCGTGGGTTGCTGGACCGGCCGGCCGCACGGGCCAGGATCGCCGGCATCGGCCGCTCGCACGGCCTCACCGTCGACCCCGACCGCACTGTCGGCGACCTGTCGGTCGGCGAACGGCAGCGTGTGGAGATCATCAAGGTGCTGTACCGCGACGCCAGGGTGATCATCCTGGACGAGCCGACCGCCGTCCTGGTGCCGGCCGAGGTCGACCGGCTGCTCGAAAGCCTGCGCAGCCTGCGCGCACGCGGCATCTCCGTGCTGTTCATCTCCCACCGGCTGGACGAGGTGCTGGCCGCCGCCGACCGGATCACCGTCATGCGCGCCGGACGGGTCGTCGGCACCGTGGACCGCGCGGACGCCACCAAGGACGGCCTCGCCGAGATGATGGTCGGCGGGCGGCTGCCCGACGTCCCGCCCCGCGCGACCCGGCCGCGGGAGGCGGTCGGGCTGCGCCTGCGCGAGGTCGCCGCCGGCGCGCCCGACCGGCCGCCGATCGAGGACGTGTCGCTGACCGTGCGCGCGGGCGAGATCGTGGGGCTGGCCGGCATCGAGGGCAACGGGCAGAACGAGGTGCTCGATGCCGTCCTGGGCCTGTTGCCGGTCCGGGCGGGCACGATCGGCCTCGGCGACCGGGACGTCACGCCGCTCGGCGTCGCCGAGCGGCGCCGGCTCGGCCTGGCGTCGATCGCCGCGGACCGGCACCGGCACGGCATGCTGCTGCGCGCGGCGCTGTGGGAGAACCTGCTGCTGGGCAACGAGCGGCTGCGCGGGAGCCTGCGCTCCTGGCGCATCGACCGGCGGGCCGTGCGGGACGCCACCGCCGAGGTGATCCGCGAGTACGCGGTCAAGGCGCCCGGCGCGGGCACGCCGGCGTACGCGCTGTCGGGCGGGAACCAGCAGAAGTTCGTCTTCGGCCGCGAGATGTCCACACGGCCGAAGGTCCTGCTGGCCGCCCACCCGACCCGCGGCGTCGACGTCGGCGCCCAGGCGCAGTTGTGGCGGCACCTGCGCGACGCGCGGGACGACGGCCTCGCCGTCCTGCTGGTCTCAGCCGATCTGGACGAGCTCATCGCCCTGTCCGACACCGTCTACGTCGCGTTCTCCGGTCGCGTCAGCGGCCCCATACCGGCCGGTCGTCTCACCCCGCGCCGGTTGGGGGCGCTGATGACCGGCCGCGACGACGCCGAAGCGGGCGCCGCCGAGCGGGGCGCCTCGAAGCGCGCCCGGCCGGGGAGCGCCGAAGGGGACGGACGGTGAGGGCCGTGGCCCGGCGCGCCGCGCTCGGCGCCGCCGCCCCGGTGTCGGCGGCGCTGCTGGCGGTGCTCGTCGCCGCGCTCGTCCTCGTCGCGTCGGGACACTCGCCGTGGCACACGTTCACGGTCATGGCCGACTACGCGCGGACGCCCGAGTCGGTGGTCTCCGCCGTCAACCGGGCGGTGCCGTACTTCCTCACCGGGCTCGCGGTCGCCATCGGCTTCCGCATGAAGCTCTTCAACATCGGCGTCGAGGGCCAGTACCGCCTCGGCGCGCTGTCCGGCGCGGCGCTGGGCGCCGTGATCCACCTCCCGGGACCGCTGCACGTCGCCGTCATCGTGGCGACGGCCGTCGCGGTCGGCGCCGCCTGGGCCGGCGTGGCCGCGTGGCTCAAGGTCGTCCGGGGCGTCAACGAGGTCATCTCGACGCTGATGCTGAACTACATCGCGACGGCGCTCGCCGCGTACCTGCTCGCCGAGCACCTCTCCTCCGCAGGCTCCGGCGTCGCCACGCGCAGGCTGCCCGAGAGCGGGTGGATGCCGTCGTTGAACCCGCTCCTCGCGGCGGTCGGAGTGCGCCTGCCGCCGACCGTCGCGCTGTGGGGGTTCCTCGCTATCGCGGTCGTCGTCGGGATCGGCGTGCACTATCTCCTGACGCGGACCTGGTACGGGTACCAGGTCCGGGCGACCGGCCTGAACCCGGACGCGGCGGCCGCGAACGGGATCGACCCGCGGCGCATGACCGTCCTGACCCTGCTGCTCTCGGGCGGCCTGGCCGGACTGGCGGGTCTGCCGTACCTGCTCGGCCAGTCCCACGACTACGGACTCGACTTCCCGGCCGGGATCGGGTTCACCGGGATCGCCGTCGCCCTGCTCGGCCGGAACCGGCCCGCCGGGATCGCGGCGGCGGCGCTGCTCTTCGGCTTCCTGGAACGCAGCGCGCAGATCCTCGACCTGGACGGCATCCCCAAGGAGATCGTCACCATCATGCAGGGAGTCATCGTGCTGTCAGTGGTGATCGCGTACGAGCTGGTCAAGCGGATCACGGCGCGGCAGACCGCGCGGGCGGTCCGCGCCCGGCAGGCGGCCCCCGCACACCGCGCCGGGCAGCGGGAGGTCGCGCTGTGACGGCCACCGTCCGCGTGCCGGCCGCGGTCCGGCGGCGTGCCGCCGTGTTCGCCGGTCTCGCCCCGAGACCGCGCGTGCTCGCCGCGACGGCGGCCGGGCTGCTCATCGTCGCCGCCGTTCACGCGTTCGCCGGCGTTCCCTCGCTGACCGGATCGGGCCTCGTCGGGGCGGCGCTGCGGCTGGCCGTCCCGGTCGGACTCGCCGCCCTGGGCGCGCTGTGGAGCGAACGCGCCGGCGTCACCAACCTCGGCCTCGAAGGAATGATGATCCTCGGCACGTGGAGCGCCGCGTGGGTCGGCGCCTCCCACGGCGTGTGGCCGGCCGTCCTCGCCGGAGCCGCGGGCGGGGCGATCGGCGGCCTCGTGCACGCCGTCGCCACGGTGAC
The DNA here is from genome assembly GCF_008121305.1 of Actinomadura decatromicini. NCBI lineage: Bacteria > Bacillati > Actinomycetota > Actinomycetes > Streptosporangiales > Thermomonosporaceae > Actinomadura > Actinomadura decatromicini. The sequence continues at coordinate 1,673,725 of NZ_VSRQ01000001.1, read as the reverse complement.
CTTCGGCGTCGACCAGGTGATCTCCGGTGTCGCGATCAACCTGCTGACGCCCGGCCTCGTCCGCTACCTGTCCACGATCAACTGGGAGGGACTGCCCGAGGCCGGAGCGACGCAGTCGCCACCGGTCCGCGGCGCGATCGGCACCTTCACCGTTCCCGTGCTGGCGGGCGGACACGTCGGCGGCCGGCGCAGCCCCGACCTGCTCGGCGCCGTCGAGCGCCGGGACTGGTTCGCGGTGTCCGACGCGGCCGGCCTGCTGCGCGGCCTCGTCGCCGAGATCTCCTGGTTCACCCTGTTCGCCGTCGTCCTGTTCGCACTGAGCTGGCTGATCCTGTGGCGTACGCCGTTCGGGCTCCGGCTGCGGTTCATCGGCGAGAACCCGGGCGCGGCCGACAGCCTCGGCGTCGCCGTCTACCGCACCAAGTACATCGCCGTCGTCGTGTCCGGCGCCCTGGCGGGACTCGGCGGCGCCTTCCTGGTGACGGTGGCCAGCGGCCTGTACCGGGAAGGGCAGACCGCCGGGCGCGGCTACATCGGGCTGGCCGCCATGATCTTCGGTAACTGGCGCCCCGGAGGGACCGCCGCGGGGGCCCTGCTGTTCGGGTACTCCGACGCCCTGCAGCTCCGCCAGTCCGGGGCCGTCCGCGGGCTCATCCTCGCCGCCGGCCTCGCCTTCCTCGCCATCGGCGTCCTCCTGCTCCGCCGGAGGCGCCGGGCCTCGGCGGTCTCCCTCGCCGCCGGCGCGGCCGCGATCGCGTGGTTCGGCCTCCTCCACCAGGTGCCGACGCAGCTCGTGTACGCGACCCCGTACGCGGTCACCCTCATCGTCCTGGTGGCCTCCGCCCGCCGCCTCAGAATGCCCGCCGCCGACGGCATCCCCTACCGCCGGGGAGTGATCGACCTATGACGGCCGGAACCGTGGGACGGGTGGCGGGCTACCTGTCGACGTGGACGGCCCGGCCCGGAGAGCTCGTCGGCGTGCACGCGGCCCTTTTGGTCGACCGCCTCCCCGCCGAACGCACCACAGCGTCCGTCACCGTGGACGTGGTCACGTTGGACGGGCCGGACCTCCCCGCCCCGCCCGACGTGCGGCCGCGCGCCAGGACCCTCACCGAGGCCGTGCCGCCCACCGGCTCGTACCTGCGTACCGGCCCGTGGACGCAGACCGGCGACGACGTCAGCCTCATGATGTGGCTGCGGGCGGAGAACACCGTGCACGGCCGTCGGCAGACCCTCGCCGAACTCGTCCGCCACGACGACGCCGTCAAGGAGAGCGACGACCCTGCCGAGGAGACGCTGCCGGTCCGGACCTGGTGGTACGTGGACGCCGACGGGAACATCGTCGTCGACCACGCCGGGCACCGTACCGAGACCGGAATCCCGCTCGATCCCGGTATCTGGTACCTGATGACCTTCATCCGCACCGCCCACCGCGCGGACCTGCTGTGGACGGACGGCACCGGCACCACCCTGCGGGCACGGTCGGACGGCGACGGCACGACGCCCCGCGAGCGGGGCGAATGCGCGCCCGCTGCGCCCGTCACCCGCTGGCACGCCACCATCGGTGCGCGGACGGCGTCCGGCGTCCCGTCCGACACGCTCAACGCGCGGATCGAGGACCTCGTGGTCGTCGCCCGGGAGCTTCGGCAGGACGAGGCCGAACGGGCCGCCCGCGGTGAACGGGGCATCGACAACCGGTACGCCGCCGATCCGTCGACCGTCGCCGTATGGGACTTCGTCGCGATCGGCGTCGCCGGGCGTCCGGCGGCGACGCGCGCGGACATTCCCGCAGCGACGCCCGCGAACCCGCCGCGGACGCCACCGAGACTCGCCGCGCCGCGCCTTTCGATCGTCAATAATCCGACGGACGGCCTCCGGGGGCACGGCGGGCGTCGCGGCGCCGCGCTGCACCTGAGCTCCGACGACCTCGACGACGCCCGCTGGCCGCTGATCGCCGAGGTCCGGGTAGGTGCGCGGCAGCGCAGCGGAGTCCTCGGCGTCCGCGTCACGACGGCGAACGGCCGGCTCGACCTGCCGCTCATCGTCGGCCCGTCCAGCGAACGGCCGCGGACCTCCCGCGCCGTCCCCGGCTCACGGCCACCCCGGGCGCTCCTGCTCCTCCCCACCTTCACCTATCTCGCCTACGCCAACCACCGTCAGCGCTCCGAGCGGGCTTTCTTCGGCGACTACCGCGCGGTCAGCGACCGGCCGATCGTCCTGGACGAGGTCAACGCCCACCTCAACGACGCCGAACGGCTGGGCGCCTCGCTCTACGACCGCCGCGCCGACGGGACGCCCGCCGTCTACAGTTCGCGGCTGCGGCCGATCCTGTCCATCGACCCGGACTACCGCTGGTGGCTGACCGGAACGTATCGGCACTACCCGGCGGACCTGAGATTCCTGCGCTGGCTGCGGAGCACCGGCCACCCGGTCGACGTCACCTCCGACGAGCACCTGCACGACGAGGGAGCCGACCTGCTGTCCGGCTACCGCGTCCTGATCACCGGCAGCCACCCCGAGTACGTCAGCGAAGAGGTCCACGACGCGGTCACCGCGTTCACCCGGACCGGCGGTCGGCTGATGTACCTCGGCGGCAACGGCTTCTACTGGGTCGCGGCGCGGACCGCCGACGCCCCGCATCGCATCGAGGTACGGCGCCGCGGCGACGGCGGCTGGTGGAGCGCCCCGGACGACGAGGCCACCATGACGGCGAACGGGCGGCCCGGCGGCCTGTGGTCGCTGTGCGGCCGGCCGCCCCAGGATCTTCTCGGCGTCGCGTACGCGGCCCAGGGCTGGCCGCGGGCGAGCGGATACCGGCGGCTGCCCGACGCCGACCACCCGGACTTCGCCTTCGTCTTCGCCGGCGTCCCCGGCGAGGTCGTAGGCGAGTCCGGCCACGCGCTGGACGGCGCCGCCGGGGACGAGATCGACAGCTTCCGCCCCGACCCGCGCCACCCCGGCACGGCGCGCCTCGCCACCTCGGCCGGACGCCACCCGCCGCTTTTCCTGGAAGCCGCCGACTCGAAGGAGGCGGGCACGCCCGGCGCGGTACGCGCCGACATGGTCCTGCGCCGCCTGCCCGGCGGCGGCGCCGTCTTCTCCGTCGGCTCCGTCACCTGGACCGCCAGCGTGACCTGGAACCACGGCGACAACGACGTGGCCACGATCACCAGGAACGTGCTGGACCGCTTCCTCCACGATCCCGTGCCACGACCGGCCCCACCCCCCGACGCCCACCGCGCCCCCGAAGGACGACCGTGACCCTGGTCTATCTCGATCACGACGGCGGTCTCGACGACCTCGCCGCGCTGCGACTCCTGCTGAGCTACGAGCACGTGACCCTCGTCGGCGTCGCCGTCACGCCCGCGGACTGCCTGCTCGAACCCGCGCTCTCCGTCACCGCGAAGATGCTCCGCCTCGCCGGCCGGGACGACCTTCGTCCCGCTCCCGGGATCATCGAGGGGAGGAACCCCTTTCCGCTGGCCTGGCGGGTCGACTGCCTCCGCGTCGACCGCCTTCCGATCCTCAACGCCGCGCCCGCCCCCGGCCGGGGCGCCCGGGACGCCCGCCGGCCCGGCGGCGGCCGTCCGTCCCTGCCCGCGCACAAGGACCTCGCCCGGAAGGTGCTGGCCGCACCGGAGCCGGTGACCGTCGTCTGCACCGGCCCGCTGAGCAACCTCGCCCGCGGCCTGGACGAGCACCCGGAGATCGAGGCCGGGATCCGCGAAGTCGTGATCATGGGGGGTGCGGTCGACGTCGCCGGGAACGTCGACCGTCCCGGGCACGACGGCAGCGCGGAATGGAATCTGTACTGGGATCCCGACGCGGCCGACCGGGTGTGGCGCAGCACGCTGCCGGTGACGCTCTATCCGCTGGACGCCACCGACCTCGTCCCGGTCACCAGCGATCTCGTGGACGACCTCACCCGCGCGGCGGGCCCGTCCGACGCCGCGGAGCTCGTGGCCACCCTGTGGGCGATGACGTTCGGCACGTGGGAATGCACCGGCCTGCCGTACTGCTGCTGGGACACCCTGACCGCCTCGCACCTCGGCGGCGAGGACATCTGCCGCTTCGAGACGATCGACACCGCGATCGTCACCAGCGGCCCGAGCCAGGGACGCGTCGTGCGCGGCGGCGGACGCACCGTCAAGGTCGCCGTCGCCGCAGACCCCGACGCCTTCGCGCGCCACGTGATCTCCACCCTGGCCGGAGTCGGCGCCCGGCCCGCCCCGATCGGAGCGGGCCCCAATCCCTGAACCGCCCTTCCACTCCCTGGATTACTCACGCACTCCGAACCGCTCATCCACTTCCCGGAACGCGCCCAACGAACCCGACCCGTCAGCCCGACACATGACAGGACCCCTGATGCGGCCCATCGCACGCTTCGCCCACGATCTCACCCCCGAGCAGCTCACCATGCCCGTCGACGAGCTGATCAAGGAGACGCGCCACAAGGTGCGCGTGCTGCCGAACCTCGACCATCTCTACTCCTGGCTGGCCCGTCTCATGGCCGACGAGATCAAGACCAACAACGAGGCCGGTCGGCCCACCCGGTGGATCCTCCCCGTCGGGCCGAAGAGCCAGTACCCGCTGCTGGCCCGGATCTGCAACGAGGAGCGGATCACCTGGCAAAACGTCCTGGCCTTCCACATGGACGAGTTCCTCGACTGGCAGGGGCGGCAGGTAGGCCCCGACCACCCGTTCAGCTTCCGCGGCTTCTGCGACCGCAACCTGTACGGCCTCCTGGACGCGGACCTTCGCCCCGCTCCGCGGAACATCGTCTACCCGGACGTCCACGACCCCGACGCCTTCACCAACCGGTTGCGAGACGCCGGCGGCGCCGACACCTGCTTCGCCGGATTCGGGTACCGCGGGCACCTCGCCTTCAACGAACCGCCCGCCACCCGGTGGCACCACTACACGGTCGAGGAGTTCAGGGCGTCCAGAACCCGCGTCGTACCGCTGCTGGAGGACACGATCGTCGCGCACTCGCACCGCACCACCGGCGGCTACACGCAGACCATCCCGCGCATGGCCGTCACCATCGGCATGAGCGAAATCCTGTCGGCCCGGAAGCTGCACCTGATCACCGACGGTGGCGCCTGGAAGCAGTTCATCGTCCGCGTCCTGCTGCTTACCGGCGAACCCGACGTCATGTACCCGGTGACGCTCGCCCACGACCACCCGGACATGGAGGTGACCGTCGACGCCGCGTCCATCGCGCCGCTCCACCTGGGCATCAACGCATGACCGTCCACATCCTCGGCGCCTACATCCACGACAGCTTCATGTACTGCCGCGCGCTCCCCAGAAGCGGGGAGAGCGTGGCGGCGCACACCCTCGCCGACAGCGACGGAGGGAAGGGCGCGAACCAGGCGGTCGCGGCCGCCCGGCTAGGGGCGCCCGTCCGCTTCATCGGCTCGGTCGGGGACGATCCCATCGGGGACCGTGCGCTGGAACTCCTCCGCCGGGAAGGCGTCGGCGCCACGGGAGTCGCCCGCGTCCCCGGCACGGCCACCGGGCGCAGTTTCATCCTCGTCGCCGACGACGCGAACCAGATCGTCGCGACGTGGCCCGGCGCCGCCGACGCCCTCGACCTGGCCGACGTCGACCGGGCGCTCGCCCACCTGGTCCACGGGGACGTGCTCAGCATCCAGGGAGAGATCCCTCTCGCGGTCAGCCTGCACGCCGCGCGCGTCGCCTCCGCGCGCGCGACCGTCGTCTGCAACGCGAGCCCGGTCGAACAGTTCCTCGCCCACCCCGACCCGTGGTCCGACATCGACGTCCTGATCGTCAACGATCTCGAAGGGCACGACCTGCTCGGTACGAGCGGACGCCATTCGGGGCAGCCCCCGGCGGATGCCACGGTCGCGCTCAGCGCACGGCTCGGCGTCCCCACCGTCATCATCACCCACGGTGCGCACGGGGCGACCCTTTTCGACGGACGAATATCGACCCACCTGGCGGCGCCGAAGGTCACCGCGGTGGACCCCACGGGCGCCGGAGACGCGTTCGCCGGAGCCTTCGCCGCCGAACTCTCCAAAAGCGAGTCCCTGTATCATTCCTGCCAAACCGCAATCGCCGTCGCGTCCTACTCCGTGACCCGGAGACTCTGCGTCCCGTCCTATCCCACCCGGAATGACCTCGAATAACGTCAGAGCGAATTAGCCGCCCTTTTTGGACGGGCCGCGCCGGCGGCCGAACGCGATAATCCGCCCCGCGCATGCCCGCCGACATCCTCAATGAAACGATCTCCATCATGTCCGTGAAACGCCATTCGACCGCCCAGCCCGAGCCGAGGGACGGCCGGTCACTGCCGCACACGCTGCGCGATGATCTCGAACGCATGATCCTTGAGGACGGCCTCCAACCGGGCGACCGGCTCCCCAGCGAGAACGAGCTCATCGCACGGCACAAGGTCGGGCGGACGACCGTGCGCGAAGCTTTTCGTCTCCTCGAACAAGAGGGACTCGTGCAGTCGCAGCAGGGACTCGGCCGCTTCGTCCGTACTCGTCCGACGGTGCAGCGCCCGCTCACCCGGCTCGAAGGCGTGACCGACATGCTCGCCAGCCGGGGCTTCCAGGTCACGAACGCCGTGCTGTCGGTCACGCTCGACGAGCCCACGCCCGCCGAACGCGACGCGCTCCGCCTGCCCGCGAGCCGGACCGTGATCAGGCTCGAACGCCTGAGACGGCACGAGAACGACGCGGTCGTCTACAGCATCGATGTCTTCGAGCGCGCAATCTTCGAGCAGCCGATATCGGAGATCGACTGGACCGGTTCCCTGTTCAAGCTCTTCGAGCAGGCGGGCCATCGGGTGTCGGCGGCGACCGCCACGGTCTCCGCGGTGCACCTCGACCCGTCGTTGACGGAACGACTCGAAATGCCGTCGAACATCGCCTGGCTCCTCCTCACCCAGGAACACACCGACGACGAGGGAAGGCCCATTCTGCTATCCCGTGATTACCACCGCGGCACCGATTTCTCCTTCCAGGTCCAGCGGCAACGGAAGGACTGAGCACCGTCCACCACCTGCCCGTGCGGTGATCCACCGGATTATCCGTCTCCTTCCCAGGAGAGTGATGGTCTCCGTGAGGCCAGGTTCGGTGCTGGTTGGGTTGGCCTGGTCAGGTCGGGGTTCGCTGTTGGCCTTGAGAGGCCCGTAGGGTCTCGTGAAGTAGTCAGCTGAGGCACCGTTTGCGCCCGCGGCGTGCAGGCATGGCCTTGCGGACCGCTGACCAGGGACCGGATGCTTACATAGAACTGGCATTTGAGGCGTCCATCTCCGCATTCTTCGGGCTCCGGACGTGGTGCCAAGGGTCGCTCGTTCGGGGACTGGGAACAGGACACGCGGCTGGGAGGACAAACGGCGAGGCCGGTAGCAACGTCCTTACCAAGCGTGCTCCCAGTCGGTCGTGGTTCCTGAACCCGCCCCTGAGCGGAACGCTAGGTCCAAGGTTCCTCAGCGTCCCCAGCGGAGGACAGGCCGACACGGTGCAGCAGGTCAGCGCTCCAGCGGTCACCGGTCGCCTTCCGCAGCCAGGCCCGGTCCACCAGCGCGTCAGGGTGATTGTGGATCACCGGGGCGGGCCTGGTGTTCGCCCAGCGGACCGGGCAGACGCCGGTGCCGGGCTGTGAGCTCGTCCACCATGGCGGGGAAGCAGGCGGTGCCGCCGTTCTGGTCCCAGTCGTAGTGGTCGAGGCGGCAGGGGGCGGCGTCGCGCAGCAGGGGTTCGGGAAGGAACCAGGCTGTGGCCCAGGCGGCGAGAGTCCATTGCCGCCCACAGCACAGCCGCGCCGCCGGACTCGCCTGCTCGTAGCCTGCAACTCGGCTGCGAGCTGTTCCCCGCCTGCAGGCTGCAGGTAGAACTGGGCCTCGTTCAACCAGATCACCGTCCGCGCGGCGACCCGTCCGGCGCGGACCGCTTCGGCAGCGCGGTCGGCCGTTCAGGGGTGAGCGGGTGCCAGACCCGCCAGCCGGGTAGTTCGGCGCGGATCGCCTCCCAGCAGCCCTCGTCTTAGCCGCGGAGGAATCCCCGACCACCACCATGCGGCTGCCCTGCCCTGCGTCCGCCACGGCGGCCTGCAACCGGTCATCGAACCCCGGCCGGGGCAAGTACACCGGCAGACCCGGCACCTGTCCGGACGCGTCCGCTTCGAATGCCAGGTGGACCTCCAGCGCCAGCGCGTCCTGCTTGTCCAGTTCACCGATCACTCGACCCAGCGGCTCTGCGGAGGGCGCGTCGCTCAGCCCGCCGACGTTGGTGATGTACTGGTTCCCGCCAGCGGTGAAGGCATCTCGGGCGGCGGTCGCATCTTGGCGGGTCCCGGTGCCCGCTTGCCCCGGACTCGGGCTTGGGCGGGTTGGGCGGCTCGCCCGGAGGATCTGTTCCCGCACCGTGCGCGCTACGGGCGTCCCCACGCTGTGCCGCTTCGTCGCTGGCAGGTGCAGCCGCTCTGCCACGTCCGGTCACCCGATCGTCGTCGAGCTTCGCTTGGCGTGCCGTCCACGGCTGGGCCCGGGTGGCCTCCACGGGCCAGTCGACCATGACGTGGTGTGTTCGCCGGGTCCGTTCTCTCGGTGGTCGGTTCGATGGGGCCGGGCGTGTTGCTCACGGGGGTCGCTGATGTGGCGGATATGGTCGCGCCGCTCTAGGGCTTGAGTCGTAGCTGCGTGACAGCAGCTGACCGTCGATCAATTGTGCGCGTTATGGTTGGACGGCGGCCCAGGGATAGCCGCTTCGAGGTGACCACCAGTGTCGGAGCCCTTCAGTGGCTGTGGTGCGGAAGTCTTGGCCATTGAGATCGACCCTGCTCGTCTTCTGTTGGCCAGTCTGAGACCAGGTCAGCAGGAGATGCCAGGAACAGTCGCAGTGGGCGGTGTCGGCGCTGACGATGAAGATCTCCGGATCGGCATCGGAAATCTTGTAGGGGAAGTTGATCGGCGGCTGCTCAATGTCCGCGCCGTCTGGGGCTTGGCTCGCGCCTGCCTGCGGCACCGGCTTGGGTGGCGATTGGTCCAGATCCACCGAGAACTTGCGTGGGTCCATCGGCCCGCCGCACTGTCCCGATGAGTACACAGCGCCAGTTCGGGCCGGTGGTCTGCGTTGTGTCACCTCTACTTGCAGATTCCGGAGCACGACCGCGTTCGGGGTGTTCCCTTGGAGCACGATCTCGATGGTGGTGTCTTCGGCGTCGACCGCACCGAGAGCCTTCCACCAGCGGTCGGGCGGCGTACTGTCAGGAATCCGCGGCATCGTTTCAACGGTCCGATCGATCAGATACAGCTTTCCGCAGCTGGGACCCGTACCGCTGACCTCGTTCATCCGGACGGTCATTGAGAACGGCAATGGAGGTCCGGTGATGTGAGAGACGCCGCGATGGAGGGCGTTGAAGATCACCGTGCTGAGCACTGTGACGAGTACGGCCGATAGCAGGCCGCCCAGCCACAGCCGACGCCTGCGCGCCCCATGGTGGTGCCGTTTACCATGATGCCGGGCAGGTCTTCGCTCTACGGGTCTCACCCGTCCAGCATCGTCCGACATGCCGGGGTCGTTCACGTGCCCGGATGAAGTCGAGATAGGCCACCTTCGGACCGGTGTCCCTTCCTTTCCGCGAGTGCTGGACCGGATTGATCGAAGCTCGGTCACCTTCTCGGTGCCCGATCGCGGGGCCATGATCAGGGCAGAGGCGCTCACCCCGATTGAAATGTGGGTTCCACCAGCAGAGGCGCCAAGAATCCACGAACCCCCCGTACTTCCCCGGGCCCGAGCCGAGTCATCATCGCGGTCTGGGGCGAAGGCTGGATAACGGTCAAGGAGCCCAGGACGCGGGGGCCGTGGGGAGGGGGGCCTGAGGGCCTTATGTCTTGCCGTCGGTAGGTAGCGGTAGAAACTGCCCGACGATGCGGGTGAACAGGTGCCGGGGAGCGGCAGGGGGTTGCCCGGGTCGGCGGTCTCGCCGGGCTCGAACCCGTCAGGTTCCGGTGGGGCTGCCGCAGGAGAGGGATGTGAGGCGATCAGGGGCAGACGTTCTGAAAGGGGAGACCTGGGACGTGCTGATGCCACTCTTTTCTGGTGAGGGTGCGGCCGGCGCGGGAGCAGACTGCGGCGAGCAGGTGGTGCGGGGCGATGGGGATCGTGTGGTGGGTGGTTCCGTTCTCGCCGAGGAGGTGAAGGTGTTCGCCTGTCCGGTCGAAACGGGCGTCGACGTACTGGCCCGGAATCGGTGCCCCGAGCGGGCGGCCGGTCGGGAGGTCCCAGAGTTGGAGCCCGCCGTCTGTGAGGGCGGCGAGTGTGCGGCCGTCTGGGGAGAAGACGGGTGTGGTCGGGTTCGCTGCGGCGAGGTGGACGGGCAGCGGCCGCCAGGTACGGGTGTCCCAGATCGTGATGTGGCTTGGGCCGGAGATCGCCAGGCTCGTTCCGTCCCGGTTGAACGCTGCGCCCTGCGCGTTGCCCAGCTGCCGCAGCCGCCTGTGGGACGCGACGTCGATCAATGTTCCACCTGCGGTGACCAGGGTGCTCCCATCGGGGTGGAATGCCGCGCCTGTGCTGTCCATGCCGCGCAGCGCCGTTCCGGAGGCGTCCTGCCAACTCCAGAGTTCCATTGAGGCGATCTTGGGGACGCCTTCGTCCCCGAGCTGGCTGGGCGCCACCTGGAGCAGGTGCCCGTCCTGGCTGAACGCCATGCTCGACACGCCTGCGACGCCCTCGTACTGCGCTAAAGGGAAGGATTTGAGGAGAGCGCCGTTGGAGGTGTTCAGGATGGCGATGTGGACATGGTCGTTGGTGCTGTCGACCAATGAGCCGCCCACCGCGACCTTCGTGGCGTCAGGACTGAAGGCGACCGCGCACAGGCAGCCGTAGGCGTTCAGGCCGCCGAGACCTTCCAGCGCTCTGAGATCGAGCACTGGCCGTGACCACAGAGTGCGGCCGGTGGCCACCTCTCGCACGACGAGCCGATCTCGGTCAACGACCGCCATGAGCTGCGCGGAGCCGGACAGCGCGGACGTCCCGGTGGGGTTCGGGGCGGCCGGATGGCCGACCCGCAGTGTGATCACTGTGCCGTCGGCGCCGAGAACCCGCTGCACGCCGCCGTCGGCGCTGAAGGCCACCTCCTGCACGGAGGTGAGGGGCAGCCGGGCGAACTCCGTTCCGGAGCCGACCGCGCGGACCGAGACGCCGTCGCTGTCGACCACCATCAGCAGGCTGCCGTCCGGTGACAGACTCGTCTCGTCTAGAGAGTCGTTGAATTGGCTGTCGGAGGGTAGTTCGCGCCCCGTGGTGAGGTCCCAGATGTGGAGTTGGTCTTCCTCGACGGCAGCGAATCGCCGTCCGTCCGCGCTGAACAGTGTGTCGGTGACCTTGGTGAGCGCGGCCAAGCCGGACAACGTCCTGCGGATGCCCTCGGCTAGATTCCACACCTGGACCGGAGAGGCGCCGTCCTGCAAGGAAGATGGTCTGGAGACGCGTACGGCGCCGAAGACGCCATCGGGGCCGAGCGTCTCCACTGGACGCGAGCCGACGCGCACCCTGGAGCGGGTGCGCAGGTTCACCCAGTCGCCCGCCGCCAGAGTGCTTCCGGGAACGCGCAGAAAGCGGCTGTCAGCGCTGAAACGCAGCACACCTGCGTGCAGATCACCGAGAGTCTCGGCGGGGCCGACCGGGATCGGCACGCCGATCCGCTTGCCTGTGACCGTGTTCCACAGCTGTACCGCGTCATCGTCCCGTACGGCCAGCAGGGTCGCGTCGCCGTTGAGTGCGACCACGTGGACGTCACCGTCGATGCCTGAGACCTGACGTGTCAGGCGGGCGGAGCTCACATCCCATAGGCGGGCGGTCCCGTCCTTGACACCGACAAGGGTGGTGCCCGCGCCGCTCAGCGCGTACTGGGTGCCGCCGTCGGCGCCGGGCGGAGTGAAGGCGTCGACGGCTGGTGCGGTGAGCGCGTCATGCAGCCCTGCCAGGACCTGCGCTTCGTGTGGCGCGATCCGCCCGGCCGCGGCGTCCAGCAGCATGGCGGTGCGGGGGTCGGTGAGCCGCAGGGCGTCGGCCTCGGCCACAAGAGACCGCGCCCTCTCGCGGTTGCGCTGGGCGGTGACCTTGCCGCGTTCGCCGGCGGCGACGCGGCTTTGCACCTCGGCCGCACCGCCTGCGGCTCCCGCGACGAGCACCAGCGTCATCAACGCCCCGATGACCAGCCGACGGCGACGCCTGCCGCGCACCTGGGCCCGGGACCCGGCGTCGAGGAAATCGCGTTCGAGCCGGTTAAGGGCGGGACGGCGGTGACTTGCGGCCCATAACAGAGCCTCCTGCAAAATGCTGCCGGTCAGCACGTCCGCATGCCTGCGGCCGTTGTCGTCCCAGGCACGCGCCGCCCGGCGGATCTGCTGGTGACCGGGCAGTCCGTCGGCGTACCGGTCGAGCCAGTCGCGTGCCCGCGACCAGGCCCGTAACACGGCCGGGCGCGACAGCACGATCCGCGCGTCGACTCGCGTGATGAGCGGGGCGAAGGCGGCCAGAATCCGATCAAACGCCTCGCTCTCGTCCGACCGAGGACCGTCCGGCAGTTCCGGCGCCGCGACCGCACGAGGCGCGAGTTGGCCTTGGTCGCCGATCGTCACCAGACGCAGGAACACTTCGGGCACCAGTCCCTGGTCGTGGGCGGACAGCGAGAGGTAGGCCTCCTCGGCGACCCGCCCCAGCGCGGGATCAGTCGGTTCCCAGCGGGCCAGCAGCCCGGCCTCGGCGGTGCCCGCGGCCATGAGCCCGCTCGCGTCGGCGGCAGGGCCGCCGGTCAGCGCTGCGAGCAGCGTGCGCGCCGCTGGACGCTCCAACGGATCCTTGGCCAGGGCGGCGGCGACCAACGGCCGCAACGCCTCGGGCAGGACGCTCACGTCGGGGCGGGCGGTCAGGACACGGTGCATCACCGCGGACAGGTTGTCCGCGCGGAAGGGATGGTCGCCGGTGCAGCCGAACAACAAGATCGCGCCCCAGGCGAACACGTCGGCCGCCGGCCCCACGTCACCGTTCCGAAACTGCTCCGGCGCCATATACAACGGTGTTCCCGCCGCAGGACCGGGAGTGACAGACATCTCCAGCGTGCGGGCGATTCCGAAATCGATCACGCGCGGGCCGTCCGGCCCCAGCAGAATGTTGCCGGGCTTCAGATCCCGATGTACCACGCCCGCCTCATGGATCGCGGTCAGCGCCGTCGCGATCCCCACCGCCAGCCGGTGCAGATCGTCACCGATGAACCGTCGGCCGTCCTGCACGGCCCGCGCCAGGCTCGGGCCCTCCACGAACTCGCTCACCATGTACGGACGCGCCCCGTCCAACCGCCAGTCCAAAACCCTCGCGGTGCAGAACGCCGACACGCGCTGCGCCGCAGCGACCTCCCGGCCCATCCGCCGCAGATCCGCGGGCTTGCCGTCCCCGGTGTGGAACACCTTGACGGCCACCCGCGTCCCGTCCGCTGCGTAGGCGTCGAAGACCACTCCCTGGCCTCCCGCGCCAAGGCGCCCCGCCAGCCAGTACTCTCCCAACCGCTCCGGATCGCCCGGCTCTAAAGGAACGGACACGCCCCGTCACCTCCGGCCTTACAGGAAGTTCGTCCGACTTGTGAAGACTCCCAACCTGGTACGCGAGTTCAGTCCGATAACGGCCTTCAACGCACTGATCTCCAACCTCCGGCAGTCACCCAGGTGGGTAAGACGTCATCTCATTTGGTTAGTCGGCGGTGGCAGATGAGGGTGGCGGCGATGCCGACGAAGGCCAGGAAGTGCTCGGGTTTGCGTTCGTAGCGGCGGTGCAGTCGGCGGCAGCCGCTCAGCCAGGACACCGTTCGTTCCACCACCCAGCGGTGTCGGCCCAGCCGGTCGGAGCGCTCGATGCCGCGCCGGGCGATGCGCGGGGTGATGCCCCGGCTGCGGAGCCAGCGCCGCAGCTCGGCGTAGTCGTAGCCTTTGTCGCCGTGCAGCTTGGCCGGGCGCCGTCGGCGTGGCCCGCGCCGCCAACGGATCGGTGCGATGCCCCGCACCAGCGGCTCCAGCGCGAGCTTGTCGTGGGTGTTGGCCGCTGAGATCCCGACAGACAGGGGCAGTCCGGCATGATCGACCAGCAGATGGATCTTCGACCCACGTTTGCCGTGGTCGACAGGATTCGGGCCGGTCAGCTCCCCCCTTTGGCGGCGCGGACGCTGACCGAGTCGATCGCACACCGCGACCAGTCCAGCTCACCGCGCGCGCCCAACTCATCCAGCACCAGGCGATGCAGCCTGGCCCACACCCGCGCGGCACTCCACTCGGTGAAACGCCGGTGCGCGGTAGGACCCGACGGCCCGAACACCGGCGGCAACTGCTGCCACGTACAACCAGTGATCGCCACAAAGATGATCGCCGCCAGCACCTCACGATCCCCATACCGACGCCGGCCACCGCCCTGCGGCCGCGTCGGAGCAGGCGGCACCACCCGCTGAAACAGCTCCCACAACTCCTCGGGCACCTGCCGCTCGACCGTGCGCGCAGGCGTCCGGCAGGGTGGTGGTCTTGGCGGTAGGTGGCGGGGCGTTGCGGGACGGCTCTAGGTCAGAGTTCGCGGGTGAGGGCGGTGAGTGTGCGGCGGAGTCGTGTGTGGACGATTGTCGCCAGTTGTGCGCGGGACACGGATAGTTCCTTTGGTTTGGGGTTCTTCATGCGGCGTCGCATGTTCGCGACGAGGTCGGCGGCGGTGCGCCCCTCGGCTGCGACCAGGTAGGTGAACCCGAAACGGGTCCTGTATGCCGCGTTGAGGTGGGCCAGCTCGCGCAGCAGCATCGGGGACGCGGCCAGCGAGGACTGTTCGAGACTGGAGAAAGTGGTGGCGAGGTCTTCGGCGCCGATTGGCGGGTGCTTGTCGACGAGCGTGGTCAGCGAGTCCTCTTGGAGGTTGGCCAGGCCCGTGCGGGCGGCCTCGTCCAATGCGGTCCAAGTGCGGTAAGGGCGGCCGGTGCAAAGGCGGTCCGCCCACGGGGCCCAGGCGCAGCATTCGTACGCCAGCTCCGTGGCCCGGCGCATGTCGAGTTCGTCGAAGACCTGCACGCCGGCCTCGACGGCGGCGTGGGTCACGTTGAAGGCGACTTTCTCTTGGCGGCGTAGGTCGGCGATGGTCTGGGCGGCTGTCTCCGCTGCGCGTTCCGGCTCCAGCCACCGCGGGTAATGCTCGATTTCGGCCACGGCGGCGTCGAGGGCGCGACGGACGGCAGCCGCTTCCTCGCCGGTGAGCCTCTCGCCGAGGGACTGTGCCAGGGCGGCGGCCATGTCGTCGGTTCCGAGGCTGTCCCACACCCATTCCAGGCGTCCGCCCACCATTTCGGGGGCGACGCAAGACGACGGCGGGAAGGCGGTCGGGCCGTCGCGGAGTGCGGCCGCCACGTCGCGCGGCATGTGGCGCAGGTAGGCGTAGCGGCCGACGACCGGCTTGAGCGGCGGGATGGGGAGGCCCGACTCCTCGGCCACCGTCCGGGCGAGGCGGGTGAGGGCCGACAGGTCGACGCCGGTGCGCACGCCGTAGAGGGTCTCCAGAGCGAGGACGACCTCCTCCATCGCGGCGAACCCGCACCGGTACGACACTCCGCCGGCGGCGACGTCGGGGGACGCGCCGGCCGTCGCTGCCGCGAGGGTGCACGCGGTGGCCAGGCCGAAGTCGTCGTGGGTGTGCATGGTCAGGGGCACGGGCGCCGCCAGCCGGTCGCGGAACTCCCGGACGAACGCCTTCATGGCTTCGGGGCCGAGACTGCTCACCGAGTCCATCAGGTCGATCCGCAGCGCGCCGAGCTCGATCGCCCGGTTGACCGCGGGCAGCATCTCGTCGAGGTCGCGCAGGCCCACCTGCGCCACGGTGACGGTCACCCCCGCGCCCAGGTCGCAGGCCACGTCGAAGAGCGCTTCGAGCCCGTCCAGCCGGCGTGCCCGGGCGTCCGCGTCGAGGGCCGGGACGAGGCCGGGAGCCAAGGTGTCGGCGCCGAGTTCGACGAGCAGTTCGGCGGTCTCGCGCATGCCGACCGGCGGGGCGGGCCCGCCGAGCGGCAGGAGGGTGTCGGCGAACACGTTCAGGCTGAACCCGAGGTCGCGGGAGCCGACCGCTCGCACCAGCTCCAACTGGCGTTCGGGCGGCGTCGTGCCGCCGGTCCAGTCGACGTTGAGGGACTCGTGCCGGACCCCGGCCGCCGCCAGTTGCTCCGCGATCCGCAGGAACCCGTCGATGGTGGTCACGGTGCCGGCCGTGAACAGCGTCTTGCGCAGTGTGCTGTCGATGAGAGTGAACGGGACGGGCCAGTCGTATCCGTCGTGCAGCTCTGTCCGGGTGTTGACCGGGCTGACCCGGAACGCGCCGTCGGCGTGCATGTGTGTTCCTCCTGTGAAGGTCAGGTCACCCGGGCCAGGGTCCAGCGCTCCAGGCGGGTCGCCGCGACGAACGAGACGACCGCGAGCGCCGTCGCGACGACGCCGGTCCCCCACGCCCGGGCGTAGTGGGAGTACGACACCGAGTCGACGAACATGAATCCCAGGCCGCTCTTGCCGATGAGGAACTCGGCCAGCATCGCCGAGAGGATCGTGCTGGGAGCGGCGATGCGGACGGCCACCAGCGCGTTCGGCACCGCGTACGGGATCAGCAGGCGGGCCAGGGTGGCGGCCTTCGAGGCGCCGAGCACCGTGAAGACGTCCCGGACGCCCGGGGGCGGCGCCCGCAGCCCGGAGGCGACCAGGCTGAAGGCCGGGAAGAAGGTCACCACCACGGTGATCGCGACGACGGCGGGCCGACCGGCGCCGACCAGCCCGATCATGACGGGCACGATCGCGACCACCGGCACCGAGCGCATCAGCACCGCCGCCGGGGTCAGCACCGCGGTCATGATGCGGGAGGACCAGACCAGGACGGCGAGCACGGCTCCCACGAACGTCCCGGCGACGAGGCCGGCGAGGGCCGTCCAGGTCGTGGTGAGCACCGGCCCCAGGTAGGCGCCCGGGTGGGTGAGGATGTCCGCGGCGACGCTCTGGGGCATCGGAGCCACCAGGTCGGTGTATCCGTTCACCCTGACCCACAGCGCCCATCCGCCGACGAGGAGGACGGCGGGCCAGGCGACCTGGAGGCAGCGCATCAGGATCCGCGGGACGTGCGCGTGGTGCACGAGTTCCTCCTCAGGTGAATCGGCGAACGGAGACCCGGCGGACGCCGGTCAACGCCCCGTACGCGGCCAGGGACACGACCGACAGGCACAGCGCGTGCGCCCAGAGCTGGACGACGTCGAAGTTCTGCATCGAACTCACCAGCAGGACGCCGATACCGCGCGGAGCTCCGAACCACTCGCCCACGACCGCGCCGAGCAGCGCCGCCGGGGCGGCCAGCGCCAGCCCGTCGAAGAAGGACGGGACCGCGGCGGGGGCGCGCAGCCGCACCATGGTGCTCGTCCGCGTGGCGCCGAGGACCTGGAACAGGTCGTCCAGGCTCGTCGCCGGGCGGGAGAACGCGGAGGACATCGCGACGAACACCGCGAAGCCCGAGCCGAGCGCCGCGATCACCGCCGGGGTCCGCTCGGTGCCGACCGTGGTGACCAGGACCGGGCCGAGCGCGATCAGCGGGACGGTGCTGAGCAGCACCGCGACCTGGCTCATCCCGGCCCGCAGCCACGGAACCACCAGGCCCAGCGCGGCGGCGGCGACCGCGGCGAAGGTACCGGCGGCGAGACCGGCCGACGCCTCGACGACGGTCGCCTCGGCCGCGCGGGCGAGGATCACCCGTCCCGGATCCCCGACGCTGTAGGAGACGACGGAGGACAGCGGTGGCCAGGTCGAACCGGCGACCCCCGTCCGGCCGACCACCTCGAACAGCCCCAGCAGGACGGCGACGCCCAGGACGCCGGCGCCCGCCCTTCGCACGGCGTTCGCCCTCCGCACGGCGCCCACCTTCCGCACGGCGATCACCGTCGGCCGCCGGACGGATCGTCGAGCAGTGCGACGAGCCGGTCCACGACCTCGTGGAACTCGTGGCCGCGGGTGAAGTCCTCCCCGCGCGGGCGCGGCGCCGCGACGGTCTCGATGTGGGCCAGCGACCCCGGGCGCCCGGTCATCACGGCCACCCGGTCGGCGAGCAGGACGGCCTCGGCGACGTCATGGGTCACCAGCACGGTGGTGGTGCGCCGCCGCGCCCAGACGGCTCCGAGTTCGAGGTTGAGGCGGCGGCGGGTGACGGCGTCGAGCGCGCCGAACGGCTCGTCCAGCAGCAGCACGTCGGGGTCCAGCGCCATGGCCCTGGCGATCGAGATCCGCTGCCGCATCCCGCCGGAGAGCTGTTTCGGACGGGCGCGGGCGAAGCCCTCCAGCCCGACCGTCGTGAGCAGCGTCCGGATCCGCTCCTCGGGCACGGCCCGGCCGGCCAGCCGGAACGGCAGCGCGACGTTGTCCCACGCGCTCGCCCACGGCAGCAGCGCCGAGTCCTGGAAGGCGACGCCGAGGCGGTGCTCGGCGACCAGGGCGGACGGGGTGCCGCCCTCGACCCGGACCGAGCCCGAGGTGGGCGTCTCCAACCCGGCGATCATCCGCAGCACGGTGGATTTGCCGCAGCCCGACGGCCCGAGAACGGCGACGAATTCGCCGCGCGCGACGGTCAGGTCGAATCCGTCCAGGGCGCACAAAGGCTCGCGCCTGCGGGAAAGTGTGAAGTCCTTGGCGACTCCGCGCAATTCCACGGCGGCGGCGTCGCCTTCGGATCCACCCGAGGACGGACGCCCGCTGTCGACCACCGGCCCGCTCAAAGCCGGGGCCCCTTCTTGAAGACGTCGTCGAGAATCGACGTGTCGACGACCTTGCCCACGTCCGGCAACTGCGTGGCCCCGGCCAGGCGGAGCCACGAATACATCCGGGACCCGAGGATCTCCGGGTCGATGCGCAGCATCCCCTTCGATTTGGTCTGCTCGCTCTCGGTCAGCGGCGTCTGGAGAGCGTTCTGGCGGGCCTGCTGCTTCTCGTCAAGGCCGAGGTCGACGCCGTACTTGCGCATGACGAGCCGCACCGCGGCCTTCGGGTCGGCCAGGTTGTCCTGCCAGCCGCGGGCGGACGCCCGCATGAACTTCACGACGACGTCGCGGCGCCGCGCCACCGTGGCGCGCTTGCACGAGATGACGTTGGCGTAGGCCGGGCAGCCCAGGGCGCCGTAGGTCACGACCTCGTATCCCGAGCCGCGCTGGAGCCCGAACTTGGTCTCCAGGGTGATGGGCTGGTTGGTGACGAAGCAGTTGTAGGCGTCGCCCCTGCCCTGGACCAGCGCGCCGGGATCGAACCCCGCCGGGACGAACTGGAAGTCGGGTTTCAGGTGGTTGGCCTTGTAGAGGCCCTCCAGCACCGGCTGGGTGCCCTGCTGGCTGAGGATGCGCCGTCCCGGCAGATCGCCCGGCCCGGTCAGCGGCTTCTTGGCGAGGGACAGCAGCCCGTTGGGGTCGGTCTGGAACTGGGCGCCGAGCAGCACCAGGTCGTTGCCCTTGCCGATCACCTCCAGCACCTGGCGCATATTGGGGTCGACGGCGAAGTCGACGGCCCCGGAGGCGAGCTGGACGTGCGGGAGCGGGGTGTTGGGCCCGCCGCCCTTGAACACGACGTCGAGCCCCTCGTCGCGGTAGTAGCCCCGGTCGGCGGCCAGCCAGAACCCGGCGAACTCGATGTTGGTCACCCACCCGAGCGCGACCTTGAGCCGGGTCCTCCCCGCGGCGGCGCCGGTCGCCGCGCCGCCCCCGCAGGCCGCCGCGAGCGAACCGGCGCCGGCCAGCACCGTCCCCGCCGCCGTGAGCTTGAGAAAGCCACGGCGGGACCGGGCCGGCGCTCCCCGGGCCGCACCGGCCGTACCAGGAGTGATCTGGGGTTGTTCGTTCACGGTGGCGCCCTTCCTGACGTGGGTGGTACTAGCGGGGGGCGATGTCGAGGCGGACCAGGCCACGGGCCGACGAGGTGAGCCAGCAGGCTCCGGCCGAGGTCACCCGCGCCATGTCCCCGGCGCACACGTGTCCGAGACCCGGCACGGAGTAGTTCGGGTGGACCTCCACGACCATGCCCTCGGCGAAGACGGCGTCCGCGAACCGCGGGTCGGCCGCGCCGCTGACGGCGCGCATGGCGGGTTCGGAGTAGCTGAGCCCCAGCCCGTGGCAGAACTGGAACCGGAACGGGTCCTCCCCGGCCGGGTAGGGGCACGCGTCGTCGACGAGCTCGGCCGCGCGGGCGGCGACGTCCGCGAGCGGCACACCGGGGCGCATCAGCTCGGCGATCTCGTCCTGGACGTCCAGCAGGCGGCGGGCGTGCTCCTCCAGCTCCGCCCGCGGGCGGCCCACCACGGCCGTCCGGAGGCTCTGGCCGTAGAAGCCGTCGTAGCGGACGGTGGTCCCGATCTGGAGGCGGTCGCCGTCGCCGAGGACGTCCCGCAGCTCCCGCTGCTCGAAGTAGGTGGTGGACGGCGCCGCGCCGGTCGCGATCCAGCACCCCGCCGACTCGGCGCCGAGGGAACGCCCGGTCTGCTCGGCGGCGACCATCAGCTCGGCGCCGGAGCGGGGGCGCGCGGCGGCCTCGGCGAAGACCCGCTCGATCATCGCGTCGGAGATGGCCGCGACGGCCTTCGCCAGGTCCGCGAAGTCGGCGTAGTGGCGCACCCGCATCGCGTGGAGGTGCCCGTCCACCGGGCGCGGCTCGCGCAGGTGCCCGCGCAGCGCGCCGGCCAGCCCGGCGGACAGCTCCGCCAGCCCGGCGACGCCGACGCGGCCGGGACGCGGCGTCCCGAGGAGCGTCCCGAGCGATTCGGCGAGCGCGGCGGCTCTGGGCACCTGCCGGACGTCCGCGAGGTCGCCCAGGCGGTCGCGGAACCCCCGGGCGTCGTGCGGCCCGATCGCGAGCACGATCGGCGGCCGGTCGCGGCGGAGCAGCACGGCGGCCGGGCTGAAGGGCGGCATCCAACCGGTGAGGACCCGCACGTCGCCGGGCGAGTCGGCGGACGGCCCGAGGCATCCCGGCG
Source organism: Actinomadura decatromicini (assembly GCF_008121305.1). Lineage (NCBI taxonomy): Bacteria > Bacillati > Actinomycetota > Actinomycetes > Streptosporangiales > Thermomonosporaceae > Actinomadura > Actinomadura decatromicini. The sequence goes on along the minus strand of NZ_VSRQ01000001.1, from coordinate 1,652,699 downwards.
CACCGAGGACCACGACCCCGTCGAGCGTGTCGTCGTCGATCCGTTCCCAGAGCTCGTCCCAGCGGGACGGCAGCACGGCCGCTACATCGCGCACGGCACACCCCCTAGCGACGCGAGCGAACGCAGGTGAGCGGCCCCGGCCTGGACGAAGGCCACCGCGTCGGCGTGCGTGAACGGGCGTCCGGCGAACGCGGGCATCGACTCGGCGGCGCCCTCGGCGACCCGGCGGTCGCCTTCCGCCGCCAGCCGGACGACGGCGGCGAGCTCGGTCGACGTCAGGTCCGGATGCATGGCGTGCCAGGCCGGGTCGTACAGCTCGATCGTCAGCGGGCGGAGGTAGGGGTGCGGGCCGTCCTCGCCTCCGCCGGACTCCGCCGCGGAGGTGAGCGTCTCCAGGCTGAGGTTGGGCCGGGCTCCGGCGTCCCGCAGCGACCGCAGGATCGCCGCCAGGTCGAGCAGCCCGCTCCCCACCGGGCGGAGCTGGTACCGCATGCCGTCCGTCCTGTTGCCGAGGAGGCAGTCCTTGATGTGGGTCTGGCGCACGTGGGGCGCGACGCGGCGGGCGCTCTCCAGCGGGTCCTCCCCGCGCTGGAGGAGGTTGGTGGTGTCGTAGGTGATGCCGAGGACGTCCGCGCCGACGCGCTCGACGAGCCGCACCAGCTCGAAGGACGTGATCTCCTCGTGCGTCTCCAGGTTGAGGTGGACGCCGTGCTCCCGGCACACCGGCGCGAGCAGTTCCAGGAACCGCGCGGTCTCGGCGAGCTGGTCGGGCCAGTCGGCGTCGCTCCGGAACCGGTCGTAGGCGAACCGGCCGGGATGGTCCTTGAAGCCGCCGGTGACGACCCACAGCTCCCGGCACCCGATCCCGGCCGCGGCCTCGATCGCGCGGCGGAAGCCGAGCACGGTGTCGCCGTCGCCCGCGCGCCGCAGGTGGGGGTGTTCGGCCATCGCGTACGGGTTGACGTTCCCCACGCCGGCCTCCAGGTAGAGCCCGAGGGCGTCGGCACGCCGGCGGTACTCGGCCAGCCTGCCGGCGTCCAGGCCGGGGTCCATGTCGAAGACGGTCCGGTAGAACACCCCGTCGAGGCCCAGGTCCTTGGCCAGGTCCAACCGTTCGATGGCGGGACGTCCCGCGGCGCCGGGCACCTTGCGTCCGTCGATCCCGACCTTCATGCCGGCACCGCCGGGCACCGGGCGGCGGCGGCCACGCGGTCGCGGACCTTCGTGACGTGGTCCAGGCTGCGCCGCACGGCCGCCATCGCCTCGGCATCACCGAACCGGGCGGGCGGCACCGCGTCCTGCGAACGTTCCAACGCGCGGCCGTACACCAGGCCGGTGAACGCGGCGAACTCCGGGACCGTCAGGTCGGAGTGCGAGCCGACGAAGTCCGCGTCGCGGATCGGCAGGACCGTGACCGGCGCCGGGCCGGGGAAGTCCGCGCGCGACTCCTGGTTCTCGATGGTCAGGTTCACGGCCGGAGCTGTGCGGGCGAGCGCGGCCAGGACATAGCCGAAGTCGACGAGGCCGTCCCCGCAGGGCGTGAGGTCGAACCGGAGGCCGTCCCGGACCGGCGTGATCGAGCAGTCCTTGAGCTGCGTCTGCCGCACGTACGGCGCGACGCGGTCGGTGGTGGACCGCGGATGCTCCAGCCGCTGCAGCGGGTTGGCGGTGTCGAAGACGATGCCGCACACGTCCGGGCCCGTCGCCTCGACCAGCTCGACCAGCTCGAAGGAGGTGATCTCCTCGTGCGTCTCCAGGTTGATGTGGATGCCGAGATCGAGGGCGATCGGGCGGAGCCGCGCGAGGAAACGGCGGGTCGCCGCGAGCTGCTCCCGCCAGGTCACGTCCGTGCGGAACCGGTCCCAGACGAACTTGCCGGGGTAGCCGACCTGGTAGTTGGTCGTGGCCGCCCACAGCTCGACGCAGCCGATCCGCGCACCGGCCTCCATCATCCGGCGGAACCCGAGCAGGATGTCGCCGTCCCCCGCCGCCCGCAGCTCGGGCGTCTCCGGCGTGGCGAACGGGTTGACCTTCCCCAGCCCCGCCTCCAGGTACATGCCGAGCTCGTCGGCGTGGTCGCGGATCTCCCGGAGTTCCCCGTCGTCCAGGGTCGGGCTCATGTCGAGCAGCGTCCGGAAGAAGACGCCCCCGAAGCCCTCGCGCTGCGCGCGGACGAGCGTGTCGTGACACCCGCCCCGCACCGCGCCCGGGAATTTGCGCCCGTCGACGCCGATGCGCGGGGACCACGGCGCCTCGGTGGTCTCCGGAATGGACCCGCTGTCACGCACCGGTGACCCCCTTCTGGTATTACTGGTCTTACCAGTGCCGGGAATGTAGCAACGCGTTCCGCTCCTGTCCAGGGGTCGCGCGGAGCCGCCTTCGCTCTGAGGCGCCCGGTATGTTGCACATGCGCCAACGAAGGAGTCGACACGGTGATGACGCGGTGGTGACGCAGTGGTGACGCGGTGCGGTGGCGGAGTCCGGTGAGCGCGCAGACCCAGCGCTCGCGCGTCGCCGACCAACTGCTCCAGGACATCCGCGCCCGGCGGTACGGCCCCGGCGAGAAGCTCCCGTCGGAGCGGCGGCTGTCCGAGGCGTTCGGCGTATCCCGGCCCGTCATCCGCGAGGCGCTCGGCATGCTGAGCTCGCTCGGCCTGGTGGAGGTCCAGGTGGGACGGGGCGCCTTCGTCACCGCCAAGGACGTCGCCCTCCAGTCCCGGGACGCCCAGCGCTCCCTCGTCGAGGTGACCGTGATGCGCGAGGTGCTCGAATGCGGCGTCCTCGGCGTGACCACCCGCCTGCCCCCGGGCGCGGCGGAGACCGCGGAGGTCGAGGCCGCGCTGGCCGAACTGGAGCGCTGCGTCGCGCACGGCGCCGAGGCGACGCGGGCCGACCACCGCTTCCACCGCGCGATCGTCGCCGCCGCCGGGTCCGCGACCGCCGTCCGGCTGTGGGAGGAGTTCACCACCGAGATCTCCACCGTGCTCAAGATCAGCCCCAGCGGCAGCACCATGGACGAGGCCACCCTCGCCCGCCACCGCACCCTCGCCGCCGGCGTCCTCAACGGCGAGTTCGAACAAGCCCGGCAGGCATGCCACGACCTGCACGAGGACTACCGCCGCTTCCTACGCGACCTCCTCGGCTGACGGCGGCGGGGACGGTGCCCGTGACTGGGGCCGAGACCGGGGCGTCGAGCAGCGCGGCGCTCCAGGCGGCGCGGGGTGGCGGGGCGCCGCGTGCTGGTCTCCGGCCTGAGCGTGTCCTGCGCCAGCCCCTCGGAGCCGGGTGGACGGCCTCGGCAGTGGCGTGCCTTCCACGTCGGTTCGGCGGTTGACAAGTAACCGGACTTTTCCTACCGTTTTGATGGGCTTCGACCGTCCCCCTGTGATCGCGCGAAGGCTCGCGCCGGCGCCGGACGCCCAATGAATTGACTTATTCTGCGCGAGCCTTATGCTGCCCATAAGTCGCACAATCCTTGGTCCACGGTTGCGCGGTAAGCATTAGCGTGACAATTGGACATCTCGCGGTATTGACGCGATCACGGATTGCTTATTACCGTTTGCTCATGTCTCCGGGCGATTTTCTGGTCGCTCGCCTGCATGTCGACCTCAAGCGGCAGGCGAGCGCGCTCTGTCCACTCCTCGCGGCCTAACCGGCGGGACGTCGCTCCCGTTGAGCGTCGATGGGTCAGCCGTACTGCGGCCCCTTTCCCTGGGGGCCGCACGCACCGGAACTCCAGTTTCCAAGAAACCTTCCATGCGGCTTGCGCAAATATCGTAGACGTGCGATAAGCGATAAGCCCTCTTTGGCGAGCCGTTCCGTCCCCTATCTCGTTTATCTTCTGAGATCCCCCAAGGTGCTGCGCGGCCCGGACACGCCGGAAACCAGGTCACATCGGCACAGTGGCCACGAGTGGCGTCCGTGCGTCCGCCGACTGGAACAGAGAATCGAAGAAACTGCGGGCTGCGTGGCCGGCAAGGGAGGTGACGCGCCAGGAAATCGCTGCGAGAACGCACGGCGATGGATTCTAGAAAGCGCAGGAAGAAAGGGCGCAGGCATGAAGTCGTACATGGCACGCCGCCGGAGATCGACGCTCTCGGTGACCCTGCTGGTGCTCGTCCTGCTCGCGGGCGCCGTCTACGCGGGTCTGAGGATCGAGGGCTCGTCGGCGCTGGCGGCGGCGACAACCCAACCCAACATCGTCTTCATTCTGACAGACGATCTCAACGAAGACGTCTTCGCCAAGGACGCCGGGCTCCAGACGCTCCTCGCCAGCCAGGGGACCACATTCGGCAAGCAGTTCGTCGAGCTTTCCCTCTGCTGCCCGTCCCGAACGTCGACGCTGCGAGGGCAGTGCGCCCACAACACGGGAATCTTCACGAATGATCCGGGTTCCGGCGGCGGATTCCAGACCGTGTACAACAAGGGCCTGGAAAATTCGACGATCGCGACCTGGCTCCAGAGCGCCGGCTACCGGACCGCTCTATTCGGCAAGTACCTGAACGGCTACCCCAACGGGGCGCCGAGCAGCACGTACATCCCACCCGGATGGACCCGTTGGTTCAGCCCCAACGGCGGAAGCCCCTACTCCGAGTACAACTACGACGTCAACGACAGCGGCACTACCGTCCACTACGGCAGCGCACCGTCGGACTACGGCGTCGACGTGATCTCGCGCAAGTTGACCACCTTCATCAAGAACACCACCACCAATTATCCGAACAAACCCTTCTTCACCTACGTCGCTCCTTACATCCCTCACGGGCCGGCGACTCCGCCGCCCCGCTATGAGGGCATCTACGCCGGCGCCAAGGCTCCACGGACCCCCTCGTTCAACGAGGACGACGTGAGCGACAAGCCAGCCTGGATACGGAACAAGGCCAAGCTCACCCAGACACAGATAGACAACATCGACGCCTTCTACGAAAAGCGCAGGGAGTCACTTCGATCGGTCACCGACCTCGTCCAGGACACGATCGACACCCTGCGAGCACAGGGCGTCCTCGACAACACCTACATCGTCTTCACCTCGGACAACGGTTTCCACCAGGGTCAGCACCGGCTGAACTCCGGCAAGAACACGGCCTACGAGGAAGACCTCAACGTTCCGCTGGTCATCCGTGGGCCGGGCGTCCCGGCCGGAGCGACCGTCAACGCCTTCACGCTCAATACCGATCTCGCGCCGACCTTCGCCGCACTGGCCGGGGTGACGCCGCCCAGTTTCGTCGACGGCCGGTCACTCGTGCCGTTCCTGAAGGGAGTCACGCCGTCGCGGTGGCGTCTGGCCTTGCTGAACGAGCACGCCGGGCCCAGCACCCTGAACACGAATACCCAGACCAACCTGTTGGAGCCCCAGGACCCCGGTGATGCGCAGGCGCTGGCCACCGGGGGAGCCCCCGTCTACGCCGGACTCAGAGCCAAACCCAACACGCTCGGCACGCACGGTCCGCTGAACTACGTCGCCTACGACACGGGCGAGCATGAGCTGTACGACCTGTCCGTGGACCCCAACCAACTCGACAACTCCTACGGCAGCGCGGGCGCGACGCTCAGGCAACGGCTCGATGCCTGGGTTGCCAGCATGAAGAACGCCTCCGGCCAGGCGTTGCGTAACGCGGAAGAGAATCCTCCGCAGTAGCGGGCCCTCGTCGGTGATTCGGAGGGGACAGGGACTTCCCTGTCCCCTCTACCGCGTCCAACACAGCCGACTGGGGCAAACCCTCCTGCCAGCACAAGGGCAATCCGGGAAACAGCAGCGGCGACCCGGCCAGCGCCATGGTCGGCGCGCATTCGGTTGGTCGTGGTGCCTGGGTCCGGACCTGTACTGGCTGCTAGGTCCAGGGTTGCTCGGTTTCCCCGGCGGCGGTCAGGCCGAAGCGGCGGAGCAGGTCAGCACCCGTGACGTCACCTGCCTCTTCGCGTAGCCGGACCAGGCCCGTCAGCGCGTAGCCCTCTCCGGCGTCGGCGCCCTCCCGCAGGAGCCGCTCGGCACCGTGACGGTCACCGGTCCACTCCCACCGGTTGGCCAGGGACACCAGCAGAAAGGGGTATCCGGCGTCGGCTGCCTGCCGGGCGAGCCGCTCGGCATCCTCATGATCACCGGCGTTCTCCCGCTCCCAGACCAGGACCGTCAGCGCATGGGGGTTCCCGGCCTCAGCGGCCTGCTGGTAGAGCCGCCCGCCAGCCTTGCCGTCACCGGCCTCATACCGCAGGTTGGCCAGGGCCACCAGCGCGTCGGTGCTCCCGGCGTCGGCCGCCTGCCGGTAGAGCCGCTCGGCACCCCGCAGGTCACCCTTTTTCTTCCGCAGCAAGGCCAGGTGCGCCAGCGCGGTGGTGTTCCCGGCGTCGGCGGTGTGCCGGTAGAGCCGCTCGGCACCGCGGCGATCCCCCTTCTTCTCCCGCCGCTGGGCCAGGCGTGCCAGGACGTCGAAGTGTCCAGCGTCGGCGGCCTGGTAGGCGAGTAGCTCGGCACCCTGCCGGTCGCCCTTCTTCTCTCGCCGCCGGGCCAACCGCACCAGCGCGTCGGTGTTCCCGGCGTCGGCGGCCTGGTAGGCCAGCCGTTCGGCGCCCTGCGGGTCACCGGCCCGCTCGCGCTGCCAGGCCAGAGACTCCAGCGCGGTGGTGTTCCCGGCGTCGGCGGCCTGCCGGTAGAGCCGCTTGGCGCCCGCGCGATCACCGGCGCTCTCCCGCCGCTCGGCCAAGGCCACCAGCGCTTCGGGGTTCCCGGCGTCGGCGGCCTGCCGGTAGAGCGGCTCGGCACCCTGCCAGTCAAGGGCCTTCTCCCGTGACCGGGCCAGGGCCACCAGCGCGTCGGTGTTCCCCGCGTCGAGGGCCTGGCGGGCGAGCCGCTTGGTACTCGCGTCATCACCGGCGTTCTCCCTCAGCCAGGCCAGGCGCGCAAATGCGTCGGGGTTGCCCTTGTCGGTGGCCTGCTGGTAGAGGTGCGCGGCGTGCCGGTAGCGGCCTCTGCGCTCTGCCTGGTCTGCGAGGACGACGAGGTCGTCGGGGGTGTGGACGTGGTGGGCGGCCGCGGTCCAGAACGACGCGGGCGGGCAGCGGCGGGCGCGTTCGGTGCGGGCGTGTTGTTCGAGGTAGTCGGCCAGCCGGTACAACGGCACGGCCGCCGGCTCCCCGGGGCGGGACCGGTGCTGGACCAGTGGGCCGGGAAGGCGGACGTGCTGTGCGGTGAGCTCGTCCAGGGCGGCACGAAACCAGGCGGTGCCGCCGATCTGGTCCCATTCGTGGTCGTCCAGGTAGCCGGGAGCGGCCTCCTGCAGCAGCGGTTCGGGGAGGTAGAGGCTGTGGCCGAGGCGGCGGGCGTCCATCGCGGCCCACAGCACCGCCCGCGCCGCCGGGCTCGCCTGCTCGTAGCGGCGCAGCAGTTCGGGAGCGCCGGCCAGTTCCTGGGTGATCCGGCCCCCGCGCGCCTGCGCGGCTGCGGCGCGCAGGCGCGGGTCGGTGGCGATGGTGGCGGCCAGGCTGGTGAGCTGCGCGGCGGTGAAGGCAGGCGGTGCGGTGACGTAGTCGGTCCGGTCGAGCAGCGTCCGCGCGGCACGGTGCGGATCCGGATCCGCCTCGTCATCGGGAACGCGAGTCAGGGTGCGCCGGAAGTTGGGCCACATCGACCCCAGCACCAGCACCGGCCCGCGCGCCGGGTCGGCCAGCAGCGCCTGCAGCTCGGCCGCCACCTGTTCCCCGCTTGCGGGTTGCAGGTAGAACTGGGCCTCGTTCAGCCAGATCACCGTCCGCGCCGCGATCCGCCCGGCGCGTACCGCCTCGGCAAGCGCGAGCGGGCGTTCGGGAGTGAGCGGGTGCCAGACCCGCCAGTCCGGCAGCTCGGCGCGGATGGCCTCCCAGCACGCCCGCGTCTTACCCGTCGAGGAATCCCCGACCACCACCACCAGGCGACTGCCATGCGCCGCGCCTGCGACGGCGGCGCGCAACCGGTCGTCGAACTCCGGTCGGTGCAGATACACCGGCAGCACCGGCACCTGGACGGACGTGCTCACCGTGCTCGGCTCGAATGCCTGGTGCACCTCCAATGCCAGCGCGTCCTGCTCACCCAGTTCGCCGATCACCCGACCCAGCGGTGCAGATGAGGATGCCTCGCTCTGCCCGCCGACGTTGATGATGTATTGGTCCCGGCCCGCGATGTAAGCATCGCGTGCGGCGTTCACCCTCTGGTGAACCCCAGCCTCAGCTCCAGACCTGGACTCAGGCGGGCCAGGCGGCTCCACCGGAGGATCACTTCCCACACCCTGCACGCTACGGACGTCTCCCGCGCGGCACCGCTTCACCGCCTGCGGAACCCGCCGCTCGGCCATGTTCGGCCATGGGGAGGCCGCGCTCGCCGTCATCGCGGCCTGAGCACACCCTCGCTTAGAAATTCCAGAGCCTTAACTAGGCGGAGACGTGATTGCCGTGATCGCTTGGCGAGGTATTTCTCGTGTGAAAGGCGGTAGACGCGCTGCCGTGATCAGGGCCGGGTCTCGAAAGGCCGCCGGACGTTTAGATGATCCGCTGGTAAAGCACCCTTTGGGCCTGGCGTGCCCGCTGGATCATTCCGTCACGATGGAGGGCTTGGAGGTGGTAGGACACGGTTCCGGGTGACAGGTTCAGTCTTTTGGCCAGCTCTGTTGTCGAGGCGGGAGCGGTGAGCTCTTGGAGCAGTTGAGCTCTGGTGGCGCCAAGACGCGGTGGCCGGGTGTGGGCCTTGGCCGGAGTGGTGTCGGCGATGGGGTAGGTGATCATCGGGAGTCGGGGTTGGACCGCGTCGGGCGGGTCGATCGCGAAGGTGACCGTTCCTCTGAACAGTGCCGGGGTCAGTAACAGCCCGTCGGCTCTGGTTCGTCCGCCGTCGGCTGTGGCTGCGAGGTCGAGGCCGCCGCCGCGCCAGCGTAGCGATGGCGCCAGTCCGGTGACCATGGCGGCGAGGCCATCGCGAGCGGTCTGCGCTCCGCGCAGCGCGATGTCGGCGTGGATCTGTTCTCTGATCCGAGACCATTGCGCGGCGAGCGCCCTTGTCCAGAAGACCTTCAACTCCTCGGCCAGGCTCTGCGCCAGCCGCGACTCGCCGCCCTGGGTCGCCTGCGCCATCACCGGTGCCCGGCTGACATCGCCTCTCAGGCACCATGGATGGCCCCCGAAGATGATCGCGGCCTCGTAGCCGATCCGGTCTGCTGGCGTGGTGGTGACCCTATGCAACTGGTCGTCCACGTCTTCCTCGAAACAGACCGGTACGGGATTGATGAAGTCCGGGAAATAACCGGTCGCCGCCTTCGCGATCAGCGCATTCAGCAGCGGCAGGCCCGGCTCGGCCAGCGCCGCGGCGGCACGGCGCCGCCACGCCTGGGGCAGCAGGTACGGGTAGCGGCCGAACTTGAATGCCAATTCCTGTGCCGCCTTCAGCGGCGACACCACGAAGCGGATCCCGGCCACCCCACCGGCATCCAACTCGACACGAATCACCGAGCCTGCCCCCCGTCGTGATTTGAATTCCTCAAAACATCTTCTAACGGACGGGCGCGTCACGCCATGGTCCTTCTCGCTCGCCTAACAGCTCGGGGGCTTGGTTGCTCCCCGGCTGACACAAAGGAGACCTATGCGCATCAAGCAGTCCCGCCGACCCCGTGGTGTCACCGCGGGTGCGGCAATGGCGGCAGGCCTGGCCCTTCTCGGCGGCCTGGCCGCTCCGGCATCGGCCGCCCCGTCCACGACGGCGGCCGAGCACCTTCTCGCATCGTCCAAGGCCGTCAAGGTCATGGCGCCCAAGGGCTCGGTGCAGGGGTTGCGGCTGGTGTCCGAGCACGGCAACCGAGATGGGTCGATCACCTCACGCTGGACCTCCGACAACGGCACCGGCTTCACCTACGCCGGGACGGCCGGCGTCACCGTGCACCTGCGCTCCGGGCAGTCCAGCCATGGCCGGTACGGATCCATGACGGTGACCTTCCCCAAGACAAGCAAGAAGCCCGGCTCGGCGTCCAAGCTCGTCCGCGCCTACCGATCCGCCGGCCGCTCCACCTACACCGACGCGCTCAACGCGGGCATCCCCAGAGCCGAAGCGAACGCCAAGCTGCGCAAGTTCCGGCCCACCGGAGGCGCCACCGCCTACTCCATGTCCGGCACCTACTACCAGTCCGGCTGCCTCCAGCCGTCCAACCCCCGCGACGTCAGAGCCGTCTGGGGATGTTTCACTCGCAACCTGCTTCAGACCAACGGCAGCGACTGGTACGTCGGAGACGACCTCATCGCCACCGAGAACCCGCCGGTCATCCTCTTCCCCAACAGCCTGTACATCCTCATGTGGTACGGAGCAGGCAACACCGTCGTCAACTACACCCCCGCGCCCGGAGGAACCGGCTGCAAACAAGCGACCTGGAGCGGCCAACTCGGCTTCAGCAACACATCCCTCACCTACAGCGAAACCAACAACATCTGCTCCGGCTACACCGCCGTCATCCATGACGCCGCCCACTGGGGGCTGTCATGGATCGACAACAACTCCCACCTCAACCTCCCCCCGCAGGAGACGATCGAGGAGATCGGCGTCGTCCACAGCCCCCCATCGGCGAGCATCGGCAACAGCGACCTCGAACTCGCCTGGGGCCCCGGAGCTCGCGACGCGGTAGCCTGCCACACCCCGAGCTGCCACTAACCCCATAAGCCTCGGCCCTCCACCGGCACGTGCCGGTGGAGGGCCGAGGCCCAGAAGCAGCAGGCCGGGGGTGACGAGGATGCGGCGGCCGGTTCCTCGGGGCCGATGCCTGGGGCTTCTCGCCGGTCAGCAGCAGTGCTGACCTGTCTGCCGCTCGTGTTCCTCAAGGGCGGTGAAGGCCGGCTCCAGGCCGGTTCGGGCCTAAATACTTCGGATTTTCGGCGATGACGCTCATGACACGACGGCTCGCCCGCCTTCCGATGTGATCCTTTCGAACTGTCTGGATGGTCGCGGGCGTCTGAGGGGGTGTGACTGAATCGACCGAGTCGTCCTCGTCGTCGGAGCGAGGGTCTGCCGATCGGTCCCGGGACCGGGACGGCGAGGCTCGGCCGGGCCGGGTGCGACCGCCGTCGCAGGCCGAGTTGGACGCCTTACCTGCCGACCGGCGGTTGGAGTTGGTGGAGCGAGCGCGGGAGCAACGGGGCCAGCGCCGCCATCAGTGGATCAACAGCTTGGTGTTGCTGGCCGGTGTCGTGCTGGGAGGTGGAAGTCTGCTGGCGACCGCGCAGACGTTGCGGACCGGCCAAGCTGAGCTGCGCACCAGCCGCGACAACGTGCGCGCGCTCCAGGAAGGTCAGGTCACCGAGCGCTATGCCCAGGCCGTGGAGCAGTTGGGCTCTGGTAGGCGGGAGGTGCGCGCCGCCGCCGTTTACGCCCTCGAACGCGTCGCAAAAGACTCACCCCGCGACCGCTTGGCCATCCGTGATGTGCTGGCCGTCTTCGTCCGCGAGCATGTCCGCCTCAAGCACGCCCCACTGCCCCGGTTTCCAGACGCGCCCGACACCGACGTCGCGGCCGCTATGGCGGTGGTGGCCCGCCGCCCGGCCGATCCGTACGGGGCGCCCCGGATGGACCTGCACCGCATTGGCGTTCCCGTCCTGCGCCTGACATCGCCGGCGAGCCTGGCAGGCGCCGACCTGGCCGGATCCGATCTACGCGGAGCCCACCTGGATCATGTGGAGCTGCGCGGAGCGAACTTGGAACTCGCCGAATTGCCCGGCGCCGAGTTGCCCGGCGCCGACCTGCGCGGTGCCGACCTGCGCGGCGCCGACCTAACCGGTGTTCAGCTCCCCGGCGTCCTCCTGGCCGGAGCCGACCTCAGCGACACCGTTCTGACCGAGGTCAAGCTGAGCGGAGTCGATCTGCGCGGCGTTAACCTCCGCGGCGCCGACCTGCGCGGCGCTGAACTCGACGGCGCCGACCTGCGCGGTGCCAACCTGCGCGGAGTCCAGCCCACGGTCCAGACTCGCATCCGCAAGTCCGCCAAGGTCGACGGCACGACCCGATTCGGCCCCGACCCGAGCTCGTAGGTTCGGCCGCCCCGCGCGTCGACCTTGAGGTTCTCAAAGCAGCAGCGGCCAGGGCCGGCTCGGCATGGAGAATCGCGGTCTCAGCCTCGCGTTCGTCCAGGTTGGGGTTGGCCAGGGTGTCCGGTGTAGGCCGAGGGTGAAGCGTTGACACGGCTATCCTATTTTTCCTACCGTTTTGGTTTGGAAGTGGCTTCGGGTGGCTCTCTCGGAAGGGTGCGTGAGCGCTTGGCCTAGTGCCGGTGTTCCGGCCGCGCTCGAATGTGCGGGCGCCCGCGCATTCTGCGGGAAATTGTCAATGCGGATCGTCGCCCCTTTGCGGCGTTAAGGCGTTGGCGTGCGCTGTGGCGAAATTGGTCTACGGCCGCGGGGTTCACCTTCTTCCGGAAATAGGTCAGCTCGCGGGATTGACGCGATCGGGGACGGTTCATTACCGTTCGCTTATGACTCCGGGTGACTTTTTGGTCGCTCGCCTGCATGTCGATTTCAAGCGGCAGGCGAGCGCGCTCTGTCCGCCTTTTGCCGCGTAGTCGCCGGAACGGCATCGTCCAGCAGTCTGTTGCCGTGCCGTCGGCAAGGCTTCCTGTGGGTTCGCGTCCAGGACTCCAGGTTTGAGATCACCTTCCGATGTGGCTCGATCGTTTCGCGCTGTGAGCCTGTTCTCTCTTTTTCTCGGCGTCCCCTGCGTCTATCGAGTGATTCATTTCCGGCTGGAGACGGCATGTCGCCGTCTGCGAGAGGAGTGGGGAAACATGAGTGAGGAACAGCGAGAGCGCGAAGGCGGGACGGGCGGGTTCGGGCGGCGGCGATTCCTCGTCGGCTCGGCCGCGGCGGCCGCGGTGGCGGCCGCTTCCTCGGTGCTTCCGGGGATCGGCGGAACGGCGTCCGCGGCCGCTCGCCCGAACATCCTCCTGATCGTGACCGACGACAACCCGAAGCAGACGAACTGGGCGATCCAGAAGACCATCGCCTGGCTCGGCGGGCAGGGCGTGACCTACAGCAACGGCCACGTCACCACTCCGCTGTGCGCCCCCTCGCGGTCGTCGATCTTCTCGGGACGCTACGCGCACAACCACGGCGTGCGGAACAACGGGGCCTCCTACAGCCTGGACCAGAGCACGACGGTGCAGCACCACCTCAAGCAGGCGGGCTACCGTACCGGGCTGTTCGGGAAGTACCTCAACTCCTGGACGCTGTCCGACAATCCACCGCACTTCGAGGAATGGGCGCTGCTCCAGCCCGGATACGTGGACGCCCAGTGGAACGTCAACGGCACCGTCCAGACGATCAACGGGTACACGACCAACATCGTCAAGAACAAGACGCTGGCCTTCCTGAGCAAATCCACGACCGACACGCGCCCATGGTTCGCGTACGTCACCCCGTACGCCTCGCACGAGCCCAACGTTCCCGCCGCCCAGTACGCCGACACGGTCGTGCCGACCTGGAACGGCCGTCCCTCCGTCCCCGAGGCCGACCGGAGTGACAAGCCGGCCTACGTCAAGAACGCGACCAACACCCTGGCCGACGGCCGGGCGGTGCGGCAGCGGCAACTGCGGACGCTGCTGTCGGTCGACGACGCCGTGCAGGCGTTCAAGGACAAGCTCACGGCCCTCGGCCAGCTCGACAACACGCTGGTCATCTACATCGGCGACAACGGGTTCCAGTGGGCCGATCACGGCCTCCTCGGAAAGGGGACGCCCTACTCCCCGGCCCACGAGGTGCCGTTCTACCTGTCCTGGCCCGCGGGCGGCTTCGGCTCGGGGACCACCGACAACCGCATCGTCGCCAACATCGACATCGCGCCGACCATCCTGGCCGCCGCCGGGATCACCGCCACGACGCCGCAGGACGGCACGTCGCTGCTGTCCGGCTTCAACCGCGATCACCTGCTGGTCGAATGGTGGAAGCAGGGCACGGCGGGCGTCAAGGACAGTTGGGCGTCCTACGTCGCGAAGAACAGGCAGTACGTCGAGTACTACGACCTGCGCACCGACGCGAGCGGCAGGGTGTCCGGCACCGGACAGGTCACCTTCCGGGAGTACTACGACCTCGTCAACGACCCGTACCAGCTCACCAACAAGCTCTACCAGGCGAGCCCGGCCGACGAGCAGAACCTGGGCATCCCCGCGCTGGCCGCCCAGCTCGCCGCGGACCGCCGGAGCTGACCACACAGCCAGGACCGCGGCCCGTGTTCGCGGGCGGGCCGCGGTCACCCCGACCGAGCGGAGAGAACCCATGTCCAAGCTCTGCTGCACCCCCGGCCGCGAGCCGGCGGACATCCCGTCGACCGTGGCCCCGCGGTCGGCCACGCCCCGCCACAAGCGCATGATCCCGCTTCCCGGCGGGTCCTTCCTCATGGGCACCGACGACGAGGAGGGCTACCGGGCCGACGGGGAGGGACCGATCCGGGAGATCGAGTTGAGCCCCTTCCAGATCGAGGCGACCACGGTGAGCAACAGCCAGTTCGCCGCCTTCGTCAAGGCCACCGGCCACGTCACCGAGGCCGAGAGCTTCGGATTCTCCTTCATCTTCGAGAGTTTTCTCAGTGAGGAGAATGCGCGCGTTTCGCAGGTCGTTCACACGGCTCCGTGGTGGCGTGCCGTACCGGGTGCTTTCTGGAAGCGGCCAGAGGGGCCCGGCTCGTCCATTACCTCCAGGCAGAACCATCCGGTCGTGCACGTCTCGTGGAACGACGCGCAGGCGTACTGCGCCTGGTCCGGCACCCGGCTGCCCACCGAGGCGGAATGGGAGTACGCCGCTCGGGGCGGGCTGGAACAGCGCCGCTACCCTTGGGGGGACGAACTGACCCCGGGCGGACGGCACATGTGCAATGTCTGGCAGGGGGACTTCCCGAATCTCAACACCGGCGAGGACGGTTATCTCGGCACGGCGCCGGTGAAGTCCTACCGTCCCAATGGCTACGGTCTCTATAACGTCGCCGGGAACGTCTGGGAGTGGTGCGCCGACTGGTTCAGCGCCGAGTTCCACCGCACCGGGCCGCGCAGGGATCCGGTAGGCCCGCCCTGGGGCACGGCCCGGGTAATGCGCGGTGGTTCGCACATGTGCCACGCGTCGTACTGCAACCGCTATCGCGTCGCGGCCAGGTCGTCCAACACGCCCGACAGTTCCGCGGGCAACATCGGCTTCCGCGTCGCCCGGGGGCCTGTTGAAGCGGGACATGCATGACCGTCACGCACAGCCGATCCGTTCGACGTGGCGTCTTCCACCTGGAGTCAGGACGGTTGGGGGATGCCGTCGGCGTAGGCGGAGCCGAAGGAGCGGGTGGCCATCCGCTCGGCGGTCTCCCACCAGGCGCGGAGGTCTTCGGGCCGTAGGTCCGGCAGTTTCGCGTGGCCGTCGTGGATGCGGGTGAGCGCGGTCTCGGCTCGGGCGCGTACCGCGGCCAGGTCGACGCCGAGCAGCTTCCCGTTCCGCTTGCGGAACTCGCCGTTGACCAGGACCGTGTCCACGTCCGCTGCGGTGGACTGCAGGACGACGGTGCCGGTGGGGTGGCTGGAGCGGACGAGGTCCATCCGAGGCTTGAGCACGACCACGTCGGCCTGCTTGCCCGGGGTGAGGGAGCCGATGCGGTCGGACAGGCCGAGGGTGTCGGCGCCGTTGGTCGTGCCCCAGGCCAGTGCGTCCTTGGTCGTCAGGGCGATGGTCCACGGCATGGTGCCGGTGCGGTGCACGCGGTCGTTGTCGAGCATGCGCTGAGTCTGCAGGCCGAGCCGCAGTTGCGAGAACAGGTCGCCCGATCCGACGCAGACGATGTCGGTGCTGACGCCGGGCGCGATGCCCGCCTCCATCGCCGGGCGGAGCGGCGGGATCCCCATGCCCATCTGCATCTCGGTCTCCGGGGCGATGGTGACCTTCGCTCCGGTGTCGGCCATCATCCGCCATTCCCGCTCGTCCAGCGCCGGGCAGTGGATGTGGACGTGGCCGGGGTTCAGCAGGCCGTGGTCGCGCATCTCGCGCAGGCCCTTGAGCAGGATGGAACCGGTCGCGGCGGCGGTGTGGGAGCTGATCACCACCCCGAGGTCGGCGGCGAGGCGCACCTCGGCCATGGTGTGCTCGAACGGCACGGTGCCGAAGTCGCTCAGCAGCACTCCGGGCGTGACGAGTCCGTCGCGCAGCTCGTGGCGGACCCGCTGGAAGTCCTTGAGCCGGTCGTGGTGGCCGGTGAACGGGGTGGGGGTGAAGTCCCACTTCTGCATGCCGTAGGCGTAGACGGCGCGGATGCCGGTGGCGCGCAGCGCGTCGATCGCGGCGTCGGCGTGGGCGGGGGTGTTCACGCAGTCGCAGCAGTCCATGATCGTGGTCACGCCGGCGTCCAGTGCCTCCAGCGCGCCGACGAGGGAGGCGGTCCCGAGGTCCTCGGCGGTGAGGAAGGAACCGGTGCCGCCGAAGGTCGTGCCGAGGAACTGGGGCAGCGACTGGTCGGCGGCGATCGCCCGCATCAGCGCCATCCAGGTGTGCCGGTGGCTGTCGACCAGGCCGGGCAGGACGATTCCGCCGCTCGCGTCGATCACTTCCGCGTCGGCGCCGGCGAGTTCGGCGGCGTCGCGGACGACGGCGGTGATGCGGCCGTCCTCGATGAGCACGGCGCCGTGGGGCAGATCTCCGTACCGGTCGTCCATGGTAATGACGTGGCCGCCGGTGACGACCTTGCGGGCGTTGCTCATGGGATCAACCTCCGAGGGGTGGAATGGTGCGGAAGATGCCTGCCGACGCGGCGGTCAGTACCACTCGCCGGGGTCTGCCCAGGTGAGGAAGTGCGGCTGGGCCTGGGCGGGTGCGGCTGGGGGTTCGGTGACGGTGTAACCGCCGCGGTAGAACAGCAGCGGGCGCTCTCCGGCGCCGGCGGCCAGGTGGTCCACCCGGCCGACGACGATGTGGTGGTCGCCGCCGTCGTGGACGGCGTGCACGGTGCAGTCCACCCAGGCCAGCGCGCCGTCCAGCACTGGGGCGCCGCCGGGGGAGGGGTGCCAGGGAGTGGCGGTGAACCTGTCGGCGCCGCTTCGGCCGAAGCGGGAGCTGAGTTCGCGCTGGTCGTGGGCGAGCAGGTTGGCCGCGAAGCGGCCCGCCCGCCGGATCGCGGGCCAGGTGCCCGAGGTCTTCGCGGGGCAGAACAGGATCAGGGGCGGGTCCAGGGAGAGCGCCGCGAAGGACTGGCAGGCGAAGCCGACGGGGCGCGCCCCGTCGAAGGCGGTGATCACGGCGATGCCCGTGCAGAAGTGACCGAGGACATGCCGGAACGTCCCGCGGTCGACCGCCGCGCCGTCCCGGGCCCCGGGCGCGTCCGGGGTGCCGCCCGGGGCCCCGGGCGCGTCGGGCGCGCGCCTCACAGCATGCCCGCCGCGACGGTCTCGCCGAACTCGCCGTCACCGTACAGTTTCAGCGCCGCCTCGGGGTCGTTGGCCACGTGGACGCGCGCGGCGTGGGCGTCGCGCCAGAAGCGCTGGATCGGCGTGCCGTCCGCGAGCGCCCCCGCGCCGGAGTTCTCGAACAGCCGGTCCAGCGCGGCGACGCACCGCTCGGAGGCCCGCACCTGGTCGCGCCGCAGCCGCAGCCGCAGCGCGGTCGCGATGGGTTCCCGCGCGCGGGCGGCGTCGTAGATCTCGGTGATGTTGCGGGTGAGCTGGAGCCACGCCGCGTCGATCTCGCTGGCGGCCTCGGCCACGCGCACCTTGGCGAACGGGTCGTCCTTGACCTTCTCCCCGGCGAACACCCTGACCCGTTCGCGCTGGTGGGCGACGTGCGCGTCGTATGCCCCCGTCGCCATGCCGACCAGCGGCGTGGCGATCGTGGTGGTCATCAGGGAGTAGAGCGGGATCCGGTACAGCGGACCGGTGTTGACCTCCTGGCCCGGGCAGGCGCAGTTGAAGGAGGCGCTGAAGCTGAGCACGCGGTGCGCGGGGACGAACACGTCCTGGACCTCCACGTCGTTGCTTCCCGTGCCGCGCAACCCGACAGTGCGCCAGACGTCGTGGACGGTGTAGTCCTGGACGGGTACCAGGAAGGCCGCCCAGTCGACGGGTGCGCCGTCGTCGCCGAGGATCAACCCGCCGAGGATGGCGGCGCCCGCGTGGTCGACGCCGGAGGAGAAGCTCCACCTGCCCGACAGCCGGTATCCGCCCTCGACGGCGCTCGCCCGCCCGAGGGGGGCGTAGGCCGAGGAGACCAGCGTGCCGGGATCCCTCCCCCAGACGTCGTCCTGAGCCTGCGCCGGGAAGGTGGCGACGTGCCACTGGTGGGCGCCGAGCACGGAGGCGACCCAGCCGGTCGACCCGCAGGCGCCGGCGACCAGGCGGACCGCGGTGTAGAAGGTCACCGGGTCGCACTCGTAGCCGCCGTAGCGCGCGGGCTGCAGCAGCCGGAAGAAGCCGCTCTCGCGCAGCGCTTTGACGGAGGCCTCAGGCACCCTGCGCGCGTCCTCGGTCTCCTGCGCGCGCTCTCGCAGGCTGGGCAGCAACTCGCGGACGGCGTCGAGCACCTGCTGGCTCATGGATCGCTCCCGGGTCGGATCGGGGTGGTTGACGAGCATCATCCGGCGGGCCGCGACGTGACGGCCAATACCGCTTCACGCGGCCCCTATACCGACAGCGTCATACCGGGCCTCCTGGGTCCTGGCTTTCCGATCCGCCTCCGCGGCCGTAAAGCCGCACGTCATACCCATCCTGTGATACCAGCACCCCGGACGGGTATTTGCCCTGGATCGTGTCCGGGGACGAGGGTGGGGCACCATGAGGACGACGACACTGAACGGCCATGAGATCGACTTCGACGTCACGGGCACCGTGACGGACGAGCCCGCGCTGCTGCTCTTGAGCGGCTGGTGCCAGGATCACCGGCTGTTCTCCCGGGTGCTGTCGATCCTCGCCGAGGAGCGGCAGGTCATCCGCATGGACTGGCGCGGGCACGGCACACGGCGCACGGTCGCGGGCGACTTCGGGCCGCGGGAGATGGCCGACGACGCCGTCGCGCTGCTGGACGAGCTGGCGGTGCGGCGAGTCGTCCCCGTGTCGACCTCGCACGGCGGCTGGGCCAACCTCGAAATAGCCGACCGGCTCGGCGCGGGGCGCGTACCCCGCGTGGTGGTCGTGGACTGGCTGGTGCGCAGGGCCTCGCCCGAGTTCGTCGAGGGACTGCGGGCCGGGTACCACCCCGACACATGGAGCCAGGGGCGTCAGGAGCTGTTCGACATCTGGCTCGACGGCTCCGACAGCTCTGCGGTGAAGCGCCACCTGTACGAGGAGATGGCCGGGTTCGACGAGGAGATGTGGACGAGGTCGTGCCGGGTGATCGAGGCCGCGTACGCCGCCTGGGGATCGCCGCTGGAGCGGATGCTGGCGATCAAGCAGGAGCGGCCGATCGCGCACCTGTTCTCCCAGCCGAGCGACCTCGGGCACCGCCGCGGGCAGCGCGCCTTCAGCGCCGAGCACCCGTGGTTCCAGCCGCGCTGGCTGGGCGGTCCCACGCACTTCCCGACGCTGGACTCACCCGAGATCACCTCCGAGGCGATCCTGGCGTTCACGGCGGGCGCGGGAGGGTGAACCTCGCGTCCTGGCCCGGCCGCGAACTCGACGAGGAGGCGCTCGACCGCGCCTACAACGTCAGGCGCAAGGCGGGGCCTGAGCTGTTCGGCGCGCACATGCGGCGCTACCGGCGCATGTCGCGGGAGGCGGTCGTGGGGCTGCCGGGGCGCTCGGTGGTCTACGACCGCGAACGGCTGGACGTGTGGGGGGCCGCGCCGGGGGAGGCGCGGCCGGTGTTCGTGTTCCTGCACGGCGGTTACTGGATGGCGTTGTCCAGGCACGACTCGGCGTTCATGGCGAGGTCGCTGAACGACCGGGGGATCGCGACGGTCGTGCCCGACTACACGCTGGCGCCGGAGGCCACACTGGAGGAGATCGTCCGGCAGGTGCGCGCGTCGATCGCGTGGATCCACCGCGAGGGCGGCGCGTTCGGGCTCGATCCCGGCCGGATCGTGGTCGGCGGCAGCTCGGCGGGCGGTCATCTGACCGGGATGCTGATGGTGGACGGCTGGCAGCGCGAGTTCGGCGTGCCCGACGACGTGGTCAAGGCGGCGATGCCCTTCAGCGGGCTGTTCGACATCAGGCCGATCACCCGGACGTACGTCAACGACACGATCAGGCTCGACCTGGCCGGGGCCGCGGCGCTCAGCCCCCTGCTGCTCCCCGCCGGGCGGCGCTTCCCCGTGGTCCTCGTGGTCGCCGGGCACGACGGTTCCGGATTCGTCGAGCAGAGCAGGCGGTTCCAGGACCACTGGGGGCCGGCGGCCGAACTGATGGTCGTCCCGGACCGCGACCACTTCGACGTGGTCCTCGACCTGGCCGCGTCCGACACGGCCGTGAGCCGGGCCCTGATCAAGCTGATCCGGTCCGTGTGACCAGCGCGGCCTGCTCGCGCAGATGGTCGAGCATGAGCCTGGCCGCGGGCGTGAGCGGCCGCCGGTCCGGCAGCGTGACGCCGACCTGCCGCCGGACCGGGTCCAGCGGGATCGGCAGCGGCGCGATGCCCTCGGACGTCATGGCCACCAGTTCGGGCAGCGCCGCGATCATGTCGGTGTCCTGGATGAGCGTGCGCACGGTGAGGATCGAAGTGCACTCCACCAGGTTCTCTGGCAGGCGCAGCCCCGCGGCGGTGAACACCTGCTCCAGCTCATGGCGCAGCGCGGTCTGCTCCAGGGGCAGCACCCATGGGTAGGCGAGCAGGTCGGCGAGGTCCGGTCGCGGCTGCTCGTGCGCCGGATGGCCCACCCTGGCCACGAGCCGGACCGGCTCGCTGTAGAGCGTGAGCTGCCGGACGCCCCGGACGTCCTCGATCGGGTTGAGCCGGCCGAGTACGAGGTCGATCTCCCCGTCGAGCAGGCGCGGCACCTGCTCGACGAACGTCGCCTCGCGCACGATGACCGTGATGCCCGGCCGGTCGCGCTTGAGCGCCGCGATGGCGCGGGGCAGCAGCACGTTCGATCCCGCCAGGAGAGTGCCGATGGCCACGGTGCCCGTCTCGCCGTCGGCGAGGCCGGAGATGCGCTCGCCCGCCCGGCGCAGCTCGGCGAGCACGGCCCGGGCATGCTCGATGAACGCCTCGCCGAACAGCGTCGGCGTCATCCCGCGCGCCCCGCGGGTGAACAGCTCGACGCCGAGGATCTGCTCGACCTCGCGCAGGCTGCGGGTGACGGCGGGCTGAGCCAGGCGCAGGTGTTCCGCCGCGCGCAGCACGCTGCCCTGGTCCGCGATGGTCACCAGCAGCACCAGGTGGCGGAGCTTGAGCCGCCCGTTCAGCAGATCGATGGCGCGCATGACCACTTGTTATCACATACCCGTAATAGGTCACGGGTCGCTGCGACACCTTTTCATATATCACAATCTTGGTATAGGCGATCGCCGTCTCGGCGTACCGCGGCATGGCTACCCGGCCGGCCGTGGAGGTGTCGCGCGCGGCGTTCAGCGGTCGGCGTCGGCGCGATTCGCGGTGATGTAGGAGGCGGCGGAGACCACGGCGAGGATGGCGGCGGCGCACCACAGCGGGGCCGCCACGGCGACCTCGCGGATGAGGACGGCGCCGATCGCCGCGCCCAGCAGGAGGGTGGCGACCGACAGGGCCCGGCGCACGATGCGTTCCTTGGGCTCGTCGCGGTCGGCGACCAGCGCGGTGATCGTGGTGGTGACCACGACGGTCCGGAAGTCGGGCACCTCCAGCCGCCGGATGATCGCGTACTGCCAGCCCATCGAGGCCGCCAGGACGCCGATCGTCACCAGCCTGCCGGGCTCGTCGGTGTGCCCCAGTGCCGACACCAGCAGGGCGGCGACGAGGATGGCGAAGGTCTGGACGGCGGTGGCCGCGCCGAGCAGCCGCCCGCGGTGGGTGATCTTGTTGAAGGCCAGATGCCCGCCGACGGCGGCCCCGGCGCAGAAGCAGAGGGTCGACAGGGTGGTCGGCTGGATCTCGCCCGTCTGCCCTTTGGTGGCCAACCCCAGGCCGAGAAAGATGATATTTCCCGTCATATTGGCGACGAAGACATTGCCGAGTTCCAGATAGCTGACCGAGTCCACCAATCCGGTCATGACCGTGAGGAGGACGAGCAAGGGCGGCAGTGGTCCATGATCGCGCGGTTCGGACACTCGCGCATTCTCGCAGTGGGCGGATGCGGTCCCGCGAAGCAGTGCTGTGCGCGTGGCGCGAGGAACGGCTATGGGGATAGGACGGTGATGAAGTATGCGGATTTGCGTCGAGTTCCTGCAACCGGCGCTATCCGCCTGCCTCGAAGAAAACGGCGAATCGGCTATCCGGTCATGTATTGGTCATGGCTGGAAGCTTGTTCGGACTATTGAGTGGTCCTTGCCGCTGGGGCGCGGGGCCTGGATCAGGCGTTGACGGGGGTGCAGTAGTTTCCCTCGACGGTGTCGGGCAGGTTGGCGTATCCGGAGAATCCGCTGCCGGTGGAGCAGTGGACCGACTGGCCGCCGCCGTGGCGGTCGAGGATGTCGAACTCGTCGAAGAGGGGGCCTTGCTGAGGGAGACCGCCCGATGCCTGGCAGTTCCCTGAGCCCGTGTAGGGCGCCAGGGAACCGGGGCCCGAGCGGTCGACCCTGTCGCAGGTGTAGGCGGGCGCCTGCCGCAGGTGCCCGATCGCCGCCCGCGTGGGCGTGGCGGCCGTGGCCGGGGACGCCGGTGCCAAGGCCATGGCGGTGGCGCCGACCGCCACTAGGAGGGCGGCTCTTGGCGTGGCTGGCCTCTTTCTCATGGCTGTTCCTCATTCCCGGTGACCGAGTGTGGCGACACCCCCTAGTTAATCACTCATAGCCATGAAGTAACTACACATGGTGATTGCCGTGGAACCGGGTGGCCGCTGTCGAGGCTGACTCCGGCGGGTGCCGCGTGATGCCTGGACCGTGTCAGGGCTCGCCTGTGCTCGGACCGTGAGCCGGGCGTCGTCAGCGTTCGAGGTGTTGGAACCAGCGGAGGGTGTCGGGGAGGCCCCGGGAGAGCGAATCCATGTGCCGCGTGTCCCGACCGTAGTCGATGAGCTGCGGTTTCGCGCCGTGTGAGCGCAGTGCCGCCGCGCAGTTCAGCGTGTTGGAGAAGGTGACCTGCTCGTCTCCGGACCCGGCCGACAGGCGGGTCGGGACGCGCGGTCCCCAATCGCAGGTGCCGTCGGACGACCGCATGGCTCGCAGCAGCACCCCCGAGGGATGGAGCAGCCACCGCCGGTACCGGGGAGTGAGCAGGTCTCCGGGGGTGTCCGGCAGTCGCGGGATGATCTCGGTGTCCTGGTCCTTGGTGCCGTCGAAGAGACCTTCCACGATCTTGTCGTAAGGGGCCTTGAATACGTCCGACGGGGAGGCGTAGAGGTCGTACAGGCGGTCCCACGACACCGTCGCGTAGGCGAGATAAAGCACCGATGCCTTCGGCGCGAGCGTGGACCCGGCGCGGAGTGATTCCGGGACCTGCGCGTGTCGCAGATCGTAGGGGCCGCTGACGGGGGCGAGCGCTCCGAGCCGGAGGTAGGGGTCCGCGCCGCGCTGCAACTCGCGGCCCAGCGCCATCGCGGCCGTACCGCCTTGGGAGAAGCCGGTCACCAGGACATGCCTGTTGAACCGTCCGCCATGGGCGGCTGCGACCGACCGCGCGGCGCGCAGCATGTCCAGGGACGCCGACGCCTCGGAGCCCGCGTCCATGTACGGATGCGTGCCGGGCCCGAGCCCCAGTCCGAGATAGTCGGGGGCGACCCCGGCGTACCCGGCGGCCGCGTAGTAGATCGCGGCCGCGCGGCTCTGGCCGTCCTCGGCGATCGAGCCCGCGTAGTACCTGGACACGTGGGTTCCGTGGGCGAAGCTGACCGGCCGCAGCGCGTTCTTCATCGGGGCGAGCGGCAGGGAGACCACGCCGCTCGCGGTCGTGGGCCCGCCGCGGGGAGAGATCGTCCGGTAGACGACCCGGTAGGCGTCCACCCCGTTTCGGGGACGGGGCGATTTGAGCGCGGGGTCGACCGAGGTGAGGTACGCGCGTGTCTGTGCGGGCGACATGTGCGCGACCCTGGTCACCGACACCACGCTGCCGCGCTGAGGGGTCGCCGCGTTGGCGGCGGCGGCCCTGTGACCGTCCGGGGGCCCGAGGGTGAGGCCGATCGCGGTCGCGCACACCGCGGTGAGAACGATCCCGGCACCGCCCAGCGTGACGCGGTGGGAGCGCGTACGAGCCGTGAGTTTCGTCATGGCGCTGACGCTAGGTCCGCCCGCGCCTGCGCTCGATGGGTCTGAGTCCCCGAGCACGGGTGTACCTTCCTACACCGGCGCGTGAGCCCTTCTCCGCACCAAGCAACACACCATCCCCAGAGGCCAACGCGCTGGCACGCGGTCCTGCGGTGGTGCACCACGCTGTTAGCTCACGGGTCCTTGGCTGGGCATCCGCTCCCCGAGTTCAGGGTGTTGTTTGCGGAAGCCTGGACGCGATTTCGGTCGTGCCGATGAGTTTTGTGCGGGTCCGTGGTCGATACGGCGGGACACACCGACAGCGGTGGGCCTGTGCTGGGAGCAATCCAGCGCGGGAGGAAGCACGTGGAGGCAGTGGTGAGCGTCGACGGCACCGAGCAGGAGCACACCATCCGGACCGGCGAGCAGGGGACGCGGGGGAGCGGTCCCCGGGTGCTGGTAGCGGGGGCGAGCATCGCGGGGCCCGCGCTGGCCCACTGGCTGCGGCGGCGGGGCGCCGAGGTGACCGTGGTGGAGCGGGCTCCCGAGCTGCGTCCCGGCGGGCAGGCGGTGGACGCTCGCGGGGTCGCCAAGGAGGTCATCGGGCGCATGGGGCTGGACGCGGCGGTGCGCGCGGCGTGCACCGACACCGCCGGCGCGCACACCGTCGACGCCGACGGGAAGGTGCTGGAGACCTTCCGTGCCGACGACGACGGCGGCGACGGGTTCATCGCGGACATCGAGATCCTGCGCGGGGACCTCGCCCGGGTTCTCTACCACGACACCCGCGACGGCGTCGAGTACGTCTTCGGCGACCGGATCGTGGGGCTCACCCAGGACGCGGACGGGGTCGACGTGGTCTTCGCGGGCGGCGACCGGCGGCGCTTCGACCTGGTGGTCGGGGCCGACGGGCTGCACTCGGAGCTGCGAGCGATGGTCTTCGGGCCGCATGAGCGGTTCCTGCGCCACCTCGGGCACGTGCTGGCCTTCTACAGTGTGCCGAACGAGTTCGGGCTGGACCGCTGGCTGCTTGAGCACCAGGACCAGGAGTCCGGACGCTCTGCCCTCCTGCGGCCCATCCAGGACGCCACCCGGGCGATGGCCATGTTCTACTTCCCCTCGGGCGACTTCGACGTCGACTACCGGGACGTCGCGGCCCAGAAGACCCTGCTCCGTGACCGGATGGCGGGCCTGGGCTGGTTGGCCCCGGACATCCTCGCGCACCTGGACGACACCCCGGACTTCTACC
Organism: Actinomadura decatromicini; assembly: GCF_008121305.1. Classification (NCBI taxonomy): domain Bacteria; kingdom Bacillati; phylum Actinomycetota; class Actinomycetes; order Streptosporangiales; family Thermomonosporaceae; genus Actinomadura; species Actinomadura decatromicini. The sequence continues at coordinate 1,627,202 of NZ_VSRQ01000001.1, read as the reverse complement.
TCGACCAGGTCGCCCAGGTGGTGATGGACCGCTGGTCGAGTGGACGTGTGGGGCTGCTCGGGGACGCGGCGTTCAGCTCCTCGCCGATGTCCGGGCAGGGCACCGGGCTGGCCCTGGTCGGCGCCTACGTGCTGGCCGGGGAACTGGCCGCCGCCGGATGGGACCCCGCCGCCGGGTTCGCCCGCTACGAGGCGCGGATGCGCTCGTTCGTCGAGGCCAACCAGGAGATCGGCCGGTTGAACGCCCGCAGCCGCGACGTCCCGGGGCCGGACGCCGAGCCGCGCCCCGATTTCACCGGCGAATGGTTCACCGAGCTGGTCGGACGCGCGATCAACGGCATCGAGCTGCCCGACTACGCGGGGGTACCGGACTCCGCGGCCCCGACCGGATCGCCGATCACCTCGTCGGCCAAGCCGTAGGCGCCGCCTAACGTGTCGAGAGACCACCCTTCGGTGGGACACCGCCGACCGACCTCAGCTCTGGTGGCGATCAGCAAGGCGCGCCGCCCATTCCGTAGGGACGGCGTGGCGTACCGTTCCGGCTCGGGAGTCGTGCGTCCAGCCCCCATTTTGGTGACCACGTGACCGGAGGGCTGAAGTATATTCACGACGCCTAGGAAGGCATTCGATGGGACTTATACAGCGCTTCGACCACGTCGGCATCACCGTCGCCGACCTCCACGCCGTGACGGCGTTCTTCGTCAGCCTCGGCATGGAGGCCGATCAGAAGATGGCCGTGGAAGGCGATTTCCTGGACACGGTGATCGGCATGACCGGAGCCGCCACCGAAATCGTGATGCTGCGGCCACCGGGCGGCGGAAGGACGCTGGAGCTTTCGAGCTTCGTACGGCCGGACCACCTCCCGGGTTCACCAGCCGCACCGGCCAACGAACTGGGCCTGCGCAACGTCGCGTTCGAGGTACAGGACCTGCAGGCCGCCGTCGACCAGGCCGCAGCCGACGGCTATGGCCTGGTGGGAGGCATCGGCGAATACGAGGGCTTGTGGCGGATGGCCTACGTCCGCGGGCCTGAAGGAATCATCGTCTCGTTGGCCGAGCGCATTCAAAAGTAGAGGAGATATCGTGAGCACGTCGGTGACCGACGAACAGATTCAGGCTCTGGCTTCGACCGCGAAACCTTACAGCCTGGCGCTCCTACAATGGACGCCGGAGCGAACCATGAACGGCGCGGATGCAATAGAACTCGAGCATCAGCGACGTATGGTGTCCCTTCGTGCTGATGGGGTGATCGCCATTCTCTGCCCGGTCGCCTCCGACACCATGGCAGGCGTCGTGATCATGACCGTGCCGACCGAGGAAGCCGCTGAGATCATGGCCGGAGACCCCTGCGTGCAGGCCGGAATGATGCGCTGCGACGTACACCCGTGCCACGGCTTCCCCGGAGACGCCCTCCCCCTCTGACCGATCCGATCAGCCGGGCGGTCAGGAAATGGTCCCAGACCCTCGACGCGGGCGACCAGGTCGTCCGGACGCCGCGTAGATCTTCAGCCGGTCCGCCTCCGTGCTGCCGCTCAGCGCGTGGCCACTCGGGACCGTTCGGCTTCGCGTGGCCGTTAGGAACTTCAGCTTCGAACATGCGGCTCGAGAGGGGTGGTGTCGGGTGTTTGCTCTGGGTGGGGGATGTGGGTGCGGTAGGCGATGAGGTGGCGGGTGAGGGCGAGTCCGGCGAGGGTTCCCACGAGGAGGCACACTGCCGTCCAGCCGAAGTGGGTGTAGGCGTGGACGCCGAGCCAGGAGCCGGTACTGCCGCCGAGGAAGGCGCAGGTCATGTAGGCGGTGTTCAGTCTGCTGCGGGCTTCGGGGCGGAGCGCGAAGATTCGTGCTTGGTTGGCGACCTGGCCTGACTGCACCGCCACGTCCAGGATGAGCATCCCTGCGGTCAGTCCGATCAGGCCGAGCGTGCTGCCGAGGGATCCGGTGGTGAGCAGCGCGGCGGCGCCGATGACGGCCAGCATGCAGACCAGGTTCACGGTGTCGGGGCCGCGCCGGTCGGTGCTGCGTCCGGCGATGGGGGTTGCGAACATGCTGGCCGCGCCGACGAGTGCGATCAGCCCGATGGCGGAGGTGCCGAGGTCGTATTCCGGGCCGGTGAGCAGGAGCGCGAGGCTGGTCCAGCCGGCGGTGAAGCCGGCGAAGATCAGCGCTTGGTACAGACATGAGCGGCGAAGGTCGGGTTCGGCGAGCATCAGGCGCAAGGGTGCGCTCAGCAGCGCCGGATAGCGGTCCCGTGATGGCGGAGTCGTGGTGGGGACCGCGAACGCCAGGACCAGTGCGAGCAGGAACATCACGGCCGCCGCGACCAGGTAGGGGGCGCGCCAGCCGAGCCACTGCCCGAGGCCGCCGCCGAAGGTGCGGGCCAGCAGGATTCCGCCGATCAGGCCGCTGAGCAGGGTTCCGGTCACCGCGCCTCGCCGGTCGTCGGGCACCAGCCCGGCGGTCATCGGGATGAGGATCTGCGGGACGACGGTCGCGGCGCCGGTCAGGGCGCTGGCGGTCACCAGCACGGGCAGCGTGGGCGCCGTCCCGGCCACGAGCAGGCCCAGGCCGGTGATCGCCAGTAGGACGACGATCAGGCGCCGGTGCATCAGCCGGTCGCCCAGCGGCACCAGCAGGAAGATCCCGGCGGCGTAGCCGAACTGGGCGGCGGTCACCACCGTCGCGGCCCTACTTGGCGAGACGCTCAGCCCGTCTGCGATGAGCGGGACGATCGCCTGCGGAAAGTAGATGTTGGCCACGCCGACGCCGCAGGCGAGCGCGAGCAGGAAGATCAGCCGGCGTCCTGGTGCCGTGGCGGGGGAGCCGAGCCCCAGACGTTCGTCGGTCATGAGGACCCTCGCATTCGAGAACCGGTTTAACCGGTTCGACGGTACCGGTTAAACCGGTTCCAGGGGTAGGGTGTTTGTTCATGACCGCTGAGACGCCCGCTCCCGTCTTCCGCAGCGGAGCGGGGCGGTTGTGCCTGGACTTCATCCGGACCCTCCGCCACCGCGGTGCCCCCGGAGCGGAGGAAGAGCTTCCTGACCTGGCCGCCGTGCGGGCCTGGGTGGCCCAGTTCGCCCCGTTCGCCGCAGGCGAGGCCGTCGGTGAGCCCGGCCAGGACGCCCGCGCGCGTGTGCTGCGTGAGGCGATCCATGAGCTGATCGACGCGGCCGTGAGCCCTGCCGGGATCGAGTCATGTCCCGCGCGGGCGCGCGAGACCGTCAACGAGCTCGCCGCCCTGCCGGTCCCGGCGCCCTGGCTGGACGCCTCCGGCCGCCTGCGCTGGCACGCTGACGAACCGCTGCTCGCGTCCCTTGCCCTGATCGCCAGGGACGCGCTGGACCTGGTCACCTCGGCGGCCATCGGCCGGGTCCGCCGGTGCGCCGGTCAGGACTGCAACGCCTTGTTCCTGGACTCCTCCCGACCGGGCACCCGCCGCTGGTGCTCGATGAACACCTGCGGAAACCAGGCCAAGAAGGACACCCTGCGCACCCGCCGCGCACGAAACTGAAGGCCAAGCCTTCCGAAGGATCAAACAACTCGCGCGCCCACGGCTAGTCGACTTGTTGTTCGAAGGTTTTCCCACTCGAACTATTAGAGGGCGGCCAACGAGGCTCGGTTCTCTTACTTCTCGGGCCTGGAGTAGTCGGCCGTCATGGATTGGTCGGAGTGTTGATGTCGGTTGTGACGGTGTGGTGGGTGACGTGTTCGTCCCAGCGGGTCAGGGCTTGGCGGGCGGTTTCTTCTACGACGGCTTGCTCGGGGTGTCGTCGTTGGCGTCGTCGGATTCGGGGAGCAGGTGCGGGACGGTGCGCTCGGGCCGGACCACGTAGTCCAGCCGCGCGGTCAGTCCCGGCTGAAGTGAGGCGAGCATGCCGCGTCCTTCCTGTGTTCACTTGTTCCGCTGAGGTTCGGCCGGGGCGTGGTCGGCGTGCTGGCCACGCACCTGGCCGTGTCTCGACCTCGATGGTGGCATGGTGCCTTCAGAGGCAGCAGCACAATTGATCAGTGCAGCAGTGATGGCCAAGTCCCGGGGTGGCTCTCAATACGCTGGGCTTGGGTGGGGGTGGCGTGTTTCGAGGGCCAGGTAGGCCGCCAAAACCACGACGACGCCTGATTCCAGGCCGAGGGCTAGGGCGATCGTCGTTCGGTAGCCGTATTCGTGGAATCCGAAAAGCGTGGTGTTCTCAGTGATCAGCAGGCCGATGATGGTGCCCAGCGCGAACACGATCGCTCCGGCCGCGACGAGCGCGTGGGGTGCGCGGCCCAGGACCGGGATCGATGCGACGCCGGGCAGGGAGCCCAGCGGGCTGGCCAGAGCGAGCCCGAGCGCCACCGCGGAGGCGAAGTTGATCAGGAACAGGATGCCGATGATCGGGATGACGCGGTAGTAGTCGGCGAAGTACTCGTACAGGTGGACCGCGCCGACGCCGAACAGCAGCAGCACGGCCAGGTAGCGCAGCAGGTCACGCACCGCGATCACCCGTCCGGGAGCCCTGGCCGGTGCTCGTGCCGCTCTCGACCTGCTCGCCCTGCGGGGAGACGGCGTACCATTCGGCGCCGAACTGGGTGAGGGCCTGGCCTCGGATGTCGCCGCGTCCGGTGTCGGCTTGGTAGTAGTACAGCGGGTGTCCCGCGTAGACGAGCTGGCGCGGCCCTTCGGGACGGGCGATCGTCGTGATCTGCGACTGCTGGGCGGCGCCGGCCGCCGTGGGCGGTCCCGCCGAGGTCGCGGGCGGCCAGATCGCGGCGCACGCGCCGTCGCAGCTCGACTGGTTCGGCAGGTCGGCGACGAACAGGTAGAGGGTGCGGCCCCGGCCGTCCACCAGAATGGGCCCGAGCGAGGACACCCGCTCGGTGCTGATCTTCGCTCGGCCGGGGTGCAGCGAGTTCGTCGCCAGCGCGCATCCGGCGACCGGCACCGTGAGCGCGCCGACGATCAGCGCGCTCCGGAGCCGGGCCGCCCACCGGCGGCGCATGTCAGTAGCCGCCGCCGTTCGAGCCGCCGCCGGTCGACTGGACCTTGTTGCCGGACGCCGACAGCACGTACCACTTGGCGCCGAACTGGTTGAGGCCCTGGCCCTTGGCGCTGCCGGGGGAGGTGCCGTCGGGCGCGTAGTAGTAGATGGGATGTCCGCCGTAGGTGACCTGGGCCGAGCCGTCGCCGCGCCGGGTGGTGCCCAGCTTCGTCGCGTCCGCTCCCGGTCCGGCCTGGGGCTTGCCCGAGGTGGCGACCGGCGGCCACACCGCCGCGCACGATCCCGAGCAGGTCGAGGCCGTGCCCGTGTCCTTCTCGAACAGGTAGACCGTCCGGCCCTCGCCGTCGACCAGGATCTGGCCCAGGTTGCCCACGGTCGCCGTCTTGATCGTCTCCCCGGTGGCGGCGCCGGTCTGGGACGGGGCCGGGGACTGGACCGTCGCCGTCGCCGCCTGGTTGGTGGCGGACGAGTCTCCGTCGCCGCACCCGGCGACCTCCAGCAGGGCCGCCGCCAGGGCCGCCGCGGCGAGCGGCACCCCCACGATCCGGCGTCGCCGGGGCCGGTGAGCCGGGTCGGTCTTGTGCGCCTGAGACATTTGTGTCCCTCCCTCCGAGAACGCGGAGCCGGGTCCGCCGATATTCATTGCCTCGGCGTCGCATACCCCTAAGTCCGGCCCAATAGCGTGACCCGCAATTTCAGGAGAGGCTTTTACCCGGTAATGAAGATGGTGCGGTCGGGTCAGTCGCCGGTCATCAGGTCCGCGAAGGCGTGGGCGGCGGGGCGGGAGGTGAACAGGCGGTCCAGGCGTGCTCTGGCCAGTTGGCGGCGGAAAGTCCCGGCCTGGGCGGCGTTTCCGGCATCGTGGGTCAGCTCCGTCAGCCAGCGGGAGAATTCTTGCTGATTCCATACCTTCTTGAGACGGCTGGCGGAGTAGTCGTGGAGTTCCCTTTCATCGTCCTCGACCAAGGCTTTGTGAAGCGCGTGGGCGAGGACGTTCGCGTCGCCGATCGCCAGGTTCATCCCCTTGCCGCCCATGGGGGTGATGATGTGCGCGGCGTCTCCGACGAGGAAGAGCCTGCCGTACCGCATCGGGTCGAGGACGAAGCTGCGCATCTCCACGACGGCCTTCTCAGTGATCGGCCCGGCGGGCAGGCCCTCGTCGCCCAGGCGGAGTCGCAATTGCCGCCACACGCGCTCGTCGCTCCAGTCGGAGGGTGTGCCGTCCTGCGCGCATTGGAGGTAGAAGCGGCTGGCGGCCGGGCCTCGCGGGAACTGCGCGGCGAAGCCGTGCGAACTGATCCCGAAGAGCGGGAGGCGGGGCGGCGGGGCGTCGGCGAGGACGGTGATCCAGCCGATGTCGTGGTCGAAGGAGTAGACGGTGACGGCCTCCGCGGGCACGCTGGCCCGGCTGACGCCGTGGTGGCCGTCGCACCCGGCGACGTAGTCGCAGGCGATCTCGTGGACCGTCCCGGCCGGGTCCCGGTAGGTGACCGTGGGACGGTCGCCGCCGAGGTCGTGCGGGGTCACCTCGCCCGCGTCGAATCGCAGGTCGCCTCCGCCGTCCAGGAACGCGGAGACGAGCCGCGTGACGAGTAACTGCTGCGGGATGATGCGGCCCGTCCTGCCACCCGACAGGGCGGGAAGGTCCAGGTAGCGGGGCTCCCCGTCGAGGCGGATCTCCAGCGTGCCGTCGTGGGGGACGCCGGCGAGCAGGGTGTCGGCGAGCCCCCATTCCTCGAAGACCCGCGTGGCGGAGTGGTCGAGCACGCCCGCGCGCTGCCGCTTCTCCACGTACGACCGGCTCTGGCGTTCCAGGACCACGCATGCGACGCCTGCCCGCCGCAGCAGGTTGGCCAGGGTCAGGCCCGCCGGACCGGCCCCGATGACGACGACCTGAGTGCTCTCGCGCATACCCGACATGTACCGCACCGAGCCCCGCCGGCAGGAGTCCGCCGTCACCGCGCGAGGACCGAAACACCTCTTCGCCGCAGGTCCTTTGGGGCGTGCCGCCCCATGGCGGACCCGGCCGCGGCTATCTCTGGATCAGGAGCGAATTGATTGGAGTGAGGTTTCTGTCGGTCCAATGGCCGGGGTGTATCGGAGCCCCGCATCCCTGACCGTTGTAGCCGGTGCAGAATCGCACCGTCGTGCGGTAGGCGTTGTTGAAGACGCGGTGGTCACCGCGAAAGCCCCCGAGATTGACCACTCGGGCGGCGGAGTGATGGACGGCGGGACGGTCGCCGCTCCATTCGGGCCCCGGATAGATGCACACGCGGTCGTCGGTGCAGCCGTGGCGGTCGCGTCTGGCCGCCGGGGCGTCGGGCGCGCCGACCGCCGCCATGGCGGCCGTGCCGATGACGGCGGCCGCCGCCAGGACCGCGGCGCGCGTCCCCGACCAACGGCGGTAACTGAAGCTGGTCATCGCGTAAACCCCCGATAGTTGCTGTCGGTTGTCGTCCAATTACAGCAAGTGAAGAACGGGAGGGGTATCCGGGGGAACCCGTACAACCAGCCGCGCAGGTCATCGGCCCTCTGCCGACGCACGATGACCCGCCCGCCCCCGACAAAGCACGCACTTGATCGAAATTAGGGGTCGGGGTGATGCAACAGCGCGGGGGGCTCATTGCGTCTCTTACCGTGAACTCACGATTGGATCTTCTGCCGGGGGAACGCCCGGCCACCGCCGGGCGCCCCGGCCCGCCGATCGAGGACGCGGGCCCGCGCGGGGACGCGAGGCGGGAGCGGTGGAGGGCCTGGCTCCTTCCCGCCGTGCCCGCCCTGCTGGCGCTCGCGATGGGCGTCTGGGGCGCCGCGCGGCTGCCGCTGTGGCGGGACGAGGCGATCACGTCCGAGATCGCCCGCCGCTCGGTCCCCGACATCCTCGGGTGCGCCCGGCACATCGACGCCGTCCACGCCGCCTACTACCTGTTCATGCACGGTGTCATCCAGGTCTTCGGGGCCAGTGAGTTCGCGTTGCGGATCCCGTCGATCGCGGCGTTCGCGGCCATGGCGGCGGGCGTCACCGTCCTCGGCCGGAAGATCATCTCCGGGCCGGCCGGGCTGATCGCCGGGCTGATCTGCGCCGGGGCCCCGTTCGCCAGCCACTACGCGCACGAGGCCCGGTCCTACTCGCTGGTCGCGGCGCTCACCGTGTGGCTGACCGTGCTCTTCGTGGACCTGGCTGAACGCGGCTCCCAGCGCCGGTACGCCGCCTACGGCGCGGGCGTCGTGCTGCTGGGGCTGGTCCACCTGTTCGCGCTGCTCATCCTGCCCGCCCACCTGGTGACGCTGCTGCTGACGCGCCGCACCCGGACGATGCTGCGCCGGTGGTCGGCCGCGGCGGCCGCGGCGGTCGTCGCGGTGAGCCCGCTGATCGCGCTGGCCGTGACCCAGCGCAACGCCCTGGACTGGTTGACCCGGCCGGGATGGCTCGACGTCCGCTACCTGGTCGAGACGTTCACCGGCCCCCCGGTCGTGGCGTACCTGCTCGGCGTCGCGATCGCGGCGGGCCTGGTCACGGCGCGGCGGCGCGGCCCGATCGGCCCGCAGGCCCTGGCCGTGCCGTGGCTGCTGCTGCCCGCGACCGTGCTGCTCCTGGTCTCCCAGTTCCACCCGTTCTACACATACCGCTATGTGATCGGCAGCCTCCCCGCCATGGCGCTGCTGGCCGCGGCGGGGCTCGTCCGGCTGCCCTACCGGACGTGGGTCGCGCCGCTCCTGGTGATGGCCGTCCTGCTGCAACCACTGCACGTTGATCAGCGTCGTCCGGAGAAATGGTGGGACAATCTGCGCGGGGCCGCGCAGATCGTCGAGCGGGAGTCCCGGCCGGGTGACGCGATCGTCTTCATCACGAAGGACCGGCGGTCGATCGCCGAGGCGTACCCGGACGAGTTCCACGGGCTGCGCGACGTCACGATGCGGCGGACCCCCGCCGAGGCGGGCAACTTCGGCGGCGCCGAGTACGACCCGGCGGAGATCGGCCGCCGCCTGACCGGCGCGGGGACGAACCGGGTCTGGCTGCTGGAGGGGCCCTGGCGCATGCCGTCGCTGGTGCCGCAGGACCGCGCGAAGGTCGACGCCCTCCAGCGGAACTTCCGGCAGGCGAACGTCTGGCGCGTCACCGGCATCACGCTGACCCTGTACCAGCGATAGACGAGTACCAGCGGTAGACGAACCGCCCGAAAAAAGTTCGGCCGCCCGTGCAACATCGGCGGCCCGGTCGCGTCTCCTACCCGTGAGCCTCCTCAACTTCCGCCAGGACGGCCCGCCGGACTTAGCGGTGCGCTCCGCCGAGACGGCGGTGACGCGGTTGTACGAAGCACACGCCTTGGACCTGGTCAGGCTGGCACTGGTGATGGTCGGCGACAGGCCCACCGCCGAGGACGTCGTGCAGGACTCCTTCCTCGGCCTGTACCGGCGGTGGGGACGGCTGAAGGACCCCGACAAGGCCCTCACCTATCTGCGGTCGTCGGTGCTCAACAACTGCCGGTCGGTGCTGCGCCGCCGGGGCCGCCGCCCGCTCGGCGTCCAGGACCCGCCCGTCGCGTCGGCGGAGAGCCGGGTCCTGGACCGGGAGCAGGGCCGGGAGGTCCTCGACGCGCTGCGCCGGCTGCCGCACCGGCAGCGGGAGACGCTGGTGCTCCGGTTCGTCCTCGACCTGTCCGAGGAGGAGACCGCTCAGGTCATGCGGGTGAGCCGGGTCACCGTCCGGTCCAACACGTCCCGTGGGCGCACCGCCCTTGAGCGCATGCTTGGAGAGACCCCGTGAACGTCGAACGGCTGCTGAAGGACGCCGCCGCCGCCGAGACGCGCGAGGTGACGCGCGAGTCGCTGCCGCCGCTGAACCTGCCCGCCGCCCGCCGCCGCCACCGGCCGGCGGGACGGTGGACGGTGCCCGTCGCCGCCGTCCTGACCGTGGTCACGGTCGTGGCGGTGACCGTCGTGCTGCGCGGCGTCCTGCGCGGCCCGGAGACGCTCGGCGCGCACGAGGGCCCCCCGTTCTTCCTGGCGACCCACCGGAAGGGCGGCGTCGGGGTCTTCGACTCCTGGACCGGACGCATGATCGACGACATCCCGGCCCGCGCCGGGCACTACGCCGCGCTCGCCCTCTCGGGCGACCGGCGCACCGCCTTCCTCGCCGCCGAGACCGCCCCCTGCCGCACCCGCATCGACAAGGTGACCCTGCGCCGCGACGGGACCGTGGCCGAGCGGACGGCCCTGCCCACCGTTTTCAACGCCCAGGTGGACGAGATGGCCGCCACGGCGGACGGCGACCGCGTCGCGATCGTCTTCTACAACCCCGGCGACTGCCGGGACTTCGACGACCTGACGGTCGTCGACGCCTCGTCCGGTGTCGACCGGGGATGGCGGCTGCCGCGGCAGACCGCCGACTCGATGGACTACGTCCAGTCCCCGGCGTGGGCGGCGGACGGCCGCAACCTCTTCCTCGCAACCAACGCTCCGGAGACCCCCCGTCCCGAGCGCGACGGCTTCCTCCTGCGCCGACTCGACACCAGCACGGCCGACACCACCCTCTTCCACGCCCCCGTCGTCCTGCACAGCCTCCCCGACCTGTCGTCCTTCAGGCCCTCACCGGACGGGCGTACCGTCGCGGCCATCCAGCAGAACACCGACGACCTGGGGAAGTTCGGCTCCGTCTCGATCGTGAAGGTGACCCTGCCCGCCAGGCCCGAGTCCGAGAAGTCGTCCTTCCCGGAAGTCGGCCGCATGACGGAAGGGCAGATCGCGCCCGCGGCGCCGGTGGACTTCCGGGCCACCCTCGACGCGACCGGCAGGCACCTCCTCGTCAGCTCACGCCACGACCGGGCCATCTTCCGCATGGACGACGGCCGCTTCCACCGCCTCCCCGACCTGCGCCGCAGCGACCTCGGCCTGATCGCCTGGTGACCCCCCGCGCGCCTGCGACCGGAGCCTGAAACGTTCCGGGGACTGCCGGGGGCTTTACCTTTCGGGGCCGTGGCTGCTGACAGAGTTGGGGCGGTGTCCATCCCGAGGGATCCCGACCGGCTCGTCTTCTTCACCGACGCCGTCGTCGCGATCGCCGTCACGCTGCTCGTCCTGCCGCTGGTGGACGTGGTGCCCCAGGCGGCGCGGAACGGGCAGAGCGCCACCGAGGTGGTCACCGAACACAAGCCGGAGATCTTCGGCTTCTTGCTAAGTTTCGCTGTCATCAGTCGGCTGTGGTTCTCGCATCACGACTTTTTCCGGCACGTGCGGGCCTATTCCAAGCCGCTGGTCATATGCAATGCCGGGTGGCTGTTGACCATCGTCGTGCTGCCGTTCCCGACGGAGATGGTCGGCGTCTACGGAAACGACCGGTTCACGGCCGGTTTCTATATCGCCACGGTCCTTCTCGCCGTGGTGTTCCAGACCGGGCTGGAGCTCGTCGTCCGGGCGAATCCGGAGCTGGCGTCGAAGACGGCTCCGCCGCCCGCGGACTACCTCACCGGGTCGGTCACCGCCGCCGGGCTGCTGGCCCTCGCGCTGGTCCTCGCGCTGGCCATTCCGAGTCTGAACTACTGGACGTTGCTCCTGCTCTTCTTGTCCTCCGCCGTTGAGAAGGCTTGGCGTCGATTCAGGTCTTGAACCGTCAGGGCCCGCATGCGGCGGCATGCGCGTTTGTAGAACTTCAACTGCATGTATCGGCCGAAGAGCAGGAAGCCGAGACGCACGACGGGATGGGACGTGGACGCTGCCTGCGAGAAGACGTGGATATGGAATTCCACCTCACCCGTGTCGAGCCATTTGCGGACTTCCTGGCTCATCTGGCCCCGTTCGAGGTGTCCTTCCAATGTCTGGTAGTTCCAGCCCCACACTCGCGCCTGGCGTCCGTCCTCCTCGATGGTCGTGTCGACGACGCCGCCGACGCGGAGTCCGAGGTAGAAGGGCAGGCCGTAGAACCGGGCTTCGAGCAGCATGTCCCGGCCGGGCGCGGGCGGGCCCGAACGGAGGATCCGCCGGATGATGGCCGGGTCGGCGTACTCGTAGTTCCGCGTGAGGCGGCGGGCGACCTCCCAGCTTCCGCCGGGGATCGGCGGCCCCGGCGGCTCCGGGGGCAACCGCTGCCGGTAGTCGTCGACATGCCAGCCCTTCTCGGGCCCGTCCATGTTGTATTGCCGCGGGTCGAAATTAAGGCGGCGGTGGTGGAGTTCGGCGTATTCCCGTCGCATGCGCCGTGGGGTCCGTGTCTTCCGGCGAACGGCGCCGCGGCTCGCGTGAGGGGGTGCGACTTGCTGGACGGCCGCGTAGGTGGAGCCGCGTATCTGCTGGAACAGCCCCGCCGGATGCAGTTCGGGGACGGGGTGCAGGGTCGGATTGAAACGCATCGGTTCGCGCTCGTCATTCTGCGCCGGTCCCGTGAGCCGCAGTTCGCCGAATCGCTCCCACGGGCCGTACTCGGTGGCCACCATCAGATCGAAAAGGAGCGGCCGCTCGTCCAGGGCCTGCGCGAGGGTCGCGAGGTCGGCCGGTGCGCGGCGCGGTCCCCGGGCGACCGCGCCCAACAGGACGCGGCGGTCACCGACCCGGTATGCCAGCAGAGAGCCGTAGAACGCGGGACTCCATCGGTTCATGGGACGCAGGAGATGGCGGCCGAGAATGGTGCGCCCCGTGGTGGCCAGCAGTAGGTCTACGGTGTCCAGGTCGTCGGTTTCTGGGTTCGGGAGCGTCCATCGCAGCGCCAGTCCGAGGATGTCGGGCAGCGCGGACGGCAATCCGATCGCGCGGGAGAGACGCGCTTTGCCATGCAGTTCTGTCTGGTCGTCCAACAATGGCACTCCCCAGCGTTGGGACGTGCCGTGCAGCCGCAAGGCGGCATCGACCACAAGGCCCTTCGGATGCAGCGGCCGGTTTCGCAGCCGCCGCGCGGCCAGCGTGAAACCCCGCACGAACACCGCTTCGACGGCGCGTCCGACCGGCCCCGGCCGCCGCTCCGTTCCGGGGACTTCCCTTCGTTCCGTCTGGACCTCTATCTCCCCGACCACGCGGCCTCCCGAGAGTTCGGCGACCCGCAGACAGAAATGCGACCACATGTGCAGTTGCATCTCCTTCGCGATTCCCACCTTCGCGTAGAGGAGCTCCGCCAGCCGGTCGCCGCTGCGCGCCCAGGACTCGATCATGAAGACCAGGCCGCCGTCGCGGCCCTCCGCCACCCGGAACTCGATCTCACCGGCCTCCATGTGGCCGCGCAGGGTGGCGAACCGGAACGACTCCGCCGTCTGCTCCACCACCCGGACGGGACAGTTCCACGGCCCCGGCATGTGGACCATGTACTCGTCCCCGACCTCCAGCCGCCGGGCGCCTCCCGACGTCTTGTCGAAGACCGCGACCTCCACCGGCGACGCCGCGTTGAGATCGGCGCCGACCAGACTGATCAACTCCGGCGGGGTCAGCGCGCTGCCGGTGATCTGGACGATGTAGCGCCGCTGGAAGGTGGGACCGACCCCCTGCGGCGCACCCTGCGTCCCGGCCCCGTCGTGGTGCGGGAACCGGTCGGCCTCCGGCAGCGCCCCCGACCGGAGCCGGCGCCGCGAGACCCGCCGGGAGCGCCGCAGCCACCGCCACCCGGCGATGCCCATGCCCGCGGGCCAGCGGGCCGCCCGCGCCCGCCGCCGCCAACGTGTCCGCACAGCGTCCCCCGATGTTCGCCGTGTGATCCCGTGATCCCGCGTCCGACCTGCTCGTCCGGCCGCGACCCGCTCAGCCATACCCGTGCGGGATGGGGCAAACCGTGCACGGTCCGTGGCGGCGGCCCGTCGCCTCCGCTGTTGAATCGTCCGGTCATTGGTGGGAACAGGCACTTCCATGGCGCAAGAGGTGATCACGTCGCTGGAGCGGCTGGCGGAACTGCTGGAGGAGCGCTCGCCGCTGTACGTCCGCTGGTCGGCCGATCCCGAGGCCGACCAGTCCAGTCCGAACAGCATGGACGGCCTGACGGGGGCCGAGTTGCCCGGCCTGTCGGCCAATCCCCTCGCCGTGGAGGAGTGGTGGGGCGACCGCTCGACCGTCCTGTGGGTCGCGCGGCGGCTGCACGACTACTCCCACCTCGAGAAGGCGCGCACCCCGGGCGCGCGGCCCTGGGTGCTGGCGGGCGACGAGGCCGGTCGCGGCCCGGACAACGAGCCCGTCATCGCCCGCCCGCGCCTGGTGGCCCTCATCGACAAGCGGGTCCTGGACGAGGCCGAAGAAATCATGAAGCGGGACACTAACGTCGAATGGGGGCCACTGGACCGTCCCGGCGGCTGACGGCCCGGTCAGGAGGGGTCGGCCGCGCGGTCGCGGTCCGATCGGGGCCAGACGTAGGGCAGGTCGTCGGGGACGCCAGGGAAGAGCGGCCCGTAGAACGCGGGATCCTTCCGGACCAGCGCGGAGCGGTGGCTGCGGTGCAGTTCCGGGTCGCCCAGCCAGGGCGGCAGCTCACCGGCGTCCGCCAGCAGGTCCTGGGCGCGCGGCCGCTCGATGCCGACCGCTCCGGCCAGGTCGGACGTCAGGGTGGCGGCGCACGTGTCGCGGTGCCCGAGGCCGGACCACTGGCGGCAGATCTCCAACCCGTAGCGGACGAGCGCCTCCTCGTACCCGGTCCACATCTTCACGGCCGGATGGTTGCGCCAGCCGTAGCCGGGGACCGTCAGCCCGCGCAGGATCTGCAGCGCCTCGACGCGCTGCTTGCCGAGCCTGCGCTGGTCGAGGACCCGGGCCGTGGCGGCGAAGTCCGCGTGCGGAAGGAAGGTCTGCACGGCGCACACCCCCGATCGTCCCGGCGCCCGTCCTGGAGACCCGGCGGCCGTCCAGGCTACGACGTCAGCGGCGCGGCGGCGCGGTCCGCGGTGCTCGGCTCCTGGAACGTGTCGCGAACGGCGTCGGCGCGGAGCCGCTCCAGGACGGCGAGCTGATCGTTCGCCCGCTCCTGGAGCAGCCTGAGCCGCTCGGTGTCGAGCGCGGGCTCCTGCTCGGCGACGGCGAGGAGGGTGCGCCATCCGGCGCGCTTCCCCTCCACCGCGAGGGTCATGGCCTCCAGCTCCACCACGTCGCTCAGCGGCGAGCGGCGGACCAGGCCGCCGTTGAGCTTGAGGCGTCCCGCCTTCTCGGCGACCGACACCGCGAGGCTCTTGTACCGGCGGACGGGCAGGCCGAGCGACGTCAGGATCTCCAGGAGGGCCCCGCGGTCGGCGGCGATGTCGTCGGCCAGCCGTCCGAGCCGCTCGGCCTTGTCCGAGTCGCGATGCCCGCGTGCGACCCTGCGGGCCAGCGCCACGCCACCGGCGGCGGCGGCGAGGTGATCGTTGAGGTAGATGCCCAGAAGCTCCCGTGAGCGGGTCACGTCCATGCCCCGCCGATACCCGGAGCGGCGCGCGTAAACGGCCCCGGCCGGCCGGTCGCGTTCGGCGGCTCGGGCGATGCCGCGGGACATTCCGCCGAAGACGCGGTCGTGGAAGGGCTTGAACGCCCACCAGTAGGCGTGGCCCGACAGCCCCCGGGGATGGAACAGCGCGCGCTGGGTGAAGTCGGAGCGGCCGTCCTCCCGCTCGGTGACGCGCAGTTCCAGCCAGGCCAGGCCGGGGAGCCGCATCTCGGCGCGCAGGCGCAGGAGCCGCGGGGGCTCGATCTCCTCCACGCGCCAGAAGTCGACGGTCTCCCCGATCCGGAGCCGGTGCGGGTCCCGGCGGCCCCGCCGCAGGCCGACGCCGCCGACCAGGCGGTCCACGATGCCGCGCACGCGCCAGGCGAGGGGGAAGGAGTACCAGCCGCGGTCGCCGCCGATGCCCTCGACGACCGTCCACGAACGTTCGGCGGAGGCGTCGACGGTGCGGGTCCGCTCGTCGGTGTAGAGGCTGCCGCCCGCCCAGTCCGGGTCGGTGGGCAGCGGGTCGCTGGGGGCGCCCGGGACGCTCGCCGACGACCAGCGCGTGGCCACGTCGGCGTCGCGGACGCGGCGCAGCGCCAGCGACACCGCGCGTTCGAAGCCGGTCGGGCCATCGGGCGGCGGCGGGACGTACCGTCCGATGTCGTCCTCGCGGCAGACCATCTCGTTGCGCAGCGACTCCACCAGCGGGCGGGCGAGGCTCCCCGGCACCGGGGTGACGCCGCCGACCCACAGGCTCGACAGTCCCGGGCTCAGCAGCGGGACCGGGATGATGAGCCGCCGCCTCAGCCCGGCCACGGCGGCGTAGCGGTGCATCATGTCGGCGTAGGTGAGCACGTCCGGGCCGCCGATGTCGAAGCCCCGGCTGACGTCGGCGGGCAGGTCGGCGACCGCGACCAGGTAGTGCAGGACGTCCCGGATCGCGATCGGCTGGAGCCGCGTGCGCACCCAGCGCGGGGTGACCATCACCGGCAGCCGCTCGGTCAGGTAGCGGAGCATCTCGAACGACGCCGAGCCCGAACCGGTGATCACCGCGGCGCGCAGCCAGACGGCGGGCACCCCGGCGTCCAGCATGATCCGGCCGACCTCGGCGCGGGACGACAGGTGGGGCGACAGTTCCTCCGCCGGGTCCATCCCGCCCAGGTAGACCAGCCGCCGCACACCGGCGTCGCGGGCGGCGTCGGCGAAGGTGCGCGCGGCGCGGCGGTCGGTCTCGGCGAACCCGCTCCCGCCGCCGATCGCGTGGATCAGGTAGTAGGCGACGTCGACGCCCTCCAGGGCGCGGCGGGTCGACTCCCGATCCGTCGCGTCGGCCTCGACGATCTCCACCTCCCCGGCCCACGGATGGTCGCGCAGCCGCCGCGCCGAACGGGCCATGCACCGGACGCGGTGGCCCGCGCGCAGCAGTTCGGGGACCAGCCGTCCGCCGATGTAACCGCTGGCCCCCGTCACCAGGAACAGGCGCCCGCCGCCGTCGTCTCGGTCATTCATCGCGGCGGCCACCGCGTGTCGCCGGGCGAGGTGTGCTGATCATCGTCCCCCCTATGTGGGACACCTCGTACCCGACCGCCCCCGGCGCAAGCGCGCACCCAGCGCGGATGTCTTCCGGCCGCCGACGAACAGGGCGGTGGACCGGTCAGGACACGGCGGCCGGATAGGGGCTCACCATCGTGCCGAAGTAGGCCTCGACGGTTCCTGACGCTCAGGCGCGGGGCTCGCGCCGCCGTGCTCGGGCACGGTGGCGGCGGCGTCGAGCAGCGAGCGGTAGGCCACCTGGAGGTCGGCGGTTTCCACGGGGGTCTTCCTTCTCGTTCGACTACATGTCCCAGGGCGCCTGGGGGAGGACCTCGCCGGTTTCGAGCAGGGACTTGAGGTTCGCCAGGACGGCGGGCCAGCCCTGCGAGACGCCGTTGAACATCTCCTGGTTGGGGAAGTTCTCGTGGGTCACGGTCAGCCGGACGATGTCCTGGTGCGGCTCGATGAGGAACGTGACCACGGACGGCTCCCGCCGCGACACGGAGTCGAGGTCGTCCTCGAAGGTGATGACCAGGCGGGACGGGGGCTCGGCGGTGAGCACCTTGCCGACGACGTCGACGGCCTCCGATCCGTCGGCGCGCCGGTGCTCCCAGGACGAGCCCTCCTTCCAGTCGGACACGTTGGCGTGCCCCCAGTAGCGCGCGGTCAGGTCGGCGTCCGTCAGCGCGCGCCACACCTGCTCGGCGCTCGCACGGATGTAGGTGACGTAGACGTAGGTCGGCGCTGAGACGGCCGTCTCGGTCATGGCGTACTCCTCGGCTTGATTCCGGATGGTGGTGAGCGCTTGCAGCCGTGGCCTGTCGAACTCCGCGATCCAGCGCTGCTCGATCTCGTGGATCGGCGCGGGGTTGAGGTAGTGCAGCCGTTGCCGTCCGCGCCGGACCACGGTCACGAGGTTCGCGCTGACCAGGACGTCGAGATGCTGCGTCAGCGACTGGCGCGCCATCTCCACGCGCTCGCACAGCTCGCCCAGGGTCTGGCCGTTGCGCTCGCGCAGCCGGTCGAGCAGCAGGCGACGGGTCGGGTCGGCCAGCGCCTTGAAGGCGGCGTCCATCGGGTTGGCTTCCAAGCTCACCCCTGAATTATGCAGGTAACTACCTGCATAATGTCAAGCGGTGCGTCGCCGCAGGTCAGATCGGTCGCGCCGGGAGTGGCGCGTGCCGGTCAGGGCGCGGCGAGGCCGTCCAGGAGGAGGGGGAGGAAGCGTTCCGGGACGACGCCCGGGTGGCAGGCGAAGACGTTGAGCAGCTCCATGAGGTCGCCCGTGCCGACGTCCGAACGCATCGCGCCGTCCGCCTGGGCCCGCCGTACCAGGTCGTCGAGCCGGCGTATCAGCGCCTGCCTCGCCTCCGGCGCGGAGGCGTCGGCCAGCGCGGCGGCGATGGCGCCGCGGCTCTTCTCCACGCTGTGGACGATGAACGCGCGGATGGCCGTGAGCGCGTCCGGCTCGTCCGCCGCGGCGTGGTCGAGGGCGTCCGTCAGCTCGTGGACGTACTGCTCCGCGAGGGCGGCGAGCAGGACGCCGCGGTCGGGGAAGCGGCGGTAGAGCGTCCCGACGCCGACGCCCGCGCGGCGGGCGATCAGCTCCATCGGCGCGTCCGCGCCGCGCTCGGCCACGGCGTCGCGCGCCGCCTCCAGAATCCTGTCCCGGTTGCGGCGGGCGTCGGCGCGCATCGATCTCCCCTTGAAGTGGACGACGGTATTCCGCTTATTATAGAAGCGGAAGGTGACATTCCGCTTAGGAGGGTGCTTGATGATCGTGGTGACGGGCGCGACGGGCACGATCGGCCGCGCGCTGATCGGGGAGCTGGGCGGCGCGGCGCGGGCCCTGGTACGGCGCGCGGAGCAGGGCGAGGAACTGGGATGCGACTACGTGGTCGGCGACCTGGAGCGGCCGGAGACCGTCCCGATCGAGCCGGGCGACCGGCTCTTCCTCAACAGCGCGCTGTGGCCGGGGTTCGTCCGGGCGCACAAGGCGGTCATCGACCACGCGGCGGCCGCGCGGGCCGCGCAGGTGGTGACCGTCTCCGTGCGCGGCGTGACGTCGAGCAGCCTGCTCGGGTTCGGCATGCACGGGCAGGTGGACGACCATCTCAAGGCGTCGGGAGTCCCGTGGTCGATCCTCGCGCCGGTCGGCTTCATGCAGAACCTCGCGGGCGACGTAGACGAGGAGGGACGGATCTTCGGCTCGTACGGCAGGGGCGGGGTCGGCTACATCGACGCGCGCGACATCGCGGCGGTCGCCGCCGCGCTGCTGACGCGGCCCATCGGGGACGACGCCGTCTACGAGCTCACCGGCCCGGTAGCGCCCACGCACGACGAGATCGCCGACGAGCTCACCCGGGCGCTCGGCCGGACCGTGCGCTACGTGGACATGCCGGTCGACGAGGCCGCCGTCCATCTGGAGAAGCGCGGCATGCCCGCCCCCGCCGCCCGTGACCTGGCCGAACTCATGTCGCAGATCGGGGATGGACGCTGGGCGAGCACCACCACGACCGTGGCCGACATCCTCGGACGCCCGCCGCGTTCGCTGCGCGAGTTCCTTGAGGAGACGAGCGCGGCGTAAGGACCATTTCTCCCACTCGTGCGGTATGAGTTGTCGGGCGCTTAGGGCGGGCGAAAGGGTTGAGGGCCGTGTTCTATCTCGTCGGGACGACCGGGTTTCCCAATTACGGGGACGAGCTGATCGCGGCCATGTGGCTGCGGTATCTGGCGGAGCGGGCTCCGGAGACGGAGGTCTGGCTGGACTGCCCCAGCCCTGGTCCGGCGCAGGTTCTGCTGGGCGGGTTGCATCCTCGGGTGCGGTTCACCGACACCTTCTGGCGGTTGTGCTGGGAGGCGCCGGGGGACGAGCCGTGGGAGGTCGTCCGATGGGTGCGGCAGGCGATGCACAATCCGTCGATGGCCTGCCGGTGGGCGGCCGGGATCCAGTTGGCCGCCGAAGCGCGGGTGGTGCACATCATCGGCGGCGGCTACATCAACCGCGTCTGGCCCAAGCACTACGGGCTGCTGGCCGCTGCCGTGGGCGCGGTGGAGAGGTCGGGCGGACGCGCGGCGATGACCGGGCAGGGGCTGTGGCCCGTGGCCGATCACGCGGAGGTCCTGGTGCGGGAGCTGGCGTCGCGGTTCGAGATCGTCGACGTGCGGGACGAGCCGTCCGCGCGCCTGGTCGGGACGGCGGCGTCCGACACCGGCGACGACATGTTCTTCGGAATCGGCCCGCACCTGTACCGGCGGCCGGGGGAGCAGTTGCGCGAGGTCATGCTCTGCCTGCAATCGGATCTGCTGGAAATGCCTCGGGCCGCTTTGGCGTCCTTCGTGCTGGAGACCGTGCGCGCGTGGGGCGTGACGGGCGGCCAGGTCGGCATTGTCGAAGGAATTCCCGGAGTCGACCGGTCGGTCTTCGAGCTGATCGAGGCGGACCTTCCCGACGTGCGGTTCTATCCGTTCGCGGGCGTGTGGCAGCACGGCCTCCCGGCCGGGCCAGAGCAGGTCTGGATTTCCACCCGGTTCCATTTCCATCTGCTGGCCGCGGCGGCGGGCGCGACCGGGGTCGCGGTGTCGGTCAAGGCCGACTACTACTCGACCAAGCACCGCTCGCTGGCGGATCGCGGCAGCGGCTGGACGTTGGCCGAGATCCCGCGGGTGCCGGAGCGGCCGAGCCGGGGCGGGTTCGATGCGTCGGTGCTCCGCTCCTTCCGGGAGGCCAAGACCGCCATCGCGGCGAAGGTCTATTCCTAGTCGGGGTCGGCGTCAGGCGATCCCGGCTTCGGCCAGCCAGCGCCACAGTTCGTCCTGGGCGACGACCGTCACGCCGAGCTTCTCGGCCTTGGCGGTCTTCGCCGCGCCGACGTTGTCGCCGGTCAGCAGGTAGTCGGTGGTGGACGAGACCGACGACGCGGTGGTGGCCGCGGCCTGCTCGACCAGGCGCGTGACGTCCGGACGGCTGATCTTGGCGCCCGAGCGCGGGTCGGTGAACGCGCCCGTGATGACGACCGACCTTCCCTTGAGCGGCGAGTCGCCCGCGGCCGCCGCGTCGACCGGACGGTCCTCGTCGAGGACGTCGAGGCTCACGCCGCGTTCGCGCAGCGCCGCGATCTCCTCCCGCACCTCCGGGCGGGCGAAGAACGCCACGATGCTCTCGGCGGCCTTCGGCCCGATGTCGCGGATCGCCACCAGGTCGTCGGCGGTCGCGGCGGCGACGTCCTCGATGCGCTCGTATCCGGCCAGGCAGAGCCGCTTCGCGGTGCCCTCGGACGCCATCGGGATCGCGAGCCCGATCAGCGCCCGCCGCAGCCCGACGCCCTTGGACGACGCGATCGAGTCGACCATGTTCTTCGCGCTGACCTCGCCCATCCGCTCGTAGCCGAGCAGCTGGTCGGCCGTCAGGTCGTAGAAGTCGCTGCGGCGGCGGAGCACGCCGTCCTCGGCGAGCTTCTCGATCCAGACGTCGCCGACGCCCTCCATGTCGGCCGCCTGCCGCGAGGCCCAGTGCATCAACCGGCGCGTCGCCTGCGCCGGGCACTGCAGGTTCAGGCACCAGCGCTCCTCGCCGGTGCCGCGGACCTCCAGCTCCGACCCGCACGACGGGCAGTGCGCCGGCGGGACGATCTCGACCTCGGTCCCGTCGCGCCGCTCGGGCAGCGAGCGCCCGGCGAAGGGGATCACGTCGCCGCGCCGCACGACCGCGACCGTGTCGCCGATCCGCAGGTCGCGCTCGCGGATCAGGCGCGGGTTGTGCAGGGTGACGTTCTCCACGGTCACGCCGCCGACGAACACCGGCGCGACCTTGGCGCGCGGCGGGACACGGCCGATCTTGCCGACCGGCCACTCGACCGACAGCAGCGTCGTCAGCTTCTCCTCCGGCGGGTACTTGAACGCGATCGCCCCGCGCGGCTCGGCGCTGTTGAAGCCCGCCGCGTCGAACGCGGCCGGTTCGTGCAGCCGGACGACCGCGCCGTCGATGTCGTAGTCGAGCCCGTCGCGGCGGCCGCCGATCTCGTGGATCGCGTCGATCACCTCGTCGCCGGTGGCGCACACGTACTGGGCGACCGGCTCGAAACCGGCGGGGACGTCCACCGCGACGCCGTCGCGGTCGGCGCCGAACGCGAAGAACCGCAGCAGCCGCTTGGCCTCGGCCGCCGCCTCGGGGTCTTTGAGCACGAGCGTCCCGGCGGCGCCGGACCGGGGGTTGGTCAGCGTCCGGTCGGGGTGGGCCTCGTTGTAGGCGGCCCAGACCGAGCGCAGCATCACGGCCTCGCCGCGGACCTCGATCCGTCCGGGCGCGTCGACCTCGGTCGGCAGGCCGGGGATCACGTGCCGCACCTTCTCGGTGACCAGTTCGCCGACCGCGCCGGTGCCGCGCGTGGCGACGTAGTCGAGCCGTCCGTCCGTGTAGACGACGCTGAGCGAAAGCCCGTCGAGCTTCTCCGAGACGCGGAAGACCTGGCCGCCGAACCGGTCGCAGAACGCGCGGATCTGCTCCTCGCTCGTCGCCTTCGCCAGCGACAGCATCGGACGCGCGTGCCGCCGGGTCGGGCCGGTCAGCTCGGCGGGCGCGTTGACCCGGCCCAGCGGGCTGTCGGACGGCTCGAGCTCCGGATGCTCCGCGACCAGCGCGGCCAGCTCGTCCTTCAACGCGTCGTAGTCGGCGTCGGGCAGGGGACTGTCGCCCGTGCCGTAGTACAGGTCGTTCAGCCGCTTGACCTCGGCGGTCAGCTCCGCGATGCGCTTTCCAACGTCCACGCCTCGATTAAACGCGACGCCACCGACAGTGTCCGCCCCCCGCCTCGGCCGTCACGCAGCGTGAAGGGACGTCACGCGGGATCGAGCCCGAAAAGCTCCAGGCATGGGTCGAGGCCCTCGATGGTGACGGGGACGGTGCGGTGCCGTTCCCAGGCGGCGCGGGTCAGGAGCATGCGGTGGTCGACGGTCAGCGCGCCCCGGACGGCATGGCGGTCGACGCCGTTGAGCTCGTAGCCGAGCTTGCGCGACACCCCGTGGGACGCCTCGTTGTGCGCGAACGCGCTGGACTCGGCCTCGTCCGCGCCCAGCCCGGCGAAGGCCAGTTCCAGCACGGCGGCCCGCATCTCGGTGCCGATCCCCCGGCCCTGGTGGCGGCGTCCGAGCCACGACCCGGTGCCCACCCGGCGGGTGACCGCCAGGTCGCGGGCCCTGACGTCCTGCAACCCGACGACGGCGCCCTCGTGGAAGACGGCCAGGTCGAGGCACCAGTTCCGGGGCGTCCACTCGCCGAGCTTCGCCCAGTGGCGCTGGATGACGCCGCGCGCGACCTCATCGGCCGGACGGTCGGTCCACGGGACGAGGAACGGCATCGTCCCCGGATCGTGGACCCCCTCCGCCGCCACGTCGGCCAGCGCGGCGAGCTCTTCGGGCGACGGCAGCCGCAGTTCGAGCCGGGGCGTCCGCAGCCGCAACCCGACCAGGGGGAAGTGATCCACGAGCATGCCCCCATACTGGCCGCCCCGCCGCCGGAGCTCATCCGATTTTCCGGCCGGCCGATCAGGGCGCGGACCGAATCAGGCCGAGCCGGACCATTCGGCGGTCACCTGGAAATGCGCCTCGGACGTCGTCTTCGCGATCATCAAGTCCGCCTGACCGGACACCTTGATGCCGAAAGTGATTTCCACTCTGCCGGGCGGATCCTGGACGGCGCGCAGCTTGCGGGCGATGCTTTCGACCGCCGGGGTGATTCCGTCGAGCGCGTCCTGCAACGTCGCGCCCGCCTGCTCCGCCACCCGGCTCGCGCGGCCGACCGGCCTGATCTCCTCGCGTTCGGACGGGCCGACTTCGACGACCAGCCGGCCGCCGCCTTCCAAAGGGATCTCCAGAGGGGTCACGTCCCGCAGCGTACGCCATTCCGACCATTTATCGTTGCTCGTGTGCAGACGACCGTGCCGAAGCGATCCGTCGCGAGAATCCTCGACGCGGACGGGACGCCGGCCGGAGCCGGATTCCCGGTCAATGACCGCTACGTGATCACCGCCGCCCATGTCGTGAACGGCGCGGCCGGGGTTCCGTTCGAGTCGCACGCCAGGCCCGGGGGCCGCTTTCGGGTCGAGTTCCTCGGCCGCGACGCGCTGCAAGCCGAGGTCGCCGTCTGGAACCCGCGGTTGGACGTCGCGGTCCTGAAACTCGTCCAGGCCGCGCCGCCGGAAATACGGGTCGCGCCCCTGGTCGACAAGGCCGCCTTCGACGAGCGCGTGGCCATGCTCGGCTTCCCCGACGGGAAGGACCGGGGCGTCTGGAGCGTCGGGGTGCTCCGCGGCCCGCAGGCGGACGGCTGGCTCCAGGTCGACGTCGAGGACGGCAGCCAGTTCACCATCGAGGGCGGATTCTCCGGCACCCCGGTCTGGCACATCGGACGCGGCGACGTGGTGGGCATGGTGGTCGCCGCCTGGTCCGGGTCGCGCGTGCGCAGCGGATACGTCGTGCCGACCGCGACGTTGCTGGAGGCGTGGCCGGAGCTGCGGGAGGCCGTCCGTCCGCCGTCGCCGTTCCGGGGGCTGATGCCGTTCGAGGCGGAGCACGCGGCCTCGTTCTTCGGCCGGTCCGACGAGGTCGAGCGCATCGCGCGGCTCGTCGCCGAGCGGCCGGTGGTGACGGTCACCGGGCCGTCCGGCGTCGGGAAGTCGTCGATCGTCCAGGCGGGCGTCGCGCCGAAGGTGCGCGCGGACGGCCGGACGGCGGTCGTCGTGTTCCGGCCGGGCCAGGGCCGGACGCCGCTGCACGCGCTCGCGCAGGCCCTCCTCCCCGGACGGTCCCATCCGGCCGAACGGCTCGACCAGGTCGACGCGCTGGCCACCCATCTGGAACGCGGCGGCATGCCGGAGTTCCTGACGACTGTGCTCGCTCACCTGGAGGCGAACCGCCTGGTCCTGGCCGTCGACCAGTTCGAGGAGGTGCTGAACGCGCCCGAGGAGGAGCGCGGCGCGTTCGCGAAGGCCCTCGCCTACGCCGACCGGCCCGGATCGCCGCTCGCACTGCTGCTGACGCTGCGGGCCGACTACCTCGCACCGGTGCTGCACGACCCGCACCTGGCCGCGTTCGTCGCCGGGGACCGGACGATCACCGTGGGCGAGCTGTCCTCGGCGGGCCTGCGCGCCGCGATCACCGAGCCGATCCGCCGCACGCCCCTCGTCGAGTACGAGCCCGGACTCGTCGACACCCTGCTGCGCGACCTCGGGGTGGGCCCGGGGCGCCTCCCCCTGCTCCAGTTCACCCTCGCGCAACTGTGGGACCTCCAGTCCGGGGGCCTGCTCACCCACGACGCCTACGCGGCGATCGGCGGCGTCAGCAAGGGGCTCGACCGGTTCGCCGAACGCCTGTGGGGCGAGCTGACCCCGGCCGAGCAGCGGTCCGCCGAACGCCTCCTCATCCAGCTGATCAGGCCCGACCCCGACCGGCAGGAGATCACCCGGCGGACCGCGCCGCGCGACCAGCTCGCCCCCGAGCAGTGGCGCGTGGCGCAGCGGTTGGCGGTGTCGCGGCTGGTCGTCCTGCCGGAGGACGGGCAGAGCGCGGAGCTCGTCCACGAGGCGCTGGTGACGCACTGGCGGCGGCTCGGCGAGATCGGCGGCGGGGCGCGCGAGTTCCGGCTCTGGCAGGAGGCGCTCCGCCAGCGCATCGCGCTGTGGCGGCGGCACGGACGGCCCGCCTCGCGGCTGCTCTCGCGGGCCGACCTCACCGACGCGCTGCGGCAGGAGCGGCGGCGTCCCGACGACCTCAGCCCGGACGAGCACGCCTACATCAGGGCGAGCGTGCGGCGGCGGTGGGCCGTGCGGCGGCGGCTCGCCGGGGCGATGGCGGTCGTCACCGGCGCCGCCCTCATCATCTGGATCCCGGTCAGCCGCGGCCTGACCGACAATGCCGCGCAGACCCTTCTCGAACGCGCCAAGCAGCAGCAGAACTCCGATCCGTACGGGGCCGCGCATCTCACGCTCCGCGCCTACCGGACGCGCGCCAACGGCGACACCCGCAAGGCCGTTCACCGCCTTTACCGGGACACCGTCCAGCTCACCCAGATAATCCCCGACACGTCGACCGGCTGGATCAATCTCAAAGGACAGGGCCAAACCGGGGGAGACCTCTCCGGAAAGGTCAGCGCCGACGGACGGACGCTGGTCACCCGCTCCCCTGACAACAAGGCCCTGGCCTGGCGCATTGCGAACGGGCGTGCGACCCCGACGACCCTGTCCGACGAGGGCGGCACCATCGCGGGCAACGTCACGGTCAGCGCAGACGGCCGCTACGCCGCCGCGACCTACCTCGCCTCCATCAAGGACTCGGATTCGGGCCGGTGCGTCGTCAAGGCCGACATGGAGGCGTTCAAGACCGAAAGGTTCTGCCTGGTCGTCACCGATCTCGCTCGCAACAAGACGAGAATGGCCGTCCTCTTCCCCAAGGGCAGCCGGGCCACGCACCTTTCCCTGGACCCGACCGGGCGGACGCTCGCCGCAGCCGTCATGACCAAGGACCAGTTGACCTTGCGGCGGTGGGACGTCCGCGAGAAGAAGGCGCTGCCGTCCGGCCCGCTGCCGGTCACCTCGCGCGACGTGGTCTCGCTGTTCCGCCTCACCCCGGCCGGGCTCGTCATCAACTTTCTGGAGTTTCCGGACGGCACCGGCGGCGGCGACCAGCGGGCGCTCGGCAACAAGCTGGTGCTCATCCCGCCGGACGGCTCGTCCCGCGTCCTCGAAGACGCGCTGACCAGCGCGAAGCTGGCGACCAGCGCGGACGGACGGCGGCTCGCGGCGGTCGTGGAGATCGGCAGGGTGACGCTGTTCGACGTCTGGGACATGACCACCGGCCGCATGATCACCCGGCTCAGGGACGTGGGCGTCGCGGAGGCGGTCGGCGCGCTGGCGTTCGACCCGGCCGGGACCGTCCTGCACGACACCTGGTGGCGGCTCATCCCGCCGACCGGATCGTCCCTCAAGGAGACCGACGAGTTCCTCAAGGAGACGAGCGTCCTGCCCGTCACCCGCTGGTCGCTCGCCGACGGGAAACGCCTCGACCCGCTCAGCGTCCCGAACGCGTGGCAGACGCTCCTCCCGCTGGGCGGCGACGGGTTCGCGCTGATCGACGGCGACCAGATCGGCCTGCTGCTGCCGACGCCGGGGAACCCCACGTCCGGGCAGCTCGCGGCGATGGCTCGGCAGACCAAGGACCTGGTCCTCTCCGGGTCCAAGGCCGACGCCGGGCGGGAGGTGGCGCACCTGTGCCGCCTCTACGGGAACATGCCCGAGTCGACCACCCTCAAGAAGCTCGTCCCGGCCGGAGCCCACAAGGGAAAGGTCTGCTGAGAGCCCGGCGCGCGGGCAGGCCACATCAGGCCGTCGCGGCGGACGCGAACCGGGTTCGCCGGCGACGGCATCGCGGGCATCCTTCTCGAAACGGGACGGGCGGGCCCGGGAAGGTGGGGCGCCATGCGGCGCTGGCTGTCCGGCGGGGTGCTGGTGCTCGCCGTCGGCGCGCTGGTCGGGCTGACCTACGCCGAGAAGCTCCCGGCGCTGGCCGGGTACCCGCTCGCGGTGGTGGTCGTCGGGCTGCTCGGCGCGGTGTTGAAGGACGTCCTGGTGGACGTCCTCAAGAGCGGCTCGCAGGAGCGGCGCGCCGCCGGTCGCGCGCGGCGCGAGGCGCTGTGGACGCACGCGCTGCACTCCACCCCCAAGGGCGTCCTGCCGAGGGTGCGCGACTACCCGGACCCGGCGCGGCTCGACGCGCGCGGGCGGGCCGGGGGACGGGCCGCCGCCTACGTCCCGCGCGACGTGGACGCCGACGTCGAGCGCGTCCTCCGCGACGGGCGGATGGGGCTGCTCACCGGCCCGTCCGCCGCCGGGAAGACGCGCGCGGCGTTCGAGGCGATCCGCCGCCTGGACCGGCGCGGGCCGCTGCGCCTGCTCGTCCCCGTCCGGCCGGGGTCGCTGACGGAGCTGGCGGAGGCGGGCGTCCGGCTGTCGGACACGGTCATCTGGCTGGACGACCTGGAGACCTACCTCGGACGCGGCGGCCTCGACCGCGCCACGCTGGACAGGCTGACGAACCCGGCGGACGGCGACTCGCGCGTCCTGGTGGTCGCGACGATGCGGGCCCAGGCGCGCCGGGCGCTGGAGGAGGCGCCGGGCTCGCTGCCCCCGGAGGTCCGGCAGGCGCTGAGCGCGTTCGTCCAGGTCCGGGTGCGCCGCGAGCTGACCGGGGCCGAGCGCGCGAACGCGGAGGGGCTGCGCGGGGACGAGCGCATCGCCGCCGCCCTGGACGCGGCGGGCGACCGGGCCGTCCGGCTGGCCGAGTACCTGGCGGGCGGCACGGCGGCGCTGGACCGCTGGCAGCGGGGTCGCGACGGGGAGCACCCCCTCGGCGCGGCGGTCGTCTCGGCGGCCGTGCACGCGCGGGCCGCCGGTCATCTCGGGGCGTTCGGCGAGGCGTCGCTCCGGGCGCTGTCCGAGCATTTCGTCCCGGCGGAGGACGCGCGGCCGGACGAGTCCGGCTTCGCCGACGCGCTGGAGTGGGCGACGACCCGCGAGGACGACGTCGCCGCCTGCCTCAACCGCGTCGACGACGGCCTCTACCAGCCCTTCGACTACCTCGTCGACCAGGTCCAAGCGGCCGACGAGGACATGCCCGCGCCGGTCTGGGACGCGGTGTGCGACCTGCTCACCCCCGAGGACGCGCTGCCGTTCGCGGGCGCGGCGCGCCGGGCGGGCCGGCTGCCCGTCGCCGAACGCGCACTGCGCGCCGCGCTCGACGCCCGGCCCGGCCGGGGCGAGCTGCTGTGCCCGCTCGGGTCGCTGCTCTGGGACGACGAGCGCGTCTCCGAGGCCGAGCCGCTGTTCCGCCGCGCCTGCGACGCCGGGGACGGGGACGGCGCCAACAGCCTCGGCCTGCTGCACGCGCTGCGCGGCGACACCGGCGAGGCGGAGCGGCTCTACCGGCTGGGCGTCGCGCGCGGCAGCGTGGAGGCGCGGAACAACCTCGGCATGCTGCTCGCCGACCGGGACGAGGCCGAGGTGCTGTTCCGCCGCGCCGCCGCCGAGGAGGTGGCGGAGGCGATGAACAACCTCGCGCTGCTGCTCGCCGAGACGAACCGGCGGGAGGAGGCCGAGACCTGGTTCGGGAACGCCATCGCCGCCGGTCTACCGGCCGCGATCGTCAACCTCGGCGTCCTGCTGATGGAGGACGGACGCTACGAGGAGGCGTCCGCCCGGTTCTGGGAGGTGGCCGAGGCGATGCCCGCCGCGCTGAACGACCTCGGCGTCCTCCGCGCCCACCTGGGCGAGTCGTTCTGGGCGGAGGAGGCCCTCAAACCGGCGGTCGCCGCCGGGCTCCGGGAGGCCGCGCGCAACCTGGAGCGGCTGCGGACGCGGGAGGGCGGCGAGCCGGACGAGATCGTCCTCTGCGGGACGGCGGTCCGGGCGGTGCCGGGCGGCGGGCGCGTGCCGATCCCGATGCCGTCGGCGCGGGCGGCGCGGCTCGACCGGGCGCGGCCGGGCCCGTCCAGCTCGCGGACGGAGAGCACGTGGGAGCGCGGCGAGGTCGGCGTCTTCCGCAACCTGGCCGGGGACGACGTCCGCGAGCTGTCGTGGCTGAGCCCGTCCATGTTCTGGCACCGGCGCAACGAGACGATCGCGAAGGTGTTCGGCGACCCGTCCAACGGGCTGCGCCGCAGGTGGGTGGCGGAGCAGCGGGAGCGGGGGGCCGTGCCGGACACGATGATCGTCCATGATCGGGAGGCCGGCAGCTTTCTGCTGCTCGGCAGCACGGGCGGCGGCGGGGCCGGGCAGTACGCCGTCGTGCCCGGCCTGCTCAAGACCGGCGCGGACACCGACTTCATGATCATCTGCGGGGACGTGCTGCTGCCCGCGGGCGCGCTGCACGCCGCCGGCCCCGGCTTCTTCCGGCCCTACCGGGGCTATCCGGCGCCGATCTACGCGGTGCCCGGCAACCACGACTGGTACGACGGGCTCAACGGCTTCATGCGGATCTTCTGCGGGGCCGATCCGCTGCCCGCGGCGGGGACGCCGTCCGGGCTGCGCGGCCTGCTGTGGCGGCGCGCGACGGTCGCCGACGAGGACGCGCTGGCCGCCGCCCGCCAGCTGCGGGGCGCGTCCCGGCAGCGGGCGCGGCAGCCGGGACCGTACTGGGCGATCGACACCCCGTCCCTGCGGATCATCGGGATCGACACCGGCATCGGCGGGATCGTCGACCGCGACCAGGCCGAGTGGCTCCGCCGGGTGTCGGCGGGGGACAAGCCGAAGCTCCTGGTCAGCCACCACGCGATCTACGGGAACGACAGGTACCGGCCGGTGCGGATCGAGGGCGGGGGGACGGTCGACGAGATCGTCCGCGACCCGGCCCGCACCTTCGTCGCGGCGGTCGGCGGGAGCATCCACAATTACCAGCGCTATCCGGTGCGCGTGGGCGACCGCACCATCCAGTACATCGTCTCGGGCGGCGGGGGAGCGCTGACCGTCCCCACGCACACCATTCGCCGGACGACGGTCGTGGACGAAGAGGCATTCCGCTGCTATCCGCTCCGCGAAGACTCCATGGCGTTCTTCAGCCGCGCGCTCCCTTTCCGCCGGACCGGTGGCCCGGCGATCCCCGCCGCCCAGGCGGGCGTCTATCTCTCGCGCAAACTCCGGACGCCGCTGCGCTGGTGGAGCATGGACGCGCCCGAACCCGGGCTCGGCATGCGCGTGACCGCGAACCTGCTGTCCAGGCGGATCGCGATGCGCTACCTCGTCGACCGCGTGCCGCGCGACCGCCCGCCTTTGTTCAAGAGCTTCCTGCGGGTGGACGTCTCCCCGGACCGGCTCCGCATCCGCTGCTTCGCCGCGACCGGATACCGCGAACAGGAGATCAACCCGCCCCTCGAAGACGAGGTCACCATTCCCCTCTGATGCCTTTCGCCGCCGTGGCGGCGAGTCGTCATATTGATGCCGGGCAGCGTTTCCAGGCGAAGTGGTAGACGGTCTTGCCGTCCGTCTCAATGAAATTCGTCTTGGCCGGGTCAGAGTCGCCCAGGTCGGCCTGCAACTCGGCGCGGAAGTTCAGGTTGCGCTGCTCGCCGCAGGGGGTGAAGACGGGCTCGGACTCGCTGATCTCGAATTGCCAGGGGCCGGAGTACGGGCCGCGGAGCGTCCTGGTCGCCGGCTTGGGCGCCGTCGTCCCCTGGAAGTAGACGCTCGAACTCAGGGTGGCGGAGGCGCCGGGCTCCAGGTGCGCGTCGCCGCTGTAGTCCGTCTGCCGCACCGCGTACGTGTATCCCTGGGGAACGTGGACCTTCATGCTGAGCTGGCACGGTTTCCGGGAGCCCGCCGGGGACGAGGCGCCGCCCGCCTCGGCCCGCGTGGGCTCCGTCGACAGGTGGACGCGGAAATCCTCGCTGTCATTGAGGATGCCGACGGCCCCGGTCCCGCGCGGGCAGCCGGAGCCGTTGACGGTCGCTATCTCGATGGTGACGCCGCCGGGCGGCGGATCCGCGGCCGCCGGGGGCGCGGACGCGAGGACGGGCACGGTGAGAGCGGCGGCGCCGAGCGCCGCGAGCGCCTTGTCGTTCATCGGCGGGAGCCTTTCGGGCGGGGAGCTCGCCGTAACATTAATTTTGCAGTCAGAATGTGTCAATATTAATTCGTTCGGCTTTTTTCAACATTCAACTTCGCTGTGTGTGACGGGTCGCCATAATTCCGTTGTCGTGTCGAGAACGGTCGGTCACACTGGGTCCGTGAACGGGTCGGGAGGCTCCATGGACGAAGAACAGCGGTTGCCGGGCGGCAGGCATGTCGGCGGTGTGCGGATCGGCGACACGGTGCATCGTCCGGCCAATCCCTGGACGCCCGCCGTGCACGCCGTCCTGCGCTACCTGGAGACCGCCGGATTCGCGGGCGCGCCCCGAGTGCTGGGATTCGACGAGCGGGGGCGCGAAGTCCTGACGTTCCTGCACGGCGACACCATCGGGGAACGGCATCCCTGGCCCGCGTGGCCCCATTCCGACCAGGCATTGCGCCAGGCGGCGGAGTGGATGCGCCGACTGCACGACACCACGGCCGGCTTCGTCCCGCCGGACGGCGCGACCTGGCTCGCGGGGCAGTCGTGGCGTCCCGGACTGATCATCGGCCATCACGACGCGTCGCCCTACAACGCGGTCTGGGACGAGGAACGCGGCCTGGTCGGGTTCGTCGACTGGGACACCGCCGGGCCGTCCTCGCGCGAATTCGACCTCGCCCACCTGGCGCTGACCTGGGTTCCGCTCCAGGCCAGGCACGTCGCGGCCTTCCAGGGGTTCACCGAGTTCGAGGACCGGTCGCGCCGCCTGCACCTCCTGCTGGACGCCTACGGCTACGACGGCGACCGCGCCGCGTTCGCCGACGCCGTCACCGGCCGGGCCCGCCGCCAGGCCGCCGTCATCCGTCACATGGCGGCGGCCGGGCAGGCGAACCTGCTGCCGTTCGCCGACGACCTGGAAAAGGCCGCCGCCGAAATCGACACCCTTCCCGCCTCGTTCTGGCGTGGCTGAAAGGCGGCCTCAGGCCCGTCCCGCGCCCTGCTCGTAAAAGGCGAGCGCCTCGCGAACGCGGTCGCGCAGCCAGATGTGCGGCCGGTCGTTCTCGTGGCGCTGGTGCCACGCCATGATGATCGGGACGGGCGGCAGCTCGAACGGCAGCGGCCGGGTGCGGAGCCCGAGCCTGGCCAGCAGCGGGCGGCACATGTGCTCGGGCACCGCGACGACCAGCTCGCTCTCCGCCACCAGGTACAGCGCGGCCGTGCTCGTCGGCACCGAGGCCACGACGCGGCGGCGCAGCCCGAGGGCGTCGAGGGACGTGTCGATCGGGTCGCGGAGCCGTCCGCGCCGCGACACGATGACGTGGTCGGCCGCGGCCAAACGCGCCGCGGTCAGACCGTCCTCGGCGCACGGATGGCCGGGACGGGCCGCCGCGACGAGCCGGTCGTGCCCGACCGTCATGTGGTTGACCTCCGGCGCGTCCGGCTCGGTGGAGCCGATCTCCAGGTCGACGCGGCCGTGCCGCAGCTCGTCGGTGTCGCCGCTCGCCTCGGCGAGGAGCCTGATCGCGACGCCGGGGGCCTCGTCCCGGACGGTCGCGAGCAGCGCGGGCGCGATCGCCGTCGTGATCGCCTCGTGCCCGCGCACCGAGAACGCCCGGTCGAGGTTCGCCAGGTCGAGGTGGTGTTCGGGGCGCAGCACCCCGCGCGCCCGCTGGACGAGCTCGTGCACCTCCCCGCGGATCTCCAGCGCGTACGGCGTCGGGATCATCGAGCGCCCGGCCCGGACGAGGATCTGGTCGCCGGTGGCGCGCCGGATCCGGCCGAGCGTCCGGCTGACGGCCGGGGCGGACAGGTTCAGCCGCTCGGCCGCGCCCGCGACGCTGTTCTCCTCCAGCAGTGCGTCCAGCGCGACCAGCAGGTTCAGGTCCAAGTGCACGAGAGTAAATGTAGCCCTAGCAAAGATGCACTGGCCTTAATCATCACCCACTCCTAGCGTCGAAGACAGGCCGATCGGGCGTTCGCCGCACCGATCGAGCCGTCCATCTACGAGAGGAGTCACGATGTCCCTGCAGTCGGACGCTCACGTCACCGACCCGTCTTCGACCGGCGACGAAGCGCTGGCGGCGCAGGTCGCCGAGGTCGTGCGGGCGGCGGGCGCGCGCATGGCCGAGCGGTTCTCGACCGCGCCGCGCTTCACCGGACGCGATGAGGTCGTCGCCGCGATCCACGCCAACGACGCCGCTTCGCTGGAGATCCTCAAACCGGAGCTGACGCGGCTCCGCCCCGGCGCGGGCTGGGTCGACGACGAGCTGGAGAGCGGCGCGCTCCCGGACGGCGAATGGTGGGTGACCGACCCGGTCGAGGGCAACGTCAACCACGTCCACGGCATGCCGGACTGGGGCGTCACGGCGACGCTCGTCCGCGACAACGAGCCCGTCCTCGCCGCCGTGCGCCTTCCGCTCGCCGACGACACCTACACGGCGGTCCGGTCGGGCGGCGCGTTCCTGAACGGGACGCGGCTGCGTCCCTCCCCGAAGGCCGGGCTCGACGCCGCGCTCGTCGGCACCGGGCAGGCCGCGCCGGGCGAGTCGGCGGAGACGTTCGCCCGCATCGGGGCGTCGGTGACCGCGATGCTCGACGCCGCGCTGGTGATCCGGGTGTCGGTGCCCGCGACGCTCCAGCTCGTCCAGGTCGCCGCCGGGCGGATGGACGTGTTCTGGCAGTTCAGCCAGGTCCGGTCCGGCCTGCTCGCGGGCGCGCTGCTCGTCGCGGAGGCGGGCGGCGCCGTCACCGACACGCGCGGGCGGCCGTGGGGCCTCGGCAGCGCGGACTTCCTCGCCGCCGCCCCCGGGGTGCACGCCGCCGCCGTCCAGACCCTTTCGACCATCGCCTGAAACCGTCCTCAGAGAAAGGCGTTCGACATGCGCAAGGTTCCGCTCGGTGCGTCCGGCATCGAGATCAGCGAATTCGTCTTCGGCGCGGGCTCCATCGGCGGGGTCGGCGCCTCCGCGAGCACGCGCGGGTTCGGGCTGAGCGCCGAGGAGGCGTTCGAGCGGCTGGACGAGGCGTGGGAGCTCGGCATCAACATGATCGACACATCCGACTCCTACGGCGGCGGCGAGAGCGAGCGGGTCGTCGGGCGCTGGCTGCGCGACCGGCGGCCCGCGGACGCGGTCGTCGCGACGAAGGTCGGCCTGGTCAGCAGGCCGGACGGCTCCCGCGGCCGGGACCTGTCGGCCGGGCACGTCCGGCGGCGGCTGGCGCGCAGCGTCGAACGCCTCGGCCGGGTCGACCTGTACCTTTCGCACGTCCAGGATCCGGCGACGCCGATCGAGGAGACCCTCACCGCCTTCTCCGCCGCGCAGGACGCGGGGACGATCGGCGCCTACGGCGTCAGCAACGTCGACCGCGCGAAGCTGGAGGAGATCCTGACCACGGCGGACGCGCGGGGGCTGCACCGTCCCGTCACCGTCGAGAACCGCCTGAACCTCCTAGACCGCACTGACGAACTCGAATTGCTGCCCCTGGTGACGGGCGAGGGCCTCGGATACACGCCGTTCTCACCGCTCGCGGGCGGGGTGCTCTCCGAGCGGTATCTGGACGGGGCGCCACCGGAGGCGGATAGCCGCATCGCCGTGGCGGGCGACCTCTACTACAAGGGCTTCTATTTGCCGGAGAATCTGGAAAGGGTCGCCGCGCTGCGCGATTTCGCGCGGGAGCTTTCCGCGACCGTTTCGGGGCTGGCGCTGGCCTGGCTCCGCGACCATCCGGCGGTCAGCGCGCCGATCGTCGCGCCGCGCACGTCCGCCCAGTGGGACGCCGTCCGGGAGGCCATGGACATCCGGCTGGACGAGAAAGACCACACCCGTATCTCGGACATTTTCCACTGAACGCGAAAAGCGCGAGGCCGGACGTCCGCACCGGCCCGCCGATCGGGCTTGAGCTGGTCGGACCCACTCGTCCGACGCCCGGCTGCTCGCCATCGGCGAGGCCGCCGAGCGGGCGCTGCCGCCGCCGCCCGCACGCCCGCTCTGAGGAGGTGAACCGCACCGTAAGGCCGATTGAGAACCCGAACGAAAATGCCACGGTCCATACGAAAAGCGCGGCGGCTGGCGTTGATGCGCCTCGACCGGCCGGGAACGTCCGACGCCGTCGAGCCCAGGTGCTTCACCGCGAGCCGTCGGCGCCGCTCGCCGCGACGGGACGCTCGGACGTGCGCGTGCACGGATGCTGGCAGGCGTGGTTGACGCCCGGCAGCGGGTGGGCCTCGACCGGCGCGGCGGTCCGCACGGTGGCGAGCGCGATGAGACCCCCGAGGACGGCGACCCCGGCGGCGATGTACATGGCGCGGGGGAAGCCGGGGCCGAGGGGCTGGCCCGCTCCCGCGTTCAGCCCGGCGGCGAGCGGCAGGACCGCGACCGCGAGCAGCCCGGCCATCCGGGAGATCGCGTTGTTGACGCCGGAGGCGACCCCGACGTGCCGCTCGGCCACGGACGCGAGCACCGTCGTGGTCAGCGGCGCCACCGTGATCGACAGCCCGATCCCGAACACGACCACCGCGGGGAGCACCGCCTCGGGGTAGCCCGCGCCGGGGACGATGCGCGCCATCAGCGCGAGGCCCGCCCCGGCCACCAGCGGACCGGCCGTCATCGGCAGCCGGGGGCCGGTCCGCTGGGCCACCGCGCCCATCCGCGGGGACGCCAGCAGCATGATCACGGTGGTCGGCAGGGTCGCGAGCCCGGCGTCCAGCGCCGAGTAGCCGAGGCTCTGCTGGAGTTGCAGGGCGAGCAGGAACAGCGCCCCGCCCATCGCCGCGTACACGGCGAGGGTGGTGAGGTTGGCGCCGGTGAACTGCCGGGAGCGGAACAGCCCCGGCGGCAGCAGCGGCGCCGCCGCCCGCGCCTCGACCAGCGGGAACGCGACCAGCGCCGCGATCCCCACGACGGCCGCGCCGACCGTCGTCGGACGCCAGCCGCGGCTCGGCCCCTCGATCAGCGCGTAGATCACCCCGGCCAGGCCGAGCGTCACCAGGACCGCGCCGACCGCGTCGAACCGGCCGCTCTCCCGGCTGGTCGGGTCGCTGCTCTCGGCCAGGTGCCGCGTCATGACCAGCGCGACGCCCGCCAGCGGCAGGTTGATGAAGAACACCCAGCGCCAGGAGACGGCGTCCACCAGCCAGCCGCCGATGAACGGGCCCAGCGCCGAGGTCACCCCGGACATGCCCGCCCAGATGCCGACCGCGCGGCCGCGGTCCTCCTCGCGGATCCCGGCGTCGATCAGCGCCAGGCTGCCCGGCACCAGCGCCGCCGCGCCCACTCCCTGCACCAGCCGGGCGATGATCAGCGTGCCGCCGCTGGGCGCGAGCCCGCAGCCGAGCGAGGCCAGGGTGAACAGCACCAGCCCGCCGGTGAACACGCGGCGGCGGCCGTAGCGGTCGCCGGCCGCGCCGCCCGCCAGGAGCAGCGCGCTCAGCGTCAGCAGGTAGCCGTCCAGGACCCACTGCTGCTCGGCCAGCCCGCCGCCGAGCTCGCGGCCGATCGCGGGCAGCGCGACGTTGACGACGGTGCTGTCCAGGAACGCGATGCCCGAGCCCAGCACCGTGACCGCCAGCAGCCAGCGCGCCCCCGTCGAACCCAGCGGCAGTCGATCGGTCGGCATCTTCGTTCCCCCGGATGCCCGAACACTCTCCGTAGTGCCGTTCCCGTCTGGGCCTACCCGGCTGGGACGGCGCAAACCGATCGGCCCGCCCTGGAACGCGGCACGCTCCGGAGTTTCTGTTTCAAGTGTCGCGGCGACTTCTCGCCTGTCAATTTCACTCCGCTTCAAAAGAGTTGAAAACCGACGATTGACGCTTGTCGGCTCCCTGGTTAACCTCCATTCGGATCCTGGATCTGCGTCAATTGGAGGGTGCCCCGGTGAATGTGTAATTCCATGGACACGCTCCTTTAGCCCGTGTAACCCCCTCGCCCCTCTGAAGGAGAACGACCGTGCGTAAAGTAGTGACCGCATCGGCGGCATGCCTCTCGGCCCTGGCGCTGACCACGGGCATGGCCCAGGCCGCGGTGAACGACCCGCCGCCTCCCGGCCGGATCACCCTGGACGTCCTCACGGTCAACGGCTCGGGCTGCAAGGCCGGCACCGCCGCCGTGGCATCGGCGGCCGACAACACGGCCTTCACCGTCACCTACAGTGACTACCTGGCCCAGGCCGGCGGCAAGTCCAACCCGACCGACCTGCGCAAGAACTGCCAGCTCAGCCTCGCGGTGCACATCCCGCAGGGCTTCACCTACGCGATCGCCAGCGCCGACTACCGCGGCTACGCCAACCTGGCCGACGGCGCCTCCGGCCTGGAGCGCGCGAGCTACTACCACCAGGGCCAGGCCCAGACCACGCCGGTCAGCCACACCATCAAGGGCAAGTACGCCGACAACTGGCAGTTCACCGACAGCACACCGGTGGGCGCCCTCGTCTGGAAGCCCTGCGGTGAGGACCGCAACTTCAACATCAACACCGAGCTGCGGGTCGACAAGGGAACGTCCGACCCGAACACCACGAGCTTCATCTCGTTCGACTCCGCCGACGGCGGCGTTAAGACGATCTACCACTTCGCTTGGAAGAAGTGCCCCTGACCCCGTGATGACCGGGCCGCGCTCACGTCCAGCCAGGACGCGGGCGCGGCCCCGTCTTTTCCACGCGTCCTTTCAGGAATGCTCGGCCGAGAGCGCCCGCGCGATCTCCCTCGCCGCCGCGTAGGCGCCGCGCAGGGCCTTGTCGCCGCTGAGCGGTTCGCGCTCGTCGGACTCCTCGTAGGTCACGCGGGCGAGCACGTCGCCGTCCCGGAAGATGACCGTGCCGGGCACCAGGCCGGGGACCTGCGCCGCGAACGCCTCGTCGCCGAGGCCGGGCACGGGGTGGAAGTACTTCCGGTCGCGGACGCTCAGCGTCTCCTCCGCACGCGCGTCGACGTGCCGGATCGCGTACTCGCGGGCGGCGAGGCGCGTCCCGTCGAACGGTCCCGCGCCGGGGACGACCGCGACCGCGACCTGGAGGTCGAAGTCCGGCGTCCGCCAGGAGCAGCCGCGCTGCCTCGCCCCTTCGGCGACGAGGCCGGTCTGCCGCGACTCGGAGCCCTCGGCGGCGCCGTCGCGCCCGACCAGGTCGCGCAGCGTCCGCTCGGACAGCGCGGCGCACAGGTCGGGGATCGTCCGCGACGGCGCGGGCCGCGCGGCGGGCGCGACCGCCGGACGGGCGGGACCACGCGCGCCGAGCCCGGTCACGACCTCGGCGGCGGCGGTGAACGCGCCGTCCCGGGCCGCCGCCTCCGGCATCGGCAAACGGCTGGCGCTGTACTGGACGACGACCTTCGCGTTCCCCACCCGCGTCACGACCGTCGCGCCGCTGGACGGCGAGACCTGGAGGACCGCCTCGTCGCCCAAGCCCGACACCCCTTGGACGGTGACGTCCGACCACCGGGCGCCGAACGACTTCATCGCCGCCGACAGCGGCGCCCGCCCGGTCGCGAGGAAATTCGGGTACGCGGTCGCGCCGGTGTCGAGGGACAGCTCAAAGCTGATCGACAGGTACCGTCCGGACCTGTCGTCCCCGTTCCGCGACGACCACGCGCACACTCCCCGGCCGCCGTCCTTGACCACGCGCGGCTCGCCCACCAGGCGTTCGACGGTGGCGGGCGAGATCGCGCAGCCCTTCGGGAACGTCCGGACGACCGGCCCGGACGGCACGCGGTCGGGCCCGGACGGCGGGTCGGGCAGCCGGTCGAGCGGCCCCGGCGTCGGGATCACCCAGATCAGGGCGATGCTGAGCACCAGCGTCACGATGGAGGCGAAGACGACGGCGCCGGTCGCGTCGGCCGTCCGCGCGGGCGAGTCCGTCATCGCAACGACCTCTCCACCGCGACGGCGACCGTGTAGGCGCTGTCGACCAGCCGTTTCCCGGTGAGGGGCACGTCCTCGTCGGCGCCCCGGTAGGCGACCTCCACCAGCACGTTGCGTTTCTGGAAGATCACCAGGCCGACCTCGCCCTCCGACGCGCTCCGCTGGACCTTGGTGACCGCGAAGGCGCGCTCGCCCGGCCCGGTCAGCGGTGTGAAACCGGTGAAAGCGTCAGTTCCGGGCGACTTCCCGGCGCGCTGGTTCTGGTAGACGCCGAGGAACTGGCGCGTCGCGGTGAAGGTCCCGAGGCCGGGCAGCCGCTCGTCGGCGACGGCGAGCGAGATGGTGAGCGTGCGCGTCCGGCCCTCGCCCGAGTAGCGGGACGTCCGCGCGTTCCACGCGCAGGCGTCGACCGACATCCCGGCCGGGGCCGCCATCGTCAGGAGGGTCGCGCTTCCCCGCCGCCGGTACGCGCCGCGCGCGACCTTGCCGACGGTGGGGTCCGTGACCGTGTCGCACGGTTTGGGGACCGTGCGGAGCGGCGGCGTGACCGGGTTCTTCACCGGGCTCAGCACCGGTCGCGCCGCGGTGTCCATGCTCTTCGCCGTCTCGGCCGCCGCGGCGAGGGCGCCGTCCAGCGCGGTCTTCTCCGGGATCGTCCGCCGCCGTCCGCGCACGTCGTCCCACCCCTTGTAGCGGACGGACACGACGGCGTTGCCCACCCGGAACCCGACGACCGCGCCCTCGGTCTCGATCTCCGCCGAGTAGCGGGCGGTGGCCTCCTCGCCGAGCCCCTCGACGAGCGCGGGCGGGTCGGGGTTCGCCGCCCGGTTCGGCTCGGCCGGGGTCAGCGCCTGCATCGCCTCGGTGATCGGCGCCTGGAGGCGTCCGGTCGACAGCGTGATGTCGACGTAGAGGACGCGCTCGTTGCGGAAGTCGCCCACGCAGAACCCGCACTTGGCCTTGCCGTCGTCCAGGGAGTACCACATGCAGCTCCCCGGCCCGCCCTGCCTGAAGACGTTGCCCTTCTCGGCGTCGCGGTCGGCGCCGGGCGCGAGCCTCGCGGCGGTCGCGGCGGACACCCCGCAGTTGCGGGGGAGCTTCGTGACGACCCGTCCGGCGGGGACGCGGTCGGGGCCGCCGGGCGCCGTGAGCAGGGGGCCGTCGGAGATGCCTTCGGGGGCGCGGTCCCGCGAGGCGGCGACGGCGACGGCGACCGAGACGGCCAGGACGAGCGCGATCGTCCCGGCCGCCGCTTGCCGCCCGCGGCCCGTCCACCATCGGGGAGCGGGCCCGGGCGGTCCGGAATCGGACACACGGACTCCAGAGGGGGTTGCGACTGGTGCTGATCCTCTTGGACTCCGCGAGTGGAACGAAGGTTCCGGGATCAGGCGGCGGCGGGCGCGGGCTCCGCGGCCTCGGGCGCCGCAGCGAAGCGCTGCGCGAGCCACGAGCAGACGAGCAGCTGGAGCTGGTGGTAGAGCATCAGGGGCAGCACGACGGTGCTGATGCCGGCGTCCGCGAACAGCACGGTCGCCATCGGCAGCCCGCTGGCCAGGCTCTTCTGGGAACCGCAGAAGAGCATCGTGACGTGGTCGGGCCGGGAGAAGCCGCCGACCCGGGAGATGAGCGCGGTGAGCGCGAGCGCGACGGCCAGCAGCGCGGCGATGACCATTGTCAGGACGCCGATCTCGGTGGCCGCGAGCCCGTCCCAGACGTTGTTGACGACGCCGCGACTGAAAGCGGTGTAGACCATTAGAAGGATCACCGCGCGGTCATAACGGGAAAGGGCGCGGCGGCGCGCCCGGACGGCATCGCCGATCCACCGCTGCGCGGCCTGCCCGAGCAGGAACGGAAGCAGCAGCCGGAGCGCGATGTCGCGGACGGATTCGAGCGAGACCCCGCCGTCCCCGGCCGAGATCAGCACCGTCGCCAGCAGCGGGGTGATCACGACCCCGAGCAGGTTGGAGAGCGAGGCGCTGCAGATCGCGCCCGCCTCGTTGCCGCGGCCGATCGACGTGAGCGTGATCGACGACTGCACCGTGGACGGCAGCACGCACAGGAACACGACGCCCTGGTAGAGGGGCTCGCTGAGGAGGTCCGGCACGAGCGGCAGGCAGAAGAGCGCCAGCGCCGGGAAGAGCAGGAAGGTGATCGCGGAGATCGCCGTGTGCAGCCGCCAGTGGCCGAGCCCGCGCAGCGTCTCGGCGGTGCGCAGCCGGGCGCCGTACAGGAAGAACAGCAGCGTGATCGCGACCGTTCCGGCATGGTCGAGGACCGTGGCGAAACCGCCGTAGGCCGGGAACATCGCGGCGATTCCCACGGAGCAGAGAATCGCCGCGATGTATGGGTCGATGTGCAGCCGCGCCAATGTCGCGGAGATGATGCGCATTGCCTTTCTCTGCTCCTTGTGGCGGGGCCGCCGTATCGCTTTTCCGGACGGAGGTCAGGCGAGCGAGTCGGTTAGTGCCCGTCCCTTCTTGGGGTGGTTGCGGCTGATGTTGCGTTCGAGCAGGTCGAGCGACTCCTTCACCCCGACGCTGCCCTCGGTGTGCTCGGGCAGCCGGCCGTCGTCGCGCTTGAGGCCGACGACCGCGTCCTCCATCGCGCTCTGCGCCGCGAACAGGCACGGGGTGCTGTAGATCGCGACCTTCACGCCGAGATCGCTCAGCTCCGGGAGGGAGACGCGCGGCGACTTGCCGCCCGCGATCTGGTTGAACAGCAGCGGCTTGTCGCCGATCACCTCGCGGACCTGGCGGATCCGCTCGATGCTCCGGACGCCGTCGACGAGGATGACGTCGGCGTCCGTGTCCGCCAGCGCCTTCGCCCGCAGGAGGATCTCCTCCTCGTCGGTGGCGTCGGTACGCGCGACGACGACGAGGTCGGTGCGCGTCTCGAGCACCATTTCGAGCTTGGTGAGGTAGTCGTCCAGGGGCAGGATGCGCTTTCCGTCGACGTGTCCGCAGCGCCGCGGCCGCTGCTGGTCCTCCAGGATCACGCCGGAGGCGCCTATCATTTCCAGTTGCTCGACCACGTGGCAGGCGACCTCCGGGTCCACGTAGCCGTCGTCGATGTCCACGAGCAGGTGCCGTCCGGGAAAGG
Organism: Actinomadura decatromicini; assembly: GCF_008121305.1. NCBI lineage: Bacteria > Bacillati > Actinomycetota > Actinomycetes > Streptosporangiales > Thermomonosporaceae > Actinomadura > Actinomadura decatromicini. The sequence continues at coordinate 1,584,791 of NZ_VSRQ01000001.1, read as the reverse complement.
CGAGCCGCAGCCGCTGCACGAACGCCACCATGTCGGGCCAGGCGATGAAGCCGATGTCGGGCAGGCCGTAGTACGACGCCGCGAACCCGAATCCCGACACGAACATGCCGTTGAAGTGCCTTGCGGCGACGGAGGCGGAGAACATGTCGAACACCCCGATCAACGGGGTGGTGCCGTCGGACATGATCTCTCGTCGTAGCTCGTCTCCGTAGTTCACCTATCACTCCTCTCATCTCGTTGGGTGAAGCGACTTGTCCCACTGGGGCGGAATGCCGCCCCAGTGGGCAATGGACGCGCCAGTCGCTGTACCGCGTCACGGACAGTTACGCATCCATGAAGTCGGGAGGGAGTAAAGGAAGATTCTGGTGAACGCAAAAACAGATCCGGTTGGGCGGGTTTGTACTTCGATATCCCGACTTGTATTCATGCCCTTTACATAGATCTTTTGGGAATGGCGGGCGGGTCGACCGGTTCGCTTCGGAGGCCGTACGCAAAAGAAATTCAGCTTTTGGCGCCGGGTGCGCGAACGCCTCCCGACCCGGAGCGGCGCGGCCGGTGGATCCCGGTCCGCCGTCCCGGTCGGGAGGCGCTCAGGTGAGGACGGTCAGCTCAGGCCGTAAGCCCTCGTAACGGTCTGGTCGACGGAGTTCCCGGAACTGTCGGACGCCTGGAATCGCAGTGCCACATAGCCATTGTTGACGGCGGGGTGGCTGACGTTGGCGGTCCAGCGGTCGGTGCCGTTGGGGGTGAGCGTGAGGGTCGTCCAGGTGGCCCCGTCGTTGAAGGACGCCTTCAACGAGATCGTGGCCACGGCCGTCCCGCCGGGCGGGCGCTGGACTCTCACGTCCAGCGGGAAGGTCGTGCCGGACGGCGCGCGCCCGCTGGTGTCGAAATTGCCGCCGATGCGCGGCTGGAGCACATTGTGCTGGTCGACGAACGGATCGGTGGAACCCTCAGCGGACGAGAACTTCCAACTGGCGTTGACCTTGGTGGCGTACTTCGACCAGCCGACCGTGCGCTGCGCCGCCAGGTCGAGCCGGTAATTGGCGGCCTGCGGGGGCACGGTCCAATTGTTGCCCAGCGGATTGGTGCTGGTCCCGACCTGCACGCCATTGCGGTAGAGGGTGAGAGAGCCGGTGGTGCCGGTCGAGGACTGCCCGCCCAGGTTCTCGTGGTCCGGTATGGAGGTGTCGGCCAGCAGCGGCGCGGTGACGAACAGTCCCTGCCCGTGCCCGACCTTCAGGGTCGGCCCGAACGCCGCCTTGTTCCAGTTCTCGGAATAGGTGCTCCCGGCGGTGTACGTGCGCGAGGCGAAATCGTTCTCGGCCACCTGCTGGCCGAGCGTGTAGATGTAGTTGCTCCTCCAGTGCACGCCGGCCGCCGTGTAGTAGACGCGCTGGGTACTGGGTGCGTTGGCGGGGTGGGTGAGCCCCAGGACCCTGCCGCCGACGCCGTCGAAGTCGATGACCGAGGTGTGCGGGCCGGGGCTGGTGGACGCCACTCCCTGCGACCCGTACGTCGTGTTCACCAGGGCAAGACTCGCCGGCGTGGCCGTGAACGTCAGCGTCGAGGGGATCTGGCCGCTCGTCGGGAACGCCAGGTTGTAGGCGCGCGGCGAGGGGAGTGTGGTCAGCGGCTCGACCTGGCTCTCCACGTACACGAAGTGGTACGGACGAGTGGTGCTCGCGGACGGCCACGCGTAGAGCGGGACACTGGCGCTGCCCCTGAGCGTCGTGGAGATCTCCTGCCCGGCGATGGTGTCCACGATCTGGGCGTAGCTGTCGACCTCGGTCGCGGTCGTGGACGGGCTGACCGCCTTGACCTCGGCGGCCGTCCGCGCGTCCAGGGTGATGTCGGTGTCGCCGCCGACGGTCAGCGTCGGGTTTCCGTAGAGCGTCAGGTTGTCGGGGGCCCACGGGTCGCCCGTGACGATGATCCCGGTCAGACTGTATTCGCCGTCCGGCACGCTGCCCGTAAGGGTGTCGCCGGAGACGTTGAGCGGATATTCGGTGCCGGTCGTGGTGTCGATGATGGTAGCGACCGGCGCCACCTGCGTGCCGTTCCTGTCGATGCCGTGAATCGTCACGGAATGGTCCACGAGCGCCGCCCCGCGCGCGGGCGCCTTGGTCTTGCCGTGGCCGAGCCGGACGAAGGGCCCCGCGGCGTCGCGTGGCTTCCCGCCCTGGTCGGCGGCGTCGGCCGCCTGAACGGGAACGAGCAACGCGGCGAGCGCGGTCATGCTGATCAGGGCTGTTCTCCAGCGCCTCACCTGAAGTCCCTCCTGTGCGGTGACAGAGGTCGGAGAGTGGGCGCAGAACCGGGACGCGGAGACCCTCTCGGGGAGAATCGCCGCTGCGGGGAGTTCCGTCCCTTCGATTACGTGATCATCTTACACATGATCTTCAATTTCCGGTGAAAGTGACGATTGAACTGCGAAGACAATGGCCGTTCCGATTGCGATAGGGGGAGGTAGGGGTGGGCCCGGTCAGACCAGCCCGCGCCGCGCGGCGTGGACTCCCGCCTGGAACCGGGTCCGCGCGTTGAGCGTGCGCAGCAGGCGGGCCACGTGGCGGCTGACCGTCCGCGCGCCCATTCCGGTGTGCCGGGCGACGGCCTCGTCCTTGAGCCCGGCGGCGAGCAGGGAGAGCAGGTGCCGGTCGACGTCCGACAGGCGGGGCCAGACGTCCTGCGGGCCCGAGTCGTCGTCGGCGTGCAACGGCGTGGCCTGTTCCCAGCAGGCGTTGAACACGCTGATGAGAATGTCGAGAAGCGTCGACGGGCGGATCAGCGCGGTCACTCCGGGTTCGTCGCCGCGGAGCGGCATCAGCGCCAGTTCGTCGTCGACGATGACGAGCTTGGTCGGCGGGTTCTCCAGGATGCGGGCGCGTTCGCCGATGCCGCAGTCGTGCCGCGCCATTTCCAGCCGCTCCGGGATCGCGAGCGCTTCCGGAGTGTAGATGACGCGATACTCTATGCCGTTCGCGAGCCGTTCCCGCTCGATTTCGTTCGGCACTCCTGGATCGACCGCGTAGGGCGGTTTGTCGATCGCCTTGATCTGCTTGACCGCGCCGCGCTGCACCTGTTCCCAGCGCTGCGACACCGCCTCCAACCCGTCGATGATCTCCACGAGTTTCTCCGGGTTGCTGCGCTGTTCGATGGCCAGCAGGTCGCCGCTGAGCCGTTTCGCCTCGATGCGCGCGCGGATGAACTCCGTTTCGCGCTTGCGTATCAGCGTCTCGACGACGGCGTCCGGCGGGAAGGGGAAGTAGGCGGGGTCGGGGGAGACGTCGACGTCGACCATGCCGAGGGCCTCCAGATCCATGAGGATTCCGGCGAGCCGGGAGCGTGGTTGTTCCGTCAGTCCCGCCAGCTCACTCAATGTGCTGCCGGGGTGGTAGAGCAACGTGGTGTAAATGGACTGTTGCAGAGCGGTGACGCCCAGAGCCGCGAATGGATTCTCGCTGGTAGCGATGCCGGGGAGCATGGACCGGATTATGTAGTAACGGCGTAAGGCCGCCAAGTCTTCGCAGCTCATCTGGTCTCAAACCGGCCAAGTACGCCGAGGACGAGCGCCGTGATCCGCAAGATCTACCGGTGCGGACGGCGCCGGCCGACGCATCTTTCGTGACCGGCGCCGCCCGCGCACTCACCAGAGCCGAACGATTTTGCGCCCGTCCCGCGGGGCTCGGCAAGTGGGTGCGATGGCGAGTTTTGGACAGCGGCGACAACTCGCCAGAACGCGGTCCAGGAAAGGTCTTCTCAGCCTATGCGAATGCATCTACCTTTACCGCACCCCCCACCCCGAGGAGAGAGATCATGTCTCACAGACGCGGCATGCGCGTCGCGGTGCTGACCGCCGGTGCGCTCTGCCTGGCCGGCTCCCAGGGCATCGCGACCGCGCAGGCGAAGCCGGCGGCGCCGGCCCAGTCGCCGTACTCCGCGGCCACGGTCGCGGACGTGTCGCCCACCGTGCTGGCGGCGATGCAGCGCGACCTCGGCCTCACCGCGGCCGAGGCGAAGAGCGCCCTGGTCAACCAGTTCGACAACGGCGTGACCGCCGGCAAGCTGCGCCTCAAGCTCGCCGGCAGCTACGCGGGAAGCTGGGTCTCCGGCAAGACCGGTGCAACGCTCCATGTCGCCACAACGGACCGTTCCGCCGTGGCGGCCATCACCGCCCAGGGCGCCCAGGCGACGGTCGTCGGCCACAGCTTCGCCGACCTGGAAGCCGCCAAGGCCAAGCTGGATCGTGCCAGCCGGCGCGGCGTGAAGTCGCACGCACCGGTCTGGTACGTGGACGTGCAGACCAACAAGGTCGTCCTGCTGAGCGCCACGCCCGCGAAGGCCCTCGCCTTCGCGAAGTCCGCCGGGCTCAGCGCCGACACCGTCACGGTCAAGCGCTCGAACATCAAGCCGCGCACGTTCTACGACCTGCGCGGCGGCGACGCCTACTACATGAACGGCTCCGGCCGGTGCTCGATCGGCTTCCCGGTCAAGCGCGGGACGCAGTCGGGCTTCGCCAGCGCCGGGCACTGCGGCCGTCCGGGCACCACGACCAGCGGCTACAACCAGGTCCAGCAGGGCAGCTTCCAGGGGTCCACGTTCCCCGGCAACGACTACTCGTGGGTCGCGACGAACAGCAACTGGACCCCGACCGCGAAGGTGAACGGCTACGGATCCGTCGCGGACCGGGACGTCACCGGCTCGACGGTCTCCCAGCCGGGCACGCAGGTGTGCCGCTCCGGTTCCACGACCGGCTGGCACTGCGGGAGCATCCAGGCGCTCAACACCAGCGTCACCTACCAGGAGGGCACCGTCTACGGGGTGACCCAGACGAACGTGTGCGCCGAGCCCGGCGACTCGGGCGGCTCGTTCATCTCCGGCACCCAGGCGCAGGGCGTGACCTCCGGCGGCTCCGGCAACTGCAGCAGCGGCGGCACGACCTACTTCCAGCCGATCAACCCGGCGCTGTCGGCGTACGGCCTCACCCTCTACACCGGCGGCAGCGGCGGCGACCCCGGTGACCCGGGCGACCCGGACCCGTCCGGCACCTGGGCCGCGGGCACCGTCTACAAGGCGGGCGACACCGTCACCTACAACGGCTCCAGCTACCGGTGCCTGCAGGGCCACCAGGCCCAGCCCGGCTGGACCCCGGCGGCCGTTCCGGCGCTGTGGCAGAAGGTCTGACAGCAGAAGACCCGATAACGGGGGCCACCGTCCGGCACCCGTGAACGGCGCTCCCTGACCGCGGCGCCGTTTCTCCCAGGGCCTTCCCCCAGTGGCCACACTGGGGGAAGGCCGCTCCCATTTCCCGGCGTTCCTATTCGGCTTCGAGCCAGAATCCGGCCCGTTCCCGCCACAGGTCGAGGAGTTCCTCGTCGCCGACGACGTCCACGCGGTCGCGGAGACCGGGACGCCGGTAGACGAAAAGGAGCAGGTCCGTCAGGGCGCCGCGCACGGCGACCGCGGACTTCTCGTGGGCGCGCCGCCAGGTCGCCGGTTCCGTGCTCAGGTCGACGACCCATTCGGCCGGCTCGTCCGAGTCGGTCGCGTGGAAATGCAGCGTCCGGCCGGGGCCGATGAGGCCGGGTTCGGAGGTGGCCTCCTCGTACACCGAGTAGCCCATCCATTCGTCGAGCGCGTCGACGGCGAGATCGGCGGCGAGCGTGAACTCCGTGCCGATCGTCAGCGCGACGTCGGCCCGGTGGACGACGGTCTCATAGAGCATCCGCCGCGCCCAGAACCCGGCGGAATGATCTTCCGAGGGGGACCACACGGGCGTTTCGGGCTCGGCGTCGCGGAGCGCGTCCGCCAATTCGGCCGCGCCTTCGGCGAGCCAGCCGTCCAGCGTCTCAAGATCTGTTTCGCGGTATCGCGCGAGGTCGTTCACGATTTCGTCCGGGACGGGCCCGGTGGCGCGGGTCCGGACGACCTCCGCCGCCCAATGATGATCACCGCCGATGTGCCCGAGCAACTGCCCGAGATTCCAGCCCGGACAGGACGGCACGTCGGCGCGCGGGTCGGCGCCCCTCACCATTTCCCGAACCGCGTCCGTCTGCGCGACGAGCTCGTCGCGATAACGCTCGAAACCCACCCCGGTCATGGAGGCACCATAGCGGCGCCTCCGCCGTCACGCGATCGCGGCGAGAAGGGCGGGGAGTTCGTCGAGGGACCGGATGACGGGCGGCCCGGTCGGCGTCGGGTCGTCCTTGCGATTGAGCCAGACGCCGCGCAGCCCCGCCTTCGCGGCGGCGATGGCGTCGGTGTGCAGGCGGTCCCCGACGTAGACGACCTGGGGCGGGGCGAGCCCGAGCCGGGCGCACCCGTCATGGAAGATCTTCGGGCTCGGCTTGGTGTCGCCGGTCTCGCTCGAAGTGATCATCTCGGGCAGCCTTTCGGCGAGCCCGACCCGCCGGAGTTTCTCCCGCTGCTGATCGGCGTCGCCATTCGTGAGGACGCCGAGCCGCAGCCGCGGGTGCCGTTCGGCGAGCGCGTCCAGCATCGGGCGGACGTCCGGATACACGCGCCACGCCGATTCGTAATGGCGCAGATAGCCGTCGAACCAGGCGTCGGCGCGCGAGGCGTCCCAGGTGCCGAGCCCGAGTTCGGACGCGAGCGAGGTGATCCGCAGCCGCCGCTGCTCGGTGAACGTCAGGCGCCCGGCCAGGTAATGCTGGACCGCCTCTTCTTCGAGTTCCTTCCACCGGCGCCGCGCGCGCGCCTGGTCGAGCGAAGGGGAAAGGGACCCGAGTGCCCGGGTGAGCGCGATCGCGGCTGCGGTGTCGTGATCGACGAGTGTGCCGTCCAGATCGAACAGGACGGCCTTGATTGTCGGGGTCATCGCCGTTTCTCTCACGGGTTGGCCGCCGCCCGTCAGCGAACGCGTCATGCAACTGCAAAGACCTGTCGGGACGCGGATGTTCTTTTCCCGGAAATTATGGTCTACGCACTTGCGTGCTGGGTACGCCCACGCCGAATCGGGCCCGCGAATCGGGCGAGAAGTTGCCACCGTCAGCGCGGCGCGGCCGTCCCGAGGGTCGCCATGGCGCGCTCGGGCTCCCAGTGCGCGCGCAGGGACGTGATCAAGCCGGTGTCGTCCAAGGTGTAAACGAGAACGCAGTCGATCGTCATAGCGGCGCCGTTCGTGATGGTCGTGATGGTGGCGACGTTGGCGCAGCACGGGCCGTTGGCGAACGAGTCGGCGACGGTGAACCTGAATTCGTCGACGGCGGCGATGAATTGGTCCCAGAAGGCTTCGAGCGCGGCGCGGCCCCGGTGGCCGCCGCCCGCCGGGTCCAGGAAGGACGGGCCGACCGGGTCCTCGACCAGGGCGTCCGGGGCGAAAAGGGCGAGCCAGTCGTCCCGGCGGCCCGCGGCGACGGCGGACATGGAGGCGCGGGCGGCGCGGCGGGCCGGATGGGCGGCGTCCGGGGCGAGCCAATTGACGGAGTCCATGGCTATAACGTGTTCTCGTTTCAGGTGCGGGCGATGACGGTCTCGGCGAACCGCCCGAGCTTTTCGATCTTCTTGGCGAGCGGCTCGGTGTCGGGGCCTTTCCGGTAGGGCGAGCGGAAGCCGACGATCACGTCCGTGACGCCCTTGTCGGCGAGCCGCTTGACGCCGTCCGGGGTGTAGGCGTCCGGCGAGATCACGTGGACCTCGAACGGGGCGTCCGCCTTTCCCTCCTCGGCGCGTATCCGGTTCAGGTCGGCGAGGAGCCCGTCGAGGTCGTCGCCGCCGCCCGCGTGCATCCAGCCGTCCCCGCGCACCACGGCCCGCCGCAGCGCCGCCTCGCTGTGCCCGCCGACGAGGATCGGGAACGGCCGGGCGGGCGTCATCTTGATCGCCGGGACGTCGAAGAACTCGCCGTGGTACTCGAAGTAGCCGCCGCCGCTCAGCCCCCGCACGATGTCGATGGCCTCGTCCATCCGCCGCCCGCGCCGCTCCCACGGGACGCCCATCGCCGCGAAGTCCTCCCGCCACGGGCTGAGCCCGACGCCGAGCCCGAGCCGCCCGCCCGTCAGGCACGCGACCGAGGTCGCCTGCTTCGCCACCAGCACCGGAGGCCGGACGGGCAGCTTGAGCACGAACGGCGTGAACCTGATCGTCGAGGTCACCGCCCCCATCGCCGCGATCAGCGTGAACGTCTCGATGAACGCCTTGTCCTCAAGGAACTCGCGGTTCCCGTCCGCGGTGTAGGGATAAACCGAGTCGGACTCCTTCGGATAGACGAGCGAGTCCGCCACCGACATGCTCGTGTACCCGGCGTCCTCCGCCGCCTTGGCGAGCGGCAGATAAAACGACGGATCGGTCATCGCCTCGGCATAGGTGAACCTCATCCCCGCATACTAGAACGTGTTTCACTTGCCTGCCAGACCAGGCTCCGGGGGAGCATCATTGCCCCATGAGTCCCGAACCCGCGGGCGTCTCGGCCCGCACCTGGGAACTGCTCGTCGCGGAGGGCACGCCGCGGCGCTGCCGCGCGGGCGAGGTCCTGCTCCGGCAGGGCGACCCGGCCTCGCACGTCCTGCTGCTGATGTCGGGCCGGGTGAAGGCGCTGCTCACGCTGCCGGACGGCGAGGTTCTGCTCCTCGCCGTCCGAGGTCCGGGCGAACTGCTCGGCGAGGTCGGCGTCCTCGGCGGGGACGGCCGCTCGGCGACGGTCGTGGCGATCGACCCGTGCGCCGTGCGGTCCCTGTCCGCGGACCGGTTCCGCGCCCTCCTGCGCGAGTCCGGCGCCGAGGAGGAACTGCTGCGCCGGGCGATGCGGCGCCTCCGCGAAGGGGAGGAGTGGCGCGCCGAGACGGCCGCGCTGCCCGCCGGGCCCCGCGTCGTCCGGGCGCTGCTCCGGCTCGCGGTCCCGAGCGAGGGCGACATGGTGGACGTCGGGCTCGGCCAGACGCAGATCGGCCAGGCGGTCGGGCTGTCGCGCGGCGTCGTCGCCGGGGAGCTGGCCCGGCTGCGGGCGCTCGGCGTCGTCACCACCCAGCGCGGCCGCACGGTGATCACCGACCTGCCCCGGCTGCGCGCGCTGGCCGCATCGGGACGCGGCTCTGTCTGAAAACCGACAGTGCCCCCACCGGATCGTCCGCAAGGTTGGTGAGAACCGACCTCCCGAGGAGAATCCGTGGAAGCGTTCCGTGCATTGCTCGTCGTCGACGCCGAGAGGTTCAGCGCGCACCGCGACGTCGACCTCCGGACGGTCCACGAGGAGATCCGCCGGGCCCTCAAGACGGCCTGCCGGAAGAGCAGGCTGGGCGAGACGTGGGAGAACGTCCGGTTCATGGAGAGCACCGGCGACGGCATCCTCGCGATCCTGCCGCTGGAGGCCGCGCCCGCGCTGATCGACCCGTTCCCGCGCCGGTTACAGGACGCGCTGGCGGCCGCCGCGCCGCGCCTCCGGGCCCGCGGGCTCCACCTGCGCCTGCGGGCGGCCCTGCACATGGGGCTCGTGGACGACGAGCGTCCCGAGGCCCCCGGCATCTCGGCGGCGACCATCGACGTCAACCGGCTCCTCGACGCCGCCCCGCTGCGCGACGCCCTGAGCCGCAGCGACCCGGAGGTCACCTTCACCGCCTTCATCGTCTCGGCGGACCTGTTCGCCGCCTACGTCGCGGGCGGGCGGACGAAGCTGCGGGAGAGCCAGTTCACCCGCGTCCAGGTCAGGGTGAAGCGGTTCGACCGTCCGGCCTACCTGTACGTGCCGACGCCGTCCGCCCTCGACGAACCGCCGGACGGACCGCCGGACGAACCGGACGAGCCCGAAGCCCGACGGCCCCGGCCCGCCGGGCCGGCCGGCGGCGGCGTCACGATTAACGGCGTTACGATCAGCGGCGACGGCGCCCAGAACGCGATCGGCAACACCGTCGGCGGCGACTTCCTCCAGGAGCGGCGATGACGACGATGGAGGACCTCACCATCGTCGGCGACGACAGCCAGAACGTCGTCGGGAACACGGTGTCCCGCGACCTGGTCGTCAACCAGCTCCGCTTCGTGCGCGGACGCCCGTCGATGGTCCTGTCGGAGGGCGAGATCGCCGACCGCGTCGCGGGCTACGTGCGGGCGCGCAACCACGACGTGATCGTGGACCTCCTGCGCCGCCACCACGCGGTCTCGCTCGCCGGGCCGGAGGGCGCGGGCGTGGCGACGACGGGGATCGCGGCGCTGCGCGAGCTGCGTCCCGGCCTGCCGATCCACCTGTTCTCCGCCGGTGAGGACGACGTCCAGGAGATCTCCGGAGCGGAGCGCGGCTACCTGGTGCGGGCGGCGGACGAGGGGGAGTCGCGGCTGCGGTCGTGCCTGGAGGCGGTCCGCGCGTCCGGCGGGTTCCTGCTGGTCGTGGGCGGGGAGGCCGAGCAGGGCCGGTACGCCGAGTTCCTCCCGGCGGTGGCGGTGGAGCCGCCGTCCGCGATGGCCGTCTACCGGCGCAGGCTGGAGCGCTGCGGCCTCGGCCGCACGCACTGGCCGCACTGGCCGCGCGCCGCCGAGCTGCTCAAGCTGGCGACGCCCGGGGACGCGCGGCGGCTCGCCGACCTCGTCGTCGCCACCGCCGACGAGCGCGAGGTCGAGCGGGCCTACCTGCGCTGGAAGGAGCAGCTGACCGGCTGGTTCGCCGACCACCCCGGCTTCCAGGACCAGACGCTGCTGGTCGCCGCCGCGACGATAGCGCCGGCGGACGAGACCAGCGTCTACGGGGCCGCGCTGTCGCTCGCCCGGCAGCTCAAGATCCGGGTGGAGGGCGGCGGGCTGGCGTGGTGCCCGTCCACCGGGCTGGCCGAGCTGCTCGGCGCGGACCGCCTCGACGAGCGGATCGGGTTCCGCCGGCACGGCTTCGCCGAGTCCGTCCTGCGGCACGTCTGGGACGACTACCCGCTGGCGCGCCTCGACCTGCTGTCCTGGCTGTCCGCGCTGCCGACCGACGAGGTGGTGACGCTCAGCGAGGAGCTGCGGGCGAAGCTCGTCGAGGTCTTCGCCGACCTCGCGGCCGAGCACGGCTCGGTGGAGAAGATCGTCCAGATGGCGGAGGGGTGGGCGGGGGACCGCCACCGGGCGGCGGACCTCGCCTACATCGCGCTCGCCCGGACCTGCCTGCACCCTTTCGTCGGAGGCCGGGTGCGCAGGGCGCTGTACGAGTGGTCCAGGTACCGGCAGGCGCCGCAGACGTTGAAGCTGACCGTGGCGCGCGTCTGCCAGGTGCTCGGGCTGACCCACGTGACGATCGCGCTGACCCGGCTCAAGCACCTCGCCACCCACGGCAACGAGCAGGTGCAGGACGAGGTGCTGGAGGTGGCGCGGGCGCTGGCGAGCACCCATCCCCGCGCGGTCTTCGCCGCCGCGCGGGACTGGTGCCTGTCGTCCGTCCAGCTCACCACGGGCCAGGACGGCTCGCGCCGCGCCCGGGCGGGGCTGCGGCTGATGCTCGACCTGCTGCCGCCCGGGTCGGCGCGCGGGCCCCTTGAGGTGATCGACCATCTCGCCCGCCGGGGCGGCGGGCGGATCCGCGCGGTGGCGCTGGACGCGGCGCTGGAACTGGCCGTCCACCACCGGCAGGAGGTGATCGGCGCGGCGCTGGCGTGGGCGGGCAACGTCGACAACCGCCCGCACGAGGAGGCCGCACCCCGCAGGGCCCTCGGGACGTCCCTGTTCATCCGTCTCGCGGCGGACCGGGACGCGGCCGGATGCGCGCTGATGCTGACCGGCCCCGGCGCGCTCGACCCGCGCGCGTGCCCGGCCCCGTGGCGGGAGGCGATGCTCGCCGAGAACGGGACGTCGCCCGGCTACGACGGCTTCCCGCCGGCGTCCGGGCTGTGGCTCCAAACGGCGGTGGTACGGCCCGACCTGCGGCCGCGGATCGTCTGGATGTTCGCGGCGGCGGCGGGCCACGACCCGAATCTCCGGACCTTCATGACGGACTTCATCCGAGCCTGGGCGGGCACGCGCCGGGAAAGCCGGGACGTCCGCGATGACCTGCTGGTTCAGGTCCTCCAACCCGAGTGGCAGCGGCTGCTCCTGGCGGGCTGGGTGTGGTTCCGGAGGGCGGTCACGCCCGGGCGGTGACGCTCGCGCCAAACATCGCCACCGAGAGTGGGGATTCTTTCGGCCGCGCGTTCGTTGGACGGGGCGGGAGATGCGCCGAGCGGTCTGGGAGCGTTCGGGGTGCCCGACGGCCTGCCCGCGCCGTACGGCGCGGGCAGGCCCGCGACTAGCGGGGCGACTCCTGGCGCTCGCCCGTGTTGGACACCCGGACGATCGTGTGCTGGTCGAGCTCGTCGCCGGACAGCCGCGCCGCGATCCTGCCCCGGTGGAAGACGAGCACGCGGTGGCACACCTCGGTCAGCTCGTCCAGGTCCGTCGACGCGAGCAGGACGACGGCCCCGTCCGCGGCGGCGCCCCTGATCAGGTCGTGGATCTCGGCCTTCGCGCCGACGTCCACGCCGCGGGTCGGGTCGTCCAGCAGGAGGACGGCCGGGGACGCGTCCAGCCACTTCGCCAGCACGACCTTCTGCTGGTTGCCGCCGGACAGCAGGCCCACCCGCTGGTCGACGTCGCGGCAGCGGATCCGCAGCCGCTCGACGTGGCCGCGCGCCCGCGAGCGCAGCGCGCCCCGGCGGACGACCACGCCGTCCCGGCTCAGCCCGATCGAGCGGACCTGGCCGATGTTCTGCCAGATCGGCTGGTCCAGCATCAGGCCACGGCCGCGCCGGTCGCCGGACACGACCGCGACGCCGCCCTTGATCGCCTGCCGCAGCCCGCGCGGGGCCGGGCGGCCGCCGGGCAGTCGGACGTCCCCCCGAGACGCCCGCCGCAGCCCGGCGACCAGTTCGAGGACGGCGAGGTGCCCGGCCCCCGCGAGGCCCGCGACCCCGACGACCTCCCCGGCGCGCACCGCCAGGTCGACGTCGTCGAGGACGCCGTCGACGGCCACGTGGTCCAGCCGCAGCTCACCCTCCGCCTGCTTGATCTGCGGGACGGGCGTCGCCGACGGCTCCGGGCGCGGTCCGAGCATCGCCGACACGATGTCGTCGATGGCGAGGTCCGCGCGGTCGGCGCCGCTGAGCACGGTGCGGCCGTCGCGCAGCACCGTGATCGTGTCGCAGAGCTGCATGACCTCCTCAAGGATGTGCGAGACGAACACGACCCCGACCTGCCGTTCGCGCAGCACCTGGAGGATGCCGAGCAGCCGGTCGGAGCCGTCCCGGTCGAGCGCGGACGTCGGCTCGTCCAGGACGAGGACGCGCGGCTCCGACAGCAGCGCCCGCGCGATCTCGACGAGCTGCCGCTGCCCGAGCGACAGCTCGCGGACGAGCGTGCGGAGCTCGACGTTCAGGCCGAGCTGCTTGAGGATCGGCCGCGCCGCGTCGGCCATGGCGCGGCGGTTCAGGAACGGGCCGCGCCGCGGCTCCCGCAGCGGGTACAGGTTGGCGAGGACGTCGAGGTCCGGGAACAGGTTCAGCTCCTGCGACACGACCGCCACCCCGTGCCGGACGGCGTCCGCCGTGTCGCGGAAGGCGACGGGTTCGCCGTCCAGGGTGAGGGTGCCGCCGTCGGGGCGGATCGCCCCGGACAGCACCTTCACCATGGTCGACTTCCCGGCGCCGTTCTCGCCGAGCAGGGCGTGCACCGAGCCGGCCTCGACGCTGATCGTCCCGTCGGCGAGGGCCGTGACGCCGCCGTAGGACTTGGCGATGTCCCGTGCGCGCAGGACGGCCATCAGTTCGCCTGGTCCAGCGGCTTGAGGTACTTGGTCGGGTTCGCGAGCTGCTCGTCCACGATCGGCTTGAAGAACGCGGTCCGGCTCTGCTCGTTGACCTGCCGCTTCATGACCTCGTCGATGTTGGCGCTGGTGATGACGAGGGTGCCGGGGTTCCACCAGCCCTCGGGCAGCTTCGTGCCCTTGCGCTTGGCGTCGATCATGAGCTGGAGCGCGACGTAGCCCTTCAGCCAGTGCTCCGGCGAGGACAGCGCGAACAGCGACCCGTCCTTGACGGCCTTCAGCGCGGCCGGGTCGATGTCGCAGGACCCGGCGAGGAACTTGCGGCCGGTCTGCTTCTGGATCAGCGGCAGCGAGACGCCGTCCTGCCCGCCGACGCCGAGGAACGCGATGGCCTTCGGGTTCGCCTTCACGATCGAGTTCCAGGCGTTGTAGTTGTCGGTGGGCTCGGACTTCGAGTCGAGCGGGCCCTTGATCGTGAGCGTGGGCCGCTCCTTCTTGATGACCTCGGTGAGGCCCTCGATGCGCTGTTCGAGCAGCCGCAGGCCCGGGATGTCGTTGCCGATGACGACCTCGCCCTTGGTGCCCGCCGGGACGTGCTTGATGAACTCCTGGCCGAGCGCCCGCCCGACCTCGGTGTTGCTGTTGCCGATGAACAGCTTGGTCTTGGTGCCGGGCGGCGGCGCGGCGTCCACCGCGACGGTCGGGACGTCGTCGTCGTCCGCCTGGACGAGCGGCCGCACGAACAGGTCGGGGGCGAGGCTCTGCAGCCCGATGCCGTCCTTCGAGTTCCGGATCGCGGAGCGGAAGAGCTGCACCTGCGCGGGGCCGTTGACGCCGGTCGGCGCGGCCGCGTTCAGCGTCACCTTGCCGTCCGCCGCCGACGCCGCCTTGGCGCCGAACGCCATCTCCTGGAACGGGTTCTGCGTCGTCGACGCGTATATGAAGGCCATCTTGAGCGTGCCGGTGTTCTTCTTACCGGACCCGCCCGAGTCGCTCGACCCGCAGCCCGCCAGCGCGGTGGTGCCGATCAGGACGGTGACGGTGGCCAAGGCCAGGGATCTGATCCTCACGTTGCTCTCCTCGGGGGGTGTTCAGAGTCCGAGCCGGGCGCTCTCACGCCGCCTGCGGCGGCGCACCAGGCTGTCCAGCGCGACGGCCGCGAGGATGACGCCGCCGGTGGCGAACGCGCTCCAGTTGGCCGGGATGTTGAAGTACTGCAACCCACTGGTGACGACGCTGAGCAGCACGGCGCCGAGGCAGGCGCCGACGACGGTGGCGCTGCCGCCGCGCAGTGGCGTCCCGCCGATGATCGCCGCGGCGATCGCCTGGAGCTCGAACCCGGTGCCGATGTTCGGGTCCCCGGAGGTGAAGAACGCCAGCCCGAGCACGCCGGACAGTCCGGCGAGGCCCCCGATCAGCACCAGCGCCTGCATCCGGACGCGCGGGATCGAGATCCCGGAGAACGTCGCCGCGTCCGGGTTCGACCCGATCGACCGCACCCGGTAGCCGAACGGCGTGAACCGCAGCACCAGGGTGAGGACGATCGCGACGAGGATGAGCACCCACACGCTCGTCGGCACGCCGAGCGTCTTCCCGCCGAGCACGGTGAAGAAGGAGCTCTCCAGCGGCAGGCCGGTGACCTGGCGGCCGTCGCTCAGCGCGAGCGTGAGCCCGCGGAAGACCGACAGCGTGGCCAGCGTCGCGACGATCGCCGGGATCCCCACGTACTGGACGATCAGCGCGTTGACCAGCCCCAGCGCCATGCCGAGGAGGATCCCGAGCAGCGCCGCGGGCCAGGCGGGGATGTCGTGGTTCATCATCACGCCGGTCGCGATCACCGTCAGCCCGAACGTGGAGCCCACCGACAGGTCGATCTCGCGCATCGACAGCAGGTAGGCCATGCCGCAGGCGAGGAGCCCGACGTACACCGCCGACTGGAGGGTGTCGAGGAGCTGCCCGACGCGGAGGAAGTCCGGGTGCAGGACACTGATGAACGCGACCAGGACCAGGGTCGCGACGAGGACGCTCGTCGCCTCGCCGCGGCCGGCCCGGACGGCGAGGACCGGAAGCCGCGACTGGGCGAGCGACGCGGCCTGCCCCAGGCCCTGGGGCTGCGCCTTCTCGGCCGACCCGGCCTTCTCGGCCGTGCCGGACTGCCCCGCGTCACCGTCCTTCGCCTCGGCGCCGGACTGCCGTTCCGTGGTCACGGGCGGAACTCCTTTCGTCGTCCGTCCGTGCTCACGGGCGGATTCAGCTCGTCGTCCCCCGACTGACGTTGACGGCAGGTTGGACCCCGCCGCCGTCCGGGTTCTTGGCTGTGCCGGAACAGTCCTTGTCTGTGGTGGCACGACCTGCGGTGATCACGGGTCCGGTGGAGCGCTCGAACCTACGCTGAGCGCACTCGTCTCCACGGGAGGTCAGCGATGCGCGACGACTGGACGGCCGACGTGATCGTCGTCGGGGCCGGCTCGGCCGGCTCGGTGGTCGCGCGGCGGCTCGCCGACGCCGGGCGCCGCGTCCTCGTCGTCGAGGCGGGACCGCACCGCGCCGAGCCCGCCGTGGACGATCCCGCCCGCATGCACGAGCTGTGGGACTCGCCGCTCGATTGGGGATATCGGACCGTCCCGCAGCAGGAGGCGCAGGGGCGCCTGCTGCACCTGCCGCGCGGGCGCGTCGTCGGCGGGTCGCACGCGCTGAACGCGATGATCTGGGTGCGCGGCAACCCGGCCGACTACGACCGGTGGGCGGCGCTCGGCAACGAGGGCTGGTCCTGGCAGGACGTGCAGCCGCTCTTCGCGCGCGCCGACGGGCTCGACGGCGGCGGGCCCGGGATGCTGGACGTCCTCACCGGCTACGAGCCCGACCCGGTGCAGCGCTCCATCGTGGAGGCGGCGCGGCAGACCGGGCTCCCGTTCAACCCGGACTACAACGGCGCCCGCCAGGAGGGCGTGTCGTTCATGCAGTTCACGATCCGGGAGGGGAAGCGGCTCACGACCGCCGCCGCCTACCTCGCCCCGGTCGTCGGGCGCGGCGTCACGCTCGTCCCGGAGGCGGTCGTCCGGCGGCTCCTCTTCGACGGGCGCCGCTGCGTCGGCGTCGAGTGGATCCGCGAGGGGGCCGTCGAACGCTGCCATGCCGACGAGACGGTGGTGTGCGCGGGCGCGATCGGCTCGCCCGTGCTGCTGCTGCGGTCCGGGATCGGCGACGCGGACACGCTCGGCGGCGCCGTCGTCCACCTGCCCGGCGTCGGCCGCAACCTCCAGGACCACTGGCTGGTGCCGGTGATCGCCTCGACCGACCGTCCGCCGACGCTGACGCGCGGGCTGCCCGCCACGCAGAGCCACCTGTTCTGGCGCAGCCGCCAGGGCACGCAGCCGCCCGACCTCCAGCCGCTGCACTTCGGCGTCCCGCTCTACGAGCCGTGGATGGACGGCCCGCCGCACGGCGTCTCGCTGATGGCGGGCCTGGTGCGGCCGGAGTCGCGCGGCGAGGTGCGGCTCTCCAGCCACTCCGCGTGGGACGCGCCGGTGATCGACCCGCGCGTGCTGTCGGCGCAGGCCGACGTGGAGGCGCTCGGCGTCGCGGTCCGGCTGTGCCAGGAGATCGTGGGCGCGCCGGAGCTGCGCCGCACGTGGGGCGCGCGCGAGCTGTACCCGGGGCCGCTGGCGAAGAGCGCGGACGGGCTGCGCTCCTACGTCCGCCAGTCCGTTGTCACGTACCACCACCAGGCGGGCACCTGCAAGATGGGCGTGGACGACGACGCGGTCGTCGACCCGCAGCTGCGCGTGCGCGGCGTCGACGGGCTGCGGATCGCGGACGCCTCGATCATGCCGGACGTCCCGACCGGCAACACCAACGCGCCGTCGATCATGATCGGGGAGAAGGCCGCGGACCTGCTGGCCGGGTAGGGTTTGGGCGCGTGAGCCAGCCGCACCTCCCGCAGCAGCCGCCCGTCCCTCCGAACCCGTTCGCGGCGCCTCCGCCAGAGCCGAGGCCGTCCGCGTTCAGAGACTTCTTCACCGGCGTCGGCTTCCTGCTGCGCGGGCTCGGCTGGACCGCCCGGCATCCCGCGCAGTGGCTGTTCGGGCTGATCCCGGCGTTGATCGTCCTCGTCGTGTACGCGGCGGCGCTGGTCTTCCTCGGGTTCGAGATCGACGACCTCGCCGGGTGGACGACCGGCTTCGCGGACGGCTGGTCCGACGCGGCGCGCACGTCCGCGCGGGTCGTCGCCGGGATCGCGATCTTCGGCTCGGCGCTGTTCCTCGCCGTCATCACGTTCACGGCGGTGACGCTGCTCGTCGGCGACCCGTTCTACGAGGCGATCGCCGTCCGGGTCGAGGAGTCGGAGGGCGGCGCGCCGCCGGAGCCGGACGTGCCGCTGCTCGTCCAGATCGGCCGGGCGATCAAGGACACGGTGATCCTCGGCGTCGTCGCGCTGTGCTTCGCCGTCGTGTTCTTCGCGTGCGGGTTCCTGCCGCTGGTGGGGCAGACGGTGGTGCCGGTGGTCGCCGGGCTGGTGTCCGGATACTTCCTGGCGGGGGAGCTGACGTCGGTCGCGCTGGAGCGGCGCGGGATCCGGCGCAGGGAGCGGTTCGCGCTGCTGCGGCGGAACCGTCCGCTGGTCCTCGGGTTCGGGGCGGCGACCGTCGTGGTCTTCCTCATCCCGCTCGGCGCGGTGCTCGCCATGCCGGGCGCGGTGGCGGGCGCGACGCTGCTGGCCAGAGCGAGGCTCGCCGAAGAGCCGCAGGTCACAGCGGGTGCCATCGGGTCGCCGGGGAGCCGCTGAGTCGATGGGAAGATGTGTCCTGAGCGTGATTGGTGACCGGAACCGGACGGCTGATCTTCGCGTAACGTGTGCCGCATGTCCGATCAGGGGGAGCGCGGCGTGCGCTGGACCGAGATGAACGACGGCGAGCCGCGGGACGAGTCCCGCGAGGCGGCGGACGCCACCGCGACCGGCCCGCGGATGACGTTCCCGGACCCCGAGGCCGTCCTGCCCGCCCCGTCGCCGCCCGCCGAGGCCCCGGTCGCCGGGGCCGAGCCGGGCGCGGCGCCGCACGACGTGTGGGGCAAGGTCGAGGACCGGCCCGCCGCGCGGCTCGGCGACGATGACGACGACTGGGAGAGGTCCCCGGCCGATTCATGGCGGACCGACGCTCCGCCCGAGGAGTGGAAGGACGCCGAGTGGCGGCCGGAGCCGTCCGAGGAGTGGAGCCAGGGGCCGTCGGAGGAGCCCGGCGCGGAGGACGACGTGAAGGTCGCCCCCGTCCGGGAGGACGAACCGCCCCAGTGGGACGACTCGCTGTTCGACGAGAACTCCGCCGACCAGGGCGGCGACGACAACTACGTGCCCGCCGTCCCGACCGGCGCCGGGCTGCCCGCGAAGCCCGGCAAGCCGAGCAGCGGCAACTGGCAGATGCCCGACTGGATGGCCGACGAGGCCGCCGCCGACGCCAAGCTGGGCGGCGACGGCAAGCCGGAGAAGCGCCGCGAGCGGCGGGAGCGCCGGGAGCGTCCGGAACGCCCGGAGCGGGACGTCTTCGACGAGGGCGGCGGCCGTTCCAGGCTCATCCTGATCGGCGGCGTCGGGCTGCTGGTCGCCGCGCTCGCCGCGGCCGGGGCCGTGTACTTCCTGAAGGGCGGCGACGACGAGCCCGCCAAGACGACGGGCGGCACCGCCGGCCGGACGGCGTCTGCCCAGCGGTCGGAGACGCCGCAGGTCGACATGCCGCCGGACAAGCGGCTCGCGCGGTTCGCCGGGCGGCCGAGCCGGATGCTCGGCCGGGTCGCCGACGTCCGCTCCGGCCTGTCGTACCCGCGGCTCGCCGCGCCGTGGCAGGTGCCGACGAAGCAGAACAAGCTGGGCACGACGGGCTGGTCCGGGCAGCAGATCCTCGTGACGGAGCGGCACGGCGCCCAGTTCTGGTACGGCCAGCTGCTCACCGGGACGCTTCCGCCGAGCCTGCTCAGCTCCTACCACGGCCCCGACACCGTGAAGAACATCACGGGCCTGGCGGCGCAGGCGTTCGAGGCGCAGTACTACGCGTTCCCGCACAAGTCCGCGCCGCTCGCGTCGCAGGCCATGGTCGTGGACGGCCGCCGCGGCTGGCTGGTCGCCTCCTACCTCAGCTACCGGCGCACCGGGGTGCGGGCGACCGGCGAGATCGTCGCGACCGCCGTGATCGACACCGGCCGGAAGACGCCCGCCGTCGCGTTCGCGTCCATGCCGAACACGCACAAGAAGCAGTACCCGGACGTCAACGAGTTCTTCGGCCGGTTGAAGCTCGTGTCGTAGCGCGGCGCCGCCGACCCGCCGAGCCGAATCGCGTTCTAATAGGCTGGCCCCACGTCGAGGAGAGGTGGGGCCATGGCGATCGGGCTGACAGGGGAGCACGAGGCGCTCGCGGCGTCCGTGCGGGGGCTCGCCGAGCGGGCCGTCACGGCGCGGACCGTCCGGGACGCCGATCCCGGCTGCTGGCCCGCGCTCGCCGAGCAGGGCCTGCCCGGCCTGCACCTTCCCGAGGACGCGGGCGGGCAGGGCTTCGGCCTGCTCGAACAGGCGGTCGCGCTGGAGGAGCTGGGGCGCGCCCTGGTTCCCGGGCCGTACACGCCGACCGTCCTCGCGTCCGCGATGCTGGACGCCTGCGGGGCGCTGTCCCTGTTCCCGGGTCTGGCGGACGGTTCCCACACGGCGGCGGTCGGCTTGTCGGGCACTCTGGTAATGGACGGTTCCACTGTTTCGGGGACGGTTCAGCCCGTGCTCGGCGCGCCTTTCGCCGACCTTTTCCTGCTGCGTGCCGGTGGGCGCTGGGTCGCCGTCAACCGCGCGGACGTCACCGTGGGGGAGTTGGAATCGCTGGACGTCACGCGCCCGGTCGGCTCGGTCACGGTCGACGGCGTGACCGTGCCGGACGAGCGTGTCCTCGACGTGCCCGGCGCGCGGACGCTGGCGGTCGTCGTCCTCGGTGCCGAGGCGTGCGGCGTCGCCGGACGCGCATTGGACGACGCCGTCGCCTACGCGAAACTGCGCGAGCAGTTCGGCCGTCCGATCGGGCAGTTCCAGGGCGTCAAGCACAAGTGCGCGCGGATGCTCATCGCCGTCGAACGCGCCAGGGCCGCCGTCTGGGACGCCGCCCGCGCCCTGGACGAAACACGCGAACAACGCTCGTACGCATCCGCCGTCGCCGCCGTGCTGGCCGCCGACGCCGCCGTCCAGTGCGCTGAGGGCAACATCCAGATCCATGGCGGAATCGGCTACACCTACGAGCACGACGCCCACCTGCTCTACCGGAGGGCGTTGACGCTGCGCGCCCTCCTCGGACGGGCGAGCGAGCACAGGGCGGACGTCGCCGCGCTCGCGGTCGCGGGCGTCCGCCGTCCCATGGACGTCGAGCTTCCCGACGACGCGGGGCCGCTCCAGGAGGAGATCCGCGCCCGCGTCGCCGACCTCGCCGCGCTGGAACCGGCCGAGCAGCGCGCCGCGATGGCGGACGGCGGCTGGGTGACGCCGCACCTCCCGAAACCGTGGGGACGCGACGCCGGGCCGCTGGAGCAGGTCGTCGTCCAGCGGGAGCTGGCGGCGGCCGGGGTGCGTCCGGTGCCGCTGATGATCGGGTCGTGGGTCGTCCCGTCGCTCGTCCAGCACGGGACGCCCGAGCAGCGGGAACGCTTCCTCCCGCCGACGCTGCGCGGGGAGATCGTGTGGTGCCAGCTCTTCTCCGAGCCGGGCGCGGGCTCCGACCTCGCCTCGCTCCGGACGCGCGCCGAGCGCGCCGAGGGCGGCTGGACGATCACCGGTCAGAAGATCTGGACGTCCCTGGCCCGCGACGCGCAATGGGGAATCTGCATCGCGCGAACCGATTCGGACCGTCCGAAGCACGACGGCATCACCTATTTCCTCGTCGACATGAAATCGCCGGGCATCGAGATCCGGCCGCTGCGCGAATGCACGGGCGACGCGATCTTCAACGAGGTGTTCCTCGACGGCGTGTTCGTGCCGGACGATCTGGTCGTCGGGCCCGTCAACGCGGGATGGCGCGTCGCGCGCAACACGCTCGCCAACGAGCGCGTCGGCCTGACCAGCACCTTCCAGCTCGGCGGGGACGTGCCCAAACTGCTCGCCCTCGCCGAAGAGCTGGGCGTGGACGGAGACCCGGTCGTCCGCGACGGGCTCGGCGACCTCCTCTGCGACGAGCACGCCTTCGCCCTCCTCGGCCTCCGCGCCACCCTCAAGCAGCTCTCCGGGACGGATCCGGGCGCGACGGCGAACGTCCGGAAACTGGTGGCGATGGAGCACGGCCAGCGCGTCACCGAGTTCGGCTTCACCCTGCTCGGCGCGGACGGCGCCCTGACCGGCGGATGGAAGGACGGCCTGCGCGCCCGCTGGACCCGCTACCTGCTCGCGTCCCGCGCGATGACGATCGGCGGCGGCACCACCGAGGTCAACCTGAACGTGATCGGCGAACGCATCCTCGGCCTGCCCCGCGACCCGGAACCGGTGCGACAGCCGGGGGCGTCCCCCGCAAAGGGACAGGTCGGGTAGCGTCCGCGCACATGAGCGGGGCGCACATGAGCGGGCGCGAATGAAGGAGCGGACGCGGCATCTGGTGGCCGCGCTGACCGGGCTCGGGCTCGGGCTCGCGGCGCTGGGGCCGGGGCTCGCGCCCGGGTTCGTGCTGTCCTACGACATGGTGTTCGTGCCCGATCCGGCGTTCACGCGGCTGACGTTCGGGCTCACCGGGATCGTCCCGCGTCACGTGCCGAGCGACGCCGTCGTGACCGCGCTCGCCACCGTGATCCCGGCCGACGCGGTGCAGAAGCTCGTCCTCCTGGCGATCTTCGTGATGGCCTGCACGGCGGCGGCGTCGCTGGTGCCGTCCGAGCGGATGGCGCCGCGCCTCGCCGCCGGGGTCTGCTACGCCTGGAACCCGTTCGTCGCCGAGCGGCTGCTGCTCGGCCAGTGGGCGCTGCTCCTCGGCTACGCGGCCCTGCCCTGGGCGGTGGCCGCCGCCGCGCGGGCGGACGAGCGCGGCGGCGGGCGCCGCCTGGTCCGCGCCCTGATCCCGGCCGCGATCGGCGGGTTCGCGGCGCTCGCCGTCTCCGGGCTGACCGCGCTGGTCGTCGCGCTCGTGACCGTGCGGGGACGCGGCGCGGCGAAGGTGGTCGGCGCCGTGGCCGTGCTGAGCCTGCCCTGGCTGGTGCCGGGACTGCTGCGGCCCGGCGGCCTGCCCTCGGACGACACCGCCGTCGACCTGTTCGCGGCCCGCGCCGACACCCCGTTCGGGACGCTCGGCAGCCTCCTCGCCCTCGGCGGAGCGTGGAACGGCGAGACCGTCCCGTCCGGGTACGGGACGCCGGTGATCGCGTCCCTCTGGCTGGTCGTCGTCATCGGCGCGTTCGCCGCGTACCGGACGTGGTGCCGCGAGCCCGCCTGGCGGCGGGGCGCGGCGGTCGCGGCCGGGGTCGGGTTCGCGGTGGCGGCGCTCGGCGCGGTGGCGGCGCCCGTCCTCGAAGGGCTCGTCGGCCTGTGGCCGGGGTTCGCCGTGGTGCGCGACGGCCAGCAGTTCGTCGCGCCGCTCGCCGTCGTCGTCGCGGCCGGGCTCGGGGCGGCCGCCGACCGCGCCGCCGACGCGCGGCTGCCCGGCGTCGCGCTCGCGGCGGTCGCCGTCCCGGTGTTCCTGCTGCCGACGCTGGCCTGGGGCGCGGCCGGCGACCTGCGGGCCGTCCGGTATCCGGACGACTGGGCGCGGGCCCGCCGGATCGTCGACGGCGACCCGGCGAAGGGCGACGTGCTGGTCCTGCCGTGGGCGGCGTACCGGAGCTACCCGTGGAACCACGGCCGCCGCGTCCTCGACCCGCTGCCCCGCTACCTGCACCGCCGGGTCGTCGTGAACGACGCCGTCACCGTCGGCGGCACGACCGTCGCGCCCGAGGACCCGAAGGCCGTCCGGCTGGCGCCCGCCACAGCCCCGCCCGCCACGACCTCGGCCGCCGCGCTGCGCGACGCGGGCGTGCGGTACGTCGTGGTGGACGCCGAGACCGCCGCGCACCGTCCGGCCGGGGACGTGCGCGAAGTGCTGCGCGGACGTGACCTCGTCGTCTACCGGATCGACGGGTCCGCCGCGCCGCCCGGGGACGGTGTCCCGGTCGCGCCGGCGGTGGCCGCGTGGGTCGTCACCGGTCTGGCCGTCGCCTGGTCAATCGGGACCCCAAGGGCTACTCTGAGCCTTCCGTTACTCGGCAGTATCAAACCCCGCAGTCGAAGGACCCCCTGATGCGCATCGCCATCGCCGCGCTGGTCGGCGTTCTGCTGGCCGCCGGAGCATCGTTCACCGCGGTGCAACTCGCGAACGCCTCCCAGAAGGACCCCGTCATCAAGCCGCTGTACAACTACGGCTCCCGCTGACGTGTAGGCCCCGATGGCGACCCGGTGTGACGGCGGCGCGGTGCTTCTGGAGATCGTCGTTCCCGCGTACAACGAGGCCGACCGGCTTCCGGACGGGCTCGGCCTGCTGTGCGGCAAGCTCGCCGGGCTCCCGCTGCGCGCGGAGGTCATCGTCGTCGACAACGCCAGCACTGACGGGACGGCGCGCATCGTCCGGTCCTTCCGGGGCCCGGTTCCGGTTCGGCTGTTGCGTTGCGAGCGGCGCGGGAAGGGCGCGGCGGTCCGCGAGGGGCTCCTCTCGACAGACGCCCCGTTCGTGGGTTTCATGGATGCGGACATGGCAACAGACCTCGCGGCGTTGGACGAAGCCATCGTCCTGCTGCGCGAGGGCCGCCCGGTCGTGGTGGGGTCAAGGCGCCACGGTCGGTCGGTCGTTGAGGGTTACGCGCTGCCGGTGCGGCGGCTCGGCGCCATCACGTTCAACCGGATCGTCCGCGATCTCGTGGGCGGCGTCTCCGATACCCAGTGCGGGTTCAAGTTCTTCGACGGGGCATTGGCACGTTCCGTCGCGGCGGATCTGCGCACTGCCGGTTTCTCGTTCGACGTCGAACTGCTCGCGCACTGCGTTCGGCGGGGCGCGTCCGTGACGGACATTCCGGTGGTGTGGCGCGACCGTCCCGGTTCGACGTTCTCCGTCCGGCGCCATTCTCTGCAATGCCTCGTCGACCTGGCCCGCATCCGGGCGCGCGCCGGATTCCGG
Organism: Actinomadura decatromicini; assembly: GCF_008121305.1. Lineage (NCBI taxonomy): Bacteria > Bacillati > Actinomycetota > Actinomycetes > Streptosporangiales > Thermomonosporaceae > Actinomadura > Actinomadura decatromicini. The sequence goes on along the minus strand of NZ_VSRQ01000001.1, from coordinate 1,559,936 downwards.
CCCGCGCTCGCCACGCCGGTGGGGGCGGTGGCCGTCCCGCAGCCCGGCATTCCGTCCGCGCCGGGCGTCAAGCCGGGATGAGCGGCGGCCCGCGACTCGCGGTCGTCAACTGGCGGGACCCGTGGCACCCGGCGGCGGGCGGCGCGGAGCGTTACGCCTGGGAGTTGGCCCGGCGGTACGCCGCCGAAGGGGCCCGCGTCCACTACGTGACGTGCCGCGCGCCGGGGCAGAAGCGTGGCGGGCGCGTCGAGGGCGTCGAATTCGTTCGTCTCGGCGGGACGTTCACCGTGTATCCGCTCGTCCTTTTGTGGATGCTGGCCCGCCGCCTGCGGCGCGCCGAACCGTTCGACGCGGTCATCGACTGCCAGAACGGCATCCCCTTCTTCACGCCATGGGTACTGCCCCGCCGGGTGCCGGTGTTCTGCGTCATTCACCATGTGCACGAGAACCAATTCGGGCTGTATTTCCCCGGCTGGCTGTCGTGGCTCGGACGGCGGCTTGAAGGGCCGGTGAGCAACTGGACGTACCGGCGCCACGCCTATGTGGTCGTGTCGCCGTCCACGCTGCGCGCGGTGCGGGAAAGGCTGGGCTGGAAAGGGCCCGCGCACGTCGTCCCGAACGGGACGAACGTCACCGACCCCGCCGGGACGACCCCGCCGGGGCCCGCCGGGAATCCCGACCTGGTGTGCGTGAACCGGCTCGTCCCGCACAAGCGGCCGCACCTGCTCCTCGACCTGGCGGAGCGGCTCGCGGTGGCCCGTCCAGGGCTGAAACTGCACATCGTCGGGGACGGCCCCGAGACGCCCGCGCTCAAGGCCGGGATCGCCGCGCGCGGCCTGGACGGCGTCGTGGTCCTGCACGGGCACGTGCCCGAGGACGTCAAGGCGGCCCTCGTCGCCCGCGCCGACCTGCATCTCAGCACGTCGCAGGGCGAGGGGTGGGGGCTCAGCGTGGTCGAGGCGGCGGCGCTCGGCGTCCCGACCGTCGCGCCCGACGTGGACGGCCTGCGCGACGCGATCCGCGACGGCGTCACCGGCTGGCTCGTCCGCGACGGCGACGACCAGGCGGACGTGGCCGACCGGGCGTTGAAGGAGCTGTCCGACCCCGTCCGCCGCGCGGAGGTCGCCGCGGCCTGCCGGGACTGGGCGGGCGGGTTCGACTGGGCGCGGACGGCCGCCGGCGTCCGCGACCTGGTCGCCGCCGCCGTCCGCGACGCTCGGGACCGCCCTGTCCGCGACTCGCGCGGTCGCGGGTACGGTGACCCGCACGCGGACTGACGGGGGAGGCGGCTCGATGGCGGTGGGAGAGGCGGACCCGCCTCGCGCCAGCGCGCCGCCGCGGCCTCTGCGGCACACGGCGGAGCGGGCGTACGAGCGGCTGCGCGAACGGCTCCGCGCGCTCGCCTGCTGCCTGGCGCTGACGGCGCTCGCGTTCGGCACCCGGCCCGGCGCGATCCTCGCCGACACCAAGATCGACATGGCGGTGGACCCGGTCGGGTTCCTCGGCCGCGCGGTGCGGCTGTGGGACCCCGAGCAGTTCGGCCAGCTCCAGAACCAGGCCGTCGGCTACCTGTTCCCGATGGGTCCGTTCTTCGCGCTCGGCGACGTCGCCGGGATGCCCGCGTGGATCACCCAGCGGTTCTGGCTCGCGCTGCTGATGTGCCTGGCGTTCACCGGCGCGTGGCGGCTCGCCGGACGGCTCGGCGTCGGCGGCCCGGGGACGCGCCCGTTCGCCGGAATGGCCTACGCGCTCGCGCCCAACGCGCTCGCCACGCTCGGCCAGATCTCGTCGGAGTACCTGCCGGTCGCGATGCTGCCGTGGATCGTCCTGCCGCTGGTCACCGCCGCGTCGGGGGAGGGCGGACGGGTCCGGGCGGCGGCGCGGTCCGGGCTCGCGATCGCCTGCTGCGGCGGGATCAACGCGACCGCGACCGTGGCGGTGCTGATCGTCCCGGTGGTCTACGTGCTGACGCGCGGGACGTTCCGGCTGCGGCTGCTCGCCTGGTGGTCGGCGGCGGCCGGCGCGGCCGTGGCGTGGTGGCTCGTCCCGCTGCTGCTGACCGGCAAGTACGGGTTCTCCTGGCTCACCTACACCGAGAAGGCCGACACGACGACCGGGCCGACCGGCCTGGTCAACGTGCTGCGCGGCGCTGAACGCTGGGTCAACTACCTCGTCGTGGACGGCCAGGTCTGGTGGCCGGTCGGGCACGGCCTCTCGCTCGGCCCGCTCCCGATCCTCTGCACGGGCGCGGTCGCCGCGCTCGGCCTCGCCGGGCTGCTCGGACGGCTCCTCCCCGAGCGGACGTTCCTCCTGGTCACGCTGCTCGCCGGGATGGCCGTCCTGTCCATGGGGCACCTCAGCGACGTTCCGGGCCCGTTCGCCGGGCAGCTCCGCGACCTGCTGGACGGCCCCCTCGCCCCGCTCCGCAACCTGCACAAGTTCGACGCGGTCGTCCGGCTGCCGCTCGCGCTCGGCCTCGCCCACCTGCTCACCGGCGCCAAGGCGCCCGCCTGGAAGTGGAAGTCGCTGGTCAGCCTGCCGGTCGCGGCGGCCGTCGGGCTCGGCGGCATCGGCCTCACCGCCGCCTCGCACGGCCTCACCGGGCCCGGCGAGTTCACGGACGTCCCCCGGTACTGGCGGGACGCGGCGTCCTGGCTCAACGCGCGGGCCGGGCGGCAGGGCGTGCTCGCCGTGCCGGGCGCGCCGTTCGGCGAGTACCTGTGGGGACGTCCCATGGACGACATCGTCCAACCGCTGCTGGACGCGCGGTGGGGGGTGCGGCAGCTCGTCCCCGCCGGGTCGCCCGGGTACACGCGGGCGCTGGACGCGATCGACCGGCAGGTCCGCTCCGGCCAGGGGTCGCCGGGGCTGAGCGCGTTCCTCGGCCGGATGGGCGTCCGGTACGTGCTGGTGCGCACCGACCTGCGGCGCGAGACGCTGCGCGGCGCGTGGCCCGCCCGCGTCCACCAAGCCTTGGACGACTCGCCCGGCCTGCGCAGGGTGGCCGCGTTCGGCCCGCCGACCGGTGGCCAGGCCAACGGCGACGCGGTGTCGGCCGTCGACCAGCCGTACCCGGCGCTGGAGGTCTACGAGGTCGCTGCCGCCGCCGACGTCGCGGGCCTCGCCTCCGCGACTGAGCCTGTCCGCGTGTACGGGGGGCCGGAGTCGCTGCTCGCGATGGCGGACGACGGCGCGCTGCCGGACGGCCCCGTCCTGTTCGACGACGACGCGCCCGACCTGCGCGGCGCCCCGGTCGTGACGGACTCGCCCCGGGTGCTGCGGCGCAACTTCGGCGAGCTGCACCAGACGTCGGAGACGCTGACGGCGGCGCATCGGGGCGAGGCCGCCGACGTCCTGGACGACGGCTGGGACCGCTACGCAACCCACGTCGCCTACGGCGGGGGCGTCCGCGACGTCACCGCGTCCACGTCGGCGGGCGGGGACGACGCGATCCCGCAGGCCCGCGAGCCGGGCGCCGTTCCGTTCGCCGCGTTCGACGGGAACCGGTTCACCGCCTGGAAGACCGGCGGCTGGACGGGCCCGGTCGGGCAATGGCTGCGCGTCGACTTCGACCGTCCGCGCGACGTGCGGGGGGTGGCCGCCGCGTTCGTCCAGGACCCGGCGCTCGGACCCGCCGTCGCGCGCGTCGCGGTCGAGACCGAGCGCGGGACGGTGGAGCAGGACGTCCGGCGCACGGCGGACGCCCAGCCGCTCCGCGCGCCGGACGGCCCGACCCGCTGGCTCCGGCTCCGGATCGCGCGTCTCGCGGCGAAGCCGGTCGTCCCGGCCTTCGCGCGGGCGGCGGTGGCGGAGGTGTCGGTCGGCGGGATCAAGCCGAGCCGCACTTACGTCCTGCCCGCGCCCGCCCAGGTCACGGGGCCCGCGACCGTTGTGCTGAGCCGGACGAGCGGGGCCGTGCCCGAATGCATGAAGGGCAGCCTGCGCTGGGTGTGCTCGCCTTCACTCGGCTCCACGGACGAGGAGGGCACCGGGTTCGACCGCACGTTCACGTCGGCGGTGGGCGGCAAGGCTCTCGTCACCGGGACGGCCGTCCTCACCGATCCCGCGCTGGTCGAGCGGTACACGGCGGTGCGGGGCCAGGCGTCGGTCGCGGCGAGCTCGACGCTGTCGCGGCACCCCGTGGCCCAGGCCCGGTCCGCGTTCGACGGCGACCCGGCGACGTCCTGGATCGCGGGGGATAGCGATGACCAGCCCCGATACAGCGTGCGATGGAAGGGACAGAAGCGCGTGGCGACGGTCACGGTCGACCGCCCGCCCGGTGCATCGGGCCCGGTCCGGATCCGGGTCAAGGGCGACGACGGCGAGACCCGCGAAGGACTGTCGGACGCCTTTGGCAGGCTGAGCTTCGCCCCGATGACCACCGACCGCCTAACGCTCACCTTCCTGAAGGAGGCACAACCACAGCCGATCCAAGTAACCGAACTACACATACCAGGCGTGCGCCCCCTACCGGACGTGCGCAACTCCCCGCTGCACCTCCCATGCGGCCTAGGCCCAAATCTCCGCATCGGCACCACGCCTCTGCTAACGAGAGCCACCGGCACCCAGGGCGACCTACTAACCGGCCGCCCCCTCAAATTCACCGCCTGCAAACAAGCACCCGTCACCCCGGCCCAAAACCACCTGACCGCCACCCCCCTAGACCCCTACCGCCTCAACACCATCACCCTCACTCCAAAACCAACTACGCCCACCACGCCCACCGGGCCGGACGCCTCCACCACGCCTGCCGGGTCAGGCGCCTCTGGCGTGCCTGTCACGCCGGGCATGTCCGCCACGCCTGCGGCCCCTGGCGGGCCGAGCGCCTCTGTCACGCGGGGCGCGTCTGGTGCGCCCAGCGCGTCGTCGGGCGTGTCCGCAGCGCGGGGCGGGTTGGGTGCGGTGTCTGGGCAGGTCAAGGTGCTTGATTGGGGGGCGGGGTCTCGCAGGGTTGAGGTGAGCGCCGCTGCCGCTTCGTTTCTTGTCGTGAACGAGAACTTCAATGATGGGTGGCGTGCGAGCGTAGGTGGAGCGGCGCTGCGGCCCGTTCGGCTGGACGGGTGGAAGCAGGGGTGGCTCGTCCCGGCGGGTACGCGCGGTGTCGTCGAGCTGACCTATGGGCCGGACCGGGCGCAGCGCTTCGCGGTCGTCGGAGGGCTGTCCTTGCTGCTCATGCTGGTGTTCGTCGGGGTCTGGCCGGGGGGACGGGGCCGAGACCGGCGCCTGGCGCCCGTGGCGGGGACGGGGTGGCCCGCGTGGGCGGCCGTCGGGCTCGCCGCCGCGCTCGGCGGCTGGATCGCCGGGGCGCCCGGCCTCGCCGTCGCCACGGTGGTCGCGGCCGGATGCGGGTTCGCGCGCGGGCGCGGGTCCGCCGTCGCGCGGGCCGCCGCGTCCCCGTGGCCGGTCGCGGTCGCGATGCTCGCCGGGACGGGCTGCCTCGCCGCCGGAGCCTGGCTGGACGTGATCGCCGACCCCTCGTCGCCGTCCGGCCTGCTCGGCGACGTCGTCCCGCAGCTCCTCGGAGTCGCCGTGGTGGGACGGGTGGCGGCCGAGTTGTGGCGGCCCCGGCCGTCCGGCGGCGGCCCCGGCGGGCCGATCGCGCTCAGCTGGACGGCGCCCGGACAGGGTCCTGCGGACGGGCCGGATCCCGGCGGCGGGTCAGCGCCCGCACCGGACGTTCCACCAGGTAGTAGCTCAGGCTCGCCGCTGCGATGGACGCCGCCGCCAGCAGCGGAAGGTCCGTCGCGACGTTTCCCCGAAGGCCCCGGTCCGCCGCCTCGTACCAGGCCACGATGATCAGCAACTGCCACAGGAACACGCCGTAGGAGATCCGCCCGAGAAACCGCATCACCGGATTGCCGAGGACCGGGCCGAGCGCCGGATGCCCGGCCGGGGCCAGCGCGACCGGGGCGACCAGCGCCGCCGCGCACAGCCCGAGGACGATCACGTGCAGAACCGCCGTCCAGAACGCGTCCGGCGTCTGGAGGGTGAGCGGCCCGGCGGCGGGCGTCGCCGCGACCACGTACAGCATGGCCGCCGCCGTCCAGCACGCCGCCCACGAGTCGGACACCGCCCGGCACAGGACGGCGGCGCGCTCGTCCAGCCGCGCCCACACCGTCACCACGGCGAGCGCCATCCCGATCGCGAACCAGGCGAAGTACCGCGGAAGCCACAGTCCGGCCTGCGAATGCCGATCCGGGACGAACATGACGACCGTCCAGACCAGGGACAGCGCCGCGTACACGCCGATACCGGTCAGCAGTCGCCGCGCGCGGACGCCGACGCCGCCGCCCGGCCCGCGCCGCGCGTACCAGGCGAGGAGCGCGGCGGTGAACGGCAGCGCGACATACCAGGCCGCCTCGACGGCCAGGCTCCAGATCTGCCCGAGGTGCGCGGGGCCGAGGTCGCCATTCCACCAGGCGTCCGGCAGATAGGTCTGCGTGAGCGTGAGCAGCGACGCCCAGGTGAGCGGGTCGCCGACGTGGTCGCGTCCCGCCGTGAGCATAAAGACGACGACCAGGACCCAATAGGCGGGCAGAATGCGGAAGACCCGCTTTCGCAGGTATTCACCAGCGCGCGGTGCGGGGCGCCCATTCAGGACGGCCGCCGCCCACGGCCGGTAAAGCAGCAGGCCGGAAAGCGCGAAGAAAATAGGAACGCCGACCTGTCCGCCGTTGTAAAGCCACCGCACCCCGGCCGGATTCGTAACGGACCCGGCCGCGCTCGCCACATGGAACACCAGAACGCACAACGCCGCCACGGCCCGGATACCGTCGAACGTGTCCTGATGCCCGGAAATCGGCGGCGCAGCCGTATCGGCCGCCTCGACGGCGGACTTCACGTCCCCTTCTTCCGCAGCACCAGGACGAGATTCCACGTCGCGATCTCCCGCAGCCCGGGAACGCGAACGATCCCCTCCGCCCAGCGCGGATGGTAGCGGGGCAGGGCGTCCAGGACGCCCACGTCGGCGCGCCCCCGGGCCCACTCCAGCGCCGCCGACACCGACACCGGATGCAGGCTCTGGCCGTACAGGTTCTTCGGCGGACGCCCGTTCCGCCGCTCGTAGCGCCGCGCCGCCCGGTCGCCGCCGAAGTAGTGCCAAGGCGAGGTCTCATGGCCGCCCCACGGGGACAGCCAGTTGGTGAACGACAGGAAGACCGTCCCGCCCGGCTTCGTCACGCGCACCATTTCGTCCGCCATCCGCCACGGCCGGACGACGTGTTCCAGCACATTCGACGAGAAGCACACGCCGACGGAACCCGTCCGGAACGGAAGGGCGAGCGCGCTGGCCGCGATCGTGTTCGGCGCGGGAACGCCCAGCGAGGTCAGTTCAGCCAAAGAATGGTCGACGCCCGCGCACCGCGCGCCCGCGTCGGCGAGCGCCCGCGCGAAATGCCCGGTGCCCGTGCCAACGTCGAGAACGGTCATCCCGTCCAAGCCGACATAGGCGCCGAGGAGCGCGACGGTATCGCGGGCCATCAGGCCGTAGAAATGGTCCGGCTCGGTCTGCTCTTTGCGGAATGCGCTCAGCAGCCGCACCGACCGTCCCAGCGTGGCACGGCGCTCGGTGGACGGCATGGGCACCTCGCTGAGGGTCCGGGGGAGCGGGGCGATCGCGGGAGGTAGGGGGCGCTGGCAGGGGTAGGGTACCGGGCAGTAGCCCCCCGTGGAGGTGGTCCATGCGGCGACCTGTCGGCCTGATCCTGATCGGATTGGGCGCGTTCTTGCTGACACTCGCGCCCCTCGTCCGCTTCTATGTGGCCGACCGGGTCGTCGTGGCGCCGCTGAACCGCTACCAGGTGACGTCCCTGGAATCGAAGGGCTCCACGTACTTCGACGAGTCCGACCTCAAGTTGAAGAAGAACGTCACCCTCCTGGCGAAGAACACCGTGCGGGGCGACGTCCGCGCGAACGAGGGCAACGGCGACATCGCCGTCTGGGACTCCACCACCAACATCTACAACCAGGCCAAGCCCGACAAGCCCGTCCAGATCCAGGGCTTCCGCATCGCGTTCGACCGCCGCACCGGGAAGCTGACCAACTGCTGCGGTTCCAACGTCGACGGCGACAACCGCGTCCGGATGTCCGGGTACGGGCTGCTGTTCCCCATCGCGAACGTCCACAAGCGCGACTACCCGTTCTACGACATGACGACGCGGCAGTCGGCGCCGATGCGGTTCAACGCGGTCGAAGAGGTCCACGGCCTCCCCGCGTACCGCTTCACCCAGACGATCCCGCTGACGAAGACCGCCCGGCTGGACGTCAAGATGCCCGCCAAGATGCTCGGCCTCCCCGAGAAGGCGGGAAACCAGAAGGTCGACCGATACACCGAGGCGTACAACACCGTCTGGGTCGACCCGCGTACGGGCATCCCCGTGAAGCACCGGCAGAACATCCGCAGCACCGTCCGGACGCCGAACGGCAAGGGCTCGATGATCGTCGCGCAGGCCGACCTCATCACCATCGACAAGGACCAGCGGAACCTGGTCGACATGGCGAACTCGACCGCGCTGAAGATCGACCTCCTGCGCAGCTACATCCCCGGGGCGGGTGTCTTCTTCGGCCTGATCCTCCTGTTCGTCGGCCTCTCCCTCGCCTTCGTCCGCCCCGCAGCCCCTCCGGCCCCGGCCACCCCGCGCCGAGCCGACGGCAAGTTCGCCGACCAGCCCCCGCCCGCCCCGGCGGCGAGCACCACGCCCAACCCCACTCCCTGATACGTGTTCTACCCAAAGCCCTGACGTGACCTGACGACGCCCAACACAACTAGAACCTGTTGCAGTTTTGCCTTCCCCCGCCTAGGGTCGGGGTTGTGCGGACACGAGTCACCGAACTTTTCGGCATCGAGTACCCGATCTTCGCGTTCAGTCATTGCCGCGACGTGGTCGCGGCGGTGAGCCGCGCAGGCGGCATGGGCGTCCTCGGCGCCCTGCACTTCACCCCCGAGGAGCTCGAACTCGAACTCGCGTGGATCGACGAGCACGTCGGCGGCAGGCCCTACGGCGTGGACGTCGTCATGCCCGCCAAGTACGAGGGCGCCGACATGGGCGACGCCGAGGAACTGCTCGCGAAACTCCAGGGGATGATCCCGGCCGAGCACAAGAGGTTCCTGGAAGACCTCCTGGCCGAGCACGGCGTCGAGCCGCCCACCGACCAGGCGGGCAAGGCCCTCCTCGGCTGGACGGACGTGACCGCGCGCCCCCAGGTCGAGGTGGCGCTCAAGCACCCGATCGCCCTGCTCGCCAACGCCCTCGGCCCGCCCCCGGCGGACGTCGTGGAGGAGGCGCACCGGCACGGCGTGAAGGTCGCGGGCCTCGCGTCCAACGCCCGGCACGCCCGCAAGCAGGTGGACGTCGGCGTCGACATCATCGTCGCGCAGGGCACCGAGGCGGGCGGCCACACCGGCGACGTCGCCACGATGGTCCTGATCCCCGAGGTCGTGGACGCGGTGGGCGAGGACACGATCGTCCTCGCCGCGGGCGGCATCGGCCGCGGCCGCCAGATGGCCGCGGGCATGGCCCTCGGCGCCGACGGCGTCTGGACCGGCTCCATCTGGCTGACGGTCGCCGAAGCCGACACCCCCGAACGCGCCCTCCCGAAACTCCTCAACGCCACGTCCCGCGACACCGTCCGCTCCCGCGCCTGGACGGGCAAGCCCGCCCGCTTCCTCAAAACCGCCTGGACGGAGGCGTGGGAAAGCGAGAACTCCCCGGGCTACCTCCCGATGCCCATGCAGTTCATGCTGATCGCCGACGCCCTCCCCCGCATCTCCCGCTCCGGCGACGGCGAACTGGTCACCTTCCCCGTAGGCCAGATAGTCGGCTCCATGAACCAGATAAAACCGTCCGCCCAGGTCATCTACGACCTGATCGACGAATACGTAGAAGCCATAACCCGCCTGAACGCCATCACCGACTCCTGAGCGCCGGAGCCCCGGCCGCGCGCTGCTCGCGGCCGGGGCTCCCGGGTCGTCAGAACCTCGTCATCCAGGAGAGGGTGCGGGCGAGGGCGTAGTACACCACTCCGGCGAGCGTCCAGTTGATGTAGAGCTGCTCGTCGGGATCGCTCCGCGTGAAGACGTCGTGGAACGGGGTGGCGAGCCAGCGTCCGGCGTCGAGCGTCGCGTCCACGAGCGTGTTGCCCGGGTTGGCGTCGCCCCAGGTCAGCAGCATGCCGAGGGCGAGGATCACGACGGCGGCCCAGCCCGCGGCCAGGATCATCGCGCTCACCGGGTTGTGCCTGCTGCGCAGCCACCGCGGCGCCCTGCGCCTCCCGGCTCCCGCCTTCGCCGTCTCGTCGGTCGCCGCCGTCCGCCGATGCCAGAGGCTCCGCCGCGGCACCGCCTCATCCGCCGGTGGCTCGTGCCGCCTACGTCCGATATGCAAGGCCATGGCCAGCTCAGTCCTTCCGTGACTCGCTTCGCCTAACCGCTGCCACGCCCGGCCTTCCATAAACCCGACCCCCTTTTGGGGCGGTCCGAAATCTCCAATCAACCTAGAGAGAAAACGCGAATCACCTCGCTGTCAGCTCATCGCCAGTGCTGCGCAAGACGAGAGACTCCGGCCGCGTAGGGTCGGGCCCCGCCGCTCAACTCGTCGTGCGGCTTACGTGGGCGACGTAGACGATGCCGCCACTGACGCGGTACAACACCCGGTATGGGCCGACCCGAAGCCTGAAGTCGGATTTGCCCCAGGCGAACGCCTCTGGGGGGCTCGGATTATCGATCAGTTCGCCCACCGCAGCGGCGATGGCATGCATGCCCTCCTGGTCATGCATGTAGCGGCGCATTGTCTCCCGCGCTTGCGGTGACCACTCGATCTTCACTTGTCGGTGCCGAGGATCTCCGTCATGAACTCCTCGTGGGAGACGGCGCCGGGACGTCCGGCGGCCTCCCACTCGTCCAGCGCGGCGAACGCGGCGGCGGCCTCGGCCTCCTCCAGCGCCTCCGGTGTGGCTGCTCGTTCCAGCGCCTTGAGCCGTCTGAGGTCATCTAGTGGGACGATCGCCGCTGCCTCGCCGCCCAGGTGAATGACCTCGTACTCGTCTGTCCTGGGGACGTCCGATGTGGGTCCGGTCGGTTCCGCGCTCATGGTCGCCAGCGTACTCATGGTTCGTTCTTCATCCAGGGGGCGGCGCGGGCCGGGCCGCCCGCTCTCCTGGTCGAACATACCATCGAAGCGTGGTTGAATGGCTACGCTCTGTTGATTACTCGCCTTTGAAGACGGCGGGGCGTTTCTGGGCGAAGGCTCGGGAGCCTTCCTTGGCGTCTTCGGAGGCTATGACGGGCCAGCCGTGGTCGTCGGAGATCTTGAGGGCGGCCTCTTCGGGGAGGTGTTCGGTTTCGCGGTAGGTGCGCAGGATGGCCTGGACGGCGAGCGGGCCGCAGGCGGCGATCTGGTCCGCGAGGTCGCGGGCGGCGGCGAGGGCCGTGCCGTCCGGGACGATCTTGTTGATCAGGCCCATCGCGAGTGCCTCGCGGGGGGTCACCGAGCGGGCGGTCAGGAGGATGTCCATCGCGTTGGCGTAGCCGATCTGGCGGGGGAGGCGGATCGCGGAGCCGCCCATCGGGAAAAGGCCGCGCTTCGCCTCGTAGAGGCCGAGGGTGGCGCTCTCGGCGACGACGCGCAGGTCGGTGCCGACGAGGAGTTCGGTGCCGCCCGCGACGGCGTAGCCCTCAATCGCGCAGATCAGGGGCTTGGTCGGACGTCCCTCGCGGAGCAGGCCCTTCCAGTGGAAGTTCGGGATCTCGGCCATGCGCTCCCGGATCCGGGGGTCGGACGGCTGCTGCGCCATGGCCTTCAGGTCGGCGCCCGCGCAGAAGGTGCCGGCGGCGCCGGTGAGGATGCCGACGCGGACGTCCGGCGTCTCGGACATGTAGGTCCAGGCGTCCGCGAGGCCCACCAGCATGGCGGAGCTGAGCGCGTTGCGCGCCTCGGGACGGTTCATCGTGACGGTGACGACGTGGCCGTCGCGCTCGACGACGCAGTGCTCGGTGCTGATCGGCAGCAGGTCCGCCATGGGTCCTCCAGGTGGATGTCAAACGAGAACAGATTCTAGTTAAAGTGATCCTTGGTCGGTAGGGCTTGATCTGCAAAACGAGAACGTGATCTACTTTTGCCCGCCGGGGCGTCCGCCGGGGGACGGCGCTCACCGTGGTCATCGAGGGAGATCCGATGGGGTCATTGGGCTTTTGGCGGCTGGCGCAGGCCGATCCCGGGTGGGTCGCGGCCGTCGACCCGGACGGGACGGAGCACACCGCGGGCGAGCTGCTGTCCCGCGCGAACCGGCTCGTCCACGGGCTGCGCGGGCTCGGCCTGGAGGCGGGCGACGGGTTCTGCGGGCTCGTGCCGAACGGGTCCGAGGGACTGGTGCTGTACCTGGCGGCGCTCCAGGCGGGCTGGTACTACACGCCGGTGAACTGGCACCTGACCGGGCCGGAGATCGGGTACATCGTCGCCGACAGCGAGGCGAAGGCGTTCTTCGTCCACGAGCGGTACGCGGCTGAGGGCGCGCGGGCGGGCGAGGAGATCGAGGCGCATTGCCGGTTCGCGTTCGGGGACGTCGACGGCTTCCGCCCGTACGCAGAACTGGTCGACGGGCAGCCCGACACCCTCCCTGACGAGCGGACCAACGGCGCGACCATGCACTACACGTCCGGGACGACCGGGCGTCCGAAGGGCGTCAAGCGCGCGCTGATGGGCCTCGACCCCGACGACAGCGCCGAGTTGATGACGTTCCTGCTGAGCTTCTTCGGCATCGCGGCGGGACGTCCGGCGGGGGGCGAGCACGAGGCGCACCTGATCACCTCGCCGAACTACCACACCGCCGTCACCCAGTTCGGCGGCACCGCCCTGCACATGGGCCACACCCTCGTCTACATGGACAAGTGGACCGCCGAAGACACCCTCAGGCTCATCCAGGACTACCGCGTCACCAACACCCACATGGTCCCGACCCACTTCAAGCGGCTGCTGGCGCTGCCGGAGGACGTCCGGTCCCGGTACGACGTGTCGAGCATGAAGCACGCGATCCACGCGGCGGCGCCCTGCCCGGTGCCGATCAAGCAGCGGATGCTCGACTGGTGGGGCGACTGCATCTGGGAGTACTACGCGGCGACCGAGGGCGGCGGGACGATCGCGAGCCCCGCCGACTGGCGCGCCCATCCCGGCACGGTCGGCAACGCCTGGCCGATCAGCGAACTGCTCATCGTGGACGACGACGGCAACCCCGTCCCGAACGGCACCCACGGCACGATCTACATGAAGATGGCCGGGGTCGAATTCGAGTACAAGGGCGACGAGGAGAAGACGAAGGAGAACCGGCTCAAGGACTTCTTCACCGTCGGCGACATCGGCTATCTGACCGATGACGGGTTCCTGTTCCTGTCCGACCGCAAGGCCGACCTGATCATCTCGGGTGGCGCGAACATCTACCCGGCCGAGATCGAGAACGAGATCGTCCTGCATCCGAAGGTCGCGGACGTCGCCGTCTTCGGCATCCCGGACGACGAATGGGGCGAGCAGATCAAGGCCGTCGTCGAGCCCGCAGAAGGCGTGGAGCCGGGCCCCGCGCTCGCCGCCGAGATCCTCGCCTCCCTGGAGGGACGGCTCGCCAGGATGAAATGGCCGAAGTCGATCGACTTCATCGAGACGATGCCGCGCGAGCCGAACGGAAAACTCCTCAAGCGCAAACTCCGGGAGCCGTACTGGAAGGACCGCGACAGTGCCATTTAGCACGGGGCCATCTGAGGTCAACCACGTCCTGGAATTCCCGGGGGGTTATACGCGCTCGGTCGGCCCGGTGATCGGACGGTTCCTCAGCGAGTTGCGCGACGGGCGGCTGGTCGGCGTCCGGACGGCGGCGGGCCGGGTGCTCGTCCCGCCGTCCGAGCACGACCCGGACACCGGTGAGGACGTGACCGGCGAGTTCGTCGAGGTCGGCCCGGCCGGGACGGTCACGACGTGGTCGTGGGTGCCGCGCCCGGCGAAGGGGCATCCGCTGGACCGCCCGTTCGCGTGGGCGCTCGTCCGGCCGGACGGCGCCGACACCGCCCTGCTGCACGCACTCGACGTCGGCGTTTTCGAGGAGGGCGCGAAACCGCCCCGCTTCCTCAAGACGGGAATGCGCGTGCGCCCCCGCTGGCGCGCCGAACGCAATGGCGGAATCGGCGACATCGAATGCTTCCAGCCCGAAGTCACGATGATGAACGCGCCAACGCGCCTGGAGTACTCGCTGAAAGGCGGGAAGGCGCTGCAGCGCTTCCTTGAGGGCATTTCGCAGGGGAAGATCCTGGGCCATCGGTGCCCGGTGTGCGAGCAGGTCATCGTCCCGATGAAGGGGCTGTGCCCGCGCGACGGCGTCCCGACGACCGAAGAGGTGGAACTGCCCGACACCGGCACCGTCACCACGTTCGCCGTCAACAACATTCCCGAGCCACGCGCGCCCGAGGTGCCGTTCGTGTCCGCCTACGTGCTGCTGGACGGCGCGGGCCTGACGATGCTCACGCTCGTCGCGGGAATTCCGGCGGACCAGGTGCGGATGGGCATGCGGGTGAAGGCGGCCTGGCGTCCGCGCGAGGAATGGGAACCGAGCATGGGCAACATCAAATGGTTCGAGCCGCTTGACGAGCCAGATGTCCCCTTCGACGAGATCAAGGATTACACATGACGCGCGAGATCGCCGTGGTCGCGTTCGCGCAGACCCGGCACAGCGCCGAGGACGAGGGCCTGGCCGAGATCGAGATGCTCGCCCCCGTCATCACCGAAATAAAACAGAAGACCGGTCTCAGACAATTCGGCTTCACCTGCTCAGGCTCGTGCGACTATCTCGCCGGGGCTCCGTTCGCATTCGTCTCGGCACTGGACGCGGTCGGAGCCTGGCCCCCGATCTCGGAAAGCCACGTCGAAATGGACGCCGCCTGGGCCCTGTACGAAGCCTGGGTCAGATTGCTGCACGGCGACATCGACACGGCGCTCGTCTACGGGTTCGGGAAATCGTCCCAAGGAGACCTGCGCACGATCCTCACCCAGCAGCTCGACCCGTACTACCTGGCGCCACTCGGAATCGACGCGGTATCGCTAGCCGCGCTCCAAGCCCGCGCCTACCTGGAAAGGTCGGGCACCACCGAGGACGATCTGCGCGCAGTGGCCGCACGTTCTCGCCAAGCCGGACGCGACAACCCTTTCGCCCTTCACCTGCCGGAGCCCGAAGGCGACGAATACGACGTCGCCCCGCTGCGTCCGTACGACGTCGCGCCCATCACCGACGGGGCGGCGGCGATCGTCCTCGCGTCCGGGGACAGGGCTCGTGAGTTGTGTGAACGTCCCGCCTGGATCACCGGGATCGACCATCGCACCGAGCCGCACTCGCCGGGCGTCCGCGACCTGACCCGCTCGGAGTCGGCGCGGATCGCGGGCGAGAAGGCGGGCGCGGCGGGCGTCGAGGTCGCCGAACTGCACGCGCAGTTCAGCCACGAGGAGCTGATCCTCAAAGAGGCCCTCGGCCTCGACGACGGCGACGTCGCCGTCAACCCGTCCGGCGGTGCGCTGTCCGCGAACCCGATGATGGCGGCGGGCCTGATCCGGATCGGGGAGGCGGCGTCCCGGATCCACGGCGGGACGGCGACGCGGGCGCTCGGGCACGCCTCGTCCGGCCCCTGCCTCCAGCAGAACCTCGTCTGCGTGCTGTCGGGAGAAGAGCATGGGTGAGCGTTGCGCGGTCATCGGCGTCGGGCAGACGGCCTACAAGTCGAAGCGGCTGGACGTGTCGATGGCCGGGCTGCTCCGCGAGGCGGCCCGCCGCGCCCTCGACGACGCCGGGCTGACCTGGAAGGACATCGACGCCGTCGTGGTCGGCAAGGCACCCGACCTGTTCGAGGGCGTGCTGATGCCGGAGACGTTCCTCGCGGACGCGCTCGGCGCCGCCGGCAAGCCGATCATGCGGGTGCACACGGCCGGGTCGGTCGGCGGGTCGACGGCGATCGTCGCGGCGGGGCTGATCCAGGGCGGGGTGCACGAGCGCGTCCTCACGATCGCGTGGGAGAAGCAGTCGGAGTCGAACGCGACGTGGGCCCTCACGGTCAACTCGCCGTTCACGACGTCGCTGGTCGTGGGCGCGGGCGGCTACTTCGCGCCCCATATCCGGGCCTACATGCGCCGGTCGGGCGCGCCCGACCACATCGGCACGCTCGTCGCCGTCAAGGACCGGGAGAACGCGCTCAGGAACCCGTACGCGCACCTGAAGATCCCCGGCATCTCCCGCGAGATGGTCGAGTCGACGCCGATGCTGTGGGAGCCGATCCGCTACCTGGAGACGTGCCCGTCCTCGGACGGCGCCTGCGCGATGGTCCTGGCCTCGGAGGACGCGGCGAAGAAGGCCCCGGCGAAACCGGCCTGGGTGCACGGGACGTCGATGCGCTCCGAGCCGATGATGTTCGCCGGGCGCGACTCCGTCAGCCCGCAGGGCGGCAAGGACGCGGCGGCCGACGTGTACCGGCAGGCCGGGATCGGCGACCCGCGCCGCGAACTCGACTGCGCCGAGGTGTACGTCCCGTTCTCCTGGTACGAGCCGATGTGGCTGGAGAACCTCGGTTTCTGCGGCGAGCACGAGGGCTGGAAACTCACCGAGGCGGGCGCGACGGCGCTGGACGGCGACATCCCGTGGAACCCGTCCGGCGGCGTGCTGTCGTCCAACCCGATCGGCGCGTCCGGGATGATCCGGTTCGCCGAGGCGGCCCTCCAGGTGCGCGGGCTGGCGGGCGACCACCAGGTGGACGGCGCCCGCCGCGCGCTCGGCCACGCCTACGGCGGCGGCGCGCAGTTCTTCGCGATGTGGATCGTCGGCAGCGACAAGCCCTGAGGGGGCGCCCGATGGAGTACAACCACGCTGACCTGTTCGAGGGAGTCGCGGACGCCATCGCCGAGCGCGTGGCGCTTGTCTGCGGCGACCGGCGGCTCACCTACGCGGAGCTGGACGAGCACGCCAACCGCCTCGCCCACCACCTGAGGGACGCGGGCGTCCGTCCGGGGGAGCACGTCGCCGTCCAGCTCTACAACGGCGTCGAGTACGCGGCCGCGCTGATCGCCACACTCAAGATCAGGGCCGTCCCCATCAACGTCAACTACCGGTACGTGGAGAGCGAACTGCTCTACGTGTACCGCGACTCGGACAGCGTGGCGCTCCTGTACGACGTCGAGTTCGAGGACCGGGTCGCCGCGACCGCCGCCGACGCACCCACCCTGAAACACCTGATCGCCGTAGGCGGCACCCCATCACTCCACCAAGCGATCGCCTACGACGAAGCACTGAAAACCGCGAACCCCACCCGCGACGGCCTCCCGAAGCGCTCCGCCACCGACCGCTACATCATCTACACCGGCGGGACGACGGGCATGCCGAAGGGCGTCATGTGGACGACCGAGGAGCTCCTGTTCGCGTTCTGGAACCCGACGCTCCCACGTCCCACAAAACCCGAGGACATCGTCGAGATGGCCAGGACCGGCGGCCCCCTCACGATGATGCCCATCCCGCCGCTGATGCACGGCGCGGCGCAGGTCGCGTCGTGGATCGCCTGGTTCATGGGCGCGACACTCGTCTACACCCGCAAGTTCGACGCCGCCGACGTGTGGCGGACGATCGAGCGCGAGAAGGTCAACTCGCTGACGATCACGGGTGACGCGATGGCGATCCCGATGGCGGACGAGCTGGCCCGAACCGACTACGACACGTCCTCCCTCTTCGCCTTCGTCTCGACCGGCGCGATCTTCACCGGAACCGTCCGCGACCGCGTCCAGACGCTCCTCCCGAACACGATGATCCTGGACCGGTTCGGCTCGACCGAGTCAGGCTCGACGGCCGAGGCCGTCGCCGGGTCCACCCCCGAGAAGGGCCTGCGATTCGCGCCGGACGTCAACGACGTCACCGTCCTAGACGACGCGTTCCGCCCCGTCGAGCCGGGTTCAGGCGTCATCGGCCAGGTCGCCCGCACGGGACACATCGCGCTCGGCTACTACAACGACCCGGAGAAGACCGCGAAGACGTTCCCGATCGTGGACGGCCGCCGCTGGCTCCTCACCGGCGACATCGCCACGGTCGAGGCGGACGGGTCGATCGCCGTCTACGGACGCGGCTCGCAGGCGATCAACACCGGCGGCGAGAAGGTGTTCCCGGAAGAGGTCGAGGCCGTCCTCAAGGGCCATCCCGGCGTGTACGACGCCGTGGTGACAGGGGTCCCCGACCAACGCTGGGGCAACAAGGTCGCCGCAATCGTCCAGCCATCAAAGGAGGCGCCATCTCCCGAGGACCTGGACGCCCACTGCCGCAAGGAGCTGTCCGGCTACAAGGTGCCGCGCGTGTACGCCTTCGTCGCGGAGATGAAGCGGTCGCCCGCCGGGAAGGCCGACTACCGCTGGGCGAAGCGGATCGCCGAGGAGAGCCCCACCTGGCCCCGCCCCGGCCCCGCCCACTAGAATCTCCCGTGGAGAGTCGCTCTTGAAATGAGTGTCTCGTCATGAGAGAAAAGTGAGGGCAGGGCGTGTCGACCCCGGAACGCGAGCGGATGGCGGGCGAGCTGCAAATGGCGATGCAGCGCAGCACGATGTTCACGGTGCTGCTGCACCATGCCACCGCGAGCAAGGCGGGCATGAACGTCACCGACGCGCAGTGCGTCAACGCCCTGACGCTGGACGGCCCGCAGACGCCGGGGCAGCTCGCGCAGCTCATGGGCATCACCACCGGCGGCGCGATCACCGCGGTCATCGACCGGCTGGAGCGCGCCGGGTACGTCCGCCGCACCCGCGACCCCGACGACCGCCGCCGCGTGATCGTCGAGCTGGTGGAGGAGAACGTGGCCCAGTTCGGCCGCTACTTCGAGCCGATAGCCCGAGCCTTCCGAGACCGCCTAGAGACCTACACGGACGAGCAGATAGCAGTCCTCCTCGACTGGATCCGCCACAACAACGAGGTAATGCCAGCGGTGATCGAAGAAATCCGCAAACTCCCCTAAGGCGCAAGCGAAGAGCAACCACCGCCACGGGTCGGGCGGCCGGAGGCGCCCCAGCGCCGGAGGCCGCCCGACCCGCCGGCGCAGACGACCGCAGCGACGCCCACACGCCCGCAACAGGCAAGACAGACCGCAAGGGCGACGTGAGGATCGCCTGCGCCGCAACGGGGGTTCCAGGGGGGCGCCCCCCTGGGTAAATACCGCCTGCGCCGCAACGGGGGTTCCAGGGGGTCGCCCCCCTGGGCAGACACAGTCCGGGGACGGTCGCGGCGGTCCCCCCGGCCGCGGCGGCCGTCCCCGGAGTCAGCCGCCGGGGCGTGGTCGATCCCCGCCTCCCAGAAACCCGGACTGACAGTCAGTGCGGGTTCAACCCCATCCGGAGGCTTCGCGGGATCCGCTCGGACGGTGACACTTACCACGCTCACCGCTCCACCGCAGGTCACACGGGTTAGAGGCGGTGATTTCGGTCACATCGCCCTATTTTGGACAGTCGGGTCGGATCGGGGCGTCGCGAGTGGCCGTGCGGCGGTCCGGAATGAAATCATGCGCGGCATCCCCCCGGTGAGAGGACGGCTTTTCGACGTGGAACCACTGCGTCCCGAAGACCCTGCGGAGATCGGCGGCTACCCCCTCATCGCGCGCATCGGCGCGGGCGGCATGGGCCAGGTGTACCTGGGGCTGACCGGCGGCGGACGGCATATCGCGCTGAAGGTCATCCGCGAGGGCTTCGAGGGCCCGCAGGCGCTCGCCCGCTTCCGCCGCGAGGTTGCGACCGCCGAGCGGGTCCGCAGCCGGTTCGCGGCGGCGATGGTCGGCGCCGGGCTGGACGCGCCGCCGTACTGGCTCGCCACCGAGTACGTCCCCGGGCCGACGCTCCGGCAGGCCGTCGCCGAGCACGGGCCGCTGCCGCCGGACACCTGCCTGCGGCTGCTCGCCGCCCTCGCCCAGGGGCTGCTGGAGATCCACGGGCAGGGCGTCCAGCATCGCGACCTGAAGCCCGGCAACGTGATCCTCGCCCCGGACGGCCCGCGCCTGATCGACTTCGGCATCGCGCGGGGCGAGGGGCAGACGCAGATCACCCAGACGGGGGCGTGGAACGGCACGCCCGGCTACGTCGCGCCGGAGGTCGTGCGGGAGCAGGAGCCGGTGCCCGCGTCGGACGTGTTCTCCCTCGCCGGGACCATCGCCTACGCCGCCACCGGGCGCCCGCCGTTCGGCGGCGGGCGCATCGAGGCGATCATCCACCGCACGCTGAGCGGCGAGATCGACCTCGACGGCGCCGACCCGCGGGTGGCGGAGCTGGTCCGGCTCTGCGCGGAGAAGGACCCGGGTGCCCGGATCACGCCGGCCCGGCTGCTGGAGATCGCCGCGTCCACGGTCGCGATCGCGGACGATCCCGACTACCGGCGGTTCGTCGGCGCGCCGCGGCCGGCGCCGGTCAGCGTCGCGGACGCGGCGACGTCCGGGCTCGTCCCGCCGGAGCGCACCAGGACGACCGTCACGGGCCGGACGGGCCTGCGCTCCCGCGCCGCCGTCATCGCGGCGGGCGCCGGGGTGGTCGCGGTCGTCCTCGGCGGCGCGTTCGCCGCGCGGGCCGTCTTCCAGGACGGCGGCTCGGGCGAGGGGAACGGCGCGACCGGCGGCGGAGGCGGAGCCCAGGGAGCCCGGGCAGGTCAGGGCGTCCAGGGCGGCGGTTCGCCGACGACGCCCGCGAGTTCCCCTGCGGGCGGCCGGACGCCCGGCCCGGACGGACGCCCGCCGGACGAGATCTTCGTCAAGCAGCCCACCATGGACTACCAGATGACCAAGTTCTCGCAGAAGGACTACACCTGCCTGCCCGCGATCAAGCCCGAGAAGGAGGACGAGCGGGTCTCCTCCCAGTTGCAGGTATCGGCGCCGCGCGAGCCGTACACGAAGAAGTCCGTCACGTTCACCGCGCGCATCAAGTACGACCGGCCGAACGGCTACTACATCGCCGCGCAGGTCCGTGATCCGGGGCCGTCCGGCAGCGCGGGCCCGGCGTGGGTGAACAGCAAGCCGCACCTGTATCCCGAGGGTGAGGAGGCAGGCAGCAACGGCCTGGACCTCACCTACCCGGACGACTTCAACTGGCGCGGTTCGCAGGGCGGGACGGGCCCGCTGTTCCCCGGCGTCTGGACGATCGTGTGGTTCCACGTCCGTCCGAACGGCGACGCCTTCTACATCGGCTGCGACGGGTTCACCGTCAAGTAGCTAGCGGACGGCGACGACCGCCGAGCCGTGCCCGAACAGGCCCTGGTTCACGGCGATGCCCGTCCGCGCGCCCTCGACCTGGCGGCCGTCGGCCTGCCCGCGCAACTGCCAGGTCAGCTCGCAGACCTGCGCGATCGCCTGCGCCGGGATCGCCTCGCCGAACGACGCGAGCCCGCCGCTCGGGTTCACCGGGACGCGCCCGCCGAGCGTCGTCGCGCCCGACCGCAGCAGCTCCTCGGCGCCGCCGGGCTCGCACAGGCCGATGTCCTCGTACCAGTCGAGTTCGAGGGCCGTGGACAGGTCGTACACCTCGGCGAGCGACAGGTCGTCCGGCCCGATCCCGGCCTCCTCGTAGGCGGCGTGCGCGAGCGCGGAGCGGAACGGGCGCTCCGGCTCCGGCACGGCCGTCGCGGAGTCGGTCGCGAAGTCCGGCAGGTCGAGGACGGTCTTCGGGAACGTCGGCGTCACCGTCGACAGCCCGGAGATCCGGACCGGGTCGGCGACGCCGTGCCGCCGCGCGAACTCCACCGACGACAGGACGAGCGCCGCGCCGCCGTCGCTGGTGGCGCAGATGTCGAGGAGGCGCAGCGGGTCCGCGACGACGGCGGACGCGCGGACGTCCTCCAGCGTCACCTCCTTGCGGTACCGGGCGTTCGGGTTCGCGAGCCCGTGCCGCGCGTTCTTGACCTTCACGGCGGCGAAGTCCTCCGGGGTCGCGCCGTGCACGGCCATCCGGCGGCGCGCGTACAGCGCGAAGTACAGCGGGTTCGTCGCGCCGAGCAGCCGGAACCGCAGCCAGTCCGGGTCGTCCGGCCGGTCCCCGCCGACCGGCTTGAAGAAGCCCTTCGGCGCGGCGTCGGCGCCGACCACCAGCGCGACGTCGCAGAGTCCGGCGAGGATCCGCGCCCGCGCCGTGTCGACGGCCTGCGCGCCCGACGCGCACGCCGCGTAGCTGGACGAGACGCGGGCGCCCGTCCAGCCGAGCGCCTGCGCGAACGTCGCCCCGGCGATGAACCCCGGATACCCGTTGCGGATCGTGTCCGCGCCCGCCACGTACTGGACGTCCGGCCACGCCAGCCCGGCGTCGGCGAGCGCCGCCCGCGCCGCCGCGAGCCCGTACTCGACGAAGTTCCGTCCCCATTTCCCCCACGGGTGCATGCCCGCGCCCAGCACGGCGACATCGCGGCTCATCGGACGGGCCTCCACATCCACACGGTGTACTCGGCGTCGTCGTCCTCGTACAGGACGCCCTCGGTCAGCTCGACCTCCATGCCGACGGCGAGGTCGTCGACCGTGTACCCGGGCGCGACCTGCCCGAGGACGACCATCCGCTCGGCCTCCAGTTCGACGGCCGCGACCGTGTACGGGACGAACGGCTCCGGCGAGACGTACGGGGGCGGCGGCTTGTACCGCGAGTCGGCGTAGGACCAGACGCGGCCGCGCCCGGAGAGCGCGTACGGCTCCAGCTCGGAGCCGTCCTTCGGCCCGGCGCAGCGCGGGTTGCGGCAGGCCAGCTCGTTGCGCGGGAAGTACGGCGTCCCGCAGGACGCGCACCGCGTCCCGAGCAGCCGCACCCCGCCCTCGGCCGTCCCGAACCAGCCGTCGATCGCCGGACGGCGTTCCTTGGTAGTGGTCACGCGGCCCTCCTCGTCTCTCTGGGCGCACTGTACCAATCAAACAATCGTTAGAAAGAATGTGGCCCGGGCGCATCGAAGACCCGCTGACTGACCCGTCAGTCACCTCGCTACAGTGAACCGAGTCGGATTCTGGTGATGCCGCGCCTCGGATGCGCACCGGTAGGGAGAGTTCGGATGCGGACTGGACTGCAAGGCAAGACGGCCCTGGTCACCGGGGCGTCCCGGGGCATCGGGAAGGCGATCGCGACGGCGCTCGCCGCCGAGGGCGCGAACGTCGTCCTGTCCTCGCGCAAGCAGGAGGCGCTGGACGAGGTCGCCGAGGAGATCTCCCGGGCCCACCCGGACGCCGGGGTGCTCGCGAAGGCCGCGCACGTCGGCGACGCCGACCAGGCCGCCGCGTGCGTGGACGCCGCCGTCGCCGAGTTCGGCGCCCTCGACGTCCTCGTCAACAACGCCGGGACGAACCCCTACTACGGGCCGATGGCCGACATCGAGCCCGCCGCCGCGGCCAAGACCGTCGAGGTCAACCAGTTCGCGGTCATCACCTGGACGAAGCTCGCGCTGCGCGCCTCGCTCGCCGAGCGCGGCGGCGCGATCATCAACATCGCGTCGGTCGGCGGCCTGATCACCGAGCACGGGATCGGCTACTACAACGCGACCAAGGCGGCCGTGATCCACCTCAGCAAGCAGTTCGCGATGGAGCTGGCGCCGAAGGTCCGCGTGAACTGCATCGCGCCCGGCCTGGTCAAGACCCATCTCGCCCGCGCCCTCTGGGAGCCGAACGAGGCGGAGATCAGCAAGGCCACGCCGCTCGGACGGCTCGGCGAGCCCGAGGACATCGCGAACGCCGCCGTCTTCCTCGCCGGGGACGCCTCGTCCTGGATGACCGGGCAGACCCTGGTCGTGGACGGCGGCGTCACCGTCCGCCCGTCACTCGCCTGACGTCCCTCGCCTGACACCCAAGGAGGCGCGCATGAACCGCTGGGGGATCACCATTCCGTTGACCGGCCTTCCGCTGGCCGAGCACCGCGAGGTCGTCGCCGGGCTGGCAGGGCTCGGCTACACCGACGCCTGGAGCGCCGAGGTCGCCGGGGCGGACGCCTTCACCCCCCTCGCGCTCGCCTCCCAGTGGGGCCCCGAGGTGCGGCTCGGCTCCGCGATCGTGCCGGTCTACACGCGCGGCCCGGCGCTGCTCGCCCAGCACGCCGCGACGCTCGCCGACCTCGCGCCGGGTCGGTTCGTCCTCGGCATCGGGACGTCGTCCGACACGATCGTCGAGCGCTGGAACGGCATCCGGTTCGAGCAGCCCTACCAGCGGACCCGCGACACCCTCCGCTTCCTCCGCAGGGCGCTCGCGGGAGAGAAGGTCAAGGAGGAGTACGAGACGTTCGCCGTCCGGGGCTTCAAGCTGGAGACCCCGCCCGCGACGCCGCCGCCGGTGGTGCTGGCGGCGCTGCGTCCCGGCATGCTGCGGCTCGCCGCCCGCGAGGCGGACGGCGCGATCACCAACTGGCTGGCGCCGCGGGACGTCCCCGTGGTGCGGGGCGTGCTGGGCGACGGGCCCGAGCTGATCGCGCGGCTGTTCGTCTGCCCGACCGGCGACGCGGCGGAGGCCCGCGCGATCGGCCGCTGGATGATCGCCGCGTACCTGACCGTCCCCGTGTACCGGGCGTTCCACGAGTGGCTCGGACGCGGCGAGGCGCTGCGTCCGATGCACGAGGCGTGGGCGGCGGGCGACCGCAAGGCGGCGCTGGCCGCGATCCCGGACGAGGTCGTCGACGACCTGCTCGTGCACGGGACGCCCGCCGAGTGCCGGGCCCGCGTCCGGGAGTACGGGGCGAACGGCCTGACGACGCCGGTGCTCGCCGTCGTCCCGGGCGGCGGGCTGTCCCCGGCCGAGGCGGTGCGGGCGCTGGCGCCGGACGCGGACTGAAACCGTTCGGATACGGCTCGCATGTTTGCCGGTGTGAGGATCGGGGAGGGTGGGGCAGATCCGATCCGAGAATGAAGACGTGAGGAGCTGATCGTGCTCACGCTGACCGACGGTGCCGTGCAGGTCATCCGAACCGTGACCGCGAACCCGGAGCTTCCGCCGGACACCGGCATCCGCATCGAGCCCGGGCTCGACGGCTCGGACGCCCTGCGGCTCTCCGTGGCCCCCGCCCCCGAAGCCGGCGACCAGGTCGTCGAGGAGGAGGGCGCGAAGGTGTACCTGGAAGCCGGTGTCGCCCAGATGCTCGACGACAAGACCCTCGACGCGCAGGTCGACCCGCAGGGCGACGTGGCGTTCACCATCGCGGAGGGGACCGGGGGGACCCCTACCTGACTGAGCCACAAGAGGGGAAGGCGGAGCCGGAGCGCACCAGGCGGGGCGCTCCGGCTCCGTGTCATACGGGCCGCTTTCAGTACATGGCCTCGATGACGGCGATCGCGGCGAGCGCGAACGCCACCGTGGTGAGGACCAGGAACGCGGCGACGACCGCGCAGGCCAGCCCGCGCGGCTGGTCGCGCCAGGTTCCGTAGCGGTCGCGCACCTGCCGGTCCAACTCCTCCCGGGACGGCCGTTCCGCGTCCGGGGAGTCGGGCGAAGGCGGGGTCGTCACGCCCGCCAGTCTCGCAGATCGGCCACCCGGGCCAGGGGTGGTCGGCGGGACGGGGCGCGCCGCGTGAAAGGCTCGGAGGATGCGTCTCACCAAGCTCGGACACGCCTGCGTCCAGATCACCAGGGACGACCGGACGATCGTCATCGACCCCGGCGCGTTCAGCGACGGCGCCGCGGACGCGCTCGCCGCCGCCGACGCCGTGCTCATCACCCACGAGCACTTCGACCACTTCGACGCCGACGCGCTGCGCAAGGCGATGGCGGAGCGTCCGGCGCTGGAGGTGTGGACTTCCCGTACCGTCGCCGAGAGCCTCGCCGACCTCGGCGGTCGCGTCCACCAGGTCGGCCACGGGGACGCCGTCACCGTCGCGGGCTTCGACGTCCACGTCTACGGCGAGGACCACGAGATCCTGCACCCGGACGTCCCGCCCATCCCGAACACCGGGTTCCTCATCGACGGCCAGGTCTTCCACCCAGGGGATGCGCTGACCGTCCCAGCGGAGCCCGTCCCCACGCTGTGCCTGCCCGGCAACGCGCCCTGGATGAAGATCCCGGAACTGTACGCATACGCGCGGGAAGTCAGGCCCGAGCGTGCCTTCGTCGTGCACGACGGGCTTCTGAACGACATCGGCCTCACGGTGATGGGCAACCACGTAGCCAAGGCGGGGGAGGAGATCGGGGCGGACTTCCAGCGGCTCGTCCCCGGTACCTCGGTCGACCTGGCGGACGCGTGACGGTCCCCCGAGAGGCCGCGATCCGGGCCGTCTTCCTGGACGTCGGGGAGACGCTGATCAACGAGGGCGAGATCTACGGGCGCTGGGCCGACTGGCTCGGCGTCCCCCGGCACACGTTCCTCGCCAAGCTCGGCGCGGTGCTCGCGACGGGCGGCTCCCACATGGACGTCTTCGAGCACTTCCGCCCCGGGTTCGACCTGGCGGCGGAGGAGCGGGCCAGGGCGGAGGCGGGCGTCCCGAACGGGTTCGGCCCGGACGACCTGTACCCGGACGCGCGGGCCTGCCTGTCCGGCCTCCGCGACCAGGGCCTCTACGTCGGAATCGCGGGCAACCAGCCGGTGGAGGCCGCCGGTCAGATCGCCGCGCTCGGCCTGGACGCCGACGTCGTCGGGATCTCGGACGTGTGGGGCGTCAGCAAGCCGTCCCCCGAGTTCTTCGCGCGCTGCGCCGAACTCGCGGACGTGCTCCCGGACCGCGTCCTGTACGTCGGGGACCGCGTCGACAACGACGTCCGTCCGGCGCTCGCGTTCGGGATGCAGGTCGCGTTCCTGCGGCGCGGGCCGTGGGGGCACATCCAGGACGACCCGGAGGCGCTGAGCCGGTGCCTGTTCGTCCTGGACGACCTCGCCGCCCTCCCCAAGCTCGTCGCCGCCCACAACGCCGAGCCCCTAGGGGACGTCCCCTAGCCCCGGAGTATGGGACGCGAACAGGTCGAACGGCCGATGCGTGCGCTGGTGTCCGGTTCGTAGCGTGGATGTCGTGGCCGCGAGTTCCGCGGCCGCGACAACAGTCCGACGAATCGGGGAGAGAACAGAGATGAACGGCCTTTATCGTCCGCGCCGCGGCCGCATGATCGCGGGCGTCTGCGCGGGCCTCGCGCAACGGTTCGGTATGTCGCCGTTGACCGTCCGGGTCCTGTTCCTGCTGTCGTGCCTGCTGCCGGGCCCGCAGTTCGTCGTCTACCTCGTGCTCTGGGTCATGATGCCGAACGAGGACCGCCACCTCGCGGGCGCGCGGTAACACAAGATCAAACGATAGCGCTCGACCAGGCCCGCCCGGGGGTGTTAGATCGTGGCACCAGCTTTCCCGGGAGGGAGGGAGCCGCGGTGCCAGCGGAGGGCGGACCGGGGCCGGGCCGGGATTCCGGCGAGGTTCCCGGCGGGATTCCGGGCGGCATTCCGGGCGGGGTTCCGGAAGGTCGCGACGCCGAGCACGCGGCGCGGCTGCTGCGCTACCTGCGCGACCTCGCGCAGGCGCGGCGCCGTCCGGCCCGCGACCTGTCCGGGCACGACCACGTCCACTGGCTGTGCGAGCTGCCCGGCGACGTCTACGTCGAGACGGACGCCGGGCCCGGCGACGTGCTGTTCAGCGTCCCGGTCATCCCGCTGACGCCGCCCGTCGTGCTGGACGAGTTCGACGGCTGGCTCGCGCTCCGCAACTGGTACCGGATCCTGCGCGAGCTGTCCGGGCAGGAGGTCGTGCTCGCGACCGGGCTGCTGTCGTGGCGGCCCGCCGTGCACGACCACCTGCTGAACACGCCCGTCCGCATCGTGGTGGACGACCGGACCGAGCGCATCGACGTCGTCCTCGCCGGGCACACGACCCTGCGCGACCGGGAACTGCTCGCCGGGCACCCCGTCTACCGGCCCGCCGGGTGGGTGGCGGACGCCGTCCAGGCCGGGCAGGGCTTCGGGCTCAACGCCTCGACCGGGGACGTGCTGCGCAAATGGTGCTCGGTCGCGCTGTCCGCCCCCGCCGACTTCCGCGAGGACTGGACGCCCGACCCGGGCGCGCCCTCGCCGGTGCCGCGGGTCAGGCTCGCGCCCGCGCTCGTCGTCCGGCCGCCGGGGCGGGCCGCCGTCGCCGACTACCACGCCCGGCTGCTCGGGCTGCTGGTGCGCGGCGTCCCGGACGGCCTCGCCCGGCTCGTCACGCCGGGCCGCCGCCCGCACGTCATGCACGTCCCGGAACGCGCGCCGGAGACCGTCCCCGACCTGCTCGCCGGGCTGCTCCAGCGCGGGCACCGGGTGCTCGTCGCGACGTCCGGCGCGGCCGCGTCGGGCGCGCTGCGGGCCGCGCTCCCGCCCGGCCTCGCGGGCCTCACCGTCGCCGATCCCGCCACGGCCGGCCGGGTCGCCGACGGCGTCCGCGCCCGCGCCGCCGAACCCGCCCCCGACCTCGACGCGCTCGCGGCGAAGGAGCGGGAGGCGGCCCGCCGGGTCGCGGAGATCGGCGAACGGGTGCGGAGCGGCGACGCGGACGCCCCCGAGCAGCGGCCGGACGAGCGGCTGCGCGGCGAGGCGCCCGAACTGTCGTGGATGCCGGTCCGGGACGGCATGCCCGCGGGCCCGCCGATCTCCCGCGCGGAGGCGGCGGAGCTGGTCGTCCTGCTCGCGGAGGAGACGCCCGAGCGCAAGGCCCGCACCGAGCAGCGCGACGTCGACCCGGGCGCGCTGCCGAGCGCCGCCTACGTCCGGACGCTGATCGACGCAGAGTCCGCCGCCGCCGAGCGCGCCGAACGGTCCAGGACCGACCTGTCCCGGCGGCTGCGGGACGCCGACGTCACGCTCCTCGCCCGGCTCGACGGCAACGCCTCCGTCGTCCAAGCGGCGCTGCGCGACCTCGGCCTGGACGGGCACCCGGGCGGCTGGAACTCCGCCGACCTCGCCGTCCGCGCGTTCGGCGACGCGCTCGCCGGGCGCCGCCCGCTGATCTGGTCGCGGGTCGCGGAGATGACCGCCCGCGCCCAGTGGGCCGAGCGCGCCCTCGGCGAGCTGCGCGGGCACCGGATCGAGCTGCCGCCGGGCGCCGACCTGCGCGCGGTCGCCGCCGCCGCGCACGAGCTGCGCGGCCACCTCGCGGCCGGCGGGACGCTCAAGCGCGGGCCGCTCCGCTCCGCCGCGCAGCGCCAGGCCGAGCCGCTGCTCGCCGCCGTGACCGTGGACGGCGCGGCGCCGGCGACGGCGGAGGCGCTCGGCCTCCTGCACACCGACCTCATGGTGCGGATCACCTGCCGCGAACTCCAGTACGTGTGGGAGGCGGCGGGCATCTCCTTCCCCGCCGACCTGCCGCCGGGCGAGCGCGTCGCCCGGTTCCTGCGGGCGCACGCGCGGCTCGGCCGCGTCCTGGAGGCGATGCCCGCCGTGGAGAAGACGAAGGCGCTGCTGGAGCGGAGCGGCCTCGCCGTCCCGCTCGGGCACCCGGTGCAGTGGCACGGGTACGCGTCCTCGCTGCAGAACGCGCTGGAGGGGCTCGGCGTCAACCGCGCCGCCGCCGACCTCGACGCGCTGCGCGACTCGATCGGGCCCGCCGTCCCCGGCGACCCGCCCGAGCTGCGCGCCGCGCTCGCCGCGATCGACGACCGCGACGCCGCCGCCTACGGCCGCGCGCTCGGCGCGCTCGCCGAGGCCAGGCACGAGCGGTCGCTGCAGATCCGTTGCGAGGAGCTGCTCGCCCGGGTCCGGGCCGTGCATCCCGACCTCGCGCACCTGATGGTCGCCACCGACGGGGACCCCGCCTGGCACGACCGCGCCCGGCGCTGGGACGAGGCGTGGGCCTGGGCCCGGACCGCCGCCCGCAGGCTCGCCGAGCGGAGCGTCCCGGAGGCGGACCGGCTTCGCGAGGCGCTCGCCGAGGCCGAGGCGCGGCTCGCCGACGTCCGCGCCGACCTCGCCGCCGCCCGCGCCTGGACGGCCGCCCGCGAGAACCCGCCCGCGTCCAGCGACATCCCCGCCTGGATCCTGCCGCTCTGGCGCGTCCCGGAGGCGCTGCCGCCCGTCCCGGACTCGTTCGACGTCGTGATCGTGGACGGCGAACACGAGGCGGGCGCGGAGGCCCTCTTCCTGCTCTGGCTCGCGCCCCGGATCATCCTCGTCGGCCCGCCGGGCCCCGCGCTTCCACCCTTGGAGGGCCTGCCCCCGTCGACCCTGCTCCCGGCCCACCTGCACGACGTGATAACCCCGACCGCACCGCTCTTCACCGCCCTGACCACAGAGCCCGCCGAGGTCCACGACCCGACCCCACCAGCTCCACCCACGCAGACACCGCCGCCCGAGCAGGCGCCACCCCGACGGCTGGACGCGGGAGGCCCACCCCCACGCGTCCCGAACCGGCCCCCGACGCCACCCGCCCCACGCTCAACCGCGGACGAACTCCGCCCGCCCGCCGCCAATCCAGTCTCCGCGCCGGTCAACCCCCCGCAACCCGCACAGTCCCCGCAGCCTGCACGGCCCGCGCAGCCTCCACAGTTCACACAGCCTGCGCAGCCCGCGCAGTCCGGACGGCCTCCGCAATCGGCGCAACCTCCGCAGTCCGCGCAGCCTCCGCGGCCCGCGCAGGCGGGTTCGGATGTTCGGGAGGGTGCGGGTGGTGGTGGGGGGCGTGAGTTGCCGCCTCGGCGGTTGGACGCGCCGCGTGTCGGGCGGGGGGAGGGGAATGCGCCTGCGCCCGGGAGTGGGCCGCCGCCTCGGCGGTTGGACGCGCCGGGGCGTCGGCCGCCGCCGCCCGCCGAGGAGCCGTCCACGCAGACCCGTCCGGACGTTCCGGCGATCTGGGGGCAGCCCGGACCTCCGCCCCGCACAGAGCAGCCGCCGCCCTCCGACGCTCCGGCGCAGGTCAAGCGCGGGCGGTCGATCGTCAGTTACAAGCGTCCCGAGCTGGTCGAGATCGTCGGACGCATCGCCGCGCGCGAGCCGGATCTCACCGACGAGCAGATCGTCGAGCTGGTCACCCGGCTGCTCGGCTGCCCGGACGATGAAGCGCTCCTTGTCGGTGCCCGGCTTCGCTACGCCGTGGAGGCGTATCGGGAGCAGCAGGCCGGTTCCGGCTAGCTCCGCACAAGGGGAATAGAGCATTCCGTTCTGGTATCGTAGAACGGAATGCTTTGTTCCTGTCTCAAGGGGGCGCTCATGCGGACGCTGGATCGACGGACGCTCAACCGGGCGGCGCTGGAGCGGCAGCACCTCCTGGAGCGGGCCGACATGTCCGCGCTGGACGCCGTCCGGCATCTCGTCGCGCTCCAGGCGCAGGAGAACAACGTCCCCTACTACACGCTCTGGACGCGGCTGGCGGGCTTCCGGCGCGACGACCTCACCGACCTCATGACCGCACGGCACGTCGTGCGCGGGTCGATCCTCAGGGGGACGCAGCACATGGCCCTCGCCGACGACTACCTGTGGCTGCGGCCGCTCGTCCAGGAGAGCATCCTGCGCGCGCGGCAGGGCGCGTTCGGCGGCGCCACCCGCGACTGGGACCTCGACGAGCTGGCCGCCACGGCGCGCAAGCTCCTGGAGGGCGAGGTCATGACCCGCCCGCAGCTCGCGGGGAGGCTCGCCGAGATGTGGCCGGGCCGCGACCGGACGGTCATCGGCTGGACGGTCCAGGCGCTGCTGTCGGTCGTCCACCCGCCGCCCAGCGGGACGTGGAACGTCGGCGGCGCCACGCCGTTCGCGCTCGCGGAGGAGTGGATCGGCAGGCCGTTCCACCGGGCCCGGCCGGAGCGGCTGGTCCGCCGCTACCTGGCGGCGTTCGGGCCCGCCTCCGTCAAGGACTTCCAGATCTGGTCGGGCCTGCGCCGGATGGCCGAGGTCTTCGACGAACTACGCCCTGACCTGCGCGTCTACCAGGACGAGAACGGCGTCGAACTCTTCGACCTCCCCGACGCCCCGCTGCCGGACGGCGGCGGCGACGCGCCCGTCCGGTTCCTGCCGGGGTTCGACAACCTCGTCCTCGCCTACGCCGACCGCACCCGCCTGATGACGGACGAGCACCGCAAACGGGTATGCGTCGGGTCGGAGACCAAGCCGACGCTCCTCGTGGACGGGCGCGTCCACGGCCTGTGGACGCTCAAGCACGACCGGAAGGCGGGCCGCGCCGTCCTGACCGTCGAGGCGTTCGCGCCGATCCCGGACGAGCCGGCCGTCGAGGCGGAGGCGGCGAGACTCCTGGAGTTCACCGACCCCGACGCCGCGCACGAGGTGCGCATCACCGCCTGGACAGGGTGACCTCGAAGAATGGCGACAGGTGGGCCCCGGGGATTACCCGATCCCCGGGGCCCGGAAGCCGTCGAATGCGCCCACCTGCGATGAACAGGCGCCGGGTCAGTTTTCCTTCGCCGCGCTCTTCCGTTGAGCTACCGCGGCACGAGAGCCGCGGGTCAGATTCGAACTGACAACTACGGGAAAGACCGGTCGCCTCCGCCAGTGGGGAACGGCGAATGCTGAGCCTGGAGCGATAGTCTGAGCTTGCGTATTCAGACTGAGCGTCATCCTCAGCTTTCCGCGTCCACGGGGACGCGGCCCCCCGCGCTCCAGCGGGGGAGTCTCGGGGTCACGCGAACAGGTAGCCGAAGACGGCGTCGCCGACCTGCCGGTCGTCGACCTCCGCCGTGTTGGCCTCCTCACGCGCGTACTTCACCGCGGCCAGCAGCCGGTCGACCCGGTCGCGCAGCTCGTTCAGGCGGCGCGCGGGCAGCGCGCCGGAGAACGCGACCTTCGTCCAGGTGCCGACGATCACGTCCTCGGTGAACGTCTCGACCTGCGCCGGGTGCTTGTCGGTCGCCTCGTACAGGACGTGCGCCCGCGGGACCTTCTTCGTCCGGGACGTCTCGACCGGCGCGGCGCGCCACACGTCCTGGCCCTCGTCGTAGGTCCACGACTCGGACGCGTCCAGGACGGGCAGGTTGTCGAGGACCGCGTGCAGCTCGTTGAGCTGCTTCTCCAGGAACAGCAGGTAGGTGACCGGGACGCCGGTCAGGATCGGCCTGCCGTCGACGACGACGTCGGCGCTCGCCTCGCGGTTCGCCCAGTCCTTCGTGGCGACCACGTCGAACAGCCGGGTGAGCGTCTTCGAGACGTCGCGGAGCGCGTCCTCCGACTTCACCTGGACCTTGGTGGACTCCGGCGGGAGGGTCTCGCCCTCCTCGTCCTTCGGACGGTAGACGCGGGAGATGCCCGACAGCAGCACCGGCTTCTGGAGCAGCCGCAGAACGTCCGCGACCTCGCGCTGCGCGCGGCCCTTCACGCCTTTCTCAATGGCGATGATCTGGTTGAGCTTTGCCATGGTCATCTCACCTTCTCCCGTCAGGAACATGGTCAACGCTACGGACGCCCGGCGAATATCCATAATGGTTTTTCCGGCGGAACCGCCACCCAGTGTCAGAGGAAGTCTGTACAAATGTCCGTGTGACCGAATGGGACGGGGAATCGCTGGCGCGGCTGCGCGCCGCCGCACACCGCGGGGACGGCCGCGCCGGGCTCGGCGCGCTGCGCGGACGGCCGCTCGCGCCGGTGCTGCAATACGCGGGCGACGTGCTCGTCTTCGCGCTGGCCACCCGCAAGACCGACACCGAGCCCCACACGGAGCCCGACGTCGAGCCGCTCGCCCGCGCCTGCCTCGACGCGCTGAACTCACGCGGCCTGCCGGGCGACGCCGAGCTGGCCGCCGACCTCGCCGCCGCCCTCGGAGGCCGTCCCGCGCCGCCGCTCGTCCCGCTGCCCGCCGACCTCGGCGCCGTGGCGGCGGCGCTGGACGACGGCGGCTCCCTCCTCGACCTGGAGCGCGGCGACGTCGTCCCCGCCGAGGAGGCCGACGACTCGGACCGCTGGCTGCCGATCCCGCCGCTGCCCCTCCCCGAGGGAGAGGACGCCCGGCGCGGCGCGGCACGCGGCTGGCTCGCCGCCCAGGGCTACCGCCCCGTCCCCCGCACGCTCTAGGAACCGGGCCGGACCAGCGGGAACGGGATCGTCTCGCGGATGCTCCGCCCGGTCAGCGTGATCAGCAGCCGGTCGATGCCCATGCCCATGCCGCCCGCCGGGGGCATCGCGTACTCCAGGGCGCGCAGGAAGTCCTCGTCCAGCTCCATGGCCTCCGGGTCGCCGCCCGCCGCCTGGAGCGACTGCTCGGTGAGGCGCCGGCGCTGCAGGATCGGGTCGATCAGCTCCGAGTAGGCGGTGCCGAGCTCCATCCCGAAGACGATCAGGTCCCACTTCTCGGCGAGCCGCGGGTCGGCGCGGTGCGGCCGGGTCAGCGGGGACGTCTCCGCCGGATAGTCCCGGACGAACGTCGGCGCGGTCAGCGTCCCCTCGACCAGCGCCTCGAACAGCTCCTGGACGATCTTCCCCTGCCCCCACTGCGGGTCGGCGTTCAGCCCGCACCGCTCGGCGTGTGCGCGCGCGACCGCGACGGGGGTCTCCGGGGTGACCTCCTCGCCCAGCGCCTCCGACACCGACCCGTACACGGTGATCTGCCGCCACGGCTCCGCGAGGTCGTGCTCGACCCCGTCCCGGACGACGACCGTGGTGCCGAGCGCGGCCCGCGCCGCGTCCGTCACGAGGGAGCGGGTCAGCTCCGCCATCGTGTCGTAGTCGCCGTACGGCTCGTACGCCTCCAGCATCGTGAACTCGGGGTTGTGCTTCGGCGAGACGCCCTCGTTGCGGAAGTTGCGGTTCAGCTCGAAGACGCGCCCGACCCCCCCGACGAGCAGCCGCTTCAGGTACAGCTCGGGCGCGATCCGCAGGTAGAGCTGGAGGTTGTACGCGTTCATCCGGGTCGTGAAGGGCCGCGCGGCGGCGCCGCCGTGGACGGGCTGGAGCATCGGCGTCTCGACTTCGAGGTAGCCGCGGTCGCGCAGGCCGTCCCGGACGGCGGCGATCGCGTCGCCGCGGATCCGCAGCATCCGGCGCGCCTCGTCGTTGACGATGAAGTCGACGTACCGCTGCCGCACCCGCGCCTCGGGGTCGGACAGCCCGGTGCTCTTGTTCGGCAGCGGCCGCAGGCACTTGGCGGCGAGCGTCCACGACTCGGCGCGCACCGACAGCTCGCCGCGCCGGGACGTGACGACCTCGCCGCGCACCCCGACCTGGTCGCCGAGGTCGATGAGCTTCTTCCAGTGCCGCAGCGACTCGTCGCCGAGCGCGTCCGCGGTCAGCATGACCTGGAGGTCGGCGGTCTCGTCGCGCAGCGTGACGAAGATCAGCCTGCCGTGCTCGCGGGCGAGGACGACCCGGCCGGCGACCGCGACCCGCTCCCCGGTGTGGGCGTCCGGCGCGAGACCGGCGAACCGCTCGCGGATCCCGGCGGCGAAGTCGGTCCGCTCGAAGCCGAGCGCGTAGGGCTCCATCCCGGCGGCGCGGATCTCGTCGAGCTTGGCGTGCCGGACCCGCTCCTGCTCCGACAGCCGCCGCTGCGGCGCGCGGGCGGCGTCGGCCGCGTCCTCGATCTCCTTGATCCGCTGGACGAGGTCGGCGGACGGGACCATCGCGGCGGCGCGGTCCAGCTTCGGCCGGTTCAGGTTCGGCAGGAACCCCTCGGCGCGGGCGTAGGCGAGCCCGAGCCGCAGGACGTCCCGGCCGTGCGTGTAGCAGACGTAGCGCGGCCGCCAGTGCGGCAGGTACTTGGAGTTCGCCAGGTACAGCGATTCGAGCTGCCAGAACTTCGACGCGAACGACAGGAACCGGTAGTAGAGCCGCGCGACCGGCCCGGCGCCGATCGACGAGCCCTCCGCGAACGCCTTGCGCAGCATCGCGAAGTTCAGCGAGAGCTGCTGCGCGCCGACCGCCGCCGCCTTCTCCGCGAGCTTCGCGACCATGTACTCGTTCAGGCCGTTCTCGGCGAGCCGGTCGCGGCGCATCAGGTCGAGCGACAGCCCCGTCCGCCCCCACGGGACGAAGCTGAGCAGCCCGCGCAGCTCGCCCCCCGCGTCGAACGCCTCGACCATGACGCAGCGGCCGTCGGTCGGGTCGCCGAGGCGGCCGAGCGCCATCGAGAAGCCGCGCTCGGTGTCGTCGCCGCGCCAGGCGTCCGCGCTGCGGATGAGCTTCGCCATCTCCCACGCCGGGATCTGCGAGTGCCGCCTGATCCGCACGCTGTACCCGGCCCGCTCCACCCGCCGGACGGCCTGCCGGACCTGCCGCATCTCCCGTCCGTCCAGGTTGAAGTCGGTCAGGTCGATGATCGCCTCGTCGCCGAGTTCGAGGGCGTCGAAGCCGTGCCGCCGGTAGATGTGCGCGGCGCGCTCCCCGACGCTGACCGCGCCCGGGATCCAGGCGTGCGCGCGGCACTCCGCGAGCCACGCCTCGATCGCCTGGTCCCACGACTCGGGGTCGCCGAGCGGGTCGCCGCTGGCGAGCGAGACCGATCCCTCTACCCGGTAGGCGATGGCGGCCTTGCCGTTCGGCGCGACCATGATGTCCTTGTCGCGGCGCAGCGCGAAGTATCCGAGGGAGTCCTGGTCGCCGTACTCGGCGAGCAGCGCGCGGGCGGCGAGCTCCTCCCTGGGGCTCAGGACGGGGTCGCGCCGTCCCGGCTTGAACAGCGCCCAGAACGTGACGAGCAGCAGCCCCGTGCCGAGCACCCAGAGGATCGCGTCCACCGCGAACGGGACGTTCACGTTGATCGGCTTGCCGCTGACGCGCGGCCCGAGGACGGTCTGCGAGATCGCGTAGAGCGGGTGCGTCCAGAGGTCGCCGTGCCGGTTCCGGTCGGTCATGTTGACGAGCAGCGTGCCGATCCCGAGGGTCACGATCAGCGTGCCGATGAACACCAGCGTGGCGAGCCTGCGGTTCGCGCGGTCCGGCAGCGTGGTGAACTGGCCGCGCGCGGAGATCAGCAGGACGAGCACCGCGAGGTAGACGCCCGCGCTGACGATCAGGCCGATCGGCGTCGGCTTCTCCGGGCTGATCAGCGTGGTCAGCAGCGCCGTCACGCCGAGGGCGGTGGGCAGGCAGAAGATCGCCACGAGGATCCGCCAGGCGGCCTTCTTGCGCCGCCTGATCCCCATCGACAGCAGGATCCAGACGAGGCCGATCGGCACGCTCGGGAACCAGCCGAGGTAGCCGATCCAGCGCAACGCCCAGATATCGGCTATCTCGAGGATGAGACCATAGGAGACCCACGCGAGGAGCGAGAGGATCCCGGAGAGGCGCGTGTACCAGAAGAAGATCGTCGGTGCGGCCTGGATCAGCCGTCCCCATTCGCCGCGCAGACCGCCGCGCGGCGCGCGGGGATCGTGCGGTTCCCGTCCCGGCGCGTTCCCCCGGTCGCCGTGCGGTGCTGCCTTCTTATTCGTCACGGGTGTCACGTCCACCACGCTTCCGTCGGCGCGTGCCCGTCCGGCGGCGAACCTCATGGTGGGGCCGGACGTCGTACGAGTAGGGGGATGTGGCTTGCAAGCTCGGTCCAAGGTTGTCAGCAAAAGTCGATATGGTCGCGGATATGCCAAATGAACCCACCGGTGAGCGGTTGCTCGCCCGCCGCTACCGCCTGGTGACGCAGGTCGGCCGGGGCGGCATGGGGACGGTCTGGCAGGCACACGATGAGGTCCTCGGTCGTGACGTTGCGGTGAAGGAGGTCATCCTCCCGCATGGTCTCACCGATGAGGAACGCGCCGTCCACCACAAGCGCACGTTCCGTGAGGCGCGCACCGCGGCCCGGCTCGGCCACCCCGGCGTCGTCACCGTCTACGACGTCGTCGAGGAGGACGACCGGCCCTGGATCATCATGGAGCTCATCAGGGCGCGCTCCCTCGACCAGGTGATCAAGCAGGAGGGCCCGCTGGAGGCCCGCCGCGCCGCCGAGATCGGGCGGCAGATGCTCGCCGCGCTGCACGCCGCGCACGAGGCCGGCGTCCTGCACCGCGACGTCAAGCCCAGCAACGTGCTCATCACCGGCACCGGGCGCATGGGGGAGCGCGCCGTGCTCACCGACTTCGGCATCGCGACCGCGTCCGGCGACGCCACCCTCACGCAGACGGGCCTCGTCATGGGCTCGCCCGCCTACATCGCGCCGGAGCGTGCGCGCGGGCGTGTCGCGGGGCCCGCGTCCGACCTGTGGTCGCTCGGCGTGACCCTGTACGCGATGCTGCACGGCAAGTCGCCGTTCGAGCGGCCCGAGCCGATGGCGGCGCTGGTCGCGGTCATCTCCGAGGAGCCCGACCCGCCGGAGAAGGGCGGACGGCTCATCCCGGTCATCGAGGGGCTGCTCCAGAAGAACCCCGACCAGCGGATGGGCGCCATCGAGGCGGGCGCGCTGCTGGACGACATCGTCCGCCAGGAGACCGTCGACACGCAGCGCACGATGGCCGTCGAGTACACGGCCGACGACCTCCCGCCTGTCCCCGCCCCGGGCCCGGCATCGCCCGCCGAGACGGTCGTGGAGCCGCCCGCGGCCGAGGCGGCGGGCGCCCGCCCCGACCAGCTGACCAGCTTCGACATCCCGCCCGGCGTCGCCGCGGCCGGGCCCGCGACGGCGGGCAGGACGGGCAAGGCGGGCAACACGGGGAAGGCGGGGCCGAACGAGACCACGCCCGATCCCGACCGCGTGTCGTCCTGGCGGGGCTCCGGTCCCCGGACCGAGCCCGTCGGCAGCACGATGCCCGCCCGCCACGGGGCGCTCAAGCACGGGTCCGGTGGCCACGGCAAGTCCGACCACGGCGCGGCCGACCACGGCGCGGCCGACCACGGCGCGGTCGACCACGAGGCGACGCACTTCCCGCCCACGACGCACGGTGGCGGCGGCGGGCGTCCGGTGCTCGCGTCCAACCGCAACGTGCTGATCGTGGCGGCGGTGGTGCTGGTCATCATCATGGTCGTCGCCGGGATCGCGCTGGCGAACGGCGGCGGCAAGGGCGGCGAGCGGGCCCGCAAGGAGGGCGCGACCACCCCGGCGACCGGCGTCAAGGGCTCGTCCGCGCCGCCCACCTCGGCGAAGCCGACCGGCACGCCGGGCGTCGGCATTCCCGCCGGCTACCGGACGCACAAGGACCGCAGCGGCTACAGCCTCTCCCTCCCGGAGAAGTGGACGGGCCCCGAGCGCAGGAACGGCGGCGACTTCTACTACGCGCCCGGCCGCCGGACCTACATCCAGATCGACCAGACCGACGATCCGGGCAAGAGCGCGATCGGCGACTGGCGGCGGCAGGAGCGCGGCGGCGCCGGCTTCCGCGGCTACAAGAAGATCGACATCAGGCCGACCGGCGACCACCCGCCCGTCCCCGACACGGGAAAGGGCAAGAAGTCGGCCGACTGGGAGTTCACCTTCGACGGGGACGGCGGCCGCATGCACATCCTGAACCGCGGCTTCGTCGCGAACGGGCACGGCTACGCGATCCTGCTCTGCGCGCCCGACGCGGACTGGGGCGAGGTCCACGCCGACCTGCAGCCCGTCTACCGCCTCTTCACGCCCGCGGGCGACTGATGGAGGGGCGCGTCCTCGCCGGTCGGTACCGGCTGGAGTCCGTGGTCGGGCGCGGCGGCATGGGCACCGTGTGGCGGGCCCGCGACGAGACCCTCGACCGGGAGGTCGCGGTCAAGGAGGTCGTCCTGCCCGCCGGGCTGAGCGACGACGAGCGCGACAACCGGCACCGCCGCACCCTGCGGGAGGCCCGGGCGTCCGCGCGGCTGAACCATCCCGGCGTGGTGACCGTCCACGACGTCGTCGACGAGGACGGCCGCCCCTGGATCGTCATGGAGCTGGTCCGGGCCCGCTCCCTCCAGGACATCGTCGACGAGGACGGCCCGCTCCCGCCCGGCCGCGTCGCGACGATCGGCCGCCAGGTCGCGGGCGCGCTGCGCGCCGCGCACGCGATCGGCGTCCTGCACCGCGACGTGAAGCCCGCGAACGTGCTCGTCGGCGACGACGACCGCGCCGTGCTCACCGACTTCGGCATCGCGCAGATGGCGGGCGACGCGACGCTCACCGCCACCGGGATGATGATGGGCTCGCCCGCGTACATGTCGCCGGAGCGGATCAACGGCGACCCGGCGATCCCCGCGTCCGACCTGTGGGCGCTCGGCGCGACCCTCTACGCCGCGACCGAG
Source organism: Actinomadura decatromicini (assembly GCF_008121305.1). Taxonomy (NCBI): domain Bacteria; kingdom Bacillati; phylum Actinomycetota; class Actinomycetes; order Streptosporangiales; family Thermomonosporaceae; genus Actinomadura; species Actinomadura decatromicini. The sequence continues at coordinate 1,519,920 of NZ_VSRQ01000001.1, read as the reverse complement.
GGCCGCGCCCCGCACCACCGCAGCGACGCGATGGCCGTGCTCGCCGCGATCATGACGCAGGACGTCCCGCCGGCGCGGAACGCGGGGCCGCTCGCGCCCGTCCTCGCCGGGCTGCTCGAACGCGACCCGGTCCGGCGGATGAGCGGCGCCGAGGCCGAGGACGCGCTGGCGGCGATCGCGAACGGGCACGCCGCCGGGCTGGCCGCCGTCCAGATCGCGTCGCACGAGGCCACCTCGGTGGACGGCCCCCCGGTCGGGCAGACGCCGACCTTCCCGCCGATGCCCGTCTCGGTGCCGGTGCCCCCGCCGCCGGACCACATGACCACGCAGTACCCGCCGGGGACCGGCGGCCAGTGGACGCCCGCCTACACGACGGCGGCGGCACCGAAGCGGCGGTCGGCGATCGTCCCAGTCGTGGCGGGCGCGGTCGTGGCGGCGGCGGTCCTCGCGGTCGCCGGGTACCTGCTGTGGCCGGACGGCACGTCCGGCGGCGCGCAGGGCGCGTCCCAGTCGCCGACCGTCATCGATCAGCCGACGACGCCTCAGGCGCAGACGCCGCCGAGCACGACGCCCTCGTCGCCGTCCGTCCCGCCGCGGACGCCGCTCCCGGACGGCCTGATCCCCGCGAGCGGCACCGGCTACACGATCGGCGTCCCGCGCGGGTGGCGGCGCTCCGAGCAGGGCAACAGCGTCGTCTGGACCGATCCCGCGACCAGCGCCTACGTCCAGGTCGACCGCACCCCGTGGACCGGCGACCCCTACGAGCACTGGGTCACCTGGGAGCGGGAGGCCATCGCGGACGGCAAGCTCAAGGGCTTCCAGCGCGTCGCGCCGATCACCAGCACCAGCGTGGCGGGGCGGCCCGCCGCCGACATCGAGTTCACCTGGTCCCGGTCGGGGGGCCTCACCCGGGCGCGCGACCGCGGTGTGATGGCGGACGGCCGGGCGTACGCTGTCATCGTCGCGGTTCCCGCGTCCCAGTGGAACGAGAACGAGACACTCGTGAAGAATGTTCTCGACACGTTCCGTCCCTCCGGGGTGGGATGACCAGCGGGGGGACCCTCTAGCCATGGCACAGGCACGTCTGCTCGGCAACCGCTACCGGCTCGACTCGGTGGTCGGCCGCGGCGGCATGGGCACCGTGTGGCGCGCCTTCGACGTCATGCTCGACCGCGAGGTCGCGGTCAAGGAGGTCCTGCTGCCGCCGGGCCTGTCCGACTCCGAGCGGCACGTCCTGTACGAGCGGACGTTCCGGGAGGCGCGGGCGTCGGCGCGGCTGAACCACTCCGGGGTGGTGACCGTCCACGACGTGGTCGAGGAGTCCGACCGCCCCTGGATCGTGATGGAGCTGGTCCTCGCGCCGTCCCTGCAAGACCTGCTGGAGCGCGGGCCGATGGAGCACCGCCGGGTCGCCGACATCGGGCTCCAGATGCTCGGGGCGCTCCGCCACGCCCACGAGAAGGGCATCCTGCACCGCGACGTCAAGCCCAGCAACGTGCTGATCACCGACACCGGGCGCGTGGTCCTCACCGACTTCGGCATCGCGCAGGTGGAGGGCGACGCGACGCTCACGCAGACCGGCCTGGTCATGGGCTCGCCCGCGTACATCCCGCCGGAGCGGGCGCAGGGCGAGCGCGCGGTGCCCGCGTCCGACCTGTGGTCGCTCGGCGCGACCCTGTACGCGGCCGTGGAGGGACGCTCCCCCTACGAGCGGTCGGACGCGATGGCCTCGCTCCAGGCGGCGCTGACCGAGCCCGTCCCGCCCGCGCGGAACGCGGGGCCGCTCGCCCGCGTCCTGGACGGCCTGCTCGCCCGCGAGCCGGTGAACCGGATGACGGCGGCGCAGGCGCAGCCCCTCCTCACCCGCGTGGCGACCCTCCCGGTGACGCCCCCGGTCGGCGAGACGGTGGCGGACGAGCCGTCCGGCCGTTTCGCGCCCGCCACCCGGACGGACGACGCGTCGGAGACCGTCCTCGACCCGGCCGAGCTCGACGCGGTCACCCGCCGCGACCCCGGCGACCTCGACGGACCCGACGCGGAGCCGGTGACGCGCCGCGACCCGGGCGAGCGGGAGGCGGTGACCAGGCGCGACCCCGGCCGGTTCCGGCAGCCGGACCAGAACGGCGTGCCGGGGCGGAGCCCTCATCCGGCGCGTGACTCGCTGGAGTCCGAGTCGCGGACGTTCCAGCAGACGGAATGGGCGCCGCCGCCCTCCCAGCAGCCGCCGCCCTCCCAGCAGCCGCAGCCGTCGCGGCATCCGGCGCTCGGCCGCCCGCCGACCCAGCCGCCCAGTCAGCCGCCCGCCCAGCCGCCCGGTCTCCCGTCGGCTCCGCAGACGCCGCCGCCGTGGCAGCAGCCGCAGCAGTACGCGAACTGGCAGCAGCCGCCACCCCCGCCGCCCGTCCACGGCGGGCAGAGTGCGGGGCACGGCGGGACGGAGCGCCGCCGGACGGTGCTGATCGTCACGATCGCGGTGGTCCTCGTCGTCGCGGCGGTGCTGGCGGGCGCGTTCATCCTGCGCGGCAAGCTCAAGAGCGGCGCGGCCGGAACGCCGCCCGCGGTCACCGCGACCGCCTAGCGGCCGGGCGTCAGGCGCCGGGGGAGAGGGCGTCCAGGGCGAGCCGCAGGTCGGCGACGTGGCCGCCGAGGTCGGTGGCGGGCTCGCCGGAGCGCAGCCGGTCGACGTCGTCCTCGACGCGCTTGAGGCGTTCGTCGAGCGCCCCGAGCAGCCGGTCGCAGGCCGCCATGACCGACTCCCCGGCGCCTTCGGCGAGGGTCTGCCGCAGCAGCCGCGCCTGCCGCCTGAGCTGGAGGTTCCGGCGGTGCAGCTCGACGAACACCGACACCTTCGCGCGCAGCAGCCACGGGTCGAACGGCTTGGTCAGGTAGTCGACCGCGCCCGCCGCGTAGCCGCGGAACGCCTGCTCCCCGGCCTCGCCGCCGGCGGTGAGGAAGATGATCGGGACGTCCCGGGTGCGCGGCCTGGCCTTGATGTGCCCGGCGGTCTCGAACCCGTCCATCTCCGGCATCACGACGTCGAGCAGGATCAGCGCGAACTCGTCGTTCAGCAGTTCCTTCAGCGCGGCCTGGCCGGAGGTGACGGGCACGACCTCGACCGGCAGGGCGTCCAGGACGGCGGCGAGGGCGGTCAGGTTCTCCGCGCGATCGTCGACGGCGAGGATCCTCGTGTCGTTCGGCACCGGACTCCTTCGCGTCGATACGGCCCCGCCGCCGGATGCCCGCGGCCCCGCCGTCCACCCTGCCACACCGATCGGACGAGGACAGTGAATCGCCCCGGAGTAAGAATTACTAGGGCAGCCAGCCCGGTTTGACCAGCCCCGACTCGTAGGCGAAGACGACGAGCTGGGCGCGGTCGCGGGCGCCGAGCTTCACCATCGTGCGGCTGACGTGCGTCTTCGCGGTGGCCGGGCTCACCACCAGGCGCGCCGCGATCTCCTCGTTCGACAGGCCCTCCCCGACGAGCGCCATGACCTCCCGCTCGCGCTCGGTGAGCGCGTTCAGCCGCGGCGACGGCGCGGGCTCCTTCGCCCGCGCCGCGAACTCGGCGATCAACCGCCTGGTCACGCTCGGGGACAGCAGCGCGTCGCCCTCCGCGACGGCCCGCACCGCGTGCAGCAGCTCGACCGGCTCGGTGTCCTTGACGAGGAACCCGCTGGCGCCGCCGCGCAGCGCCTCGAAGACGTACTCGTCCAACTCGAACGTGGTGAGGATCACGATCCGCACGCCGGACAGCCGTTCGTCCGACGCGATCCGCCGGGTCGCCTCCAGGCCGTCGAGGCCGGGCATGCGGATGTCCATGAGGATGACGTCGGGACGCAGCGACCGGGCCCGCGCGACGGCCTCCTCGCCGTCGCTGGCCTCGCCGACGACCTCGATGTCGGCCTGCGCGTCCAGCAGCGCCCGGAACCCGGCCCGGACGAGCACCTGGTCGTCGGCCAGCAGCACCGTGATCGGGGAGCCGTCCCCGGCCGCCGACCCGTCGGAGTAGCGCATGTCCCGTCCTCCCCGCCTCACCGCTCGCCCGGCGCGTCGCCGGGTCCGTCGCCGAGGGGGAGCCGCGCCCGCACCCGGAACCCGCCGCCCGGCCGCGGCCCGGCCTCGAACTCGCCGCCGAGCGCCGCCGCCCGCTCCCGCATGCCCCGGATGCCGGACCCGGTCCCGTCCGGGTCGTCGTCCAGGAGGGACACCCCACGGCCGTCGTCCTCGACCCGGACCTCGATGTCGTGTTCACCGTAGGCGATCCGGACGCGGGCCGTCACCGGTCCCGGCCCGGCATGGCGGCCCACGTTCGTCAGCGACTCCTGGACGATCCGGAACGCGGCGAGGTCGGCGCCCGAGTGCGGCGGCCGCCGCTCCCCGGTGACCTCGGCGTCCACCCGCAGCCCGGCGGAGCGGGCGCGGTCGAGCAGGTCGTCGAGCCGGTCGAGCCCGGCGGTGGGGGAGCGCGGCGCGCTCTCGCCCTCCGCCCGCAGCGCGCCGATCACCCCGCGCATCTCGGTCAGCGCCTCCTTGCTCGCGTCCTTGATCGCGGCGAGCGCCGTGCGGGCCTGCTCGGGGTTCTGGTCCATCAGGTGCAGCGCCACGCCCGCCTGCACGTTGATCATCGAGATGTTGTGGGCGAGGACGTCGTGCAGTTCGCGGGCCATCCGCAGCCGCTCCTCGCTGGCCTCGCGGCGCTCCTTCTCGGCGCGGATGCGGGCGGCCTCCGCGGCCCGCTGCGCCCGCATCCGGACGAGCTCCGACGTCACCAGCACCACCAGCGCCCAGCCGACGACGAACGCCACGTCGGTGAGGCTCGGCCGCTCCACCGGGAACACGCCGCCGTGGCCGCGCTGCTGCTCCGAGCCGCCGATCAGCGCGGTCAGCCCGAGGTAGGCGGCGAGGCCGACACCGGTGCCCGCCCAGGCGGCGAGCCGGTGCCCGGCGACGACGGCCGCCATCAGCGCGACGGCGAGGGAGAACGGCGCGGGCCCGTAGGTGTAGGCGCGCAGCAGGTAGAGGGCCGTCACGGCGGCGACCGCGGCGAGCGTGAACACCGGGCGGCGGCGGCGCAGCAGCAGCAGCGCCGGACCGGCGAGCAGCAGGGCGAGGCCGAGCGGCCCGAGCTCCCGGTGGCCCACGTCGAGCCCGCCGGACCCGCCGTCCGCCCAGGGCGGGCCGGACGACTCCCGCCCCGAATCCCACCCGTGCCGCGGACCGCCGTGCTCCGCGCCCAGCGACCCGACGACCTGCACGAACGCGAGCAGCACCGGCACGACCCACACCGGCCACGCGGACGGGCGCGGCCAGTGCGGACGGACCGGCGAGGTGCTCATGCCTGCACGTTAGGACATCGGCGTCCGGGCCGCGTCGGCCGTCGGGAGGCGGCGCCCCTACTCCCTCGGAGGTAGGCGGAGCCGGTCCCCGAGCCGCTGGAGGACGTCCGCCAGCTCCCCGCCGGAGTGCGCGAGGAGGAGCGTCTCGGCGCGCATCGGCGGCCGGACGAGCGAGACGAACCGCCGCGCCTGCCCGGCGTCGGGGCCGTCCCGGTCGGCGGCGGCCAGCAGCCACACGGGCGGCGGCGGGACGTGCCGCAGCCGCCACGGCAGGTCGTCGCTCCGCCGGACCGCCTCGCTGCCGCCGTAGCCGGCCGGGTCGCCGCGCGGTTCGTCGAAGCGGGCGTCGAGGGTCGCGACGGCGGCGAACCGGTCGGAGTGCAGCATGGCGAGCCGGGCCGCGCACCGCCCGGCGGCGGGGCCGTCCCCGGCGACGCCCCAGCCGTCGCGGGTCGGCGGCACGCGGTAGGCGTCGGCGAGCGCGGCGGGCAGGTCGGCGGCGAGGAACGTCTCGGCCAGCGGGCCCCCGGTGCGGCCGGGCACGTCCTGGCAGCGGCCGCCCGGGAGCGGCACGGCCACGTAGATCGTCGGCCGGGCGTCCGCCGGGATCGTCGGCCCGCCGCCGCCCGCCGTCAGGACGACGGCCACCGGCAGCGGCTGCGCGCCCGGCTCGAAGTACCGTTTCGGCAGGTAGACGCGCGCCTTGGCGTCGATCCCGCTGCGCGCGCCGCGGACGTCCAGGACGTCGACCCGGCCGCCGCCGGACCGCGCCTCGGTGCCGGTGCGCCTGGCGGGCGCGGCCCGCGGCCCCTGCACCTGGACGTGCGCCACCCGCGCGCCCTCGGGGGTGTTGCCGAGCAGGTCGTCCCAGGTCGGGTAGAACACGAAGTACCGGTTGGCGAGCAGGACGACCGACGCGGTCAGCGCGCACTGCGCGGCGAGCAGCAGCCCGCTCCGGGCGAGCACCGCGCGCGGGCCGGGCCCGGCGGCCCGCCGCCACAGCGCGAGCGCGGCGCCGACGGCGCCCAGCGCCAGCAGGCACACCGGGCCGATGAACGCGACGCTCACGGGTTCCATGTCACTCGCCCCGCAGACGCGCGCTCAGCCATCGGATCGACGGCGGGATGTACTTGCGGAACGTCTTGAAGTTGTGGCCGCCGGACGGCAGGAGCAGCTCGTCCACCATCAGCGGCGGGCGCGCGGCCCGCATGAACATCCGCGCGGACGGGAACGTCTTCTCGCCGACGTCCGCCGACGCGACCAGCAGCGACACCGGCGGCGGGGGAAGATTTCGCACCCGCCAGATCAGGTTGCTGTTCCGCCGGAGGGCCGGGCTGCCGCCGTACAGGTCGCGGGTCGTCGTGTCGAGCAGCGCGTGGAAGTGCCCGGCCATGCTGACCCCGGCGGAGAACCGGTCCGAGTGCAGCATGGCGAGCTTCGCCGCGCAGAAGCCGCCCGTCGAGTACCCGGCGACGCCCCAGCCGCTCCGGCCGCGCGCCGTCCGGTACGTCGCGGCGACCGCCTCCGGGACGTCCTGCGCGAAGAACGTCTCGACCTGCGGGCCGCCGGGCACGTCGGCGCATTCGGTGTCCCATCCGGCGACCACGGTCGGCCGTGCCATCACGTAGATCATCGGCTGGATCCGGTGCGCGGTCTGGGCCTGCAGCACGTCCTCGGGGATGTGCCCGCGCCTGATCCAGACGAGCCGGTCGGCGGCCGGGTATCCGGCGAGGAACAGCACGACGGGGAACCGGCGGGTCGCGTACGCCGCCTGGAAGTACTGCGGCGGCAGGTACACGTACTCCTCCGCCGACAGCCCGGTGCGGACGCCCTGGACGACGACGCGCTCGACCTGGCCGTCCTTCGCGGGCGCGTGCTTCCCGCCGGGGCCGGGGGAGAGGTCGGGGCGCGCCGTCCGGACCACGATCCGCGAGCCGCCCCCGGCGGCGGCCGCGTTCGCGTTGACCGCCGGGCCGCCCGGCGGTCCGACGCCGCCGCCCGCCGCGCTGACCAGGTCCGTCCAGGACCCGTAGAACAGGTAGTGCGCGTTCAGGGCCGTGACCAGCGCCAGCAGCACGACGAGCTGGGACCCGGCGAGCATCGCCGCCCGCGCCGCCACCGCCCGTCTCCGCTTCGCGGCCGCCTTCGGCCAGAGGGCCACGACCGCGGCCATGCAACCGACCGCGGCTAAGGCCAGCAGGCCGAACGTCCCCCAGCTCGTCAGTCCCACTCGAAGACCTACGGTGCTCGGGCCGGACGGGGTTCAGGCCGTCCAGCGGATGGGCAGGTGCTCGAACCCGTGCCGCGCGCTCGATCGCAGCGGGACCGGCTCGCCCGCGAGCTGCGGCAGCCCGGGGCGTTCCAGCACCGCGTCGAGCAGGGCGCGCAGGTGCACCCGCGCCAGCCGCGCGCCGAGGCACGCGCGCTGCCCGAACCCGAAGCACAGATGCGACCGGACGTCCCGCAGGAACCGCTCGGGGAGGAACCGCCGAGGCTCGGCGAACACCTCGTCGTCGTGGTTCGCGGACACAAGCCAAAGCGTAACCCGCTCCCCGGCGAGCAGCGGAACGCCCCCGATCACGGTGCCGCGCTGCACGACCCGCCACACCTGGAGGACGGGCGTCCACCAGCGCAGCATCTCCTCGACGGCGCTGTCGACGAGTCCTTCGTCGTAGCGCTCCTCGCGGAGCCGCGCGAACTGCGCGGGATGGCGGAGCAGGGCGTACAGGCCCCCGGCGAGAGTGTTCCGCAGCGTCTCGGGCAGGTCGCCGACGACCTCGCCGACGAAGTCCACCGGCTCCTTGGACGGGACGCGCGCCAGCAGCGCCCGCGCGGGAGGATCCATGTCGATGAGCGCGGCGTCGTGCGCGTCGCCGGGCCCGCCGTCCGGGGAGTGCCCGCCGGTGTCGGGGCCGGTACCGAAGCCGAAGTCGGTCGCCGGGCCGTGCACGACGCCGTCGCCCTGCGGCGCGAACAGCTCCGGGTGGAGGAGCGCGCGCCGGACGTCCGCGTGGCGCAGCACCGCCCACGAGCCGGGGCGTCCGGCGGCGCGGCCGTCCAGCCACACCACGGGCGTCTTGGCGCGGAGGCGCTCCAGCCGGTCGTGGGGGATGCCGCGGGCGTAGGTGTCCGCGCGGTCGAGCGCGCCCGCGTCGGTGATGGGCAGAGCGGTCGGCAGGACACCTCGCCGGTGAGGCATGGGCACCTCCTCTTCAAGGCGGACGCTAACGCGTCACGGCCGAACCCTGAAGGGCCGGATTCGGCCGTCCCATACGGCGGGGCTAGGTCAACCCGCGAGCCACTCGCCCGTCTCCACGCTGACCAGCCCGTGCCGGGCCGCTTCGATCACCGCCTCGCGCTGCGAGTGCACGCCGAGCTTGCTCAGCACGCTCTGCACGTGGCTGCGCGCGGTGCTGCGCGTCACCCCCATCGCCTTCGCGAGCGCCTGCGTCGACTCGCCGCGCGCGAGCCGGGTGAGGACCTCGCGCTCGCGCGGGGTGAGGAACCGCGCGACCTGCTCCGCCTGGCTGCGTGGACGGCCGCCGCCGCGCCGGGCCGCCTGGTCGACGACGACCTCGCCGTCCTCGACGCGGCGCAGCACGCTGAGGATGTCGCGGGCCTGCTGGCCCTTGTGCGCGAAGCCGCGCACGCCCGCCGCGACCCCGGCGTCCAGCACCGGCTGCTCCAGGAACCCGGTGAGGACGACGAACCGCGTGCCCGGCGCCGCGGCGCGCAGCCGCGGCATCCAGTCGAGCGCGGTGCCGGACGGGAACTGCAGGTCGATCAGGCAGACGTCCGGCCGCCGCGCGCGCAGCACCGGCAGCGCCTCCGCGGGCGAGTAGGTCACCGCGAGGACGCTGTGCCCGGCGTCGGCGAGGACGAGGGACAGCGACTCGGCGAAGACCGCGTGGTCGTCGCAGATGATCATTTTCATGGATGGCGCCGCCAGTCGTCGCCGTGCGGGTCGGCGGGGGTCCCCGCGGCGCTGAGGGAGCCGGGCACGTGCGGAGAGCCGGTCGCGGTCGGCGGGCCGGCCGGGTTCTCGGGCGGCGGCGCGGCGGGCAGCAGCATGCGGACGCGCGCCCCGCCCATCTCGCAGGTGCGGATCTCCAGGCTGCCGCCGTAGCCGGAGATCAGGTCGTGCACGATGCCGAGGCCCAGCGAGGCGAGCCCGCGCCGCGCGCGCCCGCGCGGAAGCTCGGCGCCGCGGGACGCCGCGCCGGTGGCGCCGAAGCCCGGCCCGTCGTCGTCGACCTGGATCGCGATCCAGCCCTGGTCGGCCTCGACCCGCACGTCGACGCGCCCCTCCGCGACGCGGCACGCGTTGTCGAGGACGTTCCGGACCGCCCGCCACAGCGCGACCGGGTCCATGTGGGCCCACGCCTCGCCACCCGCGAAGCACACCTCGTGCGTGGTGGAGAGCCGCATCCCGGTCACGACCTCGGCGGTCAGGTCGTCCACCCGGATGCGCTCCGGGCTCGGCAGCGGCCTGCCGTCGCCGTCCTCCTCGGCGTCGTCCTCGTCGAGCCGCCGCAGCAGGTGGTCGAGCCACCTGGTCTCGCCGAGGAGCTGCTCGATGCGGGCCCGGCTGGCCTCGCCGACGTCCTCCGCGACGACGACGGCCGACGCCAGCATGATGATCGTGCCGAGTTCGTGGCGGATGTCGTGCCTGAGCCTGCGCCGCCAGAGCAGGTGACCGCCGCCTCCGGCCGGCGGCGGCCTGTCGTGCGGCCTGTCGTGGCGCCCGGGCCCCGGCCCGGCCGGGAGCGTCCCCACGCCCACCCGCCCGTCCGCCGGGGACGACCGTGACCGCCCCATGTCCATGAGGAACCCCCGTCCGCTATTCCAGCACGTCTAAGACGGTCGCCCGGCGCCGCCGCCTATGTCCAGTCAATTGACCGCAACAGACCACTGGCTGACCAGAAGTGGACATGCAGATCAGAGGGTGAACCATTCCGTTTGACGGTGCGTCGCGACGGGATTGTCAGTTCACTTGTCGGCCTTTCTTTCATGCCTACGGCGTAGCCGCTTTGCGTATTACTGCGGGTGTGTCCGCGGGCCCGCCGGCGCACAATCTGCACATGCCGAAGGTCACATTTCTCGGACATGCGGGGGTGGCGGTGGACGCGGCCGCGTTCCACCTGCTCGCGGACCCGTGGCTCGCTCCAACGGGGGCCTTTCTCGGAGCCTGGCACCAGTATCCGAGAAACGATCACCTGGATCTCGTCCCGCTGCTGGACGCGGACTGGGTCGCGGTGTCGCACGAACACCTAGATCATTTCGACCCATGGGTCATCGACCGGCTTCCGGCACGGACCCGAATCCTCATTCCGCGCTATCCGGGACCGGCCTTCCGGGAGCGGATGACGGCGGCCGCGGGCGGCCGCCAGGTTATCGAGTTGGCGGACTGGGAGAAATTCCCGCTGGACAATCAGGGATCCTGGATCACCGCGATTCCGGAACTCTCCCCGATGTGCCATGACGCGGCCTTTCTCGTCGTGGCCGACGGGCGCGGGATCCTGCACTGCAACGACGCCCGGCTGACCGCCGCGCAGGCGCGCCGCGCCAAACATCTCGCGGGCGGCACACTGGACCTGATGGCGTTGCAGACGTCCGGCGCCTCGTGGCATCCGATCTGCTACGAGTACCCGGCCGCCGAAATGGCCAAGATCTCGATGGACAAGCGGGTGTCGAAGCTGCGCGCGGCGCAGCGGCTCGTCCGGCAGACGGCGCCGGAATTGGCCGTCCCGTTCGCCGGGCCGCCCTGCTTCCTGGACGACGAGGTCGCCGCCCTCAACCGGGTGCTCGACCAGAGGGACGGCGCGTTCTGCGACCCGGAGGTGTCGACCGACTGGCTGCGCGAGCACCTGCCGGGGCAGCGCTGGGACTACTTCAAGCCCGGCGACGTCCTCGACCTGGACACGGGCGACGTCGTCCGCGACCCGGTGTCGGCGGAGTTCTCGTTCGCGGACGCCGACCGCCCCGCGTACTTGGAACGGTACGCCGCCGACCGCGCCGGCGCCATCGCCGAGGTGATGGCCGAGAACCCCGAGCCGGGCCCCGGCCTGTTCGACCGTTTCGCCGCGCACTTCGAGCGGCTCGGCGGGCTCAGTGACTACTTCCTCCGGCAGATCGCGATGGTCGTCCGGTTCGAGATCACCGGCCCGAACGGCGGGGTCTGGGACGTCGACTTCGGACCGGACGGGCTCACCGTCGCCGAGGCGTCCCCGGACGTCCGCCCGCACTACCGGATCACCACCGCGGGACGCTGGCTGGACGGCGTCCTCACCGGCCGGATGGCCTGGGAGGACCTGCTGATCTCGTTCCGCCTCAGCCTCTACCGCGACCCCGACGTCTACAACGACTACCTCGTCGGCCTCCTCAAACACGCCAACGCACCCGCGCTGATGGCCGTCGAGGCGTACGAGACGGGACGCGACGAGTCCGAGCGGATCACCGTCGAGTGCGACGGCGGCCGCTACGACATCCCCCGCTACTGCCCGCACGCGGGCGAGGACCTGTCCGTCGGGGCCGTCCTGCGAAACGGCCGGATCCACTGCCTGGCGCACAACTTCGCCTTCGACCTCGCCACCGGCGAATGCGTCAACGCCCGCGCCGCCAACCTCACCAGCCGCAAAATCGGGTGAAAGAGGGCGACACGTCCCCCGGTCCCGGGCGCACAGGGGCCGGGGGGTGCCGCATTTTTGGCGTGTCCGGCATATGGCAATGCATACGGCGTGTTAGGTTTCTTTCCTGTTCGTGTGGGGGGTAAGGGTTGCGCGGGTTCAACCGCACGAAGCTCGGCCTGATGGCCGTCGCGTTCGTGTTGATCGTCGGTGTGATGGAAATCCTGGCGTTGAAGCTCGGATCAATGGACTTCCCGGTGCCGTCCGGCGGCGGACACCCGGCGATCGCCGACAACCCTGGAGGCTGATCTCCCAGGTCACTGGCTGTTTCGGGCCTTCATGATGCTTTGCAGGTCCGGGTGCGCGCCGCCGGAGGCGTCGGCGAGGGTGGGGCAGGCCCATTCGTGCTGGCGTCCCCAGGAGTAGGAGATCTCCAGCGGGGGACGGGGCGTGAGCCGGTCCCAGCGGGCGAGGATCTGCTTGAACTGGTCCTGGGTCGGCATCCAGTACTTCTTGTCGCCGTTCGAGCAGCTCTGCCCGAACGTCTGGAGGACGGGCGCGACCTTGGCGCGCGGGATGCCCGCCTCGTCCGCCATCCGGACCATCCGGTCGATCGCCCCGATGTCGCAGCGGTCCTCGGCCTTCGTCGAGCCCTTGCACGGGTACGGGTCGAGCCCGATCAGGTCGACGCCGACGCGGCCCGGCGCGAGCGGCTTCATGGGCCAGTCGGTGAGCGAGATGAACGAGACCTGGCCGGGCGCGTGCCGCCGGACGTACTCGGCGCGCCGCCGGATCTCCTTGGCGACCTCGGGGCATTCGCCGGGGTTCGGCTCGTCCGACAGGTACCAGCCGTAGACCTTCGGGTCGCGCCCGAACCGCTGGACGGCCTTCTGGAAGTCCTCGAAGCCCAGCTCGAAGTCGCCGCAGGTGAAGTTGCCGACCCACAGCAGCGCCCGCATGCCCGCGGGGACGCCCGCGACGAGGGAGGCGTCCGGCTTCACGTCCACGAGGTCGTAGCCGAGGGCCTGGAGCCGGGGATAGTCGGACGGCTGGGTGTTCAGCGCGATCCGCCGGGTCTCGCCGGGCTTCGCGGCGGGCGTGCCGGGCGTGGCGAGCGGCCCGTCGTACGGCTCGTAGCCGGACGACCTGTGCTGCGCGTAGAGCAGGACGCCGGCCGAGAGCAGCAGCGCGCCCGCGACGGCCCACACCTTGACGGGCACGTCCCGGATGTCCATGGCGTCCTCCCCGAGAACGGTGGTCAGGCGGCGGAGCCGGGCTCCTTCGCGGCGGCGTGCGCCGCCGTCCCCTGGACGGCGCCCGTCTCGGACCCGCCCCCGCCGACCTGGAGCGGCGGCACGGTGAAGCCGAGGATGTGCTTGACGGTGTCCCAGATCGCGCCGAGCGTGGCGCGCATCGACGGGTCGGTCAGGTAGACGGCGTCCACCGCGACCCGCGCCGGGACGATCCGCTCGATGTAGTTGACGAGGTCGACCTCCTCGCCCGGCCCGAGGACGTCGAAGTCGCGGAACCGGACCTCCGACACCCCGGTCAGCCCCGGCCGGTGGTCGAAGATCCAGCGGCAGTCCGGCGGGTAGTGGACGGCGAGATCGTAGGTCTCCGGACGCGGCCCGACCAGCGTCATCTGCCCGCGCAGGACGTTCACGAGCTGCGGCAGCTCGTCCAGCGACCACTGCCGCAGCAGCTTGCCGATCCGGGTGAGCCGCGGGTCGCAGTTGGCGGTGACGGTGAGGCCGCCGACGCCCTGCCGCATCGTCCGGAACTTGTACATGACGAACGGCCGCCCGCCCTGCCCGACGCGCGTCTGCCGGAACACGCCCGGCCCCCGGCTGGACAGTTTCACCAGCGTGAAGACGACCAGCAGCGGGACGCTGAGCAGCAGCAGCCCGGCGACCGCGCCGACGACGTCCAGCACGCGGCGCGCCCTGGACGGCGGGACGCCGTCGGACGGGTCGACGGGACGGCTCGGCAGCGCGGCGTGGTCCTCGGACATGGGGTCACCCCTTGCCTGTAGAAGACGTGGTTTTCACGGAGGTGGTCTTCGGGGGCGTGTTCTTGACGCGCTGGAACCAGACCAGCAGCGCCGCCGTCGTCGCGACGAACGACAGGGACGTGGCGACCGCCGCGCCGGTCGCGCCGTGCGTCGGGATCAGCACGGCGCCGAGCACCACGACGACGATGAGGCCGATGCCCTGCCCGGTGGACGCGGCGCCGGGCCGTCCCACACCGTACAGGTAGGCCATGATCAGCCCGGTGACGCCGAACGTGACGACCCCGGCGAGCCGGATGTAGGTGGGCACGACCGCGTCGTCGAACACGTCCCCGAAGATCCAGGGCAGCGCGGTCCCGGCGACGAGCGCGAGCGGCAGCGCGGCGAGCGCCGAGACGCCGAGCGCGGGCAGTATCAGCCGTGACGTGCGTTTCGTCGCGGTCTCCCGGTCTTCCTTCGCGAAGTCGGGATAGAGGACGTAGTTGACCGCGAGCCCGGGGAGTTGCACGAGTTCCGCGAACTTGCTCGCGACCGTGTACACGCCGAGCACCTTCGGCCCCGCGAGGGCGCCGAGCAGCGCCATGTCGAACCGGAGTTGCAGCAGATCGATGAGCTGGCCGAGGTAGCCGCGGAACCCGTACCCGGCGATCGACCGGCCGAGCTTCGGGTCGGGGCGGCCCCACCCGGCGAAGAAGCCGCGCCGCGCGAGCCGCCGCGCGATCCACGCGGCGGCCGCGATGTCGGCGAGCACCAGCCCGGCGATCAGCGCGCCCGGCCCGTACCAGCCGGTGAGGAGGACGAGGTAGATCGGCAGGAACACGAACTCCTCGACGGCGATGGCGAGGCTCGCGCCCGGCTGGTCGTCCGTCCCTTGGAGGAGGCCCTTGCCGACGGACACGAATCCCTGCGTGAACGACGGGACGGCAGCCGCGACCGTCACCCAGAACCCGAACGACTTGAAGAACACAAGGAAGACCAGCGGGCTGAGCGCGAGCCACCCGACGCCGGAGATCGTCGCGCCGATCACCGTCAGCCAGGCGAGCGTCGGCCGCACCCGGCTCTGGTCGTAGCCGTCGCGCGCCAGGAAGAACGGCGCCGCGCCCGGCAGTCCCGCGCTGGACAACTGGCACAGCAGCCCCGGCAGGATCCTGACCAGCGTGAACGCGCCGACGAGCTTCGGTCCGCCGATCCGCGCCACCATGATCGTCGCGATGCCGAGCGAGGCGAGCGCGCCGATCCGCCCGGCCATGTTCCCGGCGACGAGCGCGATCAGCCGCCGCTTGAGCTTGGCCGCGCTCGCCTCCTCCGGCTCCTTCTCCGGAACGGATTCCTTCTCCGGAACGGATTCCTTCTCCGGGGCGGATTCCTTTTCCGGTGCGGGTTCCTTTTCGAGGACGGCCGTCACCGGCGGCGCGGTCTCCCGGTGGCTCCTACGGATTTCACTGCGCCCTTTTTTCGTGGTGACCGCCTCGGGTGCGGCCTCTCGCCGTCCGAACAGATCCAGCGCCGCGATCAACCCGAAGAACGCCCACCCATGCCGGTAATGCAATGTCTCGTAGAACAACCCGGAGATGAGGAAGACCGCGACCAGCGCGCCGAACAGTTCAGGACGCGGAACGAGCCGCGCGTACTCCCGCGTCAGCGCGTTCCGCCGCGCGATCCGCACGCACTTCAACAGCAGGACGAAAACGAGCAGGATCAGCGCGACGCCACCCAGGAACCCGCGCTCCAGCACGGACGCGACGTAGTCGTTGTGCGCCTCACGGACGTACGTCTCCTGCCGGATCAGCATCTCCGCCTCGGTCCGGCCCGGCCCGATGCCCCACGGATGCGTCTGGTCCTCGATCATCTGGATCGTGGTGGCGAGGACGGTGCTGCGCGAGTTGGTGCTCTCCCCGGTCGTCCGTCCGATGGAGTCGCGCAGGATCGGGGACGCCTCGCTGGCCCGGTCCAGCAACGGCTGGATGTCCACCGTCGTCACGACCGCGACGCCGCCGCCTCCGACGAAGACGGCGAGCGCGCCGACCGCTATCGCGTGGTGCGCCTTCCCTTCGCGAAACAGCCGGAACAGGTACCCGAGCAGGATCGCGGCGACCAGCGCGAGGAGCCCGCCGTTCGAGCCGGTGAGGATCTCGGCGGCGAGCAGCACGCCGCAGACCGTCCGGCGCCGCCATGGCGTGGCCGGGAACCGTGTCGCCCGCGCGATGAAGTAGACGCAGATGAACCAGTTGGAGGCGTAGTTCGCGTCGCCGAACGTGAACATCGCGCGCTCGCCGTCGACCTGCTTGCCCGACAGCGCCTCGATCCCCAGCACGAAACCGACGATCATCACGAGCGCGTAGAACGTGCCGATCCAGACGAACGCGCGCAGCGCGACCTTCAGCAGCGAAGGGTCGCGTCCGAGGTTCGCGATGCTCACCGCCCAGAGCAGCACGAACAGGTCCTTGACGAGGGTGAGCGCGCCCGCGTCGTTGACGACGGCGGCGATCCCGCCCGCGATGATCGTCAGCAGCGTGGGCAGCAGGAACGGCCACCGGACCGGCAGCCGCCGCGTCCCCGCCCACAGCAGCATGGTCGCGGTGACCCCGATGAGCGCGACGTCCGGCAGCCCCGTGTTCCCCGGTCCGGGCGGGAGCCCGGCGGGCATCAGCAGCGGCAGCGAGGCGATGCCCGCGACCAGCACCACGGACGTCGTCCGCAGCCGCCGCTTCAAGGGCGGCGCGCCCTCCGCGAAGGGGCGGGCCGGGGCGTCGATCGTCGCGGTCATGGGCGGTGCGAGCTCCCTCGG
The DNA here is from genome assembly GCF_008121305.1 of Actinomadura decatromicini. Classification (NCBI taxonomy): domain Bacteria; kingdom Bacillati; phylum Actinomycetota; class Actinomycetes; order Streptosporangiales; family Thermomonosporaceae; genus Actinomadura; species Actinomadura decatromicini. The sequence continues at coordinate 1,503,162 of NZ_VSRQ01000001.1, read as the reverse complement.
TAGGTCTCGTCCAGGACGACGCCGAGGTGCGCGGGCGAGAACCAGTCCCCGACCCGCTCCCGTGCCCGCTCCGCCATCCGCGCGGCGGCGGACGGGTCGTCGAGCAGCGCGGAGATCGCCCCGGCGAGCCCCTCCGGGTCCTCGGGCCGGACGAGCATCCCCGTCTCGCCCGCGAGCACAAGGTCCTGGTTGGACGGGACGGCCGTCGCGACCAGCGGTATCCCCGCCCCGATCGCCTCGACCAGCACGCACGGCAGGCCCTCCCACCGGCTGGCCATCGCCATCACGTCGAACGCGGGCAGCACGTCGGCGACGTCGTCGCGGTGCCCGAGCCAGCGCATCCGGTCGCCGACGCCGAGCTTCGCGGTCAGCTCCGCCAGCTCGTCCGCCATCGGGCCGCCGCCGACCCACAGGCCGAACACGTCGTCCGGCAGCCGCGCGATCGCCTTCGCGAAGATCTCCGGGCCCTTCTGGAACGTCAGCCGCCCGACCGACCCGACGACCTTCACGCCGAGCGGCAGGTCGAGGCGGCGGCGCGCCTGCGCGCGGGACCCGGGCGCGGTCGCGTACGCGGCGACGTCCACGGCGGGCCACGACAGCCGCACCCGCTCCGGCGTCGTCAGGCCGAGGCGCAGCGCGGTCGTCACCGTCTCCGACCCGATCGCGAGGAAGGCGTCGGTGCGCTTCGCGGCGATCCGTTCGAGGCGTATGTATAGGCGTCGGCGCGGCCACGACTGGAACTCGTTGAACGGGAACCCGTGCCAGGTGTGCACGATGCGCGGGACGCCCGCCCGCGCCGCCGCGACCCGTCCGATCACGCCGCCCTTCGCGCTGTGCGTGTGGACGACGTCGTACCGCCCCTCCGCGAGCACCCGGGTCAGCGTCTTCAACGCGGCCATGTCGTCGCGCGGCGAGATCTGCGGGACCAGCGGCCCGACCTGCACGATCTCCATCCCGGCGGCGTGCGCCCGCGGGGTGAGGTCACCGGCGGCGGCGTTCGCGACGGCATCGTCCCCGTAGAGGACGCCGTTTCGCGCGGACGGGGCGGCGGAATCCGGGGAGGCCGGGCCGGAACCGCGCGCCTTGCTGTCCATGCCGACGCCGCCGGTGACGATCGCGCGCTCGTAGTCGCCCTCGGGCAGGGCCAGCGCGCCGTTCAGCGCGACCTGCCCGGCGCCCCCGTTGAACCGGGTGATCACCGTGGCGACTCTGAGCTTCCTGGTTGTACTCACGGGCACCTCACAGGCGGGGAGGATCGGGGCTGCACCCGGCGTCGCAGAGCCGCGACGGCGCGGGCGGCCGCGGGTCGCCGGCGGGCGCCGGGCGCCGGACGGGGTGGTACTCGGGGAGCAGGCGGCGCAGCAGCAGCCGGACGGCGTCGTCGTCGCCCGCCCCGGCCGCGTCCTCCAGCTCGTCCAGGAGCTGGGGCAGCCCGGCGGGCGGCGCGGCGGGGCGGGTCGCCCAGATCTTCGGGTGCGCGGTGCGCAGCCGCCGCTCGGAGTCGGCGAACGCCTTCTCCGCGAGCTTCTCGCCGGGGCCGAGCCCGCTGAACCGGATCGTCACCTCGGGCAGCCTGAGCTGTTCGGCGTACCGGTGGACGAGGTCGACCACCGGGACGGGCCGTCCCATGTCCAGGACGAACGTCTCCGCCTCCTCCGCCATCGCCGCCGCCTCGATCAGCAGCCCGGCGGCCTCCGTCACCGTCATGAAGTGGCGCGCCACCTCGGGGTGGGTGATGGTGACGGTCTCGCCGGACGAGATCCGGTGCGCGAGCAGGCTGAGCAGCGGCTCCGCCTCGCCGATCACGTTCCCGACGCGGACGGCGGCGAAGCAGGTCGGGCCGCCGGTCGCCGTCCGCAGCAGCAGTTCCCCGAGCCGCATCGTCGCGCCGAGCACCGACGTCGGGTCGGCGGCCTTGTCCGACGACACGAAGACGAGCCGCCGCACGTCGTGCCGCACCGCGCAGTCGATGACGTGCCGGGTGCCGAGGACGTTCGCGGCGACGCCGCCGCACGGGTCCCGCTCGACGTCGGTGAGGTCGCTCCGCCCGGCGGTGTGGAACACCAGGTCGGGGCGGGCGTCCCGGACGAGCCCGGCGACGCCCGCCCCGTCCCGGACGTCCACCTCGGCGAGCGTCACCGGACCGCACGCCGGGTCCGCGAGGCACGCCGCGCCGAGCCGCTCCAGGGCCTCGCCGTCCTTGTCGGCGAGGCACAGCGACGCCGGTTCCAGCCGTCCGACCTGGCGGCACAGGGCGCGGCCGATCGTGCCGCACGCCCCGGTCACGAGCACCCGCCGGCCGCGCACGAGCCGCCGCCCGCGGTCGCCCGCGAGGACGACCTCGTCCCGTCCCATCAGCAGCGCCAGCGGGCTGACCGGGACGGGCGCCGGCGGCGGCGGGGCCGCGGCGCGGCGCGGCAGGAACCTGCGCACGGTCGGCCCCTCAGCCCCGGGTCCGCAGCGCCTCGGTGAGCGCGGCGACGACCCGGTCCTGCCCGTCCGCCGACAGCCCCGGATACAGCGGCAGCGACAGCAGTTCCTCACCGACCCGGTCGGTGACCGGCACCGCCGCGCACTCCTCCGCGCCGAGGATCGCCTGGTAGGCGGTCATCTGGTTCGCCGGGATGAAGTGCACGGACGTCGCGACGCCCGCCGCTTCGAGCTCCGCGCTGATCGCGTCCCGGTCCTGGACGCGGACCTGGTAGAGGTGCCAGGCGTGCGTGACGCCGTCGAGGTTCCGCTGCGGCAGGACGAGCCCCGGAAGTCCGTGGAGCGCCGAGTCGTAGCGGGCGACGAGGTCGGCGCGCTCCTTCTGCCAGCCGGGCAGCGCGGCGAGTTGCGCCCGCCCGATCGCGGACTGGACGTCCGTCATGTTCGCCTTCAGCCCGACCGTCTTCACGTCGTACCGCCAGCTCCCGCCGGGCAGGTAGCGCTTCCAGGAGTCCTTGCTCATCCCGTGCATGCGCATCGCGCGGACCCGGTCGGCGAACTCCTGGTCGGCGGACGCCACCGCGCCGCCCTCGCCGATCGGCATGTTCTTCGTCGCGTAGAAGGAGAAGCACGCGGCCTGCGACTCCGACCCGACCGGCTTGCCGTCCCGCTGCGCGCCGGGCCCGTGCGCCGCGTCCTCGACGACCCGGCTCCGGTCGAGGCCCGCCGCCTCGGCCAGCGCGGCGACGTCCACCGGGTACCCGCCCTGGTTCTGGACGATCATCGCCGCCGGCCGGGAGCGTTCCGCCGCGGCCGCGACGGTCGCCGGGCTCGGGACGAGCGTGTCCTCGTCGATGTCCACCAGCACGGGCCGGTGCCCCGCGTGCAGGATCGCGTTGATCGCGCCGCAGAACGTCAGGCTGGGGGTCAGAACGACCGAGCCGGGCGGCAGGTCGAGCGCGCGCAGGCACAGTTCGATCGCCGTCGTGCAGGACGCGACCATCACCACGTGCGCGGCGCCGAGGTAGTCGGCGAACTCCTGCTCGAACGCGGCCGTCTGCGGCCCCGTCGTGATCCATCCCGAGTCGAGCACCTTGACGACGGCGTCGGACACCTCGCCGGCCACCGACGGGACCGTGAACGGAACGGACGAACTCATGGACCACCCCTTGATCTAGCGGAACGAGAAGGCTCTACGGACGCGGTGCTTACGGGAGCGGCTCCTAGGGGACGCGGGCTCTTACGGGACGCGGGCTCTACGGGACGCGGCGTTTCCTCGGCGTCGCGGACTTGCGGGACGTGCCGACGACCCCGAGCAGCGGCCACCCGGACGCGGCGACCAGGTCCCGCACCGTCTCCAGCCCGGCGACCGTCGTCACCGGGCCGACCGCCACCACCACGCCGACCTCGTCGTCGGCGCCGGGGTCGATGTCCTCGAAGGCGTGCACGTGGCACAGCTGCCGGACCGGGACGGGCTGCGTGGTCTCCGTCGACGTCACGGCGGCGGGCTTCTTCGCCAGCACCGCCGTCCCCGGCCGCGCCCGCACCACCGACGTGCTCTTCCCGGTGGACCCGCTGCTGTTCAGCGACGGCCCGTCGCCGCCCTTCCCGGACGGCCCGTCGTCGTCATTGCCGTCGTCTTCGTCGCGTCCCGGCTGGGCGGTGGTGGTGGTGACGACCTTCGTCGCGTCCCCGTACACGGCCGCCGCCACCGACGACACCAGCTCGGCGGGCAGCGGGCCGGGCGCGCCGACCAGCGTGACCCGTCCGACGCCCTCCTTCTTCGCGGCGAGCCGGACGCGGCGGCCGAGGTCGGCGAGCTGCGCGGGTCCCTGGTCGGCCCAGCCGAGCAGCGGCACCCCGAGCCGCCGCGCGACCCGCCGCTGCCCCGGGATCGTCGGCCGGACCATCTCCGCGACCACCGCGATCAGGATCCCGCCGATCAGCCCGACGAGGCCGGCGATGGCGGACATCATCACCACCGGGTCCGACTTCGGCGCGAGCACCGCGGGCTGGACGACCGACGCCGTTCCCGCCGACATGAGCTGCGTCTGCAGGTCGGAGCGGTTCGAGCGCAGGTCGGTCAGCTCCGCCTGGACGCGCTCCCGCTCGTTCGCCGCGCCGATGTCCGGGTTCGGCTGCGCGCCCGCCCGCCGCGACAGCGGGCCGAGCCGCCGCTCCAGCGTCCGGACCCGCGCGTCGATCTCGTCGATCTGCTGCTTGATCGATCCCTGGTTCGACTGGTTGATCTCCCGGACGACCTCCGTGCCGATCGCGTCGGTCAGCTTCCGCGCGACGGCGGGATCGGCGTCCTTCACCGACAGCTCGACGACCGTGGACGTGCCGAGACCGGTCACGCCGATCGCCTTCGCGACCTTCGCCGTCGAACGGTCCACACGCTGCGCGCGCACCACCCTGGACAGCAGGTTCTCGCTGGTCGCGAACGCCTTCACCTGGCTGACCACGATGCTCACGCCCGCGTCCCCGGGCGCCGCGTCCGTCGCCTTGCTGCTCGCCTGCAGCCGCGACTTCGCCACCGACGGCGGCTCCTGCCCGCTCATCAGCAGCGCCACCAGCGTCAACGGGAGAACCGTCATGACCAGCAGCAGCGCCCAGTAGGTGCGGACCACCCGCGCCGCGACTTCGTCGATCTCCACGATCATTCCTCCGGCTTCGTCACGGCGAGCGTAGGAACGCGGCTATTCGCCGCAATCGCCCAAAAGACGACCCCGGCCTACGCTGTTTGCACCAGGGCCCACCGGTTCGGGCCCACCGGTTTCCGGCCTACCGGTGCGACGGGCGCATACCGGCGCGCATCGCGAGCGTGATCGCCTCCAGCGCGGAATGCAGGTCGAGCTTCGCCAGCAAGTTCTGCGTGTGTGTCCGGACGGTGTTCGCCGACAGCCCGAGCCGGTCCGCGATCTCGGCGCGGCCGAGGCCGTCCACCATGCACTGGAGGACCTCGCGCTCGCGCGGCGTCAGCTCCGCCAGCAGTTGCGCCCCGGCGTCCGGCGCGGCCTCCTCGGTGCGGAGCCGCCGCAGGACCTCGCCCAGCACGTCCGGCGGGATCCACCCGCCCTTGCGCGCCGCCGACCTGATCACCCGGGCGACCATGTCGGCGCCCTCGGTCTTCTCCAGCCAGCCCACCGCGCCGCCCCGGACGGCCTGCACCAGCGCGTCCAGCCCGCTCGTCGCGGTCAGCACCACGACCCGGACGTCCGGATGCGTCTCGCTGACCTGTTCCAGCACGTCGAAGCCGCTCTCCGCGCCCAGCGTCAGGTCGAGGACGAGCACCCGCGGGCGCTCGGTGGCGACGAGCGCGAGGGCGCGCCGCACGTCGGCGGCGATCGGCAGGATCACGAGGTCTGGCTCGCGTCCGAGCCGGGCGGCGAGCGCCTCGGCGAAGAGCGCGTGATCGTCCACGATGAGGACGCGGATCGGTTCCATGCACCGAAGATGACCGCTGCGGACGCGCGGCGGATCCTGCAAATGCTGTACTGCGTCCGTCCTGTTCCGGCGGGGTTCGGGTTGTTTCGCGCACCTCCGTTCCGCGCGGGCGACGCGCGCGGAGGTCGCGTGCGCGGACGCCGCCCCGCGCCGCCGGGTTCACCCTCGTCCGGTCCCGGTCACCTGGAGTTCCGGCCGTTGACCGACCGCGATCGCCTGCTGATCCTGGCCGTGACCGATTAGGGGACGTACTGGCCGTACCAGGGGAACAAATGAAAGTCCTGATCACCGGGGGAGCCGGATTCATCGGCAGCACCATCGCCTCCGCCTTCGCCGAACGCGGCGTCACACCCGTGGTGCTCGACAGCCTGGTCACGGGCCGCTCCGAGTTCGCCGACGGGAAGATCTTCTACCGGGGCGACATCGGCGACGGCGACCTCGTCGACGAGATCTTCCGCGACCATCCCGACATCGCCGCGACCGTCCACTGCGCGGCGCTGATCGTCGTGCCCGACTCGATGACGGACCCGCTCCGGTACTACCGGGTCAACCTGTCCAAGACCCTCGACCTCGCCGGGCACCTCGTCCGCAACGGCTGCAACCGGATGATCTTCGCGTCCACCGCCGGGATGTACCGTCCCGAGCCCGACCTGTCGGTCACCGAGACGTCCGAGCTCGAACCGCAGAACCCGTACACCCGCTCGAAGATGATGGCGGAGCTGCTGTTGCAGGACTTCTGCAAGGCTTATGACCTGAGGGTGATCTCCCTCCGCTACCTGAACCCGATCGGCGCCGACCCGCGGCTGCGCACCGGCCTGCAGAACAGCAAGCCCACGCACGCGCTCGGCAAGATGATCGAGTGCCACACCAACGGCGTCCCGTTCACGATCACCGGAGTGGACTGGGAGACCCGCGACGGCACCGCGATCCGCGACTACATCCACGTGTGGGACATCGCCCGAGCCTTCTACGAGTCGGTCAACCGCTTCGACGCGATCGTCCCGCCGCTCGGCGACACGCCCCGCTACCAGGTGATCAACCTGGGCACCGGCGATGGGACGACCGTCCGCGAACTGGTGGCCGCTTTCCGCGAAGTCGTCGGCGACGGTTTCCAGGCGGTGGACGCCCCGGCCCGTCCCGGCGACGTCGTCGGCGCCTTCGTGAACCCGGCGAAGGCCCTGGAACTGCTCGGCTGGAAGCCCGAATACACCATCGAGGACGCCATCCGCCATTCCCTCCAATGGGCCGAGAGGCGCCGCGACCTGGACGTGGCCTGAGACCCGCCCGCACGGGCCTGTTCGGTCCTTCCACGGAGCGGATGGACCGAACAGGCCGGCGGCGCGCTCATCTCCGCCGCCGGAAAGGTCGTCCAGCCCAAGTCCCATCCGGCCGCCGCGCATCCTGGGAAAGGGCCTCACAAAGCCTTTCGGCCAGCTCGCTTGCGGTCCGAGGGTCAACACGCCGGTCGGGAACGAACGCCCATAACGAGGCGCTGCAAACACCGTCCCAAAGGCGGCCCCAGGAACCAGAGACACGGGACATCATCGCTCTCCGCCCCTACCAGGTGGACGGAAACATTCGGTGTTTCAGGAGAGCATCGACCCGCTCAGCGGCGTATTGAGCATCACCGCACGGGCACAAGTATCCGTACTCGCCGCGCCGGGCCTCGTAATAGGCCCAGGCCCCACCGTCCATAGCGCGAACGGTAACAGCGACCCGCACATGCCCCTGCACGCCGAACACGAACACCCACAACAGCAGCGGACGCCCCGGGAGTTCGGCGGCTTGATAGAGCTTGATATGCCGGTATCCCTTGGACGCGAGAGCGACCGCGAGCCCGTCGAGATGCCCGACGACCGCGCCGCGTCCCGGCCGCCCGCGCCACCGCAGCAACCGCCGACCGCTTTCGCGGTTCATCGAGCGCAGCGGGCCCATACGACCTTGCCCTCCCCGCCGATCCGCCGGACACCCCAGTCGTGGACGAGCTGCGCCATCAGCAACAACCCGCGCCCGTCCTCCGCGTCGTCGTTCTCGCTCCGGACCACGGGCTGCGCGATCCCCTCGTCCCACACCTCGATGACCGTGAGGTCGAGGCCGACATCCGGCAGGACGCGCACAATGATGCGCCCGACCCCGACGTGCTTGTAAGCGTTGGTCACCAGCTCGGTGACGACGACGCGCCCCACGAAGTCGTCGCCAAGCCCGAGCTCGGCGAACCGCTGCGTCAGGTAGCGCCGCGCTTTCGCAGGCGCGTACTCGGACGACTCCAGAACAAGCGCCGGTGACTCCGGCGCGACCAGTACCGCTGGCATCGGTGACCCCTCCAGCCTGGACAACGGCTGATCCCGAACGGGCCCAACACCCCAAACCAGAAGTACCCGCCGCAATCACCCTCTGTTACTGAACGAACACCATGAAGCCACAAGAAGGCGTACGTTACTGATGACTGCGGCAGCACCCGCATTCCGGTTGCATTTGTTAGCGACGAAGTTGCGCCTAGGACGGGAGATCAAGATGGCCGACAGCAGTCACAACAGCAAAGACAGCCCCGAACTCCGGACCTTCGGCTTAGAAGTCAGGCGGTTGCGCGAAGCGGCAGGACTCAACCAGACGGAACTGGCCACACTGGTACGAGTCTCGCGCGCCTACATCAGCCATGTCGAACGCGGCAAGACCCGCTGCCGCCTCGACTTCGCCAAGCGGCTGGACGGTGCGCTGCATGCGAACGGTGAGATCGTGGAGGCATGGAACGACCTGGTCGAGGCGATCAAGTCGATCAAGTATGCCACCCACTTCGTCGACTTCCCGAAGGCGGAGTTGACAGCCAACGTGATCCGCGTCTACGAGACGCACATAGTGAATGGGCTGTTTCAGAGCGAAGCTTACGCGAGCGCAATCCTCAAGAGCCCCGAAGCCGTTGCCACCAGGATGAAGAGGCAGAAGCAGGTCCTGAGCGCCCCGGCGCCCAAGATCTTCGTGGTCCTGGAGGAGAGCATCCTGCTTAGGCAGGTCGGCGCAGTGGACGTCATGCGGGAGCAACTTGAATACCTCGTTGAACTGTCGTATCGAGACGGCATCCGGCTCCAGATCCTCCCGACCGTCTACGTAGAGGAGGCGCGGGCTGCCTTCGCGATCGCGACCCAGGCGGACCGTCGCGAGGCCACGTACATCGTCACCGCGACGAAAGGTGTGACCAGCGCAGACCCGGCAGACCTAGCCACTCTGAACGAAACGTTCGCTAGTCTTCAGGCAGAGGCCCTCAACGTGAGGGAGAGCCGAGCGTTGATTAGAAGGGTGATTGACGAGAGATGGACCTGACCAAAGCCGCATGGCGCAAAGCTTCACGCAGCACAGTCCAGAACGACAATTGCGTCGAGGTTGCTGGGGCCCCATACATCGTGGCGTTCCGTGACAGCAAGGACCCCAATGGGCCCAAGCTCATCATCAGCAACAGTGACTTCCGGAACCTCGCCAACGTCCTCAAGAACATCTAGCCCGGCTTGTTGATTAGTAAGCAAAGTCATGAGGCGACATGAATCTGAGTAACGTCATCTGGCGCAAGGCATCGCGGAGTCACGCTGATGGAGACGCTTGCATTGAAGTCGGGGTGTGGCGCAAAGCTTCGCGGAGCACGGCAGAGGGTGACAACTGTGTCGAGGTTGCTGGTGCCCCGAACATCGTGGCGTTCCGCGACAGCAAGGATCCCGACGGTCCCAAACTCATCCTCAGCGCCAGCGACTTCCGGAACTTTGCTAACGCCCTCAAGAACCTCTAACGGAGCTAGCGATCTTCACCTATGAGTTCGGCACTATCGAGTGGTTGTGGGACCAGGAGACCATCCAGGTCAACCTTCCCGGGGACTACGAGGAGATGTATCACGGCAACCACAAGGAGATAGTGACCCTACTCTCCGATCTCGGCAGTCAGGGCTGGGACGTGGCGTCCTGCTCCAGCACCGGAAACTGGCTCTTCTGGACGCTCCGCCGCCACCGCGCCTAGAGCCCGCCCGAGGGACAAGCCGCATGAGCGATCGCCTTCGCATCTGGTGCCTGCGGCACGCCGAATCGGCGAACGTCATCACCGGCACCGCCGGAGTCGTTCCGGCCGCGCCATTGACCGAGCGCGGTCGCCACCAAGCCCTCGCGGCAGCTCGGCTACTCGCAGACGAGCCGATCACCCAGATCTACTCCAGCACGGGGGTCCGGGCAAGGCAGACCGCAGAGCACCTGACGTCCCTGCCAGCTCTCACCGTCACGGCGATGCCAGAGCTGAACGAGGTCGGCATCGGCAGGCACGAGGGAACCACCGATCCGGCGATCCGCGCACGAACCGCAGAGGTTCTTCACGCCTGGATCGTCCAGCAGAACTTAGACCAACGGGTCTCAGACGGCGAGACGGGACACGACGTCCTCGCCCGCATGACGGCGACCCTCAGGAAGATCGCCGCAGCCCACCCCGGGGAGACCGTTGTCGTAGTCGGCCATGTCGCGAGCCTCACCATCACGCTCGCACGACTATGCGCCCTCGGCTCCCAGGTCTGGGGCACGCCCCTGCCCCACGCCCGCCCCTTCCTGGTCGAGTGGGACGGTCAAGCCTGGCACTGCCCAGCCTGGCCCGAAGCAGACGCGCCCGCCGAACATCGTCACGCCCCGTGACAGCACAGCCCCCAACGGGCCGATGCTCGTTTGAGCAGCGCCAGATGCAGGCGTCCCCGCACGTCATCCGCTCGCCGGTCTCGCGCGAACCATGACCGGCGGTTCACGTTTCCGCCGCTGAATCGTCCGTGACCAGCGAAAAGGAAAGCCCATGAGCCGAAGAACCGTCCTCGCGCCGGCGACCCTTCTGACGGCGGTGTTCCTCGCGCTCGTCGCGATGGTCGGGGCCTACGCTCCCCAGTCAGACGCGTCGGGGCCGACCGCGCGCATCGTGCAGAGCACCACGACGCTCGGCACGACGAACCGGGCCGCGGCCGCCTCCGACTTCGTCATCAAGTCGTTCGCGTGCTCGTCGAAAGTCCAGGAGGGAAAGACAGTAATCTTCTGTAAGGCAGAATGGGTCGGAGGCAAGGCCCCGTTCACTCCGAAATTCAAGGTCAACCTCACATTCTTCGACCCGGTACTGAGATTCTGGAACGAAACCCGGACCGCGGAATACACGTTCAGGTGCCTCGGCGGCATGGAGTACGTCGTGACCCTGAGCATCGGCGACATCGACGGCAGGGAAACCCCGACCCAGGGACGTTACGTCATTTGCGGCAACCAGTGACTCGGCTGGATTGACCGGCGAATTGGTCGGCGGCGAGTGATGGAAGTCGGTCCCACGCGCCGGGTACGGCGGCGCGTGGGGACCTGCAATCCGGGTAAGTCGGCCGCACCGACCGGCGTCTGTTAAAGAGATGGCACGGGAGCGCTCCATGGAGGGCGCTGCGACCACTTCCGGCCGTTTGTGAACGTGTGAACTTCCTGCTCATAGCCCTATAGTGATCTTGAAAGGCTACTTGGAACGGTTCTTTGTCAAAGAGTCGGCATTGACGCTCGATAATCGATGATCAAGGCGAGATGAGACCCGACTCCACCTGGCAATTGCCGCATGTCGGAAAGTTGAAAAGCTCTGATTGACGGTACTTGACCATAAAAGTTACTATTCAAGTAGATCCCGGATCTGTCTTCAACGGCGACGTCCGTTCACCCCAGATACCCGACGCCGTCTCCCACGTCTCCCCCGAGTAAGGAATAGCATGCGCAAAGGGATCGCCTTATCCACGGCTGCCGCAGCGTTAGCCATGACCGCCGCGTCGGTCACGCCCGCCGCCGCGTCCGAGCATCTGCTGGCTCACGGCCCGACCGGAATCACCATCGATGTCATAAGCTACAACGGCAGTGGTTGTCCGAAGGACAGCGCCTCGCCCGCCATAGCGTCCTCCGCCGACTCGTTCACGGTCACCTACGCCAAGTACATCGCCCAGGCGGGCGGTACGGTCTCGCCCGTCGAAGCCCGCAAGAGCTGCCAGCTCATCCTGAACGTCCACGTCCCGCATGGGTTCAGCTACGCCGTCTCGACGACGGAACACCGGGGCTACGCCTCCCTGCTATCCGGGGCGAGCGGCACACAGGTCGCCAGCTACTACTTCATGGGCCATCCGGAGACCGCGGAGACCTCACATCCCCTCACCGGCCCCATCAAGAAGAACTGGCAGTTCAACGACGCCGTGACGTTCACGCAGCTCGTATGGTCGCCATGCGGCGAGGAGCGGTTCTTCAACATCAAGACCGAAGTGCGGGTAGAGCCGGGGACCGACAAGACGAAGGTCAGCTTCGTCGGTGTGGACTCCCTCGACAACACCATCAAGACGACCTACCGCTACACCTGGAAGACCTGCCCGTAATCGGGCCGCCCGTCTCCAAGCAACTTCCTACGGAAGGGACAAGGGTCCATGCGTGAGGGAGTGGTCTGCCTCTCCGCTCTCGCGTTGACCGCGGGCCTTCCCCCCGCGGTGTCGGCGGCGGCGGCGTCGAACGCCTCCGCCGCCCCCGGGGCCCACCACCGCCCGGCATTAGGGCGGTTCAAAGCTCCTTAGCTGAGAAGTTCGGCTAGCTGGGCCATCTCGCTCGGTGGATCGATCACCGGCTGGATGAGCAGCTCGTCCACGCCGGCCTGTTGCAGAGCGGCAATGCGCGCGCGAAGGTCATCGCGAATGCCGACCAAGGCCAGCGTGTTCATCAGCGAGGGCAGGATCAGGTCACGGTCCTGTGGCGCGATGCGTCCGAGATAGTTGGGATAGAGCTTGGTGTACCGGTCAGGTGCGTCCGCAGCGGTGCCGCGTCGATCCAGGAGCCGCCGCACCGCCGCGCGTTCAACGGGGCCGAGCTGGTCGGCAAAGGCGGGCGCGTCGGCGGCGAAGGCCAGCAGCGACAGGACGAGGTGACCGGTCGCGTCCCGGGCCGCATCGCTGTCGGCGGCCTCGCCACCGTCGAGGACGTGCAGCGCGGTCACCAGATAGGAGTCCGCCCGAGGTTGCGTGCGGCGGGAGCCGGGCTCGTGGGCGGCGTTACGGCTGACATCGAGGAGCGCGCGCCAGGCGGTGGGATCCATCAGGCCGAAGGAGATCAGGCCGGTGCCGCGACGACCTGCGACGGCGGCGGCCTTCGGCCCCAGCGCGGCCACGACGAACTCGATCGGGTCGGCCGTGTTCGCCTGCGCCCCAGCGTGCAGAAAACGAACGTCGCGCACCCGGTCACCTTCGCGGTACTCGACGGTGCGTCCGGCACAAAGCCCCTGCAATTGGGCGAGGAAAGTCTCCACCGTAGCCGCCGTGGTCGGCCGCATGCCCAGCGTGCGCCGGGCGGTGTTCCCCGTCCCGACTCCGCAGATGATCCGTCCCGGTGCCAGCGCATTGAGACTGGCGAACCCACTGGCGGCGGCCGGGGCCGAGCGCAGCGCCGGTGAGGTCACCCCGATGCCGAGCTTGATCCGCCCGGTGGCCTTCGCGCACAGGCTCAAGGCAACAAAGGGGTCACCGTGAACCATCGGTGTGTCGTTGACCCAAAAACTGTCCAGCCCCAGCCTCTCGGCATGGACGGCAAGCTCCTCGACACCGGGCTGCGCGGTGACCACAACACCTGCACGCATAGAAACCTCCGAGCCACGAGGACCGCAACGCACTCAGCCTGTCAGCTCGCCGGCTCTGCACGCTCACCCTTACCTAGCTCTACACTTCCAGGAGGAGACCCACAGCAGTCGTCAGGCAGCATGGGTTTGTGTGAAGCGTCGTGGCGCAAGGCATCTCGAAGCCATGAGGACGGCGACGCATGTGTCGAGGTGGCGCCCACCCAAAGCCCCGTGGCGTGGAAGCAGGCATCCCGTAGCAACGGTTCAGGGGGCGCCTGCATCGAGATGGCCTCGACCACGGGGGCAGTTGGCATTCGGGACAGCAAGAACCCAGCGGTCCGACCGTCGTGATGAGCCGCTACGACTTCCGCCGCCTCGCCGAGGCGCCCAAGGCTCACTGACGGCGGACGGTCAGGTTGTGACCCCGCTATAGGCACGACGAGTCTGGATGGCCCGGGGCATGGTATGCACGCGCCGTCCGCCGAGGTCGTCCGAACACCCGCGCACAGGGTGACATGCCCCTGCCGGACCACACTCCTGGCCTGCACGAATTAGGGAACATGCAAGGCCACGATGCACTAAGGTTCTGGCGTGATTACGGGTGAGCTGAAGAGCAAGATCGACCGCCTCTGGGATGCGTTCTGGTCGGGAGGGATCTCCAACCCCTTGGAGGTCATCGAACAGATCACCTACCTGATGTTCCTGCGCCGTCTGGAAGACATCCAGACCGGCAAGGAGCGCAAGGCTGGCCGTACGAACAAGCCAATCGAGAACCCGATCTACGACGAGGACAGTGAGGCGCACCGCTGGGCACGCCTGCGCGAACTCGATCCGGAAACCATGTTCACCATGATGGGCGAGGCTATCTTTCCCTGGCTGCGCCGTCTCGGCGGGGATGACTCCACATACGCCTATCACATGAAGGACGCCCGGTTCACCATCCCCACGCCGAACCTGCTGACCAAGGCCGTTGACCTTCTGGACGATATACCACTCGGCGAGGGCGACACCAAGGGTGATCTTTACGAGTACATGCTCAGTAAGATTGCCACCGCTGGACAGAACGGTCAGTTCCGTACACCTCGGCACATCATCCAGCTGATAGTCGAGATGATGAACCCAGGCCCACAGGACGAAGTTTGCGATCCCGCCTGCGGAACGGCCGGGTTCCTCGTGGCTGCCGCCGAATATGTCCAACGCGAACACGGCGATGCCCTGTTGGACGCCACTAGCCAGAAGCACTTCCACTCAAGCATGTTTCACGGCTTTGACTTCGACAGCACCATGCTGCGCATCGCCAGCATGAACATGCTCCTACACGGCATCGAGCAGCCAGACATCCGTTACCGCGACTCACTTGCCGAGAACGTCGCCGATGAAGCTGAGCAATACTCGCTGATCTTGGCAAATCCACCTTTCAAGGGCAGCCTCGACTACGAAACCACCGCTAAGGATCTGCAGCAGATCGTCAAAACCAGGAAGACTGAGCTGCTCTTCCTCGCACTTTTCCTCCGCCTGCTAAAGCCTGGTGGTCGCGCCGCAGTCATCGTCCCTGAGGGCGTCCTCTTCAGCTCCACTAAGGCGCACAAGGGTCTCCGTAGGCTCCTTGTTGAAGATCAGAAATTGGACGCCGTTGTCAAGCTTCCAAGCGGTGTTTTTAAGCCCTATTCTGGCGTCTCTACCGCCATTCTCTTCTTCACGAAGACCAATAGCGGAGACACGGACACTGTCTGGTTCTACGATATGATTGCGGACGGCTTCAGCCTGGATGACAAGCGAATTCCACTCATCGCTGAAGCCCAACTAGGTCCGACACCTAGTACGCCCTTGGCGGAAGTCGATCACACGAAAAATAATCTCCCGGATATCTTGGCTCGCTGGGACCGTCGCGCTGGCAGCGAACAACATCGCTCTCGCACTGAACAAAGCTTCTGCATCTCAAAGAGGGAAATAGCGGATCAGGATTACGACCTGAGCGTTAACCGTTACAAGGAGATTATTCACGAGGAGATCGAACATCGCCCACCTCTGGAGATTATCGAGGAACTAGAAGGCGTCGAGTCCGACATTCAGGAGAGCCTGTCGAACCTGAAAGGTATCTTGAAGTGACTTCGGATGTGGTCAGGCTTAACGAGGTCGCCCAAATAAATCCGTCCTTGGGTGGCAAGGTGCAGCCAAATGCGCCCGTTTCCTTTCTTGGCATGGCAGACTTGGATACGGAGACGGGAAAGACGACGAGCGGTGTCGATCGAAAATTTGGCGAAGTTGCGAAAGGTTACACCCAATTCGTCGACGGAGATCTCCTGCTCGCAAAAATCACCCCTTGTTTCGAAAACGGAAAAATAGCGCAGGCCGTCCTGCGGCATACGCTTGGTGCCGGGTCGACAGAGTTCCATGTCATCCGGCCGGACCGGTCGCGGCTAAACCATCGTTATCTTCTTCATTACCTGCGCCAGCCGCGAACTCGCGTCGCCGGGGAACGGCGGATGACGGGTAGCGCTGGTCAGCGTCGTGTGCCAGAGAATTTCGTTGCTAACCTCGAAATACCGCTTCTCCCTCTGATTGATCAGCAACGCATCGCTGCGGTGCTCGATCAAACGGACGCGCTGCGGGAGAGGCGGCGGGCCTCGATCACCCTCCTCGAAGAGTTGGCCCAGTCCATTTTCCTGGACATGTTCGGGGAGTTGACTGCAGGTTTCCCAACGGATAGTCTAGGAGAAAGGGCTGATATTCAAGGCGGCTTGCAGGTCACGGCAAAGCGCAGGAATAATCCACTGGAGCTTCCTTATCTACGTGTCGCCAACGTTTATCGTAACAGACTTGATCTGAGAGAGATCAAGGTAATGAGGGTTACGGAAAGAGAGTTGGCCAGGACGCACCTTGCTGCCGGGGACCTGCTTGTCGTTGAGGGGCATGGCAACCCCGATGAGATAGGCAGGGTAGCGGTTTGGGACGGTTCAATTGAGCCTTGTATCCATCAGAATCATCTGATCAGGGTACGGCTGGACGCATCGTCCTTGATCCCTGATTATGCGGCTGCCTATCTCAACTCCGCAGAGGGGCGCCGTTTTCTGCTCAGAGCGGCAAGCACTACCTCGGGACTCCACACGATCAGTACCTCCGATGTCCGGCACACCCCGATCAAAATTCCGCCACTCCGCCTTCAGCGCCTATATCAGAACCGAGTGAACGAATTGCGCTCGTTGCGCGCTCATCATGAGCGTCACCTTCGAGAACTGGATGACCTGTTTGAGTCGTTGCGGCAGCGGGCGTTTCGGGGGGAGCTGTGGCAGTATTGAGGCATCTGACCCATGGGGTAGGGGTGTCCTGTGAGCAACTTCGGGTTCCTCAAAGGCGAGTGGCCTGATCTTCATGACGAAGCCGTCCGGGCGGAGCGCCTAGCTAACGCTGATCCGCGGACCGCGTGCTTCTATGCGCGGCGGGCTCTCGAACTCACGGTCAACTGGCTGTATCGCGCCGACGGGACGCTGAAGCTTCCTTATCGCGGCGATCTTGCAGCGATGATCGCGGAACCGACGATGGTGAATCTGGTCGGTCCGGCCATCCGCACGAAGATGGACGTGATCCGGCGACAGGGGAACTCGGCCGTCCACCGGCCGGGGCCGGTGCGCGGGGGGGACGCTGTCCGGACGGTCGCCGAGTTGTTCCACGTTCTCTACTGGGTCGCTCGGCATTACTCCCGTGACATGGCACCGGCGCCCGCGTTGGAGTTCGACAAGTCGCTGATCCCCACTCCGGAACCCGCGGAAGTTCGGAAGAAGAAGCAGGCCGAGATCAAGGCGCTTGCCGAAAGATACGCGGAGCAGCAAGAGGAGCTCGTCAGGGAACGCCGCAGGACGCAGGATCTCGACCAGGAGGTCGCCAGGCTGCGCGCGGAGATCAAGGCCGCCAAGGCCGCGAACGCCATCCAACCGGACACACATGACTACGACGAGGCGGAGACCCGCGACCTCATCATCGACCTTCTTCTCAAGGAGGCGGGTTGGCAGCTCGACAAGAATGAGGACCGGGAGTACCCGGTCAGTGGGCTGCCGTCGAACTCTGGCACGGGCAGGATCGACTATGTCCTCTGGGACGACAACGGCAAGCCGCTCGGGCTGGTCGAGGCGAAGCGCACCACAAAGGACGCGACGACCGGCAAGCAGCAGGCCAAACTGTACGCCGACGCGCTTGAGCGGGAGTTCGACCAGCGTCCGGTCATCTTCTATACGAACGGATACCAGACCTTCATCTGGGATGACGCTACCTATCCGCCACGCGAAATCCAGGGCTTTTACACCAAGGATCAGTTGCGGACGCTGATCCAGCGACGTACCAGCCGACAAGCCCTCTCGGGCGTGGGCATCAACGATGAGATCGCGGGTCGCCACTACCAGAGCCGCGCCATTAGGCGCATCGCTGAAGCATTCGAGCGCGACAACCAGCGCGAGGCGCTTCTCGTCATGGCAACGGGCGCGGGTAAGACGCGCACGATCATCGCGCTCGTGGACCTGCTTCAGCGGGCTCACTGGATCAAGCGAGTTTTGTTCCTCGCGGACCGAAAGGCCCTTGTCACCCAGGCCACCAACGCCTTCAAAGCGCACCTTCCCAGCACGCCGACCGTGAACCTGACGACCGAGCGAAAAGAGGACGGCCGGGTCTACGTCTCCACCTATCCGACGATGATGGGCCTGATCAACGAGACGGACGGCGATCTTCGGAGGTTCGGCCCCGGCTACTTCGACCTCGTGGTCATCGACGAGGCGCACCGGTCCGTCTACCAGAAGTACGGCACGATCTTCGAATACTTCGACGCGCTCCTCGTCGGCCTAACCGCGACACCCAAGGACGAGATCGACCGTAACACCTACCGCCTTTTCAACCTGGAGGACGGCGTCCCGACCGATGACTACGGGCTGGACGAGGCTGTGTCCGAGGGCTATCTGGTCCCGCCGCGCACGGTGAACGTCCCGCTGAAGTTCCCGCAACGCGGCATCCGCTACGACGAACTGTCCGAGCAGGAGAAGGAGGCGTGGGACCTCCTCGACTGGGACGAGGACGACGGCACGCCCGACCAGGTCAGCGCCGACGACGTGAACCGGTTCCTGTTCAACAACGACACCATCGACAAGATGCTCCAGACGCTCATGGAGTATGGTGCCCCGGTCGAAGGCGGGGATCGGCTGGGCAAGACAATCATCTTCGCGCGAAGCAAGAAGCACGCCGAGTTCATCGTCAAGCGGTTCGACCTGTTGTACCCCGAGCACCGCGGCGATTTCGCCCGTGTGATTACCCACGATGCTGCCTATGCGCAAGACCTCATCGACAAGTTCTCGATGAAGAACTCGCCGCCGCACATCGCCGTCTCGGTCGACATGCTGGACACCGGTATCGACATTCCCGAGGTCGTCAACCTGGTGTTCGCCAAGCTCGTCCGGTCCAAGACGAAGTTCTGGCAGATGATCGGACGAGGCACCCGCCTGTGTCCTGACCTGTTTGGTCCCAACAATGACAAGCAGGGCTTTTTCGTCTTCGACCTGGGCCGCAACGTAGAGTTCTTCAACCAGGACATCGCCACGGCCGAAGGGCGCGTTCAGCCCTCCCTAAGCGAACGCCTGTTCCGGGAGCGCACAGAACTGCTCTATGGCCTGGACCTGCGGAACCCGATGCCGGAACCGTCCCCCGACTCGGACGCCACGCAGAGCGAGACCGGCTTGCGCCGGGATCTCGCCGCGCGCCTCCAGGAAGAGGTCTCGGGCATGAATCCGGGCAACGTCGAGGTGCGCCGCCGCCTGGAGCAGGTCGAGCGCTACCAGAACTCCGTGAACTGGCTGCAGATCACCGCCGAGAAGCGGGAGGAGATCACCGAGAACCTGGCCGGCCTGCCCACCGAGTTCCGCGATGACGAGAACGGTGAGGAGGCCAAACGGTTCGACCTACTCGCGCTCCGTCTCCAGCTCGCAGTCCTCAACGGCGACCCCGCTTACGACGCCCTGCGCGAACAGGTCCAGGAAATCGCCGAGGCGTTGCTCGACCCGACCACGGTGAACAACCCGGTTGTGGCCCGGGAGCGGGAACTGCTGTCGGACCTCACCATGGACGAGTGGTGGCAGGACGTGTCGCTGCCGATGCTGGAGCTGATGCGCCGCCGCGTGCGCGGCCTTGCCAAACTGATCCAGAAGACCAAGAAAGGCGTCCTCTACACTGACTTCAAAGACGAGTTGGGGGCACTCACCGAGGCAGAGCTCAAAGGCGTCTCGCTGGGCACCAACCGGACCCGGTTCGAGACCAAGGTTCGTACCTACCTGCGCAGCCACGAGGACGAGGTCTCGGTGCAGAAGCTACTGCGCAACCGTCAGCTCACACGTGTCGACATCATCCACTTCGAGGACGTCTTCATCGACTCCGGGTTCGGCACGCGCGACGACATCGCCCAAGTCAGTGAAGAGTACGGGAATCTCGGCCTTTTCCTCCGTTCCATCACCGGCCTGGACTACGAGGCCTCGACAGCCGCATTCGACCGCTTCCAAGCGGGGAAGACTTTCTCGGCCGCGCAGCTCGACTTTCTCCAACTCCTCGTCAGCTACGTGGCCAAGAACGGGTTCGTGGACATTGGCGATCTGTACGTTCCGCCATTCACCGGGAAGGCCCCTGGTGGTCCGGAAGACCTCTTCACGGAGGCCGAAGTGACGTCTATCCAGCATATCCTGGAGCACGTTAGATCTACCGCTGTTCCATCCGACTCGCAAGCAGGCTAGTGCAACCCTGTGCTTGGCGCGGTCTGGCAGTCAGAAGGCTATTACCAACTGAACGGACAACACGCCAGTACGGAATACTTGTCCGGTAGATCGGCTGCCAACGCGAGGCACTCTCGCATTCGGTGGTCGTGCCCGCCTCCGCTGGGCATTGCTGCTTGCCGATCAGTTGGGCGCTCGGGACCTTGATGTGTCGCGAATATGATCCTCCGGCAGTTGATCGTTTCGAGTTAACGAGCCGCTTTCGCTAGACATGTAATCATATATCCGCCTGCCATCATCCGAATCGGCATCTGAGCCCTCGTTGCTGATCATCCAGCCAGTCGCAGCACGCGCGTGAAGCGTGGGCACTCGGTGCGGGTGGATCTGGTGGAAAGTCTGAGGCGATCATCGTGGGGCGTGAATTATGAACTCATGAATGACGCGAAGGCGGCGACGGAGACGCCGGGAGACGCGGGTCGCCGCGTGCCGATGCGGCCCAGGTCGGACGTCGTCCCAGATGCCCACGTCCGGTCGCAGGTGCACGAAGCGGCCAGGGGTCGCCATGCTCGCCCCGGTCCCGGCCATTTATTGGGGGACCGGTACCAGTTGGTGGAACGGCTGGGCCAGGGCGGAATGGGCACTGTGTGGAAGGGCCGCGACCTGGTGATCGGCCGGGATGTCGCCGTCAAAGAACCCCGCCTGCCCAAGCACGTGCCCGACGAGGACAGGCACGCGGCGTTCGCGCGGTTGGAGCGCGAGGCACGTGCCGCCGCGCAGATCGATCACCCTTCGATCGTCCGCGTACACGACGTGGTGTCAGTGGACGATCAGCCCTGGATCATCATGGAGTTGATCCGCGGCCGGTCTCTGGCCGAAATTCTCGCCGAGGGCACACTGCCTCCGATGGAGGCCGCCAGAATCGCGCTGCCGGTCGTCGACGCGCTGGTCGCGACCCATGCCCGAAAGGTTCTGCATCGTGATGTTAAACCGGCGAACATCATGATCGAAGTGTCCGATCGCATCGTGCTCACCGATTTCGGTATCGCCAGCATCGAGGGCGAGAGGCCGCTGACGCAGGAGGGCACTCTGATCGGCTCGCCCGAGTACACCGCGCCGGAGCGCATACTCGGCCACCTGCCGGGACCCGCGTCGGACTTCTTCTCGCTCGGGGTGCTCCTTTACACGGCGATCGAGGGTTTCTCGCCCTTCCTCCGCCAGACGTGGCAGGCAACGCACCAAGCCGTCCTGCGAGCTGAACCGCCGCCTCCTTCACAAGCAGGCGCGCTCTCGGACCTCATCATGGCGCTGCTGAACAAGGAGCCGCACAGGCGACCGCCGAGCGACGAAATCATCTACGTCCTCGAAAAGGCCGCCAGCCCGCAAACCCTGCTGATAGGAGGCCAACGGCCGGACCAGAGCCAGACCAGCCCCATAAACAATCGCCGGAGCTGGAGACGGTCTGCGATCGCCGTGCTGACCGCGTCAGTCGTGACCGGGGCCGCCGTTGCCGCCGTGATGTGGCCCGGTGGCTCCGGGCAGACGGCGTCCAATGTCCCCCAAGGCTGGAAAGTGCATCACAAGCTCGGCGCCTCCATCGCCGTGCCGGGCAACTACAAAGCCCGCGACTTGTTCGACCACGGAGGCGGCGTGGTCTTCCAGACGGAAGAGGGCCAGGTGAACCGGGAGCTCATCCTCCTCCGCTGGGACCTGGCGGACGGTCCCCCGGAAGCGAGAGCCACCTACTGGTACCGGCAGTTCGCGAGCGAGCCCAAGTTCACCGACCGGCAGATCACGCTCTCCGACGCGGTGGTGAACGGCCGGAAAAGCAAGGTCCTCACCATGACCTACCGTCCCGAGGACGGAGGTCTCTGGCGCAAGAAGGAGGTGTACTACAACGCCGACGGGCAGCTCTGGAAACTCATCTTCGACTCGGCCATCACCAACGAGCAGGACACCGGCGGCGACGAGATCCTGGAAGCCGCCATGCGAACCTTCACCACCGACTAGAGGGCCGTCACCTTACTAAAGTGACGTCACCGGGTTGACCATCGACCGATGTGATGCCCGGGGCCTCTGATCCACAGTCTTAGGCGTGACCGAAGAAAAGAGCGACACCTGGTTTCCCGGCCCCGTCATCGGTGGCCTGGCTCTGATCGTCGGCCCTGTCGTGTGGCTGACGGGCATGCTGTTGCGGTATCTGGCATCACATTCCGTGACCCTGACTCCAGAGCAGGAGCGGGTGGCAGGGGACACCTTCGCCGCGGGCGGCCAATTGGCCGCCTACAACCACGATCCGACCTTCGTCACGGCCAGTTACGCGATGTTCGTCGCGGGTGCCTTGCTTTTGTGGCCCGCGATCTGCACATTGGCGCAGATCACCGCCACCAGGTCACCCCATCTCGCCCGCTGGGGCGGAATTCTCATCATCATGGGCCTGTTCGCCCGGCTGTACTACGCCGGTGTGGACCAGAGCGCCTTTGAACTGGCCAGAACTCAGGATTGGGAACACACGACCCGAACCGTCCTGGACAGGTACGTGGGATTGTCCTACGGCCCCTGGCGAATCCCGGTTACAGCCGCGTTCTGCCACTACGTGGGCGTCCTGCTGATGACCATCGCCGCGTTCCGATCACGCACGTTCGGTCTCGTCCGCAGCCTGCTGTTCCTGGCAGCGGGGGTGGTGTTCATGGGAGTACTCAAGGAGAGCACCGTCCTCGACGTCGTGGTGTCCAGCGGCCTGTGCCTGGTACTGGTGCCACTGGGCGTGCGGACACTCCGCCGCAACGTCCCAGCTCCGCTCGCCGACGCACGCCCTCCCGTGAAGCGCGGAGCGGCGCGAATTTTGAGCTGGTGACGGCGTGTTCCGCCGGAATGTTCGCGAATGACCGTGACCGGACAGCGGGGCGCCGTCTCCGAACCACCGCTGTCCGGCCGACCTCTCACCTGGCGTAACCCACCACACACCGGGGAGAAAAGGATGAACGTCACGCGGATCGCGGTCGCCGGGCTCGCCGCCGGGAGCATGGTTCTGGGCGGCGTGGTGCTGGCCTCGCCCGCCTCGGCCGACCCCGAGCCCACCTACAAGGGGCTCACCTGGCCGGTTCTCCGGCAGGGGCAGACGAGCGAGAACGTCCGGGCGCTGCAGTGGCTGCTCAACTGCCACGGCGACAAGGTCGCCGTGCCCTCGCACTTCGGCCCCAAGACCTACGCCGCGGTGCGCAGCTTCCAGTACAAGAACGGCAACAAGGTCGACGGCATCGTCGGCGCCTCCACCTGGCTCAGCCTCACCGGCAAGGGCGGGTTCTCCTACGGCGAGCGCAACGACTGCGTCAAGGGCCTGCAGGTGGCGCTCAACAAGTGGCGTTACAACGACGACCTGCCCATCACCGGCTACTTCGGCCCGCGCACCAGGACCAAGCTGAACAAGTTCCAGCGCGCCCACGCTCTTCCCGTCCACGCCTACGCCGACCCCAAGGACTGGAACAAGCTGGTCTCCACTCCCGCCGGCAAGTGACCCCGCCAGGGCCTTGCCGCCCGACGCGGTGACGGCCCCGTGGAAGGACGACCTGCTGCCCCGCCTGGCACTGGAGCGGCTCGGACGGAAGCAGCAGGTCGGTTGTAGCGCGGTTTGGGGAGAAAAGGCGGAAGAATGGGGGTTGTTGGCTGGCCGGGCGGTGCGGGAAGGCAGGGTGGCTTTGAGCGGCGAGGGGCGGTTCACCGTTACGCGGACGCTGAACAAGGATCAGCAGGCGCGGCGGGAGCGGCTGATCGAGTCCGCGCGCGAGCTGGCGCTGGAGGGCGGGTATCCGGCGGTCACCATGCACGACGTCGCGGACCGCGCCGGAGTCGCGCGCGCGACCGTCTACCGCTACTTCGCCACCAAGGACCATCTGCTCACCGAGGTGGCCGCCACCTGGGCTCACCGGGTCACGGGCGACGTCGACGCGCTCGCGGTCGGGGACACGCCGCTCGAACGGCTCACCGCGCTGCTGGAGCGGATCGTCCGTGTCGCGGCGGCGGAGCCGACCCTCACGTCCGCCATCATCCAGGCCGTGACCTCGGACGACTCCAGCGTGGACGAGCCCCGCAACGTCCTGTTCCTGTTCCTGCGGGAGCGGCTGTCGACGGCGATCGGGGAGCCGGTGCCGGAGCGGGACGACGTCGAGGTCGTCCTCGGGCACGTGCTGCTCGCCGCGCTGATCAGCCTCGCGTCGCTGCGGCAGCCGGTGGAGGAGGTCGCGACGATGGTCCGGACGGCCGGGCGGTTGGTGCTCGCCGGGGCTCTCGCCGCGCCCGCCGCGTCCTAGGGCCTCAGGCGTTCCGGACCGCTTCGCCCACCTTGGCCGGGGACGTGCGCCAGGGAGCGCCGTGTCCCGGGAGGACCCAGGACGCCGACAGCCCGGCGATCCGGTCGAGGGAGTCGAGCGCCTGCGCCGGGTCGTCGGTGAACGGCGCGGGTTGCGGGCCGCCGCGTCCGGTGAGGACGTGCCGCGTGGTCAGGGCGTCCCCGACGAACAGCGCGTCGGCGATCGGGACGTGCACCGCCACGCTTCCCGGCGAGTGCCCCGGCATGCCGACGATCACGGGGTTGCCGGGCAGGTCCAGGACGTCGCCGTCGCTGATCTCGGTGACCTCGCTGACGTAGCGGGGGCGCAGGGCGTTCTTGCGGATGGAGTAGCCGAAGAAACCGAGCGTCGGACCGAGCCGCATGGGTCCGAACGCGACCTTGGGCTTCTCGCCCGTGCGCGTGCGGACGGCGTCGGCCGCGTGCACGAACACCGGGACTCCGTGTTCGCTCCGGAGGCGTTCCGCGAAGCCGATGTGGTCGGAGTCGCCGTGGGTCAGGACGAGCCCGCGGATGTCGTCGGCGGTCTTGCCCAGGGAGCGGAGTTCGTCCTGCAGATCCCGCCAGTGGCCGGGCAGTCCCGCGTCGACGAGCGTGATGCCCTCGGGAGTGTCGATGAGGTAGCACGCCACGATGTCGTTGCCGAGGCGGTGCAGATGCGGTGCGAGCTTCATGGGGCTTCCTACCTGTGACCTTGGCGGAGATGGTGATAGCTAAGATAATTAGCTATGATGGCTACGTCAAATAGCCTTCGTTCTGAGAGGACGAGCGATGCCGACCCCCGAGAAGACCTCGCTCGACCGGATCGTCGCCGCGGGACGCGAGCTGCTGGAGGCGGGCGGGCAGCGGCGGCTGACGATGCAGGCCGTCGCCGAGAAGGTGGGAGTGCGCGCCCCGTCCCTCTACAAGCACGTCGAGAACCGCGCGGCGCTGCTGGCCGCCGTCGCCGAGGCGACCATCGACGACCTGGGCGCGCGGCTGGCGGCGTCCGACGGGTCGCTGGAAGGGCTGGTGCGCGCCTACCGGGAGTTCGCACGGTCCTGGCCGGAGGGGTTTCGGCTGATGTTTTCCGCGGACGCGCCGTCCGAGGCCCTGGCCCGTGCCTCCGGCCCGGTGCTGCACGCTTCAAGGGAACTCGTCGGCGAACACGAGGCGCTTGAGGCCGCCCGCCTGGTGACGGCCTGGGCCACCGGCTTCATCGAGATGGAGCTCATCGGCGCCTTCCGGCTCGGAGGTGATGTCGACCGTGCCTTCGAATACGGCCTGTCCGGCATACGCCGTGCCCTGACGGACGGTCGCTCGCCTGAGATTGGTCCATGGTCTAGTGGGATGATTGGACCTGGTGGGTAGGCCATTGCGGATCTAGTGTCCGGGCCGTGACTAACCCTCTGCTGTTCTTGCTGGCCGCGTTGACGCTGGTCGCCATACCCGGACCGAACCATCTCTACATCACCACCCGCAGCATCGGGGAGGGACGGCGTGCCGGGGTCGCGTCGGCGCTCGGTGTCGAGACGGGGACGCTGGTCCATATCGCCGCGGCGGCGGCCGGGTTGTCGGCGGTCGTCGCCGCGTCCGCCACCGCGTTCGGCGTGCTGCGTTATGCGGGCGCCGCGTACCTGGTGTTCCTCGCCTACCGGACGTTGCGCGGCAGGGACGAGTTCGACGGGCCCGTACTCAAGCCGCAGCCGTTGCGGCGTGTGTATCTGGACGGCATGCTGGTGAACGTCCTGAACCCGAAGGTCGTGCTGTTCTTCCTGGCGTTCCTGCCGCAGTTCGTCGACCGGGACGCGGGCGCCGTCCCCTTGCAGATCGCCGTGATGGGCGTCGTCCTCGCGCTGATCGGCCTGGTCAGCGACATCGTGTACGCGGTCGCGGCCGGGTCGATCGGGGCGTGGCTGCGGGCCCGTCCCGTGTTCCGGCGGCGGCAGCGGTACGCGACCGGGCTCGTCTACCTGGGGCTCGGCGCCGCCGCCGTGTTCGCCGGGCCCGCCACCCGCCGTTCCTAGTCTCTCCATCAATCGTTTGACCGGGATGTGGTCGACCGCCTAGCGTGGAGGAATGACCAGCAGCGACAACGGCCGGGAGCGCATCCTGGACGTGGCCACCAGGCTGTTCGCCGCGCTCGGCTACGACGGGACGTCCACCCGCATGATCGCGGAGGCGGCGGGGCTCAACGTCGCCACCGTCGCCTACCACGCGGGCGGCAAGCGCGACCTGTACCTGGCCGTCATGGAACGCGCCCACCAGGCCGAACGGGCGGCGCTCGAAGGCGCGCTCGCCGAGGTGCCGCGCGACGCGGAGGGGATGGTCGCGCTCGCCGACCGCTACATCGACTTCTGCGTCGAGCACCCGGAAATCCCCGCGCTGTGGATGCACCGCTGGCTGTCGGACGCCTCGGACATCGCGCACCTTGAGGAGCAGTACGTCCGGCCCCTGATGGAAATGGTCGTGTCCGCCGCCCGCAAGGTCGTGCCAGACGGAGTCGACATCGAGTACGTCGTGTGGACGATCGTCTGGTGCACCCACGGGTTCGGCGCCGGAGGCGTCCTGGACGGCGACGGGCGCCGCCGCGGCATGGGCGACCCGCGCGAGCTGGCCAGGTTCCGCGCGCACGTCCGCCGCCTCGTCGCGACCGCGATCGGCCTGCCCGGCCAGACCGCCGGATGACCACGACGGCGGCGCTGCCGCGGCGGAGACTTCTCGGTTACGGCGTCGGCTCGATCGGGACGGGCGTGTTCTCCGCCGTCCCCGGCCTGCTGCTCCTCTACTACCTGACGGACGTGCTGGGCGTGTCGGCGGCCGTCGCGGGCGTCGCGCTCGTCGTGCCGAAGGCGTGGGACGTCCTGCTGAACCCGATCGTCGGCGCGGCCAGCGACCGGGAGGCCGTCCGGACCGGCCGCCGCACCCGCCTCCTGCTGCTCGGCGCGGTGACCGTGCCGGTGCTGTTCGCCGCGATGTTCGCCGTCCCCGGCGGCTCGCCGGGGTTCGCCGCCGCCTGGGCCGGGGTCGCGTTCCTGCTGGCGGCGAGCGCGTTCTCCTGCTTCCAGGTGCCGTACGTGGCGCTGCCCGCCGAGGTGTCGGACGACCCCGCCGAGCGCGGCCGGGCGATGGCCTGGCGCGTGGTGTGCCTGACGGTCGGGATCCTGCTCGCGGGCGGCATCGCCCCCGCCCTCGCCGACGTCGGCGGCGGCGGGCGCGCCGGATACGCGCTGATGGGCGTCGTGATCGGGCTCCTCATGGGCGCGGCGATGGTCGGGAGCGCGCTGGCGACGCGGTGGGTGCCGTCCCGGCCGGGGCCGCGTCCGCTGGGCCTCGCCGCCGCGCTGCGCACCGCGCGCGGGAACCGCCCGTTCTTCCTGCTGCTCAGCGCCAACGTCGGGAACACCCTCGCCGTCGCGGTCCAACTGGCGGGCGCGCCCTATGTGGCGACCTACCGGCTGGACGACTACGGGCTCACGTCCGCGATGTTCGTGTGCATGGTCGGGCCGACCGCGTTCGCGGTCCCGGTGTGGCGGTGGCTGGCCCGCAGGTACGGATACATCGACTGTTACGTCGCGGCGCTCGTGATCTTCGCGGTGACGGCCGTCGCCGTGTACCCGCTGATCGGGTCGGTGCCCGGGGTGCTGGCGCTCAGCGCGCTGACCGGCTTCTGCTTCGCGGCCGTGCAACTGCTGCCGCTGTCGCTGCTGCCGGAGACCGTCCACGCCGACGCCGGACGCACCGGGCACGCCCAGTCCGGCGCGTTCACCGGGTTGTGGACGGCCGCCGAGACCGGCGCGTTCGCCCTCGGGCCCGGGATCTACGCGCTGATCCTGACCGTGTCGTCGTTCCGGTCGTCCGACCTCGACGAGCCCGTCGTGCAGGAGGGGTCGGCGCTGACCGGGCTCAGCGTCGGGTTCTCGATCGTCCCGGCGGTGTTGCTGTCGCTGAGCGTGCCGCTGGCGTTGGCGTACCGGCGGGCCGCCGCCGTCCACCGCCGTGCGGGCGGGGTTGGAAAACTGGAGGAAGAGCAGGGACATGCCGTCTGACCGTCTCCCCGAAACCGGCCGTCCCGCCGGGGAACTGCTCGCCGAGCTGGCCCGGCTGCGGGACGCCGACCTGCCCGTGCGCGGCGGCCAGGTGACCGCCTACGTCTACGACACCGGACGCGAGGCCGTGCACGCCCTCGCCGCGTCCGCGTTCCAGGAGATGCTGGAGGTCAACTGCCTGGACCCGACCGCGTTCCCGAGCATCGTCGCCCTGGAACGCCAGGTCGTCGGCGCGGTCGCGGACCGGCTCGGCGGCGGCTCCGGGATCTTCACCAGCGGCGGCACCGAGTCGATCATGCTGGCGGTCAAGGCGGCGCGGGATCGTCGTTCGGTGGACGGACGGCCCGAGATCGTGGTGCCGACCACCGCGCATCCGGCCTTTCACAAGGCGGCGCATTACCTGGGCGCGAAGGTCGTGCAGGTTCCTGTCGACTCGTCATTCCGAGCAGATCCCGTCGCTGTCGCTGGTGCGATTACGGCGCGGACGGTATTGGTCGTCGCCTCCGCCCCGTCCTATCCGCAAGGCGTCATGGACCCGGTTCCCGAGATCGCGGCGGTCGCGGCTTCCGCAGGGATTCCGTGCCATGTGGACGCTTGCGTGGGCGGTTGGGTGCTGCCCTGGCTGCGGGAGGCGGGACGCGACGTGCCGCCGTTCGACCTGTCCGTGCCCGGGGTGACGTCCCTTTCCTGCGACCTGCACAAGTACGGGTATGCGCCGAAGGGTGCGTCGGTCGTCCTTTTCGCGGACGAGTCGCTGCGCCGGTGCGCCTACTTCGCGTCCGCGGAATGGCCCGGATACACCGTCATCAACGCGGGTGTGCAGAGCAGCAAGAGCGCCGGGCCGCTGGGCGCCGCCTGGGCCACTCTGAACGCGGTCGGTGCGCGCGGGTACCGCGAACTCGCCTCGACTTCGATGCGGGTGGCGGAACGGCTCGTTGAAGGCGTCGCCGAAATTCCTGGGTTGCGGGTGCTCGGGGAGCCCGTTGTTCCGCTCGTCGCCGTCGCGTCGGACGACCCGGAACTCGACGTGTTCGTCGTCGCCGACGAGGCGCGGGCGCGCGGCTGGTTCTTCCAGCCTCAGCTCTCCTACCAGGGGATTCCGCCGAACCTGCATTTCACGCTGACCGGCGTCAGCGACGTGGAGGCCCTTCTCGGGGCGCTTTCCGACGCCGTCAAGGCGGCGAGGGTGGCCGGGCCGCCGGACGTTCCGGCTGGTCTCGCGGACGCGCTCGCCGGCCTTGACCTGGACGGTCTCGACGACGCCGGGTTCGGTGAACTGCTCAGGTCGGTCGGCGTCGATCTTTCTGAGAGTGGTGCCGCGGCGCCGTCCATGGCGACGGTCAACGCCATTCTGGACGTCCTGCCGCCCGCGACGCGCGAGGCGCTGCTGATCCGTTTCCTGTCCGTGCTTTATGCGCGGTAGGTGTCGGCGTCGCGGTCAGTTGAAGCGGATGAGGCGTTTGACGACGGACGGCTTTTCCAGCTTCTGTCCGAGTTGCAGGGGGACGGTCGCCGCTCCGGCCTTGACGGCGCCGACCTTCTTGCCGGCGCGCGCCTCGTGCGGCGGGTTTCCCCTGACGGCGATCGGCACGGTGAGCCCGGGCCAGCCGACGACCGTCACCGGGGCCGCGGCGCGCAGCGGCGTCGTCCCGCCGAGCCCGTCGTCGACCCGGGCGACCCGGGCGCCCTTCGGCGCGACCGTCGCCGGGACCAGCGCCGCCTCCGCCGCGAAGACGAGCCGCTCCGCCGCGCTGACCGCGCCCGCCGCCGTCGGGGAGTGCTGGCCCATCACCGCGCCCACGAGCAGGACGTTCACGCCCCCGACGCTCTTGCGCGCCGCGAACACGAAGTTGCCTCCGGCCGCGTCCGTGTAGCCGGTCTTGCCGCCGACGACGCCGTACTGGCCGAGCAGGAAGTTCCCGCCCTCGCGGGGCGGCGTGCCGTCGTCGGCGACGTAGGCGCGGTTGTTCACGATCTCGGTGAACGCTGGGATGGACATCGCCGCACGCAGCAGTTTCACCTGATCGGCGGCGGTGCTGACCGTCCCGGAGTCGTATCCGCTCGGGTCGGTGTAGCGGGTGCCGGTCATCCCGAGCGATTTCGCGGTCTCGTTCATCTTGGCCACGAACGCCTGCTCGTTTCCCGAATCCCAGCGCGCCAGCTCATGCGCGATGTCGTTCGCGGAGATGACGAGCAGGGCCTCCAGGGCCTTCCGCTGGGTGAGCCTCTGGTTCGCGGTCACGCCGAGCAGCGACTCCCCGCGCTTCTTGCGCGCTGGGATCTGCGCGGCCGCCTGCGGCGAGACCGTGAGGACCGGGCCCGGCTGGCCCTGCTTCAACGGGTGCTCGCGGAGGTAGACGTAGGCGGTCATGACCTTCGCGACGCTCGCCGTTGGGATCGATGTCGCCCCACCGGACGTGCCCATCGTCCCGAGGCCCTCAACGTGGACCACCGCTTGCCCCACTGTCGGCCACGGCAGTGCCGGGGCCTGGCCGGGGAAGGCGTGGCTGGACGCGATGAGCTGCTTGACCGTCGGGTCTGGGACGGGACGGACGAGCTGGCCCGCGACGACCCCGACCACCAGC
The DNA here is from genome assembly GCF_008121305.1 of Actinomadura decatromicini. Lineage (NCBI taxonomy): Bacteria > Bacillati > Actinomycetota > Actinomycetes > Streptosporangiales > Thermomonosporaceae > Actinomadura > Actinomadura decatromicini. Next base: position 1,471,982 of record NZ_VSRQ01000001.1, on the reverse strand, counting down.
ACCAGGGCGGCGACAAGCACGACGAGTCCGCGCCGCCCGCCCTTGCGCTCGCGTTCGGGCGCGGTGGCGGGCTGCGGGGGCGGCGGTGTGGAGGGCGTCGGCGGCGCGGGGGGCGCGGGCGGTGCGGCTACTGGCGGTGCCGCCACGGGCGGTGTGGATGGGGGCGGTGTGGATGCGGGCGGCGGGGGAGGGGCGGCGGGAGTGGAGGCGGCGGGGGCCGACCCTCCGTCCCAGGGCACGACCCACTGGCCGGACGATCGGACGGCCGGAGAATCCTCCGGCGTGTGGCCTGGAGTGGGGAGGTTGGGCAGACGTTCGACGCGCGTGGGCCCTGCCCCACTCGGTGGGGGGACGTCCTGTGCGGTCTCAGGCTCGTCCTGCGCGGACTCGGGGAGCTGGGCGGACCATGGCCCCTGCGGTGGAGCGGCCGCAGGCTCCTCGTCGTGCTCGTCCTCGGGCTCGTCCGCCTCGGGCTCGGGTTCCGGCTCCGGTTCGGGCTTCGGCGGCGTGGGACGCTGGATCGAGATGTCCGGCCTGGTCAGCGACACGTTCTTCGGGACGGCGAACTCGGCGGTCGCCGTCCGCGCCGACTCCCGCTCGTCGTCCTTCGGTTCGTTCTCCTCGGAACCGGACGTCACCGGTTCCTGCTTGGCGTCGTCCACGGCCCCGACCTCCTCGGCTGGCGCATCCCCGGCAGACGGAGCCGTCTTTCCCCCGACAACCCCCGTGCATATGTGAGGATGCGAAGTTTATCGAGAAGGTTCGGCAGACTTCGCACAGGCCGCGCCGATGTCGCGCCTTACTCACGTCCGCGCCCCCGCCTGATCGGCCCGGATCCTCAGGAATGAGCCGGTTTCTGTCGGGTAGGGCCCGCCTCGTTCCCGGGCCGCGGAGGCGGACCCCACGAGGCTCTAGGAGGAGTGTGCGATGGCAGCGAAGGTCCGCGACATCATGACCGGTTCCCCTACCTCGGTGTCCCCGGAGCTCGACCTCGTGACGGTGGCGCGGGCGATGCGCGACGAGGAGATCGGCGCCGTGCTGGTGGCCGACGGCGACGAGCTGATGGGGGTCGTCACCGACCGCGACCTGGTGATACGCGGGCTCGCCGCCGGAGGGGACCCGAAGGAGGCGCCGGTCGGCCGCATCGCCAGCAGCGGGACGGTGACCGTCGGCCCGGACGACTCCCTCGACCGGGCCGCGCAGATCATGCGGGAGCGCTCGGTGCGCCGCCTGCCCGTCATCGAGGACGGACGTCCCGTGGGCATCGTCACGCTGGGCGACCTCGCGCGTCAGGGCAGGACGGACAGCAGCCGGTCCAACTCGTCCTCGGTGTTGTAGTAGTGCAGGGAGGCCCGTACCGAGTGGGGGACGGCGCCCGCGTCATATCCGTGGTCGAGCGGATCGGTGACCTTGACGTTGACCCCACGTTCCCTGGCGGCCTGCTTGATGGCGCCGGGCTCCATCCCGTCCACGGTGAACGTGACGATGCCGCACTGCAACGCGCCCTTGTCCTGGACGGTGACCCCAGGCCGGGCGGCCAGTTCTTCCCGCAACCGGGACCCGAGCCAGATCACCCGCTCTTCGATGGCCCGCATACCTAGGTCGGCCGCATAGTCGGCGGCGACACCGAGCCCTATCTGCCCGGCGACATACCGTTCCCACGTCTCGAAGCGCTGCGCCGTCTCGCGGATCTCATAGCCGCTGGACGGCGACCAGCTGGCGGCCTGCAGATCGAGGAACGGCGGCTCCAGCGTCTGGACGATTTCGCGCCGCACGTAGAGGAAACCCGTCCCGCGCGGGCCGCGCAGGAACTTCCGTCCGGTCGCGGAGAGCATGTCGCAGCCGATCTCGGCGACGTCCACGACGAGCTGGCCCACGGATTGGCAGGCGTCCAACAGGAACAGGACACCGTGCTCCCGGCACAGGCGTCCGACCTCGGCTGCCGGGTTGACGAGCCCGTTGTGCGTCGGGATGTGGTTCAGCGACACCAAACGGACATCGCCCTTGGCCAGCTCTGCCGCAAGGGCGTCCAGTGAGAGCGTTCCATCCGAGTCGTCTGGGACGACCTCCACGCTGGCGCCCTTGGCCGAGGCCACCTGGTGGTAGGCGATGGCATTGCTGGAGTACTCGCTCGTCGTGGTGAGGATGCGGTCGCCTTCGGTGAAGGGAATGGCGTAGAAGGCCAGGTCCCAGGCTCGGGTCGCGTTCTCCACATAGGCGATCTCGTCCGCGCGCGCGCCGATCAGCTCCGCGATCGCACCGTAGAAACGGGCGATGACCGTCTCGTTCTGCTCGGCGGCCTCGTAACCGCCGATCGTCGACTCCAGCTCGAAATGGTCCGCGACCGCGTCGATCACGGGACGCGGCGGCAGCGCCGCGCCCGCGTTGTTGAGGTGGGCGACCTTCGCGCAGCCGGGGGTGTCGGCTCGGAGACCGTCGATGTCCACATGCGCCCTTTCGTCGGAGGGAGGCGTCCGGAGCCCCGCGGGGCGGGAGCGTCCTGGAGGCTCCGGCGAGAATGTCGTACCCACGCGCGACCCTGAGTCGACGGGCGGCGACTTGACCTCAACCATCGTTGAGGTCGCAGGCTGGCTCTCACCAGGCTAACGATCGACGGGGTTCGTCATGGACATGGAAGTCACCGCGTGGATGTCACTGCACCACGCGATGCACGCGCGCGACAGCAGGCCGTTCTCGAAGGCGACGCTGCGCCGGATCGCCGGTTTCGCCCGCCCGCACCGGCGCACGCTGGCCGCGTTCCTCACGCTCAGCGTGCTGATGGCGGTGCTCGCGGTCGCGACGCCGGTGCTGGCCGGGCAGGTCGTCGACGCCATCGTCGACAAGTCCGACTCGTCCACGGTCGTCTGGCTCGCCATCCTGATCGCGTTCCTGGCGCTGGCGGAGGGCGGTCTCGGGCTGGCGAACCGGTGGCTGTCCGCGCGCATCGGCGAGGGGCTGATCCTCGACCTGCGCACCTCGGTGTTCGACCACGTCCAGCGCATGCCGGTCGCGTTCTTCACCCGCACCCGGACGGGCGCGCTCGTCAGCCGTCTCAACAACGACGTCATCGGGGCGCAGCGCGCGTTCAGCGACACCCTGTCCGGTGTGGTCAGCAACCTGGTGACCGTGCTGCTCACCTTCGCCGTGATGGTGCGCATCTCCTGGCAGATCACTCTGCTCGCCCTGGTTCTGCTGCCTGTCTTCGTTCTTCCGGCCAGGCGGATGGGGAGCCGCCTGGCGCGGCTCGAACGCGAGGCCGCCGGGCACGACGCCGCGATGAGCACGCAGATGACCGAGCGCTTCTCCGCGCCCGGCGCGACGCTGGTCAAGCTGTTCGGCCGTCCGGCCCGGGAGTCCGCCGAGTTCGCCGCGCGGGCCCGGCGCGTCCGCGACATCGGCGTCCGCACCGCGATGGTGCAGCACGTCTTCATCACCGCGCTGACCATGGTGTCCGCGCTGGCGCTCGCGCTCGTCTACGGGCTCGGCGGCGTGCTTTCGCTGCGCGGCCACCTCGACGCGGGCGCCGTCGTCGCCCTCGCGCTCCTGCTCACCCGCCTCTACGCGCCGCTGACCGCCCTCGCCAGCGCCCGCGTCGAGGTGATGAGCGCGCTGGTCAGCTTCGAGCGGGTCTTCGAGGTGCTCGACATGAAGCCGCTCGTTGCGGAGAGGGCCGAGACGCGCACCGTCCCGGACGGGCCCGTCTCCGTCGAGTTCGACGGGGTGACGTTCGCCTACCCGTCCGCCGACAAGGTCTCGCTGGCCTCGCTCGAAGAGGTCGCCACGCTCGACACGCGCGGCGGCGTCGACGTCCTGCACGACGTGTCGTTCCGCGCCGAGCCCGGGCAGATGATCGCGCTGGTCGGGTCGTCCGGCGCGGGCAAGTCGACGATCGCGCAGCTCCTGCCCCGCCTCTACGACGTCGACTCGGGCGCCGTCCGGCTCGGCGGCGTCGACGTCCGCGACCTGTCCTTCCAGCACATCCGCGACACGCTCGGCATGGTCACGCAGGACGGCCACCTCTTCCACGAGACGATCCGCGAGAACCTGCTGCTCGCCCGTCCCGAGGCCGAGGAGGACGAGCTGTGGGACGTCCTGCGCCGCTCCCGCCTCGACGCCCTCATCGCCGGGCTGCCCGACGGGCTCGACACCGTCGTCGGCGAACGCGGCTACCGGCTGTCCGGCGGCGAGCGGCAGCGGCTCACGATCGCCCGGCTGCTGCTCGCCCGCCCGCGCGTCGTCATCCTGGACGAGGCCACCGCCCACCTCGACTCGACGTCCGAGGCCGCCGTCCAGGAGGCGCTGACCGAGGCGCTCGCCGGGCGCACCGCCGTGGTCATCGCGCACCGGCTCAGCACCGTCCGCGCCGCCGACCAGATCCTCGTCGTCGAGGACGGCCGCATCGTCGAACGCGGCACCCACGAGGCGCTCCTCGCCGCCGAGGGCCGCTACGCCGAGCTGTACCGCACCCAGTTCAGCGACCGTCCGCCCCTCGAACCCGCCGTCTGACGTGCGGTTGGAGAAGGGACCGAAGGGGAGGAGTACGCCGTGACGTGAGTCGGAGCCGACGCGCGGAAGGACGCGGAAAGGACGCGGAGATGGTCGACCGGAGCCAACTGCCCGCACCCGAGCAAGGGCTGGTGCTGACGCACTTCCTGACCGTGCGGGACGTCGCCCGCTCCCGCGCGTTCTATGCGGACGTCCTCGGCGGCGAGGTCGTGCTGGAAGAGAACCCCGCCATCGTCAAGGTCGCGAACACCTGGATCATCATGAACCCGGGCGGCGGGCCCACCCCCGACAAGCCCGATATCGTCCTCAGGGCCCCCGAGCCGGGCGACCCGGTCACGGCGTTCATGAACGTCCGCGTGGCCGACATCGCCGCGTTCTACGAACGTGCCCGCTCCCTCGGCGCCGAGTTCCTGACCGAGCCGCTCGACCGCAAGGCCGAGATCCGCTGCTACATGCGCGACCCAGACGGCCACCTCATCGAAGTGGGCGAGGCTACCGGCATGCTCAAGGGCATCTACGCCGACCCCAGCCCACCTAACCCCAACCGTCCCGGGGGAGGTCGGTGAGGGTTTGGTGGAGGGCTCGGAGGACGTGGGAGCGCCAGCCGCTGCCCATGCCGCGGAAGGCGAAGGCGTGGACGGGGTCGTCCAGGTCGAAGCCCGCGTGCCGGATGAACATGCGGGTGCCGCGCCCCTCGGGGACGAGCCGCCACGTCACCGTCGTGTCGAGCCCGCCGCCGCCCCAGGAGATCCGCAGCAGCCGCGGCTCGTCCAGCTCCAGGACCCGGCAGGCGATGATCCCGTCGAAGCCGATGTTCGGGATCGGCCGGGTGGTGAATGCGAAACGGTGCCCGACCGCGGGCTTGAAGTCGTTCGGCATCAGCCAGCGGGCCAGCAGGTCGGGGTCGGTGAGCGCCCGCCACACCTTCGCGGGCGGGTGCGGGAGGAACTCGTCCACCTCGATGGACGCGGGTTCGCCGCTCATCCGGTCCTCCATGCCGCCCTCCATTCCGTCATCCTTCGCGTTCATGTCCCCTCGTCCAGGTCAGGCGTCAGGTCGGGCCTCGGGTTGGGCGTCAGGTCGGGCGTCGGGTCGGGCGTCAGATCCGGCGGAAGCGGGCGACCGCGACGGCGGCGGAGACGGCGATGATCCCGGCCGTCCACGCGAGCGCCACGGCGACGTCGTGGCCGCCGCCGTCCAGGACGTCGCCCTGCGTCAGCGACCTGACGGCGTCCATCATCGCGGTGACCGGCTGGTTCTCGGCGAAGCCGCGCAGCCACCCGGGCATGGTGTCCACCGGCACGTAGGCGCCGGACACGAAGCTCAGCGGCAGCGCCAGGAACCCGACGCCCTGCGCGGCCTGCGGGTTCGCGGTGAGCAGCCCGAGCGCGACGAACACCCACACGAACGCGAACCCGAACAGCAGGCACAGCCCGAACCCGAGGAGCGCCGAACCCCAGCCCGCGTGGACGCGGAACCCGACCGCGAACGACAGCCCGGCAGACACGGCGAGGATCAGCGCGACCCGGACGGTGTCCGCCGCGACCTGCCCGGCGATGACGGCGAGCCGCGGCATCGGCAGCGACCTGAGCCGGTCGAGGTAGCCGGAGCCGAGGTCGTCCGCGACGGCGACGGCCGCGCTCATCCCGGCGAACAGCCCGCTCACCGTCAGCAGCCCGGGGATCATGTAGTCGACGTAGCTCAGCCCGTGCCCGCGGGTCGCGCCGCCGATCGCCCCGCCGAACACGTACCGGAAGATCAGCAGGAACGCGACGCTCTGGACGAGCCCCATCACGATGATCTGCGGGGTCCGCACCGTCCGCAGGACGCCGCGCCGGGCGACCGTCCAGCTCGCGGCCGCCAGCCCGACCCCGGAACCGGCGCCCAACCCGGCCCCTGAACCGGCCCCTGAACCGGCCCTCGGTGGCGCGGCGGTCATGCGGGGCTCCGTTCGGGCGCCCCGGTCAGGGCGAGGAAGACCTCGTCGAGGGTCGGGCGGCGGAGCGCGATGTCCGCGACGGCGGCGCGCCGCTCGTCCAGCGCGCGGACGGCCCTCATCAGGTCGTCCGTGCCGTGCGGGGCGGCCATCGTGACCAGCAGCGACGCCGGGTCGGCCTGGACGGCGCCGAACGCCGCCAGCGCCCCGGCGGCGATCCCGACCGAGGCGTGGTCGCGGACGCGCACCTCCACCAGGTCGCCGCCGGTCCGCGACTTCAGCTCGGGCGGCGTGCCCTCCGCGACGACCCGGCCGCGGTCGACGATCACGATCCGGTCGGCGAGCCGGTCGGCCTCGTCCAGGTACTGGGTGGTCAGCAGGACGTCGGTGCCGCCGGACACGAGGTCGCCGATCGCGTCCCACAGCTCGATGCGGCTGCGCGGGTCGAGGCCGGTGGTGGGCTCGTCCAGCAGCAGCAGGCGGGGCGCGCCGACCAGGGACGCGCCGAGGTCGAGGCGGCGGCGCAGCCCGCCGGAGTAGGTGCGGACGAGCCGGTCGGCCACTTCGCCCAGCGACAGCCGGTCGAGCACCCGCCGCGCGCTCTCCCGCGCGGCGCGGCGGCCCTGCCCGAACAGCCGGGCGATCATCTCCAGGTTCTCCCGCCCGGTCATCGCCGCCTCCACGGCCGCGTGCTGCCCGGCGAGCCCGATGATCCGGCGCGTCCGGCCGGGGTGCCGGACGGCGTCGACGCCGTCCACCCGCAGCGTCCCCCGGTCGGGTCGGACGAGCGTCGCCACCGACCGCACGAACGTCGTCTTGCCCGCGCCGTTCGGCCCGAGCAGCGCGACGACCTGGCCGGACTCGGCGACGAGGTCGAGCCCGGCGAGGGCCTCCACGGAGCCGTACCGCTTGGCGAGCCCGGCGGCCTCCAGCACGGGCGTCATCCCTCGCCCTCCTCCTCGTCGAGGAGTCTGCGCAGGTCGGAGAGCCTCTCGCGCCAGAACCGCTCGTACGGGTGCAGCCATTCGGACAGCTCGCGCAGCGGCCCCGGCTCCAGCCGGTAGATGCGCTGCCGCCCGTTGCGCTGCTCGGTGACGAGCCCGGCGTCCCGCAGCACCTTCAGGTGCTCGGAGACGCTCGGCCGGCTCATCGCGAAGTGGGACGCGAGGTCGTTCACGGGGCGCGGCCCGTCCAGCAGGAGCCCGGTCAGCTCCCGCCGGACGGGACTCGCGAGCGCCGCGAAGACGTCCGCGGTCACGCTTCGGCCAGGACGAGGCCGTTCCCGTCCGGGTCGGTGAGCGTGGCCTGCCGTCCCCACGGGAGGTCCTGCGGGCCGTCGACGTCCACCCCGGCCTGGCGGAGCCGCGCGCAGTCGGCGTCCAGGTCGGACGTCTCCAGGATCAGCCCGTGGAGGCTCCCCGGCGTGTGCCCGGGCACGTGGGCGGCGAGGACGACGTTCGTCTGCGCGCCCTTGGGGGCGAGCTGGAGCCAGCGGACCGGTCCCGTGGACTGGTCGGCCACGACCTCGAAGCCGAGCGTGTCCGCGTAGAAGGACTTGGCGGCGTCCTGGTCGGACACCGGAACGGTCAGCAGCCGCACATGCGTGATGTTCATGTGCCAGACGATACGTAGGTGATTCCCTACCTGTCAAACGTCGGGAATAGCCTACGCATAGGACCGTGCGGGCGAGGGCGCCTCGACGGTGACCGCGCCCGACGCCGGATCGCGGAAGCCCTCGGCGATCAACCCGTCGTAGCAGTACTCGGGAGGGCGTCCGGGCTTCAGCCGGACCGCCCACACCGCGCCGGACGCGCCGCCCCGCTCGGCCGCCAGCGCCTCCGCGAGGGCCGCCACCGCGCGCCGCCGGTCGGCGCTGATCCCGCCGGGGCCCGCGCGCCACGCGTCAGGGCAGCGCACGTCCCAGCTGTACAGGCTCGCGTTCGTCGGCGTCTGCGCCGTCTTCATCGGACCCCTTCGTCCAGCCGTGCCCGTCCATCCGCGCCCGCCGGTCGGGGTCCGGCGGCCGGGGCCTCCCGCAGCCGCCCCCGGCCGCCGGTCTCGGCGGACCGCGCGGGAACGCCGGGTGGACGGCCGTCCGAAGGCGCGGGCCACGCCCCATCCCCCAACCCGAGGACGGACCGCACCCCCGTCCGGCCGGTGCCCATCCTGGCGGGGCCGCGGCGGCGGCACATCGGTAGTTGCACCGATCGCCCGTACCGAAACCGTCCGGCGGGGCGTGTGCGACCCGTCCGGGAGTGGACACCTCCCTACCCGCCACGGACGATCAAGGTTGCTGTCCGTGGCAGCGTGATTACAATCCTGACGTCCCCTCGTAGCCGGGCTTCCGGCGGAAGCTGACTCGGAGGCAGCCGTGGTGCGGAACTCGACGCTGGAGCGACAGACGGGAAGGCTGCCCGCGGAGTTCACCAGCTTCGTCGGCCGGGACGCGGAGCTCGTCCGGCTCCGGCGGCTCGTCGGCGAGCACCGGCTCGTGACGCTGACCGGGCCCGCGGGCGTCGGGAAGACGAGGCTCGCCGTCCGGACCGCCGCCCTGTCCGAGGAAGAGTTCGACGAGGGCGTCCACTTCGTCGGCCTGTCCGGGCTGACCGAGCCGTCGCTGCTGGCGCAGACGATCTGCGACGCGTTCGGGCTGGCCGAGCAGGCGGGCGAGACCGCGGTCGGATGCCTCGTCGACCACCTCGCCGACCGGCGGCTGCTGCTCGTCCTCGACACGTGCGAGCACCTGCTGGACGAGTGCGCGACGCTGACGGAGGCGATGCTGCGGACGGCCCCCGGCCTGCGCGTCCTCGCGACGAGCCGGCAGGCGCTCGACGTCATGGGCGAGCACACCGTGGTCGTCGCGCCGCTCGGGCGGTCGGGCGACGGTGATGGGGACGGCGACGGTGGCGGCGCGGTCGAGGGCGAGGGCGACGCGGTCAGGCTGTTCGCCGAGCGCGCGGCCGCCGCGGTCCAGGGGTGGACGCTCACCCGCGGCAACCGCGACGCGGCCGTGCAGCTCTGCGACCGGCTCGACGGCATCCCGCTCGCGATCGAGCTCGCCGCCGTCCAGCTCCGCGCGTTCTCGCTCGACCAGGTGCTCGGACGCCTCGGCACCCACCTGTTCCAGGTGCGCGGCAGGCGCACCAGCGTGCGGCGCCACCAGACGCTGCGCGCCGCGGTCGACTGGAGCCACGAGCTGTGCTCGCCCGAGGAGCGGCTGCTCTGGGCGCGGCTCTCGGTGTTCGCCGACGGCTTCGACCTGGAGGCCGCGGAGAACGTCTGCGGTGGCGACGGGCTCCCCGCCGACCACGTCGCGGACGTCCTGACCGGCCTGGTCGAGAAGTCGATCGTGCAGCGCGCCGACCGCGGCGGCGAGGCCCGCTACCGGATGCTCGACACGCTCCGCGAGTACGGCGCCGAGCGCCTCGCCGGGCTCGGCGGGCGGGACCGCCTCCGGCACGCTTGTTTCGCCTGGTACGCCCGGCAGTTGCGGCGTGCCCGCGCGGAGCTGCCGAGCGCGGCGCAGATCCAGTGGCTCGAGTGGTTCGACTGCGAGCGCGGCAACATCCGCGCGCTGCTCGGGCACGTCGTCGCGACGGCCGAACCCGGCGCGCTCCGCGACGCCCTGGAGACCCTCGGCCGCCTCTGGGCGCTGCGCGGGACGGTGGGCGAGGGCCGGCACTGGGTCGACCGCGTCCTCGAAACGCGCGACACGACCGGCCCGGGCTGGACGGGCCTGCTCGCCATCGCCGCCCTGACGATGACGCTTCAGGACGACCTGGCCAGGGCGGGCGAACTGCTGGACCGCGCGGAGGCGCAGGGCCGGGCCGACGACGATCCGCGCGGCATCGCGCTCGCGGTGTCGGCGAAGGGCATCGTGGCGCTGTTCGAGGGCGACTTCGACCTCGTCCTGCGGCTGCTCGGCACGGCCGACGAACTGGCCCGCGGCAGCGGCGAGGACGACCTGCTCTTCCTGCTCATCGACGTGTTCCGCGGTGTTGCGTACCTGTTCAAGAACGAGTTCACGGCGTCCGTCGCGCACGCGGACGCGGCCGCCCAGGCCGGTGCGGAGCGCGGCGAGCTGTGGGTCCGCTCCTACGGCATGCTCGTCTGCGGGCTCGCGCTGTGGCTGGCGGACGACCTCGACGCCTCGATGGAGCAGCTCCGCCGGGCCCTGCGGATCAAGCGCGACCTGGACGACGAGCTCGGCACGACGCTGGCGCTCGAGTCGATCGCCGCGTGCCTGTCCAGCCGGGGCGAGGCGGCGCGGGCCGTCCGGCTGCTGGGGGCCGCCGACCGGTTGCGCGAGTTCACCCAGACGTCCTGGTTCGGTCCGCACCACGCGCTGCTCCGCGAGATCCACATCGACCGGGCGCAGCAGGCCCTCGGCGAGGAGGCGTTCCGCGCGGCGCTGGAGGAGGGCGGCCGGCTCCCGCTCGCGGACGCCGTCGAGGACGCCCTCGGCGAGGGTCCCGAGGGGGAGGGGGCGCGGACCGGCGGCCCGCTCACCAACCGCGAGCTGCAGGTCGCGGCGCTGGTCGCGGAGGGGCTGTCGAACCGGGCGATCGCCGAACGGCTGACGATCGCCAAGCGCACCGCCGACTCGCATGTGGAGCACATCCTCGCCAAGCTCGGCTACTCGTCGCGCGCGCAGATTGCGACCTGGATCACCGCGCAGAAGAGCTGACCGTTCGTCCAGGTCCGGTCTGCGGCTTGTGCGCGCCGACGTGAATCGTCACGGTGGTGCCACGGTGGGCGACGGCAGGGCGGGACGCGATGGGGTTAGAGGCGACCGAGCGCACAGACGACAGCGAACGCCGCGGCGGGACGGCTCCCCAGGCGCAGGGGGACATTCTCGGGCGGTTGGCCGCCATCGACCGGCGCGGCCTTCCCGACGCCAAGACCGCGGACGACCTGAACCGATTCGCCGACGAGGGCCGCACGCACGTTCTGGTGGTGCTGCTGGCCGGCGCGGTCGCCCGTCTCCTGCCCGGCCGGGTGTCCGCGCTGACGGCGACGGTCTCGGTCGTGGTCATGGCGGGCTGGCCGTACGTGCTCGGGCTCGTCGCCGGCGGCTTGGCGGAGGAGCACCCGCTGCGCGGCGAAACAGGCGAACTGGTCGTCGTGTCGGCGTCGGTCACCACGGTCCTCATGCTGGGCCTCGGCTGGTATGCCTGGCGCTGGACGGCGGTCCTCGCCGAAGGCGTCTCCGACCTCCTCGCCGTGTCGGCGGAACGGCGGGCGTTTCTTGCCTGGCTGCGGACGCGCCGCCGTTTCGTCCCGCAGCTCGCGGCGGGAGCGGGCGGCGCGGTCATGTCGTCCCTTCTCGTCTACGCGATGTCGCATCAGGACACCGATTCCGTCGCGGTCAGCGCGTGGATCTACATCTCCTGCGCCTGGACGGGTTTCGTCGGCGGCGGCGTCGTGTACTGGCTCTACACCCTCGCCGAGGTTCCGCTGCGCCTGCACCGCTGCGGGGACCTGCAGATGGCGTGGCTGGACCCGGCGCACACTCCGGCGATCGTCCAACTGTGCCGGGTGTACGCGCGCGTCGCTATCGCCACGGCGGCGGGCGTCCTGCAGTCCGAGGTGTCGACCGTGAGCGTGACCAGTGACCGTCCGGGCGCGTTGATGGAGGGGTTCTACGTAGGGTTTCCCGTGCTGGCGGTGGTGACGGCGCTGTACGTCGGCGTCCAGCCTTATGTCACGCTCGCGCACCTGGTCCGGCGTCACATCGACACGATCGTGGACCCGCTGATGGCGCAGACGCACCGTCCGCCCGGACACCTCCTCCTCTCCCACGACCTGCCGGGCGCGTTCCAGGCGTACACGCATTTCCGTACCCTGCGCCGCCTTCCGATAAAAACGGCGACCATCCTGCAGTACGTGACGGGAATAATCGCCTCACTGGCCGTCTTCTTCGTGCAACGCCTATTCACCTGACACGCGGCAACCGCTGGTCTTGTGCGATGCACTCCGGCGGGCGGCGGAAAGCGGAACGTTCCGGTGCCGTCGTCATCGTTCGTGCCAGGGAAGGTGCAATGTCCGGATTGGTGACCGGTGACCGCAGCCGCTTCTGACAGTGCTGCTAATGTTCTGTTATGGAGATCATCATACTGTTAGCAATGACCTCTGTACACTTTGTGTCCGTTATTTCGGTGCTCCTGTTCCATCGGTTCGGGAGGCTGTCCGCGCCGGGACGGCTTGTGCTCGCTCGCGCCCAGTTAGCCGGGACACTCGGTCCCGTGGGCGGGTTCGTGATGCTCTACGGAGCCGGGGTGTTCGTGCTGACGGCGGGCGGTCTGGCCCTCGGCGAGCTGGTGCAGCGCGTCGAGGGCCCCGTGGACCGGGCGGTTTTCGACCTGATGGAGGACCATTACGACAGGCAATGGGCCGATCCGGTCGAGCTGGTCGGACGGTTGGGCAACGTCTGGCAGACCCGGTTCGTCGCCCTCGTGGCGATCGTCGTGCTCACCGGGGTCGCGTTGTGGCGGCGAGAACGGCCCTGGGTTCCTGCCTTTCTCATCAGCACGTCCGTGCTGGTGCAGAAATTCGATCAGGCGGCGCTGGCCAAGGTCGTGGACCGGGGACACCCGCCGACCACGCTGGGCACCTTTCCGTCCGGTGGCTGCGCGCGGGTTCTGGTGATCTACGGCACAATCACTTTCCTGGCCCTGGCCTATTCGTGTGCGGGTCGTGCCGTGCGGATATGGAGTTGGAGTGCCATCGTGACCCTCGCCTACGTCGAGGGGTGCACGCGCACCTATTTGAACAAGCATTGGGTGACCGATGTATTCGGCGGATGGGCGGTCGGCGGGGCGATGCTGCTCGTCACCGTCTTCGCGGCGCGAGCCTTGCTGGACGCGCGACGAATGGCACCGGACGGCGACGCATCACCAAACCGCTCTAATCCCGCGTCCCGTCCCCGCCACCGTGCGCTCGCCGGGGTGATGCCCGACTGTTAGCGCGATCCAGCAGTGGGCGCTCGATGTGTTGAGAGGACGGAGTGCCCGGTAGGGCGAACCGTCTCGCCGTCTCGCTTTGGCCGCATGCGTTGGCTGACGGCCCAGACGGAGAGTCCGCAGAGGGCGAAGGCAGCCCCGAGAATGGCGGATCCGGTCCATCCGGCAGCGGAGTAGACCGTCGTGGTGGCGGTTGCTCCGAGGGCTGAGCCGATCGAGTAGAAGAGCATGTATCCGCCGATGGCGCTGCTCGTCTGGTGCGAGTAAACGCTGGTGAGCAAGTGCTGGTTGCTGACGTGCACCGCCTGGACCGCGAGGTCGAGGACGACGACACCCACCACGACCAGCCAGAGTGACCAGGTCGCCTGACCCGAGGCCAGCCAGGACGCGGCCAGGAGCGCGAGCCCGACCCCCGTGACGAGATTGGCGCGACCGCCATCAGCCCATCGTCCCGCCCTTGCGGCCCCCAGGGCCCCGGCGAGGCCCGCGATTCCGAAGAGGCCGATTTCCGCGGAGCTCAGGTGCCAGGGTTCCGCTGCGAGCGGTAGCGCCAGTCCGCTCCAGAGCGTCCCGAAGGAAGCGAACAGAAAGAACGCGATCAGACCGCGCGAGAGGAACACGGGTTCGCGAAAGAGGCGGCCGAGTGAGACCAGCACATGGCCGTACGTCGCGTCAGTGGAGCGATTGTCGGCCGGTAGAAGTTTCAGGACGAGAAGAGTGAGCGCGATGAGGAGTGCGGCAAGCGCCACGTAGATGCTTCGCCATCCCCAGACCGCGGCGAGGCTTCCCGCGAGGACACGGGATCCGAGGATGCCGATGATGACGCCGGAAGTGACGATGCCGAGCGTCCGGCCCCGGTCGGACGGCGTCGCCACGTCGGCGGCGAACGCGACGGTGGTCTGGACGACCACCGCGAACAGTCCGGTCAGGGCGAGTCCGACGAGCAGCAGCCAGAGCTGGGTGGCGGCCGCCGCCAGCGCCATGCCGACCGCGGCGAGGAGCAGGTGGCTCGCGATGAGCCCGCGCCGATCGAGCATGTCCCCCAGCGGGACGAGGAAGGCCAGGCCGATCAGGTAGCCGACCTGCCCCGCTGCCACGATCCAGCCCAGGCCCGCGTCCGGGACGCCCAGGTCACGACCGATCTGGGCGAGGACGGGCTGCGCGGCGTAGATCGTGGCGACGGCGACCGAGCAGATCACTGCGAGCAGCGCCCTCCGGCCGAACGTGAGGCTCACGGGAGACTCCAATCAGTAGCAGATTGCAACTAAACTGACCGTACGGCAGAATAGTTTCAATCCGCAACTCATCAGGAGGGGTGATGACCGCCACCGCCCGCTTCGGCGACATGGACTGGACCGACTCCACCTGCCCGGTCGCCCGTGCGCTCGACCTCGTCGGAGAGCGGTGGAGCCTGCTGATCGTTCGCGACGCGATGGACGGCGCCCGCTCGTTCACCGACTTCCAGCAGCGCACCGGGATCGCGCGCAACATCCTCACCGACCGTCTCCGGCGGCTGGTCGAGCGCGGCATCCTCGACCGGCGGACGGCGCCGTCAGGCCGCCGGCAGATCTACGTGCTCACCGACGCGGGACGCGACCTCTTCACCGTCATCGTGGCCATGCGCCAGTGGGGCGAACGGCATGCGTTCACTCCGGACGAGGCCCACTCGGTTCTCGTCGACGAGAGCGGACTCCCGCTCCCGCAGCTTCGCGCCACCGATTCCCGCGGCGCTCCCGCGAGCGTCGATACGACCGCCGTCCAGCGGAAGGACAACAGCCCGCTCCATGAGGCAAGGTAGATCCTCATGTACTCGACACAGGTCACCCGTCGCATCGACGCGCCGCGTTCGGTGGTGTTTCGGGCGCTTCTCGATGCGGACGCGATCGCGGCTTGGCGGGTGCCGGACGGCATGACCAGCCGGGTGCACGAGTTCGACGGACGTGAAGGCGGCGCCTTCCGCATCTCGCTGACCTATGACGAACCGGCCGCGACCGGGAAGACGTCCGCCCATACCGACACGTACCACGGCCGGTTCGTGAAGGTCGTGCAGGACGAGCAGGTGGTCGAGGTCTTCCGGTTCGAGACCGACGACCCGGAGTTGAACGGCGAGATGACGATGACCACGACACTCGCCGACGCGGACGGAGCCACCGATGTGACCATCCTGCACGAGGGCATGCCCGACAGCGTGCCCGCCGCGGACAACGAACTCGGCACCCGAATGGCCTTGGACAACCTTGCGAGATTCGTCGAACGCGGCGAGCGCGGAACGGACTAGGGCGGGTCCTCCACCAGGCGGGCGGCCAGGATCGCCGCGCCTTTCACGGCTGCCTGGTCGTCCAGCTCGGAATGCAGGAGGCCGGGAGGCGCGCGGAACGTCAGCCGGGGCGCGAGGCGTGTTTCGAGCGGTTCGAGGAGTCCTCGGTCCGCCTTGGCCAGGCCGCCGCCCAGGATGATCAGGCCGGGGTCCATGAGGAGCGTCGCGGCGGCCAGGCCGTCCGCCAGGCAGTCGAGGGCCTCCGACCAGACCCGCGCGGCCTTCTCGTCGTTCTTCCCGGCTCGGGCTATGACCTCCTCGGCCGGGACGTTGCCGCCGTAGCGGCGGGAGATCGCGGCGGCGGAGGCGTACGTCTCCAGGCAGCCCCGGTTGCCGCACGCGCAGTCCTCGCCATCCGGACGGACGACCACATGACCGATCTCGCCGCTCCAGCCGGCGACGCCCGGATACGGCGTGCCGCCGATGATGAGGGCGGCGGCGATGCCGGTGCCGATGGCGACGAAGACGAAGTCCCCGGCATCGCGGCCCGCGCCGAGAACGGCCTCTCCGAGGCCGCCCGTGCGGACGTCCTGGCCGATCGCGACGGGAATCCCGATGCGTTCCCGCACCAGTTCCAGCATGGGCACGTCCCGCCAACCGAGGTTCGCGGAGTTGACGGCGACGCCCGCCTTCTCGTCCACGATCCCGGGGACGGCGATTCCCGCGGCGCGGGCCGGAGAGCCGAGGGCGGCGGCGCGCGCGACCAGGTGGGCGGCGAAGTCCAGGATGCCGCCCACCGGGTCCGCGTGGTCGGTGGGCCACGAGTCGGTCGCCAGCACCGCGGAGTCCCGGGTGATGGCGGCCTTCATCGTGGTCCCGCCGACGTCGAGTCCGATCAGGCTCATTTCACCGAGCCCGCCGTGAGCCCGCCGATGAGGTAGCGCTCGATGAAGATGAACAGGATGACGACCGGCACGATCGCGATCAGCGACGTCGCGAAAAGGAACTGCCAGTGCGCCTGGTATTGCGTCACGAACGACGGGACGCCGACGGTCAGCGGACGCCGGTCCGGCGACGCGGTGACCGTCAACGCCACGATGTACTCGTTCCACGCCGCGATGAACGTGTAAACGATCGCGGTGACGACGCCCGGCATGGAAATGGGCAGGGTGACGCGGGTGAGCGCGCCGACTCGCCCGGCGCCGTCCAGGAACGCCGCCTCCTCCAGCTCTTTCGGGATGCTGGAGAAATAACCGTGCAGGATCCAGATGCAGAACGGCAGGTTGAACGCCGCGTTCACCAGGATCAGCGCGAGCAGCGTGTCGGTCAGGTTGAGCGCGACCATTTCCCGGTAGATGCCGATGACCAGCGCGGTCGGCGCGAACATCTGCGTCACCAGGACGAGCAGCAGGAAGGCCCCCCGTCCGCGGAAACGGTTCCGTGCCGTGTAGTACGCGGCGGGCATCGCGCACGCGAGCGTCACGATCGTCGCGGCGGCCGCGACGGTGAGCGAAACCCGCAGATATGTCCAGACCGGCGCGGCCGACCAGACGTCGATGAAGTTCGACCACGTCCAATGCGACGGCAAATAGGTGCCCGGCGACTTCGTCAGTTCCTTTTCCGGCTTGAGCGCCGTGATGAGCATCTGCAGGTACGGCAGCAGGAAGACGAAGGCGACCAGCCAGCCGAGCCCGGTGAGAATGACCCGCCGAGTCATCGGCGCCTTCCTTTCTGTGGGGCGCGCCCCAGGCCCCCGAGATGGAGGTTCGATGATCCTCGCTTCGCTCCGGTCATCGAACCTCCTCCCGCCAACGTGCGGCCCGCAGATAGAACAGCACCATGACGAGGATCAAGGCGAAGTTCACGACCGCCATGGCGCCGGACTCGCCGACGTGCTGGTCGTAGAAGGCCAGTTTGTACATGAACGTTGTCGTGGTGTCGGTGTCGCTTCCCGGCCCGCCCGCGGTCATCGCCCAGATGATCGGGAATGAGTTGAACACGTTGATGACGTTGATGATGGACGCGATCAGAATGGCGGGGCGCAGCAGCGGAAGCGTGATGCCGAAATAGGTCCGGAACGCGCTCGCGCCGTCGACGCGGGCCGCCTCGTACACGTCCTCCGGAATCGTCTGGAGCCCTGCGAGGATCACGAACGACGTGAACGGCAGCGACACGAACACCGCGACCCACATCATCCACAGCATCGCCTGGCCCGGATGCGCCAGCCAATTCACCGGTTTGTCGATGATGTGGAGGTCGAGCAGAACGCGGTTGACGAGCCCGGAATAGTTGTCCAGCATCCATTTCCAGATCAGCGCCGTCATCAGCACCGACGCCGCCCAGGGGACGACGACGGCCCAGCGGACGACGCGCCGTCCGGGGAAGCGGGCGTTCAGCAGCTGGCCGAGCGCGAGGGACAGCGTCATCGTGATGACCACGATTCCACCGACCCACAGCAGCGTGCGCAGCACGACGGGGATCAGGTCGTCCTCGTCGAACAGGTCGGTGTAGTTGGCGGTGCCGTTGTAGCCGAGCGTGACGCCGGACGAGGTGATGTCCTGCAACGACGTCCGCACCATCTCGATGACGGGCCACAGCACGACGACGCAGATCAGCACGAGGGACGGGCCGAGCCACGCCAGCGGGGTCAGCGCCCGTCCGGTCCGGCGGAGCAGGGAGGGGCGGGGGGCCGGGGAGGTGGCGGCCCCCCGCCGCCTGGTCTTGAGGTCCTGCACTCAGCCGGCCTTCTCGGCGGTCTCCTGGATCTTGTCCAGAACCGTCTTCGGGTCTTTGCTCGCCACGGAGCTGCCGAGGTCCTGCTTGACCGCGCCCGCGACCGCGGACCACGCCGGGTTGGACGTGGGGGCGAACTTGGACGTCGGGAGGGCGTCCACGAACTGCTTCATGTACGGGTCGGCGCTGAGCGCGTCACCGGCCGACTTCGTCACCGGAAGGAAGCCCTCGGTGGTGAGGAACTTCGAGGTGTTCTCCTTCTGGTAGAAGAAGTCGAGGAACTTCTTGACGGCGTCCTGGTTCTTGCTGCCGTCCTTCTTGAACGCGGCGAGAACGTCCATGACGCCGAGCGTGTTGTGCTCGCTGCCGCTCTTGCTCGGCAGCGGCGCGACGCCGAAGTTCAGGCTCTTGTTCACCGGGTCGATGAATCCGGCCTTGGTGAACGGGCCGCCGATGGCCATTCCGATCTTGCCCTGCGCGAACTGGTTGAACACCGTCTTCCGGTCGGTGCTCTCCGGGTTCGGCTGGGTCAGCCCGGACTTGTTGAGGTCCTTCAGGAAGGTCAGCGTGTCGATGTTGGCCTGCTGGTTGATCGCCCATTTCCCGGACGCGTCGACCCAGCCGCCGCCATTGTTCATCGCCCACGAGTAGAACTCGGCCTGCGCCTCTTCGGGGCCGAGCGGCAGCCCGTAGCCGATCGTGCTGCCATTCTTGATCTTCTTCGCGTCGGCCTTGACCTCGTCCCAGGTGGCGGGCGCGGCCTTGATGCCGGCCTTCTCGAAGAGGTCCTTGTTGTAGAAGAGAAGGCGGGCGCTGGAGATGAACGGCAGGCCGTACTGCTCCCCGTTGTACTTCGCCTGCTCGACGAACGTGGGAGTGAAGTCGCTGAGCGTCGCCGGGGACACCACGTCGGACGCCTTGTAGATGAGGCCGTCCCGGGCGAAGTCGGAGAACGCGTTGTAGTTCAGGATGTCGGGGACCTGCTTGGTCTGGACGTAGGTCTTCACCTTCGCGTCCATCTGGGACCAGTCGACCATCTCGAGGTTGACCTTGTAGCCGGAGTTCTTGGCCTCGAAGTCCTTGATGAGCGCGTCCCAGTAGGGCTTCGTGTTGTCGTCGTAGATCGCGGCGACGAACTTGATGGTCTTTCCGTCCGAACCGCTGTCCGATGAGCTGCCCTTGCCGCATCCGCTGACGCCGAGCGCCACGGTCAGACCCGCGGCGACGACGCCCAGGAGGTGCCGTTTCATCTGTCCCCGCCTTCTCCGCCTTGCATTGGTGGACGCACGTTGGCGCGCCCGTGCTGAGGTGTGCCGTATTTCATGCGCTGAGGTCGTCCTGCCGTGATCGGCTCCGAATGCTCCGTCAACCCCGGGAGCCGAGTACTGCGGTCGGGAATCACATGATCACGTTCTGCGTCCGGCGATCCCGGACCCGCCCCGGCGCCCCCCTTCGCGCATGAAAAAATGTGCGCGATGTGAATGCTCACTGAACACAAACGCGCGTTGTGGCCATGAAGATAAACACTGGTCCGTACCAGTTCAAGGGTTCGATTACGCAAGAGTCTTAACCGTTATGGACCATCCTGAGGTGGGCTGTCTGGTCTGGTGCGCACGCTGGGCTGGTCTGGTCGGCCGAACAGGAGTGTCCCTCCGTTCACTCTGAGCGCACACCCGCCGTTCACTCCGCCGTCCGGTCGCGGTCATCGGCCGCGCTCGCGGGGCCCCTTCGGCCGACCGCTTCCTTGGTGCCTGTTTTGCCGCTGCTTGACCGGGTACTTCGGCCGCCGTACCGAGACCGGACGACAGCGCACGAGATCACGGGCACGAGATCACGGGATGGAGCCGAGATGAACTTCCGGACGGGCCTGGCCGCCGGCGCGGGCGGCGCCGCCGCCGTGCTGTCGGCCCGGAGCCTGGCCGGGCGGATGGCGCGCGCCGCCGTCCGGCGGCTGGAGAAGCGGCTCGAACGGGCCGTCCGGCGGCTGACGGCGGCGGCCGAGGAGGGCGGTCCGCTCATGCGGGCGGCACTGGCCGGGGTCACGGCGCTGCACGACGGGAAGTCCCCGTTCCGCGCGCTGCTGAGCTTCGGCTGGACGGCCCTGAAGGAGACCCTCGCCCGCGTCTTCGGCCTCCGGGGCCGCAAGGCGAGGGTCACCAACATCGTCGAGGAGATCGACGTCGGCGCTCCGCGCCGCCTCGTCTACGACCAGTGGACGCGGTTTCAGGAGTTTCCGTCCTTCATGAAGAAGGTCGTCAGCGTGGATCAGGTCGACGAGACGAAGCTGCACTGGAAGGCGAAGGTCTTCTGGTCCAGCCGGGCGTGGGAGTCCACGATCGTCGAGCAGGTCCCGGACGAGCACATCGTCTGGCGCTCGAAGGGCCGCAAGGGACATGTGAACGGGACGGTCAGCTTCCACGAACTGTCGCCGAATCTGACGCGGGTGCTGCTCGTCCTCGAATACCACCCGCGCGGGCTCTTCGAGCGGACCGGCAACCTCTGGCGCGCGCAGGGCCGCCGCGTCCGCCTCGAACTCAAGCATTTCCGCCGCCACGCGACCTCGCGCGCGCTGACCCGGCCGGACGAGGCCGAGGGCTGGCGCGGCGAGATCCGCGACGGCGAGGTCGTCACAACACCGGAATGAGGAGCGAAGGATGAAACGCGGAAGTCGGACGGGCCGACTGCCCGTCGGCAACATCGGAAGCAACATCGGGAGCGTCGCGGGACGGCTGCCGGGCCGCCGCCGCAGCAGCGGCCTCAGCCGGATCACGAAGAACGTGCCCGGCGGCGGACGGGCCGCCGGGACGGCCGGCGGCGTCCTGCTCGGCGCGGGCGCGGCGGTCGCCGCGGGCCGCGCGATCAGCGGGCGGCGAGACTCGTCCGCGGAGCAGGACGACAAGTCCGGCAAGAAGAAGTCCGGCAAGTCGAGCGGCAAGTCCGGCGGGAACGCCGAGCACAACGGCTCCGGCCTGCTCGGACGGATCAAGGACACCGCCGGCGACGCCCTGCCCGACTCCCTTCCCGGCGTCGGAGACAAGGGCAAGGGGAAGGGCAAGGGCGGCAAGAGCGGCAAGAAGGTGAAGACCACCAACATCGTCGAGCAGATCGACATCGGTGCGCCGCGCCGCCTCGTCTACGACCAGTGGACGCAGCTGCAGGACTTCCCGTCCTTCATGAAGAAGGTCGTCAGCGTCGAGCAGGCCGACGAGACGAAGCTGCACTGGAAGGCGAAGGTCTTCTGGTCCAGCCGGACGTGGGAGTCGACCATCATCGAGCAGGTCCCGGACGAGCACATCGTCTGGCGCTCGAAGGGCTCGAAGGGACACGTCGACGGGACGGTCAGCTTCCACAAGCTGTCGCCGAACCTGACGCGCGTCCTGCTCGTCCTCGAATACCACCCGCAGGGGCTGTTCGAGCGGACCGGCAACCTCTGGCGCGCGCAGGGCCGCCGCGTCCGGCTGGAGCTGAAGCACTTCCGCCGGTACGTGATGACGCAGTCGCTCACGCACCCCGACGACGTCGAGGGCTGGCGCGGCGAGATCCACGACAGCGAGGTCGTCCGGACGCACGAGGAGGCCCTGAAGGAGGAAGAGCGCGAGTACGAAGAGGCCCACTGACCCCGGTCGGCCGGAGCGCGGCGCCGCACCCGGTCAGCCGGTGACGGTGGCCCTGACCAGCCGGAAATAGTCGAACGGGCGCAGTGAATCGGTGCGCCTCCACAGTTCCGGCGGGACGGCATCGGCAAGGCGGACGTTCTCGGCGACATCGACCCCGTGTCCTTTGAGGAGGGCGTCGATGTCGCCGGGAGCGAACGCGGTCCGGTAGGGCTCGCCGGACTCCCCGACGACCCGCTCGGCGATCTCGCCGTAGGCGTCGCCTTCGGCGTCCCGCGTTCCGGCCGGGAGGGCGTAGTCCATGACGAGTTCGGTCCCGGGCGCGAGCCGGCCGATGCGGGCGAGGGTGGCCGTGACGGCGTCCCGGGTGAGGTAGAAGCTGACGCCGAGCCAGCTCACCAGCGCGGGCCGCTCGGCGTCGAGTCCGGCGGCTTCGAGCCGGGCGACGAGATCGTCCGACTCGAAGTCGACCGGGACGAACGCGACGGACGCGGGCACCGCGATTCCAGCCGATTCGAGCAGACTCTTCTTCCATTCCTGCGTGGCCGGACGGTCGACCTCGAACACCGTCACACCGGCGTCGCCGCGATAGCCGTAGGTGTCGAGACCCGCGCCGAGAATGACGTACTGAGTGTGCCCGCCGAGCCGTTCCTCGGTATACCGACTCCGCACGGTCGTGATGGCCCGCGTCCCCGCGAGGATGATGTGCCCGCCTTGCGCGCGGTGATAGCCGATCATCTCGTCTGCACGCCCGCCGAGCAGCCGCGCTGCGAGGGTGTCGGCGAAGATCCGGGGCTCGTCGTCGGCCACCAGGTGGGCGGCCCGTGCCGCCGCCGAGGAAAACGCGGTCGCGCTGGGCTTTCCCGCATCCATGTAACTGCTCCCCTTTCGTCGAAGGGGAGCTTATGTGCCATTTTCTCCATCATATCAGAGCAAAATAAATTTCCGATTAAGGCCCCGTTGCATTAGACGATCGGCCGCCGCGAGCACCCCGTCCCGCGCCGCTGCCCCGCCGCCCAGGTAAAATTGCCGTTTTGTGACGGGGAGCGAAGTTCTTGGCTGAGGCGGGGCCGGATCCGCGGATCGCGCGGGTGGTCGTCGGCGTCGTGCCGGCGGCGCTCGCCGGGGTGTACGCGCTGGCGGCTCCGTCCCGGACCGACGGAGCCGTGCGGATCGGCGCGGCGGTCGCCCTGGTCGCGTCGGTCCTCGTACTGCACCTCGTCTGGGTCATGCCGCGGCTCGGCCGGTGGCGGCGCGGCTGGGTCGTCCCGGCGCAGGCCCTGGCCGCGTACACGGTCGTCCTCGCGTTCGGGACGTCGGCGGTGATCCTCGCGTTCGTCGCCGGGTCGCTGCTGGCGGCGGGCGTCCCGCGGCCCGCGGTCGCGTGGCCCCTGGCGGCCGGGGTCGTCGGCAGCGCGACGCTCATCGACGTCCTGCGGGACGGCGCGAGCGTCGACGTCACGATCACGTGCCTGCTGGCCGCGCTGGTGCTGTACGGGCTCGTCCGGCTGGCCGACCGCGCGGACGACGCGGCGGCGGCGCGGCTGCCGCTCACCCTGGCGGCGGTCGGCCGGGAGCGGCTGCGGATCGCGGCGGAACTGAACCGGGGCCTCGGCGCCGGGCTTCACGCGATCTCCGCCGGCGCCCGGCGCGCGGCGGAGCGGCCCGAGGCGATCGGGGACGTGCTGGCGGTCGCGCGGCGGTCGCTGAACGACGCCCGCGCCGCGGCGGCCGACTTCCGGAGCATGTCGCTGGCGCCCGAGGCGACGGCGGCGCGGGCCCTGCTGGAGGCGGCGGACGTCCGGGCCGAGGTGCGGACCGGGCACCGCGAACCGCTCGGCCCGGCCGGAGCGCTGCTGGCGCTGGTGCTGCGCGAGGCCGTCACGGACGTGGTCCGGGCGGGCACGGCGCGGTCCTGCCTGGTCGAGACGTCCGAGCGCGGCGGGGCCGTCACGCTTCGCGTCGTCAACGACGGCGTCCGCACGGCGGAGCGCGGCGAGGACGGGCTGGCGGAGGCCGCGGCGCGGGTCCGCGCCGCGGGCGGCGCGTTCTCCGCCGGGCTCGGCGAGGACGGCCGGTTCGCGGTGGAGGCCGTCGTGGACGCCGGGGACCGTGCGGTCAGCGTCCCCGACCGGACGGCGTACCGGCTGTCGCTGACCCTGCTCGCGACCGTGCTGGCGGGGTTCTGCGCGAAGGGCCTGCTGCTCGTCCCGTGGGGGCCGCGCTGGGCGGCGGCGGCCGTCGTCCTGGCGCTGGTCGCGGTGGCGCAGCTCGGCTGGACGAGCACCGGCCGCCCCCGCCGGTGGCCGCTGGTCCTCACCGTGCTCAGCGTCGCGCCGGTCCCGGTGTTCGGGGAGGCGTGGCTCGGCCTCGCGGGCGTCCTCGCGGGGACGTTCCTGGTCGGGTTCCCGGCGCGGGCCGCCGTCCCGCTGGTGGCGGCGACGATGGCCGGGGCCGGGGCGGGCGCGGCGGCGCTCGGCCTCGGGACGGCGGCGACCGTCAACTTCACGGTGAGCACGCTGGTGACGGGCCTCGTCGTGTACGGGTTCGTCCGGCTGGCGAGGCTCGTGCGCGATCTGCAGATCGCGGGCGTGGAGCTGGCGCGGGCCGCGACCGTCCAGGAGCGGCTGCGGGCGGCCCGGGACCTGCACGATCTGCTCGGCCACAGCCTGGCGGCGATCCTCCTCAAATGCGAGCTGGCGCGGCGGCTGGCGGGCGCCGACCCGGAGCGCGCCCGCCGGGAGCTGGCCGAGGTCGTGGAGATGGCGGAGCGGGCGCGCGGAGACCTGCGCGCAGCGACCGGCGGCGAAGCCGACCTCTCACTGGACGGGGAGGTGGCGTCCGCGCGGTCGGTGCTCACGGCGGCGGGCGTCGAGACAGACGCGGACCACGCCCCGCTGGACGGCCGGGTGGACGGCGAGGTGTCGGCGGTGCTCGGCGCCGTCCTGCGCGAGGCCGTGACGAACGTGCTCCGGCACAGCGCCGCCACGCGCTGCGCCATCCTGACGGAACGGGACGGCGACGCCGTACGGCTGGTCGTGGAGAACGACGGCGTCGACCCGGACGCGCCCCGCACGCCGCCCGGTTCGGGCATCGGGAACCTGACCACGCGGCTCGCCGCGCACGGCGGGACGCTCAGCGCGCGCGCCGACGGCACGGGCCGCTTCCGCTTGGAGGCAAGGATCGGTCAGCGGACGGGCCACCGGTCGAAGGAACGGGCGATCGGTTAGAGCCAGCCCGCCTCGCCGGCGATGCGCGCGGCGTCGGTGCGGTTCCGGGCGTTGAGCTTCGCGACGACGGCGGTCAGGTGGTTGCGGACCGTCCCGGCGGACAGGTGGAGACGCTCGGCGATCTCCGTGGCCTCCGCGCCCTCGGCGGCGAGCCGCAGCACGTCGGTCTCGCGCGGGGTGAGCGGGTTGTCGGCGCTGTCCCAGGCGGTGAGGGCGAGCTTCGGGTCGAGGACGCGGTCGCCCGCGGCGACCGCGCGGATCCCGGCGGCCAGTTCCTCCGGCGGCGCGGTCTTCAGCAGGAAGCCGCGGACCCCGGCGGTCAGGGCGCGGCGCAGGTGCCCGGGCTTGCCGTGCCCGGTGAGGACGAGCGTCGCGACCTCCGGCAGCTCGGCGCGCAGCGCGGCGGCCGCCGCGAGGCCGTCGAGGCCGGGCATGTCGACGTCGAGGACGGCGACGTCCGGACCGGCCGAGCGCGCCGCGGCCTGCACCTCGTCGCCGCGGTCGACCTCGGCCACCACGGTCAGGTCGGGTTCGAGGCCGAGCAGTCCGGCGAGGGCGCTGCGGACGACGTGGTGGTCGTCCGCGAGGAGCACCTTGATCACACGTCCATGTGTACCAGCGGCGCCGTCATGGCCCGAACCATGACGAGGTCACGGGTAGCCGGTGATCACATCTCTGGCCCGCGAACGCCCAGGTCAGGAGACTTGAGGGCATGAACGAGAGGGTCATCGAGGGGACGCGCACGACGGCCGCGGTGCGGCTGGAGGCGGTCAGCAAGGTCTACGGGCGGGGCCGGGGCGCGGTCGCGGCGCTGCGGGAGGTGACGGCGTCGGTGCCGCGCGGACGGTTCACCGCCGTCATGGGGCCGTCCGGGTCGG
Organism: Actinomadura decatromicini; assembly: GCF_008121305.1. NCBI lineage: Bacteria > Bacillati > Actinomycetota > Actinomycetes > Streptosporangiales > Thermomonosporaceae > Actinomadura > Actinomadura decatromicini. The sequence continues at coordinate 1,445,866 of NZ_VSRQ01000001.1, read as the reverse complement.
GGAAGAGCACCTTCCTGCACTGCGCGGCCGGCCTCGACACGCCCACGTCGGGCACCGTCCGGCTGGGCGGCACCGACCTGTCCGGGATGAACGAGACGAGGCTGACGGAACTGCGCAGGAAGCGGGTCGGGTTCGTGTTCCAGGCGTTCAACCTGGTGTCGTCGCTGACGGTGGCGCAGAACATCACGCTGCCGCTGCGCCTGGCGCGGACGCGGGTCGACGCGGACTGGCTGGCCGAGGTGGTCGCCCGGGTCGGGCTGGGCGAGCGGGCCGGGCACCGTCCGGCGCAGCTCTCCGGCGGGCAGCAGCAGCGCGTCGCGATCGCCCGCGCGCTGGTGACGCGCCCGGAGGTCGTGTTCGGGGACGAGCCGACCGGCGCTCTCGACACGATGACGGCGCGCGACGTCCTCACGCTGCTGCGAGAGACGGTGGACGACATGGGCCAGACGGTCGTGATGGTCACGCACGACCCGGTCGCCGCCTCGTACGCCGACACGGTGCTGTTCCTGGCCGACGGGCGGATCGTCGACTCGATGGACGCCCCGTCCGGCGACCGGGTCGCGGCCCGCATGACCCGGCTGGGGGCGTGGAAGTGATGCTCTGGCTCGTTCTCAGCACGCTGCGGCACCGCAAGGCGGGGTTCGCGGGCGCGTTCGTCGCGCTTCTGTGCGCCGCCGCTCTGGTGTGCGCGTGCGGTGTCCTGCTCGACACGGGACTGCGCGGCTCGGTCGCGCCCGAGCGGTACGCGGGCTCGCCGGTCGTCGTCACGGGGGACCAGTTCGTCCACAAGACGTTCGTCAAGAAGAAGGGAAAGGTGAAGCACAAGGCAAAGACCATCGCGGAACGCGCCTGGCTGCCGGAGTCCGTCGCGGACAGGGTCCGGAACGCGGACGGCGTGCGCGGCGTGGTCACCGAAGTGACCTTCCCGGCCGAGATCGGCGGCTCCACCGGAGGTGCCCGCGAATCGTGGGGCCACGGGTGGGAGTCCGCCGCGCTCACGCCGTTCACCATCCGGGACGGACGCGCCCCGGGCGCGGACGACGAGATCGTGATCGACGCCGCGACGGCCCGCGCGAAGGGGTTGCGGCCGGGCGCGACCGTGGAGGTGTCGTCCGCGGTTCCGGGGCGCTACCGCGTCGTCGGCGTCACCGCGCAGGCCCTCGACCACCAGACCGCCGTCTTCTTCTCCACCGCGCAGGCGCGCCGCCTCTCCGGACGGGACGGCATGGTCACCGCCATCGGCGCGCACGGCCCGCGGAAGGCGGTCGAGGACGCCGTGCGCGGCACCGGGGCGACCGTCCACACCGGCGCCGACCGGGGCAGGGCGGAGTTCCTCGGCGCGGAGAGGTCCCGGATCAAGCTGATCAGCCTGGGCGGCGCGCTCGGCGGGACGGCCCTGCTCGTCGCGATCCTCGTCGTGGCCGGGACGTTCGCCCTGTCGGTGCAGCAGCGCGACCGGGAGCTCGCGCTGCTGCGCGCCGTCGCCGCCACGCCGCGCCAGGTCCGCCGGATGATCGGCCGGGAGGCGCTGCTGGTCGGGCTCCTCGCGGGGCCGCTCGGGGCGGCGGCCGGGCTGCCGCTCGCCGTCCTGCTGCGCGACCGGTTCCGCGGGCTCGGCGCGCTGCCGCCGAACCTGGACCTGGTCGTCAGCCCGTTCCCGCCGGCCGCCGCCGCGCTCGCCGCCGTCGCCGCCGCGTTCGCCGCGGCCCGGATCACGGGCCGGCGGACGGCCCGGATCCGTCCGGTCGAGGCGCTCGGCGACGCCGCGCCCGCCCGGGGGCGGCTCGGCGCCGTCCGGATCGTCGCCGGTCTCGCGGTCGCGGCCGGTGCCGCCGTCCTGACGGCCGTGCTGTCCGGGCTGCACACGGAAGCGGCGTCCAGCCCGGTCACGGTGCTGACCGCGATCGTCTGGACGGTCGCCGTGGCGCTGCTCGGCCCCGCCGTCGTCCGCGGCGCCGTCGCCGTCCTGGCGGTGCCGCTGCGGCTGTCGCCGGTCGGCGGGCACCTCGCGGCGGCGAACCTCGGCGCGGGCGCGCGGCGGGTCGCGTCGGTCGTCGCGCCGCTCACCCTGATGACCGGGCTGACCGCGACGATCCTGTTCGCGCAGACGACGATGGGCCACGCCGCGACGCGCCAGGCGACCGAGGGCACGATCGCCGCGCACGTCCTCGGCCCGAGGGTGCCGCACGCGACGGCCGATCGAATCCGCCGCGCGCCCGGCGTCACCGCCGTGACCGAGGTCGTGCACAGCACCGTCCGCGTGGACCTGGAGAACTACGCGATCCAGGGAGTCACGCCGGAGGGCCTGAACCAGACCATGGACCTGGACGTCCGCGAAGGCTCCCTCCGGAACTTGGACCCGTCCACCATCGCCGTGAGCCGGACCGCCGCCGACCGGCTCGGCGTCCTCCCCGGCGAGCGGCTGCGCCTCGACCTGGGCGACGGCACGCCGATCGCGCCCACGGTGATCGCCGTGTACGGGCGGGGCCTCGGCTTCGGCGACCTCACCGTCTCCCGCGACCTGCTCGCCGCCCATGTGGACGACCCGCGAGGCACCCTGCTGATCGCGGGCACGCCGCCCGCGGGCCTGCCCGTGACGGACGCCGCCGCCCTCGCCGAGGCCGGTGCCGACGCGAACGCCGAGGTCAACCTGGTCGCGATGGCGCTGATCCTCGCGTTCACGGCGATCGCCGTGGTGAACACCCTCGCGATGTCCACCGCGGGCCGCGCCCGCGAGTTCGCGCTGCTGCGCCTCGTCGGGACGACCCGCCGCCAGATCATGCGGATGCTCGGCTGGGAGACCCTGGCCGTAGTCGCGGTCGCGGGCGTCCTCGGCACCGCGATCGCCTTCGCGACGCTCACCGCGTTCGGCAGGGGCATGACCGGCGGCGGAGCGCACGTCCCGCCGCTCGGCCTGCTGGGCGTGCTCGCCTGGGGCGGCGTCCTCGCCGGGGCCGCGACGGTCCTGCCCGCCTGGACGGCCATGGCCGCGCGTCCCGCCGACGCCCTCGGCGCCCGCGACTAGCGGTCAGTCGCTGTCGGTGGCGGCCATGACGGCGACGGTCCGGCCGTCCGGGCGGAGGGCGGCGACGCCCACGTCCATGGACGGGTGCACCTGGAGATGCCAGTCCGAGGTGGAGAGGACCCAGGCGCAGAGGTCGGCGGCGCGCTCGACCGCCGAAGTCACCGGGCGTGAGCGGGCCGTCCAGCCGGAACAGGCGCGCCTCGGTGCCGTAGCCGTCGTCCGAGACCCAGGCGCGATGGGCGCTGAGCGCGAGCCGGGCGTCCGGCCAGTCAAGCTCGACCGCGCTCACGCCGGGTTCCGCCGGGCCGTCGGCGGGCTGGGCGCTCGCCAGCCACCACGCGACCTCGCGCAGGTCGTAGCGGACGTCGCCCCACGCCAGCCCGGCGGCGGCGAACTCGCGGACTCTCCGCACCCGGTCCGCGCCGCCCGGCGCGTCCGCGAGCCGCCGCAGCGCCACCGGGAAGCCGTACCGCATCGGGTAGGTCGGCGACTCCACCCGCAGCAGCGCCCGGAGCAGCGCTTCGAGCCACGGCGGCTCCGCCTTCTGGACGACCTGGTCGGTCACCTTCACCGCTTTGCGCCATTGGGGGTCGCGGTAGGTGTCGGCCAGCCCCATCCGCCGGACGGCCTCCTCGATCTCCACGCCCGAAGTCTGGCACCGCGCGCCCGGTCAGGTGTCGCGGAGGGTCTCGCCGTAGGCGGCGGTGATGCGGTGCCGGGACCAGCCGAGGTAGAGGGCGGCGCCGGCGGCGCCCACGGCGGTGAGGGTGATCACCATGCTCCACTCGATGTACCAGGCGTCGCCGGTGTCGCGCGGCCAGACGATGTTGACCGTCTGGAGGGCCAGCCACACCGCCGCGACGTACGTCACCGGTCCGCTGAACCGGCCGAGGCTGAACGAGCCGGGCCGCCACCGGCCGCGAAGGTGCTGGATCGCCGCGCCCCACACCGGCAGCCCGAACGCGACGTAGAACCCGACCGTCGTGAAGTTGACCAGCACCGAGTACAGCTTCGACCCGGAGAGGAGCACGAACACGGCCGCGCCCACCGCCGTCAGCAGGATCGCGGGGACGGGCAGCCGCTCAGGCCCGGCGAGCCTTCTGAGGACGCCGGAGCCGGGCAGCGCCTTGTCGCGCGCCGACGCCCAGATCACCCGGGACACCGCGGCTTGGACGGCGAGGAAGCTCGCCAGGAAGCCGATCACGAACATGACGAGCAGCGGACGTCCGATCGACGACCCGAAGTGGTACACGAGCGTGTCGCTGACGGGATCGGCGACGCCGCCGCCCATCACCTTCGGCAGGTCCGGGATCGCGAGGATCAGCCCGGCCGCCGAGTACATCACGATGATCCCGACCGCGAGCAGCGCGAAGATCAGCGCCTTCGGCACCTCCCGCTCGGGGTGCTCCACCTCCTCGGCGATCGCGCCCGCCGACTCGAACCCGACGAACGACCAGCCGACGAACGCGGCGGCGGCCAGCATCGGGCCCGCGAGCCAGCCGCCGCTCCCGGCCGTCCCGGCGCCGTCCAGCAGGAAGCCGAACGAGTGCTCCCGGTAGAACAGCAGCAGGACGGTCCCGAGCCCCACGGACGCGAGCACCTCGCAGACCAGGCTCGCCACGACGAGGATCTTCAGCGTCCGGCGGCCGACGATGTTGGCGAGGCTGCCGAGCGCGAGGATCGCGAGGGCCGTGCCCATCGTCGCCGCCCTGCCGGGCGCGTCGACCCCGGCGGCCTGGAGCAGGAAGCCCGCCGCGCCGTACGACAGCGTGGACAGCGCGATCGTCAGCCCCCACATGTACGCCCAGGCCGCGAACCAGCCGGCGCCGGGACCGCGCACGTGCCGGGCCCACTGGTAGACGCTGCCCTCGTACGGCCAGCGGGACGCCAGCTCGCCGAACACGCAGGCGACCAGCAGTTGCCCGCCGAGGACGATCGGGAACGCCCACCAGAACGCGGGCCCGGCGGCCAGCAGCCCCAGCGTGAAGATCGCGTACAGCGCGACGATCGGGGACACGTCGGCGAACGCGAGCGCGGTCGCCGACCGCAGGTCGAAGCCCTTGCGGAGGGTGTGCGGGTGCTCGGCGGCGGCGGGCGGCACGCCGCCCGCCTTCTCGTTACTGGACGTGGTCATCGCGACCCCTTGCGGTCGTCGTCCGAGCGGTGGCCGGACGTGGGCGGCGGCGGGAGGCGGCGCGGGGACAGGGCGAGGGAGCGGACGTGCCGGGCGATGTCGCCGAGCGGGGCCAGCCACACGTCCGGGCAGGACGCGACGTGCTCGATCAGCCCCTCCAGCGCGGCGGCGCGGCCGGGCCGCCCGGACAGGAACGGATGCGCGGTCAGGACGAAGCAGCCGCCCTCGGCGCGCAGCGCCTCGAACTCGTCCCGCCACATCCCGGCGGCCTTCGCCGGGCTCTCGATCAGGCCGGTGCCGGAGACGCCGGGGATGAAGCAGTACTGCTCCCAGTCGTCCAGCCCCCAGTGGACGGGGATCTCGACGAGGGACGCGCCGCCGCCCGCGTCCAGTTCGTACGGGACGTCGGCGTCCATGAGGCTGGTGTCGTACAGGAACCCGCGCTCGGCCAGCAGCCGCGGCGAGGCGTGGGTCAGCTCCCACATGGGCGCGCGGTAGCCGTCCGGGCGGACGCCCGCGACCTCCGCGAGGGCGTCGAGGCCGCGGTCGAGGATGTCGGCCTCCGCCCGCTCGTCGACGGGACCGGACGGCCCGATGAGGGTCTCGTGCAGGTAGCCGTGGTGGGCGATCTCGTGGCCGCCGTCGGCGATCGCGCGGACGGCGTCCGGATGCCGGTGCGCGGTGAAGCCCGGGACGAAGAACGTCGCCCGCACCCCGTGCCGCGCGAGGATCCGCAGCAGCCGGGGCAGCCCGGTGAGCGGCCCGTACGCCTGGTGGCTCAGCACGCTCGGCCGCAGGGCGGTGCCCGGGTCGGCGCTCAGCACGGCCGACTCGGCGTCCACGTCGAACGTGAACGACGCGGCCGACGTCGCCGCCCCCGGCCAGCGGACCGGATCGGCCGGACGCATCCCGGCGGGCGTCATGGCCGGTCCTTCGCGAGCAGGCCGAGGATCTCGTAGACGACCGTGGCCGCCGCGATGGACGTGATCTCGGCGTGGTCGTAGGCGGGCGCGACCTCCACGACGTCCGCGCCGACGATGCGCAGGCCCGCGAGCCCGCGCAGGATCGACAGCAGCTCCCGGCTGGTCAGGCCGCCGCTGTCGGGCGTCCCGGTGCCCGGCGCGTACGCGGGGTCGAGGACGTCGATGTCGATCGACAGGTAGACCGGCGCGTCCTGGACGCGGGCCCTGATCCGCTCGGCGACGCCCGCCGTCCCGAGGCCCTCCACCTCCGCGCAGTGGACGATCGTGAACCCGAACCGGGCGTCGTCCACGAGGTCCTGCGGGTCGTAGAGGGGGCCACGGATGCCCGCGTGGACGCTCGCGTCCCGCATCAGCAGCCCCTCCTCGGCGGCGCGCCGGAACGGGGTGCCGTGCGTGTACGGCTCGCCGAAGTAGGTGTCCCAGGTGTCGAGGTGCGCGTCGAAGTGGACCAGCGCGACGGGCCCGTGCAGCGCGTGCGCGGCCCGCAGCGCGGGGAGCGCGATGGTGTGGTCGCCGCCGATCGCGACGGCGCGGGCGCCGTCCCCGGTCAGGTCCCGCAGGCCCGACTCGACCTGGGTGATCGCCGCGCCGATGTCGAACGGGTTGCAGGAGATGTCCCCGGCGTCCACGACCTGCATGGACGCGAACGGCAGCACGTCGAGGGCCGGGTTGTAGGGCTTGAGCAGCCGCGACCCCTGCCGCACCGCCGCCGGGCCGAACCGCGCGCCCGGACGGTACGACACGCCGCCGTCGAACGGCACGCCCACGATCGCGACGTCGTAGCCGGGGACGTCGGCGCGGGCCGGGAGCCGCGCGAACGTCGCCGGGCCCGCGAACCTCGGGACCTCCAGTGCGTTGACCTGTCCGACCGGCTGCATCGATGTCCTTTCGCGGGGTTGCCGAAATAGGGGTCGCCGTGCGTGAGGGGTTGCTTGCAGGTTAGGCGCGGGATCGGGTGGTGCCGCCGTTGACGTGCAGAATCTGCCCGACCAGGGTCGGGAGCCGGTCGTCGGCGAGCAGCGCGATCGCCGCCGCGACCTCCTCCGGCGCGGCGATCCGGCCGAGCGGGACGCGGGCCGCGTACCGCTCGCGGATCTCGTCCACGGTCACCCCGGCGGCCTTCGCGTCCACCTCGAGCTGCGGGGTGTCGATCACGCTCGGCGCGACCGCGTTGACCGCGATGCCGAGCGGGCCGAGCTCGCGGCCGAGCGACTTGGTGAGCGCGATCATCCCGGCCTTGGACGCGGAGTACGCCGTCGCGTCCGGCCAGCCGATCAGCCCCCACTCGGACGAGACCAGCACCATCCGGCCGCCGCCGCGCTCGACCATGCCGGGCAGGACGGCCTGCGCGCAGGCGAACGTCCCGCCGAGGTTGACGTCGACGATCCGCCACCAGTCGTCCGGGTCGTGCTCGGCGAACGGGGCCATCGTCATGTGGGCGGCGGCCGCGACGAGGACGCCGACGTGCTCGCCGGTCCGCTGCTCGACGTCCGCGACCATGGCCTCGACCGCCTCGGGGTCGGCGACGTCGGCGGGCGCGGCGATCCCGTCCAGCTCGGCGGCGAGGGCCGCGACGCTCCGGTCGGGATGGTCGTTGAGCGCCACGAGGTGGCCGTCGGCGGCGAGCCGCCGCGCGACCGCCGCGCCGAGACCGCCGCCCGCGCCCGTGATCAGCGCCACCGCCATCTAGATCACCGCCCCGGCGTTGGGGGACAGGACCTCGCCCGCGCAGAACGTCGCGTCCTCGACGAGGTAGGCGGCGGTGAGCGCGACCTCCGCCGCGGACGTCAGCCGTCCCGCCGGAAGGGTCTGCAGGTAGGACGCCTTGCGCCAGGGCGAGTCGGGCGACAGCAGCGGCGTGTCGGTCGGGCCGGGCGCCACCGCGTTCACCCGCACCCTGGACGGCCCGAGTTCCACCGCCAGCGACCGGACGAACCCGATCACGGCGCCCTTCGCCGCCGCGTAGTGCGCCTCGGCGTCGCCGCCGCCGATCGCCAGCTCGGACGTCACCGCGACGACCGCGCCTTCTCCCCGCTCCACCATGCCCGGCGTCACGGCCCGGCACACGTTCACCAGCCCGCCGAGATGGACGCGGAGCATGCGCCGCCACTCCGGCCACGCGATGTCCGACACCGGGACGATCGCGTAGTGCCCGGCCGCGCACAGCGCCGCCCCGACCGGGCCGAGCTCCCGCTCGATCCGCCGGACCGCGGCGCCCACCTGCGCGGGGTCGGACACGTCCACGCCCACCGAGTGGTCGGCGTCCGGCGCGGGGCTGAGGTCGAGCCCGGCGGTCGTCCAGCCGCGCCGGGACAGCTCGCGCACCATCGCGGCGCCGATCCCGCTCGCCGCCCCCGTGACGAGCGCGACCCGGCCTCGCCCGGCAAGGCGTTCGGGGCGCTCCGGTCGTTCGGGCATCGGGCCTCCGATCCGCTCGGTCTCCCCTGGTGGGGCGGAACTCCCAGGCAAACCCGCCATAACAGGGGGTGACAAGGGAGACGGCGATTTCTTGGCCGAACGCACCGCGGGGCACCCGAAAGGTCGTGCTCTTCTCCAAAACTCGTTTCCTTGCCCAAAAGACGGTCGGGCGTCGCCGTCCGCGCGCGTCCCGGGGTGAGAGGCTGAGGCCGTGACCAGCGATCCGGCGGTGCTGCGCCTCACGGTCCGGCAGCTCTTGGAGATGCCCCGGTTCCGGCTGCGGCTGGTCGCCGGGGCGGACGGCCTGGACCGGCCGATCCGCTGGGCGCACTCGACCGAGCTGCTCGACCCGGGGCCCTACCTGCGCGGGAACGAGATCGTCCTGACGGTCGGCGCGGCGCTGCGGGACGCCGCCGCCTGCGCGTCGTTCGCCGGGTCCGTCAAGACGAGCCGCGGCGCCGCGATCGGCTACGGGATCGGCGACGTCACCACCGCCGCGCCCGCCGGCCTGCGCGAGGTCTGCGACCGGCTCGGCCTGCCGCTCCTCGAAGTGCCGCCCGAGGTCCCGTTCCTGAGCTTCACCGAATGGTTCGCCGAGCGGCTCGCCGCCGGACGGGACGAGCGGCACGAGCGCGAGGAGACCGGACGCCTCCTCCGCATGGTGGGGGAGGGGCTCGCGTCCGCCGAGGTGCTCCGTCCCCGGATCGACGACGCCGGGCTGGACCCCGCGACGCTCCGCGCGGTCGCGATGCCGCCGCCCGAGGAGGACCTGCCCGGCGTCCTCGGCGTGGACGGCGACACCGCCATCGTGATCACCGACGGGGACGGCGTCTGGCCGGAGCCCGCGGGCATCGGCAGCCCCGGCCCGCTCGACCACCTCCCGCTGTCGCTGACCGAGAGCCTCGCCGCGCTGGACGCCGCCCGCCGCACCGGCGGCGTCGTCCACGCCGCCGACCTCGCCACCTTCCAGGCCCTGCTCGGCCGCCTCGACCAGGACCAGCTCGCCCCGTTCATCGACCAGATCGCGCGCCCGCTGGCCGACTACGACGACGCGCACGGGACCCGCCTGGTCGAGACGCTCCGCACGTTCCTCGACAAGGGCGGCGCGGTCGGCGCCACGTCCCGCGCCCTCTACCTGCACCCGAACACGCTGCGGCACCGGCTGTCCCGGATCGAGGCGCTCACCGGCCGCAACCCGCTCCAGTTCGAGGACCGGGTGGCCCTCGCCGTCGCGACCTGGTCGGTGACGCGGCGCGGCGTTTCGCCGTCCTGACGACGGCGGGCGATTCGGTTATCCGCGCGCGTCGGCGAGCGGCGGGAAAACCCGGCCTGGGGTGCCCATTTTGTAATTACCGCATGGCGTTCACTCGGCTAATTCTGGTTTCTCTAATTTTGGACTGTTTTGTCCGGGATGATCGCGGGGTCGATCCGGTGAAATGCGAAGGTCGTCCGGCCTGCCGCCGGTGAACGGGCGGGCGCGCCGCCGACGCGGCCGATTCCGGCCGTCCAAGATCGAAGGGAGGGGAGCGCACCCTGAGTCTCGCTGGTCACGAGGGTCACTGGGGGTGCGCGGGGACGGGCACGCAGAGTATTGCTAAATGTCCCGATTGCGAATGTGGACAGGTCCAAATTCGATGTTCCTGACCGGCTCCCGGTGGACGGGTCTAGGTTTGTGGTCGTCGGGCGGCGGTCCCGAAACGGCGGCGCCCGCGCACCGCAAGCCCGTCCCGCCGAAAGGAGCGTCAGACCGATGACGGATGCCAGCCCCGCCCCGGAACGGGGTTCGGACGCGAAGATCAACACTGACGTTCCCCAGTCGGCCCGGATCTGGAACTACTGGCTCGGCGGGACCGACAACTACGAGGTCGACCGGAACGCCGGCGACCAGTACGTCGAGCTGTATCCAGGCATCGTCGACATCGCCCGCGCCGGCCGCTACTTCATGGATCGCGCCATCCGGTTCCTCGCCACCGAGCGCGGCATCCGCCAGTTCATGGACTGCGGGACCGGCCTGCCCACGCTCGACAACACCCACGAGATGGCCCAGCGCGCCGCCTCCGACGCGAAGGTCGTCTACGTCGACAACGACCCGCTCGTCCTCGCGCACGCCCGCGCCCTGATGGCCGAGGGCCGCACCGCCTACATCGACTGCGACCTGCACGACCCGAAGACGATCATGGACCGGGCGGCCGACCTGCTCGACCTGTCCGAGCCGGTCGGGCTGCTGATCATCGGCGTGCTCGGGCACATCGTCGAGCCCGGCGAGGCGTACGGGGTGGTCAAGGGGCTGATGGAGCCGCTGGCGTCCGGCAGCTACCTGATCCTGCACGACTCGACCGACGAGAACGAGAGGTTCAACGCGGCCCAGCGCGCCTACGACGAGACCGGCGCCATCCCGTTCCGGCTGCGCAGCCCCGAGTTCATCCGCGGCTACTTCGACGGCCTGGAGATCGAGGAGCCGGGGCTCGTGACGAGCGGCGCGTGGCGCCCGGAGGTGGACGTCGAGGTCGTCCCGCTGCCGACGCTCTGCGCGGTGGCCCGTAAACCCTGACGCCCGTAAACCCTGACGCACGGCGACCTCCGGCCCCGCCGCCATACTGAAAGGTAGCTCAACGTCCCGTCTTCGACGCGGTGCGTGAAGGTTATAGTGAGGCGGTCGTCGCACGCCGATCTCCCGGGAGGAGTCCCCTTGGCCTCCGTCGCGATCACGGGCATGAGACGGTACACAGGCGCGCAGGGCGGTGACCCGCTCGTGCCGCGGATGCTGCTCGCCCGCCGCCTCCGCGAGCTGCGCGAGGCGGCCGGGCTGAGCCGGGCCCGCGCCGCGCGGGCGATCGGCGCGTCCGACTCCAAGGTCGGACGGCTGGAGCTCGGCCGGTCCGGCTGCAAGCCGCGCGACGTCGCCGCCCTCCTCAACGTCTACGGCGCCGACGGCGACGAGCGCACCACGCTGCTCGCCCTCGCCGAGCAGACCAACGCGCGCCCCTGGTGGGCGGACGACGCCGACCTCGTCCCGTCCTGGGTGCGGCCGTACCTGACCGCCGAGCAGGCGGCCAAACTGGTCCGGACGTTCGAGACCCGGTACGTCCCCGGCCTGCTCCAGACCGAGGACTACGCCCGCGCCCTGTTCGTCGGCGGCAACCCCGTCCCGGACGTCGAACGCCGCGTCGAGTTCCGGATGCGGCGGCAGCGCGTGCTGCGGCGCCGCCCGCGCCCGCTCAACCTGTGGATCGTGCTCGGCGAGCGGGCGCTGTGGCGTCCGGTCGGCGGCCCGGCCACGATGCGGGCGCAGATCCAGCGCATCATCGAGCTGTGCAGGCGGCCGAACGTGACCGTCCAGCTCGTCCCCGACGCGGTCTGCACGGCCGTCGCGGGCGACGGCCCGCTCACGCTCGTCCGGTTCCCGCAGCAGGGCCTGTCCGACCTGGTCTACCTGGAGCGGGCCGAGAGCGCCCGCTACCCGGTGCGGCTGGCCGAGGTCGAACGGCACTGGCACGTGTTCAACAGACTGGTGACCGAGGCGTCCCCGCCCGAACACACGCCCCGGCGCCTGGCCGCCATCCTCACCACGTACTGACCACATACTGAGCCGCCGCGTATCGACCGGGATCCCGCTCCGGGGTTCCGGTCGCTCCGTTCCCGCCCTCGTGCCCGCCCGGTGGCCGCGTCCGGGCGCCGAATCATGATCGCGTGCTGAGAATGCGCCATGACAAAGGGTGATCGCGGGCTTGGCCGATCGCATATTCCCGTCTGACCACTTCCGGTCTATATTCATTAAAGACGGATATTCGGGAGGGTCGGCGCGGTTACCAGGGGACGTACGCCGCATGACCCTCATTGCCCGCGATTACCGGGCGGACACCCGGTTATCGGGCAGCGTTGTTGACCGCCCCATACGCCGCCGTCCTCGAAGGAACGCCATGTCCGTCAGCGAGCGTTTGTGGAACGAGACAGCGGAACGTCGTTCCCGCGACGAACTGCAGACCGGAGAGAACTTTCCGGTCGCCAGCCGCCTCCTGCCGGCGCGCCACCGCGCCCATCTGCTCAACGTGTACGGCTACGCCCGGCTCGTCGACGACATCGGCGACGAGGCTCCCCCCGAAGAGCGCGCCGGACTTCTCGACCTCGTCGAACGCGACCTCGACCGCGTCTATGCCGGGGAACGTCCGGAACTGCCCGCGATGCGCAACCTGGCCCGCACCGTGGCCGCGTGCGGAATACCGGCCGGGCCGTTCCGCCGCCTTCTCCAGGCCAACCGCCGGGACCAGGACGTGACGCGCTACGCGACGTTCGACGACCTGCTGGCGTACTGCGCGCTGTCCGCCGATCCGGTGGGGCACATCGTCCTGCACGTGTTCGGCGCCGCCACCCCGGACCGGCTCGCCCTCTCCGACAAGGTGTGCACCGCGCTGCAGATCATCGAGCACTGCCAGGACGTCGCCGAGGACCATCGCAACGGCCGCGTCTACCTGCCGCAGGACGACCTCCGCCGCTTCGGCTGCGTCGAGGACGACCTGTCCGCCGCCGTCACCCCGACGCGGCTGCGCGGCGTGGTCGCGCTCCAGGCCGGCCGCGCGGCGCGGCTCCTGGCCGAGGGCGCGGCCCTCACCCCCCGGCTCCGCGGCTTCGCGCGGGTCGCGGTGTCCGGCTATGTCGCGGGCGGCCTCGCCGCGCTCGCGGCGCTGGACCGAAACGCTTACGACGTGCTGGGCGGCGCGCCGAAACCGAAGAAGTCGCGGCTGCTCGCCGAGTGGTCGCGGACTTTGGGAAGGAGATGAGGAAATGGACGAGGCCAGCGCTCACCGGTACTGCGAGAGCGTTGTGCGGACGCAGGCGCGCAATTTCTCCTACGGGATCCGGCTGCTGCCCGCGCCGAAGCGGCGGGCGCTCAGCGCCGTCTACGCCTTCGCCCGGCGGATCGACGACATCGGCGACGACCACGACGCGCCTCCCGATACGAGGCTCGCGCGGCTGGCGGACGAACGCGCGCGGCTCGCCCGCATCGCGGACCATCCGGACGACCCGGTCCTGGTCGCGCTGGCGGACGCGGCCCGCGACCACCCGATCCCGCTGGACGCCTTCGGCGAGCTGATCGACGGCTGCGAGGCCGACGTCCGCGGCGAGACCTACGACACGTTCGACGACCTGCTCTGGTACTGCCGCTGCGTGGCGGGCGCCGTCGGCCGCCTCTCGCTCGGCGTGTTCGGCACGTCCGATCCGGACACGGCCGTTCCACGGGCGGACGCCCTCGGTGTCGCGCTGCAGCTCACCAACATCCTGCGCGACATCCGCGAGGACCGCGCGAACGGCCGCGTCTACCTCCCCGCCAAGGACCTCGCGAGGTTCGGCTGCACGCTGCACCTGGACGAGTCCGGCCGGTTCACCGACCCGCCGGAGCACCTCGTCGCGCTGATCCGGTTCGAGGCCGCACGCGCGGACGAGTGGTACGCGACCGGGTCGAAGCTGCTCCCCATGCTCGATCGGCGCAGCGCCGCGTGCGCGGGCGCGATGGCGGGTATCTACCGGCAGGTGCTGAAGCGCATCACGGCCGACCCGCTGGCCGCACTGGAGACGCGGACGTCGCTGCCGACCTGGCAGAAGGCGACCGTGTCCGCGATGGCGATGTCCGGGATCCGGCGATGACCGGGCCCATGCAGAATGTGGCGGTCGTCGGCGGCGGGCTCGCCGGGATCACCGCGGCGCTCGCCCTCCAGGAGGCCGGGCTGCGGGCGACGGTCTACGAGGCGCGTCCCCGGCTCGGCGGCGCGACGCATTCCTTCCAGCGCGACGGCCTCACCGTCGACAACGGGCAGCACATCTTCCTGAAGTGCTGCACCGCCTACCAAGGGCTGCTCGGACGGCTCGGCGCGCACGACCTGGTCCACGTGCAGGACCGGTTCGACGTCCGCGTCCTCACCCCGGACGGCGGCGGCGGGCGGCTCCGCCGCGCGAAGGCGCCGGGCCCGCTGCACCTGCTCCCGGCCCTCGCCGGGTACTCGCTGCTGACGCCGTCCGACCGGCTGCGGGCGGTGCGCGCGTCGCTGGCGCTCGACCGGCTCGACACCGCCGACCCCGAACTCGACAAGACGAGCATGGGCGGCTGGCTCGCCGGGCACGGCCAGCGCGAACGGGCCCGGCTCGCGCTGTGGGAGCTGTTCGTCACGGCCGCCCTGAACATCAGGCTGGACGAGGCGGCGCTCGGCCCGGCCGCGTTCGTCTGCAAGACCGCGCTGCTCGGCCGCTCGGACGCCGCCGACATCGGCGTCCCGGCCGTCCCGCTCGGGGAGCTGCACGGCACGATCGCGGCGAAGAAGATCGAGGAGGGCGGCGGGAGCGTCCGGCTCGGCGCGAAGGTGACCGCCGTCGAGGACGGCCCGACGCTGCTGGTCGACGGCTCCCCGGTCAGCGCGGACGCCGTGGTCGTCGCGGTGCCGCACCGGGTCGCCTCGACGCTCGTCCCCGAGGAGGCGTCACCCGACCGCGCGAAATGGGAGGGGCTCGGCTCCAGCCCGATCGTCAACGTCCATGTCGTCTACGACCGCCCCGTCCTGGACGAGCCGTTCGTCGCGGCGATCGGCTCGCCCGCGCAGTGGATCTTCGACCGGACGCGGATCGGCGGCCCGCCGTCCGGCCAGTACCTGGCCGTGTCGGTGTCGGCGGCGGACCGCTGGATCGACACCCCCACCGCCGAGATCCGCGACGTGTTCCTCGCCGAGCTGGCGCGCCTCTTCCCGGCCGCCCGCCGGGCTCGCGTCACCGACTTCTTCGTGACCCGGGAGCGGCACGCCACATTCCGCCAGGGCCCCGGCAGCGGCGCGCTGCGCCCCGCGTCCGCGACGCGGCTGCCGTGGCTGTTCCTCGCCGGCGCGTGGACCGACACGGGCTGGCCCGACACGATGGAGGGAGCCGTGCGCAGTGGCCTGAGCGCCGCCCGGCTGGTCCGGCGGCACCTGTCCGGCGCGGGCGGGGCGAAAGGCGCGAGCGCCGCGAACGGGGTGAGCGGACGATGACCGCCGTCCCCGCCTCGATCACCGACGGGCGCGCCCTGGTCGACCAGGCGATGCGCGCCGCCGCCGAACGCCTCGACCCGTCGATCCGGAAGGTCGTCGCCTACCACCTCGGCTGGACCGACGAGCACGGCCGTCCGGCCGCGGCGGGCGGGAAGGCGCTGCGTCCCGCGCTGGCGCTGCTGTCCGGCCGCGCGGCCGGGGCGTCCTACGAGACGGCGCTGCCGGGCGCGGTCGCCGTCGAGTTCGTGCACGCGTTCTCGCTGCTGCACGACGACATCATGGACGGCGACCGGACGCGCCGGCACCGTCCCGCCGCGTGGACGGTCTTCGGCCCGTCCGCCGCGATCCTCGGCGGCGACGCCCTGCTCGCGCTGTCCGAGGAGCTCCTGCTGGACGAGAACACGCGCGGCTCGCACTGGGCGGCCCGCGCGCTGACCGCCGCGACGCAGCGGCTGATCTCCGGCCAGTCGTTCGACCTCGGCTTCGAGCGGCGCGACGACGTGACGCTCGACGAATGCCTCACCATGGCCGCGGACAAGACGGGCGCCCTGCTCGCCTGCTCCTGCTCGATCGGCGCGATGCTCGGCGAGGGCCCGACGGACCTCGTCACCGAGCTGACCGGGTTCGGTTCCGAGATGGGCCTCGCGTTCCAGCTCGTGGACGACCTGCTCGGCATCTGGGGCAGCCCGGACACGACCGGCAAACCGGTGCTGTCCGACCTGCGGGCGCGCAAGAAGTCGCTCCCGGTCGTGTTCGCGCTGAACGCGGGGACGCCCGAGTCGGCGCGGCTCGCGGAGCTGTACGCGCGTCCCGGCCCGGCGTCCGAGGACGACCTGCGCGAGATGGCCCGGCTGGTCGAGGCGGCGGGCGGGCGCGACTGGGCCGCCGCGGAGGCGGACCGGCGGATCGCGTCCGCGGAGAAGCACCTCGGCGACGCGGGCATCGACGACCACGTCCGCGCCGAGTTCCGCGACATCGCCCTCTTCGTCACCGAAAGGGACCACTAGCCCCGGCCCAGCACACGCGGACAGCAAGGAGCGCTGAATGACCACGACCGACGTGTCCGGACTCACCGGTGCCGCCGCTGCCGCCGCCGAGGCGGCCCGCGACCACCTCCTCCGCCTCCAGTCGCCGGAGGGCTGGTGGAAGGGGGAGCTGGAGACGAACGTGACCATGGACGCCGAGGACCTGCTCCTCCGGCAGTTCCTCGGCATCAGGTCCGACGCGGAGACGGCGGAGGCGGCGCGCTGGATCCGCTCCCGGCAGCGGGCGGACGGCACGTGGGCGAACTTCCACGGCGGCCCGCCGGACCTGTCGACCACGATCGAGGCGTACGTCGCGCTGCGCCTCGCCCGCGACCCCGTCGACGCCGACCACATGCGCAGGGCCGCCGAGTACGTCCGGGAGTCGGGCGGGATCGAGGCGAGCCGGGTCTTCACCCGGATCTGGCTGGCCCTGTTCGGCCTGTGGTCCTGGGACGACCTGCCCGTCATGCCGCCCGAGCTGATGTTCCTGCCGAACCGGTTCCCGCTGAACGTGTACGACTGGGGGTGCTGGGCGCGGCAGACGATCGTCCCGCTGACGGTGCTCGGGTCGCTGCGTCCGGTGCGGGCGCTGCCGTTCGACCTGCCAGAGCTGCGCACCGGCGTCCGCCCGGCGAAGGACGAGCGGGGCTGGGGACGGTTCTTCACCGGCCTCGACCGCGTCCTGCACGTGTACCAGAAGCGCCCGGTCGGCCCGCTGCGGCGGGCCGCGATCCGCCGCGCCGCCGACTGGATCATCGCGCGGCAGGAGGCGGACGGCTGCTGGGGCGGCATCCAGCCGCCCTGGGTGTACTCGCTGATGGCGCTGTACGAGCTCGGCTACGGCCTCGACCACCCGGTGATCAAGCGGGGCCTGGACGGTCTCGACCGGTTCACGATCCGGGACGAGAAGGGCCGCCGCCTGGAGGCGTGCCAGTCCCCGGTGTGGGACACGGTCCTCGCGATCAACGCGCTCGGCGACGCGGGCGTCCCGCCCACCGACCCGGCGCTGCGCCGCGCCGCCGCCTGGGTCGTGGCCGAGGAGGTCCGCGGCCTCGGGGACTGGGCGGTGCGCCGTCCGGACGTCCCGCCGGGCGGCTGGGCGTTCGAGTTCGACAACGACGTCTACCCCGACACCGACGACACCGCCGAGGCGATCCTCGCCCTCCGCAAGGTCGACCTCCCCGAGGCTGAGCAGCCGATCCAGCGCGCGATCCGGTGGCTGGAGGGAATGGCGTCCCGGGACGGCGGGTACGGCGCGTTCGATGCCGACAACACCCGGGAGCTGTGCACGAAACTGCCGTTCTGCGACTTCGGCGCGGTCATCGACCCGCCGTCCGCGGACGTGACCGCCCATGTCGTCGAGGCGCTCGCGGGGGAGGGCCGCGCCGAGTCGCGCACGGTCAAGCGGGCCGTGGTGTGGCTGCTCCGGGCGCAGGAGGCGGACGGCTCGTGGTTCGGACGCTGGGGCGCCAACCACGTCTACGGGACGGGGAGCGTCGTCCCCGCGCTGGTCGCGGCGGGCGTCCCCGCGCACAAGCCGCCGATCCGCCGCGCGGTCGAATGGCTGGAGGCGCACCAGAACCCGGACGGCGGCTGGGGCGAGGACCTGCGCTCCTACGACGACCCGGCGTGGATCGGACGGGGCGAGTCGACCGCGTCGCAGACGGCGTGGGCGCTGCTCGCGCTGCTCGCGGCGGGGGAACGGTCCCATGCCATGGACGCGGGCGTCCGCTGGCTCGTCGACCACCAGCGCCCGGACGGCACCTGGGACGAGGACCAGTTCACCGGCACCGGATTCCCCGGCGACTTCTACATCAACTACCACCTCTACCGGCTGGTCTTCCCGATCAGCGCCCTCGGGCGCTACCTCGGAGGCGCCACATGACGTCCCCAGTGCAGGCCGCCGGTTTCACCCTGCCAAAGGAGGTCCGACCATGAGCATGCCGATCCGCCAAAGCCTTCGCATCGGGACCTATATCCTCCGCAACAAACTGCAGGGCAGGGAGAAGTTTCCGCTCATCGTCGAACTCGAACCGCTCTTCGCGTGCAACCTCGCGTGCGCCGGGTGCGGGAAGATCCAGCATCCGCACGACGTGCTCAAGAAACGCATGCCGGTCGAGCAGGCGGTCGCCGCCATCAAGGAGTGCGGCGCGCCGATGGTGTCGATCGCGGGCGGCGAGCCGCTCATGCACCCGCAGATCGACGTGCTGGTGGCCGAGCTCATCAAGATGAGGAAGTTCGTGTTCCTCTGCACGAACGCGCTGCTCATCCCGAAGAAGCTCGACAAGTTCAAGCCGTCCCCGTACTTCGCGTGGGCGGTGCACATCGACGGGCTGAAGGAGCGGCACGACGAGTCGGTGTGCAAGGAGGGCGTGTTCGACGACGCGGTCGCCGCCATCCGCGAATGCCAGCGGCGCGGGTTCCGCGTCACCACCAACACGACGTTCTTCAACACCGACACGCCGCAGACCGTCATCGACGTCCTGAACTACCTCAACGACGACCTCAAGGTCGACGAGATGATGATCTCGCCCGCGTACGCCTACGAGAAGGCGCCCGACCAGGAGCACTTCCTCGGCGTCCAGGAGACGCGGGAGCTGTTCCGCAAGTCGTTCGCCGACGGCCGCCGCAAGAAGTGGCGGTTCAACCATTCGCCGCTCTTCCTCGACTTCCTGGAGGGCAAGGCCGACTTCCCGTGCACGGCCTGGGCGATCCCGTCCTATTCCCTCTTCGGGTGGCAGCGCCCCTGCTACCTGATGTCGGACGGGTACGCCCAGTCCTACAAGGAACTCCTGGACGAGACCGACTGGGATTCCTACGGCCGCGGCCGCGACCCGCGCTGCGCCAACTGCATGGCGCACTGCGGATACGAGCCGACCGCCGTGTTCTCCACGGTCGGCTCGTTGAAGGAGTCCCTGCGGGCGATCCGCGAGAAGTGACGGCGGGCCGCCCGTGGCGATGTCACGGGCGGCCGACGCCGGGGACGTCCACCTCCACGGCCAGCACCTGGCCGCTGCCCGGCGCGACCGGCTCCGGCTCCGTCATGCCGCGCCATTCGGCGGCGACGACGAAGAGCGTCCGGCCGTCCGGGCCGCCGAGGGCGCAGGCGAAGCCGCCCCGGTCCAGTTCGACCGTGTCCAGGACGGCCCCGCCCTCGGCGACCCGGACGCACCGCCGGTTCGGGACGTCCGCGTACCAGACCGCCCCCTCCGCGTCGAGGCAGACGCCGTCCGGCGCCGCACCCTCGCCGAGGTCGGCCCAGACGCGCCGTCCGGACAATGCGCCGTCGCCGCCGATATCGAAGGCCAGCAGGTTATGTCCATAGGAATCCGCGACGATCAAGGTCGAGTCGTCCGGGGTGACGGCCATTCCGTTGGGAAAGGCGATGTCGCCCGCGACCTCTCGCACCGAGCCGTCGGAGGCGGCCAGGACGACGCTTCCCGGCTCCGCTATCCCGCCGCTCATCGGGTCGAATCCGATCCTGTTGACGTAAGCGTTTCCCTTTCCGTCAAGGGCGATGTCGTTCCAGCCCGGCCTGCCGAGTTCCGCGTGGACGGCGAGGGAGCCGTCCGGTTCGCGGCGCAGCAGCCGCCCCTCCGCGGACGAGACGATGAGCAGGCGTCCGTCCGGGTGCCAGGCGGTGCAGAGCGGTAGCGACGGCACCCGCGCGACCACCTCGCTCCGCCCTTCGAGCCCGACCGAGACGACCTCGCCCGCCGTCCAGTCGGAGAAATACAGCCGGTCGCCGTGCCAGCGCGGCGACTCCACCAGCCCGCGCCCGGTGAGCAGCGTCCTGACCTCGCGCATCGTCGTCCCACCTCCGTCTCGCGCGCGGGCCGGGCGGCCCGCGTCCCACCCTCTACACGAACGGGGACCGCCCGGATCGACAGCCGAGGCCGAACGGGTTTCACTTCGCCCTGGTATACCCGCTGACTTCCCCATTTCCGTAAAATCCGCGCCGCCGCGCGGGCTTTCTATTTCCTACGGTTGGACAAAATGTGAAAGGTGAAAAAGTAGAACTTCCCAGCGCCTTGTGGGGCGGGTAAGTTGTCTCCGGAATGCTCCCGAGGTCGTGTGATCAACGTGACCTGCCCGCCGGTAGAAAAGGCGTGCCTCCCATGAAGCTCCCCGCCGCGTTTTCCCGTTCGCTGCGTACGCCCGCCGTGGTCACCGCCATGGCGGTCGCGGCCGCGCTCCCCGTCCCCGCCGCCGCGGCGGCGCCCGTCCCGGCCGGTCCGGCCGCGGCGCGCACCGCCGACCCCGCCTTCGACTTCAACGCCCCCAAGGTGCTGGCCACCAACCTGACCGTCCCCTGGGGCCTCGCGTTCCTGCCCGACGGCAGCGCGCTCATCTCGGAGCGGCCGTCCGGCCGCGTCCTCAAGCTGGCCCCGGGCTCGACCACCCCGACCGAGGTGGCCAAGCTCACCGGTCCCGTGTCCACGGGCGAGGGCGGGCTGCTCGGCCTCGCCGTCTCCCCGACCTACGAGCAGGACGGCTACGTCTACGCGTACTACACGTCGTCGTCCGACAACCGGATCGTCCGGTTCAAGCTCGCGTCGCCCGCGCAGCAGGAGGTGCTCTACTCGGGCATCCCGAAGAACACCTTCCACGACGGCGGCCGCCTCGCCTTCGGCCCCGACGGGAAGCTCTACGCCACCGTCGGCGACGCCGGGACGCGGACCAACGCCCAGGACAAGAACTCCCCGTCCGGGAAGATCCTGCGGATGAACCCGGACGGCACCCCGCCCGCCGACAACCCGTTCCCGAACTCCCGGGTCTACTCCCTCGGACACCGCAACGTGCAGGGCGTCGCCTGGGGCAACGGCCAGATGTACGCCACCGAGTTCGGCGAGAACTCCTGGGACGAGATCAACCACATCGTCCCCGGCGGCAACTACGGCTGGCCGAACGTCGAGGGCAAGGGCGGCGAGCCCACCTACATCGACCCCCTCGTCGTCTGGCAGACGCGGGAGGCGTCGCCCAGCGGCGCCGCCGTGGTGGGCGACACCCTGTACGCCGGGGCCGTCGGCGGACGGCGGCTCTGGACGGTCCCGCTGGACGGCAAGGGCGGCACGTCCGGCGCCCCGACCGCCGTCCTTTCCGGCACCTACGGGCGGATCCGCACCGTCTCCCTCGCCCCGGACGGCAGCCTCTGGATCATGACGAGCAACCGGGACGGCCGCGGCTCGCCCGCCGCGACCGACGACCGCGTGATCAGCTTCCCGAAGAAGAGCCGCTAGCCGGGTCGCTTCCGGCGCTCCCGCGGCTGGACCGCCTGCGCCGGCCGGACGAGCTCGGGTCGTCCGGCCGGCCGCGGGTTTTTTCCCGCGTGCGGCCGGCTCCCTTCACCGGGGCCGGTCGCCGTGCTCTGCTGTAGGGAGGGCCGCGCCGCTCCCGGCGCCCGCGACCGAAAGGCAGGACGGACATGCCGGACGCCCCGCAGGGCCGCCTCGAACCGCAGGGCCGCCTCGACCCGAGCGAACTGCAGACCGACCGGCCGCACTCGGCGCGCGTCTACAACTACATCATCGGCGGCGAGGACAACTTCGCCCCCGACCGCGAGACCGCCGCCGAGGTGCTCGCGGGCTGGCCGGGGCTGCGCACGTCGATGCTCGCCAACCGGGCGTGCATGCGGCGGATGGCCCGCTACCTCACCGGGCTCGGCCTCCGGCAGTTCGTCGACGTCGGCAGTGGCATCCCGACCTCGCCGAACCTGCACGAGGTCGTCCAGGCGGCGGCGCCGGACGCCCGGATCGTGTACGTCGACAACGACCCCATCGTCCTCGCGCACGCCCGCGAGTTGCTGACCAGCACCGACGAGGGCCGCACCGCCTACATCCAGGCCGACATGCGCGACCCGGAGGCGCTGCTCGGCGACCGCGTCCTGCACGGGCTCATCGACCTCACCCGGCCGGTCGCGCTGACCGTGATCGCGATGCTCCAGTTCGTCGCGGACGCGCGGGGCCTGGTCGACGCGCTGGTCGGCCCGCTCGCGCCCGGCAGCCACGTCGCGGTGACCGTCCCGACCGGGGACCTCGCGCCCGAGTCCCGGCGGCTCGCCGAGCAGTACACGCGCAGCGGCATCCCGATGTACCTGCGCGACCGCGCCGAGGTGGAGCGGCTGTTCAGCGGGCTGGAGATCCTCGCGCCGGGGGTCGTCCCGATGCCGCGCTGGCGTCCCGAGCCCGGCGCCGCGCCGCTCCCCGACACGGCCACCAACATGTACGCGGCCGTGGCCCGCAAACCCTGACCGCCCGGACGTGCCGCCTCAGGGGACGTACAGCGACAGCGTGTCCGCGACGCACGCCGGACGCTTCTCGCCCTCGACCTCCACCGTGACCCGCACCGTCGCGAGCTTCCCCGCCGGGGAGTTCTTCACGTCGACCAGCTCGGCGCCGCCCCGGACGCGGGCGCCGGTCCTGACCGGGCCGGGGAAGCGGACGCGGTTGAGCCCGACGTTGACGCCCATCGACACCCCGTCCACCTGGAAGATCTCCGGCATGAACGCGCTGACCAGCGACAGCGTGAGGTATCCGTGCGCGATGGTGCCGCCGAACGGCCCGTCCGCCGCGCGCTCCGGGTCCACGTGGATCCACTGGTGGTCGTCGGTCGCCTCGGCGAACAGGTCGATCCGGTGCTGGGTCACCTCGCGCCAGGGGCTGTGGCCGAGGTGCTCGCCCTTCGCGGCGGCGAACTCGGCGAGGTCCGCGAAACGTCTCATGGCGCCGATCCTCACGAGCCGGCCCGGCGGCGGGCAATGCCGCGGCGGCACAAGACGCCGCCTCCCGGTTTGTCCATGGGCGGACGTACGGACGGTCATGTCCCCTGCTAGTGGGGGTAGGGGGCAGGGTGAGGCGTAACCGGCGAACCGAGGGGACGGCATGGACGACGCCCGAAAGGAGGAGTACCACGGCAAGGCGCCGGAGCTGTTCGACCCCGCCCCGGTGGGCGTAGCCATCACCACCGGCCCGGACCACACCCTCACCTACACCAACGAAGCGTTCCGCAGGAGTTTCGGGGACAGGGCCCCCGGACGCCCGATGCGGGAGACGTTCCGCGACCTCCTCCAGGAGGACTACCTGGACCTGTTCGACCGAGTGCTGTCCAGCGGCCTCCCGGTCAGCCTCGCCGAGGCCCCGATCAGCCTCTACTACCCCGACGGCGGATACGAGGAGCGGTTCTTCTCGTTCAGCCTGTCCAGGATCTCCACCGACAGGCCGGGCGTCCTCATCCTGGTCGTGGACGTCACCAGGCAGGTCCTGGCCGCCCAGCAGGCCGACAACACGGTCGAGCGGCACCGCCGCGCCCTGCACAGGTTCCAGAGCCTCCTGCGGGTCAGCGCGGACATCGTCTGGGTGACGAACCCGGAGGGCGACCCCATCGAGCCGAGCCCCGGCTGGGAGCGGGTCACCGGGCAGACGTGGGAGGAGTTCCGGGGCCGGGGCTGGCTGCGGGCGCTGCACCCGGACGACCGCGAACCCGCCCTCCGGTCGTGGCGCGCGGCCATCGCGGACGCCCGCCCCTGGGAGTACGTCTACCGGCTGCGCACCGTCGACGGCGACCACCGCCACTTCGAGATCCACTCCGCGCCTGTCTTCGAGGACGGCGCCATCGTCGAATGGGTCGGCACCTGCGTCGACATCGAGCAGCGCTGGCGGCAGGAGCGCCGCAGGGAGCTGCTGGAGCGCGCCGCCGTCGCGACCGCCGAGCACACGGGGGTGCGGGAGATGCTCGGCGCGCTCGCGGACGTCCTCGTCCCGGCGATCGCGGACGGGTGCGGCGTCCACCTGCTGCCCGACTTCCCCGACCGGCGGGGCGGCGCGCCGGTCGTCGCCGAGCGCGTCGCGACCGCCGCGCGGGCCGGGCTGCCGCGCCAGCCGCCGTTCGGCGAGGAGTGGTTCGCCGCCGACAGCGAGTTCACCCGGACGGTCCGGCGCCGCCGCCCGCTGTACCGCACCTTCCCGGCCGGGGAGCCGCCGCGCGGCCTGCTGCCGGAGGGCACCCGCGACTGGCTCGTCAAGGCGAGCGCGAACAGCGTCGTCATGCTCCCGGTGACCGTGGACGGAACGGTCGCCGCCGTCGTGACCGCCGCCGCCACCGCCGACCGCGAGCCGATCAGCGAGGACGACGTCGCCCTGCTCGGGCAGCTCTTCGACCACGCCCACGACGCGCTGAGCAGCGCCATCCAGTACCAGCGCACCCACCAGGTCGCGCTGGCCCTCCAGCACAGCCTGCTGGCCGAGCCGCCCGCCGTGCCCGACCGCGAGATCGTCGCCCGGTACCGGCCGAGCCCCGCGACCGCCGAGGTGGGCGGCGACTGGTACGACTCGTTCGTCCTGCCGGACGGGGCGCTCGTCCTCGCGATCGGCGACGTGGCGGGGCACGACCTGGCCGCCGCGGTCGCGATGAGCCAGCTCCGGAACATCCTGCGGGGGCTGATCGTCGACCGCGAGGGCCCGCCGGGGGAGATCCTGCGGCGGCTGAACATCGCCATGGCCACGCTGACCCCGGACGGCACGGCCACCTGCGCCCTCGCCAAGATCGAGGAATCCGGGCCGGGCGAGCCGCGCCTCAGCTACGCCACGGCGGGCCACCCGCCGCCGCTCCTCGTCGGCCCGGACGGCGACTCCCGCCTCCTGGAGGACGGCACCAACCCCCTGCTCGGCCTCGGTGACCTCTTCGACCCGCCCTTTCGCAGCGCGACGCTTGGCCTGCCGCCCCGCCACACCCTGCTGCTCTACACCGACGGCCTGGTCGAGCGGCCGGGCGAGAACCTGAACATCGGCCTCGGACGGCTCCGCGAGCGGGCGGGCGAACTCGCCGGGCTTCCGCTCGCCGCCTTCTGCGACGGCCTGATCGGCCACCTCCCGACCGCGGGCATCGACGACATGGCCATGATCGCCCTCCGCCGTCCGGGCTGACCGGCGCCTCGGCGGTGGTCTATCTTGAGCCGGACGCAGGCCGTCAGGAGGAGGTGGGGCCGATGCCGCGCAGACCGCTCGGGCAGTTGGAGGCGGAGGTCCTCGCCGCGCTGGCCGGGCTCGGCGGGCACGCGAGCACGGCCGAGATCGTGGCGCGGCTCGACGGCGACCCCGCCTACACGACGGTGAACACGATCCTGCACCGGCTGCACGAGAAGAGGCTCGTGACGCGGACCCGGTCCGGGCGGTCCTACCGCTACCGGCTCGCCGTGGACGAGTCGGCCCTCGTCGCGGGACGCATGCACGACCAGCTCCGGCACGCCAGCGACCCGGGCGGCGTGCTGAGCCGGTTCGCGCGGTCGCTCAGCGCCGCCGAGGCGCGCGCGCTGCGCGAGTTCCTCGACGTCGCCGACCGGCCGGAGGACGCCGGGTGACCTGGTTCACCTTCCTGCCCCTGACGATCGTGCTGACGCTGGGCGCGGCGCTCGGCCGGACGCCGCTGCCGCTGCATCCGGCCTGGTCGGCGCGGCTGCTCGCGACGACGGCGGCGATGGCGGCGACGGCCGCGCTCGGCACCGGGATCTTCGTCGGGATCAACTACGCGGCGTCGCTGGCCCCGGCCGCCGCCGCGCACGTCCCCGAATGGGCGCTGTTCGGGGACGACCGGCCGGTGCCCGACATGGTCGGCGTCCCGGCGATCGTCCTGACGCTCGCCGGGCTCGGCGCGGCGGCCTGGACGGCGGTCCGCTGGACGCGCGAGCTCCGCGCCGCGCGGGCGGCGGCCGGGGAGCCGCTGGAGACGGACGTCCCGATCGCCGTCGCGGTGCCGGGACGGGACGGCGGCGTGCTCCTCTCCCGCGGGCTGCTGAGCAGGCTGACGACCCGGGAGCTGCACGTCGTGTTCCAGCACGAGACGTCCCATCTGCGGCACCGGCACCACCGCTACCTCGCGGCCGGGCTGCTCGCGGCGGCCGTCCTGCCGCCGCTCGGGGCGCTGCGGGCGCGGCTGCGCCTCGCGGTGGAGCGCTGGGCGGACGAGGACGCCGCCGAGGCGGTCGGCGACCGGACCCTGGTCGCCCGCACGATCGCGAAGGTGGCCCTGGCCCAGCCCCGGGCGGCGGGGCCGGGCGCCGCGTTCGCCGACTCGGGGGTCGTCCAGCGCGTGGAGGCGCTGCGCGGCACGGCCCCGGCGAAGAACGCGGTCACCGGCCCGCTGCTGTTCATGGGCAACGGCGTCGTCACCGGCACGCTGACGGCGACGACGCTGCAGCTCGACCACGTCCTCGTGTCGTGCCTGGTGTCGCTGCTCGCCTTCGGGTGACCCGGCCCGGCCTGGTCAGAGCTCGAACTCGGCGGGGTCGAGGCCGACGGCGAAGCACGCCTCGCGGACGATGGCCTTCTCCTGGTCGTCGAAGTGGCCGTCCGCGCCGCCGATCACGATGCCGATCTGGATGACGGCACGCGCCTCGGCGGGCTTCTTCTTGGTCTTGCCGATGTCCTGGAGGACCGAGACCTTGCCGAAGTCGAAGTCGGCGGTCAGCTTGGAGACGTAGTCGTTGAAGCGGCGCTGGAGGTCGTCGGCGGGGAAGTTCTGCAGCACCTCGTTGGAGGCGATCAGCGACGCGGTGCGCTGGCGCTCGGCCGGGTCGACGCTGCCGTCGGCGGCGGCGACCAGCGCGCACATCGCCATGCTCGCGTCGCGGAACGCGCCGCTCTTGAGCTCGTTCTTCTTGCTGAGGAGCTGAGTCTGCATGGTCTGGGTGGACTCACGCAGCTTGTCCCAGAAAGGCATGTCGTCATCCTTCGCTCGTCGGCTTACTGCCACAAATGTAGTAGCAGATCCGGGAGGACGGGCGGTGCCCCTCGCCTTACCGCGGGGTGTCGGGAAATGACTCGAACCCCGCGCGCCCGCGGAGCATCCTTGAGACAGAGGCGCAGACGAAGGAGACACGCCACGACGCACGGGGGCGAGACGACGATGAGCGACCAGGGGCTGCTGCGGTTGGGCGCGCGGATGGCCGAGGTCGAAGGGGCCTGCGTCCGGGTGCTGCGGGCGTCCGGGCCCCGCGAGGAGGAGCGCGAACTGGCCGAGCTGGCCGAGGCGGCGTCCCTGCTCGCCGCGGCGGCGCGGAGCATGATGCCGGGCACCGGGGCGGGCACGGCGGGTGGACGGCCGCGGGCCGGGGACCGCCGGGCCCGGGCGACCGCGCCCGAGCGGACGCGGCTGCGGCGCCGGATCGTCCGCGTCCGCCGCACCACCGAGTGGATCATCGCGCGGTCCGGCGGCGGCCCGCGCGGCTGAGCCCGGCGCGGCCCAGCCGACGGGTTCAGCCGACGTGTTCAGCCGAGGGTTCAGCCGACGTGGACGACCGGGCGCCGTTCGACGTCCGGCTCGGCCTGGCGGAGGATCTCGCGGGTGAGGGGCGGGATGTCGCCGCCGCCGAAGACGAGGTAGCGCAGCAGCGCGCCCACCGGGTTGCCCTCCACCCAGTGGAAGTAGACGTGCGCGGGCTTGCCGGTCTCGTCCTGGACGTGCAGCAGGATCGCGGCGATGGCGTTGGCGATGCTCGGGCTCTCGGCGCGCAGGATCCGGTAGCCGTGCCGCTCCTCGCCGACGACGTGGACGGTCGACTCGAACTCGGAGGCGTCCGAGACGGTCATCTCCAGGAACAGCAGGCCCTCGTCGGCGCGGAGCCGGTGCAGCGCCCACGCCTCGGCCGCCTTGTCGCGGTACTCGCGCTCGTCGCGCTCGTCCGGCTCGTTGGCGATGACGCGCAGGTCGCGGGTCTCGTCCAGGAACCGGCGGGCGGTCTCGTCGAGGTCGACGCCGGTGATGCGCAGCTCGGTGGAGCGGGTCGCGCGGGAGATCAGCGACGTCACGACGATCGCGACGCAGAACAGGACGGCGATCACCACGCCGTCCGGCCGCTCGATGACGTTCGCGACGGTCGCGTACACGAGGATCACCGTGACCACGCCGAACCCGACGCCGGCGCGGCGCCGTCCGCGCCGCCAGGCCGCGAGGGTCGCGGCGACCGCGGCGGACAGGATCAGCGCCAGCACACCGGTCGCGTACGCGCCGCCCTGCGCCTCGACCTCCGCGCCGAACAGCAGCGTGATCACGAAGGAGACGCCGGTGAAGATGAGGACGAGCGGCCGGGTCGCGCGCGCCCAGTCCGGCGCCATCCCGTAGCGGGGCAGGTAGCGCGGCACGATGTTGATCAGCCCGGCCATGGCGGACGCCCCGGCGAACCACAGGATCGCGATCGTGCTGACGTCGTAGACGGTGCCGAACCAGTCGCCGAGGTTCTCGTGCGCGAGGTAGGCGAGCGCCCGGCCGTTGGCCTTGCCGCCGTCCTCGAACTCCTTCTTCGGGATCAGCACGGTCGTCGCGAAGCTGGACGTGATCAGGAAGACGCTCATCACGGCCGCCGCCGTGGTCAGCAGCTTGCGCGCGCCCCGGATGCGCTGTTCGAGACCACCCTTGACCAGCGGCATCACGGCGACCCCGGTCTCGAAGCCGGAGAGGCCGAGGGCGAGTTTCGGCATCACGAACAGCGAGACGGCGATCATCGCGATGGGGCTGGAGTGCTCGGTGGTGAGGACGTCCGTCCAGTCGCCGATCAGCGAGGTGTCCCCGGCGACCTTGGCGAGGGCCGTCCCGACCACGACGACGTTCAGCGCGAGGTAGACCGCGACCAGCACCACGGCGATGGAGATCGCCTCGCTGAAGCCCACCAGGAAGATGCCGCCGAGCGCGGCGATCAGGATCAGCGTGACGGGGACCTGCCAGCCCGCCATCGCGTCCGGGACGAACGGGTTGTGCAGCAGGTGCGCCGTCGCGTCCGCCGCCGACAGGGTGATGGTGACGATGAACGCGGTGGCGACGAACCCGAGCAGGAACAGCACGAGCAGCTTCCCGCGCCAGCCGGGCAGCAGCCGTTCCAGCATCGACAGCGAGCCGAGCCCGTACGGGCTCTGCCCCGCGACCGACCGGTACACCGGCAGCGCGCCGAACAGGGTCAGCGCGACGAGCAGCAGCGTCGCGATCGGGCTGAGCGCCCCGGCCGCGAGCGCGGCGATCCCCGGCTGGTAGCCGAGCGTCGAGAAGTAGTCGACGCCGGTCAGGCACATGACCTGCCACCAGGCGTGCTGCTTGTGCGGCGCGTCCTCGTGGCTCGGCCGGTGGTGCGGGCCCGCCTTCCGGCCAGGACGGTGCAGCCCTTGCAGCAGCCATCTCCGCATACCTGAGCCCGTGTCCCGCTGGATCGACGTGCTCATCCGCATTCACCTCGGTCCCACCCGACTGACAAAAACAGGACACTTTACTGTCGTCAGGGCGGGTCGTGCGTTCCCTCCGGAAGAAAGATCGGCGAACACGCGCCGGACGGGCTATTCGCGGGTCCGCTCCAGCACTCTGCCGAGGACGGCTCGGACGCGGTCGGGGTCGGCGTCCTCCTCGTCGAGGAGGATGGCCGTGCACAGGCCGTCTGACAGGGCGACGAAGGCTTCGACGGCGCCCGGGTCGTCCGTCCGCGTGCGGGCGAGTTCCGCGACGTTGTCGCGCCAGCGCCGTGCCACCGGTCGCAGGGCGGGACGGCGGGCGGCCAGGGTGGACAGCTCCCGTTCGGCAAGTGCGCGCTCCCGCCCCGGCCCGGCGGATTCGGCGATGAGCCGGGCGAGGCCGTCGAGCGGGTCGTCGGCGGACTCGATGAGCTGACGGATGCGGGTGGTGTACTCGTCCGTGACGCTGGTCAGGGCGGCGACCAGCAGGTCGTCCAGGGTCGCGAAGTAGTAGAGGGTCAGGCTGGTGGTGATCCCCGCCTCCTTGGCGACGGCGCGGTGGGTGACACCGGTGGCGCCGTCGCGGCGGACGATCGCGAGCGTCGCCTCGATGATCTGCGCCCGGCGGCGCTCGCCCCGCAGCCTGCGCCCATCGGCAGTGCCCCGTTCGGCAGCGTTCTGTCCGGCAGTGCCCTGTCCGGCAGTGTCCTGTTCAGCCGTCATCCCTGCTCACCCGCCGTCTCCGTCCCCGACCGCCGAGGCTACCGGCTCCGCCTCGGGCCCGGCCTCGCCGAGCGGCCGGAGGTGGCGCAGCGCCGCGAAGCAGGCCAGCGCGGCGGCCGCCATGGCGACGCCCGCCACCGCGGCGGCGGCGTTGAGCCCGCTGGTGAACGCGGCCCGCGCCTGGTCGAGAGCCTCCGCCGGCGACCGGCCCGCGAGGGACGAGGCCCCGGAGAGACTGTCGCCGTAAGCGTCGGCCTCGGACGGGGACAGCCCGGACGGCACGTCGACCCCGTTCCGGTAGATCACGGTGGTGAGGCTTCCCAGGAGCGCGACGCCTGCCGCGACCCCGAGTTCCTGCACGGCCTCGGAGAGCGCCGCCGCCGCTCCGGATTTCTCCGCCGGCGCCGCGCCCACGACGATGTCCGTACCGAGCGCGGCGATGACCCCGAGCCCGAGGTAGACGAACGCGAACCCGGCGACCACGCTCGTCCTGCCGTCCGTCCCCGCGAGGGCGAGCAGGGCGTATCCGGTCAGCGACACCGCCAAGGCGCCCGACATGACGACGCCCGGCGACACGCGACCGGCCACGAGCGGGGCGCCGATGGCGCCGGCGAGCATGGCCAGCGCGGGCGGCCCCATCCACAGCCCCGCCGCCGTCGGCGAGAGGCCGTCGACGAGCTGCAAATACTGGGTGACCAGGAACATCACCCCGCCGAAACCGACCAGGCCGACCAGCAGGACGGAGAGTGCCGCCGAAAAGGCCCGGCCGGTGAAGAGCTTCACGTCCAGCAGCGGCTCGCTCAGCCCCAGTTGGCGGCGGACGAACACGACCCCCGCGCCACCGCCGACGAGGAGCGCCACCGATGCCCGGACGTCGACGCCCTCGGCCGCCGCGTGCTTGATCGCGTAGACGATCGGCAGCATCGCCGCGAGGGACAGCCCGACGCTCAGCGGGTCGAGCCGTCCGGCGGCCGACCGGTACTCCGGCAGCAGCACCGGCGCACCGGCCAGGACCAGCGCGGCGATCGGCACGGCGACGAGGAAGGCCGCGCCCCACCAGAAACCGGCGACCATCGCGCCGCCCACGACCGGGCCCGCCGCCATCCCGAGGGCGAACGTCGTCGCCCACACGCCGATCGCCAGCGCCCGCTGCCGGACGTCGCCGAACATGTTGCTGATCAGCGACAGCGTCGACGGCATGAGCGTCGCGCCCGCCACGCCCAGCAGGGCCCGCGCGGCGATCAGCCATCCGGCGCTGGGCGCGAAGGCCGCGAAGACCGAGGCCGCGCCGAACGCCGCGACCCCGATCATCAGCAACCGGCGCCGTCCGACGCGGTCGCCCAGCGTCCCCATCGTGATCAGGAAGCCCGCGATGAAGAAGCCGTAGGCGTCCATGATCCACAGCGTCTCCGTCGCGGACGGGCGCAGGTCCGCCGCCAGGTTCGGGACGACGAGGTAGAGCGCCGTCACGTCGAGCCCGAGCAGCATGGTCGGCAGCGCCAGCAGCGCGAGTCCGGTCCACTCGCGCCACCCGGCGCGTCCCCGCTGTCCCATGCTTTGTGCCACCTTGTCCCATAGATAGTTGAACCAACGTACTACTTGTACGTTGGTTCAACTAAATCCGGGGGCTAGCCGCGGGTGGTGGCGCGGGCGTAGTGGGCCCTGGCCTTGGCGCGGTTGCCGCAGGCGGTCATCGAGCACCAGCGGCGGCGGCCGTTGCGGGACGTGTCGAGGAACCACAGGATGCAGCCGTCCCCGGCGCAGCGGCGCAGCCGGTCCGGGGGAGCGGCGGCGAGCAGGTCGAGGTGGGCGCGGACCGCGAGCCATGCCGGACGCCATGCCTCGTCGTCCAGGACGGGGTGCTCGGCCGGTGCGCCGTCCTCCAGCGAGAGGCGCAGCGTGCCGTGCGCCAAGACGGCGTTGACGTCGTCGTCGACGCCGTCGTCCAGGGAGCGGCGGATCGCCGCCCGCGCCGCCCGGAGGGGCGCGAGGTAGCGCTCCGGGTCGCCGTCGGCGCCGCCGGCAGGCAGGTTGTGCTCGCGCAGCCAGGCGGCGAGCGCGCCGGGCTCGTCGAACTCGTCCAGCATCGCGTCGCCGCTGGGCCATCGCGTGTTGACGAGGTCCAGCGGGAGGGGTTCGCCGGTCAGTGGTCGATGCGCCATCCTTCCATGCTAACCGGCAAGACAAGCTTGACAAGTTAGGCGCGAGCCTGGCTAACTCTGACTGTCGTTATTTATTTCAACGGTTAGGGGCAATGATGGTCGTCCGTCATCACACGGTGCGGGTCAACGGGCTCGACGTGTTCTACCGGGAGGCCGGGGACCCGGCCAAGCCCGTCCTGGTGCTGTTGCACGGGTTTCCCACGAGCTCGGCGATGTTCCGCGACCTGCTGCGCGACCTGGCCGACGACTTCTACCTCGTCGCGCCCGACTACATCGGCTTCGGCCAGTCGGCGATGCCCTCCCCGGACGAGTTCGACTACAGCTTCGACAGCCTCGCCGAGGTCACCCTCGGGCTGCTCGACGCGCTGAGCCTCGACCGCTTCGCCATCTACGTCCAGGACTACGGCGCCCCGATCGGCCTGCGCATCGCCAGCCGGAACCCGGAGCGGATCACCGCGATCGTCACGCAGAACGGCAACGCCTACGAGGACGGCTTCACGCCCTTCTGGGACCTCCTCTTCGAGTACTACAAGGACCGCGAGACCCACGAGCCGGCCGTCGCCGCGGCGCTGGGCCTGGAGGCGATCCACTGGCAGTACACGCACGGCGTCCCCGCCGACCGCCTGGACCGCGTGTCGCCCGACTCCTGGACGCTCGACATGAGCTACCTGGACCGTCCGGGCAACAAGGAGATCCAGGTTCAGCTGTTCTGGCTGTACCAGACCAACATCGCCGCCTACCCGTCCTTCCAGGAGTACTTCCGGGCGCACCGTCCGCCCATGCTGATCGCCTGGGGGCGCAACGACGAGATCTTCGGCGTCGAGGGCGCCCGCGCCTACACCCGCGACCTGCCGGACGCCGAACTCCACCTCCTCGACGCCGGGCACTTCGCCCTCGAGACCCACGGCCGCGAGATCGCCGCCCTCATCCGCGGCTTCCTGCCCCGCGCGCTCGCCTGACCCGCCACCGGCCGTGACCCGTTCGGTCGCCGCCGGTGGCGCGCCGTCAGGTTCGGGCCGGGAGGGCGGCGCGGGCCACGGCGTCGCGTTCGGCCGCCTCGCGTTCGGCGGCCTCCCGCTCGGCGGCGGCGCGCCGGTCGTAGGCGGTGCGGGCGGCGGCGATGGCGCCCTGGTGCTCCTCCGTCCACCCGACCAGGGCGCGGATGGTGCTGTGCAGGGTCGCGCCCATCGGCGTGAGGGCGTAGTCGACGCGGGGCGGGACGGTCGGGTGCACCGTCCGGCTCACCAGCCCGTCGCGTTCGAGGTGCCGCAGCGTGCGGGTCAGCATCCGCTGGCTGACGCCGTCGATCGCGCGGCGCAGCTCGGTGAACCGCAGGCTCCGCTTGTCGAGCAGCGCGATCACGAGGAGCGACCACTTGTCGGCGACGCGGTCGAGGATCTGGCGGACCTCGCAGTCGGCGCGCTGGTCCCACTGGACGACGTCGTCGTCAAGGCCGGTATCACAGGGGTTACCGAGGGACTCCGAAGTTCCGTCTTCCATGCTTACCAATGGTGTCCGACGATGCTGTCGGTTACAAGAGGGAACCGACCGACACTCGGGGAACCACCCCGGACGGCTCCCTCCGCGAAAGGGCGCCATGTCCAATTCCGTGACCGGGTCCGCGGACGGGCCCGTCCGCCTGACGGGACGCGCGCGGGCCGTGCTCCTGGTGCTGTGCGGCGCGATCTTCCTGGAGGGGATCGACGTGGCGATGCTGAACGTGGCGCTGCCGTCGATCCGCGCCGACCTGGGCCTGTCGACCGGCATGCTCTCCGGCGTCGTCAGCGCCTACGTCCTCGGCTACGGCGGGTTCATGCTGCTCGGCGGGCGCGCCGCCGACCTGCTCGGGCACCGCCGGGTCTTCGTCGCGTCGCTGGGCGTCTTCCTGATGTCGTCCGGCCTCGGCGGGCTCGCCACCGAGGGCTGGATGCTGCTCGTCGCCCAGTTCGTCACCGGCGTCGCCGCCGCGTTCATGGCGCCCGCCGGGCTGGCGCTGGTCACGTCCAACTTCCCGGCGGGGCCGGTGCGCACGAAGGCGCTCGGCTTCTACGCCGGGACGGCGGCGGGCGGCTACTCGCTCGGCGTCGTCGCGGGCGGCGTGCTCGCCACCGCCGGATGGCGCTGGGTGTTCTTCGCGCCGGTCGTGCTGTCGGCGCTGATCCTGGCGGCGGCGCTGGCCGTCGTCCGCGACACCGGGGGCGAGCGTCCGCGGGGCGGGTTCGACCTGGCGGGGGCGTTCAGCATCACCGGGGCGATGCTGTCGCTGGCGTACGGCGTCGTCAGGCTGGAGCATCCCGGGGAGGGGAGCGGGCTGACCGTCGTCGTGTTCGCCGCCGGTCTCGTGTTGCTGGGGCTGTTCGTGGTGGTCGAGCGGCGGTCGTCGTCGCCGCTGGTGCGGCTCGGGGTCCTGCGGTCGGCGCCGCTGGTCCGTGTGAACGTCGCCGCGCTGCTCTTCCTGGCCGCGTTCTCGGGATTCCAGTTCCTGGCGACCCTGTACTTCCAGGAGTTGCGGGGCTGGAGCACGCTGGAGACCGGCCTCGCCATGCTGGTGATCGGCATCGACACCGTGCTCGCGCCCGTCCTGACGCCGCGCCTGGTGGACCGGTTCGGCAACGTCCGGGTGCTGTTCGGCGGGGTCGTGCTCGCGGCCGTCGCGTACGCGCTGTTCCTCCCCGTCGGGACGGACTGGACCTACGCCGCCATGCTCCCGTCGCTTGTCCTGCTCGGTGTCTCCTTCGCCCTCGCCTACGGGCCGCTCACCATGGCGGCCACGGACGGCGTCGCGCCGGACGAGCACGGGCTCGCGGGCGGCCTGCTCTACACGTCCGTCCAGTTCGGCATGGCGCTCGGCCTGTCCACCGTCACCGCCGTCAGCGTCGCCGCCGGGTCGGGGATGGACGGCCTGCGCACCGCGCTGATCGTCCCGGTCGTGGCGGCGGCGCTCGGCGCGGTCGTCGTCGCCACCGGCCTCCGCGCCCCGCGCGACGCGCCGCCGACCGTGGCGGCTCCGGCCGGGACGGCCCCGTCCATCCCCTCGGCGCCCGTCGCCTGAGGTCAGTCGAGCCGGACGACGCTGCCGAGCAGGGGCAGCAGCATCCGGCCCAGCCCGGTCAGGTCGGTGCGGAGCCGGGTCGCGATCTCGTCGCAGGCCGGGAAGCCGGTGACCGTCCCGACGACGACGGTGGCCTGGCGGACGCCGAACGGTTCCCGGAGCCGTCCGGCGTCCGCCAGCCGCCGCACGAACCCGCCGATCTGCGCGTGGCGCCAGTCCTCCCGTCCGGCGACGACCTGATGCGCTTCGGGATCGACGGCGGAGAGGCTGATCAGCCGCCGGAGCAGCTCGGGGTCGGCGCCCCAGAATCGGCACAGCTCGCCGACCATCGCGGTGAAGGCGGCGGCGGGGTCGCCGATTTCGGCGGCCTCGCGCATGCCTGCGACCAGCCCCGACCGCTGGGCGAGGTCCTCGCCGACGGCGTCGAGGAGGCCGAGCTTGGAGTCGAAGTGCCGGTAGATGGTGACGCGGGTGACGCCCGCGTCGGCGGCGACGTCCTCCAGGCTGAGCCGGTGGTAGCCGGACTCGACGAGATGCCGCCGGGCCGCGTCGAGGATCCCGCGCCTCGTCCGCTGGACGTTCGCGGCCCGCAGGCCCGTTTCCCTCGCCATCCAGTCATGATACAGCTTGTATATTGTGATGCAGGTCGTAACATGAACGGAAGAGGGGACGAGGCATGGCCGACCGGCAGGTGGCGCTCGTGACCGGCGCGAACAAGGGGCTCGGCAAGGAGACGTCCCGGCAGCTCCTCGGCCGCGGGATGACCGTGTTCATGGGCAGCCGCGACCCGGAGCGCGGCGCCGCGGCGGCCGCGGACCTCCGCGGCGCCGGGACGGCCGTCCCGGTGCGGCTCGACGTCACCGACGCCGCCGACGTCGAGGCCGTGGCGGACCGGCTGCGCCGCGACCACGGACGCCTCGACGTGCTGGTCAACAACGCCGGAACCGTCGTCGACCGGCTCCCCGCCGACACCACGGCGGCCGAGCTGCGCGAGACCTTCGAGGTCAACGTGTTCGGCGTCGTCACGCTCGTCCACGCGATGCTGCCGCTGCTGCGCGCGTCGGCCGCGCCGCGGATCGTCAACGTGTCCAGCACGACGGCGTCCCTGGGGCTGACGAGCGGCGGCGCCGACTTCGGCGGCGACGCCGACCGGCGGATGGCGTACGCGGCGTCGAAGGCCGCGCTGAACATGCTGACCGTGCAGTACGCGCGCGCCTTCGCCCGCGACCCGGACCTCGCGCACATCGCGATCAACTCGGCGACGCCCGGCTACACCGCCACCGACCTCACCGGCCACCGCGGCACCCGGACCGTCGAGGAGGGCGCCCGGATCATCGTGGACCTGGCCGCGTCCGCGGACGCGATTCAGACCGGCGGCTTCTTCAACGACCGCGGGCACGTGCCCTGGTGATCGCCTCGCCGCCGCCGGATCGGGCGATGATCGGATATGCATGAAGGGTGATCGATCCCTCCGGGCCCATGCCGAAGTACCTCCAGCTCCGCGCCATCCTGCTGGACATGATCGAGAACGACCGGCTGCCGGTGGGGGCGCCCGTCCCGTCCGAGCGCGACCTCTGCCGCAGGTTCGGGCTGTCGCGGGCGACCGTCCGGCAGGCCGTCGACCAGCTCGTCGCCGAGGACCGCCTCCGCCGCGTCCAGGGGAAGGGCATGTTCGTGGCGCGTCCGAAGGTGTGGATGCCGAAGGAGCTGGTGTCGTTCACCGAGGACATGCGCGCCCTCGGCATGGCGCCCGGGTGCGTCGACCTCCGCGCCCGGACGATCGAGGCCGACGCGCGCCTCGCCGGATACTTCGGCGCGGCGCCCGGGCTGGCTGTGCACGTGCTGGAGCGGCTGCGGCTCGCCGACGGCGAGCCGATGGCGGTGGAACGTTCTCATGTCCCGGCGTCCCTCGCGCCGGACCTGTTCGCGCGCCGCGCGCCCGGCGGCTCCCTGTTCAAGGTGCTGGAGACCGAGTTCGGGATCGTCATGGACGAGGGCGACCAGACGATCGAGGCGGGCCCGGCGGGGCGCGACGACGCCACGCCGCTCGGCGTCGCGCCGGGCGCCGCCGTGTTCTTCCTGCGGCAGCGGACGTACAGCCGCGGCGTCTGCGCCGAGGTCGCCTTCTCCACCTACCGGGCCGACCGGTACCGCATCCACCTCGGGTTGAAGTCCCCGCGCCGCTCCGCCGGATAGGCGGGCGGAGTCAGCGTTTCGGCGGTTTCGCGCGTTCGGTGAATTCGGCGACTCGGTCGATCAGGCGGGCGGTGGTTTTCGTGGCGAATACCGTCCACAGGACGAGGGGGCCGAGCAGCCAGCCGCCGATCACGTCGCTCGTCCAGTGGTAGTCGCACCACACCAATGCCGTTCCGTACGAGCCCGCCGACACGGCGATGACGGCTCCGATCGCGCACAGTTTCCAGCGGGTGAGCGGCCAGGCGGCGAGGATCAGCGCGGTCCCGTAAAGGGTGAGGAATGTGGTGGTGTGGCCGGACGGGTAGAAGCCGGTCCCGCCGTTTCCCGGATCGGCGGGATTGGGGCCCGTCCGGTGGTAGAGCAGTTTCGGAATCATCACCGTGACGACCAGCAGCGACACGGCCGCCACGGCGTACGGCATCGGCCGGACGTCGCGCCGGAGGAACGCCAGGGCGAGGGCGACCAGGGCCAGGACCGTCCCGGCCGCGAGCGGGTCGCCGACCTTGGCGTACTGCCGGGCCGCGCGCGTCGGGGCGGGCCATCCTCCGTCCGCCGTGGCGTGGACGACGGCGTCCCTGATCGTCACGTCCAGGTGGATGACCGGGCCTCCCACCAGGACGAGGAGGGTCCACACCGCCAGCGCGACGGCCAGCGCCAGGGGCGCGGCGGCCCGCCGCCACCGGCCCGCGCCCGGCTCGGCGGGCGGCGCGACAGGTCGTCGCATTTCGGACGCACGCACGAGCCAACCCCCGGTCGCCACCTGTGCCTGGGCTCCACGTCCGGGACGAGGTCGGCGCGGCGGCCCCTTCGCCCGGCAGGACGACGGTACAGCGCGCGGTCGTCCGGCCGCGGCGACGCGCCGCTGTCCCGGTCCATTGTTGTGTAAGATCATCGGCAGTTGTACGGCCCCCCGAGAAGGTGCTTCTTGACAACCGCCGAATCATTAGGTGATCGGGAACTGCGGCAGCGGAGAGAGCACGCCGACCGGCTCGGCGACGGGGGCGAGACGTCCCGCGCGATCGCCCTCCTCGGAACGCTGCTCCCGCGCTTTGCCGACCACTACGGCCGCGCCCATATCGAGACGCTGACCACCCGCGACTTCCACGCGCACTGGATCGGGGAGGCGGGCGACCCGCAATACGCGCTGCGCGCTTTCCGGGAATATCTGCCCGAGTGGGAAAGGGTCGCGGGCCCGGAACATCCGAACACGCTCCATTGCCGCCAGAATCTCTCCTTCTGGACCGGCGAATGCGGTGACTTCGCCGGCGCGGCCGACCTGTGCCGCGACCTCCTGCCCGTCCGGGAGCGGGTCCTCGGCGCGGAGCACCCCGACACCCTCACGACGCGGCACCGGCTCGCCTACTGGACGGGCGAGGCGGGCGACCACGAGACCGCCCTCGAAGCCCTGTGCGCGCTGCTCGCCGTCCGCGTCCGGCTGCACGGCGCCGAGCATCCCGGCACGCTCACCACCCGGCACGAGATCGCCCGCCGGACGGGCCTCGTCGGCCGCCCCGGCGAGGCGGCCGCGCTGTTCCGCGAGCTCCTGCCCCGCCGCGAGGCGGCGTGGGGGCCGCGCAACGCGAGCGTGCTCACCACCCGGCACGAACTGGCCCGCTGGACGGCCGAGGCCGGGGACCCGGCGACCGGCCGCGCCCTCCTCGAAGAGCTGCTGCCGATCCGCCGGGACGTCCAGGGCCCTGACCATCCGCGCACGCTCACGACCGGCCACGAACTGGCCCGCTGGACCGCCGTGACCGGCGACGCCACCGCCGCGCACGCGCTCCTCGCCGACGTCCTGCGGCGCCGCCGCCGCGTGCTCGGGCCGGAGCATCCGCACACGCGCGCCACCGAGTCGTTGCTCGGCGGCCCGCCGTCGCCGGAAGGCGCCTAGCGGTGGCCGCCGCCGAAGGGGCGGTGCGGGTGTTCTCGCCCCACCTCGACGACGCCGTCCTGTCGGCGTCCGTGCAGCTCACGCGCCCGCACGCGGAGGTCGTGACGGTGTTCGCGGGCGCGCCGCCCGCGAGCGTCGAGCACACCGAATGGGGGCGGCTGACCCGCGCGCGATCGGCCGCGGAGCGGCACCGGGAGCGGCTGGCCGAGGACGACGCGGCCATGTCCATGCTGGGCTGCGCCCGGCGGCGGCTCGACGAGCCGGAGGACGAGTTCCGCACCGGCGAGCTCGACCTCGGACGGCTGGCCGACCGCCTCCGGGCGGAGATCGCGGGCGCCGCCGAGATCTGGATCCCGGCCGGGATCGGCGGCCACCCCGACCACGTCGCGCTGCGGAGGGCCGTCCTCGCCGCGCTGGACGCCGCCGCTGACCGCGCCACCCCGGTCCACCTCTACGCCGACCTCCCCTACACGATCTCGCACGGCTGGCCGACCTGGGTCACCGGCGCGGAGCCCGCCGAATACCTCGACCCCGACCGGTGGGTCGTCGACGAGCTGGTGAGCAACGGCGTCGACCCGGACGCGCTGGTCGGGCGGGCTGTCCGGCTCGCGGCGGACGAGCGGGAGCGGAAGGCCCGCGCCGTCGGGGCGTACCGCAGCCAGCTCCCGGCGCTCGGGCTCGGCCCCGCCGACCCGCACCGGTGGACGGCGCTCCTCGGTCACGAGGCCGCGTGGCGGCTGGCGCGATGACCGTGCGGCTCAGCGCGGTGATCATGCATCATCCGCGCCGGTCCGCGCTGCTGCCCGGACTGCTGAGGTCGTGCGCGCCGCTGGCGCCGAGGGTCGTCGAGGACCCCTGCCCCGGCGGCCCGCCCAGCGCGTTGCGGACGGCCAAGCGCGCCTGGGCGGCGATCGCCGCCGACGCCACCCATCACCTCGTTCTGCAGGACGACGTCGTGCCCGTCCCCGGCTTCGCCAGGGAACTGACCGAGGCCATCGCGCAGCGTCCCGGCTACGGGCTGGCGTTGTGCGTCAATTGGAACAGCCCGCACAACTCCTATTTGACGCGCAAGGCCGCTCTCGCGGGACGATCCTGGGCTCCGCTTTCCCCTTATGAATGGACGCCGACGTTGGGGTTGGTGTTGCCCGTCCAGGAGGCGCGGGCGTTGGCCGAGCACCTGGCCCCGCTGCCCGATGACGCGTTCTGGGGCGACGACGACGAGGCGATCATCGACTTCCGCAACCAGCGCGGCCTGCGCATGGCCGCCACGATCCCGCATCTCGTCGACCACACCGACCATCCGAGCCTGGCGGGCAACGACCTGGACGGTTCCCGGCACGGGACCGTCCTCGCCCCTGGTCTGCGCCTGCCGCCAGGGCATTGGGCCGACTCGCCGGATGAGACCGGGTTCACCGGCGGGCCGCGTGAATTCACCGTGGAATTGCGCGGGTCCCGCTGCCTGATCAGGTTCGTGCGTCCGGGCGCGGGCGAATACGTGTCCCATCCGTACGGCTGGTATTGGCTCGACTGGTGCGGTGTCGCGGGCTTCGATCCGGACGCGATACTCGACGGTTTCGCCGATTTCCTTTCCGGCGGGCCCGGCGCGGACGGCGTCACGATCGCGGACGCGACCGAGGTCTGGGCCGCCGGTTACCTGCTCGGCGCCGACCTGGCGCGTTCCGGGGTCCGGGCGGCGCCGGACGGGCCCGTCCGGGCCGCGCTGCGGACGGCGGCGCTGGAATCGTGGATCGACTCGGGGCTCTGTGCCCGTCCGGCGGCGGACGTCCGCGCGGCGTACGCGGCGATCTGCGCGGCGGGGTGCGCTCGCGGATCGTCCGACCACAGCGGGGCCGCGTGTCCGGTGTGACGGCGGTCGTCGAGCGGATGGCGCGGCGCGAGGCGGCGGTCTTCTTCCTCCGCTCGCGCGAGATGACGCCGCTGGTCGCGAGGGTGATGCGCTGCCCGGCGTGCGGCGCGGGCACGGACGATGCCGAGGAGTACCTGCACGGCCTCCCGGTCTGGGGCGGCCCGCCCGCCGTTACCGTCCTGCCCGCGACCGAGCCGCGCCCGCCCGGCGGCGACCCGGCGCTGACGATGCTCGCCTGCGAGGCACTACCCGCCCGCGCCTTCCTCCTGATAGCCGAGGCCGCGCACGGCAATGTGGCGCTGGACGTCCGAACCCGCGCAGCCGCCTGGACCACACGCCCGCCCGGCCCCGAGCCGGCCGCCCTCCACGCCCTGGACGCCGCCGAACGCTGGGCCGACGTCCTCCCGCTCCGGCCGTCCGGCGACGCGGTGCTCCCCATCTCCACCCGCCTACGCCCGGACCCCCGTCAGGAATGGCAAGCACATCGAACACGACTCGCACAGCACTTCCTAACGCCCCACTGCACGGCGCACTCGCTGCGGGAACTGAACGAGACCTACCAACGAGTCCGCATCTGCGCAGCCGCCGACCTTCTCGTGCGCGAGGGTCAGCTTGGGTATTGACGTGCTGAGAACATTGCGACCTCGGTCAAGTGGACGTCCGGCGGGGTGCACAGGACGTGGCGCACCTGGGCGCCGTCAGGGTCAGCCCTGTGTCGCGGACGTCATCGGACGAAGACGCTTCCCTCTCCGGAACCGCACACGGGATTGACGTTCAGTTCGCTGGTCGCCCAGCGGCGTATCCCGCCCGCGAAACGGCGGTCGACGAAGAAGGCGCCGGTGACGGAACGCGCGGGCGCCGTTCGCATCTGCCCGTCCTGGAAGAAGGCGAGGCGTTCCGTCTCCGATGGGATGAAACGCTGCACCACCCAGAGGCGGTCGTCGTCGAGCGCGCGCTCGATGCTCCGCGCCCATTCCGATTCCGCCATCGTCGCGCCGAAGGCGACGTCCGCGCCGCCGTACCCGTCGACCGGTTTCAGGACGAGGCCGTCCCGGTGCCGCGAACAATGGTCGAGGAGGTCGATCGGGGCGCCGTCGCGGGTGGTTCGTCCGTCCGCCAG
This sequence comes from Actinomadura decatromicini, assembly GCF_008121305.1. Taxonomy (NCBI): domain Bacteria; kingdom Bacillati; phylum Actinomycetota; class Actinomycetes; order Streptosporangiales; family Thermomonosporaceae; genus Actinomadura; species Actinomadura decatromicini. The sequence goes on along the minus strand of NZ_VSRQ01000001.1, from coordinate 1,403,055 downwards.
AAGGCGGGTCCAGGGCAGGACGTTGCGAACGTCGGCCGCGTTCGGAACGGTGCCGCTGTCGGCGGCTTCGGAGAGCATGGCCAGCAATGTCTTGTTGGCGAACACGTCACCGACGAAATCGCCGACGAGGACGACTCGTCCGGCGGCGATGTGGTCGAGCAGCCGCCGCCACCGCCCGGCCCTTTCCGGGTGGTCGTCCTCGACTTCCTCGAAGAACCGGTACAGGGCCGCGACGCGCTTTCCTTCGAGCGTGACGTGGCGGCCGGTGAGGTCGAGTTCCTCGACGGGCGCGACCACGGCGTTGAGCCCGCCCCGCCTGACCTGCGATTCCAGCGCGCGGCGGAACACCGGGGGCATGTTGTCGCGCCCGTCCGCCCAGTAGGCGATCACCACGAGATCGCCTGCCCGGAGCCGTTCGGTCGCACTGATGTGCGCGGCGAGCGAACTGACCGTGTCGACGGAACAGACCCCGGCCTCTTTCAGGAAATGCTCCGCCCTCGGCCACCCCACCAGCGCGCGGGCGAGCAGGTCGCTTTCGCCGAGCCCGCCGAGCCAGGTGCCCGCGTTCAGTTCGAGCAGGCGCGGGATGTCCCCGTGCCAGATGACGTCGGGACGGGCGATCCGCGCCCAATCCTGACGCCGCGCGACATGGAGAAGACCCGTCTTCCAGCGCTCGATCCGGAGAGCCTCGGCCGCCTTTCCGGGATCGTCCTCGAAAGTCGCCCGCAGCAAATGGTCGACGCCCGCCATGACCGCCCGGACGCCCCGCTCCAGGAATTCGATCGCACTCCGGGAGAGGATCTGCGGGGTAACGGTGTGGCGCCATTCGTCCAGGCGGTATCCCAGTTCGACGAACTCTCCCATGGCCCGGCCGGGGGAGACGGGCGACGGGCTGAGGAATTCCGCCGCCTCGTCCGGGTTCTCGGCGAGCAGGCGGTTGAACGCCTCCGTCACATCCAGGGCCCCCGTCGGCATTCCGCACCGCTTCCATCCCGTCCGATGATCACGAGGGTAGCGGCCGGTCGCGGCGGCGGGCGGCCGAAACGGGGACGCCGCCGGTGTCGATGAGGCTGGCCCCCCTGTTCGCGGTCCGGGGAGCCTCAATGCGGATCCGGGAGATCGCCGCAATGTGCCGGGCCGGGACGCGAACCTAGCGTCGTCGTACATGACCACAAGTGAATCCAGGCGGGGACGCGCCGTCCGGGGGACGGTCGCGGTGCTCGCGGCGGGCGCCGTGATCGGCGTCCCGGCCGTGGCTCCGGCACCGGCGCGGGCCGCGAGCCCGCGCGGTTGCGATCATGCCGCCGCCCGGCAGGTGCTGAACCGCATGACGGGCGTGCACGGGATGCCCGGCGCGGCGGTGCGGGTCGACGACCCGCGCTGCGGGACGTGGACGGCGGCGACCGGAACCGCCGACCGGCGGACCGGGCGTCCCATGGACGCCGCCTCGCGGACCAGGGTCGCCAGCATCACCAAGACGTTCACCGCGACCGCGGTGCTCCAGCTCGCGGCCGAGAAGCGGATCTCGCTGGACGCGCCCGTCGCGCGCTACCTGCCCGGCCTGCTCGACCGGAACGGCCACGACGGCCGGAAGATCACCGTGCGGAGCCTGCTGAACCACACCAGCGGCCTGCCCGACCACATGGACAGCTTCGCGTCCGCCGACGAGTTCCGGTACCGGCATTTCGAGCCGAGGGAACTGGTCGACCGCGCGCTGTCGCTGCCCGCTCCCGAAACCGAATGGCATTACTCCACCACCAACTACGTCATCGCGGGACTCCTCATCGAGAAGGTGACCGGGCACCGCGCGGAGGACGAGATCCAGCGCCGGATCATCGGCCCGCTGCGGCTGCGCGACACCTACTGGCCGGGCGACGAACTCCGGATCAGGGGCCGCCACCTGCACGGCTACGTCCGGCGGCAGGACGGCAAGCTCGTCGACTACACGGAGATGAACACCACGGCGGCGTGGACGGGCGGCGCGCTGATCTCCACCCAGCGGGACGTGTCCGCGTTCTTCGGAGCGCTCCTCGGCGGCCAGCTCGTGCCGCCCGCGCTGCTCGCGGAGATGAAGGACGCGGTCGCCCTCGACCCCGACCGCGTCTGGGACGGCGCCGCCTACGGCCTCGGCCTGATCGGCACGCCGCTGCGCTGCGGCGGGACGTGGTGGGGCCACGCCGGCGACATCGACGGCTTCACCTCGATCGCGGGCGTCGCCCCGTCCGGCCGCCGGGTCGCGATCGCGTTCAACGAGAACCCCGCGACCAAGGAGGCGTTCGACGACGAGCTGAACCTCGTCCAGACCGCCCTGTGCGACAAGTGACGCCTGTGCGACAAGTGATGTGGTGCGACAAGTACGGAGGCGACAATGGTGACCGCGATCCGATCGGTGGCCGTGCTCACGGTGGGCGCCGCCGCGGCCGCCGCGCTGGCGGTGTCCGCGCTGCCGGGGGCGAGGCCCTCGGCCGCCTCGACGTCCGGCGGCCTGAGCCGGTTCTACCAGCAGCGGCTCGACTGGAAGGCGTGCACGCTCGGCGCGGACGACGAGACCGGCAAGGAGTTGGACGCGGCCGGGGCCCGGTGCGCGGACGTGACCGTCCCGCTCGACTACACGAAGCCGGACGGCCGGACGATCAAGGTGGCGATCTCCCGGCTGAAGGCGTCCGGCCCGGGGCCGCGGCTCGGCATGATGCTGCTCAACGGCGGCGGGCCCGGCGCGGCCATCGACCTGCCCCCCTACATGCGGAACCTGATGGGCGCGGCCGGTCCGCGCTACGACCTCGTCGGCATGGACCCGAGGTCGCTCGGCCGCAGCGCCCGGGTCGACTGCGGCTGGCCCAGCGCCACCTGGATCAAGGGCGCCGGGCCGACCCGCCGCTCGTTCGAGCAGGGCGTGGCCTTCGCGAAGGACCTGGCGGACCGCTGCGCCCGGACGAACGGCGACGTCATCCCGCACATCAGCACCCGCAACATCGCCCGCGACATGGACGTCATCCGGGGAGCGCTCGGCGAGAGCAAGATGTCCTACAACGGGGCGTCCTATGGGACCTACCTCGGTTCGGTGTACGCGACGATGTTCCCCGGCAAGCTCGACCGCGTCGTCCTGGACAGCTCGCAGGACCCCTACTCCTGGGGCCCGCGCCTGATCGCGGGAACCGAGGGCGCCAACGAGCGCGCCCTCGCCGCGTGGGCCGGATGGGCCGCCGAACGCAACAGGACCTACGGCCTGGGCGACACCCGTGACAAGGTGCTCGCGGTGGTGCACGGCATCGCCGCCGAGTCGGGCCGCCGCCCGCTCGCGGTCGGCCCGTACCGGGTGGACGCCTCGATGTTGCCGATCGTGCTGATCGACAATCTCGGCACGGACGAGGACGGCGCCCGCGCGGTCCTCACCGGGTCGGTCCGGGTGCTGCGGGAGGCCGCGGCGGGACGTCCGGCCGAGCCCACGCCCGAGCTGGCCGACGAGCTGTCCTACCTGCTGACCGGCGCCGGTTCCGCCGAGGGGAGCGGCCAGTCCGCGATCATCTGCGGGGACCGGGCCGCGCCCCGCGACCCGGCGTTCTACTGGCGGGACGTCCAGCGGCACCGCCGCTCGTCCCCGGTGTTCGGGCCGCTGGCCCGCAACATCCAGCCCTGCGCGTTCTGGGCGGCGCGCCCCGCCGAGGCGCCGACGAGGATCGACGCGGACCTGCCCGCGCTGATGGTGGCCGCGACCGGCGACACCCGCACCACCTACGAGCGGAACGAGACCGTCCACCGGCTGCTGCGCGGCTCGCGGATGATCACGCTGGACGCCTCCGTCCACGCGCCCTACCAGCGCGGATACCCGAACACGTGCGTCCGGGACCGGGTGAACGGCTACCTGCTGACCGGCCGCCTCCCGGCCGAGGACCAGAACTGCCCGCCGGAGAAGTGACCGCATGACGGCGGGAGCCCCGGATCGGGACCGCTCCCGATCCGGGGCTCCCGGATCCGCTGCTGGAGGATCAGGTCGAATTCCCTGATTGGAGATTCGAGTCGTGGACGTCCATGACGACGGCGCCGCTCGTATCGCTGTCGCCTATCTGGGCGTTCACGTCGCCGGTGCCGCCGGTCACCACATTGGAGTCGTCGTAGGTCGCGATGTTGCGCTTTCCACGGACGGTCGTGCCGAGGTTGTCGTAGCCGTCCGCCCCGATCGTGAGGGAGTTCTTACCGGTGGCGTTGGACGCCCCCTCGTCGGTCACCGTGCTGGAGGTCTGGCCTTTCGGGGGGACCGGCGCCGCGGGCTGGGCGACCGGCGTGAACGTCGGCCGGGGGTCCGCTCGCCTGGCGTTGTCGTCGTTGTTCTCGTCGCCGTCCTCGCCGTCCTCGTTGTGGTCGCCCGACTTGACGGTCGAGCCCGATACGTCGACGGCGTTGAGGCCGCTCGAATCGGTGTCCCCGGTGTTCGCGTTGAGCCGCCCGTTCCGGTTCACGAACAGGTTGGAATCGTCGTAGACGGCGATCTGGTCCTCGCCGGAGACGTTCACCGAATGGTCTTCGTATCCCGAGATGGCGGTGCTTTGCCCCTTCCCTGAAACGGGAACCGGGAACTGCGGTGTCGCGGCTCGCGTGCGCGTTTTCCGGACGGGCCCCGGCTTCGCGACGCGGGAGCCCGCCGGGTCCAGAGACGTCTGCCCGGTCTGGGCGGGAGGCTGCGGCGAGGTCACGACCGGGGCCGGGTCGGTCGGAGTCGCGGGCGGGCCGGTCGTCGAGGTGCCGGACTGGAACGTCGAGTTCTTGTCGTCGATGCCCAGGGTCCCGCTTGAGGAGACGTCGCCAGTGTTCGCGTTGGGGCGGTTGCCCATCCCGACCGCCGCCACCGACCGGTCGGTGACGATGGTGTTGTTGTTGCCGTAGACGTGCACCACCGTGACGGGCGCTTTGGCGCCATTCCCGACATGCTGCGACGGCCGCGGCGCGCCCGGAGGGGTCGCGGCGTGGGCGCCGTTGCCGAGCAAGATCGTTCCCGCCGCCGCGATGGCGATCACGAAAATGCGAAACGTCATACTTCCCCCTTCTCGGACGCGCGCGGAGACCCTGAACCGGCGCGTCGATGACCCCGTTTCGATTTACCGCAGCATGGTAACGAGGGCGGGCAGAAGGTCGCCAAGGAAAACGTTTAATGCAGTGCCAACATCATGCCAGCCTTCTCGTTCGGGGTTCGAGGGGCGGCCTTTTTCGCGTCCATCGGCATTCGTTTCCGCCGGTCAGAAGCGATGCCCCGGCAATTCGTCGCGATGGCGAGAATGCGGGTGGTATTTCCGATATCAGGGAACGGGTCGGCGTTCTCAGCCTTCGGGGTAGAAGAGGAACAACGTGCAGCCCGTCGTGGTCTGCGGGACGTGACTGGACCCGGCCGGGGCATGGATGAACGACCCCGCCGGGTAATCGCGGACGCCGTCGTTGAAGACCCCCGACGTCACGAAGACCTCCTCCGGGCCGGGCTCGTGGACGTCTATGCCCTGCCAGCGGGTCCCCGGGTCCATTTCCAGCACGTGGGCGGAGGCGCCGTTGTCCCCCTCCCACAGCGTGCGCAGGCGGATGCCCGGGAAGAGTTCACGAACCGGGGCGTCCTGGACGGCGGCCCACACGTAATCGACTGTCGCCATGAGGCCAGGCTGCCCGAGCGCCCGCCCTCGTCCCCAGTGTCAGGAATGACGTCTTAGGGTACTTTCCTGCCATGCATCGGGTGGTGGCGCTCGTCCGGCCGCAGCAGTTGACCTTCGAGCTGGGCTGCGCGGCCCAGGTGTTCGGCGCGCGGTGGCCGGGGCTGCCCGTCCGCTACGGCTTCGGCGTGTGCGCGGAGCGTCCCGGCCCGGTCAGCACCCGCGCCGGGTACTCCATGCTGGTCGAGGACGGGTTGGAGGCGCTCGGCCGCGCGGACACGGTGGTCGTCCCCGGCTGGACGCCCGTCGATGAGGCGCCGTCGCGCGCGGTCGTCCGGGCCCTGCGGAACGCGCACGAGCGCGGCGCGCGGGTCGTCAGCATCTGCACCGGCGCGTTCGCGCTGGCGCACGCGGGCCTATTGGAAGGACGGCGGGCCACCACGCACTGGGCGCGGGCGCGGCAACTGGCCGAACGGTTCCCGTCCATCCAGGTCGATCCCGACGTCCTTTACGTCAACCACGGGGACGTCGCGACGAGCGCCGGCGCCGGTGCGGGCATCGACCTCTGCCTGCACCTGGTGCGCGCCGACCAGGGCGCCGGCTACGCCGCGCACGTGGCGCGGAGCATGGTCATGCCGCCACACCGCGAAGGCGGGCAATTGCAGTACGCGGCGCCCGCCCGTCCCGTCCAGATCGACGGTTCGCTCGCGCCGTTGCTGGAATGGGTCACCGGACGGCTGGCCGAACCCATCAGCGTCCAGGACATGGCCGCGCACGCGGGCGTCTCCGCGCGCACCCTCGCCCGCCGATTCACCGACCAGCTCGGCGTCGGCCCAGGACAATGGCTGCTCGCCCAACGCCTTTCCGCCGCCCGAGAACTGCTGGAGTCCTCCGACCTTCCGCTGGACGCCGTCGCGCAGCGGGTCGGGCTTTCCTCGTCCACCAACCTCCGCAGGCGCTTTGTCCGCGCCCTCGGCACGACCCCCGGCGCCTACCGCCGCGCATTCCACGCCCGTCCCGCTAATGCGGCCGAAAGGGTGGGGCCCCGCGAGAAGCGACCTGAGGCCCTAGGGCCCTGAGGTCGGAATGGCCCGGCTCGCTACCTTCTCCGGAGTCAACGGCGGGACCGGAATTCCGGCCCGCTCCGAAATGACCCCGTGGAAAGGGCCACCCCCATGAAGAAGACGCCTGTTCTGGTCGCCGTCGGCGCGCTGGGAATCACGCTCGGCGGGGCCGCGGTGCTCGCCTCCGTCGCCACCGACGCCGGGCCGTCGCCCCGGTCAGCGGGTCAGGTCGCCGCCGCGACGGCGCTCAAGAAGAGCGACTACGGCCCTTGGAGCAGCCACTTCGCCAACGGAAGCCTGCGCTGCCGCACCTATGCCAGCGCCGGGACGAGCGGCGGCCGCGTCTGGCACTACGGCAAGATCGAATGCAACAAGAGGGTCGCGATGATCGACGTCGTGTCCGGCACGAACCCCGGAAAGCCCGCCATTTCCCAGCACCTCTGCCGGGACGTCACGTCCTGCGAAACGAAGGCGTGGGTGAACAACCCTTCGGGCAACCAGTCGTGGTCGGTGACCACCACGGGAAGCGTCGGGACGATGTGGCTCAGCGGAGAGCGCCTGTCCGCCCATGTCACCTTCCGCGCCTGAGAACCGTCCCCGAGAACGCGCGGCCGCCGGACACACATTCGGCGGCCGCGCGGAAACGTCCGCCATTCCGTCTCGCCGTCAGCCGGGCGGGTCGGGGACGAGTTGCTCGCGGGCGAGCCGCTCGACCAGCACGGGGACGAAATCCCGGATGGGCCGGTTGTCGAAGCGGCGGTAGATCGCGTCGACCGCCTGCGTCACCTGTTCGGGACGGCGCCGACCCGCGAAAGTGCGCAGCAGGCGGTCGGTCACCTCGCGCATCACGTGTTCTTCGCGCTCTATCGGGTTCCCGGACGGGGTCATCGGCAGGCCCCCTCGACCGGGCGGCGGCTGGGGTATGAACTGCTCGGCGAGGTGCGAATACCCCAGCGAGCACGCGCCCACCCGCGGCTGGACGGTGTCGATCGTCGCCAGATCGGCCTTGATGGCGACGCTCACCAGGGAGATGAGCAACGCGATGTCGTCGTCGCCGCCCAGCCAGATCCGCACCCAGCCGCTGCCGGGCCGGATCCGCACCGACGCGCAGTCCATCAGGGGCCGCCGCATCCGCCAGATGAGCGGCCAGGTCAGATACAACTCGGCCAGATCACGGCCGTGCAGGTGCAGGATCTGATCGCCCCCGCAGGCGAACGCCCTGCCGAAACCGCAATCGGCTCTGCACAGTCTCAGCGCCGGCCAACCGCTCAACTGCTCCACCACGCAGTCGGTCGGACAGATCCCCAGACCACCGGTCCCGCCCATACCCGCAGGATCCAGCCTTGACCAGCATGATCAGTACCCGCGCCGCGCAATCGTTACCAGAATGGTTGCCGAACCGCCGTTTTCTCGTCGGCGCCCGGCCAAACCCATCACCTAAGAGCGCGACACCGGCCACGCTGAACGCCGCCCGATTCCCAAACGGAGCAAGAGCGCACTTATTTCACTTCGATGCCCCGCCCTTAATTCCAGTTATGGTCTATCCCCTGAGTGGTCGACCGGTCGCCGCCGCGCCGGGGCGTTCAGTAGGACGCCTCGAGTTCGGTCAGGGCGGCGCGGCGGAGTTTTCCGGCGTCGTCGCGGGGCGGGCGGTCGGTGAAGCGGAACGTCCGGGGGATCTTGTACCGGACGAGCCGTTCCGCGAGGAAGGCGCGCAGGTCGTCGGCGGTGAGCGGGACGGCGGCCTGCACCACGGCGTGGACGCGGCGGCCGAGGTCCTCGTCCAGGAGGCCGACGACGGCGCAGTCGAGCACGGACGGATGCTCGCTGATCGCCGCCTCGACCTCCGCCGGATAGACATTGGCCCCGCCGGTGATGATGAGGTCGGTGCGGCGGTCGCTGAGGTAGAGGTAGCCGTCGGCGTCCAGCCGGCCGAGGTCGCCCACGGACTCCCACTCGCCCGCCCGGCGCGGCTCCGCGCCCACGTAGCGGTAGGGCGGCGTGTCCGGGCCGGGCCGGGTGTAGACCTCGCCCAGCTCGCCCGCGGGGAGTTCGGCGAGGTCGGGGCCGAGGATCTTCACCTCGCCCCAGAGCGGGCGCCCGACCGAGCCCCGGTGCGCGAGCCATTCGACGCCGTCGATGTGGGTCATCATCTGGCCCTCGGTGGTGCCGTACATCTCGTGGACGTTCGCCGCGCCCACCAGGTCGAACCACGTCTCCTTCAGCCAGGCGGGGCAGGGCGCGGCGCCGTGCCAGACCTGTTCGAGGGAGCCGAGGTCCCACGAGCCGCCCTTCTCCAGCTCGCGCAGTACCCGCAGCATCATCGTCGGGACGAAGCTCACCCAGTCGACGCGGTGTTTCTGGATGGTGTCCAGCACGGCGACCGGATGGAACTTCTCCAGCACGACCAGATGCTGGCCCGCGAACAGCCCGTACATGGAGAAGTTGAACGGGGCGTTGTGGTACAGCGGTCCCGGGACGAGCTGGACGCCGCCGTCCCGCTGCCCGAGCATGGACGCGGCCGCCGCCGGGTCGAGCTCGCCGCGCTGGCCGGAGACGATCAGCTTGGGACGCCCGGTGCTCCCGCCCGACGTCGGCGCCTTCCACGACGGCCCGACGCGCGGCTCGACGTAGGCGTCGCTCAGGTCGGGGTCCGGGGCCTCCTCGGTGACGACGAGGACGGGTTCCGCCAGGTCGATGATCGCCGCCCGTTCCGCGTCCGGCAGCCGCGGGGAGATCAGGTGCGGGACGGCGCCGAGCTTCCACAGCGCGAACACCACCGCGTAGAAGCCGATCCCGTTGGGCAGCCCGACCGTGACGAAGTCGCCCGTCCCGACGCCGTGCCTCCGGTAGGTGCGCGCCAGCCGGTTGGCCCTCGCCTCCAGCCCGGCGCGCGTCGCGGTCTCGTCCCCGCAGGTCACGATCGGCCGGTCCGGGTCGGCCAGCGCGAGGTCGGTGAGGATCCGTCCGAGCGGGACCACGCCGCCCTCACCCACGGGTGAACCGCTTCATGAAGTCGGGTTCGACGATGAAGCCGTGGACCTGCGCGTTGTGGCTGTGCGCGAGCTGGTGCAGCGCGAAGGCGTGCCGGATCGCGTCCGGCCTGCCCTGCGCGTCCTGCGCCGCGTTGACCGACCGCTTGGCGAGCTTCAGCGCGAACGGCGGCTGCTCGGCGATGCGCGCGGCCAGCTCAAGGGCCGTCTCGGTGAGCCGGTCGCGCGGCACGACCCGGTTGACCATGCCGATCCGCTCGGCCTCGCGGGCGGTGAGCGCGCCCGACGTGAACAGCAGCTCCTTCGCCTTCCGGACGCCGAACTCGTACGGGTGGTTGAAGAACTCGACGGCGTTCACCCCCATCGCGACGACGTTGTCGACGAACTCCGCGTCCTCGGAGGCGACGATGAGGTCGCACGGCCACACCAGCATCAGCCCGCCCGCGATGACCTTCCCCTGGACCTCGGCGATCGTCGGCTTGGGGATGTCGCGCCACCGTTCGGAGAATCCGAGGAACACCTCCTCCTCGCGGGCCATGAGCCCCTCCGCGCCGGGTCGCGTGAAGCCGGACGCGGTGCCGACCGTCCGGTGGCCGTCCAGCGCCCCGAACGGGTCCTCCTCGCGCAGGTCGTGGCCGGACGAGAAGTGCGGCCCCTCCGCCGCGAGCACGATGACGGCGATCGCGTCGTCGTGCGCGGCGCGGTCGAAGGCGTCGTTCAGCTCGTACAGCAGGCCGGTGTCCTGCGCGTTGCGGCGCTCGGGCCGGTCCAGGACGATCCGGGCCACCTTCGGCAGCGGCGTCTCGTACCGGACGGAACTCATCGGCGCCCCTCCCACAGGACGCGCTCGGACCCGGCCGGGTCGTCGACCGCGGTGACGGTGTCGGTGATCACGCCGACCGTGCGGGCGGACGGCTCGTAGGGCGCCCAGCCCGGGTCGCCGGTCGTCACGAAGGAGACCCAGACGGCGTGGAAGGCGTCCGCGACGGACTGCGGCGGCTCCGGGCCGATCCGCGCTTCGAGGCCGGGCGCGTCCAGCGTGTCGAAGGCGAACGGGATGTCGACGCCGTGCCCGGAGCCGAGCGCCGGGGCCGCCCAGTCGAACCGGTAGATCCAGGTGTTGGTCCCCCTGGCCTCGGCGGACCGGACGACCGGGACGCGGAAGTACCAGTCGGAGACGATGGCCGACAGCAGGTCGCCGGGCCGCGCGTCCGGCCGGTTCGCCCGGTAGACGGCGAGCGCGCGGTCGGCGTCCAGGCCGTAGGCGGCGGCGGACGCGTGCAGCGTGTCCTCGTCGATCGCGTCGATCGTCCCGGACGCGACGAGGATCAGCCGGGCCTCGTCGGCGGTGGTGCCCGCCAGCAGCGCGACGTCCGGGTCGGACCCGTCCAGCGGCGGGCCGGGCAGGACGTCGCCGTCGACGGTCGGCGCGAACGGCTGCGCGGAGAGGGCGAGGTCGCCCCACTTGTCGGGGTCGGGGGCGGTCTGCACCTCCTCGACGACCGCGCGGACCGCCCGCGCGATCGTCGCCGGGGACAGCCGGGCGAGCGACGCGCGGGTCGGCTCGGCGTTCAGACGCAGCGCGAGGTCGGTGGCGACGAGCCGTCCCGTCTCCGGCGTCAGGACGTGCTGGGCGCCGCCGCTCTGCGCGATGGCCCGCTGGAAGAGCCCCTTGGCGCGCGGCATGGACAGGAGCGTCTGCACGCACCACGCGCCCGCCGACTCGCCCGCGACGGTCACCCGTCCGGGGTCGCCGCCGAACGCGGCGATGTTGTCCTGCACCCACTGGAGGGCGGCGATCTGGTCGAGCAGGCCGCGGTTGGCCGGGGCTCCGTCCAGGTAGGCGAAGCCCTCGGCGCCGAGCCGGTAGTTGACGCCGACGAACACGACGCCGTCGCGGGCGAACGCGCTTCCGTCGTATTCGGGGAGGGAGTTCGACCCGTTGGTGAACGCGCCGCCGTGGATCCACACGAGGACCGGGAGGCCGCCCCCGCCCGGCGTCCAGATGTTGAGGTTGAGGTAGTCGTCGCCTTCGATGTCCACTTCGGGGAACAGCGGGACGTACATCGGGATGTAGTCGTCCTTGGGCGCGGTCGGCCCGAAGCCGGTCGCGTCCCGGACGCCGTCCCACGGCTCGGCGGGCTCGGGCGGGCCGAACCGGCGCTCGCCGGACGGCGGCTTGGCGTAGGGAACGCCCAGGTAGGCGGTGATCCCGTGATCGTCGCGCCCGCGCAGCGCACCCTGCCTGGTTTGCAGCAGATAAGCCATGATGTCACCTCCATGAAACATCTAGTACTTATGTTTCATACACTGGAGTGGGCTTCGCTCCGTTGTCAAGGTGTAACGTCCGATGAGGAGGTTTCATCTATGGAACAGACCCCGCTGCAACGTCAGCTGGCGGGCCGGAAGGGCAGGCCGACCGCCCTGGACGCCTTCAGGCGGGCCCGCGCCGACTTCCTCGCCGGACGGCGGCTCGACGTCCAGTCCCTGGCGGCCGAGCTGGGCGTCAGCCGCGTCACCCTCTACCGCTGGGTGGGGACGAGGGAGCAGCTCCTGGTCGAGGTCATCTGGTCGTTGACGGAACGTACCCTGCGGGACGAGTGGGAACGCCTCGCGTCCGAGCCGGGCCCGCGCGTGCCCGAGCTGATGGTCCGCCTGCTGCGCGCCATCTGGGACCAGCCCGGCGCCCGCCGGTTCCTGGAGCAGGAGAACGACCTCGCGATGCGGCTGCTGACGCTCAAGTCGCACGGCTTCCAGCCGAGGCTCCTCGACCTGATCCGCGAGAAGGTCGCCGAAGACCTGGCGGACGGCCGCGTCTCCACCCCGCTGCCGCTGGACGATCTCGCCTACACCGTCCTGCGCGTCACCGAGTCGTTCCACTACCTGCCGACCATCACCGGCGAACCCGCCGACCCCGACGCCGCGGGCCGCGTCCTGGCCGCCCTGCTTCCCCCGCCCCGCCCCTGAGCCCCGCGCTCCCGGCCCCCGTGTGGTGCGGTCCGTCTCCCGCCGGGCCGCGCCCACTGACGCCCGGACGCGCGACCCGTCTCCCGCCGGGCCGCGCGCCCGAACTCGCCGGTCAGTGCTTCTTGCGTCCGACGCCGATCTGCATGAGGTCGCGGCCGGGGACGACCTGCCCCGCGAAGTCGCGGCCCGCGCGGCGCCACCGCCCGTCCGGGAGGTGGCCGGGCGAGAAGTGGTTGAGGACGAGCCTGCCCGCCCCCGCCCGCCGCGCCACCTTCCCGACCTGCTCGATGGTGGTGTGCGAGCCGATCATGTGGTTGATGTAGCCGTCCTTGGTCTCCTGCGGGACGGGCAGCGCCGCGATGCTCTGCTCCACCCACGCCTGGTCGATCACCTCGTGGACGAGGACGTCGCAGTCCCCGGCGAGGTCGACCAGGTTGTCCGAGACCGTGGTGTCGCCGGAGAACACCACCGAGCCGTCGTCGGTGTCGAACCGGAACCCGAACGCGGGGAACATCTGCCCGTGGTCGACGAGCGTCGCGGTGACGCGCACCCGGTCGTCCTCGTAGACGGGGATGGGCCGGTCCAGGCGCGGGATCTTCCCGCCGGGCGCGGCGCCGTCGGGCAAGGCGATGTCATGGGCCTTCACCCGGGCGGTGATCGCCGGGGACCCGGTGTCGAAGAGCCGGTCGTTGAAGTCGGTGGCGAACGCGGCGACCAGGGACGCGGTCATGTCGACCGTGCCGGGCGTCGGCGCGGCCGGGTTCACCGGCTCGGGCGCGGGCCGGGCGGGCGGGAACACCGCCGGGAGGGCCCCGCGCCGTCCCGGCCCGAACACCTGGACGGGCCGGTCGTCCCGGCCGAGCCCGCCGCCGCAGATGCCGTAGAGCAGCAGGCCCGGATAGTCGGCGACGTGGTCGGAGTGCAGGTGGGTGAGGAACACGGCGCGCAGTTCGCCGAGGTCGTTCTTGCCGTCGCCGGGCCCGAGCAGGCCCGCGTCCCGGAAGTTGTGGACGGACGAGTTCCCGCAGTCGACCAGGTAGATGGCGTCCCCGACGACGACCGCCGAGGACACGCCGTCCCGGTCCGACCCCTTCCACCAGATGGGCCCTCCGGCGGTGCCGAGCAGGACGAGCCGCGTCCCGTACCCCTTCGCGGCGGCCGGGGCGGACGGCGCCGTCGCCGACGCGGTGCCGGACAGGACGCCGGACACGGTCACCGCCCCGGCCGCCACTCCCGCGGAGCGCAGCAGCCCCCTGCGGGACAGCCGCGGGCGGGACTCCCCGCACGACTCCTCGTGGGCCTCTGCACGGAACTCTTCTCCGGACTCTTCGCACATGGTGGGACGACCTCTTCCTTCGCTGGGGGTGGCCAGAGGCATGCGGCGAGACGGTCGCCGACGACCGGCGAGGGGCGTGGATCTCTGTAGTGTTCACTACAGAGATTGGTGTGACCCTACGGCCGATCGGGGCGCGCTGGCAAGACCTCCCGCGTGCCGTCCAGGTAGGCGAGGACGGCCCGGACGCGGCGGTGGCCGGAGTCGTCCGGGGCGAGGCCGAGCTTGGCGAAGATGTTCCCGATGTGCTTGTGGACGGCGTTGTCGGAAATGCGCATCCGCTCGGCGATGGTGGCGTTGTCGTGGCCCTGCGCCATCAGCGCGAGCGACTCGCGCTCGCGGGCCGTGAGGGCGTCGAGCGGCTCGCCGGGCCGCGCGAGGAGCTGGGCGATCACCTCGGGGTCCATGGCGGTGCCGCCGGACGCGACGCGGCGCAGCGCGTCGACGAACTCGGCCACCCGTCCGATGCGGTCCTTGAGCAGGTAGCCGATGCCGCCGCGCCCGTCGGACAGCAGCTCGCCCGCGTACTCGCGCTCGACGTACTGCGACAGCACGAGGACCGGCAGCGCGCCGTGCTCGCGGCGGGCCCGCAGCGCCGCGTGGATCCCCTCGTCGCGGAACGTCGGCGGCAGCCGCACGTCCACGATGGCGATGTCGGGACGGTGTTCGGCGACGGCGGCGAGGAAGGCCGGGCCGTCCCGGACGACCGCCGCCACCTCGCAGCCCTTCGACGCGAGCAGCAGTTCCAGCCCGCTGGACAGCAGGACGTTGTCCTCCGCGATCACGACTCGCACGGCGCCCCCGCCTCCGGAACGATCGCTACACGGACGGCGAGCGTGGTGGGGCCGCCCGGCGGGCTGTCGAGGCGGACGGAGCCGTCCAGGGCGGCGACCCGCCGCCGGATCCCGGTGATCCCGGTGCCGCGCGCCTCGTCCGCCCCGCCCCGCCCGTCGTCGGTGACCTCGATGGACAGCACGTCGCCCGCCCGCTCGACCCGGACGTCCGCGCGGGTGGCGGCCGCGTGTTTCGCCACGTTCGTCAGCGCCTCGGCGATCACGTAGTAGGCCACCGCCTCCACGGGCGCCGGGAGCGCGTCCAGCCCGGCGCGCTCGACGCGGACCGGCACGCCCGACCGGGCCGCGAGCGCGGTCAGCGCGCCGTCCAGCCCCCGGTCGGCGAGGATCGGCGGGTAGATCGTCCGGAGGACGGCGCGCAGCTCGGCCATCGCCTCCTCCGCCGTGTCGTGCGCCTGCCCGATCAGCGTCGCGACCGCGTCCGGGTCGTCGGCGAGCGCCTCGCGGGCGATGCCCAGCTGCATGGCGATGGTCACGAGGCGCGCCTGCGTCCCGTCGTGGAGGTCGCGTTCGATCCGCTGGAGCTCCGCGCCGTGGGCGTCGACGACCCCGACCCGGCTCCTGGTCAGCGCGTCAACCCGTTCGGTCAGCCGGTCGCGGGCCGAGGGCGCGAGCACCGCCAGGCACAGCCGCGCGTGCAGCCGCGCCAGCGCGGGAAGCGCCCACCACGCCGCCGCGCCGAGGACGGCGAGCTGCGCGGAGCCCGCGACCAGCGCGGTCGTCCACCCGTCCACGCGGACGTCGGCGACCGAGAACAGGGTGGGACGCGCGTCGGCGGGAAACGCCCACCACGACGTCATCGCCACCGCGGCGACCAGGATGTTGCCCAGGCACACCAGGGCGGCGAGGCCGAGCGGGAACCCGGCGGCGACGTGCGCGAACGTCCAGGCGAGGTCCCGGTGCGTCCGGCCCTCGGCCGGGACGCCGAGGAGCCTGGCGGCCCGCCGCCGGTGCCAGTCCGCCCAGCCGCGCGCCACGGGCGGCGCGAGCAGCACCGGCAGCGCGAGCACCGTGGCCACGGCGGTGACCAGCGTGCCCAGCAGGTAGGCCGAGCCCCGGAGCACCCGGTCGCGCATGCGCGCCTCCTCCTTGATGACGGCGGTTTGGAGATCATTGTCCGCCGCCGGTTCCAGCCGGGCACTACAGCGGGCTGTAGCACGGCGCCTGCGGTTGGCTGTATCGGACGGGACGTCCGGCGCGCATAGCGTCCTCGGCCATGAAACCCAGACTCCTGCTGACCCGGCTGGTGCCGGTCGCCGCCCTGATCGCGCTGTCCGCCGCCGTCGCGCCGCTGAGCGAGGCCGATGGCGGTCCGCGTCCGCCGCTGCACTGGAAGCGCTGCGTCCAGGGGCCCGGCGACGCGCTCGGCCGCAAGCTCGACAAGGCGGGCGCGCGGTGCGCGGAGGTCGCCGTCCCGCTCGACCACTCCAAGCCGGACGGACGCACCGTCAAGCTCGCGCTTTCCCGCATCCGCGCCAAGGACCGCGCCCATCGCATCGGGACCCTGGTGCTCAACAACGGAGGCCCCGGCGAGCCCACGCTCGGCATGCCGCTGGACGTGCGCACGGCCATGAAGGACGTCGCCGACCGCTACGACCTCGTCGGCCTCGACCCGCGCTTCGTCGGACGCAGCACGCCGCTCGACTGCGGCTGGCCCATCGGCATGTGGCTCCGCTCGGCGGGTTCGACCCGCGCCCGGTTCGACCACCAGGTGGCGGTGCAGCGTGATCTGGCTGAGCGCTGCGCCCGCCGCCACGCCGACGTGCTCCCGTTCGCCAACACGCGCGACACGGCCCGCGACATCGACTTCGTGCGGCGTGTGCTGGGGGAGCGGCGGATCTCGTTCCTCGGCTACTCCTACGGGAGCTACCTGGGCGCGGTCTACACGCAGATGTTCCCCGGCCGCACCGACCGGGTCGTCCTGGACAGCGCGGGAGACCCGGAGGCGTGGGGCGCGCGGGCGCTGCGCGGCACCGAGGACGAGGCGGAGCGCGCCCTGCGCGGCTGGGCGGTGTGGGCCGCCGAACGCCACGGCGCCTACGGGCTCGGCGCCACGCCCGCCCGGGTGCTCGCGACCGTGGACGCGATCGTCGCCGCGGCTGAGGAGCGCCCGCTGCGCGTCGGACGGTACGAGGTGGACGACCAGGCCGTCCCGTATCTGCTCTCCGTCGGCTCGGGGGACGACCGTCCGGCGGGACGCGCGGAGTTCGCGTCCACCGTCCGGACGCTGAACGAGGCGGCGCACCGCCGTCAGGCCGACCCCGGCCCCGAACTCGACGGGTTCCTGGCGTTCGTCCTGACCAGCGAGGGTTCCCCGCTCGTGAGCCCGGCCGCGGCGATCACCTGCGGCGACCGCGCCGTGCCGCGCGACCCGGACGCCTACTGGGACGACGTCCAGCGCAGCCGCGCGCGACACCCGCTCTTCGGCCCGCTCAAGAACAACATCTGGCCGTGCGCGTTCTGGCCGAACGACCCGCGCGAGGCCCCGACGCGCGTCGGCAACGCGACCCCGGCGCTGATCGTGTCCGCGACCGGCGACACCGCCACGACCTACCAGGGCAGCCAGGCCATGCACCGCGCGCTGACCGGCTCCCGCCTGCTCACCCTGCGCGGCGTCACCGCCCACGGCATCTACGGCGAATACGGCAACGCCTGCGTGGACACCGAGGTCAACGCCTACCTGGCCACCGGCGTCCTCCCAGCCGCCGACCCGACCTGCCCCGCCGGGACGGCCTAGGGTTCGCCGAGCGAAGGTCCGCGATCGTCGTTTACCGGTTGCTCGGTTTTGTTGGATCCGAGTGGCAGGTCAAGGTCTCGGGTGGGGCGTAGAGGACCTCGCGGGCCTGTTCGGCGGCGCGGAAGAGGCTCTCGGTGACGAAGTCGAGGAAGCGGGCGGCGTTCTCCAGGCGGGCGGCGGCCGGGGTGCCGGCGCCGAGGACGTCGACGCCCTGGCGGGCGGCGTCGGCGAACTCGCCGTTGGAGCGGGCGCTGCGGATCATCGACTGGTACCACAGGTCGTCGTCCACGACGTAGCGGTCGCGGCGCCGCTCGTCGCGCTGGCGGCGGACGAGCTCCAGGTTCTCCAGGAACGTGATCGCCTTGGAGATGGACGCCGGGCTGACCCGCAGCCGCTCCGCCAGTTCGGACGCGGTGAGGCTCCCCGAGTCGGTGGTGTAGAGGCAGGCCAGCACCCTGGCCATCATCTTCGGCAGGCCGGACGTCATGAAAACGGTGGTCAGCCGGTCGGTGTATTCGCGCACGGCCTCGGCGTCGCGTCCGTCGAGCCGCTCCGCCGCCTCCGCCCGCGGCGCGGCCCGCCTGCGGCGGTGGGCGCGGCGCTCGGTGGCGTGGTGGGCCAGGTCGGCTCGGTAGCCGGTGGGCCCGCCGTTGCGCATCACCTCGCGCGTGACCGTCGAGGTCGGACGGTCGAGCCGCCGCGCGATCTCGGCGTAGGGGAGGCCGTCGGCCAGCCCCGCCGCGATCTGCTGGCGGTCCTGCTGGTTGAGCCTGCCTCCCGGCATCGCGATCCCCTCCCCGGCGGTCCGTGAACGCCTCCACCATAGCGTTCACTGACTCGCCATTGCAATGAGAGGGCGAGGGTTGTTGCGTTAATCACGAAGGCTGTTGCAACACTTTCAAGCTGTTCACCTGCATCTATGCATCTCTCGTGCAACGAGTTGCTTGCAGAGATTTGGAATGCAACGTAGCGTTTCCATCATCGGAAACCACGAGTGCAAGGAGTGCGCGATGCGGCAGTTCGACACCCCCGGCCCGATCTCCACCGTCGTCGAGATCCCGGCGGGACGGGTCCAGTTCATCGCCGCCGACCGGGGCGACACCTCGGTGGAGGTCCGTCCCGCGAACGCCGCCAAGGGGCGCGACGTGCGGGCCGCCGAGCAGACCGCGGTCGACTTCGGCGACGGCGTCCTGCGGATCAAGGCCGCGACCGGCGGCCGGGCGGTCGGCCCGGCCGGGTCCGTCGAGGTGACGGTCAAGCTGCCCGCCGGGTCCCACGTCAAGGCGACGACCGGCGCGGCCGAGCTCCGGGCCGTCGGACGCCTCGGCGACGTCGTCTTCGACGGCGCCTACCGGCACATCAAGATCGACGAGGCGGCGGGCGTCCACCTCACCGCGACGGACGGCGACGTCGAGGTCGGACGGCTGAACGGCTCGGCCGACATCAGCACCATGCGCGGCGACATCACGATCACCGAGGCCGCGGGCGGCAAGGTCGTGCTGCGCACCCAGTCCGGCGACATCTCGGTCGGCGCCGCCGCCGGGGTCTCGGCCGTCCTGGACGCGGGCACCGCCTACGGCCGCATCGACAACGCCCTCAAGAACGACGGCGCGCCCGCGCTCGACATCCGCGCCACCACCTCCCACGGCGACATCACCGCCCGCAGCCTCTGAGGAGCAGAACAGTGACGAACCTGGCCATAGCGGCGAACGGGCTGCGCAAGTCCTTCCCCGGCAAGGACGGCGACAAGGTCGTGCTCGACGGCGTCGACCTGGCCGTCCCCGAGGCGACGATCTTCTCCCTGCTCGGGCCGAACGGCGCGGGCAAGACGACCACCGTCCAGATCCTGTCCACCCTGCTCCGCGCCGACGCCGGCGAGGTCCGGGTCGCCGGGTTCGACCTGGCGCGCCACGCGGACGACGTGCGCGGCGCGATCGGCGTCACCGGGCAGTACTCGGCCGTCGACAAGCTGCTCACCGGCGAGGAGAACCTGCTCCTCATGGCCGACCTCAGGCACCTGTCCCGCCGCGACGGCAGGCGCAGGGCGGCCGAGCTGCTGGAGCGGTTCGACCTTGTCGACGCGGCCCGCAAGCCCGCCGGAACCTACTCGGGCGGCATGCGGCGCCGCCTCGACCTGGCGATGACGCTGGTCGGCGACCCGCGCCTGATCTTCCTGGACGAGCCCACCACCGGCCTCGACCCGCGCAGCCGCCGCACCATGTGGGGCATCGTCCGGGAACTGGTCGCGGGCGGCGTCACCGTCTTCCTGACCACCCAGTACCTGGACGAGGCCGACCGCCTCGCCGACCACATCGCCCTCCTCGACAACGGACGGCTGATCGCCGAGGGCACCGCCGACGAGCTCAAGCGGCTCATCCCCGGCGGCCACGTGTCCCTGAGGTTCACCGACGACGACGCGCTCAAGGACGCGCTCGACGCCCTCGGCCGCGGCTTCGTGGACCCGTCCGACGACGACCGGCTCACCTTGCAGGTCCCGTCGGACGGCGGCGTCGCGTCCCTGCGCGAACTGCTCGCCCGGCTGGACGCGGCGGGCGTCGAACCGTCCGACCTCAGCGTCCACACGCCCGACCTCGACGACGTCTTCCTCACCCTCACCGGCCACGACACCGGCCAGAAAGCGGAGGTCTCCCGATGAGCGCCCTCGGTCTCGCGGCCCGCGACTCGTCCACGATGGTCCGGCGCCAGCTCAAGCGCCTGATCCGCTACCCGTCCATGACGGTGCAGCTCGTCATCACGCCGGTCATCCTGCTGCTCCTGTTCGTCTACGTCTTCGGCGGCACGCTCGGCGCGGGCATCGGCGGCGGGCGCGACACCTACGTCGACTACGTCGTCCCCGGCATCCTGCTCATGGCGGCGACCATGGCCGCGACCGGAACTGCGGTCATGGTCGCCACCGACATGACGGAGGGCATCATCGCCCGCTTCCGCACCATGCGGATCTCCCGGGCGTCGGTCCTCACGGGGCATGTGGTCGCGAGCGTCATCCAGCAGCTCGTCGGCATGGCCGTCGTCATCGTCGTCGCCCTCGCGGTCGGGTTCCGTCCCGATGCCACCGTTCTCGAATGGCTGGCGGCGGCCGGATTGCTCATCCTGTTCGTCGTGGCCATCACGTGGCTGTCGGTCGCGCTCGGCCTGAAGTCCCCGACGCCGGAGGCGGCGAGCAACGCGCCGATGCCCCTCGTGTTCCTCCCGTTTCTCGGCAGCGGATTCGTTCCCACCGACTCGATGCCGACCGTCCTGCGCTGGTTCGCCGACTACCAGCCGTTCACGCCGATCATGCAGACCGTCCGGGGCCTGCTGCTCGGAAGTCCGATCGGCGACGACGCCGTCATCGCCATCGCGTGGTGCGCCGGAATCGGCGTCGTCTCCTACCTCTGGGCCAAGCACACCTACAACAAAGCGTGACCGTGGACCGGCCGGAAGGGCCGTCAGACCACCCGGTCTGGCGGCCCTTGGCCGTTCCGGATGCGGAACGCGCGGCGGTAGTCGGTGGGCGTGACGCCGACGTGCCGGGTGAAATGGCGGCGCAGGTTCGCGGCCGAGCCGAGGCCGCTCCGCCCGCTGATCTGGTCGATCGGCAGGTCGGTGGATTCCAGCAGCAGGCGGACGCGCCCGAGCCGCTGGTCGAGCAGCCACCGCGACGGGCTCGTCCCGGTGTGCGCGGCGAAGCGGCGCGCGAACGTCCGCGGGCTCATCCGGGCCTGCCGGACGAGGTCGGTGACGGTCAGCGGCTCGTCGAGCCGCGTGGCGGCCCATTGCAGGACGGACCCGAGCCCCTCCGCGTCCGTGCGCGGGACAGGGGCCTCCACGTACTGTGCCTGCCCGCCCGGACGGTGCGCGGGCACCACCATCCGCCGCGCGACCTGGTTCGCGACCTCGGCCCCGAAGTCACGGCGGACGATGTGCAGGCACAGGTCGAGACCGGCCGTGCGTCCGGCGCTGCTCAGCACGTCCCCGTCGTCGATGTAGAGGACGGAGGCGTCGACCCGCACGTCCGGGTGGCGGCGGCGCAGCGTCTCGGCGTGCATCCAGTGGGTCGTCGCCGGACGCCCGTCCAGGAGCCCGGCCGCCGCCAGGATGAACGCGCCCGTGCACAGCGACACGATCCGCGCGCCCGCGCGATGGGCGCGCGCGAGCGCGTCGGTCAGCCCGGACGGCGCCGTCCACTCCGACTCGACGTACTCGTAAGGCAGCCCCGGGACGACCACCATCTCGGCCTCCGCCAGGGCGTCGAACCCGTGCTCGGCGCGCACGGTGAACCCGAACTCGAACTCCACGTCGCCCGGCTCGGCCGCGCAGAGCCGCAGCTCGTACCACCCGGATCCGGTCAGCTCGCTGCGGTCCACGCCGAAGATCTGGCAGGCGATGCCGATCTCGTACAGCGGCATCCCGTCGAGCAGGGCGAGGGCGACGGTGGCCATGGACGCCTCCCGCGACGGAAGTGGCCGAAAACGTTCGGATATCGGCAAGTATGCCACTCGCCGCCGCGACGGCCGCGCCGCCAGGGGTGGCGCGGCGCGTCCAGCTCGACCATTCGGCGCGTTCACCGAAA
Organism: Actinomadura decatromicini; assembly: GCF_008121305.1. Classification (NCBI taxonomy): domain Bacteria; kingdom Bacillati; phylum Actinomycetota; class Actinomycetes; order Streptosporangiales; family Thermomonosporaceae; genus Actinomadura; species Actinomadura decatromicini. Next base: position 1,380,904 of record NZ_VSRQ01000001.1, on the reverse strand, counting down.
TGGTCCGACCAAATCCCACCCGCGCTCGACCGGGGTTCCGCGGCGCCCTTGGAACGGTCGCCCCTCGTCCCAACCTGGCGTTCGGCGCCGCGATGACCGGGGCGTCCCGCGAAAGACCACTAATGAACGCGCCATGATCGGGTAAAGGGTCGGCATGCGAATCGGTGTGCTCGACGTGGGTTCCAACTCCGCTCATCTCAAGGTGGTGGACCTCGCCGTCGGCGCACCTCCGGGTTCGGTGACGACGGTCAAGCGCCCGACCCGGCTGGCCGAGGCGATCGACCCCGAGGGGGCCGTGGAGAAGCCGGCGGTCGACCGGCTGGTCGCGTCGGTCGGGGAGGCCGTGCGCGCCGCCGCCGCGCACGGCGTCGAGGAACTCGTCTCGTTCGCGACGTCGGCGGTGCGGGACGCCGCCAACCAGGAGGAGATCGTCGCCCGCGTCGCGGCGTCGACCGGCGTGCGGCTCGGCTTCCTGTCCGGCCGGGACGAGGCCCGGCTGACGTTCCTCGCCGCCCGCGCCTGGTACGGCTGGTCGGCGGGACGGCTGCTGCTCGCCGACATCGGCGGCGGGTCGCTGGAGATCGCCCACGGCGACGGCCAGGAACCGGCGCTCGCGCTGTCGCTGCCGCTCGGCGCGGGACGGCTCACCCGCGCGCACCTGCCGGGGGACCCGCCGTCCCGCAAGCACGTGCGGAGGCTGCGCCGCCAGGTGTACGAGCGGCTGGCGGAGACGTCCGCGCAGGTGAGGCCGGGCCTGGAAGGGGACCGGCCGGTGCGGGCGGTGGCGACGTCCAAGACGTTCACCCAGCTCGCGAGGCTGACCGGGGCGCCCAGACGCAAGGCGGGCCCGTACGCGCGGCGCGTCCTGGACGTGGACCGGCTCCGCGAGCAGATCCCCGTCCTGGCGGCGAAGCGCGCGGCGGCCCGCGCGAAGCTGCGCGGGGTGTCCCGGCCCCGGGCGGCGCAGATCCTCGCCGGAGCGATCGTGGCCGAGGCGCTGATGACCACCCTGGAGGTCGACCGGGTCGACATCTGCCCGTGGGCGATCCGCGAGGGCCTGATCGTGCGGCGCCTCCAGGCGATGTCCGATCCGGCGGCGGCCGACGACGAGACCGCGCGGCTCACCCAGGCCGTCCCCGCCGCCGCGCAGCGCCCGGTGCCCGTCCTCACCGGCTGACCGCCCGCCTTCGACCGGAGGGCGCCTCGGCCCGAAGAACCTGTACGGCCGGCAGGCGGGACGGTCGCGACCGGCTGCTCGATCCGCGGGTCCTCGCCGGTTGACCAGGCCGTGAACGGATTGTTGAACGGACAACTCCGTCGTATCGGGGCGTATGGGACGCACGGGAACGGGTACCGCAACGGGGCGTCAACGTGACGGAGGAGAGAATGACCGTTCAGCAGGCCGCGACCCGGGGGCCCGCCGCGCGAGCGGAGGTTCCGGTCCTGCCCGGAGCGCGGGGCCCATTGTCACGGGCCGTAATGGACACCCTCGCCGGGAGACCGCCGGGCCCGTCCGACACTCTCACGGCCGTCGCCTCGGCCGACCCCTACGGTGAGGATCTGCAAATCGCCCTGCACACCTGTTACGAGCTGCACTACCGAGGGTTCACGGACGTGGACCCCGACTGGGAGTGGGATCCGGACCTGCTGCGCCTGCGCGGCGCGATGGAGGCGGTGTTCCTGGACGCCCTGCGCCGCGACGCCGAGCTCCGCGACCCCGGCGACGTCGACACCGGCGACCTCAACACCGGCGATGTCGACGGCGCACTCGACGAACTCCTGGTCGAGCCCGTCGACGGGCACGGCATCACCCACCACCTCCAGGACGAAGGGGAGCGGTGGCACCTGCTGGAGCACGCCGCGCACCGGTCGGTGTACCACCTGAAGGAGGCCGATCCGCACGCCTGGGTCGTCCCGCGCCTGCGGGGCCGCGCCAAGACGGCGCTGGTGGCGGTGGAGCACGACGAGTTCGGCGGCGGCCGTCCGGAGATGATCCACCAGGGCCTCTACGCCGACCTCCTGGACGACCTCGGCCTCGATTCCTCCTACGGCGCCTACGTGGACGCGGCCCCGGCGGTGATGCTGGCCACGGTGAACATGATGTCGATGTTCGGGCTGCGCCGATCGCTGCGCGGCGCGCTGGTCGGCCACTTCGCCGCCGCGGAGATCACCACGGCGCCGTCCGCACGGCGGATGGCGCGGGCGCTGGAGCGCCTCGGCGGCGGCCCCCGGGCGCTCCGCTTCTACACCGAGCACATCGAGGCGGACGCCGTCCACGAGCAGGTGCTGCGGTACGACGTGATCGGCGGGCTGCTGGCCGACGAGCCGGACCTCGCGCCTGACGTCGTCCTCGGGATCCGCGCCACGAACCTGCTGGAGGACCGCCTCGCCGACCACATGCTGGGCTGCTGGCGCGCGGGCCGCACATCGCTGCGCCACCCCCTTCCGGGGACGGTGGGCCGGTGATGCTGCTCCGCCCGCCGGGGGTGTACCGCCCGCAGTCCGACACGCGGCTGCTCGCGGAAGCGTTGCGCGGCACCGGCGTCCACCCGGGCGCGCGAGTGCTGGAACTGGGGACCGGGACGGGCGCGGTGGCGGTCGCCGCGGCTCAGGTCGGTTGCGAGGTCGTCGCGGTGGACGTGTCCGCGCGGGCGGTGCTCACGGCGCGGCTCAACGCGATGGTGCGGGGCCTGCGCGTGCGGGTGCTGCGCGGCGATCTGTTCGCGCCGGTCGCCGGGGAGGTCTTCGACGTGATCGTCGCCAACCCTCCCTACGTGCCGGGCGACGCCGATCCGACGGCCGCGAAGGGCCTTGCCCGCGCGTGGGAGGCGGGCCCCGGCGGCCGGATGCTCCTGGACCGCATCTGCCAGGCGGCTCCCCGCCACCTGTCGCCGTCCGGGACGCTGCTCATCGTGCACTCCGCGCTGAACGGGGTGGCGGCGACGCTGGTCGCGTTGCGCCGCGCGGGGATGCGGGCCTCGGTGGTGGCCCGGCACCGCGAGCCGTTCGGCCCGGTGATGCGGGGCCGCGCGGACGCCCTCGCGGCGCGGGGGCTGCTGCGTCCGGGCCAGGGCCACGAGGACCTCGTGGTCGTGCGCGCCGAACGGATCACGACGACGGGAAGGGACCATGGCGCCGAACGCCGAGCGGCCTGAGGGAACGCGCGTACGGGTCGTCCCGGGCGGGCCCGTGCTGGTGGAGGGCCCCGTCGAGGTCGTCATGGACGACGGCTCGACGGTGACGTCCGACCGCTTCCTGGTGGCGCTGTGCGCGTGCCGCCGCAGCCGCGCGTTCCCGTTCTGCGACACGAGCCACCGCCGCCGCGTCCGCGCCGGCCCGCCGGACGACCGGGAACGTCCGGCGGCCGACTGACCGGACACGGAATTCGGGAGTCGGCTCCCGACCCTCAGCTCCCGATGCTCAGCTGCCGATTCGCTGGGCGAGAAGTTCCTTGCCCTGCTGCGCGCCCTTGCGGCTGTCGGACTGCGCGCGGCGGAAGAGGTCGGCGAGCCGCTCGTCGCCCGCGCGCTCGGCGTCGGCGATGTAGACCTCCAGGCGCAGCGCGTTGCTGAGGCACTGCTCGACGTACCAGATCAGGTTGTAGTCCTTGTCCTTGGTGCCGGTGACCTCGCCGGTCTCCGGATGCGCCGTCACCATCACGACCTCCTGATGCTTCTCGGATCGGGTTTCGTCGGCGGTGCTACCCGAGGCGTCCGCCCCTACGCGGATTCGCCGGGCCGAATGGCGCGGCCGGGCGCGGGTAGCACGCGGGTCGACGGCGAGGCCCGGGACGGAAGGCGGTCGGCGGCGGATGCGGGTGCTGGTGACCGGCTGGCCGAGCTTCGTGCACGGCGAGGCGACGGCGGGCGACGTCCTGGCGATGGAGGCGGTACGCCGGGGCCTCGCCGACGCCCGCGTCGACTCCGACCTGGCGTGGAGCCCCGTGTTCAGGCCGGACGGCCTGGACCTCGCGCACGCGGACCCGGCCCGCTACACCCACCTGGTGTTCGCCTGCGGCCCCGTGCGCGGCACGCAGATCGAGGAGCTGCACCGCCGGTACGCGCACTGCGTCCGGATCGCGGTCGGGGTCTCCGTCGTCGACCCGGACGACCCGGCGGTCACGGGCTTCGACGCGGTCCTCGCGCGGGACGCGCCCGCGGCGGCGCCCCGCCCGGACCTGGCGGGCGGCGTCGCGACCCCGGCCGTGCCCGTCGTCGGGATCGTCCTCGCGCCCGGCCAGGCCGAGTACGGGACGCGGCGGCGCCACTCCGGCGTCCAGCGGGAGCTGACCGGCTGGCTCGCCGCCCGCGAATGCGCCCGGCTGCCCCTCGACACGAGGCTCGACCCGCGCGACTGGCGGCTGTTCCGCACGGCGGCGGAGCTGGAGTCGGCCGTGCGCCGCCTCGACCTGGTGGTGACGACGCGGCTGCACGGGCTCGTCCTGGCGCTGAAGAACGGCGTCCCCGCGCTGGCCGTGGACCCGGTGGCGGGCGGCGCGAAGGTGGCGGCGCAGGCGCGGGCCTGGTCGTGGCCCGCCGTCGTGACCGTCCCGGAGACGGCGGGGACGCCGCTGCTCGACCCCGCCGTCCTCGACCGGTGGTGGGGCTGGGCGCTGTCCCCGGAGGGCCGGGCGCGGGCGGCGGCGCCGCCTCCGCCCGACCTCCTCGTGAGCGGACTCCTGAACGCCCTCGGCGTCCGCTGAGAGCGGCCTAGGCGGGCACCTGCCGGGGCTTGGCCTGCGGCGGGACGGGGCACCGCAGCTCCCGCGCGAACCACTCGATCGTGGTGCGCAGCCCCTCCTCGACCGGGATCCGGGGCCGCCAGCCGAGCACCTCCTCGGCCAGGCGCGTGTCGGGGCGGCGCACGCGCGGGTCGTCCGCCGGACGGTCCACGAACCGGATCCGGGACCGCGAGCCGGTCAGCTCGATGACCAGCTCAGCGAGGTCGGTCATGGAGATCTCGAACGGGCTGCCGATGTTGATCGGGCCGGGATGCTCCGACGTCCCGAGCGCGAGAATCCCCCGGACGGTGTCGTCCACGTGGCAGATGGAGCGCGTCTGCGAGCCGTCGCCGGTGACGGTGATGTCCTCGCCGGTGAGCGCCTGCCGCAGGAAGGTCGGGATGGCGCGGCCGTCGTCCGGGCGCATCCGCGGCCCGTAGGAGTTGAAGATCCGCACGATGGCGGCGTCCAGGCCGCGCGAGTGCCGGAACGCCGACGTCAGCGCCTCGCCGAACCGCTTGGCCTCGTCGTACACGCTGCGCGGCCCGATCGGGTTGACGTTGCCCCAGTACGACTCGGGCTGCGGATGGACGAGCGGGTCCCCGTAGACCTCGGACGTGGAGGCGAGCACGAACCGGGCGCCCTTGGCCTCGGCGAACTCCAGCGCGTTGCGGGTCCCGAGGCTGCCCACCTCCAGCGTCTGGATCGGCAGCCGCAGGTAGTCGGCCGGGGACGCGGCCGAGGCGAGGTGGAAGACGTACCCGATGTCGCCGGGGACGTCCACGGGCTCGGTCAGGTCGCATTCCTTGAACAGGAAGTCGCGCCGCTCGATCAGGTGCGCGATGTTGCGGGCCGTTCCCGTCAGCAGGTTGTCCAGGCACACCACCGGGATCCTCCGTGCCAGCAGCGCTTCGCACAGATGCGAGCCGAGGAAGCCGCAGCCTCCGGTGACGACGGCGCGTGGCTGAGTCATCGTGGTCCTCTCATCGATCCTGGTTCACAAAGGACGGTTCGGCGGCGCCGAGCGCTTTCGCGGCGGCGTCGACGACCGCGTCCGCGGAGATCTCCAGCAGGCCCGGGAAGGGCGCGCGGCCGTGCGGGTCGCCGTGCCACCCGGCCCACAGGACGTGGTGCCCGGCGCGCGGCGGCGGCCCCCAGCGGTCCGGCGGCTCCGGGCCGAACAGCAGCACCGACGGGGTGCGGTACGCGGTGGCGAGGTGCCCGACGCCGGTGTCTCCGCAGACCACCAGCCGGGCGTGCGCGACGAGCGCGGCCAGTTCCGGGAGCGGCGTGCGGCCGGACAGGTCGGCCGATTCTGGCAGCCCGGCGAGCCGGACGACGCGGCGCGCGAGGGCCGTCTCGCCGGGGCCGCCGGTGACGACGACGCGCTCGCCGCCGTCCCGCAGCGCCGCCGCGACGGCCGCGAACCGCTCGGCGGGCCACCGCCGCGCCGCGAACGCCGCGCCCGGATGGACGACGACGGCGCCGGGCGCGGGCGACGCCGCCGCGGGCTCCGGCAGGTGCAGGTCGGCGGGGTCGGCGGGGAAGCCGAACGCCGTGACGAGCCCGCACCAGCGGGCCACCTCGTGCTCCTCCGGATCCCAGCCGGGGCCGCCGGTGTATCCGGCGTCCTGGCAGGCGAAGGCGAGCAGTTGGCCCGGCGCTAGGGCGGCGAGGAGCCGGTGGCTCCGCGGCCCCTTCCCGTGCAGGTTGACGGCGACGTCCACCGGCCCGGCGGCGCGCGGGAGCGGCACCTCCAGCCCCACCGCGGGCAGGATGTCGTCCACGGCCCCGGACTCGCGGGCGAGCGGGCCGAGGACGGCCGGCGCGCCGAGCGTGATCCGCGCGCCGGGCATCCCGCGCCGCAGCGCCCGTAACGCCGGGACGGCGGTCAGCAGGTCGCCGAGCCCGAGTGCCCGGAGCACGAGCACCCGCTCGCGGCTCACGGCCACGACGGTTCCCGCGACGGGCACACGACCATCTCGCGCACCTCGCAGCCGCGCGGCTGGGAGAGCACGAACGCGATGGTCGCGGCGACGTCCTCGGGACTGTTGAGCCGCGCGTCGGGCCCCGGCTTGTACTGCTCGGGACGGCCGTCGAAGAACGCGGTGTCCATCCCGCCGGGCACGACCATCGTGACGGCGACCTTCCCCGCCATCTCGACGGCCAGGGCGCGGGTGAACCCGACGACGCCGAACTTGGACGCGCAGTAGGCGGTCGCGTCGCTCACGGCCTTGAGCCCCAGCGTGGACGCGACGGTCACGACCCGCCCCTGAGGCTCGTTCTCCAGGTAGGGGAGCGCGGCGCGCACGACGGCCGCCGTGCCGAGCAGGTTGACCTGGACGACCCGCTCCCAGTCCTCGGCCGGGACCTCGCAGAGCGTCCCGCACGCGTCGATGCCCGCCGCCGTGACGACGGCGTTGAGGCCGCCCGCCGCACGGGCCAGGCCGTGCACCGCGCGCTCGGCGGACTTGCGGTCGGCGAGGTCGGCCTGCATGTGCTCGACGTCGTCCTTCGGCGGATGGCGGTCGAGGACGAGGGGCCGTCCGCCGTCCGCGGCGACTTTGCGCGCGACGGCCGCGCCGAGCCCGGACGCGCCGCCGGTGATGAGGACGTTCATGACGCGGTTCCCTTCGTGGTGGCTTGAGTGGTGGCTTGGGTGGTGGACAGCAGGCGCGTGGTGGAGCGCCCTTCCAGCAGAGGCAGCAGGACCACCTCGCCGTCGTGGGCCCGGACCGTCTCGGCCTCGGGCAGGGTCGTCCCGGCGTAGTCGGCGCCCTTGACCCACAGGTCGGGGCGCAGCCGCTCCAGCAGCGCCGCCGGGGTGTCGTCGTCGAACACGACCGCCGCGTCCACGTCGCTGAGCGCCTCCAGCACCCGGACGCGGTCCTCGGCGGGCGTCACCGGCCGGGACGGCCCCTTCCGGCGGCGGACCGAGGCGTCGGAGTTGACGCAGACGACCAGGCAGTCGCCGAGCCGCCGCGCCTGCTGGAGCAGGCTGACGTGCCCGGCGTGCAGCAGGTCGAAGCAGCCGCCGGTCGCGACGACCGTGCCGCCCGCCCGCCGGGTCCGCTCGACGATGTCCCAGGCGTCCTCGCCCCGCTCCGGGACGAGCCGGGCCGTGCCGGTCTCGGCGAGCCGCGCCGCGACCGCCGCCGCGGCCCCCGCGCGGACGAACCCGGACGCCTGGTCGACGCCCGTCGTGACGGCGCCCGCGAGGTCCGCGCCGTCGGCGAGCGCGGCCGCGGCCCCGGCGGCGAAGGCGTCGCCCGCGCCGCACGTGTCGCCGCGGGCGGGCCGCGCCGGGGCGAGGAACGGGGCCTCCGAGCCGTCGCACAGCAGCGCGCCGTCCGCGCCGAGCGTGACCGCGACGCCGTCGATCCCCCAGGAGCGGCCGAGGTGGCGGCCGCGCCGCCCGGCCGCCGACAGCCCGGCGCCGGTGATGTCGGCGCCGTCCGCGGCGGCGAGCCGGGCGGCCTCCTCCTCGTTCGGGGTGAGCAGCCGGACGCCGGGCAGCGGCGGCTCGCCGCGCGGGTGCGGGTCCCACACGACGGGCACGTCGCGCGACAGCTCCCCGAGCCGCGCCCGGACGGCCCGGTGCCGGGTGACGCCCCGGCCGTAGTCGGCGACCAGCACCGCGCCCGCGCCCGCGATCGCGTCGATGACGCGCGGGCCGACCGGCCCGTCGAGCGCCTCGCCCTCCCCGGCGTCCAGCCGGGCCACCGACTGGTCGCCGGAGCGGATGCGCATCTTGCAGGGCGTCCCGCCGTGCAGGTGGAACGCGGCGACCTCCAGGTGCCGCTCCAGCATCGCGCGCAGCCGCCGTCCCGGTTCGTCGTCGGCGAGCGCGGTGACGAGCACCACCTCGCGCCCGCCCGCCGCGGCCAGCAGCGCCGCGAGGCCCGCGCCGCCCGGCCGGGGCAGCTCCGTCGCCGCCTCGATGACGGGGACGGGCGCGTCCGGGCAGAGCCGGGTGCTGGTGCCGACCACGTCGATGTCGAGCAGGACGTCGCCGACCACGACCAGCGGAGCGCCTCGGTCACGCATGCCGCACCCCCAGCGCGTCGTCGACCGCGCCGCACAGCAGGTGGATCGCGGCGAGGTGGATCTCCTGGACGGTCGACACGGCCGCCGCCCGCACGGTCACCGCGTCGTCGCACGCCTCGGCGAGCGGGTTCGGGCCCGGCCCGGTGATCGCCCAGGAGGTCATCCCGAGCGACCCGGCCCGGTGCGCGGCCGCGATCACGTTGGCGCTGCGCCCGCTGGTGGACAGGCAGACCAGCACGTCCCCCGGACGGCCGTGCGCCCGCACCTGCCGCTCGAACACGCTGACCGCGCCGTAGTCGTTGCCGATCGCCGTGACCGACGACGTGTCGGCGTGCAGCGGGATCGCCGACAGCGGGAGCCGCTCGTCCTCGAACCGGCCGACGAGCTCGGCGGTCAGGTGCTGCGCCTCGGCGGCGCTGCCGCCGTTGCCGCAGGCGAGCAGCCGCCCGCCGGAGTCGAGGACGCGGGCGAGCCGCCGTCCCCACGCCTCGATCGTCGGGACCTGGTCGCGGAACCGCAGCGCGGCGTCGGCGAGCGACTCCAGCCGCCGGTCGTGCCCGGCTCCAGCCCGGGTCTCCGTTCCCGTCTGCGCGGTCATCAGGCCGCCACCTCGCTCAGCGCGGCGGCGTGCCGGTAGACGCGGGCGGTGTCGGCGGCGACGCGGGCCCACGAGTAGCGCTCGCGCGCCCGTGCGCTCGCCGCCTCGCCCATCGCGGCCCGCGTCGCGGGCGCGGCCAGCAGCGCGCGGATCGCGGCGGCGGCCGCGTCCGGGTCGCGCGGCGGGACGAGCACGCCGGTGCCGCCGTCCACGACGGTGTCGAGGTGGCCGCCGACGCCGGTCGCCACGACCGGGACGCCGCAGGCCATCGCCTCCAGCGGCACCATGCCGAACGGCTCGTACCAGGGCAGCGTCACCACGAGGCTCGCCGAGCGCAGCAGCGGCGGCACCTCGTCGCGGCCGAGCCTGCCGAGGAACTCGACGCGGTCGGCGACGCCCGCGTCCGCCGCCGCCCGGCGGAGCCTGCGCACCTCCGGGTCGGCGTCGAAGTCCTCGTCCGGCGGGCCGCCCGCGATCAGCAGCTCGGCGTCCGGAAGCGCGGCCAGCGCGCGGATCGCGGTGTCGACGCCCTTGCGCTCGACGAGGCGGGACAGCACGACGAGCCGGTGCCGTCCGCCGCCGCCGGAGGCGGGGCCGTCCGGCGTGAACAGGCCCAGGTCGGCGCCGCACGGCACCACCCGGACGCGGCCGCGCGGGACGCCCATCGCGGTCAGCTCGCCGACCTCGTCCGAGCAGGTGGCGATCACGGCGGCGGCGGCGCGCCCGATCGCGCGCTCCAGCCGGACGCGCGCGGCCGGGCTCGTGTCCCTGTCCCCCTGGTGGCGGCGCTTGACGGAGCCGAGCGCGTGGTAGGTCTGCACGACCGGCACCCGCGGCGTCCCCGCGGCCTGCGCGGCCTGCGCGGCCTGGACGGCGGCGAGGCCGCTCATCCAGAAGTGCGCGTGCGCCACGTCCGGCGGGTCGGCCGCCCAGCGCCGCTCCAGGTGGGCGCCGAAGTCGCGCATCCACGGCAGCAGGTCGTCCTTGGCGACGGGCTTCGCCGGTCCGGCCGGGACGTGCTCCACGGTCACGCCCGGCGCGAGCCGCACCCGGTCGGGCGGGCCCGGCGCGTCCCGGCGCGTGTAGACGGTGACGTGGTGCCCCTGCCGCCCGAGTTCGGCGGCGAGTTCGGCGACGAACACGTTCTGCCCGCCCGCGTCCGCCCCGCCGAGGCCGGTGCCCGCCGGTCCGCGCGCGGCGGCGAGCGGGCTGGCGTGCTCGGAGATCATGGCAATCCTCATCGCGTTACCTCCTGGAGAGTTCGCCGCCAGTCGCGCAGGAAACGCGGCAGGCCGTACCGGTCGCTCGCCCAGGCCCGCGCCTCCTTGCCCATCTGGCGGGCGCGCGGGGGGTCGGCGGCCAGGCTCCGGGCGGCGTCCGCCAGCGTCGCGACCCGGGTGGACAGCACCCCGGCCTCCGGCGGCACCGCCTCGACCGCCTCGGTGGTGGCGAGCGCCACCACCGGCAGGCCGAGCATCATGGCCTCGATCAGCGCGAGGCCGAGGGACGTCCACCGGTAGGGGTGGACGTAGACGCGGCGGCGGGCGAGCTCCTCGTGCATCCTCGCCTGCGGCAGGTCCTCGAACGTCCACAGCGACTCGGGGGCGATGCCGAGCCGCTCGGGGACGCCGGTGACGTTCATCCCGAAAAGGTCGACGGGGACGGCGGCGGCCAGCTCGGGCAGCAGGTCCGCGCCGGTGAGGCGGCCGCGGCGCAGCGGGTCGTTGATGACGACGCCCGCGCGCGGCATGTCGGCGGCGTACCGGTAGCCGGGGTCGACGACGCCGTGCTCGATGACGGTCGTCGGGGCGCGGCCGCAGTTCCAGAACAGGTCGTTGAAGTGGGTGACGTGGACGACCGGGATGTCGGAGCGGTCGTGCAGGAAGTGCCTGCTGTCCGGGACGACCTCCTCGGGCGAACCCACGTCGGCCGGGGTGCGGCGCGGCGTGTCGTGCTCGACGTAGACGGCGGGGACGTCGCGTCCGGGGCGGCGTCCGAGCCACTCCTCCGCCAGATGCAGTTCGTGGGGGCGTTGCAGGACGACGACGTCGACGTCCTCGCGGCGGAGCCGTTCGGGTGTCACCTCGACGGCGCGGTCGGGCCAGTGGAAGGTGTCGGGGCGTCCCCTGCCGTCCGGTCCCCGGTCGGGGGTGACGGGGACGAGCGTGGTCTGCGGCCCGTGGACGAACGACGTCGCCCACGACCCGTGCACGTGCCACATCAGCACTCTCATCAGGCGGGCCCCTCCTTGGCGACGATCTCGACGGCCGCCGCGACCTGGTCGGCGGTGACCGACGACAGGCACGGGTGCCCGTCGATCGGGCACTCGCGGGCGCGGCTGTCCCGGCAGGCCGCGCCCTGGTCGCCGAGCAGCGCCAGCGGGACGCCGAACGGCGCCCACCGCGCCGCCGGGACGGTCGGCGCGAACAGCGACACGACCGGCGTGCCGACGGCCGCGGCCAGGTGGGCGGGGCCGGTGTTGGCGGCGACGACGGCGCGGGCGCCCGCCAGCACGGCCGCGAGCTCCGGCAGCCCGGTGCGGCCGCCGAGGTCGAGGCCGTCCTCCCCGGCGACGAAGGCGGTCAGCTCCTTCTCGTCGGCGTGGCCGGTCACGACCACCCGGTGCCCGGCCGCCGTGAGCAGCCGCACGGCCTCCGCGCAGTGCGCGGGCGGCCAGGCCCGCGCGGGGACGGACGTCCCCGGGTGCACCACCACGTAGCCGGGACGTCCGGTGAGGTGGCGGGTGTCGGGCAGCGGCCCGCGGACCCGCAGCCGGGTGTCGGCGGGGGTCGGGAACCCGGCCTCGTCCGCGAGGGCGAGCATCCGCTGCGGCTCCGGCACGTCGGTGTCGGGCCGGTGCCGCAGGTCGAGGAGGGAGCCGGGGTAGTCCTCGCTGATGCCGCCGATCCACGGCGTCCCGGCGAGCCGGAGCAGCAGCGCGAGCGGCAGCGGCGACTGGTGGAACGAGGTGAGGATCAGCGCCCGGTCGAACCCCTCCAGCTCCCGGACGAGGCCGTCGATCGCGGCGCGCTCGACCGGCACGTGGTCGGGGTCGATCCAGGGGGCGCGCCACTCGATGACGCGGTCGACGCCGGGCAGCATGTCCGCGGCGGCGCGGCCGCGCGGCCCGCACAGCAGGACGACCTCGGCGGCCCGCGCGGCGACCGCCCGCACGGCGGGCCCGGCGAGCAGCACGTCGCCGATGTTGTCCTGCCGCGCGACGAGGACCCTCGGCGGGGCCGTCCCCGGCCCGACCGGCCCGTTCACCGGCGGGGCCTTCCGTTGAGGACGAGTTCGACGGCGGCGACCAGCGTCGGCGCGATCTCCGGCGCCTTCGCGATCTCCGCCTCCAGGGTCCGGCCGGTCGGGACGAGGATGGCGCGCGCCCCGGCCGCCGCGGCGGCCTCGACGTCGCCGCCGACGTCGCCGATCACGGTGCAGTCGGACGGCCGCACCCCGAGCCGCTCGGCGGCCCGCTCGATCATCCCCGGCCGGGGCTTGCGGCAGCCGCAGCCGTCCGGCCCGTCGTGCGGGCAGAACTCCCAGGCGTCGACGCGGCCGAGCAGCTCCTCGACGCGGGCGTTCACGCGCCGGACGTCCCCGGCGGTGATGTGCCCCTTCGCCACCCCGGACTGGTTCGAGACGACGCCGACGCGGACGCCGTGCAGCCGCAGCCGGTCGAGGGCGCGGCGTGCGCCCGGCATGGGCTCGACTCGCGCCGGGTCGCCGTTGTAGGGGATGTCCCGGATCAGGGTGTCGTCGCGGTCGAACAGCACGACCCGCGCCGCGCCCCAGCCGCGCGCCCGCCGGTGGACGGCGAGGCCCCGCAGCCGGTGCCGGATCGCGGCGGGCGGGATGGCGGCGCTGGTGACCAGCATCTTCGCCACCTCGCCCGGGGTGCGCGGCCCCGGCCTGATCCGTTCGTAGGCGAACCGCGCGGTCAGCGCCGTCCAGACGCCGCCCGCGACGCCCGCCGCGACGGCCGAGCGCCGGTCGCGGAACGCGGCGGGAACGGCTGCCAGCGCCGTGAGCCCGGCGGCGGTGGTGAGCGCGTGACGGAGCAGCAGGCCGCGTCCCTCCCCGGCCCGGAGCCGCCAGTACCGGCCGTGCACCCGCCACATGAGGATGTCGTCGGCGTTGCCCGCCTGCGCCCGCACCGACGCCCAGAACCCGGCCGGGCGGACCGGGTGCGTCACCCGCCGCCCGCCGAGGACGAGGCCGTACCCGGCGTCCAGGGCGCGCAGCGCGAGGTCGGCGTCCTCCCGGTAGGCGCGGCGGAACCGCTCGTCGAACCCGCCGAGCTCGGCGAGCGCGCCGCGCCGGTAGGCCATGTCGGCGGTGATCCAGTCGGCGGACGCGAGCGCGGCGGTGTTGCGCTCCCAGTCGGTGGCGGCCCGGCCGCCGGGCGGCGGCGGGACGGTGACCCGCCCCTGGCACCCGCCGACCTCGGACGGCAGCCCCGCGAGGTCGGCCGCCAGCGCCTCCGGCCAGTCCGGATCGGGGACGACGTCGTCGTCCAGGAAGGCGACCCACTCGGACGCGGCCGCGCGCCAGCCGGTGTTGCGCGCGGCGGCGGGCCCGCGCCCGCCGGAGCGGACGACCCGGACCTCCGGCCCGGCCGACTCCGGTATCGGCAGCGGCGCGCCGGGCGCCGGCCGGTCGTCCACGACGACGATCTCGTGCGGCGCCGGTCCCGGCCCGGCCCGCAGGGCGGTGAGCAGCGCGTCCAGCGTGACGCGCAGGCTCGGCCTGCCGATGGTCGGGATGACGACGGTGTAGCTCATCGGGCGTGCACCTCCCGGCTGCGGACGACGTAGGGCCCGATGGCGAGCAGGTCGACCGGGGCCGAGCCGAAGCACTCCAGCGCGTCGCGCGGGTCGTCCACCATGGGCCGCCCGGCGGTGTTCAGGCTCGTGTTGACGAGGACGGGCAGCCCGGTGCGGCGGCGGAACTCCTCCAGCAGGCGCGCGACGAGCGGCTCGTCGGCGGCGTCGACCGTCTGGACGCGGGCGGTGCCGTCCACGTGCACGACGGCGGGGATCCGCGCGCGCCACTCGGGCCGCACGTCGTGCACGAACAGCATGTACGGGCTCGGCAGCGGCCCGTCGAAGATCCCGGCGGCGTGGTCGAGCGCGACCATCGGCGCGATCGGCCGGAACTGCTCGCGGCCCTTGACGTCGTTGAGCCGCTCGACGTTCTCCGCGTGTCCGGGGTGGGCGAGGAGGGAGCGGTGCCCGAGCGCGCGCGGGCCGAACTCGGAGCGCCCCTGGAACCAGGCGACGACCTCGTTGCGCGCGAGCGCGTCCGCGACGGTGGCGGCGAGGTCGTCCGGCCGCTCGTAGGGGATCTTCGCGGTGTCGAGGCGCGCGGCGATGTCCCGGTCGTCCCAGCGGCGGCCGAGGTCCGCGCCGGGCATCGCGGCCGGCGCGTCGCCGCCGGACCGGGCCACGTGCAGCGCCGCGCCGAGCGCGGTCCCGGCGTCGCCCGCGGCGGGCTGCACCCAGACCTCCTCGTAGGGGCCGTCCGCGGCGAGCCGGGAGTTCGCGACGCAGTTGAGCGCGACGCCCCCGGCGAGCGCCAGGCGGCGGCCGCCGGTCTGGGCGTGCAGCCAGGTCGCGAGGTCGAGGAGGACCTCTTCGAGCCGGGTCTGGACGCTCGCGGCGAGGTCGGCGTGGTCGCGGGTCCACTCGCCGTCCGGGCCGCGCGCCTTGGCGAGCGAGCCCCAGTCGATCGGCGCGACCGCGAAGCCGCCGTCGCCCGTCGCGCGGACGTGCTCGCGCAGCTCGTCCAGGAAGCGCGGCTCGCCGTAGGACGCGAGCGCCATGACCTTGTACTCGTCGCTGGAGCGCAGGAAGCCGAGGTGCTCGGTCAGGTCCTCGTACATCAGCCCGAGCGAGTGCGGGAGCCGCTGCGCGTGCAGCGGCATCAACTCGCCGCGCTCGTAGGTCCCGGCGAGGTGCGAGTGCGACTCGCCGCGGCCGTCCAGGACCAGCACGTCCCCCTCGCCGGGGCCGGGCGCGGCGAGCGCGGCGGACGCGGCGTGCGCAACATGGTGCGGGACGAACCGGACGATCCCCGGGTCCAGCCCGGGCAGCGCGGTGGCGAGGAAGTTCGGCGCGCGGCGCGCGTACAGCGTCCGGAGCCGCTCCCAGTCCCGGTCGTGGCCGTCGAGGCCGGGCTCGACCAGGGACGGGTCGTAGGAGTAGGCGACGGCGTCGAGCGCGCCGGGCTCCAGCCCGGCCTCGTCGAGGCACCACCGCGCGGCCTTCTCCGGCAGTTCCCAGGCGGAGAAGGGGACCGGGCGCTTTCCGTGTTTGCGGCGGCTGAGCCGCTCCTCCTCCGCGGCCGCGACGACGGCGCCGTCGCAGACCAGGGCGGCGGCCGGGTCGTGGAAGATCGCATTGATTCCGAGCACGCGCATGTGTCCCCGTTTCTGCGCCACGTCGGTGAGGAAGGGATCTTCGATGCCTGCGTCGTAGGCATCGACCTCCGCTGAACCGGAGCGAATCCCCTATAGGTCATTCGCCCATTGCCCGGAGCCGGACACCTAAACAGAAGCAGCCCGAAGTTCCTTTAATTTGATGATTTACCGGCATATTCAACTTTTCACGCATGGTGCGGAGGACGCCGGGTACCGGCCGGGGCGATGCGCTTCACCGTCGTCCTCATCACCCGTGACCGGCGGCGCTCCCTGCTCGCCGTCCTCGCCCGCGCCCGCGCGCTCACCGAGAGCGCGCCGGTCGTCGTGGTCGACAACGCGTCGCGGGACGGGTCTCCCGACGCCGTCGCCGACGAGTTCCCGGACGTCACCCTGATCCGTTCGCCGCGCAACCTCGGGGCCGTCGCCCGCAACGTCGCCGTCGACCACGTCCGCACCCCGTACGTCGCGTTCTGGGACGACGACACCTGGTGGGACCCGGACGCGCCGTCCCGCGCCGCCGACCTGCTCGACGCGCACCCGCGGCTCGCCGTCGTCACCGGCCGGATCCTGGTGGAGCCGGGCGGGCGCGAGGACCCGATCGTGCCGGAGCTGCGGCACTCGCCGGTGTCCGGACCGCCGTGGCTGCCGGGGCCCGCGCTCGGGTCGTTCCTCGCCGGGGCGTCGATGCTCCGGACCTCCGCGTTCCGCGAGGCGGGCGGGTTCTCCGCGCGGCTGTGGCTCGGCGGCGAGGAGGAGCTGCTCAGCGCCGACCTGATGACCCTCGGCTGGCAGCTCTGCTTCGCCGAGGACGTCGTCGTGCACCACGAGCCGTCCCGGCTCCGCGAGCCGCACCTGCGCCGCCGCCACGGCATCCGCAACACGCTGTGGTTCACCTGGCTGCGCCGCCCGCTGCCGGTGGCGCTGCGCCGCACGGCCGGGCTGCTGCGCACCCTGCCGCGCGACCGCGTGACGGCGGGCGCGCTCGGGGCGGCGGCGGCCGGGCTGCCCTGGGTCGTCCGCGCGCGCCGGCCGCTGCCGCCCGACGTGGAGGCGCGGCTGCGCAGCCTGGAGACGTCCCAGCGCGGGTCCACGGCCCGCCGCTACGTGAGCTAGGGAGCCCCATGCCCGCAGTGACGATCGTCGTCGCCACCCGCGACCGCGCGCCGGAGCTGCGCCGCAGCCTCCGCCACCACACGGCCCCGGTGATCGTGGCCGACAACGCCTCCGCCGACGGCACCGCCGACGTCGCCGCCGAGTCAGGGGCGACCGTGCTGCGCCTGCCCGGCAACCTCGGCGCCGCCGCGCGCAACGTCGCCGTCCGGCGCGCCGCCACCCGCTACGTCGCCTTCGCCGACGACGACTCCTGGTGGGCCCCGGGGAGCCTGGACCGCGCGGCGGCGATCCTGGACGCCCATCCCCGCACGGCGCTGCTCGCCGCGCGGGTGCTGGTCGGCGCGGAGGAACGGCTCGACCCCGTCTCGGGGGAGATGGCCCGCTCGCCCCTCGGCCGCCCGGACGGCCTGCCCGGACCGGCCGTCCTCGGCTTCCTCGCCTGCTCGGTCGTCGTCCGGCGGGACGCGTTCCTCGACGCGGGCGGCTTCTCCGACGTCCTCCACTTCGGCGGCGAGGAGGAGCTGCTCGCGCTCGACCTCGCCGCCGCCGGATGGGGCCTCGCCTACGCGGCGGAGCTGGTCGTCCACCACCATCCGGCGACGACGGGCCGCGACCCGGTCGCGCGCCGCCGGAGGCAGGTCCGGAACCGGCTGCTCACCGCGTGGCTGCGCCGCCCGCTCCCGGCGGTCGCCCGCGCCGCCGCCGCCGCGCTCGGCAGCCGGGACGGCCGCGCCGGGCTCGCCGCCGCCGTCCGCGTCCTGCCCGCGCTGGCGCTCGCGCGGCGTCCCGTCCCGCCCGCCGTGGAGGCCGCCCGCGCCCGCCTGCCGGACTACTGACGTTTTCCTCGACGTTTCACCGCGCTGACCCGGGTACCTCGCGGGAGCAGACCCGCACCGGACCCGGAGGGAGGCGCGGATGCGCGCCGTCGTCATCAACTGCACCCTGAAGCGTT
This sequence comes from Actinomadura decatromicini, assembly GCF_008121305.1. Taxonomy (NCBI): domain Bacteria; kingdom Bacillati; phylum Actinomycetota; class Actinomycetes; order Streptosporangiales; family Thermomonosporaceae; genus Actinomadura; species Actinomadura decatromicini. The sequence goes on along the minus strand of NZ_VSRQ01000001.1, from coordinate 1,363,053 downwards.
CGCCGGAGACCTCGAACACCCACGCGCTCGCCGCTGTGGTGGAGGACGCGCTGCGCGCCAGGGACGTCGAGGTGGAGAGCATCCGCGCCGTGGACCTGGACATCCCGCCCGGCGTGGAGACCGACCTCGGCGACGGCGACCCGTGGCCCGCCGTCCACAAGTCGCTGCTGGAGTCGGAGATCCTGATCCTCGCGACGCCGACGTGGGCGGGGCAGCCGTCCTCGGTCGCCCAGCGGGTCGTCGAGCGGATGGACGCGATGCTGTCGGAGACCGACGACGACGGCCGTCCCGTCGCCTTCAACCGGGTCGCGGGCGTGATCGTCACCGGCAACGAGGACGGCGCCCACCACGTGATCAACAACCTGAGCGGCGCGCTGAACGAGTTCGGCTACACGATCCCCGGCCAGGCGTGGACGTACTGGAACCGCGGCCCCGGACCGGGCCCGAGCTACCTGGAGACCGAGGAGGGCCACGACTGGTCGCACAGCACCGGACGCGCGATGGCCGCCAACCTGGTCGCCGCCGCCTCGGCGCTCGCCGCGAACCCGATCCCGGCCCCGCCGTCCTGACCCTGCCCGGGTGACCAGGGCGGAGCGGCGCATCCGGCTGGCGATGCACGCGGGGTTCTTCCTGCTGCTCGCCGCGTCGGCGTCCCGGCTGGCGGTCAGGCACGGGCTGGACGGTGCGACGCCCGCGCTGCTCGCGCTGAGCGGGGTCCTCGGCGCCGGCTACGCGCTGGGCGCCGTCCGCTGGGACGCGCTCGGCCGCCGGGGCCGCCTCGGCTGGCTCGCCGCCGTGCTCGTGTGCTGGCTCGCCCTGGTCGCCGCCGCGCCGAGCTTCGCCTGGTGCGCCGTCCCGCTGTTCTTCGCCGCGCTGCGGCTGCTGTCGCCGCGCGCCGCCGTCGCCGCCGTCGTGGTGATCACCGGCGCGGTGATCTTCGCGGCCGTCTACCTGACCGACCCGTTCGACCCGAGCCTCGTGCTCGCCCCGATCGCGGTCGCCGGGATGGCGGCCGTGATCCTCCTGGAGTTGCAGCGGCTCGTCGACGACCTGGTCCGCACCCGCGGCGAGCTGGCCGACACGCAGCGGGCGGCCGGGGTGCTGGCGGAGCGCGAGCGGCTGGCCCGCGAGATCCACGACACGCTCGCGCAGGGCCTCACCAGCCTCGGGATCCTGCTCCAGGCGGCCGACCGGCAGTGGGACGCCGCGCCGGAGGCGGCCCGCAGCCAGCTGCGCCGGGCCGCCGACGTCGCCGCCGCGAACCTCGACGAGGCGCGCCATTTCGTCCGGGCGCTGGCCCCGCCCGCGCTGGCGTCCGGGTCCCTGCCCGCCGCGCTCGCGGAGCTGGCCGACGCGGAGGCCGGAGACCCGCGGGTACGGTTCCGGACGGCGGGGGACGAGTACCCCGTGGACGTCCAGGTGCAGGCGGCGCTGCTCCGCGTCGCGCAGGGAGCCGTCGCCAACGCGCGCGAGCACGCCGCCGCGACGGCGGTGACGCTCACGCTGACCTACCTGGACGACGCCGTGTCCCTGGACGTGGCCGACGACGGCTCCGGCTTCGACCCCGCCGCCGTCGCGTCCGCCCCCGGACGCGGATACGGGCTCCGGGCCATGCGGGACCGGATGGCCGAAGTCGGCGGCGCCCTCGCGGTCGAGAGCGCTCCGGGCGCCGGAACCGTCGTCGCCGCGACGGCCCCGCGCCGCGCGGCACGGCCGTCGAGCCCGGAGGAGCGAGGATGAGCGTGGTCCGGGTGACGATCGTGGACGACCACCCCGTCGTGCGGGCCGGGCTGCGCGCCCTGTTCGGCGGAGAGCCGGACATCGAGGTGGTCGCGGAGGCGGCGGACGGTGAGGAGGCGGTCCGGCGGGTGGGGCTCGTGCCGACCGACGTCGTCCTGATGGACCTCCAGCTCGGCGGGGGGATCGACGGCGTCGAGGCGACCCGGCGGATCCTCGCGCTGCCGGACCCGCCGCGCGTCCTCGTCCTCACCACCTACGACTCCGACGCCGACGTCTCCCGCGCGATCGCGGTCGGCGCGGCGGGCTACCTGCTCAAGGCGGGCCCGCCGGACGAGCTGTTCCAGGGCATCCGCACGGCCGCGCGCGGCGAGACGGCGCTGTCGCCGGAGGTCGCGACCCGCCTCGCGGACCGGCTGCGCGAACCCGCGCCCGCGCTCAGCCCACGGGAGATCGAGATCCTCGAACTGCTGGCCGAGGGCCTGTCCAACCAGCGGATCGCGCGCCGCCTGCTGATCAGCGAGGCCACCGTCAAGACGCACCTGGTGCACATCTTCGCCAAGCTCGGCGTCGGCACCCGCACGGCCGCCGTCGCCGCGGCCGTCGAGCGGCGCCTCATCCGCCTCCCCGGCTGAGACGGCCCGGCGGGTCCGCGGGCTCGATGGCGACGCGTGACGGCGCCTTCTTCCTCCTCACACGCTTCCTCCTCCACGGTCGCCGCGCGACGTCCGGCTCCCATCGGACGATCGGCGGGACGTGCCGCGCCGTCCGGTTGACGCCCGCGTCAACCGATCGGTTGATTTCGCCGGACCCGCCGCCTGAGAACGACCCGTCGAAAGCCCTTGTCCCGCCGGGGAATTCGGGAGGGCAGGCCGCGCCGCACGCATAATCTATTTGCCGTTCCGAGTTGCCGTCGCCGTTTTCCGCTGCCTATTCTCCGCTGCACCGGTCGAAGTCCGGCCGGACGCCGAATCCCCCGAAAGGGGAGCCGGGGACCCAGGTTCCTCCGGGGTGAATCCGCTGGCCGCCAGCGGTAGGGCCGTCTCCTGGCCCGAACCCGTCAGCTAACCCGGCAGGCGGAAAAGGAGAGGTGGACGCCAGTGCGAACGGGCATCCGGAAAATGATCGGAAAGCGTAGGCGGGGCAGAATGCTGCTGATGGTCCTGGTGATCGCCGGGGGCGTCGCCGTCCCGCTGGCCGTGACCGCGGGAACGGCGAGCGCGCCCGAGGCGGAGCGACCCGCCGAGGCCGCCGCAGCGCCGATGACGCGGACCGAGAAGAAGGTGACGGCCCCGGCGTCCCGCCCTTACGGGGTGGACGTCTCGCATCACGACAAGGGGTTCGACTGGAGCCAGAAGAAGCTCTCGTTCGGCATCGTCAAGGCCACCGAGGGCGTCGAGCACAAGGACTCGACCTTCGACCGCAACTGGGCGGAGATCCAGGAGAACGGGCTGGTCAGGGGCGCCTACCATTACGGCCGTCCCGGCAACGACCCGGTGCGGGAGGCCGACCACTACCTCAAGACGGTGACGTCCGCCGGACTGCGTTCGGGCGACCTGCTCGTCCTCGACCTGGAGACCACGGACGGCCGCTCCAAGAGCGAAGTGAACGACTGGGCCAAGCGCTGGCTGGAGCGCGTTCAGCAGAAGACCGGCGTCAAGCCGCTCTTCTACAGTTCGTGGTCGTTCGCGAAGGAATACGGCAAGGGCCTCGGCCTATATCCGCTGTGGGTCGCGCATTACGGAAAGGCGCGCGGACGGGTCGCCGCCCCTACGCCGTGGAAGCAGTGGGCCATTCATCAGTATGCGTCCACCGACCACGACCACAACGTGTCCCGGCTTTCCGCGGACGGGCTCCGGCAACTCGGCTACGACCCTTCGGCGCGGAGTTCCGGCTGACCGGCGTCCTACGGAATTCCCGCGCAGGTCTCGCGGATGACGTGGCGGGCGTTGGCCGAGATGACGTGATTGGTGGCCCGGTAGTAGGGGAGCTGGATGAGGGCCATCGACAGCGCTCGGCCGCGCCCGCGCGTCCAGGCGGCGTCGTCCAGGCCGACCTCGTCGCGGAAGACCCGCCTCGCCGGGGCGGGGAGCAGGTTCCACGCGGGGATCAGGTCGCAGGCGGGGTCGCCGACCCCGCCGGTCGAGAAGTCCAGGACGGCCGTGAGCCTGCCCCGCGCGACGAGCAGGTTGCTGGGCATGAGGTCGGCGTGCACCCACTGCGGGGCGTCGCTCCACGGTGGGGCGGCGAGCGCGGCCTCCCAGGTCGCGAGGGCGGCGTCGGCGTCGAAGGGCTCGTCGGTGCGGCGCAGGTCCTCGATCGCGTCGCGCGTGGCGGCGTCGAGGTCCGCCAGCGGGCCGCCGCGATGGGCGGTCGGCGCGCCGGCGGCGCCGACCCGCCGCAGCGCCGTGACGAACGCCGCCAGGTCGCGCGCCAGCGGTTCGGCCTCGGTGAGACGGCCCTCGACCGGGGTCTCCCCGGGGATCCACCGGTGGACCGACCAGGCGAACGGATACCCGCCGGCGGGCCGTCCCTCCGCGACCAGGGAGGGGATCGCGACGGGCAGCGCGGGCGCGAGCCGGTCCAGCCACCGCCGCTCCCACCGCAGCGCCTTGACCCCTCCGGCCGTGAGGGGAAGCCTCACCGTCAGCGTTCCGCCGAGCCGGTAAATCGCATTGACGGTCCCACCCGAATCCAGCCTTCTCACGGGGAGATCGGCCCACTCGGGAAACTGCCCGCGGATCAGGCGCTCGACGAGATCCGCATCGATGTCCACCTCATCGTCATGCATCTTGGCCACGCGACGAGGAGATCGCCGCGACGCCGAATCCGTCAACCGACTACCGGCGAGCGCGAACGGCACGGCGTCCGGCGCGAACCACCCGACCAGACTCCGGTCGAGGCCGCGGCCGCCGAGGGCCGGACGCATGTCCGAAATGCCCGTTGTCTTCCCGGGCCGCCGAAGGGCGTCGCCCACCGAAAAATGGAACGGTCTTAAATGGTGTGGACGGTGACGAAAAGTGATTGGACGATAACAATTTTCGCATCGGAGTGCGGCCGGGCGGGCCGGATGTCATGCCGACTAGCTGGTATCTGATATACGGCGAGCGAAGATCTTGGCAGTTTCAACCCTTGTTAAGGGCGTCATTCATTCAGCACAATTCCGGAAACCGTCATCCTGGGCCGACCCCCTCACCCCCGCCACCCCCAGGAGGCTCCCCGTGAGGTCCGTTCCGCTGATCGTGCTCGTGGGCGGCACCGCCGTCCTCGTCGCCACCGCTCCCTACATGATCACTCAGTCCCCCGACTCCGCCCTCGCCCCCGCTCCCGCCCCCGACCTGCTGCCCAAGCGCGCGCCCGCCCCGGACGGCGACCCGCTGAACGAGGCCGCGGCCGGCCGCGTCGCCGCCGATGCCCAGGCCGGCGTCCCGGCCCGCGGCCGCCACCGGTCGTCCGCGTCCGAGCCCGGTCGCGAATCGGCCCCCGACCCCGCGGTTCCGGCTCCCGTGGTGGCGGCCCCCGGCTCGCCGTCCAAGCCCGGGAAGGCCAGGCCGGGCAGACCCGACCCCGGCAAGCCCAAGCCGGGGCCCGTGACCAAGCCCGATCCCCCCGCGGGCCACGATCCCGTGACTCCGCCAGACCCCGATCCGCCGAAGGGCGACGACCCCGACCCCGAGCCGCCCGCGCATCCCGGCCTGCTCATCACCCCGGATCCCGAGGGCGGCGAGACGATCTTCGCGCGCGGCGGCGTCCGCTGCACCCTGGGCTTCAACGTGCGCAAGGCCGGCAGCTACTACTTCCTCACCACGGGCGGCTGCGCCGAGGTGGGCCTGAAGCTGTACGCCGATCCGACGCTGGTCATCGAGCTCGGCACCGTCGTCGCGGTCAGGAACTCCACCGCGCTCGTCCGCTACGTCAGCCCCCACGTGGAGAGGCCCGGCAGCGTCGGGACGCCATCGGGTTCGCAGGACGTCCTGGCGGCGCGCGCCCTGGAGGTCGGCCACCGCGTCTGCCGCACCAGCCCCGACACCGGGATCAAGTGCGGCACCGTGACGGCGCGCAACCAGAGCGTGCGACTCCGAGGAGGGACGATCACCGGCCTGGTGAAGACGACCATCTGCACGGAGTCCGGCGACGCTCCGGGAACGCCCTACCTCTCCGGCCCCTTCGCGGTCGGTCTGGGAATCGGCGCCGGCGGAAACTGCGAGGGTGGTGGAACGTCCTTCATCCAGCCGCTCGACGGAGTCCTCTCCGCGTTCGACGTCGAAATCTACTGAGACCTTTCCTCCACGGCTCGCTCCGATGCCAATGGCATCCTTGCGAGCATGAAGGTGGTCGTCGTTGCTGGGGCAGGTTGCTTTGGCTAGGCGGGCGCTGCGTCATGTGCGCGACGGAAGCGCGATCGTGCTCTCACCGGCGGCACTTCTTCGCCGCCCCGCTGAATGGCGGTTCGCTGGGCGCCCTCGTCAATGCGGGGCAGTAAAGGTTCGTGAATGCGGGGCAAGGTTCGTGCGCACGTCCCGTGACGGAATCGGCCCGCCATAGAGACGGGAAGGCCGCGGCGGGCGGCGTGCTCGCCCGCCGCGGCCCGGGTGAGCCGGTCAGCGAAGGACGGGGTAGTCGCGGACGATGGGCAGCCGTGCCCAGGCCCGTCCGAGGCCGAGGGTGGTCCCGTTGTCGGCGAGCGCGACGGCGACCAGAAGCGCGGCATAGATCCAGTGCATGTCCATGAAGGGATTGGTCTCCGGCCAGAGTGACGCGGCCGCGAGCATGAGGAGCAGGAGCGTTCCACCGGCCGCGGCGATGCGCAGGCAGATGCCGAGGAGCAGCGCTATGCCGAGCCCGCCGAGCCCGAACATGAACAGGGCGTCGACCCAGACCTTTCCGGCCATCGCGTGGAAGATGTCTTTGAACGGGCCTTCGGTGTGGCTCAGAAAGCCCTTGGACGGTGAGACGCCGGAGAGCCAGCCTTTCTCGGTCGGCTTGCCGAAGCCGAAGAGCTTGTCGACGAAGGCCCAGAGGAATGTCCAGCCGAGGAAGATCCGTCCGGCGGCGAGCGCATACCGGGCGGGATGCTGTGATTCCAGGGACGACGAAGGGCGCAGGGGGGTTTCGAGGGACATGGGAGTTCCTTGGGGCGGGGAGCTGACGAGCCATTCGACTGGGAAGTTTCCTATCTGTTCCCTTTCCTGGCAAGCGTCGTACGCCTTCCGTCTGGTGTACTGGAGTAAATGGTCGTTCGCTCATGTCGAGTGAGCTGGCCGGTGGTTTTGGACGAAGTCGGCGCCGACCGCCCGTCCAGCGCCGGACACCGCATCGCCCGAGCCGCACAAGGCGAACACCCGCCCACTACGGCAGCTCACCTGCGAAAAGGCCGTCCCGCCGAACCGGTATTTCGAGTTCTCCCGACCCACAAGGGACGGTTCCTATGAGAACTCTCTGAATCTCGGCCACGGACCAGGCCCGCCCGGCCTGAACGGCGGTGGCCCCGATCGCCGCGCGGCGCCAGACCGCCCGGTCGGTGGACCCCCAGCGCCTTTTCTGAGAAAACACGGAGATGAACGGTGAATGCTGGCGGCACCATGACCAATCTTGAACCCGAAGCCACGGGCCTCCGAAGAACCGACGGCACGTCCGTCCGGGTGCTCGTCGTGGACGATGAGCCTGACCTGGCGGAGGTGTTGTCCCGCGCGCTGGTGCTGGAGGGGTGGACGGTCCGTACCGCCGGGGGTGGTGCCGAGGCGCTGGCGGTCGCCGCCGACTTTCGTCCGGACGCCGTCGTGCTGGACGTGATGCTCCCCGACATCGACGGTTTGGGCGTCCTGCATCGTCTGAGAGCGGACGCGCCTGAGGTGTGCGTGTTGTTCCTCACCGCCCGCGACGCCGTCGAGGACCGTGTGGCCGGGCTGACGGCGGGCGGCGATGACTACGTCACCAAGCCGTTCAGTCTGGAGGAGGTGCTGGCCAGGCTGCGCGGGCTGCTGCGCCGGGCGGGCATGACCCGCCGCGCCGACGCCGCTCGCCTGATCGCGGTGGGCCCGCTCACGATGGACGAGGACGCGCGGGAGGTGACCCGCGACGGCCGTCCCGTCGAACTCACCCCGACCGAGTTCGAACTGCTGCGGTTCCTGATGCGCAATCCGCGCCGGGTGCTGAGCAAGGCGCAGATTCTGGATCGGGTCTGGAACTACGACTTCGGCGGCCAGGCGCACGTCGTGGAGCTGTACATCAGCTACCTGCGCAAGAAGATCGACGCGGGCCGCCCGCCGATGATCCACACCGTCCGCGGCATCGGCTACATCCTGAAGGCGGACGGTCGGTGAAGGGTCCGCGCACGCTGTGGGCGCGGCTCACCGCCGGGCTCGTCCTCCTGCTGGCGCTGAGCTGCCTCGCGGTCGGGCTCGCGACCACGACCGCGCTCGCCCGGTTCCTGGTCGGACGGCTGGACGATCAGCTCACCGCGTCCGGCGGCCGGTTCCCGGCGAGCCTGGAGCACCACTGGCCGAGGGGCGCGGGCAACGGTCCCGACACCCGTGGCCAGGCGACGGGGACGTTCGGCGCGCGCCTGTACGGGCGGGCGGTGACGCAGGCGGCGGTCGTCCGCGGCGACTCCGACGAGCCGGTGCCGCTCACCCCCGCCGACCGCCGCGCCCTCGCCGACCTGCCCGCCGACGGCCGGGGACGCTCCCTCTCCCTGTCGGCCCTGTGCGAGTACCGGGTGGTGGCCGTGCCGGGCGCCGACGGCGACGTCCTGGTCACCGGCCTGCCGCTGCGCCCCGCCGAGGACACGCTGCACCAGGTCGTGTTAGTGGAGGTCGTGGTGTTCGCGGCCGTGCTGGCCGCGGCCGGGATCGCGGCGGCGGTCATGGTGAGGTTGACGTTGCGTCCGTTGCGGCGGGTCGCGGCGACCGCGTCGCGGATCACCGAGCGGCCCCTGGCCAGCGGGCAGGTGGCGATGCCCGAGCGGGTCCCCGACACCGATCCGCGTACCGAGGTCGGACGGGTCGGCGCCGCCCTGAACCGGATGCTCGGGCACGTGGAGAACGCCCTGGCCCGGCGGCAGGCCAGCGAGGAGCGGCTGCGGCGCTTCGCCGCCGACGCCAGCCACGAACTGCGCACCCCGGTCGCCGCGATCCGCGGGCACGCCGAACTGGCCCTGCGCACCGCCGAACCCGTCCCGCCCGAGGTGACGCGGGCGCTCGGGCGCATCGAGGCCGAATCGGTCCGGATGGCCGACCTCGTCGACGACCTGCTGCTGCTGGCCCGCCTGGACGCCGGCCGCCCGCTGGACACCCGCCCGGTCGACCTGACCCGCATCGTCCTGGACGCCACCGCCGACGCCCGCGCCGCCGGCCCCCGACACCGCTGGGAACTGGTCCTGCCCGAACGACCGGTGATCGTCACCGGCGACGCCCGCAGTCTCCACCAACTCATCGCCAACCTCCTGGCCAACGCCCGCACCCACACACCCCCGGGCACCCACGTCACCGTCAAACTCACCACCACCGGCGACACCGTCGTCCTCGACGTGGAGGACGACGGCCCCGGCGTCCCCGAACAACTGCGCGAAGAGATCTTCCACCGCTTCGTCCGCGCCGACCAAGGCCGCTCACGCACCTCAGGCAGCACCGGCCTCGGCCTGGCCATCGTCCAAGCGGTCGCCACCGCCCACCACGGCCACGCCGAACTCATAACCGACGCCCACACGACCTTCCGAATCACCCTCGCTCATACGACGACGATGACGAGGTAGCTGAGAACCGCGCCCGGGCAGGCGATGTATCCGTGACGACCGTCAGTGGGGTGGGGTGTCCGGGGGAGGTGGTGGGGTGGTGGTCAGGTGGGTGGCGGCGGCGCGCATCGTGCCGCGGACCGTGCCCAGCAGGCCGTTGGTCAGGTGGAGGGCCATGATGCCGGGCAGGGTGATCACCCTGGGAACGATCGCGCCGCCACCGGTGGGGGCAGTCGGGGTGACGGCGATGTTGTCGAAGCGGTGCTGGCGCTGGTGGTAGATCCGCAGGGCGTGCTGGAAATGCTCGGCGCGGAAGTCGGGCCAGAGGACGTCCAGGAACACCAGTTCGGCGTGGGCGCAGTGCCAGAGCAGGAAGTTCGACAGCCGCTGCTCGCCGCCCGAGCGGATCAGCAGGTCCACGTCGGGCAAGTCAGGGTCCTGGAGGTGCCGGGCGAACACCTCGGCGGTGATGTCGTCGGGCGGGATCCCGGCGGCGGCCAGCGCGCGGGCGGCGTGCACGATGGCGTCGCGGCCGCCGTAGCCGACCGCCATCGTCAGATTCAGCCCGTCGTTGTCGCGGGTGATCTCCTCGGCGTGCTGGATCTTCGCCGCCATGTCATCGGAAAGGCAGCCTTCCATCGCGCCCAGCATCCGCACCCGCACCCCTTTGGCGTGAAAGCGGGACAGGCTGGTGTCGATGATCCTGTTGGCCAAGGTGCTCATCAGGAATCCGACCTCGCCCGCCGGACGCGACCACTTCTCGGTGGAGAAGGCGAACAACGTCAGCCACGGCACGCCCTCGGCGAGTGCGGCGTCCACGACCGCCTCCAAGGCGGGCATGGAGGCCAGGTGTCCGTGTATGCGCTCCAGTCCGCGGGTCATGGCCCAGCGGCCGTTGCCGTCCATGATGCAGGCCACGTGCCGGACGGAATTCGCTGACACCATCGATCCTCACGGCCCCGGCCGACCGGACGGCTCGCCCGGGCCCGCGTCCGCCACCGTCTCGGGCGACGTCGCCCAGATGTGCCCGCACCCCGGGTCGATGATCGAACCCGCCAGGTCGCCGGGCATCGGGACGTGGTCCGCCGCGGTGCCGAGCGGCTCCCCGAGCAGGGCACGGGCCAGGCGGGCCTTGGCGAACCGGGCCGTGTCGTGCAGGTTGTCCACCAGGTTGCCGCCCAGATGCACCGTGACCGCGACCGGCAGCGTCACCAGCCCCCCGACACCGACCAGGGACGGGACGAGCCGGCGCCCATCTCCGGCGACGTCCGCGCGCATCGGACCGCCATCGTCCACATCCGCCTCGAACGGCGCCGGGTCGGGTGCGTCGAGGTGAGGCGCGTCCTCCCCATGGAGGTCTTCCGCGCCCCGCCGCCGCAGGTGATAAAGCTCCAGGGCCCGGCGGAAATGCTCGGTGGTGAAGTCGGGCCACAGCACGTCCAGGAAGATCAGTTCGGCGTCGGCGCAATGCCAGGGGAGGACGTGCGACAAGCGGTGCTGGCCCCCCGTCCGGATCACGAGGTCGACCTCGGGGAGGCCGTCGTCTCCGTGCAGTTGGCGGTGAACGGCGTCGGCGGTGATCGTCCCGTCCCCGGAGTCGCTGGACCTGCCGTCGCGTCCGCTGGCGAGCAGAGCGCGGACGGCGTCCAGCAGCTCGCCGCGGCCGTCGTGATCGACGGCCACGGTCAGGTGCAGCGCGGTGCCTCCGGCCGGGAGCGCACCGGCCCGGACGAGCCGCGCGGCCGTCTCCTCGGGGAGCCCGGACGTGTCGCCCAGCGTCCTGATCCGCACGCCTCGGTGGTGCAGGCGTCGCACGCCGAGGCCGTTCAGCAAGGGGTCGACCAGCATCCATGCCGCGTCCCGCACCCTCTCGGGCGGCGGCACCAGCGTCAGGAAGGGCACGCGCTGTTCGAGGGCCGCGTCGACCACCGCCCGCACCGCCGGGTCGACCGGCACGGCGCCGGGCGAGAAGTCCAGGCCTCGGTAGCGGGCCCAGTGGGCGCCGCCGTCCATGATGACGACGACATGTCCGGGGAGGGTGGGCGACGCCATACGACCTCCAGGTTGGCTACGCACCGTAGACAGCCGCTCTGTACGAGGCTAGGAAACGGCGTCATTCCTGCCATCTAGCGCGCCCGTGGGAACCGCACCCCCTTACCGACAGTCACACCATCGCGAAGAGTAATGGCCGGGTGACATTTCGTGCGGACATGGCGGCCCGCATGTCGTCAGGACGGCGACCTACGCGCGGACGCTCACCGGTCACACCGACTGGGTGACCTCGGTGGCGTTCAGCCCCGACGGCAAAGTCCTCGCCGCCGCCGGAAACGAGGTGGCGTGCATGTGGACCCTGGAGTAGGTGACGGCGCCCTCCGCCGATGGCGGAGGGCGCCGTCGTGTTCTCTAAGTGACCGTCCGCAGGCCCGCCCGCATCCGGTCGTCCCGCAGGGGACGCACGGCGATGCGGAGCAGGGCGAGCGCGTTGTCGTCGCCCGCGATGCGGTTGACGCTCAGCGCGTCGCACGACTGGCAGTGATGGATGAGCATCCATTCACCGTCCGGCCGCACGGTGAGGCTGAGCGGCGCCATCCGCCCCCGGCAGCCCGCCCGCCGGTCGCCCGGCGTCAGGTCGTCGAGGTGCACGCTGGTCAGGCAGTGCGGACAGTGGTTGCGGTGCACCGTCCCCGGCGCGTCGGCCGGGACGTCGAGACGGCATCCGACGCATCGGAACGCGTCGAGCCGTCCGTCCTGCCCGGCCTTGCGCCGCTGGACTCTTTCCCGTCGGTGTTTTCGCCGTGGCATGGGTACCTCAGAGATCGCCGAAGGGTTCGAGCGGGAACGGTGGCTGCGCCAGCGGGCGCACGGCCATCCGCATCAGGATGAACTGGTTGTCGTCACCGCTGATCGGGTTGGACGTGAGCTCGCCGCACCGCGTGCAGCGGTGGACGACCATCCAGTCGCCGTTCCGCAGCACCGCGATGGAGATCGGCGCCATCTGCGACCCGCACCGCGGCCGTCCGCCCTCGCGGTCGAGGACGTGCCGGGAGTGCAGGCAGCTCGGGCAGTGGTTGCGCCGGACGCCGTCCGGGGCGAGCGCGGCCACGTTCAGGCCGCAGCGCACGCAGTCGAATGTCTCGGTGCTGAGTACGGAGCGTGAGACGTCCTTGGACACAGCAGGGTCCTCCTTGCCGATCGGTCATGGAACAGCAGCAAGGAAGCGCCGAACGCGCCTTGCTGGAGTCGCCGCGCACAGCGACCCTGGCCGTCCGACCGACAGAGAGAACTGTCAGAGGCGTCGACGGTCCAGGGCATGGGTAAGCGCGCTCGGCGCTGACCGGGGCATACAACCTGACTCTCTAGGCACAGAGGCCGACCATGACCAACAAGACGCCCCGACCCTAACAACCCCCCGACCAGCCAATCCAACGATTTTTCCCGCATCGTCACCTCTGGAGGGCCCGCCATTCGGGCGCTGGGCGGCGCGGGCATGACTGTTTAGCGTTTGAAGAGGTAGGCCAGCATGGCGGCGGTTGTGAACGCGACCAGGATGTAGAACATCACGTAGGCCATCAGCACGACGGCCGCCAGGACGAAGACCGCGAACGCGACGATCGAGATGACGACGACGGCCGCGCTGCCCACGATGACGGCCGACACGTTGGCGGCGGTGCCGTGCGCCAGCGTCAGCGCAGAGGTGCCCGGCAGGCCGCGCGGAGCGGGCAGCAGCACGGACACGAGGGCGAGCGCGCCGAACGAGACCAGGCCCGCCTCCGTGGCGAAGAACTCCAGGACCGTCCAGAGGACGGAGAGCGGCCAGTGCAGCGACCAGGTGTGCACGGCGTCGTTGAGCCACTGCGTCTTCACCGCGAACGGCCCGGCCGCGATGGCGGGCGAGCGCTCGTAGATCTGGCCCCAGGCCACCAGGACGGCGATCACGACGCCGAACAGCCCGGCCCGTCCCGGACGGCCGTGCGGCATGACGTCCGCGCGCATCAGCCCGACCATGAGGAACGGGTAGCCGATCATCACGGCGATGCCGAGCAGCAGGACGAGCAGGTACAGCGGGTACAGGAACGTGACGAGGATGGCGTTGTGCTCCATCCCGACGCGGGGGATCGCATAGCCGAACGCCAGGTCGTAGAACAGCGGGACCCAGGCGACCAGGCCGACGACGGCCGCCGGGGCGCGCACCTTCGCGGGCAGCGCCGTCGCGCCCCACACCAGCAGCGCGCCGCCGCCGAGGAAGCACAGGATCAGGACGCCGACGAGCCAGGTGGGCGAGGTGTTGGCGTTGTCGTCGCTCGCGCACTGGTCGCCGCCGGAGTCGAAGCAGGCGAAGAGCGTCTCGCGGTTGCCGGAGGCGTCCCCGCGGACCCAGCGCCGGTCGACCGACGCGTACCGGACGGCGAGCTCGAACTCCTTGGACAGCCTCCGGCGCGTCCCGTCGCCGGACAGCACCGCCCGGAACGTCTCGTCGCCGTCGACCCGGCCGAGGCGGAAGGCGAACGAGCCGCCCTTCCGCGTCGTGGTCGACGCGGCGGGCTCCCACTCGCCGCCGAACATGCCGCCCTCCCGTTGCAGGAGGACGCTCAAGCCCGCGGCGGCGCCCTCGAACCTGCCGCTGATCGTCACGGGTTCGCGGTTGGTCGGGTGCGCGGGAGTGGCGCGCAGAGGCGGGGCGTCGGCGCGCGCGGCGGGTGCGAGCACGCACAGGAACGCGATGACCAGCGTTCCCACGACCAGAAGCCGCCTGACGGCGCCGCGCCGCGGACAGGGAAGGGCTGAGGACGGCATGCGGCTCCTTGTGCGATCACGGTCCGCGCGGACGAGGCCGTCGGACGGCGGTGGCGGGGCGAACGAACGGGAGCCGGGAGGGAGGGCGCGGAGGATCAGGGAAGCGCGTCGCGCGGATGCCGGTCGGTGAGCCCGGCGGGTTCCAGCCCGAGGGCGCGCTCCAGGTCCGCGGGCGAGTGTTCGCGCAGGTAGGCGGCGAACTTGTGCTTCACCTGGTCCATGTAGCCGGACGCGGTCTTCTCCGTGATGAACAGGCGGCGCGCGATGCTGCGGAACGACTCGCCGCGGGCCCGTCCGGCCAGCACGTCCCGTTCCCGGGGGGACAGGTCGGGCAGGCGTCCGCGCCGTCCGGCCAGCTCGGCCAGCCCGGTCAGGGCCTGCGTGATGACGATCCGCCCGGCCGCGACGTCGGCGGCGGCAGCGGCGAGCACGGGCAGCGGCTCGGCCTTGTGGACGACGCCGCGCGCCCCCGCGTTCAGGCACGCGACCAGGACGGCGCGCCGCCGCTCGTTGGTGTAGACGAGGACCCGCCACCCGTCCGCGGCGAGCGCCGCCACCGCGTCGGTCCCCTGGAGGACGGGATCGGACGCGGTGCCCGTCAGCGTGAGGTCGAGCAGGACGACCTCCACGCGCGGACGGACGGCCAGGAACTCCGCCACGTCCCGGTACGCGGCCACGACGTCCAGGCCGGGCACCAGGGCCCGGAGGCCGTCCCGGATGAGGGTGTCGTCGTCGATCGCCGCGACCCGCACGCGCGGCTCGCCGCCCGTCATGGCGCGCCCTCCGGCTCGGCGGCCTCCCACGAGGCGGGCAGGGGGCCGCGCAGCGTGACCCGCGTCCCGTCGCCCGGGACCGAATGCACGTGGACGGCGATCCCGTGGGCGGCCAAGGCCCGTTCGACCTGGTCGCGCAGCCCGAAACCGCGCGGCGTGGCGGCCGGGTCGAACCCGCGGCCGTCGTCGGCGACGGTCACCTCCCACTCGCCTTCGGCGGGATCGGCGTCGGCGTGCACGACGACGCTCGAAGCGTCCGCGTGCATCCGCACGTTCGCCAGCAGGGTGCCCACGGCCGCGCGGACGGCCCCGGCGGCGGGTTCCGGCAGCGGGACGCCCTCGGCCAGGTCCACGCTGGCCTCGACGCGCAGGTCCCGGTAGTCGCCGACGGCCGCGCGCAGCACCGAGACCAGCGACGGGCCGGGCTCGCCCGCGTCGACCGGCGGGTCGTCCAGGAACGCGCGGACCCGGTTGGCCAGCGCCATCGCCTGCGCGCGCAGCGGGCCGTCCAGCTCCTCGGGGACGCCGCCTCCGGCGAACAGCCGCAGCACGCTGATGTTGTCGTGCAGCAACCGCCGCTGCCGTTCCCGCTCCCGCAGCCGCGCCGCCTCCGCCGCCGCACGCGCCGCCTCGGCCCGCGCGCGCTCGGCGTCGTCCGCCAGCCGCCGCAGGTAACCGACCAGGAGCCGGGCCAGCACGGCGAACCCGACATAGGCGAAGGCGTTGCCCAGCGCGGTCGCCGCCGAGCCGTCCGCCGCCCCCGGCAGGGTCGCGGCCAGGTAGCACCCGGCGAGGACGGCGACGGCCGCCGCGACGTGCCGCCGCCGCGTGAACACGACCGCCGCTCCCACGGCGGAGCTCAACGTGCAGGCGAAGCCCCACGCCGTCCAGCTCCCCGTCCGGTCGGACGCGGCGGTGAACAGCGGCTGGGCCAGCAGCACCGCACCGGCGGTCGCCGTGTCCGCCCAGCCCCAGCGGCGGTCGCGGTAGGCGCGGGCGCGCATCACGACCGCGCCGATCGCCGCCGACTCGGTCAGGTAGCCGCCGAGGACCACCACCAGCAGGACCGGCGAGGTCGCCTCGCGCAGCGCGACCGGCGACGCGACGGCGAACTGCGCGAGGTTCACCACCCGCACGCCCGCGAACACCGCCACCGCGCACACCTCGACCCCCGCCGGAGTCGTCGGCAGCGCGGGCGCCGCGAACCCGCCGATCAGCTTCATGCCCGAATGATCCACGATGCCGGATCACTCGCACTACCCGGCATTTCCCGGGGGCCCTTCCTCGCCCGCGTGTGCGATCGTCTAGGGGCCGGCCGCCGTGTACGCGGTGCTCCCAGGCCCGCGACGCGAAAGGACGGCGACGTGTCCGACTTCGATGATCTGGTGTCGGCCGAGCGGCGCAGGATCGACGCGCAGGCGTCGGCGCACGCCGCGCGCGAGAGCGCCCGGCGGCACGGCGAACTCCCCGAATGGCAGCAGGTCGTCGCCCGCGTCCAGGACCTCCTGTCGGCCGCGGCCCGCCATCTGCATGACGCCGGGGTCCCGCCCGTCCCGGTGCTGGAGGCGCGGAAGCCCAACCAGCGGCTGGAGCTCTGGGGCCTCGTCCTCGCCGGGCGCGTCGTGATCGTCGGCCGCCGCTGGCCGCTCGGCCCCTTCGCGTTGGACGCCGACGCCCGCGCGTACCCGATGGCGCGCCTGCAACCGTTGCTGCCCGACTACCCCCTCTCGGAGAACCCTCCGAAGAACAAGAAGCTGCGCAAGGCGCGGCTCCGGACGGGCCTGGCCGCCGACCAGCAGGTGATGTGGGCGGACGACAACCCGTACGTCCTCGACCCGGCCGTGGGCGTCGAAACCGGTCGCATCGCCTGCTTCGGCAAGGGCCAGGACGGCACGCCGCTGCTCCTCTCGGACGATCCCGCCCTCGGCCAGCCCTTGGAGCCGTACCTCGCGAAGTCCGTCGCCCAATACATCGCTCAGAACAGCCGACGCTGACGATCGCGGTCCGACGCGCCCCAAGCGATAGGGCAGGTCAGACTTCGACCTCGCTCTTCTCCGCCGCGCTTCGATGTCCTTTTCTGGCTTGCTACGGGTGGTCGATGGGCGGGGGAGGCGTCCAGCGGTTGGAAGGCGTGGGGATGCCGTGGGCGGGTTTGAGTTCCTCGGGGATGGCGTAGTGCATCACGCGGCCGCGGGTCAGTGACGACAGCTCCAGGTGGGTGACCAGGCGGCCGATCCGGTCGGACATCTGGGCCGCCCACGGGCCGCGGTCCTCGAAGCGTTCGATGAGGCCCAGCAGGGCGGGTCCCGCCTTGATGAGAGTGTCGAAGGGGGAGCGGGGGATCTGGAGCCAGTCGGCCGCGGTGTCGCCGATCAGGAAGCGGATGAGGGCCGGGACGATGGGGTCCAGCAGGGTGCCGGGGACGACCTGCTCGTACATGTCGATCAGCTGCCGGGTCAGGTGGGCGCCTTCGGTCGAGGGGCCCATGTAGCGCATCATGTACCGGTCGGAGAACTCGCGCGCGGCCTCAAGGTCGGGCGGTATGTCGTCCGGGTCGCAGCCCAGGATGGTGCCCACGACCTTCCAGGCGTAGTAGTAGGCGTCGGCTCCGCCGGGCGTGATGTGGACGCCGAGGCGGTGCAGGGCGTCCAGGACCTGGATGCTGAACATCATCAGCGCGCCGAGCATGTCCTCCTGGCAGATCGCCACGGGTTCGGGCCAGTGGCCGTCCTGGCGCAGGTGGCGGCGGATCGTGGCGTGCAGCAGCCGCACCTTCTGCGCCGCCGGCAGGAACCGGCCCCCGGCCTCGAACGCGTCGGGCTGCATGAGGTAGACGGTGAACTGCCCGGTCTCCGCCATCCGCCGCGCCGGGTAGTCCAGCGAATGGGTGGCCGACAGCAGCCTGGCCCCGTGCGGGATCATGTAGCACGCGGGCATGGACGCGAACGACAGCGCCGTGGAGATGTGGACGTCGTTGTCGATGAAGAACTGCCGCGCCTGCTCCATCATCCCCCAGTCCACCCACTCCGGCGGCCTGGCCGTGGCCTCCAGGTAGTCGCGGCCGGCGGCCGGGAGCCCGGCGGGCAGCTCCTGCCCGGAGGTGGTGAACCAGCGCATCAGCGTGTTGAACCGGGGTACCTCCCCGCTGGTGAACAGGGCGTCGACGGTGGCGTCGGCGAGTTCGTCGCCCTTGAGGCGCAGGGAGTCGAGGTAGGCGTCGGTGTACCGGCCCTCCGGGGCGGACGAGGCGGTCTCGGCGGTGGCGGGTTCAGGCATCTGCGGTCACCTCGGTGATCAGTCGGGTCAGGGCGCCGGCGGCCTCGGCCGGCAGCCGCGTGCGGGCGAGGGCCGCCCGCGACGCGGCGGCACGGTCGTCGATCATCTGCCGGACCTGGTCGCGGGCGCCCGAGCGGTGCATGATCTGCCGGATCCGCGCGGTCTCGTCCTCCTGGACGGGCGCCCGCAGCAACTCCCGCAACTGGGTGCGGTCGCCGCCGTCGGCGCGCTCCAGCGTGAGGGCCAGCAGCGCGGTGGGTTTGCGGCCGGTCAGATCGTCCAGCGACGACTTGCCGGTCTCGGCGGGGTCGCCGAACACGCCCCACAGGTCGTCGCGCAACTGGAACGCCTCGCCCAGCGGCCGGGCGTACGCGGCCAGCGCGGCCAGCACCCCCGGCGCCGCGCCGCCGAGGACGGCGCCGATCCGCAGCGGCCACTCGATCGTGTACGACCCGGTCTTCAACCGCACGACCTGCAGCGACAGGCCCACGTCCGGCGCGGCCCCGGTCCGCAGGATCTCCAGGCACTCGCCCGCGATCAGCTCCCGGCCCATCGCCGTCCACGCCGACACGGCCCGGGCCAGGAACGCGCGCGGCAGGCCGGAGGTGTGGAACAGCTCTCCCGCCCACGCCAGCAGCAGGTCGCCGACCATGATGGCCAGGCCGTCGCCGAGCCTGGCGTGCGCGGTGACCCGGCCGCGGCGCAGCGGGCTGCGGTCGATGATGTCGTCGTGGACGATCGCCGCCGCGTGCACCAGCTCCAGCGCCGCGGCCGCCCGCACCATCGACTCGGCGTCGGGCTGCCCCGCCGCCCGCCATCCCCAGTAGCAGAACGCCGGGCGGATCCGCTTGCCGCCGGTGACCGACGCGCGCAGCTGCTCGGCCACGGGCGCCAGTTCGGCGTCCAGGGCCGTCAGCTCCCCGATCTCGGACTCGACGAACTCCTCCAGGGCCCGGTCGACGCGGACCCGGAGGTCACCCATCGTCCCGCACGAGCTGGGCGGGCCGGCCGTTCCGCGCGGTCTGAGCGGCCGGAGCGGGCTCGGCGGCGCGCTCGCTCACCCGCCGGGCCAGGACCTCCATGTGCGCCGGCTGCGCCGGCGCGTTCCGCCGCAGCGCCAGCTCACCCCGCGCCCGCAGCTCCTGCCGTACGTCGCCCAACCCGGGAAGGCGCCGTGCCAGGCCCCGTATCCCGCCCAGCACCACGTCGGCCGCCCCGGCCGCCAAGTGGAGCACCTCGTCATGCGCCCCGGAATCCTCGCCTCGCACCATCACGACCCACAGTCATCGAGACAACACCGTCAGCAATATCAACCCACTTTCGGTTACGTCCTGCAATAACCGCATGACGATCCTCACCTCTTGGTGAGAGCCGCCGGCCCGGCGGGTCGGAATCAGGCGATCTCGACATAGTCCAGCTCAGCCCACCGGCTGTGGTGCTGGAATCGAAGGGTGTTCCATCCCCGATTCAGGCCGATCGTGGCCGGGACCTGGCGCCAGTCGTCCCAGCCGTGAGCGGGATAATTCAGGACGAATTGGGTGGTGCCGTTCACCGTCACGATGTGCTGGGCGTCGCCGCCCCCGGCGGCATATCCCACGTGCGCGGTGTAGTGTCCGGCGGCCGGTGCGAACACCTGGATGTCGACCCAACTGTCCTGGTAGTCGAGCTTGGCCACGACGGCGTCCTGGGACGCGCCGGCGGCGCCGGTGCGGACTTCGGCGTGGTTCAGGACGCCGCGCTCGGCCTCGTAGCGAACCCGGCTCCCTCGCACGACGGGACGGTCATTCGCCCAGCCCAGCTCCGCTGTATAGGTCGAGCGCGTTCCCTCGCCGGGGCACTCTCCCACCCAGCCGTGGACGAAGACGTGATCGCCGAGCACGTCCGCGCCGCCGGGGCCCCGCACCGCGCCGTCGACGGTCTCGGTCGTCATCAGCGGCCGGTAGGCCTTGCTGAAAGGCTCCGCGAGCGAGGAGGACACGGCGTAGCCCGTGAAGTAATCGTCGCCGCAGTACGAGCCGCCCGAATAGAAGAGCACGTACTGGGTGGGACGTTTGATCAGCACGGGCGCTTCGATAACGCCATTCTCGGCAACCTGGCCGTTGCGGATCAATTCCCTGCGGGGGCCGACGAAGGTGATTCCGTCGGCGTTCACCTCCTGGAGCCAGATGATCGAGGGCGTGCCGTTGTTCAGCGCGTTTCCGTCACTCTTGTAGAGCAGATATCTCTTTCCGTCGTTGTCGACGAAGCTCGCCGCATCGATGTCGCCGCCTTCGCGCGGGTCGCAGACGAGGGGACCGCCGCCGATGGGCCGGAACGGGCCGAGCGGTCCGGTCGAGAGCGCGGCCCCGATGCACATGTACGGGTTCGCGGCGCTCGGGGCGGTGAAGTACATGAGGTACTGGCCGTCCGCGCGGCGGGAGACGTCCGGCGCCCAGAAACCGCCCTCCTCCTTCGCCCAGGACGGCTTGGTGGGCAGGGCGTCCCCGCGCATGGTCCACGGTCCGGAGGCGGACGGCGCGCTGGCGACCGGAACCGTGCCCCTCGAACTGCTGGTCGAGTAGGCATAGGTGGTTGCTCCGACCTGGATGACTTCCGGGTCGGCGAAATCGGTGATGACCTCTTTGGGAGGCTCCGTGGCCGTCCTTTGAGGCGCGGTGGCCGCCGCCGGAACCGATCCGACGTGCGCCATGGCCGTCACCAACCCGGTGACCAGCAGCACGGTAAGGCCAGACGATCGCATCAGGCACTCCTCATAAGCGCAGGGACGGTCGGGTCATGAGAGCTGTCCCGCCGTGGCGGGGCGGGGCAGGGCGGGGTGGGGCGGGTTCATTTCAGGTAGTCGAGGCGGCGCACTCCAGCCCAGTGCTGATTGGTGATGCGGTAGTGATGCGCGGCTTCACTGCCGGGGTGCTCTGGGCCGATGTTGACGGTGTCGGCTCGGGACCAGTCGCCGCCGACCTTCTGGTCGACGAAGTAGGTGAACTCGTTGAAGTCGAATTCCGAGGACACGAACGTGTTGGTGATGGTGAGCGAGCGGCGCCTCAGGGTCAGCGCGGGCGGGAGGACGACGGTCTGGTCCTGCCAGGCCCGGGGCCCTCCCTGGAGGGGCTGCCACACCGCCGCGATGGCCCCGTTCACGGCGACGGTCGCGGTCTGCATCGCGATGATCGCGTCGAGACGGCGGGTCAGCCGCAACTCGGTATGGGCGGGATCGACGCTCACGGTGAATTGGCTCGACCCGCCGCTGCCGAACGCACGACCGTCGTCGGTCAGGCGTTGGGGAGGGTGGCCGCCCGCGTCGGTGAGCGCCGAGATGGCGATGGCACCGGCCAGACCCGCGGCGACGATCAGCCCGACCGGCAGCACGAGACGCCGCCGAACAACCTTCCCGCCCCGCCCGGCCCATCCGCTGACCGGCCGCCCTTTCCGACCGCCCGCCGCCCCGCCCGACCCAGCCCCACCGACCGCCGCACCGCCGTTCCCCGCGCGGCCGGCCTTCGCGCCGCCGACCTCTGCACCGGCGTCCCCGGCACCGGCGTCCGCCGCGCCACCCTTCCCCGCTTCGCCGACCCTTGCGCCGCTGTCCCGCGCGTCGGCGTCCTCCACGCTGCCGTCACTCGCGTCGCCGTTTTCGAGGTCGGTGTCCTCGCGGGCGTTGCGGGTGGGCTTGGGGAGTCGGGTGGTGTTTTGCTCTGCCCCCGAGGTTCGCACGGTGGAGGTTTGGGGGAGTTGGGAGATCTTCGCCCGTTCCCATGCGCGTTCCCAGGCGGGGAGTTCTTCCTCGGGCACCTGGCAAGCCCGCAGGAACGCCACCATGAACGCCTTCTTGGGGAACCTGCGTCCGGCCAACATGTCCGAGCACGTCGTCCGCGCCAGCCTGGTCCCGCCTGCCCGGTTCGCACGTAGTTCCAACTCCCGCAGCGACACGTCGGCTCGGGCGCACTGCTCGGCCAGCAGCCTCGCCAGGTCCGCCGCGGTCGTCACCGACTCCAGTCCGGACTGGCGGGCGCTCGGAGTGTCTGCCGGATCATTGCTCGTCGTCACGCCTGACCTCTGCGCTTCAGTTCTCTGCCGTCCCGCTGTGGCGATTGTCCCATCGATCGTGTCCGAGAGTGTCCGAGCGATGACATTGCGTGTCCGGTTGTGGTCCGGGAGGTCGCCGTTCGCCGTCCGCGCCTGGTCAGAACCTGGACGGAGTACGGACGAGTCCGACCGCCGCCCTGTTGGACACGTTCACGGCCGGGCTTTCCTGTTCTCGCGCACCGTGCATGGCGGGTCATGCGCGGCTGGATTTTCGATGGAGCGAGAATGGCGAAGCTGGTCAGCGAAACCGAATCGACGCAGTCCGTCCTCTACCGGAAGAAGGCCCCGCCACTGGCGAACCGCGGAACCGTCTCCGGCGGGCAGCGTCGGGGCAACGTGCTGACGACGGCGGTGGGACTGCAAATACCAGCCGAGTTGACGTTCGAGGACTGGGAGCGCGCCGGCCGCCAGATCACCGGGATCGTGAACTCGTCCGCGTGGTGGCTCGGCGACTGGCTCGTATACGGCAAGGAGCACTACCGCGACCGTTACGAGCGCGGAATCCTCGCCGCCGGGTTGCAGTATCAGACGCTCCGCAACTACGCCTGGGTCGCACGGCGGTTCGAAATGCCCCGCCGGCGCGCCGCGCTGAGCTTCCAGCATCACGCCGAGGTCGCGTCCCTGCTGGTCGAGGACCAGGACAAATGGCTCGACCGCGCCGAGCAGGCGAAGTGGACCACCAAGCAGTTGAGGGCGGGCATCCGGCTCTCGTACGCGACCGAGGTCCGCGAGGTCTCGCCGGACGAGGCCACACGGCGGCTCGCGGTGCCCGGCAGCCACCTCGAGCGCTGGCGCCTGGCGGCGGACCAGGTCGGGACGGACCTGCGGCAATGGGTGCTGACCACCCTGGACAGTGCCGCCGCACAAGCGCTGCGAGACTGACCGGCGAAGTGGATCGTCCCGCCACGGCCGTCCTCGACGCATGCGTCGGCGGCACCGTCACGTCGCGCGCGGGCCAGTGGGCCCCGCCCGCATCGCCGTCAGGTCCGGTCCTTCCTCCCGGCCAGCCGGATGAGGGACGCGAGCATGGCCAGGATCATGATGCCCATGAGCACGTAGAACGTGGGGCCGAGCGCGTCGGTGAAGGCGTCGGCCGCCGCGCCGTCGAGCCCGGACGACCCGACGAAGATCGCGATGACCAGGTCCCGGGGGATGGACCGGGACGCGGACATGATCGCCAGCGGGAAGGAGAACACCCACCCGATGCTCGCGAAGGTCCGCAGCATCCCGGAGGAGATCCCGATGAGGTCCTGCGGGGCTGCCTTCATCACCGCGGAGCTGTTGGCGGGGATGAAGAACCCGAGGCCGATCCCGTTGACGATGTTCGCCGCCACGATCAGCCAGACCCCGCCCGTGGCGGAGACCTGGGCATAGCAGCCCAGCGCGATGATCTCGGCCCCGAGCCCGACCGCGATCGGCGGCAGCGGCCCGGTCCGGTCGGCGAGCCGGCCGCTGCCGAGGCAGATGATCCCCGCGATGACGTATCCGGGCATGATCAGCAGCGCGGTCTCCAGCGGCGACCGTCCCTCCGGACCCTGGAGGTACATGATCGCCAGCCAGAGCACGGCATAGTTGGCCAGCCCCTGGAGGAGCGCGGCGAGCAGCGGGGCCGACAGCGCCGGGATGCGGAAGAGCGACAGCCGCAGCATCGGCTCCGCCTGGCGCCGCTCAAGCAGGACGAAGACGCCGAGCAGCACGACGCCGCAGGCGATGAGCACGGCGAAGAAGAGGCTGAACGGCTCGGTCGCCAGCCTGGTGGTCGACCACAGGACGCAGAACAGGCCCGCGCCCAGCGTGCCCATGCCCGGCAGGTCGAGGCCCCGCCGCTGCCGCGGGGCCTCGTCGCGCAGCGCTCCGCGGGCGAACGCCAGGGCCACCGCGCCGACGGGCACGTTGATCCAGAAGATCCAACGCCAGGACACATAGGTGATGAGCAGGCCGCCGAGGACGATGCCCGCGACCGCGCCGAGGCTGAAGCCGACCCCGGTGTGGCCGTAGGCCCTGCCGCGCTCGTTCCGGGAGAACGCGGTCGCGATGATCGCCCCGCTGTTCGCGGTCAGGAACGCGGCGCCCGCCCCCTGGCACAGGCGGAACACCAGCAGCGAGGTCAGGTCCCAGGCGAGGCCGCAGAACAAGGACGCCGCGGTAAGCAGGACGAAGCCCGCCTTGTAGATCCGGGCGGGCCCGTAGAGGTCGCCGAGGCGTCCGGCCTGGGTGGTGAGCAGCGTGTTGACCAGCAGGAAGCCGATGATGAGCCATACGAGCGAGGCCAAGGCCGCGCCGAAATCACGCTCCATGGTGGGCAGGGCCAGGACCACGATCGTGGTGTCCATTCCGGAGAGGAACACCCCGGTCATGACCACGCCGATGACGGACCCTTTTCGCGTGGGCGCCGCCTCGGGGCCTGTGAGAGTGTCTTGTGCGGTCGACATCCGGCCTCGATCAATTTCCTTCGCGCACGGCGGTGACGATGAGGAAGGTTCCGGGCGTGTACTCGTCCACGATGGCCATTCCCGCCGAGGAGAGCGCCTCGCTCATTTCCTTCTGAGGGAACGACGTGACGCCCAGGCACTCCTCGTGCCGTTGCTGGAAGTACCGGTAGAGCGGGTCGGCGGAGGGCCGGTAGGTGAGCATCGTGAATGTGCCGCCCCTGTGCAGGCACCTGCCGATCTCGCTGATCGTGACTTCCGGATCGTCGATCGACTGGATGGTGTTCCAGCAGTTCACCGCGCCGAGGGAGCCGTCGGCGAACGGCAGGGACCGGGCCGGGCCGCGCATCGTCAGCGCGTCCGGGACGACCTCCCGCAGCCGTCCGACCATCGCGGACGCGAGGTCGAAGGCGATGACCCGGTCGCCGCCGAAGCGCTGCGTCAGGAGTCTCGTCCAACGGCCCGTCCCAGCCCCGAGGTCGAGGAGCGGGCCGCCTTCCGGACGCGCGTGTTCGAGGAGATACCGGTCCTCGTCGGCGACGGAGACGGCGCCGTTCCAGTTCGACCCGTTGATGCGGAGAAAGGCCGGGCGTAGAAGGGGCTCGTACCTCGACAGGTAGAGCGGCGAATTACCGGCGATCTGGTCCCCGGCCCCGAACGCCTCGGAGGAGAGGTCGAGATACCCGTGGTCGGTCATGTAGTCGACGGCGCAGCGAGCACAGACCACGCTCGCCCCGTCGCGCGCGAGTTCGCCTTTGCAGGACGGGCACCGAATAACCACGGCGAATCCATCGAAAAGCGATGACGCCTGCGCGGCGGGGACGGAGGCGGTTTCAGGCTCGGTTTCACGAGGCGCCTCGGACGTGACCTGCCCCGTGGCGATGGCGGAGGCGGCCTTGCCGCCCATATAGGCGAGGAGGGTTCGAGTGTCCTTCTCCCAGAACGCGACCGCCGCCTCGGGGGACAACGTAGCCAGCCATTGGCGTTCCCGGTCGCGCTCCGCGCCGGTGAGCGTCCAGCGGATCGGGGACGGCCACGCCCGGCCGATGAAAGGCGCCGAAGGATCGAATGACGCGAGGCACCGTTCCAGGCGGGCGAAATCGTCCGGATCCAGCGCGGCGTTTCTGGCCGCCGGGAGTATCCGCGCGGCGTCTTCGGGGAAATGCGCTAGGAAATAGACGAGGGCGGCGCCCAGGGGCTCGTCCCGCCGCAGCGTGCCGAGCAGTTCCACGAAGCGGGGCAGCCCGTCGCGTATCCGCCGGCGCAGCTCCTGGTCGCCGTCTCCGGCGGTCTCGGCCAGGAGGCCGAGCAGGACGGCGAGATGGGCGCGCCGTCCGGCGGGCACCGCGCGCACCCGCTGGACGATCTCCTGTGCCGCGTCCGACGCGCCCGGACGCGGGCGTCCCTCGGACCACACCAGGCGGAGCAGGTCGAGGGAAAGCTGGTAGACCTCATCGTCATTTACCTGAGAGAACTGTTCGAGGCGTTCGCTGAAGGCGGCGGCCTGCGCTCTCATATATGTCTCCCAACGCACGGGTGATGAGCGGATGCGACGTATTCCGTGCAGAGATCGGACAGTTTCGTCCAGGTATAACAGGATATGTCGTCGACCGGCAAGGGGCTGTCCCCGGGCAGGTCCCGCATAAGGCGGACGGTTATAATCGCCGTGGCCGACGAATCTGCAAGTCGGTCGAGATGTTGCACGCCGATCAAAGGTTTCCGTGCATGGTTGCGGCTATTGCAAATATGCCTGTCGGAAGCCAATTCATATCTGTTTGTGAGGTGCGTCACAACGGGAGAGCCGATGGTGCCGGCGCCGTCCGGGAATCGTCACTTCTCCCGCCGCCTTGCGGCACACCCGCACCCGCCCACATACACGGAGGGGAACGTGGAACAACGTCGGCTCGGCACAGGCGGACCCTCGGTCTCCGCCCTCGGACTCGGATGCATGGGAATGTCGGGGCGCTACGGTCCCGTCGACGACGCCGAGAGCCTCGCGACGCTCCGCGCGGCGCTCGACGAGGGCGTGACCCTGCTCGACACGGGCGATTTCTACGGCATCGGAGACAACGAGCGCCTGATCGCCCGCGCCCTCCGGGACGGGCGGCGCGACCAGGTCGCGGTGAGCGTGAAGTTCGGTGTGCTCTGCGAACCGGGCGGGGGATGGGCGGGGCTGGACGCGCGTCCCGAGGCCGTCCGCAACTCCCTGGCGTACACCCTGCGCCGCCTGGAGACCGACTATGTGGACGTCTACCGTCCGGCGCGGCCCGACCCGAACGTGCCCATCGAGGAGACCGTCGGGGCGATCTCCGAACTGGTGGCCGCCGGGTACGTGCGCTCCATCGGGCTGTCGGAGGTCGACGCGGAGACCCTGCGCCGGGCGTACGAGACCCACCCGATCGGCGACCTCCAGATCGAGTACTCGATCCTCTCGCGCGAGATCGAGGAGGAGATCCTGCCGTTCTGCCGACAGAACGGCATCGGGATCACGGCGTACGGGGTGCTGTCGCGCGGCCTGCTCTCGGAGAGCCGGTCCCAGCCGAGGACGCGGGACGGCGACATCCGCGGCGGCTTCCCGCGCTTCCAGGGCGAGAACCTCCGCCACAACCTCGCGTTGATCGACGGGCTGCGCGAGGTGGCCGAGCCGAAGGGGATGACGGTCGCCCAGCTCGCCATCGCCTGGGCACTGGCGCGCGGAGAGGACGTCGTCCCCGTGATCGGAGCGCGAACCCGGGCCCAGCTCGCCGAGGCGCTGGCCGTCGCCGACGTCCGGCTCACTCAAGAGGACCTCGCGGCCGTCGAGCGGGCGGTGCCCGCCGGATCGGCCGCCGGCGACCGCTACCCGAGCCGCCCCATTCCGAACCCCGACGACGACGAAGAGTGAACCGAACCCTCCGAACCCAAGGATGAGCAATGGCAGACCGACCGACGATAGCGATCCTGCACCCCGGACAGATGGGCGTCGCGATCGCCCGGCAGTTGCTCCACGGCGGCGCGGACGTGCTCTGGCTGCCCGAGGGACGCAGCCCGGCGACCCGGGAACGCGCGGACGCCGCCGCCCTGCGACCGGTGGACGACCTCAAGACCCTGGTCGCGGAGAGCACCGCGATCCTCTCGATCTGCCCGTCGAACGCGGCCGAGCACGTCGCCGAAGCAGTCGCGGAGCACGGGTTCGCCGGGACCTACGTCGAGGCGAACGCGATCTCGCCGGAGCGGGTCCGGCGCATCGCCGCCACGGTCGCGGCGAACGGCGCCACCGTCCTCGACGGCGGGATCCTCGGCGCGTCCGGCGCGCAGATGCGCTTCTACCTGTCCGGGCCGTCCGACCGGACCGCCGCCGTCGCGGCCCTGTTCGACGGCACCGGGGTGGCCGCGATCCCGCTGGACGGTGAGGTCGGCACCGCGTCCGCCCTCAAGCTGGCCTTCGCCCTGTGGCAGAAGGGGGCCCGCGCGCTGGCGGCGGTGTCCTACGCGCTGGCGGACCGGTACGAGGTCGCCGCGAGCCTGTGCGCCGAGGCCGAGACCGAGGCCGACGCGGAGCGGGGACGCACCGGCCGTTCGCCGTTCAGCAGCCCGGACCGCTACCTGCTGCCCGCCGCGGTGCGCGGCTGGCGCTGGGAGCACGAGATGGCGGAGGTCCAGAGCGCGCTGGACGCGGCCGACCTGCCCGGCGAGCTGTCGCGCGGGGCCGCCGAGGTGTTCGGACGCTGGGCGCCGCTGAAGGACCGGCCCGAGGAGGACCTGGGCGAGGCCCTCGCCCTGCTGCGCGCGGAGGGGAAGGGCGCCTCCCAGCCGAGCTGAGGACGCGGCCCGGACGACCCGGGCCGGACACGGAAACGCCGCGGGGCCGACCGCCGAGAACGAGGGCGCGTCGGCCCCGCCGCGTTCGGGAGCCCCGTCCCTGCCGCGTTTCGGCTGCCTACCTGCCGCGTTCGCGGGCGCTTTTCGTGGCCCTCCGGTCTGTGATACAAACAGTATCTAGTGAAACGACCTGTAACATCGGAGGTGCCCGGATGACCGCCAGTCACCAGGGGGTGACGACGACGGAACGGCCCGGCCAGGACCGCATGTCGCGCCTGCTGATGATCCTGCTGGCCGCGACGGTGGGCGCGGCGGTGGCGAACCGGTTCTACATCGAGCCGCTGCTGGGCTTGGTCGCCGACGAGTTCGACGTGTCCAACGCGGCGGCGGGCCTCCTGGTGGCGGGCGCGAACGTCGGTTACGTGGCCGGCCTCGTGCTGCTGGTTCCGCTGGGCGACCTGCTGGAACGGCGCCGGCTGGTGACGGTCATGCTCCTGCTCGCCGGTGCGGTGGCCCTCGGCTGCGCCGCCGCACCGGCGCTTCCCGTGCTGGCCCTGGCGCTGGCCGGCCTCGCGATGATGTCGGTGTCCGCCCAGATCCTGATCCCGCTCGCCGCCTCCCTCGCGGGGCCCGACGAGCGCGGGCACGTCGTGGGCTTCGTGACGAGCGGCCTGCTGATCGGCACGCTCTCCGCGCGCACGCTCAGCGGGTTCGCGGCGGGCCTCGCCGGGTTCCGGCTGATCTTCGTGGTGGCGGCGGTGCTGATGGTCGTCCTCGCGATCCTGCTGAACCGGACGCTGCCGCCCACGCCGTCGACGCGGCGCACCGGCTACTGGACCCTCCTCGGGTCGGTGATGACGCTGGTGAAATCCGAGTCCGAGCTGCGCCGCCGCATGGTGCTGGCCTTCCTCCAGTTCGCCGGTTTCACCGTGCTGTGGACGCCGATGGCCTTCCTCCTCACCGACTCGCCCTACGACTACGAGGCCACGACCATCGGCCTGTTCGGGCTCTTCGGAATCGCCGGAGCGATGGTCGCCCCGCTGGCGGGACGCCTCGGCGACCGCGGCCACAGCGCCCGCACCGTCACGATCTCCCTGACCGTGATGCTCGCGAGCTGGGGACTGCTCGTCCTCGGCGGCACCTCGGTGATCGCGCTCATCGCCGGCATCGTGCTGCTCGACGCCGGGTTCCAGGGCGCGCACATCAACCACCAGCGCACCGTCTTCGCGATCGACCCCGAGGCGCGGAGCCGGATCAACACCGCCTACATGCTCGCGTTCTTCCTCGGCGGGGTGGCCGGGTCGACGTCGGCCGCGTTCGTCTACAACGCCGCGGGGTGGACCGGGATCTGCCTCCTCGGCGCCGGGCTGGCGACGGCCGCGCTCGCCGTGTGGTGGATCACCGCGCCGCGCGGGGCCGGCGACGTCGCCGAGAGCACCGACGTCGCCGAGACCACCGGCAATGGCTGACCGGCGGTGGCGTGGCGGCGCGGGTCGGCCGGCGGGGATCAGTCGGACGGTGAACCGTTCTCCGGGAGGCGACTTCGCAGGGTGTCCCGGACGCGGGAGCGCAGCCAGGCGTGCGCCGGGTCGGCCTCGCTCCGCGGATGCCACGCCATGCGAATGGCGACGGGAGTCGCCGGAATGGGGAGCGCGAATGACCGCAGCCCCGCCTTGAACAGGCCGGGATGCAGGATGACCTCCGGTGCGATCGCGACCAGATCGGTCTGGCCGATCACCGAGAACGCCGTGGTGTAGTGATGCGTCGTCATGGTCACGCGGCGGCGCAGATCATATTTCGCAAGGGACGAGTCGACCGCGGCGCCCGCGGCGTCGGCCTCCAGGACGTCGATATGCGAGGCGTTGGCGAACCGCTCGACATCGATCGTTCCATTTAAAAGCTCATGACCGGCGCGCACCACGGCGACGTAGCGGCTGAACAAGAGATTCTCGACCCGCAACTCCGGTGAGAAGGAATGGACCCTTCCGATCTCCAGGGCCGCGGTCCCCTCGCGCAGGGCGTCGGGGTCGGCCTGGCTCGCGGACATGAAATGAAAGGTCGCGCCCGGTATTTGCGGGTAGTCGTATGACATGAGCCGCGGCGCGAGGACGCCCGCGTATCCGTCGTCGACGAGCAGCACGAAGTTGCGCCAGGCGGACGCCATGGCGTTCACTTCCCCGGAGGAGAACAACTCCTCGGCCTCGCGGACGAGGAGGTGCACCCGTTCCCGCAGTTCGATTCCTCTCGGAGTGACGACCATGCCCCGCCCCGCGCGGGCGAGTATCGGATCTCCCAGCCGGTGGCGAATTCGGTGCAGCGTCCGGCTCATGGCGGAGGGAGAAAGATGCAGCCGCTTTGCGGCCTGGGTGACGCTCTCGGTCTGAAGAAGGGCGTCCAGCGCGACGAGCAGGCGAAAATCACTGGGCAGGGAGAGCTCAGCGTCGTTATTCGGTGGAACCACTTCTGATGACACTCCTCGCAGCGGCGGTACCTGATCTACGGTAGCTCAGATGGAGGATCGACCGTGTCTCGGCCAAGTCATTATCATACCCTCGGACAGGCGCTAATTTGAAGGGCGCGATGGCCTGTCGATGGGCCGAGTCAGCGCGACTCGGGGAGCGAGCTGTCTTCTTCGCGGCAGGTCAGCTCTCGGCCGCGTCGAATCGTAGCGGAGTGATCTGCTGGATGTCGTACTTTTCGCGCAGGTTGATCACGGCATCCACATTGGCGGTGCCGCTGTCGAACATCTCGAGCAGCTCCTCGAAATAGGCCTCGTGGTCCGGTGGCGGCGCGGAGAGAAAGAGCATCCGCGCGGGAGTGTCGTGCGGATTGGTGAAGGCGTGCGGGCATCCGGCCGGAACGAACATGCAACTTCCGGCGCCGGCGCGGACCGGACGGCGGCCGTCCGCCCCGCGCCAGGAACGCCAGTCGTCCGGGGTGCGCTGCTCCGGCTCGAATGCGAGGAGCTCGAGTTCTCCGTCGAGAACGTAGAAGATCTCTTCGGTACGGGTGTGGACATGCGCGCCCACGTCGAATCCGGGTGGGACGACGACCTCGAAGAGGGAGCCGGTGCGCGAATGGTCGCCCGTCACCTTGAAGGTCACTTCTTGTGCCCTGGTGACGAATTTCCGACCGGCGCCGGGCGGTATGACGAGACCGTCGGTCATGGCGCGTTCCTTCCCGAATTCCGCTGCCGAGGGCGAGGTCACGAGACGGGGTGACGGGCGGCCCGCCGGGGGTCCGCGGACCGCGTGGTCGACCCGTCCGCCCAGGTCCCGACCGCCATCTCGGCCGTGATCCCCGGGCCGAAGCCCGCGATGATCCCCTTTTCGTCGTTCTCGGTCTCGCCCTCTTCAAAGAGGCGCCGCAGCGCCTCCAGGACGACGCTGCTGGCGATGTTCCCGTATTCGGTGAGCGTGGCCCTGCTGTGCCGGAAGGCGTCCGGCTTGACGTCCAGGAAACGGCAGAGATCGTCCAGGATTCGCGGGCCGCCCGCGTGAATGATGTAGAAACCGAGTTTGGACACGTCCCAGCCCTGGTCGCTTACGAGGTCGCGCAAGACCGGGGCGAGCGGCTCCATCGTGGTCGGGACCCGCTTGTCGAGCTGGAAGTGGAATCCGGTGTCCTTCACGGCATAGGAGATCCAGTCCTCGGTGTTCGGAATGAGGTAGGAAGAGTTGCGCTCAAGCCGCATTCCGGTGCCGCCGTGGCCGCGGACGACGGCGGCCGACACCGCGTCCCCGAAGAGGCCGTTGGACAGCAGTGAACCGATGTCGTGGTCCGTCGGCTGGTAGCACATGGAGCAGAACTCGCACGAGACGATGAGCGCGTTGCTGCCCAGGTGGGCGTTGCAGAAGTCGTGCGCCCGGTTGATGGCGGCGCCTCCCGCGGCGCAGCCCAGTTGCGCGATGGGAATCTGCCTCGTGTCGTGCCGGAAGCCCATGGAATTGATGAGCCAGGCGGTGAGCGACGGCATCATGAACCCGGTGCAGGACACGTAGATGATCACGTCGATGTCCTGCGGGGTCAGTTCCGCGTTCTTCAGCGCCAGCTCGACGACCGCCGGGACCCGCTTTTTGGCGTGCCGTTCGTAGGTGAGGTTCCGCGCCTCGAACCCGGGGTGCCGAAGCGTCTCGTCGAGCGGGAGGATCGTGTGCCGCTTGAGCACGCCGGTGTTGCGGATAAGGCGCAGCACCAGCTTCAGCTTGGGGTGGTCGGCGTGCAGCTGCTCGGCCAGCCGAAGCGTGTCGTCCAGGGTCACTATGTTTTCCGGAACATTGACGGCCGGCTTGCAGAGGATCGGCATCGTGGCACCATCCTGGGAGTTGGGAGAACCATCCTGGCGGGAGCATGCCCGACTCTGGTGTAAAGAAATTGCCCCGTGGGTCGCCCGGTCGGACCCCGAGAAGTCGATGGTCGATTCCATTCGACGTCGCGGACGAACCCAATACCAGAACATCTCTACAGTCGCCAGCGCTGGCAGGTCAACCCTTATTGCGCTGAGTTCACCCGGATCGGGACCGGTCCTTTTTGTGGCGCATATCACAGGAGTCGCTTCTCGATATGCCGTGGAGAAGGAGAGTTGAGCCGGGCGCAAGGGTGGCGGGCAACTGTTGAGGGCATTGCAGCGATGCCTCTACCAGTGGCTCCGCCGTCCGATCTTGCGCTCGGTGAAAATCGGGGGTCTTTTCGATTACTCCGGTCTTGATGGGACTTCTTGCTCGTGTCAGGGTCGTCTGATATCCCTGGACTTCCGTGCGCCGACCGTCGATTGAACCGGTTTGCCGAAGACGGATCCGAGCGGGACGCGGAGCGCCGGCTCGATGTGACCGCCTTTGCTGGGAAGGGTTGGCAACTCGATGGCGAAGATAGTAGTGATCGGTGCGGGAATGGCCGGGCTGGCGGTCGCCCTGTTCTGCGCCCGGCGCGGCCACATGGTCACCGTGGTGGAGCGGGATGATCAGCCGAAACCCGAGGCGAGTGCCGAGGAGGATTTCACGGAGTGGGAGCGCGACGGCGTCCCGCACGCCCGTCAGGGCCATAACTTCCTCGGCCTCTCCAGCCGGATCATGCGGGAGGAGGCGCCCGACGTCCTGGACGCGGTCGCCGCCCGGGGCGCGCCGCGGGTCCCGATCGCGGGCGGGGACGGCGACGAGAACGTGCTGTCCCGCAGGCTCGTCTACGAGGGGGCTTTGCGCCGTGTCGTCGAGGCGCAGCCGGGCGTCGAGGTGCTGTCGGGGACGTCCGTCAAGGGCCTGCTGACACGGGGCGAACTCGCGGGCGTCCCGCGTGTCGTCGGCGTGCGGCTGCCCAGCGGGGAGGTCGCGGCGGACGTCGTCGTCGACGCGAGCGGGCGCCGGACGCGCTCGGTGCGGTGGCTGGCCGAGGCCGGCTGCCGCCCGCCGCGGGAGACCGCCCAGCCGTGCGGGTTCCACTACCTCACGCAGCACTTCCGGCTGCGTCCTGGCCAGTCGTTCCCCGCGCTGACCGTGCCCATATACGTGAAGCTCGACTACACCAAGCTGGTGCTCTTCGCCGGTGACAACGGCTGCTTCCAGGTGTCCATGACGGTGGCGGCGGACGACCCGCTGCGGCACCGGCTCCGCGAGCCCGGCGTCTACCACCGTTTCCTGGAGTCCGTGCCGCTGACCGCGCCATGGCTCGACCGCAGCGAACCGATCGACGAGCCGCACCCGATGGGGAACCTGGAGGACAGGTGGCGGCGGCTGGTGATCGGCGGACGCCCCGTCGTCGCCGGTCTCGTCCTGCTCGGCGACTCGGCGCTCCAGACCAACCCGGCGTTCGGACGCGGCGTGCCGCTCGCCTTCCTCCAGGCCAGGCACTTCGCCGACACGGTCGAGACGGCCGGCGACGCGGCCGGTTTCGTCGCCCGGTTCGACGAGTGGGCGGAGCGGAACCTGGGCTTCTGGTTCAGGGCCCAGGTCGCCAGCTCCCGCGAACAGCGCGAGCACATCGAGGCGGGCGTCCGCGGGCGGCCGATCGCCCCGCCCGCCGACCCGATGGGCCGGTTCATCGCCGCCCTCGCGATCGTCAGCGAGGACGAGCCGGAGGTGAACGCGGTGCAGCTGCGCTTCTTCAACATGCTCATGACACCCGAAGCCCTCGTCGACGACCCCGTCGCGGCGCCGCGAATCCGGGACTACCTCGAAACCCATGCGGACCCCGTCGTCCCGGCGCAGGGCCCGGACCGGACCGAGTTCGAACGACTCGTCGCCCGCTGACCGTCGCCGCAGGTCGGCATCGCCGGACTGCAACCTCGCCGCACTGCAACCTCGCCGCATGACAACAAGGAGCCACCGGATATGACGCAGCAGAACGGATCGGTTGGAAACCTGGGGCAACTCGCGGACCTCAGCGTGCCGATGGCGATCAGGGTGGCGGCGACGCTGCGCATCGCCGACCACGTCGCCGAGGGCCCGCGCACCGCCGCGGAGCTCGCCGACACCGTGAAGGTGAACGCGGGCCCGCTCGACCGGGTGCTGCGCCACCTGGCCAACGCGGGCGTCTTCAGCGAGGACGAGGAGGGACGGTACGGGCTGACGCCGGTAAGCGAGGCGCTCCGGGACGACCACCCGTCCCACCTGCGCAAGCGCCTGGACGTCGACGGCGCGCTCGGACGCGCCGAGCTGGCCCTCGTGGAGCTGCCGGGCACCGTGCGCGCCGGAACCAACGCCTACACCGAGCGCTACGGGCGGTCCCTGTGGGAGGACCTGTCCGCCGACCCGGCCCTCTCGGATTCCTTCAACGCGATGATGGCGATCAACCTCGCCGGGGTGGCCCCGTCGATCGTGGCGGCCTACGACTGGGGTTCGCTCAAGCACGTGGTGGACGTCGGCGGCGGCAACGGGGCGCTGCTGAGAGCGCTCCTCACCGAGTACCCGAACCTTCGCGGCACGCTGGTGGAACTCCCGGAGGCCGCCGAGGCGGCGGTGCGCGCCTTCGAGGAGGCGGGCATGGCCGACCGCGTCGACGTCCGCTCCGGCAGCTTCTTCGATCCGCTCCCGTCCGGCGCCGACGCGTACGTGCTGTCCGACGTCCTGCACGACTGGGACGACGAGGACGCGAAGGCCATCCTCGGGCGCTGCGCCGAGGCGGCGGGAAGCGACGGGGTGGTGCTCGTCGTCGGGGAGTACGGCCCGGACGGCGAGTCGCCGAGCACCACCATGGACCTGCGGATGCTCGTCTACCTGAACGGCCAGGAGCGCTCGGTCGGCGAGGTCGCGGCCCTCGCCGCCGACCGCGGGCTCGGCGTCGCCGGCGTCCACACCGAGGGCGAGATCTCGATCCTCGCGCTCCGCCTCGACGACGAGGAGGACAAATGACGAGCCGTTCCATCGACCTCGTCCCGCCCGAGTTCTCCTCGGTGGAGGAGGAGCGCCGACACCGCAAGGAAAGGCTGGCGGCCGCGCTGCGCCTGTTCGCGGCGCACGGCTTCGAGGACGGCGTCGCCGGGCACATCACCGCCCGCGACCCGGAATTCCAGGACCATTTCTGGATCAACCCGATCGGCATGCCCTTCTCCCATATCCGGGTGAGCGACCTCATTCTGGTGAACGACCAGGGGGAGGTCGTCGAGGGGGAGCACCAGACGCACGAGGCGCCGTTCTCGATCCACTCCGCGATCTACCGGGCGCGCGCGGACGTCCAGTCCGCCGCGCACAGCCACTCCATCCACGGCCGGGCGCTCTCCTCGCTCGGCGAGCCGATCGAGCCCATCACCCAGGACTCCTGCGCCTTCTACAACGACCAGGGATACCTCGACGACTACACGGGCGTGGTGCTGGACGAGGCGGAGGGCAAGCGCCTCGCGGCGGCGCTCGGCGACGCGAAGGCCGTCATCCTGCGCAACCACGGGCTGCTCACGGTCGGGACGTCCGTGGACGCCGCCACCTGGTGGTTCATCTCCATGGAACGGTCGTGCCAGGCTCAGCTCCTCGCGAAGGCCGCCGGGAAGCCGATCCACATCGACGACGAGAGCGCCGCGCTCACCCACCGGCAGCTCGGCGGCGAGTTCGTCGGCTGGCTCAACTTCCAGCCGCTCTACCACCAGACCGTCCGAACGCAGCCGGACCTGCTCGAATGATGCGGAAGCCGGAAATCGGCCTAGTCGAGGCGGACGACTCCGTTGAGGAGCGTGATGACGAGGCCGTCCAGCTGGTCGTGGGGGAGCTTGAGCCGGATCGCCATCTCGTCGCACGGCACGAACCCGGTGACGGCCCCGATCGCGGTCGCGGACCGGTCGACGTCGGCGTCGCCGCGGAGGCGCCCGTCGTCGGCGAGCCTTCGGACGAAGGCGGCGACCTGGTCGTAACGCCACTGCTCCCGGCTCCCCACGACCTGGTCGGCCTCCGGGTCCACGGCGGCGAGGCCGATCAGCCTGCGGAACAGGTCGGGGTCGGTGCCCCAGAACCGGCACAGCTCCGCGACCATGGCGCGGAACGCGGCGGCCGGGTCGGCCATCGCCGCGGCGGTCTCCATGCCGCGCACCACCTGGGAGCGCTGGGCCAGGTCGTCGGCGACCGCGTCGAGCAGGCCGAGCTTCGACGCGAACTGGCGGTAGATCGTGACCCGGGTGATTCCCGCGTCCGCGGCGACCTGCTCCAGGCTCAGCCGGTGGTAGCCGACCTCGATCAGATGCTTCCGGGCGGCGGTGACGATCGCGCGCCGGGTACGCGCGACGCCCGCCGCGCGCAGGCCCGCCGCGGCCCCCCGGGAATCCCTCTCGCTCACAAGCCCATGCTACAAGCCGTAACCAATGCCGCAGCTCGCAGGCCGAATGCCGGACGAACGCCGCGCCATTTCAGTTCACGCATTCCGAGGAAAGGGGCGTCGCCCGGAATGGCCGTGCTCCCGCGTCCGCGAATCGCCTTTGCCGGGCCCGCCGAGGGGCGCGCGCGGTGAAGGCCGTCCTCCTCACCGGGTTCGGCGGCCCGGACGTCCTGCGGGCGGGGGAGGTGCCGACACCGGAGCCCGGCCCCGGAGAGGTCCGGGTCAGGGTGCGCGCGGTAGCCGTGGCCCGGACCAAGGACGTCGCCACCCGCGCAGGACGTCCCCCCTTCGGCTCCCTCATCAGGCGTTTCCCGCACGTGCTGGGCACCGAGCACGCCGGTGTGGTCGACGCCGCCGGACCGGGTGTGAGCGCCGCCTTGGTCGGCCGCCGGGTCGGGGTGTCGGCCATCCTGCCCTGCGGCAAATGCCGTGCCTGCCAGCGAGGCCGCGAGGAGGCGTGTCCGAGCCTCGCGTTAATCGGCGTGCACCGTCCAGGCAGTTACGCCGAGTACTGCGTCGCCCCGGCCGCCGGGGTGCACGTCCTGCCGGACGATGTCAGCGATGCCGAAGCCGCGTCCCTGGCCGCGAACGGCCCGGTGGCCCGCGCCCAGCTCGACGCCGGTGACGTGCGGGAAGGCGGCACCGTGCTCGTGGTCGGCGCGTCCGGCTCCCTTGGGTCCACGGTCGCCGCGCTCGCCGCGTACCGGGGCGCCACGGTGATCGGCGTCGCCCGCACGTCCCGCCGCCCGGACGGTCTCACCGGCCTCCCGCTCGCCGCGGCGCTGGACGCCACCGCCGACCTCGCCGACCACATTCGCGAAGCCACCGGCGGCGAGGGCGTCGACTGCGTGATCGACAACCTGGGCGTCCCCGCGCTGTGGGAGGCATACCGCCCGGCGCTCGCGACGATGGGGCGCATAGTCGTCTCCGGCGCCATCGAGCACGACCCCGTCCCTTTGCGGCTGCTTCCGTTCTACCTGCGCAGCCAGTCACTCATCGGAGTCCGCACCGGCAACCGCCGACAGATCGGGGCCCTCTGGCAGGACGTCCGCGCCGGTTTCCGCCCACCCCCTTTCCACCTGCGCCAACTCCCATGGACAGACGCCCCTCTAGCCCACCGCCAGCTAGAAGAGGGCACCGCCTCCGGCCAGACCATCCTCGAAATCCCCTAACCTCCCCGCGCGAATCCGACGCTTTCACCGGGCAGGTGCGGCGGTTGATCGAGGTTGGGGCCGACACGGTGCGGGTTTCCTCGTGGTGGGTCTCCAGTCGTGGCTCGATGGCGTACGAGTGGTAGACCGACCCGGCTGGCGAAACTCATCGCGGCCGGGTGTTGCTGAGCTTTTCGTCTTCCTCGGGCATGAAATTCAACTGATCAGGTTCTATGAGCAAGAACTGGTGGTGGTCGATGAAGGTCCACTCGGGACCGTGCCGGGCGAGCAAGGTCATCGAGCCGTTCCTTCACGTGGGCTGCGTCGGCCAGGTCCCGAGCTTCTGGCCGCGAGGATGCATGATCCTTACCCTGAGGCAATCTCCACCGGTATGTCCGGTAGATGATATTTTGCTGTTGGTCATTGCTGATTAGGCGTGTTTGTGTCCGTCTGGGAGGTGGGCAACCGTCGATGTGAGCCTGTGATCATCGTCCCGGCGACATGACCGACGGGTGCCTCTTCCGGCGCGCGGACACGCCAGGGCCAAGCCGATCGGGTCGTCCCGTCGAGCCTTGGTCACTGTCGCACACGCCCGCGCGGGAACGCCTCACCGGCCCATGGCGGCCGGGTCCGACTTCACCGTCCCCCATCAGGGTGCCGCGCCGCCGGGGCGGCACCGCCCGGCAGCAGACCCCCGAGGTGAAGCGCCATGTCGATCGACGCCCGTTCCTCCAGCGAATCCCCGCAGGCCCTGTCCCCTCGGCGGCCGTCCCGGTCCGAGCGTCCGCGCGCGGCCGAGAGCATCGCGTTCCGCCGTCTCGCCGGACCGTTGCGCGAAGACCCCCTCCGCGCCCTTTCCCAGATCGTGCAGGAGCGGGACGGCGCGATCACCCGCCTGAACCTGGGACTGGTCCGGCCCTACCTGGTGACGCGGCCCGACGACGTCAAGCACGTCCTGGTGACCCGCGCCAGGGACTGCTAC
The DNA here is from genome assembly GCF_008121305.1 of Actinomadura decatromicini. Classification (NCBI taxonomy): domain Bacteria; kingdom Bacillati; phylum Actinomycetota; class Actinomycetes; order Streptosporangiales; family Thermomonosporaceae; genus Actinomadura; species Actinomadura decatromicini. The sequence continues at coordinate 1,323,505 of NZ_VSRQ01000001.1, read as the reverse complement.
CCGCGGCAGGGCATGATGTGGGACGCCATGCAGCGGCTGGTGGGCGACAACATCGGCGGCGAGGGCGACAAGCACGCCGAGGCGCGCCGGGCGCTGCAACCCCAGTTCGCCGCCGGGCACCTGCGGGAGGTCTACCCGGGCTGGGCGCCGGTGGTCACCCGGGCCGTCGACGACCTCGTCCAGCGCCGGGCGCCGGGAGAGGTCTTCGAGATCTACTGGGAGGCGACCCGGGTCATCCACCGCGCCGTCAACGACCTGTTCTTCGGCGGACGGATCAGCGTCGAGGACGCCGAGCTGGTGGGCCGGGCGGTCCGGACCGCGACCACGTCGATCGTCCCGCGGCTGCTGGTGCCCTGGATGCCGAACTGGATCCCGCTGCCGGGCGACCGGCGGTTCCGCAGGTCGGTGCGCACCGTGGACCGCGTCATCCAGCCGCTGGTGGAGGCCGCGCGGAAACCGGGCAACGCCGGGATCGCCTCGATGCTGGCGCGGCGCGGCCGTACAGACCGGCAGATCCGCGACGAACTGGTCGCGCTGGCGGTCGCCGGGAGTGAGAGCACGGCGGTCGCGCTGAGCTGGCTGCCGGTGGTGCTCGCCGACCATCCCGACGTCGCGGCCCGACTGTACGCCGAGATCGATGCCGAGATCGGCTCCGACCCTGGGGCGGACGAGCACGGCACGCCGACGCTGGAGCAGCTCGAACGGCTCACCTACACCAAGCGCGTCCTGCGCGAACTGCTGCGCATGTACACCGTCGGCTGGATCATCCCCCGCGTCGCGCAGCAGGACGACGTGATCGACGGCGTGCGCATCGCCTCCGGATCGATCGTCGTGATCAGCCCGTACCTCACCCACCGGCTGCCGCGGGCCTGGCCCGATCCCGACCGGTTCGATCCCGACCGGTTCACCCCCGAGGCCGAGAAGGCCCGCCAGAAGCAGTTCCGGGACGGGGTGCCCGACCTCGCCTTCGGATATGGGCACCACGCCTGCCTGGGGCAGCAGTTCTTCGAAATGGAGGCCCTGCTCATCCTGGCGTCGCTGCTGCGCCGCCATCGGCTGAGCCTTCACCTGCCGGCCGGCTCGGCGCCCATCCGGCCCAAACCCGGCCTGGCGCTGAACCCGGACCGGGACGTCCAGGTCACCCTCGAACCGCGCGTCTGACCGTCGCCGACCGCGCTCGACCAGGGCCCGCCCCGTCGTGCCGACCGCGCTCGACCAGGGCCCGCCCCGTCGTGCCGGGCGCGGTCGCACGCGCCGGTGCGAAGAACCCGAACCGCCGCCGTCCCGACAACGGAGCCGCCTCCATGCAGCCAGCGCACCAGCTCAACAGGCAAGCGTCCCAGGAGGGGGAGCCGGCGCAAGCCGAGGACGTGACCGAGCGCCTCCGGATTCAGTGCGAGGACGACCTGCGGTCCACCATCGCGCGCTACAGCGACCTGTTCCCTTCCGACGTCTTCGACGGGGGACTGCCGCGCAAGCTGGCCGGGGCCATCGTCGCGCAGGCGCCCGGCAGCACGGCGGCTCTCCTGGCGCACGAAGCGCGGGCCTCGCTGTGGGTCTTCCCGGTCGACTGGCTGATCGACACCCGCGCACGCTCCCGCGAGGAAGTGCGCGGCCTGCGACAGCGATGCCTGGCCGTCGCCGACGGCGCCGACCCCGAGCCCGGGGACGCGGTGGGAGCGTTCCTCGCCGAGTTGCGCGACGACCTGGCCGCGTATCCCGCCTTCGCCGAACGCCGACCGCTGTGGCGGCGGCACCTGGCCGCCATGCTCGCCGCCATGGTCCGCGAATGGGACTGGCGGTTCGCGCGCGCCGCGTCCGACCCGCGCGAAGGCCCCGCAGCGCCGCCGACCTTCGAGGATTACCAGGACAACGCCGACAACTTCGGATCCACCTGGGTCAACGTCGTCCACTGGATCGCGCACGACGAGCCCGGGGTCGCCGAGTGCCTGCCCGGACTGGTGGACGCCAGCCAGCGCGTCCAGCAGACGTTGCGGCTGTTCAACGACCTGGCCACCTGGCAGCGGGAGCAGAACACCGGAGACCTCAACGCGCTTCGCCTGGTGACACCCGACGTCCTTGAGCGGCGGATCGGCGAACTGCTCACCGAATGCGCGGCGCTGATCGACGCCCTCGCCGGCCCCTGTCCGGACGGCGCCGACTACCTGCGCCGGCAACTGCGGTACTCCGACGCCTTCTACTCCGCGGGCGACGACTATTGGCGGCGACTTTGACCCGCGCGCCACCGTAATGCGGCGCCCGGCAAAGCCCGACTGTCCCCGCTCGTGTGGCGAGCGGCACGAAGCCGACATTCCACATTCCCGGCCTACCCGGCGTTGCTAATGTGCTCCGCGTGGCTGGTGGCGTCCCGTACGGCCGGTGTCCTCCGGACCGGGACCACATCACCCCTCCCTCCCCCGGGTCGCTGGATTTGAGGAATTGCCGATGCCTGTGCGTCTCCGTAAGCGGAATCGTCCGTCGAACCTCCGGTTGGGCCAGAAAATCACCCTGTCGCTGGTGGCGTTGTTCGCGTTGTGGGCCTTCGCCGCGTGGGTGACGATCAGCGACGGCATCGGCCTGTACGTGGCGGCTCAGCGTGACAGCCAGGTCGGCCGACCGACCAAGACGTTGGTCAACCATCTGCAGGACGAGCGCCGCGCCTCGCAGCTCGAACTGGGACGTGCGGCCTGGGCGCGTCCGGGCACGCGGCGGGTGTCGGCGGAACTGGCCGCGCAGCGCGCGCAGACCGACCGGTTCGTCCGGGAGTGGCGGCTCACCACGGCCAAGACCGACGACCAGAAGACCAAGGGGCACGTCCGTCAGGTCGCCGCCTATCTCGACCGGCTGCGGGCGGTCCGGCAGCAGATCGACACCGGCGCCATCAGCCGCAACGAGGCGATGCTGGTCTACAACCAGGCCATCGACGAGTGCTTTGAGATCAGCCGGGCCACCGCCGAACTGGACGACAAGGACGTCGCGGCCGACGGTCGCGCGCTGATCGAGCTGACCGTCGCCCGCGAGTCCCTGTCGCGCGAGAACGCCCTGGTGACCGGGATCCTGGCCAGGGGACGCTTCGACGCGGGGGACCACAACCGGCTGGTCGCGCTGGCCGGGATCCGGCAGGCCGACTCCGACACCGCCGCCCGCCACCTGCCGCCCACCGACCGGCCGCGCTACCAGCGGCTCACCGGCTCCAACCTCTACCGGACCTTGGAGGGCCTGGAGAGCAGGCTCATCGAGCAGGTCCGGCCCGGCGGACGGCCCTCGGTGTCCCTCGAGCAGTGGCGGCAGGTCACCCAGCCCACCCTGGACCAGCTCGACCAGGTCATCGACGCCGGCGGTGACGACCTGGTCGGACGGGCCAAGCCGGGCGGCACCCTGGTGATCGTCAAACTGGTGCTGGTCGCCGGTCTCGGCCTGCTCGCGCTCCTCACCGCCGTCGTGGTCTCCATCACCACGGCACGTGCCCTGGTCGGGCAACTGCGGCTGCTCCGCGACGCGGCCCGCGAGCTGGCCGAGCAGCGGCTGCCCAGCGTCGTCGAACGGCTCGGGCACGGCGAGAAGGTCGACGTCGCCGCCGAGGCCCCGCCGCTCCAGTTCGGCTCCGACGAGATCGGGCAGCTCGGACAGGCGTTCAACGACGTCCAGGAGACCGCGCTGCGCACCGCCGTCGAGCAGGCCGAACTGCGCCGCGGCATCCGGGACGTCCTGCTCAGCCTCGCCCGCCGCACCCAGACGCTCGTGCACCGGCAGCTCACGATGCTCGACACGATGGAGCGCCGCCGCGACATCGAGGTCAAGGAACTGGAGGAACTGTTCCGGCTCGACCACCTCGCGACCCGCATGCGGCGCAACGCCGAGAACCTGATCGTCCTGTCCGGCGCGCTGCCCGCCCGTGGGTGGCGCGACCCCGTCCCGCTCGTGGACGCCATCCGCGGCGCGGTGGGCGAGGTCGAGGACTACACGCGCGTCACCGTCCTGCCGCTGGGCCCGATCAGCCTGAAGGGTTCGGCGGTCGGCGACGTCACCCACCTGCTCGCCGAGCTGATCGAGAACGCCGTGTCGTTCTCCCCGCCCGAAACCGCCGTCCAGGTCAGCGGGACGATGGTCGCCAGCGGCTTCGCCATCGACATCGAGGACCGCGGGCTCGGCATGACGGACGAGAAACTCGACGAGATCAACACGAGCCTCGCCGACCCGCCCGACTTCAACCTGCACAGCGCGCCCCAGCTCGGCCTGTTCGTCGTGGGGAGGCTCGCCCAGCGCCACGACTTGAAGGTCATGCTGAAGCGGTCCGCGTACGGGGGGATCACCGCGGTCGTGGTCATCCCGAGGGAACTGATCAGTGAGATCAAGGAACCGGTCGCCGTGCCCGAACAGGCCCGCCAGCTGGTTCAGGTCGGCGCCGAAGCCGCGTCGGCCGATGCCGCGCCCGCGACGACCACCGGCGGTCAAACACCGCTGCCTCCCGGCAAGCAGTCTTTGGCCCTGGTCGCGACGCCCGGCGACGGCGACGAGCGCGCCGCCGCCGCGCCCCCGGCCAAGTCCGAGCCCGAGCCCGAGCCCGAGAAGGCCATCATCACCGACCCCGCCACCCCGGGTGGACTGCCCGTCCGGGTGCCCCAGGCCAGCCTCGCCGCGCCTCTGAAGGAGGACCCGCCCGCCGCCGCGCCGCAGCCGTCCGAGGACGACGCCGACGCGACACGGTCGCCCGAGGAGGTCAGGCGGTTGATCGACTCCTACCAGAAGGCGACCCGCCGAGGCCGCGCCGACGCCGCCGACAAGGACCCGGACAGCGCCGAAGGCCCGACCGCATCCCAGGGCCCCGCCGCCGAGGACGACGACGCCTGACGGCCGCCGACCACCATCAACGATCTAGGTGACGACGAGCAGCGCCGTCCACATGGCGCCCGCCAGGCAAGGCAGCACATAGGTGAGGAGTGGCAGGGAGGAGGGGCCCCGTCCGCGCATCGTGTAGGTCTCGGCGAACTCGGGCAGCCGCTCACGGCACAGCCTGATGATCACTTTGAAGAACCGCAGATGCCGATGCCCGACGTACAGCCAGGTGAGGGTGAGGAGGAGGCCGAAAGCGATGATGACGCGCGCTGCGAACTCCGTGTCGGCGGCGCTGAGCGGGGAGCCGGAGGCTTTCGCTGACGAAATGATCGTCGCATAGCCGACCACAAGTAACGACTCCGCGACGAGGAAGAGGTTCGCCCGCTGAAAGAGCGTGGTGTCAATATGCACAGCGTGCTGCCAGAAGCGGTCTTCGGACCTGGCCTGAGCAGTCCCCGACGCCCTAGGTCAGGGGCCTGGATGGCAGTCGGTCGTGGTGGGTCACGCTGTGGCTCGTGCCAGGGTGAGGGTGCCGCCGCGGTCGACGTGGCGCAGGCGGGCGCCCATGCCGCGCCGGGTCACCTCGCGTTCGAAGTCGGACAGCGGCGACTTCATCACGGTGTAGTCGTCGTAGTGGACGGGGATCGCGGTGGCGCAGCCGGTGGTCTCCAGCCATTGCGCGCCCTGGCGGCCGTCCATGGTCACGGTGAGCAGCCCCAGAAGCCTGGTACCGCCGAGATGGACGAGCCCGGCGTCGATGTCGGGGTAGCGGCGGCGGATCTCGGCGAGTTCGTCGTACATGAGTGTGTCGCCGCTGATGTAGAGCCTGAACCGGGTGCCACCGCCGATCGGGCCGAACTCCAGAAGAGAGCCCATGACGGGTGGGAGCAGGTGGCGCAGAGGGCCCGGCCCGTGGCGACCGGGCAGGGCGGTGATCCGGATCTCGCGGTCTTCCTTGGAGAAGGACTCGGTATGCCAGGTGGGCAGGGCCGCGGCTTCCTGGAATCCGCGGTCGCGTAGCGCGCGGGCCGCCGCACCCGTGGTGACGATCGGCAGGCGGCGGTCGAGGTGCTGCTCGGCCACCCGGTCCCAGTGGTCGTCGTGCAGGTGCGACAGGACGACGCCGTCGAGCGCGGGCAGGCCGTCCACGGTGATGGCCGGGTCCTTCAACCGCCTGCTGGTGATGCCGTAGCCGAGATGGGCGCGCTGGCCCCGGCGCAGGAAGTTCGGATCGGTCAGCAGGGTCACCCCGCCGTACCGGATGATCGTCGTCGCGTTCCCTATGAAGGTCAGGGTGATCGCGTCATCAGGCATGGTTCCCCCGTTGACCTCGGCCGGTTCCAGGCCCGGGATGTCAGGACGGCCTGGTGATCTCCTGGCTGACCCCGCTGGTCACGATCTCGACTGAGCGGTCTTGCGTTTGTTGGCCTTCTCGATGGCCTTCACGAGCTCGTCCTTGGACATGGTCGAGCGGCCCGGTACGTCGAGTCGTTTCGCCACGTCGTAGAGGTGCTTCTTGGAGGCGTTGGCGTCCACGCCGCCCGCGGTCTTGCGGCGGGTGTTGCGTCCGCCCTCGGCCTGCGCGTCGGACGGGCCCTTGGCGCCCTTCTCCTTGGGCTCCCAGTGATCGCCGACCTTCTCGTGGGTGTGCTTGAGCGCCGAGTACGCGACGCGGTGGGCCCGCTCCCCCTCGCCGTACTCCTCGGCCGCCGAATCGTGCGCCTTGGCGAAGGTGCGCTGGGCCTTGGCGTCCGAACGCTTGATGGTGTCGGGCAGCTCGCTCTTCTTGGCCTTCCCCGTGCGGGTGCTCTTCGGCATCTTCAGACTCCTCCCGTCGTTCTCGCGCGTGTCGAGGCTCGGACTACCCGTTAAGCGGCGATATCCACCTGGGTCTGACGCTGATCCTCACCTGGAGCACTCGGCCAGGTCGGCCACGCGGTGCGAGCGAGGCGGGTCGAGGTGTCCGTGATCGGCCGTTCGGACGAACTGCTGCTCTAAGCCTTCTATTCGCGATGGGCACCCTTCCTGCTGCTCCTCGATCGAGGATTCTTCGGCTATCTCTGGCGTAGGGTCGTGGGTATGGGGACTGGGGAGGCGGGCGATTTCTTCGCTCGGGTCGGGGCCGCTCTCGTCAAGGAAGTCGAAAGTACACCGAGAAGGAATATCGGTCTTTCGGAAATCATTGATGAGTGCGTCTCTTTCGAGGGTGGCGACGGGGAGTCCGAGGCGGAGGCGCAGGAGCTCGGGGCGATCGTCGTCAGGGCCGTCGAACTGTGCGGGGACCCGGCCTTGCTCGATCCGCTGGACGAGACCGAGAGAGCGCAGCAGCTCCTTCATTTCGGGGTCCTCCTGTCCTACCTGCTCGAACACGAGGCCCTCGGGCTCGCGCCGCGTCCCTTGGACGGCTACATCGAGCTGATAGTCCGCAGCCCGGACCCGCGCCTCGCGGCGGTGTTGTGGATCACGGTCTCGGGCGTCCTCGAAGGCCTCGGCGCACGGGAGACCAGCAGTGCCGCCGACGCCCGGATCCAGTCCTGGTTGAAGGAGCGGGAACCAGAGTTCCGGGACGTCTTCCTCCGGGAGTCCCGGGGCGTGGCCTCGGCGGTCGGCGCGGCGCTCCACGACGAGGCCGAGAACCGGACGCACCGTTATCCCGATCTCCGAACCCTCATCGAGGAGGCCCCCGAAGAGGACGTCACTGACGCGCCCCTGAGGGAGAACGAGGCTCACCTGCGCGGGCTCGGCCACGGAGCCCTACGCGCGGCCTCTCTCTGCGAACAGGCCACCGAGATCGACGCGCTCTCACCTGAGGAACGCGCCGAAGGGCTCGCGGCGCTCGTCGCCTTCTTCCACTTCGTGGTCGAGAAGAAGATCTGGCACCTGGCGCCGCAGCCCCTGACGTCCTATCCGATCCTGTGCCCGCTGTTCGAGAACCCGGCCGTTCGGGCACACGCCGTCGGCTGTGCGGCGTCGATCACCAGGGAGAGCGGCCGCATCCAGGAGTCGTTCGACCTCCTGCTCACCCTCGAACCCGACCTTCCGGAGATCCTTCCCGAGCAGGTCGTGACGTTCCGGCTGCACGGCGCGAACACCCTGCGCGACCTGCGCCGTCTCGACGAGGCGTCCGACTGGTACGCCCAGGCCGAGCGGGAGGCCGAGAAGCTCGATCCGGACACGAGGGACGCCCTTCTCGATGACATCGCGCACCAGAGCCACCGAAGGTCCCACTACACCGGTCGCTCCGAAGAGCGTCCCGGCCATGGGACGGAGTACGACCCGAACCCCTTCCTCCCGGGATCGATCTTCAACGATCCCGAGCGGTGGCGGCGTCAGCCCTGGCAGTTGCTGACGCTGGCCCAGAACGCCAGGCAGGGCAACGATCCGATCACCGCGCACGAGGCGCTGACCCACCTGGCCGACGTGGCCGCCCCGGCCGACCATGACCTGCTCGCCTCGGCGCACCAGGAGGCCGCCGAGCTGGCCCACACGATCGGGGCACCGGGCCGGGTGATCCGCTGGCACGGCTTCCTCTCCCTGTGCGCCACAGTGCTCAGCGGCAACCACCGTGAGCTGGGCGGCAGGCTGTCCCGCCAGGCGACGCATCTGGCCTCGCTGGACGATCACCTGTCGGCCTTCACGCTGGCCCGTTGGGCGATGGGCGCCGACCACGTCCCGCTCTACACGGCCGGAATCCAGGCCGACATCGGCTACGTGCTGCTGCGCAACGGCACCCTCGAAGTCGCCAGGGACAGGTTCGAGACGTCCCTGGCGTCCGTTCCCGGCGACGGACTCGTCCAGGCGCAGAAGGTCATGGTCGAAACGCTGCTCGGCCTGCCCGCCTCCGAGGACGACGAGCCGCGCCGACGCCTGTCGCCGACCGGGGAGCGGGGAGCGGCGCGCTGGCACGCGGCGGCCGGACTGCTCTCGGTTCCGGCCGACGGGCTCGGGACCTGGTTCGACCTTCTCCGGTACTCCAAAGGCCCCGTCACGCAATGGGCGCCCGACCTCCAGACCATGCTGGAGTCGTTCCAGCGGCTGCCCGAAGGGGACGGGCGTCCCAACGTCTTCGGCAACGCGCCCGTCGACGACGTCAAGGCCCGGGTGTTCGAGGCCCTCTACACCCGAGGACTGTTGGCGCTGCTCGACCGGTACTGGAGCGTCCCGCGCTGGGCCGGTGCGGCCTGGGCGCTGGCCGGCGGCGGTTCGGTGGAGGCGCGGCGCGAGGTGGGGCTCGACCTCATGGTGGCGGCGCCGGCGAAGGAACGGGCCCTGACGCTGGCCGCCGAGGCGGGTCCGCAGGTCACCGAGGCGGAACGGCGCGGGGTCGCCGCGCACGTCGACCGGTTGCTGGCGCTCACCTTCCTGCCCGCTTCGGCCGCCGAGGCGTTCGGGGACGCCCATGCCGCCGCCGCGGAACGCCGCTGGGCGGCGGAGTTCGTCGCCGCCCATGGCGGCGGGCTCGCGTTCCGCGTCCGGCACGTCGACGACCCGGACGGGGCGGGGGCGCGGAGCGACGAACAACAGAACCGCTACTGGGACGCCTTCCAGCGGCTGCCGATGCGGCTCCAACTGGCCATCGCGAAGATCGGGGAGCTGCGACAGACCGCCGCCGAGGCGGGCCCGGTGCGTGACCTCCGCTCGATCGAGAACACCACCCTGGCGTCTCTCGCCCCCGAGGACGCCCAGGCCATCCGGGAGGTGTTCGCGCTGAGGGCGAGGGCCGAGGAGGTCCTGCCCGCGCACACCGACCGTCTGCGCGACGAGATCGGCGGCTGGTTCGCCCGTCCCGGGCTGGCCGCCCTCGACCTGGTCCAGGGCGCGGGAGCGGCGCATGCGATCGCCTGCCGGTCCGAGTCCGGGCGGGACGTCACGGTCTCCGACATCGCGGTCGGACGGGCCGAGGCGCAAGCCGCGGTCGGCGCGCTCCGGGTGGCTCCGGCGGTCCCGGAAGCGGCGGAACACCTGGCAGCGGCCCTCCGGGAGACCGTGGGCGAGGCGGAGGAGGTGTCGCTGCGGCTGCGCGAGCCGTGGGAGCAGGTTCCGGTCGAGAACCTCCCCGACGCCACCGGACGTTCGCTGGCTCAGGACCATGTGGTCGTCCGGCGGCACGGCCGGCGTCCACGCTTCGGGTTGGCGACGGTGCCCTTCCCCGACCGGGTCGAGGTGCTCGGCGACCCGATGGGCCCGCAGGACGCGCTCGGCCTGCCCGGTGCCTTGGAAGAGGCCCGTGCCGTCGCGGCGCTGTTCGGCACGGCGCCGGTGCTCCAGGAACAGGTCACCTGGGAACGCCTGCGCTACAGTGCCCGCACCGCCGACCTCTTATGGTTGTCGACCCATTGCGAACCCGTCCCCGAACTCGGCGGAGCCGCCGCCCTCCGCCTCCACGACCGCTGGGTGCTGCCCTCGGAACTGGCCGCCCTGGACGTCAACCCGGGCCTGGTCGTGGTCCTGACGATCTGCGCGGGCGGCCGAGCCGTTCCTCTGGGCCGGGTGAGCGAACCCCCGACCGCCACGGCCTTCCTCCGCGCCGGAGCCGACCTCGTGATCTCGCCGCTCCGTCCCATTCACGATGAGACCTGGTCACCCCTGATCGTGGACGCGCTGACCCACACGCTGGACACCGACCCCACTCCGGCCACCCTGGTCCGGGCCCTGAACGCCGCCACCCCCACCACCGAACTCTCCGCCCCCTGGATCATGCACGCCTGACCCCTTCCACTTTCTCCCCGGAGCCTTGATGCGCCTAGAACTTGAGAACAGCGGCCTGACCCCGGAGGATCTGGCATCCCTGGGCGACTTCACGCCCGCCCAGAGCCCCACCGGACACCGAGGCCCCACCACCGACCTCCTGGTGGGCATCTCCGTCAACCTGGCCAGCGGCACCCTCACCGCCGCCGCCACCGGCCTCTGGATGGCTTGGCGTCACCGCCGCCAACAGTCCCTCCGCGAGGCCGACACCGCCACGGTCCACGTGGAGTTTCAAACTCCCACCACGACCCACACCGCGATCATCCAGTTCCACACCACCGGCACCGAAGCCGCCCAAACCCTGGCCGCCAGCGCACCTCCCGACACCCACACCGTCCGCATCACCTTCCCGCCCTCCTAAACGGCTCGTTCGGGTTCCGGCTGCCTTGGTCTCGTCCCCGGTCTATGGGCCCGATAGCCTGCGCATGTGCTGAAACCGGTGTCTGGGAGCGACCGGGATGGCTGACGCCGAAGACGTTCGCCGATTGGCGCTCGCACTACCTCACGTGGTCGAAATCGACAGCGACGGGTTCGATTTCCGGGTCGGCGGCAAAGGGTTCGTCTGGTCCTATCCCGAGCGCAGACCGGGTAAGTCGCGCGTAATCCGGACCGACATCGCCGTCCTGTACGTCGGCGACGAGGCGGAGAAACAGGCGTTGCTCCTCGGTGAGCCGGAACGTTTCTTCACCACGCCCGCCTACGACGGTTTGCCTCTGGTCATGCTGTGGCTGAGCGAAGTGGACCGCGACCGTCTGGAGGAACTCGTCACCGACGCCTGGCGCATGCGCGCCCCGGACACGCTCGCCGACGACCTCGACACCGCCGCCGAGCAACCCGGCACAGACCCAGGCTGAGCGAGACCGCTGTCAGCGCGGGCCGCGTCGCAGGCCAGAGTGTGCACGAGACGGCGAGCCCACTAATGAGCCGGGGGAGTCTGATTCAGGGGGAGGCCATCAATCGGGTCGTGGTCTGTCAGGTGGGTGTGGCGAGGCAGGGCGGGTGCGGGGTTTGGCGTTAGTCCTGGGGCGCTATGGGCAGAGGGCGCGGGGACGCGGAGACAGATGCCGCCACGACGACGTTGTCGCGCCGGGCCGCCCAGGTTCAGCGGGGCGGGGCGCGGGCGGCCGTGCTCGGGGTCAACGACGGCCTGGTCAGCGTGCTGTGCATCATCCTCGGCGTGGCGGGCGCCGGGTCGGGGCAGACGGCCGCGCGACTGGCCGGGGTGGCGGGGATGGTCGCCGGGGCGGTCTCGATGGCCGCCGGCGAGTGGATCTCGGTGACCGCCCAGGTCGAGCTGTTCAAGGGCGTCCTGGGAGATCTGCGGCGCATCGTCCGGGACCAGCCGGGCGCGGTGATCGGCAAGCTGGAGGAGATGCTCCAGGACGCCGGGCTGCCGTCCGACATGGCGCGCGCGGCCGCGCACGAGGTGGCGCGCGACGAGGGGACGCTGTTCTCGACCTCGGCGCGCCGCGTGGTGGGCGTCAACCCGCAGGAGCTGGGCTCGCCCTGGCGGGCCGCGGTCTCGTCCTTCTGCCTGTTCGGGCTGGGCTCGCTGGCGCCGCTGCTGCCCTGGTTCTTCATCGGCGGCCGGACCGCCGTCGTGCTGTCGATCGCCGCCACCGGCGCAGCCGGGCTCGCGGTGGGCGGGGTCGTCGCCTACTCCAGCGGACGCTCCGTCCTGTACGGCGCCGTCCGCCAACTCCTCATCATCCTGCTCGCCGCCGCCGTCACCTATTACGTGGGCGCCCTGTTCGACGCCACCTGGCATGCAGGATCGGGAACGCGATAAGCCCGCGAACCATGTATTGATTGGGTTGTGTGAATTGCGGGAGAAAGGCTCATCGGGTTTCGGTGAGATGGCTGTGAAACGCTTTCCTTTGCTGCTGTAGCGTCCGGGTATGGCGATTGGCCGTGGACGCGCTGCTGGGGCGGTGCGATCCTTACAGGTATGCGCGGGTTCACCGGGATAATGGGGCTGCGAAGTCGGGAGCCGGTTTGAAGGGCGGGGCGCGGAAACCCGTCCTGGTCTTGATGGGATCCGGGGAGACCGCTCCGACGATGGTGAGCGTGCACCGGGAACTCGTCGCTCGGCTGCGTCCGGCATCGGCGGTGCTCCTGGACACGCCCTACGGCTTCCAGGAGAACGTCGCCGAGATCTCGGCGCGGGCGCAGAGCTACTTCGAGCGCAGTGTCGGGTTACAGGTGGACGTCCCGCCGGGTCTGCGCGGATCCGCCGAGATCGGCGCGGGCGGGGAGGCCGACGGCGACGTGGGCCTTGCCGCGGTGCGCGGCGCGGACTGGGTGTTCGCCGGTCCGGGCAGCCCGTCGTACGCCCTCGCGCAGTGGCGGGACCGTCCGGTGGGCGAGGCCCTGGCCGACCACGCGCGGACGGGACGCGCCGCCCTCGTGTTCGCCTCGGCGGCGGCGTGCACGCTGGGCGCGTACGCGCTGCCGGTCTATGAGATCTACAAGTCCGGCGCACGCCCGCACTGGCTGGACGGCCTGGACGTCCTCGGCCGGCTCGGGCTGAAGGTCGCGATGATCCCGCACTACGACAACGCCGAGGGCGGCACGCACGACACCCGGTACTGCTACCTCGGGGAGCGCCGGTTGCGGGCGTTGGAGCGCGAACTCCCCGACGACGCCGCCGTGCTCGGCCTGGACGAGCACACCGCCGCGCTGGTCGACGTCGGCCGGGACGCGGTGGAGGTGCGGGGACGGGGCGTCATGACCGTCCGGCGGCGGGGGGAGAGCGTGATCGTGCCGTCCGGCGGGTCGGTGAGCCTGGCCGAGCTGCGTGCGCTGGTGCGCGGCGAGGCCGCGCGACCGGCGGCCCGGCGGCGGCGGGACGAGGACGCGGCACCGGCGGCGCCCCAGGCGACCTTGCGGGACACCGTCGTCGACTGCGAGGAACGCTTCGAGACCGGGCTCCGCGAGCGCGACGCCGAGGCACTCGTGCGGGCCGTCCTGGACATCGACGCCGCCGTGGCCGAGTGGGCCGGCGACACCGAGGAGGACGAGGGCGGCACCGACTGGGCCAGGGACGTGATGCGCAGCCTGATCGTCCGGCTCGGGCAGACGGCGGGCCGTGGCCTGACCGATCCCCGCGACGTGCTGGAACCGGTGGTGGAACCGCTGATCGGCGTCCGCGCCGAGCTTCGCCGGACGGGATGCTTCGCGCTCGCCGACACCGTTCGGGACGTGCTCCAGACGATCGGGGTGGAGGTCCGCGACACACCGGACGGCACCCATTGGCGCCCCGGCGCCTCCTGACGAGCGGGGGCCGGGAATGACGCGCGTCCTCGCCTCGTGGTGCCCGTCCCCCGCCGGGCAACTGCCGGGATCCGGCTCCGCCCGATTGTCAGACATGCTCTAGTCGAGCTGCTCGGCCAGTCCGACGATGAAGCCCTCGGGGCTGCGGACGTAGCAGAGCAGGTAGCTGTCCTCGAACCGCGCCACGCCGCCCACGAGCTCGGCGCCGTGAGGGCGCAGGCGGGCAACGGTGTCCTCGATGTCGTCGACCGCGAACATGACGCGGTGCATTCCCAGGGTGTTGTGCGGCTGGTCCCGTTGCCCGACGCTGACCGCCGCGGGGGTCTGGTACTTCGCCAGCTCCAATCGGCTGTGGCCGTCTGGGGTGCGCATCATCGCGATATCGCAGCGGACGCCGTCGAGCCCGACGGTGAGGTCCGCCCAGGGCCCTTCGACCTGCGCCTTGCCCTCCAACTCCATGCCGAGTTCGGAGAAGAAGGCGACGGCGGCGTCCAGGTCGTCGACGACGATGCCGACGTTGTCCATCCGCTGAATCGTCATGGTGGTTCTCCTTCGTCGTTGCCGTGGCCAGTCGCGACCAATGGTGTCCCTGGGACGAAGCCGACCCCGCGTTCTCGACATCCCCAGACCAACTGACCCGTCCGAGGACTTCCACGGGCCGGGAAGGAACGAACCGTAGGCGATCGCTGGGTCAGCCCGGCGGAACAGGCGTGGCTACCTTGTCCACCTGACGAGGATGGCAAGGTCCGCCCGTGGAACGGTATGTCGGTTCGCCAGGTCTTGGTCTGGCGGCGGTGCGGTGGTCAATGATCTTTTCTGGTGCCGTCCAAGGAATCGGCGGGCCCGGGGTGTGGACGAGGACGCGGGTATCGCGAGCATCGCGGCCGAGACCGGCCGACTTGACCGGATACTCGGGAGAATTGATGTCATATCGACACTTCATCGCAGGGGTCGCCGCACTCGGGATCGTCACGGCCGGGGGCGTCGGCACCGCGGTTGCGGACACCAGCGCGCTCGCCGCCGTCGCCCGGACGGATCACGGGCCCTTCCCCGTGGACCACGTCCTGTCGAACAAGTCGCTCGTGCGGGCGGCCGCGGCGCTGGTCGAGGCGGCCGAGCGGGAGGGCGACCAGCGGGTGACCATGGTCATCATGGAGCGCTCGGGCGTGATCCGCGAGGTCGTCCGGACGCGGAAGGCGGGCCCGCAGACGTATGAGTCCGCCAAGCGCAAGGCCTACACCGCCGTCGCGTTCGGCCGCCCCACCAGCGAACTGACCGACAACGCGACCGTCAACAAGATCCCCGGGACGCTCACCCTGCCCGGCGGCGTCCCCGTCGTCTACCGGGGGTTCCCGATCGCGGGCATCGGCGTCGGCGGCGCCCCGGACGGACGCATCGACGAGCGCATCGCCAACGCGGTGCTCAACGCCATCTACCACTCCGGCGGACGGAAGGGGGCACGGCCGTCCGCCCACTCGTGAACGCGGCCTGCGCCGGCAGTAGCGGCTGCGTCACCGAGAAATGTCACCCGAATTAGTGCAGCGTCTTGCATGCGATTTAGTTGTCGCGGTCCTTGGGTCCGGCGCGGGGCGCGAGCATGGCCGTCAGGGTGGAGGCCGCCGCACCGGCATGGGCGCTCCGCGGGTGTGGGCATGGCGGGCGGCCGTGACCCAGCGGGTGCCGCCGTTAGTGGGAGGCGGGGGGCGGAGTGGTCTTGATGGTTGTCAGGTCTGCAAGGCCCGACAGGGTTAGGACGGGTTCCAAGAGGGGCGGGGCGATTACTTCCAGGCGTTCGGCGTGTGCGAACAGGATGCTCAGGCCCGCGCTGTCGAGGTACTCGACCGCACTGAGGTCCACGACGAGGTGGCCGTCGGCGCCGCCGAGGGCCGTGTCGATGGCCGCGGCGAACTTCTCGCTGTTGCTCATGTCGATCTCGCCGGTGGCCGTCAGGAGTGCGGTGCCGTCCGGGCGCTGACCTGTCGTGAGCGTCAAGGGTGCGGTCATGGCTCGATCCTGGTGTGCATGTGGACGATGGTGCCGTCCGGGCCGGGCGTGATCGTGAGCTGCTGCATCATCGCGCGCATCAGGGCGGTGCCGCGGCCGCGGTCGGACTCGGGGTCCCACCGGGGGGTCCTCCACTGACCCGAGTCGGCGATGGTCAGGTGCAACCGGTCCACGTCGACCTCGGCGCGCAGCCTGACGATGCGGCCGGGGGTGTGGCGGTGCCCGTGTTCGATGGCGTTCGCGCAGGCTTCGCCCGCCGCCACGAGGGCGCTCTGCACCGTGCGGCGGGAGAGCTGGCATCGGGCCAGCCAGCCGCGAAGGGCCTCGCGGACGGTCGCGAGCTGGGCGGACTCGGCCGGGAAGGCCACCTCCAGCGGGGCCGGGTGCCGGTACAGCAGCAGCGCGACGTCGTCGTCGTAGCCGCCGGGCGGCGCCAGCATGCCCATGAGGCGGGTGGCGAGATCGTCGAGGGCCTGGTCGCGGCCGTCCTGGACGGTGCGCCCGGCCTGGCCGATGCCTTCCGTCAGGGGTTGGCGTCGGCGTTCGACCAGGCCGTCCGTGTAGAGCAGGACGGTGGCGCGCGCCGGGATGACGGTCTCGGCGTTCGGCCGGGGACGGCCGGGTCTGACGGCGAGCGGCACGGACCTGCCGTCCGCGAGCAGTTCCACGGCGCCGTCGCGGTGGGCGAGGATGGCGGGCGGGTGCCCGGCGCTGGAGTAGGTGAGGCCGCCGGTGTCGGGGTCCAGGACGCCGCAGAAGACGGTCGTGCAGGGGGCCCCGGAGACGCCGACGGCGAACTGGTCGAGCGCCATGAGGGTGTCGGCGGGGTTGGAGTTCTGCAGCAGGAGGGCGCGGCAGGCACTGCGCAACTGGCCCATGACGGTGGCCGCTTCCAGGCCGCGTCCGACGCAGTCGCCCACGACGATGCCGATGCGGCCGTCGGGGAGGCCGAAGGTGTCGTACCAGTCGCCGCCCACCTCCAGCGGACTGGCCGCGGGCTCGTAGCGGACGGCGAATCCCTCGGGCAGCCGTGCGGGGCCGAGGATGGCGCGTTGCAGGGCGAGGGCGGTGTCGCGCTGCTGGTCGATCTGGTGGGCGCGGACGAGTCCCTGCGCGAGGTGCCCCGCCAGCAGCGTTAGCAGAACCTGGTCCTGGTCGGTGAAGGGACGCCGCTCGCTCAAATCGACCCAGACCGCCAGGGTCCCCTCGGGGTGTTCCAGGGTGATGGCGGACGGATGCTCCGCCGACGGGGTGAGCGTCGGTTGGTCGCGCAGGGAGTCCAGTTCGGTGCGCCGCCGCTCCGGCAGCAACTCCCAGGTCAGGTGCCGGTTGGTGGAGACGAGGGCGGGCGGCGCGTCGTCCCGGAAGAGGACGGCCAGCACCCGTCGCGCGCGCCACAGTCTCCGCAGTTCGTCCAGCGCGCCCTCCAGGGCGTCCGACAGACCGGCGGCGCGGGCGAGCCGCAGGCTGAGCGCCGCCAGCGCGGTCTCACGCTGGATGGCGTAGTGCTCGGCGGTGACGTCGCGGAAGGTGCCGACGACGACGCGCCGTCCGGTGTCCGGGTCGTGGACGTGGTTGAAGGACGCGCTGATCCAGAGCCGGTGCCCGTCGCGATGGTCGACGGGGACGGTGTGGGTGCCGTGCGTCCTGTCCAGCAGGGTGGCGAAGGCGGCGGAGACCATCCGGTACGCCTCCCGGTCGGTCCTCTCGTCCGGCCACCACGGAGGCACCGGCGGATAGGGCAGACCCTCCGGCCCGTAGCCGAGGATGTCGGTGAACGCGGCGTTGATCTCGATGACCGCGCCGTTCTCGTCGCAGACGAAGAACGCCTCCTGGAGCGAGTCGATCAGCGCCGAGCGCCAGCGGGAGTGGTGGTTGCGCATCCGGGCCAGTTCCAGGTTCGCCCGGACGCGGGCCAGCAGCTCGGCGGCGGCGAAGGGTTTGAGGAGGTAGTCGTCGGCGCCCGCGCGCAGGCCCTCGATCGACGCCTCCTGCCCCGCGCGGGCCGACAGCAGCAGCACCGGCACCGCCGCGGTGCGCGGGTCGGCGCGCAGCTCGGCCACCAGCTCCAACCCGTTCAGGTGGGGCATCATCACGTCGCTGACCACCAGGTCGGGGGCGTCCCGGCGCACCGCCTCCAGCGC
This sequence comes from Actinomadura decatromicini, assembly GCF_008121305.1. Lineage (NCBI taxonomy): Bacteria > Bacillati > Actinomycetota > Actinomycetes > Streptosporangiales > Thermomonosporaceae > Actinomadura > Actinomadura decatromicini. The sequence continues at coordinate 1,305,500 of NZ_VSRQ01000001.1, read as the reverse complement.
GGCCCGGCCGTCCTGGACGGTGTCGACCCGGTAACCGGCGCCGCGCAGCAGCCGGCCGAGGTACTCGCGCATGTCGCCGTTGTCGTCGGCGACCAGCACCGTGGCGGGCGCGGCGGGGCCCCCGGCCCGCGCCGGATCGGAGAGCGGCTCCGCGGCCGCGTCGGACGGCGCGCCGGGAACCGCGTCGGACGGCGCGCCGGGGGCGCGTTCGGCGGGTTCGCTGGGGGCGCGTTCGGCGGGTTCGCCGGGCAGCCAGCGCAGTACCTCCTGCACGTAGGGATCGGCGGTGGCCGACACCGCCGGGGCCGCCCCCCGCGAGCCGATGGCCTCCGGGGGCAGGTGGGCCGTCCCGAACGGCAGCCGGATCGTGAAACGGGTGCCCTCGCCCTCGCGGCTGTCGGCGGCGATGGTGCCGCCGTGCAGGCCGACGAGCTCCTTCACCAGGGCGAGGCCGATGCCGCTGCCCTCGTTGGAGCGGGCACGCGCGTTCTCGATGCGGTGGAACCGCTCGAACAGCCGCGGCATCTCCGCCGCGGGCACGCCGATCCCGGTGTCGGCGACGGTGACCAGGGCGTACCCGTCCTCGGCGCGGGTCGAGACGCGGATGCCGCCGTCGAAGGTGAACTTCAGCGCGTTGCTGAGCAGGTTGAGGATCACCTTCTCCCACATGCCGTGGTCGAGGTGGACCGGCTCGGGCAGCGGAGGGCAGTCGACGTCGAGTTCGAGGCCCGCCCGGTCGACGGCGGAGCGGAAGACGCTGGCCAGTTCCGCGGTGACCGCCGACAGGTCGGCCGGCTCGTAGGTCGCCTGCATCCGGCCCGCCTCGATGCGGGAGAAGTCCAGCAGGGTGTTGACCAGCTTCCCCAGCCGCATCCCGTTGCGGCGGACGACCTCCAGATCCTGCCGCACGCCGTCGTCGGCGTCCGCCAGGCGGCCGCGCAGCTCCTCCACCGGACCCATGATCAGGGTGAGGGGAGTGCGGAACTCGTGGCTGATGTTGGAGAAGAAGGTGGTCTTCGCGCGGTCCAGCTCGGCCAGTTCCTCGGCCCGCCGCTGCTGGGCCTGGTAGCTGCGGGCGCCGGCGACGCCCGCCGCGAGGTGCCCGGCGGTCAGCTCCACGAACCCTTGGTAGCCCTCCTCCAGCGGCCGGTACCGGTTCAGCGCGGCGACCAGGAACCCGTAGGGCGCGTCGCCCTGCCGCAACAGCGGCACGGCCAGTGCCTGGACGGGCGGCTGCGACCAGCCCCCGGTCGGCAGCCCGGTGAACGGGCCGCCGTCGAGCGGCACCAGCGCCGATTCGCCCCGCGCCAGCGTCGCCGCGGGCCAGACCGGAGCGTCGGAGTCGCCCATGGGCAGCCGCGGCGGCGCGGCCGGATGTCCTTCGGTGAGGCCGGTCGCGCCCGCCAGCCGTGCCGACCCGCCGTCGAACAGGTAGGTCAGCGTGAACGGGAGGTCCGAGCCGTTCCGGTCCAGTTGCCGGTGGGCGAACGCCAGCGCCTCGGACTCGGTGCGCACCACGCTGGGGTCGGAGCCGAGGTCCCGCAGCGTCGCCATCCGCCGCTCTCCGATGACCCTCTCGGTCTCCTCGCTGACCACGCAAAGCATGCCGACCACCATGCCCACGTCATCCCGCAGCGGACTGTAGGAGAACGTGTGATATGTCTCCTCGGTGTATCCCGACCGCTCCAGGAAGAGCAGCAGCGCCTCGTCCCAGGTCGCCTGCGCCGTGGTGAGGACGGTGTCGATCCGCGGGCCGATGTCGTCCCAGATCTCGGCCCACACCTCGCCGGCCGGACGGCCGAGCGCCCAGGGATATTTGCGGCCGAGGGTGTCGCGCCGGTAGGCGGCGTTGCAGAAGAAGGTCAGCTCCGGACCCCACGCCATCCACATCGAGAACCGGGACGACAGCAGGATGCTCACGGCCGTCCGCAGGCTCTGCGGCCAGGCGGTCACCGGGCCGAGCGGGGTCGCCGACCAGTCGACCGCGGCCAGGTGGCGGCCGACCTCGCGGTCGGCGGCGAACACGTCCGTCCCGGCCCCGGCCGCCGCGCGACCTTCATGACCGTCAGATTGCGTCACCGGACGTCCTTCCGCGTCGCCCTCTCCACTCGTCCCGTTTCCCCCCTGAAGCCGGGGAAGAGGTGATGCGTAGAAAAAGTAGGATAGAGCAGCTTATGGGCGAACCCGTCCAGCCTCCGGTCAGTACCCTCCCACAGGAGTCCTCTCGGTGACGCAATACGACCTGACCATCGACCTTCCAGTTCAGGACGGCGACGTCCCCGTCCTGCGCGTCGCCGGAGACCTCGACCACCACACCGCCCCGCGGTTGCGGGAGGCCATCGAGAAGGTCCCGTTCGCCGCCGGGGGCAGCCTCGTGCTCGACCTGTCCGGCCTCGCCTACTGCGACTCCACCGGCATCACCGTGCTCATCAACACCTACAAGCGCTCGAAGCCGACCGGCGGGCGGCTGCTGATCGCGGGTCTGAACTCCGACCTCCGCGAGGTCTTCACGATCATCGGGCTCGACCAGATCTTCGTCTTCCATCCCACGGTCGACGAGGCGATCGCCGCCTCCCACCAGGCGTGACGAGGGTTCGGCGGTCGTCACCGGCCGACGCCGGGACGGTCGGCGGCCGGTCCGTCCGTCTTGTCCGTATTGCTCGGTTGGGGACGGTACTGTTCGGGCGGCACTGTCGCGCGATGTCGAGCGGGCTCGCGCGTGATGGAGGGGAGTACGGCCGATGAGCGGTGCGTCGGACAGCACGCATCTTTCGACGCTGCTTGAGTCGGAGCGGGAGAAAGTGCTCGGCCGCTGGGTGGAGATCGTCGCCGCGAGCATGCGCGGGCGCCTCACCGCGGACGAGCTGAGGGTGGAGCTGAGCGAACTGTACGCGCTCATCGAGCGGACGGTCGTCGGTGGAGACGGCGAGGCGGCGGGCGAACTGCGTTCCGCGCTGGCGGAGATATCGCGCAGCCGCGCGCGGCAGGGGTTCACCCCCACCGAGACCGCGACCAGCGTCTTCGCGCTCAAGCAGGCGGTCCTGGAACGGGTCGAGGCGTCCGCCGACGCCGCCGCCTACGCCGAGTTCGCGGCGTTCTCGTCCCGCGTGGACGAGCTGGGGCTCGTGACCTTCGAGACCTACACCGCCGCCCGCGAGCAGGTCATCGCCGATCAGATGGAGCAGCTGCTGGAGCTGTCCACGCCGGTGGTGAAGCTGTGGGACGGGATCCTCGGCGTGCCCCTGGTCGGCACGCTGGACTCGGCCCGCACGCAGGTGGTCATGGAGTCGCTGCTGGAGCGCCTCGTCGAGACGGGGTCGCAGATCGCGATCCTCGACATCACGGGAGTGCCCGCCGTCGACACCGAGGTCGCCCAGCACCTGCTGAAGACGGTGATGGCCGCCCGGCTGATGGGCACCGAATGCGTGATCTCCGGCATCCGGCCGCAGATCGCCCAGACGCTCGTGGCACTCGGGGTCGAGTTCGGCGAGATCGTCACCAAGGCGACCCTGGCCGACGCCCTGGCGTACGCGCTGGAGAAGACCCGGGCCCATCCGGGCGAGGGGACGGGCGCCTGATGGAGCGCGTCCCGATTCTCAAGATCGGTGAGGTCCTGCTGGTGTCGATCCAGGTCGACCTGCAGGACCAGACCGTCCTCGCGCTGCAGGAGGACCTGGCCGAGCGCATCGTCGCCACCGGCGCCCGCGGCGTGATCATCGACATCACCGCGGTCGACATCGTGGACTCCTTCATCGGGCGGATGTTCGCCACCATCGCCTCGATGTCGCGGCTGATGGACGCCGAGACGGTCGTGGTCGGGATGCGTCCCGCCGTGGCGATCACCCTGGTGGAGCTGGGGCTCTCCCTCGGCGGGGTGCGCACGGCGCTGGACCTGGAGAAGGGCATGCGGCTGCTCGGCGCGGCGCTGCCCGCCGCCGGTCCGGCCGCCTTGGACGGCCGGTGACGACTCCGCCGGGCGACGCGCTGCCCATCCTGCCCATCGTGTCCCACGAGGACGTGGTCCAGGTCAGGCAGAGCGTGCGGGCCGCCGCCGCGGCGGTCGGCATGTCGCTGGTGGACCAGACGAAGATCGTCACCGCCGCCAGCGAGCTGGCCCGCAACACCTTCGTCCACGGCGGCGGAGGCTCCGCCCGGATCGAGCGGGTCGTCAACGCGCGCGGGCGGCCCGGCGTCCGGCTCGTGTTCACCGACAAGGGCCCGGGGATCCCCGACGTCGACCAGGCGCTCACCGAGGGATGGACGACCGGCGGCGGCCTGGGCCTCGGCCTGCCGGGCACGCGGCGCCTGGTCGACGAGTTCGCGTTGGAGACCGCGGTCGGCGAGGGCACCACGGTGACGGTGGCGAAGTGGGTCCGCTGACGGCCACCGGATGGCTGAGCAGTCCGTCCACCGGCGACGCGGTGTGGGCACGGGCGGAGGAGCCGAGCTCCGCCGCCGGGATGCGGCGGCACGCCGCCCGGCTGGCCGCACGGCTGGGGTTCGGCGCGGAGCGCATGGGCCGGATCCAGATCGCGGTGACCGAGGCCGCCACCAACCTCGCCAAGCACGCCGTGCGCGGCGAGATGCTCGTCCGGGTGGTCCGCGCGGGCGACGACGCCGCGCTGGAGGTCCTCTGCCTGGACCACGGCCCCGGCATGGGCGACGTCCCCGGTTCCCGGCTGGACGGGCACTCCACGACCGGCACCCTCGGGATCGGCCTCGGGGCCATCGAGAGGCTCGCCGACCACAGCGGCGTGCACTCGCTCCCGCACGCCGGAACCGTGCTGTTCGCGCGGTTCCTGCGCGGGCGCGGCGAGGGGGCCGCCGCGGCGACGCCGCCCCGCCTGCCCTTCGCCGGGCTGACGCGCCCGATCGAGGGCGAGGAGGAGTGCGGTGACGCCTTCGTCGCCCGGATGGAGGGCGGCACGATCTACGCGATGCTCTGCGACGGGCTCGGGCACGGGCCGATGGCGGCGCGCGCGGCGGCGGAGGCCGTCGCCGCGGTGCGCGACGCGACGCTGCCCGCCGGTCCCGCCGACCTCCTGGCACAGGTGCACCGGCGGCTGGGCTCGACGCGCGGCGGCGCGGTCTCGGTGGCCGCCGTCGACCCCGGCGGGGGCGTGGTGCGGTTCGCGGGGCTCGGCAACGTCGCCGGATGGATCCTCGGGCCCGAGCGCCGGCAGGGCATGGTCTCCGTCCCGGGCATCGCGGGGGCGCAGGCCAGGCGGCTGCGCGAACACGTGTACGAGCTGCCGCCGGGGGCCGCGGTGGTCCTGCACTCCGACGGGCTGACCGGCAGGTGGGACGCCGCGGGCCGTCCCGACCTCGGCCGCGACCCGCTGCTGCTCGCCGCCGACCTGCTGCGCGAGGCGGGGGTCCGGCACGACGACCGCGGTGTCCTGGCCGTCACCACCGCCGGATGGAGGTGAGGCGTGGCCGAGGAACTGCTGCGGTTGCGGATCTCGGACGAGCAGGGCGTCTTCGCCGTCCGGCGGGCCGGGCGGCAGGTCGCCGCCGCGGTCGGGCTGGATACGCAGGACCAGGTCCGCGTGGCGACGGCGCTCAGCGAGGTGGGCCGCGAGCTGTTCGCCCACGCCGGTGAGGTCAACGTCGTCTTCCTCTTGGACGGCGGGCGTCCGCCGGGCCTGGTGGTGGAGCTGGACGCCGCGTCCGCCGACGGCGCGGACCGTCCGCGCGACGGGGACGCCGCCGCTGCGCGGCTCCTCGACGTGGTCGAGGAGGCGGGGGCCGGGCGGGGCGTCCGCCTGCGCAAGCACCTGAACCCCGCCACCCTCGCGGTGGACGGTCCGGCGCTCGACGAGCTGCGCGGAATGCTGGGACGGCTCAGTCCCGTCCCGGCGCTGGAGGAGCTGCGGACCCAGAACGCCGACCTCATCGAGGCGCTGGAGGACGTCCGGCGCCAGCGCGAGGAACTCCGCGTGCTCAACGCCGAGCTGGAGGAGACCAACCAGGGCGTCATGGCGCTCTACAACGAGCTCTCCGTGGAGCTGGAGGAGACCAACCGGGGCGTGGTGGCGCTGTACGCCGAGCTGGAGGAGAAGACCGACCAGCTACGCGAGGCGGGCGCGGCCAAGAACCGGTTCTGGGCCAACGTCAGCCACGAACTGCGCACCCCCGTCAACGGGGTCATCGGCCTGACCCGGCTGCTGCTCGACCCCGCCGCTGAGCCCCTCACCGGGGAGCAGCGGCACCAGATCTCCCTGATCGCCGACGCGGGGGAGACGCTGCTGTCGCTGGTGGGCGAGCTGCTGGACATGGCCAAGGCCGAACAGGGCCGGCTCGCGCCGCGCCGCGGCGTGGTGCGGATGCGCGTCCTGCTGCGGCGGCTGACGGACATGCTCGCCCCCATGGCGCAGCCGCCGCGGGTGGAGCTGCGGACGGAGACCGACCCCGCCGCGCCCGCCGACATCGTCACCGACGAGGAGATGCTGACCCGCATCCTGCGGAACCTCCTGGCCAACGGGCTGAAGTTCACCGACCGGGGGGAGGTGCGGCTGACCGTCCGGCAGACCCCGGACCACCTGGAGTTCGTCGTCGCCGACACCGGAGTGGGCATCCCTCCCGGCGAGCAGGAGCGCGTCTTCGAGGAGTTCTACCAGGTGCCGGGCGGCAAGCGCGGCGGGACCGGACTCGGCCTGCCCTATGCCCGGCACCTCGCCCACGTGCTCGGCGGCGACCTCCTGCTGACCAGCGAGCCCGGCGCCGGGACCACGGTGACGCTGCGGCTGCCGCCGCACCGGGGCCTGGCCGAGCTCGGCCTCGGCCACGTCCTGGTCGCGGACGCCGACGAGGCCGCCCGCCGGGCCCTGCGCGGCCTGCTGCACGGTGCCGTGGAGCGGGTCACCGAGGTCGCGGACGGGCCGGCCGTCCGCGACCTGCTCGACGCGGACCCGCCCGGCCTGGTCCTGCTCGGACCGAACCTGCCGGACTCCGACGTCGCCGCCGCGCTGGCGCGACCCGTGCCCGGGACCGTCGTCGTGCTGGTCTACGCCGACGGCGTCCGGCCGGACGGCTCCGTTCCGGGGCACGCCGACGCGATCCTGGCGGAGGACCAGCTCTCCCCGACGATGCTCGCCGACGCGGTGGCGCGCGCCCGCGCACCGCGTTCACAAGGGACCGACCGATGAACGACAGCCCCTCGTACACGACCCTGGTCGTCGACGACAACGACACCAAGCGCTACATCATCGGGAGCTGGTTGCGCCGCGCCGGCCACACCGTCGTGGAGGCCGCGTCCGCCGCGCAGGTGTGGGTGAGGCTCGCCGAACACGAGGTGGACCTGGTCGTCCTGGACATCCAGCTCCCCGACGTCAACGGCATGGAGGTCTGCGAGCAGATCAAGGGGTCGCCCGCCACGGCGTCCCTGCCGGTGATCCACATCTCCGCCACGGCCGTCGACGTCGCCGACCGCACCGACGGGCTGCAGCGCGGCGCCGACGCCTACATGACCGACCCGATCGATCCGGGCGAGTTCATCGCCACCGCCGAGGCGGTGCTGCGCTACTACCAGGCCCGGCGCCGGGCCGAGCGCATGGCCGACCGGATGGCCGCCTTCACCCGGACGTCGCTCGCCGTCAACGCCGCCGAGACCTTCGACGCGCTCGCGGTGATCGCGGCGCGCGGCGCCTTCGAGATCTTCGGCGAGCCCGCGACCGTGTTCCTGCTGCCCCCGGACGGCCGGATGAGGCGGACCGTCGCCTCGGGCGGCGTGCCGCGGTCGCTGCCGTGCCCGGCCGGCATGCCCGGCCGGCTGGCCGAGCTGACCGGGCTCGGCGAGGACACCGGCACCCGCGTCGCGCCCGTCTCCGCTCGGCAGTGGGGCGAGCTGCTGCCGGACGCCGTCGTCGAGGACGACGTCCTGCTGGTCACCTCGCGGATCAAGCCGGACCGTCCACCGATCGGCGTCGCGATCGGAGCGCGCGGAGCGGCCGACGAGGACGACGCCAACCTGCTGCGGCAGCTCGGGCAGACGCTCGTCCTCGCGATGGAGGCGCTGCGCTCGTACACCGTGGAGCACCTCATCTCGCTGACCCTCCAGCGCAGCCTGCTGCCGGCGTCCCGGCCGGTCGTGCCGGGCTGGACGTTCGCCGTCCGGTACGAGCCGGCCAGCGACCAGGCGGAGGTCGGCGGCGACTTCTACGAGGTCATCGACCGGGGCGACGACGTGCTGATCGCCATCGGGGACGTCCAGGGGCACTCCCTGCACGCCGCGACCGTGATGGCCGAACTGCGGCACGCGCTGCGCGCCTTCGCCGAGGAGGGCCACGACGCCGTCGCGATCCTCGAACTCCTCAACGACGTGCTGCAGCGCTACCACGACGATCAGACGGCCACCATGTGCCTGATGACCCTGGACCCACGGACCGGGGCGCTGCGGGTGGCCAACGCCGGGCATCCCCCGCCCCTGCACATCGCGGGAGGACGGGGCGAGTACGGCGGTCGCGGCGGGCTGCTGCTCGGCTTCCCCGTCAGCCACGTCGGGACGGAGGAGCTCACGGTGCCGCCCGGCGGCGCCGTCGTGCTGATCACCGACGGGCTGATCGAGGAACGCGGCGTGTCCCTGGGCGACAACCTCGACCGGCTGCGGACCGTCGCCGCCGAGATGGACGACGACCTGGAGAAGTTCAGCGACCGCATCATCGCCGAGTTCGGGCCCCGCGCGGACGACGTCGCCCTCATCGTCATGCGCCGCGACCTCGACTGAGGCGGCCCCGGGACCTGCCCGATCGGCCCGGTGCGGCGCGCGTAAAAAACCGGGTAAGGGCGTGGAATAGTTCGGTCTCGGAAGGGCATATCCGGGGCCGGAGGTGCACAGATGGTTCCGTTGCTACTGGTTCTGCTGCTGATTGTCATCCTTGCCGGCGCGGGTTTCGCGCTGAAAGCCCTGTGGTGGATCGCGATCGCGGTCCTGGTGCTCTGGCTGCTCGGCTTCGTGGTCCGTCCGAACAACGCCGGAGGCCGCCGCGGCAGGTGGTACCGCTGGTAACCGGGCGTTCACGCTGGTGAGCCGGCCTTCGGAGAGCCGGGAGCGGCTCCCCTTTTTATCCGGCCGGACGGAAGTCGTCGAACCCACAATGGCCCTCGGATCGTCCTTTCCGGACGGCCCGGGGGCCATTGCCGGATGGCCGGGACGGTAAAGCGGCGCCCGGCTGAACCACCGCGACCGGTTAACCGCGCGAAACCGTTCACGGGGCGAGGCTGTGGGGGCCTGATGTGTTGTTGTGGTAGGCCGCGGAGGGCCGTTGGATGGCCTTTTCGATGGCGGCCAGCCGGTCGGCGAGCAGGCCGATGGCGCCGACGGCACGGTCGGCCGGGTCGCTGCCGGTTCCGCCGAGGGCCTGGGCACGCTGGTAGGCCGTCTTGATGTGGGCCCAGCGCTCGGCTTGCTCCGGGGTCAGCGTGCCGCGGAGTTCGGCGAGTTTGAGGAGACTCGCCTCGGCGCCGGTGGTGAGCGTCTGGGCTTCGGCCCGGTAGTGGTCGTCGATCAGGGCGTCGAGTTCGCCGTCGTTCATGATCGGGAGGATCCGTTCGGCGAGCTTGTTCATGTCGCGGTAGGAGCCCTGGAGCTGGAACGGCGGTTCGGTGCGCGACGCGCCGGACTGGGCGGCCGAGGCGATGTAGGCGCGGTTGACGGTCAGGAGGACCGTCCGGGCCCGGAGCAGTTTGCGCAGGACGGACAGGACCCGGTCCAGCTCGGCCCGCGCGTAGGGGTGGACGAGCCGGTCCGGCCGCACCGCCTGGTCCCCGGACGCGAGCCGGGCGAGCAGCTCGACGTCGCCCCGGTCGCGGGTGGACAGCGGCGCCAGGACCGGGTTGGAGGTCAGGGCGTTCTCGATGTAGCTGAGCGCGAACAGGTCGTCCTTGCCGTTCAGGACGTCGCCGAGGTTCCAGATGTCGGCGCGGTTGGCGAGCATGTCGGGTACCTGGAACCGCTGCCCGGACCCGGTGTAGGGGTTGCCGGCCATGCTGACGGCGAAGCGCTTGCCGCGCAGGTCGTAGGTGCGGGTCTCGCCGTCCCAGACGCCCTCGATGCGGCGCTGCGCGTCGCACAGCGAGATGAACCGCTGGAGCAGCTCGGGGGAGGTGTGCTGGATGTCGTCGACGTGGAGCAGCACGTTGGCGCCCATCTCCAGCGCGAAGTTGATCTTTTCGACCTCCTGCCGGGCGGTGGCGTCGGGCGCCTCGGCGGGGTCGAGGGAGGTGACGCCGTGGCCGAGCGCGGGCCCGTTCACCTTGACGAAGATCAGGCCGAGCCGGTCGGCGACGTACTCCATGAGGGTGGTCTTGCCGTACCCCGGCGGCGAGATCAGGAGTAGCAGGCCCATCTGGTCGGTGCGCTTCGCGTCCCCGGACGCGCCGAGCTGCTTGGCCAGGTTGTCGCCGATGAGCGGCAGGTACGCCTCGTCCACCAGCCGGTTGCGGACGAAGGTGCTCATCACCCGCGGTTTGTGGTCGTGCAGCCGTAGGCGCTGCTGTTCGGCGGCCAGGAGTTCGGTGCGGCGGCGCTGGTAGGCGCGGAACGCCGGGACGTGCTCGGTGCGCAGGCGGCGGGTCCGGGCGAGGGTCTCGTCCAGGCGCATTTCGAGGCGGCGGCCGGTGATGCGCGGGTGGGTGCCGAGCAGGCCGTCGACGTCGGCCGAGGCCGGCGCGGTCACGTCGTACCGGGGGAGCGGGCCGCACAGCAGCACGGCGAGGGCCTCGGGCAGGTCGTGGGCGCCGCCGGCGAAGGAGCGGAGCCATGCGTCGGCGAGCTGGTGCCGGGTGTGCAGGGGCGCGGCGCCGAGCGCGTTGAGGTCGTCGGTGAACTCCTTGTGGGAGTCGCCGAGCGCTTCGCGGAATCCGGTGAGCAGCGCGCGGGCTCCGCCGCTGGTCGCGAACCCGATCGGGGCGGACGCGAGTTCCTCGACCAGGTACTCGGCGGCGAGTCCCGGGTCGGCCGGGGCCGGCGCGTCGAACTCGGCTGCGTCGAACTCGGCTGCGTCGAACTCGGCCGCGTCGAACTCGGCGATGGCGGTCGCCAGTTCGGTGACCAGGTCGGCGACCGCGTCCGGTCGGCCGAAGGCGCGGCGGGCGCGGGCCAGCGACGCGGCCCTCGTGGTCCAGGCGGCCCGTTGCGCGTCGTCCGCGCCATGGGCCCAGAACAGCTGGGCCGCGGCGCGTCCGTCGGACGGGTAGCGCAGCAGGCCGGCCGCCGTGTGCAGGCGCAGGAGCGCGGTGAGGATCGCGACGGCGTCGTGGTCGTGCACGCCGCGTTCGTAGCCTTCGTCGTAGCGGGTCGCCGCCGTCTCCCGGACGAGTTCCAGCAGCCCAGGCTCGGACTCGGTTCGGATGGTCTCGGGTCCCCGCTCGGCGAGGATCAGGGCGGCGAGGTGTTCGGCGCGGTAGGTCTCGGGCGTCTCGGAGGCCAGGCTCTGGTTCCAGAACCGCTTGGTCGCGGCGAACGCCGCGTCCCGCACGGGCGCGCGGTAGTCCGTGCCGGTGACGGCGAAGGCCGGCGCCCCTTGATGCGGGACGAGGGTGAGCTCGATCGGCTCGGTGTTGACCGCGAAACGGTGCCGGCCGAGGCGGATCGTACGCCCGTCGTCGGCGTAGAGGTCGAGGCGGTCGCGCAGCGACCGGCCGGCCTGCTGGCGGGCCGCCGCGATCCCGCTCTCCAGTTCCTCGGCGCGCCCGGGTTCGCCGAGGTCGCGCAGCTCGCCCGCGACGGTGCGCAGCCGCGCCACCATCGCGTCGGTGGCGAAGTAGGTGTTGACCTCCTCGGCGCTGCCCAGGTCGGCGGCCCTGCGCCGCACGCTGGACAGGATGCGGTCGGCCGAGCCGGCCAGGCGGTCGGCGCGCCGGGCGCGCTCGTCCAGCAGCGCCTGCTTGCGTGCGGAGAACGCCTCGTACAGGTCGGTGCGCTTGGCCTCCAGTTCGGCGAGGAAGTCGTCGAAGTCGGCGAAGCGCGACTCCAGGGCCTCGACCTGGAGCAGCAGCCGGCCGAGGTGCTCGTCGCAGCGGCGCGGGGAGTCGGCCATGGCGATACCGCCGCCGATGGCCTGGTCGAGCACCGCGAACTCGGCCGCGAACGCCGCCCGCCCTTCGGCGTCGAGCAGGTCGCGGCGGCGGTCGGCCAGGACGGCGCGGGCGCGGTTGAGGCCGCCGATGACCTCGCCGACCCGTTCCAGGATGGCGGTGCGGGCGGTCGCCTCGGTGACGTCGAGGGCTCCGACGACCTGGGTGACGACCTCCAGCCCGCCGGTCTGCGCGCCGAGCCGTTCGGCGACCGGCTCGCAACCGGCCACCGTGGTGACGGCGTCCGCCTCCTCGGTCAGCCGCGCGACCTCGGCGTGATAGTCGGTGAAGGCCCCGTCGCCTTGCAGGAACGCGACGGCACGGCGGCCGGAGTTCTCCAGTTCGGCTTCCAGCATCGCCGCGAGTTCGTCGATCCGGGCGGTGTCGGCGTAACGCAGCTCGCGCAGCGTCTCCACCCGTCCCTGGGCGCGGCGCAGCTCGGCGAGCTGGGCCACCCACCCGTCCGCGCCGCCGGGCGCCTCGGCCCGGGCCCGCCGGACGATCGCCTCGGCCTCCTCGCCCGCCCGCGCCACGGCGGCGGCGGCCCGCTCGGTGAGGGCCCGGACGTTCTCGTACTCCTCCAGGACCTGCCGGGCGGTGCCGCGGACCCCGGCCAGCGGCGCCGCCAGGTCGCCCAGCTCCTCCTGGGCGAACCAGTGGTGGCGGTCGGCGGCCCGCACGCAGGCCGCGATGAGGGCGTCGAACACCTCGGCCGACGGCGCCGTCTCCTCGACCATCCGGGCGATGCCCAGGCAGTCGGAGACGCCGCGCACGAGGTCGGCGTTGCCGACGCGCTCCAGCGGCCCGGTCCCGACCGGTCGCGCGGCGGCGTGCGCGTCGGAGGCGTACGGCGTCCGCCACACCTGGACGGGGTGGACGAGGCCCGGTTCGTCGGAGAAGGCCCGCAGGACCAGCAGCGTGCCGTCGTCGAACAACGAGTAGCCGTGGCAGGTGACCGGCGTGGCGACCTGTTCCCGGATCACGTTGTAGGGCAGCAGCAGCGAGCGGCCGTCCGCGCGGGCGTGGAAGACGTACAGCACGTCCTCGCCGTTGGGCGAGCGCACCGTCCGCTCGAACTCCAGCCCGGTGACGTCGACGTCGAAGGTCTTGGCGGCGCCGGTGGCCAGGAGGTAGCCGCCGGGGAAGACGATCCCGTGGTCGCCGGGCAGCCGCCTGCACGCCTGCGCGATGCCGTCGAGCCGCACCACGTCCTTGGTGCGGGTGTTGAACACCAGGTGCCGCCAGGCGGTCTCGTTGTACGGGCGGATCCGCAGCAGGATCAGCGCGCCGACCCTGGCATGGTGCACCTCGGCGTCGGCCAGGCTCTGCAGCGGCTCGTCCACGGGCTCGCCGTAGACGCCGGTGCCGGACTCGGTGTCGTCCTCGATCTTGACCGTCAGGGTCCCGCCGACCGTCCCGACGAAGACCTCGCCGCCGATCGAGATGTGCGGGTGGCGGCCGAGGACGTGGTCGTCGCGGGTGGACGCGGTCCACTCGACGTCGTGGGACGCGGGGAAGACGTGGTCGCGTTCGCCCTGGTTGTCCTGGTAGGCAGCGGTGCCGTCGGCGCCGACCCGCCAGCGCAGGACCCGGACGTCGTCCAGCTTCGGGCCGGTCTGGAACACCGCCAGGAGCCGGCCGTCCAGCAGGCGCAACTGCAGCAGGCGGGCCTGCCGGTAGTAGCGGTACATGTCGGCGAAGTCGCGCTGGAAGCGCGGATCGTCCAGCAGCCCGGGCACCGCGTCGGCGCCCACCTCGGTGAGCGTGAACGCCGCCGCGCCCTCGGCCGGACGTTCCACGGCGAAGCGGTGGAGGGTGAAGACGTCGGCGACCTCGGTGTCGGGCTTCGACCCGAAGGACACGTTGTAGCCGAACAGCATCGTCTCGCCGAGGGCGACGATGTCGCGGGGGACGCCGTTGTGCCGGGTGCGGACCCGCTCGGTCCCGGCGAGCGCGAACTCGGCGCCGCCGAAGGTCTCCACCCGGCGGGCGTTCAGCGCCTCGGCGCGCCGGGCCAGCTCGGCGGCGTGCTCGGCCAGCCGGGCGCGCAGCACCTCGTAGGTGCCGTGGTCGAGCCCGCTCTCGTCCTCCCGCACGGACGTGTCGTCGGGGATGTCGATGGCGGGCTCGGTCACGGATGTCCTCCTCTGCTCCTACGGTCTCTGCTCCTACGGCGCGGTCAGTTCGTGGCCGCGTTGACGGAGTTCGGCGCGGCGGCCTTGGCGAGCGATATGTCGGTGAGCGGTGCTTCGTTGAGCGGTGCTTCGGTTAGCGGTAGGTCGGCGAGGGGGGCGTCCGCGACGCCGAGCCGGTGCGCGGTGTCCAGCAGCTCGCGCAGCTTCCCGCTCTCCGGGCCGCCGCTCTTGATCAGCCGCATCAGCAGCGCCGACAGGGTCAGGTCCCGGACGCTCGCGGCGTCCAGCGAGCCCAGCAGCCGGGACACGTCGGCGCTGAAGTCACCGGTCCCGTCCAGCCACGGCCCGGCCAGCGTCCGCGCGACCTCGGAGTTCTGGACGAAGCCGTCCACGCTCCTGCCCAGCGAGACCGCGCCGACGAGCCGGTCGAAGAACACGCTGTCGCCGCCGACGATGCTGATGTCGGCCTTCTCCAACCCGGTCGCGAGGACCGCCGCCTGCGCCTCCGCGACCTGCCGCTGCACCTCGATCCCCGCCAGCCGGACATCCTTGTCGGCCTCCAGCCGCAGCCGGTACTCCTCGTGCCGGCGGCTCGCCTCGTCCAGCGCCGCCATCGCCGCGGCCTTGTCGGTCAGCCCCTCGGCCTCGGCCTTGAGCTTCTCGCGGACGGCCGTCGCCTCCGCGTGCGCCGCCTCCCGCGCCACGACGGCCCGCGCCCGGCCGACCTTCTCGATGGCCTCGGCGTCCCGCTCGCGCACCTGGACCTCGGCGAGCCCGGTCGCGGCGGCCTCGGCCCTGATGCCCTCGGCGAGCCGGATCTTGGCCTCGGCGTCCAGGTCGGCGGTCTGCCGGCGGGCCTCGGCGAGCGTCAGCTCCTCGCGGGCCCGGTGCTCGGCCGCCGCCTCCGCGGCCTCGGCCGCCTTGATGTCCTTGACCAGGTTCTCCTGCGCCTCCGCCTCGGCCTGGATGATGACCGCCTGGCGGGTCCGCTCGGCCTCCTCGACGGCGCGGAGCCGCTTGATGTGCTCCTCCTGCTCGGCGACGGTCCGCTCGACCGCGATGCGCTCCCGAACGACCTCGGCGATCTCCCGCTTCTGCGCCTCGACCTCCTTGTCCGCCGAGATCCGGGTCAGCTCGGTCTCCCGCTCGCGGGCGATGACCTCCAGCAGGCGGTCCTTCTCGATCCGCTCGCTCTCGATCGCGATGACCCGCTCCCGGTTCTTCGACGCGACCGCCACCTCACGGTCGCGGTTCTCGGTCTGCACGCCCAGCTGCTCGTCGGTGCGGATGTGCGCGGTCCGCGCCCGCAGCCGCTCCTCGGCCTTCACCCGCTCGACCTCGGCCTCCTCGCGGGCCCGGACCGTCTCGATCTCGCGCTGCTGCTTCAGCTCGGCGTCGGCCTGCCGCCGCTCCAGCTCCAGGATCGCCTCGCGCGCCTCGACGTTCTGCCGCGCGATCTCCTTCTCCTCGGTGCGGGCGTGCTCGTTGGTCCGCACGTGCTGGATCGCGGTCAGCTCGGTGATCTTCCGGATGCCCTGCGCGTCCAGGATGTTGGACTTGTCGAGCGACAGGAGGGAGGTCTGCTCCAGGTAGTCGATCGCCGCGTCTTCGAGGCTGTAGCCGTTCAGGTCGGTTCCGATGACCTGGATGATGTGGTCGCGGAATTCATTGCGGCGGGTGTAGAGGTCCTCGAAGTCCAGGTGCTTGCCGACGGTCTTGAGCGCCTCGGAGAACTTGGCCGCGAACAGCTCCTGGAGCGTCTCCTGGTCGCTGGCCCGCGCGGTGCCTATCGCCTGCGCCACCTTGATGACGTCCTCGGCCGTCTTGTTGACGCGGACGAAGAACGTTATGCGGATGTCGGCGCGGATGTTGTCCTTGCAGATCAGCCCGTCCCGGCCGGTCCGCTCGATGTCGATGGTCTTCACCGAGATGTCCATGAGCTCGGCCTTGTGCAGGACGGGCAGCACGACCGCGCCGGTGAAGGTGACGTCCACCTTCTTCAGCTTGGAGATGATCAGTGCCCGGCCCTGCTCGACCTTGCGGAACAGGCGGGTCACGACGAGCACGATGCCGAGCGCGACGAACAGCAGGAGCGCGATGAGCACACCGGCCCCGATGGTGATGGCATCCAAGGAAGTCCCCTGTCTCTCGGGTTGGAGGAGGTGCGGATCAGGCGGCCGGATCGTCCGGGCGGGGCGGCGCCTCGTACGGCATCACCAGGAAGCATTCGGCGACCGGGTCGTAGTCGAAGATCAGCGCGGTGCTGCCCGCCGTGAGGCCGGTGCCGCCCGCCGGGCCCGCCACGGGCACGTCCGCGCTCGGCTGCCGGACCTGCACGATCGCCGACGACCCGTCCGCCGAGGTCACTTCGGCCTGGCCGAAGTCCGGCCCGACGCGCCCGGTGCGGATGACGCACATCTCGCCCACGAAGTCACGCCGGGACGGTTGCGCCGCGCCCTGGAACACCCGGCGCAGGGGGCGGACCAACCCTCGCGTGCACAGCCACGCCCCCGTCAGCGCGACGAGCAGCACCGCGATCGAGAGCAGCGCGTGCACCGCCGCGCCGCCGGTGTCGCCCACCAGGACCGAGCCCGCGAGGCTCACGAACCATGCCAGGCCGATCACCAGCGACAGCGTCACCGTCGCCGGGACGCCGCCGAGCCCCGCCGCCCCGAGGAACCCGCCGCCCTCGACCTCGACGCCGGCCCCTGTATCGGCATCGGTGTCGAGGGCGTCGATCCCGAGGCCGCCGAGCAGGACCACGGTCCAATACCCGGCGACCACCAACAGCGCGAAACTGAACAGCGCCGTCGGAAAACCAAGCGCAGCATCAAAGAATTCGACCATGGTGAACAGACTTTCTGTCTGACGGCGCGATCAACCAACCGCGGGCGTCGAACGCGCGCCGTGAAGAAAGGAAAGAGCGAGTCGCTCAGGAAGCGGGCAGGTGACCGGAACGGTCACCTGCTATCAGGGAAAAGGAAAGCGAAGGCGACCGGGGGCTGCGGCCCGGGCGGGCGGGAACGGAGCAGAGGGAAGGGCGGCACGACTCGTCGCGGCGGCTGTCCCTGGAGGGTGTGCTCGTCTCGGCTCATCGGCCTCTCCTGGTCGGAGACGCGCCACTAACGACACGTCTTACATTTGCCGACCAGACTTCCCGGCACACCAAGGGTCACTTTAGCGTGTTCTTAGCGCCGGGTAAAGCGCATTAGTCGGCGAGGTGACCGATGCCACGCCGCTGCCGGGAACGGCAGCCGTCAGGG
Source organism: Actinomadura decatromicini (assembly GCF_008121305.1). Classification (NCBI taxonomy): domain Bacteria; kingdom Bacillati; phylum Actinomycetota; class Actinomycetes; order Streptosporangiales; family Thermomonosporaceae; genus Actinomadura; species Actinomadura decatromicini. Next base: position 1,288,027 of record NZ_VSRQ01000001.1, on the reverse strand, counting down.
CCGGCGTCGGTACTCGGCCCGTCGCTGAGCGAGAACACGACGGGGCCGGGGCGCGCTGTGGCGGCGGCGTCTTCGCATTCCTGGAACGCGCAATTATCTGCAGCGTCTACCGTCTAGGGTTCTACTCAATTCGCCGAACGTGGCGTCGTCGAGCGCCCGGCGCAAGTGTTGATCGCCTGCTGGAGCCGGGTCTCAGTCAACGGCCGGGACGAGGTCGTGGCCCAGTTGGCGCAGGTCCGGCGCTGTCCGGATCGGGGGCGTCAGCATCGGGGGATAGGCGATCGCTCCGCGCGTGAGCCAGGCGGCTTGGAGACCGGCGCGGCGGGCGCCTGGGCGGTGAGCGCGAAACCGTCCCGCAATACCCCGGCGAACCAGGTGGCGGCCAGGTGACCGGGCGCGTGGACGTCCTCGAACCGGGCTCGGAGCGGGGACATGTCGCTCAGAGTCTCGTTGACGTCGAACAGCGGCTGATGTCGTCTACATTACGTGACTATGCATATACGTTCAGCCACCACCAGAGTTTGGCCATGGACCCTTGATAAGGCTCCCGCCTGCCGCCGCGACCTATGATCTTGACAGAAATGCCATTTGGGCTGCGGGTGACCTAATTCGTGCCGCACCATGGTTGTCATGAGCCAAGATGAAGGGCGCGGGGCGGACGCATGCTTCGTTGAGCTTGACCTGCCCGACGGGGGCAGCGTCCTGGTGCGAGCCTCCCAGGTCGATCCTGACGGCCTTGATGAGGGTCCCTCGAATATCGGGGTCAAGGAAGCGCTCTCGTTCTCTTCCGTGACGTCCGCGCTGCGCGGGGTCGCGGCGGATGTGCATCGCGCCGTCAAGGCCGTGGAACCGGACGTCGCCGAGGTCGAGTTCGGGTTCGAGTTGGCGGTCAAGAACTCGCGGGTCGTCTGCCTGCTGGTCGACGGGGAGGGCAAGGCGACCCTCAAAGTGCGACTCGAATGGAAAAAGGGTGGCAACGGCGAGCCGTCCACCCCTTGATTCAGGCATGGGCAGCAACACCGCGCTGGCCCGGTACGTGGACTCGTGCGTGGTGCAGGTGCCGACCGGTAGGGTCCGCGGAGGAAGCGGATTTCTGGTGGCACCCGGCAAGGTGCTGACTTGTGCGCATGTCCTGGGCCCGAAAAACGGTTCAGGACACGCGATCACGGATCGGGCTGAAATCTGCTGGAACGGGGGGTTCTATGCCGGATCCGTGCGCATGGTGCCGTCCGAGAATTCAGGAAAGACTCTCTGGGACTTCCCCGACCTGGCCTTGATCTCTCTGGATTGGCCGCCTGAAGCTCATCCATACGTGCCGCTGAGCAACGAGCTTCCGGACGACCATTCGCTTCTGTATGCGACGGGGTTCAAGGACATCTATGGGTGGGATGAGTCTGAGTTAGGGGGCGTGTGGGTGAACTACGACGCCCCCCTCAGCAGTTCGACGAACTCGTGGCTCGCCCTCGCGGAGGGGGAGTTCGCGGCAGGCATGTCCGGCGGACCGATCCTCGACCCCGAGCGCGGGGCGATCTGCGGCATCCTGACGACGGCCCGCAAGTTGGGTTTTCCGCATGGCGGACTCGGTACACCGGCCACCGCCATCCGAAGTTCCTTCCCGGAGGTATGGGCGACCGAGCCGCCCGTCGAGCCGCGGTGGAGCCGGCTCCGCGCCGCCGTCCTGCCGCGGGAGAGGCTGATCGCGGAGGCTCTCAGAGAACTCCGCCCCTACCTGCGGTTCATTCAGATGCGCTGTCACGACCTGTACGACCGCGTCTTCGACGGGCTTCGCCCGTTGCCCGATGAGCCGATACTGACGGCGGAGGACCTCATCCGCGAGGTCGCGGACTCGCTGCTGCCGAGTGAAGGGCCGTCGCCTCTCGACCGGCTCAGGAAAGAGGTCGTCGCCTCCGGTCCGGGATTTTCGTCCGCCGATCGGTACGGCGCGGAACCCTCCGGCAAGGGCGGCGGAATCGCGTCCAGTACGGACGCGCGAACGGCCCTCATCCAGATCCGCCTTTCGACGGCGGGGAGCGACGATCAGAAACTTCTGCCGTCGATATGGACGTACCGTGACGTGCGCCGGCCGCCCTCCATGGTGTACTGCGACGACAAACCGAGCACGATCGAGCGGATCCGTGAGCGGATCCGGCCGGTGATCAGCAAGGCTTTACAGGAGTTGGTCGAGTCGGGACCGGGCGGCGCGGCCAGCGAAGTCGAGGACGTCGTCCTAGAGTTCGCCCTCCCGTTCGACTTCCTGTGCAAGCAGGAGGGGGCGGTGGACGAATGGTATCTCGACAAGCCGTTCAAGAAACTCGGCACCCAGTTCCCGGTGGTACTACGTATTAGCGATCGCTCCCAGGACGCGCTGCTTCAGTGCAGGCGCCGCTGGCGGACGCTGCAATGTCAGGAGCCCGTCGCCGAATGGGTGAGCTGTCGAGACACCGGCGACATCGGCCAGTTCTATGCCAAGTTCCAGAATGTCGCGGACCACACCGTTCTGATGCTCCCCCATCAGCCGGCTGATCCACCCGGGCAGTTCGTCCTTGAGGCCGCATGTGAAGCCGGCCTGCCCGCCCTTGTCTGGCATCGCCGCCCCTGCCCCGAGCATCTCCACGGTCGCCCCGGCGTCGGCTCTGCGCTGCTGGAGCACTCGAACGGCGATGGTGACGACCTGCTGGCACATCCGTGCACGGGGGACAGGCTGCACGAGGCGTTGAAGAAATGGCTCGCGAACCGATCGATGCGCGGGCTTCCGCGCATCGTGAGAGAGCTCCGCGCCGAGGCGCAGGCACACGGCGAGGGGACCGAACATCACGGCCGCGGGCTGACGCTGCTCTGGGAGGACCCGACCCGGCCCGATCCAGACAGCGCGGTACTGGCCGGCCCCCAAGGAGGGCTCGCATGACCGAATGGCGGATCTTTCGCGGCGTCGGCAAGCCGCACGACGACTATGCGCGGCTCCCGCCGCCGCTCGATTGGCGCGCCTTCGACGGCGGCCCCGTCCTGGCGGGCGGGCTGCCGGAGTGGCGTGAGATCGACGAGCGGCGGGCCCGCGCCTTCCAGACCGTCCCGGAGACCCTCGACCTCGTCAACGCGGCCCTCTACCTGCGCAGACCACTGCTTGTCACGGGCAATCCCGGCGTGGGGAAGTCGACCCTGGCGCTGGCGATCGCCTACGAACTGGGCCTGGGGCCAGTGCTGCGCTGGCCGATCACCAGCCGCACGACGCTCAAGGACGGCCTGTACACCTACGACCCGATCAGCCGGCTGTACGACATCGAGCTCAAGGAGCCCGGCGCCGACAACGACATCGGCCGCTACCTGACCCTGGGCCCGCTCGGCACGGCGCTGCTACCGCGCACCCGGCCCCGGGTCCTGCTGGTCGACGAGATCGACAAGAGCGACATCGACCTGCCCAACGACCTGCTGACCATCCTCGAAGAAGGCGAGTACCGGATACCCGAGCTGGTCCGGATCGCGCACGACCGGCCGGAGATCGACGTGGCCACCGCGGACGGCGTCGGCCGCGTGCCCGTGCGAGGCGGCCTGGTGCGTTGCAACGCCTTCCCGGTGATCGTGCTCACCAGTAACGCGGAACGCGAGTTTCCGGCCGCCTTCCGCCGCCGTTGCGTGCCCCTGCGGATAGACCCGCCCAGCCGGAGCCACCTGGCCGAAATCGTACGAGCTCGGCTCGGCGCGGAAATGAGCCATGAGAGTGAGGATCTCCTGCAGCAGTTCGTGGAGCGGCAGCGCCGCGGCGAACTGGCGACCGATCAACTCCTGAACGCCGTCTACCTGAGATTCGAAGCCGCCCGCAACTCCGGAACCGATCTCACCCAGGTTGCGCTGAAGCTGCTGGAGCATCTGCGGAACACGGTGGACTGACGATGTCGCTGGAGCGTTTCCTCGAGGCTCTCGGAGCCTTGGGCATCGAGGCGAACGAGCACGAAGTCGCCGAAGCGCTCTGGCTTGCCGTAAAGATCGGCTCCGCGGAAACGGATTCCCTCGCCGCGGCACACCTCGAATTTCGGCCGGAACCACAGCCACCGCCGTCGCTGGCCGACCGGCCGAGTACGCCGCCTTCCGATCCGGCGGCTGCGGCGGAGTTCTCCGAGGCGGCGGAACGGCAGGGTCCCGCGGCGCCGACGGCCGACCTTTACCCGGCGGCACAGCGGAGCAAAGGCACGGGGACCTCCGCGGTCACGGTGCGTTCCCCAACGGTCTCGCCCTTGCCGGACGGCCTCAACATTCTGCGCGCCCTGCGGCCGTTGAAGTTCCAGGTGCCGGACGATCGGAATCCCGTCCTCGACGAGGAGGCGACCGCCGAACGCATCGCCACCGACCGGCTGAGGTTGCCGGTGATGGTGCCCGAACCGCGGCGCTGGCTCACCCTGACCTTGGTCGCGGACGTCAGCCCGTCCATGGCCATGTGGCAGTCGCTCGTTCGCGAACTGCGGGACCTGACCGAGCGCCTCGGGGCCTTTCGCGACATTCGTCTGCGGTACCTTCACACTGAGCCGAATGGAAGGCTCAGCCTCCGCTCCAGGCTCGGCCTCGATGGTCCGCCGTGCGATCCGCGCGAGCTGATCGACCCGACCGGCCACCAGATGATCTGCGTGATCAGCGATTGTGTCGACGCGAAATGGCAAACAGGATCGATCTATGAGCTCCTCCAGCGATGGGGCCGCAGCGGTCCGTTGACGATCCTCCAGCCGCTTCCGCAACGGCTGTGGAAGCGCACAGGGCCGGTGACGAGGCCTGCGAGGATGCATTTGGTCGAGCGGGGGCTGCCGAATTCTCGACTTCAGGTGACGCCACGTCGGCGTCCACTGGTAGGAACTCGCCGCCCTCGGGGAATCCCCGTGCCCGTTCTCCAGATCGACTCTGATTGGCTCGCGCCCTGGGCCCGACTCGTAGCGGGGAGTGCCCCAGAAGGCATCGACGGCATCGTCATGTGGACGGGAGAGAACCCTCGTCTCACCGATCCTGTAGTGGACGAGGGCCCTGTCGGCACTACCCCCACCGAGCGGGTCGTCCGGTTCAAGTCGGCGTCACCGCAGGCCTACAAACTGGCCGGATACTTCTCGGTCGTGCCGCTCACACTTCCGGTGATGCGAATTGTCCAACGCCTGATGTTGCCGGAGAGCAACCTCTCCCACCTCGCGGAGGTCTTCGACAGCGGCCTGCTGCGCATCGTGAGCGAGTCGACCTCTGATCCCGAGCAGACTCAGTACGACTTCGACGACGGAATCCGGAGCGTCCTGCTCGGCACCGTACGCCGATCCGAAGCCGTCCGCGTCGCCGAAGAGATCAATGACTTCATCACGACCCGGATCGGCGGGACCCGCACCACCCACGCCGTGCTGCCGCTGCCCGGAGGAGGCGGCGACGAGGCTCTGGAGCCGTCGGGCCGGCCGTTCGCCTCCTTTCCCGCCGAGGTTCTGCGACGACTCGGCGGCGACTATGCGTCCTTGGTGGAGGCGCCACCGGACGGAGACGAATCGGCTCCGCAAGCCGGAACCCGCCGTACGACCGAGCCCTATGACGCTGTTCCAGATCTCGGTGGCGGGCGGCGGCGGGAAGTCGCGCACGAACTGTGGGCGCATCGCGGCGCGGCGGTGATCACCGGGATCTCCGGGGCCGGCAAGTCCCTGCGGTTGGTGAAACCGCTGCTGAGCCGGTATTTGAATGAGCTCGGAAGGCCGGTCGTCAGCATCGACGTCCCGGAGCGTTCGACCGATATGGAGCAGGATCTAGTGGGCCTGCTGGTCGACGGGCTGGTCCTCCCGGCCCGTGACGCCGTCGCGCCGCGGATCGTGCCGGAGCACGGGTTCAAGGCTGTGGTGCGCGCGTTGCTGGACGCACAGGTGCTCGTGGTGATCGACGAGTTCCAACGGCTGCTGGACGCGGAGAAACGGCCGCGGGAGCCGTTCGGGTCGGCGCTGGCGGCGTTGGCGCGGACGCCTGGGCACGAGGGCGGCTTGTGGCTGGTTTCCAACCAGCATCTCGACTCCCTGTGGGCCCAGCCTTTTCATAGGGTCGGACTGCCGACTCCAGAGGTGGACGAGGGCGTGGGCATCGTCTTGGGGCACCTCGAGACGGCGGACGCGGCGGCCAGGTTCCCCGAGTCCCGCAGAACGGAGATCGTGAAGCGGCTTGGCCAGAACCCCCGCGTCCTGCATTTGCTGGGTTCCCTTTTGCGCCGCTTCACATTGGACGAGTTGCTCGGCCCTCCCACCGGGGAGAATCTCGAGGGAGAACTCGTCGAGTGGATCGAGCGCGGGCTGGTGGCCAAGGCCACCGAAGGGCTGGCCAATGATCAGCGGGACGCGCTGCGCAGGCTGTCGATCCTGTCGGCGGGATTCGAACTGGAACTGGCCCAAGCGCTGGTGGGTGATTCCAAGGATTCGATCTGGGAGTTTGGCTATCGGTATCTCATAGAGCCGACGCAGGACAAGCGTCTCACATATCGGTTGCATCCGGCTGTGAGGGAAGTCGAGAACGAGTATCTGCGCCGGGACGAGCGGGCGTGGCGTTCAGCGCATCGCGCGGCCGGGCAGTGGTACGCGGGCAGGCTCAAGCGGTCCGGCGCCGAGGAGCAGGCCCTCGCCCTTTCCGGTGCGTTCTTCCATCTGCGGGAGGCGGGCGCGGACCGGGAACTGACCGCCGCGATCGCGGTCGCGCGCGCGGAGATCGAACGGCGTTACGGCGGAGACAAACGCCATATCGTTCCGGAGTCGGCGTGGGAGCGTGACGCGCGCATCGGCCTGCTGGCCGAGTACTTGGTGGAGCCGGGGGCGCCGGGCGTGGAGTACCACATGGCGCGGCTGCTCCAGGAACGGTTCCGCGAGACCGGCGACTCGCAGGACGGCGAGCGGGCGCTTTCGCACGCCGAGCGGGCGGCGACGGGCTGGCCGACCGGTTCGGCGGTTCCGTGGGTCATGTGGATGAAGCTCGTGACCGAGGTCAGGGGCTTCGCCGACGCTGAGGAGGTCGGCCGCCGGGCGTTGGCCCACAAGCCGTATGTCGGTGAGCAGAGGTTCGCCGTGTACATGCAGTTGAGCATTTGCCTCACCGCGCAGGAACGGGTCGAGGAAGCGGTGGCGGAACTGCGCAAGGGCTGCGCGGAGGCCAAACCGGCGGATCAGCGCCGTCTGGCCGATCAGGCGGTGCTGTACGCGGCGGCCGAGCCGTCCGACGACCTGCTGCGCCGCACCCGCGACTGGCTCAAGAGTTCGGGCGTCCTCGACTACCAGGCGCGGCTGGCCGAAATCCTGCTGCTCCAGCACCAGGGAAAGTGGCGCGAGTCGGCGGACCTGGCGCGGCAGAGCAGGACGGCGTTTCCGAAGCCGTACCTGCATTTCCCCGTTTTCGAGGCGATCGGCCGAATCGGTGACGGCGATCCTGCGGCCGGGCTGACCGTGTTGCAGGAAGCGCGTATCCCGGGCAGCCAGCGTGCCTCGCACAGGTCGGAACTCCGTGAGGGGAAGGCGTGGCTGCGGGCGCTCGCGGCCTTGCAGAGCGGGGAACTGGACGAGGCGTCCCGCTTTCTCGGCATTTACCTCGGAACGGCGCACCCGCCGACCACGGCAGAAGAGATCAGAGCGGTGCTGCTGACCGAATGGGACACCCGCGTGGCGATCCCCGGTGAGGCCACTCCTTCATTCATCACACCGATTCTTCCGGCGGCGGTCACCGGGTTGCCAGAGAGTGTGAGGCGTCCGCAGTACGGGCCGCGCGTCCTGGACGACTCCAATCTCGACAACGGCGGTGACCAGAGGCAGGTCGTCCTCGCCGTGGCGACGGAATGGTCGTCGAGCCACGGCGGGCTGAGCACTTTCAACCGGCAGCTCTGCGCCGCGCTGGCCCGCTCCGGAATGCGCGTGTTCTGCATGACGCCCAACCCCAGGCCGGAGGAGATCACGGACGCGGCCGATTCCGGCGTCGCGCTCGTCGGCCCGGCGAGCGAACGAACAGCCTCGGAGTTTGCGGTACTGGAGAACCGCCCGGAGGGCTTCGAAGACCTTGAGCCGGACTTCATCATCGGCCATGGACTCGACACGGGCCAGGCCGCCTTGGCCCAAGACGACCGTTTCCCGAGGGCCAAGCGGCTGCATTTCATCCACTTCGCGCCGCAGGAGATCGACTGGTTCGAACTCGCCCGCGACGAGGACGGCAGAAATGTTAGGAAACCGGCCGAGCAGCGCATGCGGATCGAGGTGGCATTCGCCCGCAGCGCCTACCAGAGCTTCGCCGTGGGTAACCGCCTGCACAGACAGTACGCCCGCATAGTGGACTCGCAGGGAAACGCGCCGCTGGCGTGCCTGAACCCCGGATTCGACGCCGCCGACCTCACTCCCCGCGACCCTCCTCGCGGAAGGCCGCGGGTGCTGCTGTACCGACGCGGCGGGAACGCTGAACTGGAAGGCATCGACCTGGCCGCGCGCGCCCTCGACCAGGTCGCCGCGGCGCTACGGGATGCCCGGCCCGCGAACGAGGTCGAACTGGTCGTCCGCGGCGCCCCCGAGGACTCGTCCGCCGAACTGCGGCAAAAGATCATGGATTGGTCCGACCATCCGGCGTTGGGGGTGATCGTGCGGGGCGATTCGCCGGACGGGCAATGGCTCGCTGACGATCTGAGCGCGGCGAGCCTGGTGCTCATGCCGTCAAGGACGGAGGGATTCGGGCTGGTCGGGGTAGAGGCCATCGGCGCCGGAACACCCGTCTTGGTGAGCAGCAAGAGTGGGCTGGCACTCCTCCTCACCGACCTCCTCAAGGAGGAGGCGCGGCACCTCATCGTCCCCACTCGCAGGAGCGACGCGGACAGCACCGAGGAATGGGCCCGCAGGATTCAGAACGTCCTGGACGACCGGGAGGCCGCGTTCGACCGCGCGACCGAGATCCGGCGCGTCCTCGCGGAGAAATGGACCTGGGCGATGGCCATCGAGAACCTCAAGGCCGCTCTCGCTCCGCGAGCCTGAAATCCAGCGCAGACGGTCCACGGCGCATTCAGAGAGTACTTGCCGGTCCCGGCGAATCAGTGCGGTGAACCGTTTGGCCCGCTCGGTGCGACCTACAAGGCGTGGACGGGAGTTGTCTCGATCGTAGGGCCACGTGGGTGGCGCGACGGCCCCTGGCCAGCATGCCGGTGGCGGTTGGGATACCGGCTGGGCGCGCATGGTGACGCGGCCGCCGGATCGGCGGGAGGATTCCCAGCTCCTCGCGGCGATCGCCGACGGCGACAGGGAGGCGTTCGCCGAGCTGTATCGGCGGCACCTGCCGTGGTTGTTGGTGCGCCTTGGACGGCGGTGCTCGTCGCCGGAGCTCGTCGACGAGGTCGTGCAGGACACCTTCGTGGCGGTCTGGCGGTCGGCCGGGAAGTGGGATCGCCGGGGCGAGGTGGCCGCGTGGATCTGGGGGATCGGCATCCGCCGTCTGGTCGACGCGCTGCGGCGGAGCAGGCCGCCGACCGACGAGCTGACGGAGTTCGCGGGCGTCGAGACCTCGGCCGAGGAGCACGTGCTGCTCGCCGTCCAGTACGGGGACGTGGGGGCGGCGCTGGCGAGCCTGTCGCCGGAGCTTCGGGCCGTTGTGCAGGCGACCGTCCTGGATGGGCTGACGACGCGGGAGGCCGCCCGGTTGCTCGGGATTCCGCCCGGCACGGTCAAGACACGGATGATGCGCGCCCGCGCTCTGCTGCGGGAGCGGCTGGCATGACGGGGAGGTCGGGATGACCGGTTGGCACCTGGACCAGGATTCGCTCCGCCGGTATTCGCAGGGGGACGCTTCGCCGGTGCTCGCCGCGTCCGCCGAGGCGCATCTGGTGAAATGCGCGGCTTGCCGGGACGTGATCGCGTCCCATGTGGATGCTCGGCGGGTAGAGGAGATCTGGCATGAGGTGGTCGACCGGGTCGACGCGCCTCGGCGGACCTGGCCCGAGCGGATGCTCTCCCGGCTCGGCGTCGGCGAGTCGACGGCGCGCCTCGTGGCCGTGACGCCGACCCTGCGGGGGCCGTGGCTGCTGGCCGTCGCGGGCGTGCTCGCGCTCGCGGCCTGGGCGGCTCAGGCCGATGAGCGCTTCCTCCAGATGTTCCTCGTGGTCGCGCCGCTCGGGCCGCTGGCGGGTGTCGCGGTGGCCTTCGCGGGCGGCCTCGACCCGACCCGGGAGATCGGGCTCGCCGCGCCGTACTCGGGGCTGCGATTGCTGCTGATACGCACGGCCGCGGTCTTGGCGGTCACCGTGCCGATCGTGGCCGCGGCCGGGCTCGCACTGCCCGGCTCGAAGTGGCCGGCCGCCGCCTGGCTCCTGCCCACGGCCGGGCTCATCTGCACCGCGCTGGCTCTGACCTCCCGCATGACGCCCGTCGTCGCGGTCGGCGTCGTCGCTGCGGCGTGGGTGCTGGTGACCGCTCCGGCCACGGTCGCCGGTCACCTCGGCGTCGCGTTCGGTATCGGAGCCCAGATCTTCTGGCTCGCCGGGGCCATCGGCTGCGGCGCCTGGCTCGCCGCCACCCGGAACACCATCACGATCAGGCTGGGAAGAAGCGCATGACCACAGTAAGCGTGCATGGCGCGACCAAGTCCTTCGGCCGGACGAAGGCGCTGGACAGCGTCGACCTCGAAGCCGGCCCAGGAGTGACCGGACTGCTCGGACCGAACGGGGCGGGAAAGACGACTCTGCTCCGGATGATCGCCACCGTTCTGGTGCCGGATCAGGGCACGGTGACTCTGCTGGGACGCGACCCGGCCCGTCCCGCAGACCGTACGTGGATCCGCCGACGCCTCGGCTACCTGCCGCAGGACGCCGGTTTCCATCGGGGGTTCACGGTCTTCGAGTTCATCGACTACGTGGCGATTCTGAAGGAGATGACCGACCGGCGGACCCGGCACGACGAAGTCCGCCGGGTCGTCGCGTTGACAGGGTTGGAGTCCGTCAGCGCGAGGCGGATCCGTGCCCTTTCCGGCGGAATGCGGCGGCGGGTCGGGTTGGCTCAGGCGCTGCTCGGGGATCCGGACCTGCTCGTCCTCGATGAGCCGACGGTCGGCCTCGATCCCGAGCAGCGGCTGCGGTTCCGAGAGATGATCTCTCAGGCGGGGGAGGGGCGCACGGTGGTCATGTCCAGTCACCAGACGGAGGACATCACCGCCCTGTGCAGCAGGATCGCCGTGATCCACCAGGGCCGGGCCCGATTCGTCGGCACGCCCGCCGAGCTGACCGCCCAGGCCGCGGGACGCGTGTGGACGGACACGCAACGGTCGCCCGCCGCGCTCACGGCATGGCGCACCGGCGATGGCGCCTACCGCAACGTCGGCGACCCACCTGAGGGCGTCGAACTGATCCCGCCCACGCTGGAGGACGCGTACCTCCTGCTCATGAGCGAACCCTCGCTGGAGGTGACTCGCTAATGGACGCTGCCGAATCCGTCGCCACCGGCCCGGTCGTGGTCGTCTCCCGTCGCTTGGCGCCGCTGATCGGCCGGGAGGCGCGCCGCCTCGTCCGGCATCCCGTCCTGTGGCTGGTACCCGTCGTCGTCATCGTGACCACCGCCTTCGACTCGGCCAGCGGCGGCCGGGACGCCGGCTACTGGTACGGCACCATTTTCATCACCGTCACGTTCTTCGGGCCGATATTCGTCCTCTTCTCGGCGAACCTGGTCGCCAGCGGCGCGCGCCGTAGCCGGGCCGAGGAGATGCTGAACGTCACACCGACCACGGACACGCGCCGGACGTGGGCGATGAGTCTGGGCGTCGCGCTCCCTCTGGCCGGAGTCGGCGCCGTCGGGGCGGGTGCCATGGCTCTCATCGACAGCGTCAAGGACATCCCGCCCGAGGACGTGCGGACTGCCGGCGAACTCGCCCAGCTTCCGTTCGTCCTCGCCGGGGCCGGGCTGCTCGGCGTCCTCGCCGCCCGCTGGCTGCCGTTCGCGGGCGGCGTGCTGGTCACCTTCCTCGCCGCGACCCTGGGCGGTCTCGTCCTGTTCAGGCGGTTCGACTCCGGCATCTGGTGGATGTGGTGGACGACGGGCACCCCCTTCGAGGGACAGGCGCCGGTGCCGGGCGAACCGTGGCTGCATGCCGCCTACCTGGCCGGACTCTGCGCATGCGCCGCCATCGCCGCCGTCTACCGCGATCGCGCGCAGTGGCCGCGGCTGGCCCTCGTCGGTGTGCCGGTCATGGCCGCCACTCTCGTCCTCGGCTGGCTCCAACTGCGATGACACCGTCCGTGGCGTGGGAACTCGTCCGCAGCGGCCACCTGGTGCGCAGCGTGCGCCTGGCGCCCTTCGCGACCGGCGCCGCCGCCGTCGCGGCGTTCCTGGCGGCTCGCCGCGGCGGCACGCACGACGTCATCGGAGACCTGCGCGTGCTGGGCCTGCTGCTGGCGCTGGGGAGCGGGTACGTGCTCGACGACGGCGCGGCGGTTACCTTGCAGGCCAGCCCGTACAGTCTGGCCCGCCGACTCTGGCTGCGCATCGGCTTCGCCGTCGCCGTTGTCGTCCCATCATGGACGGTCATGCTCGCCCGCTACCTCCCCTCTGCACCGGCCGAGGACCGATGGGCCCTCGGCGTCGGCCTCACGGTCGAGCTCGCCGCCGCACTCACCGTGATCTGGGCGGTGGCCGCTTGGGGCCGTCGCCACGGATTCGAGCACCCCGGCGTCATCACCGCGCCCGCGCTCCTGGCCGCGCTCTTGCTCGCGGCGTCGATTCCGCAGGCGCCAATGCTGGTCGGCTCCGGAGCACAATGGACTCCGGCTCATCTGCGATGGTCGGGCATTCTCGTCACCGCGATCTGCGTGCTCATAGCCGCGATGCGCGATCCGGCCGCGCGCTGGCGCCCCGAAGGCTGACCGGGTCGCGCCACCCCTGACCGGCACGTGACCTGTTCATGGCCGTTTGTTTTGAACGCCGGTTTCCGGGCATCCGCGTTCCCGTACGATCCGGCGCACCTTGGAGGAACCACCATGTCGACCGCGATATGGGTCATCATCGCCGTCATCGTCGTGGCCGCCCTGGTCACGGCCGCGTTCTTGGCCCGGAACGCGTCCCGCACGCGGCGGCTCAGGCAGCGGTTCGGCCCAGAGTACGACCGCACCGTGGAGCGTACGGGCGGCCGGGCGGCGGCCGAGCGGGAGCTGCTCTCCCGCGAGCGCCGCCACGAGGAGCTCGATCTGCGCGACCTCGACCCGGCCCGGCGCGAGCAGTACCGCGAGCAATGGCTCCGCGTGCAGGAGCGCTTCGTCGACGCCCCGGACGCCGCGGTCGAGGAGGCCGACCGCCTCGTCACCGTGGTGATGAGCGAGCGCGGCTACCCGACCCGCGGCTTCGAGGAGAAGGTCGCGCACCTCTCCGTCGAGCACGGCCGCACGATGGACCACTACCGGAACGCCCACGCGATCAGCGGGAAGGCCGCCGCCAAGCAGGCGTCCACCGAGGACCTGCGGCAGGCGATGGTGCACTACCGCGCCCTGTTCGAGGAACTGCTCGCCGCGCCCGGCGAGCCGACCGGGCACGAAGCCGCCGCCGGGACGGCGCGACGCGGCGACGACCGGACCACGAGGAGCTGACCCCGATGGAGCACAAGCGACCCGTCGACACGGCGCCGGGCACGGCCGGCGACACGCACGTCGCAGGATCCGCGTCCGCCCCGAAGCCGCCGGTCGTCGAGGCCCCCACCGCACCGTCATCCCCGCCCCCTTCCGCCGGCCGGGCACCGGCGCCGACACGGGCACCGGCGGCGGTTCCGGCGGCCGGATCGGCGGAGACGTCCGGACCGGTGGAGACGTCCGGACGGGCTGAGACGCCGGAACCGGTGAAGACGCCCGGACGGGCTGAGACGTCGGAACCGGCGAAGGATCGGGCGCGGCTGCTCGACCCGGCCGAGGCGGAGCGGTTCCGGCAGCGGTGGCACAGCGTGCAGGCCGCGTTCGTCGACGACCCGGGCGGGGCCGTTCGCCAGGCGGACAAGCTCGCGTCCGACGCCGTGGACGCGCTCGGACGTGCGATAGCCGCGCACCGGCAGACGCTCACCGAAGGCCGCGACGACCAGGAGAAGTCGGACACCGAACGACTCCGCCTCGCACTGCGCGGCTACCGTGACCTGCTGAACCAGGTCATCGACGCCTGACCCGCACCACCGAGCCGCGGCACCGTGCCGCGGCACCGCCGAGCACGACTGACACAGCCCGGACCGGTCACCGATGCCGGTTCCGGGCTGTCCGGCGTAGTGGTGGCAGTCGCCGGGCATCGCCGTGGATTCGTTTCAGCGCTGGCCGACCGGGCGCACGACGATCTCGTTCACGTCGACGTCCGCCGGTTGGGAGAGGGCGTAGGCGACGGCGTCGGCGATGGCCGAGGGGTCGATGGCGTGGGCGCGGTAGGCGCGCATGGCCTCCGCCGCAGTGGGATCGGTGATGGAATCGGCCAGCTCGGAGGTGACGACCCCGGGCGAAACGGTGGTCACCCGAATCGAGGGGTCGCTCTCTAGCCGCAGGCCCTCGGTAATAGCCCACGCCGCGTACTTGGTGGCGCAGTAGACGGCGGCCGTCGGCGAGACCTGGTGCGCGCCGACGCTCGCGATCGTGACGAAGTGGCCCGATCCCTGGGCCTCGAAACGGGGCAGGACCGCGGCGACGCTGTGCAGGAGCCCGCGGACGTTCACGTCGATCATCCGGTCCCATTGCTGGACCAGCCCGGCGTCGAGCCGCGACAGCGGCATGACCCCGGCGTTGCCGATGAGAACGTCGACTCGTCCGAAACGATCCTGAGCCTCTTGGACGAACGCCTCGACGGACGTCCGCTCGGTGACGTCGAGGCCCACCGGGTGCAGGCCGGGCCCTGTCCGTTCGGCCAGTTCCTTGAGGCGGTCGACGCGACGGGCGCCCGCGACCACCTGATGTCCCTGATCTACAAGGCGGGCGGCAATGGCCTCGCCGATCCCGCTGCTTGCCCCGGTCACGAGAATGATCTTGCGATTGTTCATGCCGTCGACACTGGCCGACCCTGGACGGCCGAGACAGGCCGGGCTCCTCAGGGGAGACACGCACCCAGGAAACCGACGAGGCGCGTCGCGGCGGCCCGGGTGGCGACGGCCCGCCTCGGCCCATGCGACGGCTCTTGCGATGCGCCTTGGCCGAGCACTCCACAGAGCGTGAGAGGATGGTCGCGGAGAGTGTTGAAGGAGTGCAATGACTCCCAGAAAGATGAACTCATGCACACTTTGGCCGGTCCCCCCGTGGTCCTCAGCGAGGGGCCCACCCTGCGGTTGAGGGATCTGACCGCCGCCGACCTGGCGACCTTGACGCGGATTTGGGGAGATCCGACCGTCATGGCGGACATGAGCAGTGAGGTACGAACGGAACGAGAATGCGCCGCGCTGCTCGATCAGGCCCGCCGCGACGCGCAGGAGCGACCGCGCCGTTCCTACCGTATGGCGGTCGTACGGCGCCGGGACGACGTGATGATCGGTACCACCGCCGTCGATCTGGAGCGGCATCGCAGCGCCTTCTCCCATTCGTCCAGCCTCCTGCCCGAACACCAGCGGACGGGCGCCGCTGTGGAGGGCTTCGCCCTGGTCTGCGAACTGGTCTTCGGAAGCCTGAACCGGCACCGGCTGACGCTCACCTGCACGGTGGACAACACAGCGGTGGAGAGGCTCGCCCTGGCGGCCGGAGCGGCACTGGTCGGCACGATTCCCGAGTACGCCTGCAAGAACGGCAGTTGGCGCGATGACAAGCTGTTCAGTCTGGTGGACCACCAGTGGCGCGCCAGCAGGCTGGTGAGACTGATGGAGCGCCAACGCCAACGCCATGCTCGCGGGGAGCGGCCACCCTCGGCGCTCGCCGAAGCCTGACGCGACCTCATGGAAGTCACTCATCCCGCAACCGACGGGGTCGTCCCGCCGCGCCACCGGACGGTCCCGATCCGCGTGCTGGTGCTGGCGCTCGGCACGTTCGCCGTGGGCACCGACGCCTTCGTCGTCGCGGGCGTGCTCCCGAGCATCGCCACCTCGCTGCACGTCGGCATCGCCGCCGCCGCCCAGTCGGTGACGGTGTTCTGCCTGTCCTATGCGGTGCTGGCACCGGTCCTGGCCACGCTGACCGGCGCCTGGCCGCGTCGCCGCGCGCTGTTGACCGGACTTCTGGTGCTGACGGCCGGCAACGCCGCCACCGCCCTGGCCCCCTCCTACGGCGCGCTGCTGGCCACCCGCCTCCCGGCCGCCGCCGGCGCCGCCCTGTTCACCCCCGCCGCCGCGGCCGCGGCCACGACCCTGACCGCACCCCGGCACCGGGCGCGGGCACTGTCGTATGTGCTCGTCGGACTGGTCTCGGCCACCGCGCTGGGCGTCCCGGCGGGGACGCTGCTGGGAGGAATGATCAGCTGGCGGACCACCATGTGGCTGACCGCGCTGCTGGCCGGGCTGGCCGCGGCGGCCCTCGCCCTGTGGCTTCCGCCCGTCCCACCACCGCCCCGGATCGGCCTGCGGACGCGGCTGGCGCCGCTGGGCGACCGGCGGGTGACGGCCCTGCTCGCCACCACCGTGGCGATCTCCATCGGGAACTACCTGTTCCACACCTACATCGCGGTGATCCTGTCCCCGGCCACCGGCGGGGACGCCGCCTCCTTGGCGGTGCTGCTGCTGGTCGGCGGCTTGGCGGCCACCACCGGTGTGCTGGTCACCGCCGCCTGGGCCGACCGGTTCGGCCCCCGCCGGGTGATCGCCGTGGTCACCGGCGCCCTGGCGGCCTGTCTGGCCCTGGCCTCCGCCGCCATCTCCCTCGGCCCGGCCGCCGCGGCGGTGTTGATGGCGGCGTGCGGATTCACCGCCTGGAGCACCACCGTCCCCCAGCAGCACCGCCTGATCGCGGCCGCGCCGCACTCGGCCCCGCTGGCGGTGGCGCTGAACGCCGCCGCCGTCTACGCCTCCGCGGCCCTGGCCGGCGGCACCGGCGGCCTGGTCCTGGACGGCTTCGGACCCGCGGCGCTGCCCTGGGCCGCCGCCGGATGCGTCGTCCTGGGCCTGGCCGCGTCCGAACTGGCCCACCGCATGCCGTCTCGCGCAGCGAGCCCGCAGTGATCTGATTCAGGTGCTCCACGTCGGGCATTTGATCCCCGATCTGGCCCACATCATCGATTGAGGGACGGCCCACGCCCCTCCATGCCTCCGGCCGTCGGCTGCTTGACCACTACAGGCCTCCGTACCAGCACGCCCGCCGCCAGCCAATGCGCGTTGCTTCCATGTAAATATGCCATCTCGTGGCGGACGAACTCTGCAACCATTGTGCCCGTGGCCTTGGTTGGACCTTCAGCGCCGGAGGCAGGCCGCTTGTTCGCCGCCCCCCGCTTCGCCGCAGCACGGCACCGTCCCCTGGACGCGGCGCGCTTTGCCGGAAACAGGGTCTGCTCGTCGTCGGGATGGTTTCGGTATCAGGCGCCCGGAAAGTGAGGTCGGCTGGTGCGGGATCGACTGTTAGCGAGCCTGATGGCCAGGATCACGAGGTGCTTGGAAACAGAAGATCCGGCACCTCTGCAGGATCCGGAAGTATTGCGAGAGGCCGCTCAATTGATGGGGCAGGCGTTCGCCCAGGCCAATCCGGTGGTCGCCGATCCAGAGGTGTTCACCACCGTGGGCCTGCTGCACTACGCGAGATACCGGATGCTCCCGTCGGCCCAGGTAGGCGATGACCTGCGCGCCACCCTGGCCCTCTTCGGGATGGTGCAGGAGGAGTTCCCCGAGCGGATACCGCCGCTGATCCGCACATTGCTGGCCTCCGCCGACGAGGCGATTCAGGGCCAGCGGGCCGCGGTCTTCGGCGAAGCCGCCATGGTGGAGATTCGGGCGTTCGAGAGCGGTGGGGACCTCGGCAGACTGGACGCCGCGATCGCGCATTTCGCCGAGGCCGCCTCGGTCCTGCCGACCGGGCATCCAGAACTGCCCGGGACCTTATGTGATCTCGGGCAGGCCTGGAGGATTCGCGGTGAACATCGCGGCGACCCGAATGATTCCGACAAGGCGGTGCAGGTGTACCGGGACGCCCTGGCCGCGGCGCCCGGTGACGGACCGGACCGGTCGGCATGCCTGTCGGGACTGGCCACGGCGCTGTCGGCGCGTCACGAGATCACGAGGTCACCGGCGGACATCGCGGAGGGGGTGCGGGCGGCCAGGGCGTCTGTGCAGAGCGCGCCCGACACAGATCCCGGCCTTCCTCTGTACTGTTCTCGCCTGGGAATTCTGCTGGAGAACAGTTTCGAGCACTCGGGTGATCAGACCGATCTCGACGAGGCGGTCAAGGCGCACCGGAACGGGCTGGAACTCGCTCCAGCGGGCCATCCGGACCGGGCGCTCCTGCTCGCCAACATGGCCTCGACTCTGCGCATCTATTCTCAGAGCAGTGGCCGTGCCGAAATGCTCGACGAGTCCATCGCGGTGGGACGCGAGGCACTGGAGCTGACCCCGCCCGGCCACGAGAACCTCGCGCATCGGTTGCGGACGCTCGCCAACGCCCTGCTTCTTCGCTACGACAATACCGGGCAGGCGGCAGATCTGACCGAGGGGCGGAACCTGCTCCGGCAGGCGCTGGACACGCCCCGGGTGGACGCCGCCGAACTCGTCAAGATCCGGCTCAGTTGGTGTACGTGCCTGCTGCGCCAGGCTGCCGGTACCAGGCGAATGGCCGACAATGACGCGGTCATCGATGCCTTCCATGACATGCGGGAGACCATTCCCAACGGCCATCCGGACATGGGCACTCTGCTGAGCGGGCTTGCGGGGGCGCTGCTACTCAGATTCGAACGGGCCGGCCGTCCGGACGATCTCGACAAGGCGATCGAGACGGCCCGCCAGGCCGTCGAGGTCGGGCCCGCCGCCGTACCCGACGCGGGAGGCCTGTTCGCGAATCTCCAGACGGCGCTCGTGCTCAGATATCTCCGTACGGGCCAGCGAGCAGACCTTGAGGACGCCGTCGGCCTGGCCCGGCGAGCCGCCTCCGTCGGGGCTCCCGACGAGGTCGGGCGCGTGACCATCACGAGCAACCTGGCGAACGTCCTGCGACTCCGCTACATGGAGTTCGGTGAAGAAGCGGATCTGCGGGAAGCGATACATTTTGCGCGCCGGGCGATGGATGAATGTCCACCCGGTAGCCCTCTCCGCACTCGACTGATCGCCGAGTTCGCCAGCGCCCTTATTGTCCGGTCCGCGCTCCCTGGCCAGGAGGCCGACCGGGAGGAAGCGCTGCGCATATGCCGGGAGGCATCGGCGGGACTCACCGAAGACGATCCCTACCACGCTGATCTCCTGGACGTCATGAGCGCGGCGCTCAGCCGTGCGAGGAGCAGCCGCGGGGAGGAGCTCGATGAGCTGATCGAGCCGCGAAGGCAGCAGGTCGCCGCCCTCTCCCCGGACGACACCGACCGTGGGAAGGCGCTGTTCGGCCTCGGCGCCGTCCTGCAGATGAGATTCGACCGGGTGGCCGACGACCGTGACCTGACCGAAGCGGCCGAGTCTTTTCAGGCGGCCGCGGAAATCCCTTTCACCGACGTCCACGGAAGAATGCTGGCAGCGGTCCGCTGCGCTCAAATCAGCGAGCGTCTGGGAAGGCATGATGCGGAGCTGCGGGCCTTCACCCTCGCCGTGAGCCTGCTTCCTCTTGTGGCGTGGCACGGTGTGGACCAGGCCACACAGGAACGAAGGCTGAGTGAATGGGCCGGGCTGGCGGCCGATGCCGCCGCATGCGCCATCGAGCTCGGACTGCCGGAGAAGGCCGTGGAGCTCCTGGAACAGGGGCGATCGGTCTTGGCCGACCGTTCGCTGCAGATCCGAGGTGATCTTTCCGAGCTCGAAAGTGCCGCCCCGGAACTGGCGGCCCGAATGGCTCTGGTCCGCAACCTGTTGGACACTGCCGAACCGGAAGTCGGCGGCTTGCCCATTGCCGTCGCTCCAAGCTATCCACACGTAACGGATACTTCTTCTTCCATTGCGGGCAGGCACAGGGACGAACGAGCACGCCTGGCCGCTGAATGGGACGATCTCCTCACCCGGGCACGAAGTATTCCCGGACTGGAGAACTTCCTCGCGCCGACTCGCTTCACCGAATTCACCGAGGCCGCAGCGGACGGACCGGCGATACTGGTCAATGTAAGCCGGCGACGTTGCGACGCACTCGTCGTGACCAGCGAGGGCGTCAGCGTGGTGCCGTTGCCGAACCTCACCGCCGAGCTGATCCTGCAGTTCTGTGAAGGCTTCGTCTCGACCGTCCGCTATTCGCCCGCGATGGGCCTCGCCGGGACGATCGCCATGCGCGGGAACGTCCAATCGGCGATGAAGTTCCTGTGGCGCTATGCCGCCGAGCCGGTGCTGCGCTTTCTGGGGCATCTGGGCCCGCCGCCCGAAGGGCGATCGAAGCCGCGGGTCTGGTGGTGCCCCGTCGGCCCGCTCGCCTTCCTTCCCTTGCACGCGGCCGGTGACCACGGGGCGGATTCGCCTGCTCCCGGCGCCGTCATCGACCGGGTCATCTCCTCCTATACGCCCACGCTGTCCGCGCTGATCAGATCGAGGAACCAAGCCGGGGCAGCGAAACGAAGGGTCTCCGCACTGGCCGTGGCTTTGCCGGAAACACCCGGGTTGCGCGCGCTGCCGCACGCGGAGGAAGAGGCCGGCATCGTCGCGAGGTACCTGGCGCCGCTCGCCGAAGTCGCCCAGCTCATCGGCCCGCAGGCGACGCGCGCCAACGTCCGCGCGGCCCTTGAGGACCACGACTGGGTGCATTTCGCCTGTCACGGTCGCCAGGACATGGACGACCCGGGCAACGGAGGAATCGAATTGTGGGACGGAACCCGGCTCACCGTTCGTGACATCGCCGCTGCCCGTCCAAGACGCGGCGGGCTCGCCTATCTGTCGGCCTGCGATACCGCCGTGGGCGGGATCGGGCTCATCGACGAAGCGATGCATCTCGCGGGCGCGCTGAACCTGGCCGGATACCGGAATGTCATCGCCTCACTGTGGGCGGTGAGCGACCGCGATTCCAGCGCCGTGGCGGAGCGGGTGTATCAGGTCCTGGCGGGCGAAGGCCGTTTGGGCGTAAACGATACCGCCGCGGCGCTCGACGCGGCAGTCGTGTGGCTGCACGATCGGTACCCCGACCAGCCAGAGATCTGGGCGCCCTACATTCACATAGGAGCGTGACGGCATTGCATCGGAAAGGCATTCGATGAGCGCGACATCCGAGTTCGACGATCTGCTCGACCCCGAGCCACCGGCCCAGCGGCCGAGGACCGTCCTGTGCCTTCCTCCCGGCTCATCCCTGTTCGTCGCGGCGAACGCACTCGAAGAAGTGCTGCAGCGCGACGCCACCGTCACGACCGTGGCCCTGAATATGGCAGAACGGCAACTCGGCACAACCTCGCGGGCATTTCTTTCTGACAGGTTCCCCGGCGTCACTCGCTCTGTCGGTGACGCTGACCGGGCGAGCCAGCCCGGAGAGTCGACGCAATACCGCCTCCTTCGCTTTCAATGCTCCCAATGTGACCACCAGGTCTTCCGCACCTTCTATGACGAACGCGCGATACCGGCTTGCGCGAATGCGGAGCACGGTTCCATGGTGCTGCGGAAGTGAACCCCCAGGACCTCGCCAAGCCGCCCTCGGAGTCGCTGTCCAGCAGGTTCGCCCTGGTCGGCTACCTGCCGACCTTCGCCGCCGCGTGGTACCTGCTGACCCTGGTGTGGGCCGGAGCCCCGGGCGGTCCGCTGGACTTCGGCCGGGTCTGGCGTACGGCGAGCACGCTCGGACTCGGGCAGCTCACGCTGATCATCCTGACGATCCTGCTGGTCGCGGTGCTCGCCGCACCATTGCAGATGGCGATGGTGCGCACCTTGGAGGGCCGGTGGCCACGCCTGCTGGGCAGCGGGGTCGCCCGCGGACGGCAGCTACGCCGCAAGCACCGTCTCGAACGCGCCGCCGAACTTCCGGCGTCGGCCGACCCCGAAACCGCAGGGTCCGCGGCCGCTCCCGAAGCGCCATCCCCTGCCGTCCTCCAGCGCGCGGGGCAACTGGGGGCACAGCTCAGACGCTCCTTCCCCATGTCGGACCACCTCGTCCGCCCGACGCGGCTGGGCAACATCCTCGCGGCGATGGAGGACACCGCGGGCCGCACCTACGGCCTCGACGGCGTGATCGCCTGGCCTCG
The DNA here is from genome assembly GCF_008121305.1 of Actinomadura decatromicini. Classification (NCBI taxonomy): domain Bacteria; kingdom Bacillati; phylum Actinomycetota; class Actinomycetes; order Streptosporangiales; family Thermomonosporaceae; genus Actinomadura; species Actinomadura decatromicini. Next base: position 1,265,849 of record NZ_VSRQ01000001.1, on the reverse strand, counting down.
CCTGTATCCCCAGCTCAGTGACCGCACCCGCGCCCTCGTCGACGACAGGCGCGACATGCTCGACGCCGCCGCCCGGCTGGCCGTCACCTCGGCCCTCGTCACCGTCATCGGCACGGCCTTGCTCCTGGGTACCGGCTGGTGGCAGCTGCTCTCGCTCATTCCGCTCGGTATGGCGGCACTGGCCCACGCGGGGACGGTGCAGGCCGCGCACGCCTATGCCGAGGTCGTGCACGTCGCGTTCGACCTCCACAGGTTCGACCTCCTGAAGGCCCTCCACATGCCACTGCCGACGGACCCGGCGAGGGAGGCGACAGTCAATCGGGCTCTATGCGACATGTGGCGCCAAGGCGTACCGGCTGACCTCCATTACCTCCACACAGGCGAGAACAACGACCCGACCCAACAGGCCTAGCGCCGGACGAGATTCCGCGTCTGGAGGAGCGCCGAGCTGCGGGCAACGGAACGAAACTCCGGCGAATTTCCCGGGGCCGCGGGACGGGCTCCGGCGCAAGATCAGCTGACCACAGGAGGCATGAGAGCACGCCATTCTTCGGCGGCGGCGACGCGGAGGGTTTCAGCCTCGTCCGCTGGCCGGAATGGGCCTCACCAGGGGCTTTTCTGTCCGCAAGTGGTGGGTGGTGCGTATGCTCTGGCCCTGTGGGGCTCAATGTCGAGGTGCTGATCGGTGTAGTCACCGATGGCGATGCGGAAGAGTTGGACTCGCTCCGGAGTGAGTTGAGCGAGGAACTCGCGTTGTTGGACGTCGATGCATTAGAGCCCGTGGTGGAAGGGAAAGCGCCGCCCGGCACGCGTGGGCTCGAGGCAGCCGCGGTCGGACAGTTGCTGGTCAAGGCCGGTCCGGGGATGGTCTTGCCGATCGTGCGGGCCGTACGAGGGTGGTTGCGGAGATCCAGGGCGCGTAGCGTGGAACTGAGCATCGCCGGCGACAGCATCAAGCTGAGCAATATCTCGCTGGAAGAGCAGGAACGTCTTCTAGAGATCTTCCTCGCGAAGCACGGCACCGGCTGAGGCGATGCGGAAACGGGCGTTGATCATCGCCGGCAGCGTCTACGGCGATGAGGCGCTCGGTGATCTACCGAGTGCGGTCTCCGACGCCGAACAACTCTCTGGCGTGCTCTCCGACCGGCGCATCGGCGAGTTCGCGGTGGACACCCTGCTCGATGAGCAGGCGTTGATCGCAAAGTCTCGCATCGAGGGGTTCTTTCAGGGCGCCGCGCACAACGACCTCCTCCTGCTGCACCTGTCCTGTCACGGCCTGAAGGACCGCAAGAGCCGCCTGGTGTTCGCAGCGAGCGACACCGATACGGGACTGCTCGCCTCCACAGGGATCGCCGCGGAATTCATCAACGATCAGATCGAGGAAAGCCGATCGAAGAGCATCGTGGTGATGCTCGACTGCTGTTACAGCGGCGCGTTCAGCAAGGGCATGCGTGCACGAGCCGCCGTTCCTGAGGTCGATGTCGCCCAGCCGTTCACCGGCCGAGGCAGGGTGGTCATGACCTCCTCGACCTCGCTCCAGTACAGCTTCGAGGGGGAGCAGCGCAGCCGACGAGAATTCGATCCCGCGTTGTTCACGGCTGCGGTGATCCATGGCCTGAAGTCCGGGGAGGCCGACCTGGACGGGGACGGCTTCGTCGCCGTGGAGGAGCTGTACTCCTTCGTCCACGACCGCGTGAAGCAAGCTGAACCGCGACAGACTCCCACCTTGAGCGTGAACAGCGCCGAGGGAAGCATTTACCTTGCCCGTAGCCCAAGCTATGTGCTGCATCCCGAGTTCAAAGGGCTTCCAGGACGAGTCATCAGCGCCATTCATCACCAGGAGGCATGGCAGCGTTATGGCGCGCTTCATTTGCTGGTGCGTGAACTGAACGACCAGCGAGATGAATCGAGTGATGCCGCACTTAAAGCACTGTCTCTCTTGGCTGGAGACCCGGACGCCGAAGTCAGGCGCCAGGCCAGCAGCCTCCTACGCCGCTTTGAAGTGCCTGTGCCAGTTCACCGAGAGTGGGAATCGACCGGGCATGATGAGAGCGTCGATTCGGATTGGGATGTCCCTGTAGAGCATCTGCCGCCAAGGCAGCATGGTCGTGCGGTCGGTATCGACCTCGGGACGACCAATTCGGTCGTCGCGATCCTGGAGGGCGGAGAGCCCACGGTCATCGCGAACGCGGAGGGGTCGCGGACCACGCCGTCCGTCGTCGCCTTCGCCAAGAACGGTGAGGTGCTGGTGGGCGAGGTCGCCAAGCGCCAGGCCGTGACGAACGTTGACCGGACGATCCGCTCGGTCAAGCGCGAGATGGGCACCGACTGGAAGACCCAGATCGACGGCAAGGACTTCACCCCGCAGCAGATCAGCGCGTTCGTGCTGCAGAAGCTGAAGAGGGACGCCGAGTCCTACCTGGGCGAGACGGTGACCGACGCGGTCATCACCGTGCCCGCGTACTTCTCCGACCACCAGCGGCAGGCCACCAAGGAGGCGGGCCAGATCGCGGGGCTGAACGTCCTGCGCGTCATCACCGACCCCTCCTCGGCAGCGCTGGCCTACCACCTGGAGAAGGAGAACGAGGCCGCAATCATGATCTTCGACCTGGGTGCCGCCATGTTCAGCGTGTCCCTGCTGAGGATCGGCAGTGGCGTCGTGGAGGTCGTGGCCACGTCCGGCGACAACCACCTGGGTGGCGAGGACTGGGACGAGAAGGTCGTCGACTGGCTGGTGGAGAAGTTCCGCAGCGCCAAAGGGGTCAATCTGTGGAGGGACAAGATGGCCCTGCAGCGGCTCCGCGAGGCCGCGGAGAAGGCGAAGATCGAGCTGACGAATTCGGCCGAGACGCAGATCAACCTGCCCTACATCACCGCGTCCAGCGAGGGTCCGCTGCACCTGGACGAGAAGATCACCCGCGCCGAGTTCCAGCGGATGACCGCCGACCTCCTGGAGCGCACCAAGGCGCCGTTCCAGCAGGTCCTCAAGGACGCGGGCTACTCCGTGGACGGCGTCGACCAGGTCGTCCTGGTCGGTGGCTCGACCCGCATGCCCGCGGTGTCGGAGCTGGTCAAGGAGCTGACCGGCGGCAAGGAGCCCAACAAGGGCGTCAACCCCGACGAGGTCGTCGCGATCGGCGCCAGCCTCCAGGCGGGCGTGCTGAAGGGCGAGGTCAAGGATGCCCTGCTCCTTGAAGCCACCACGCTGAGCCTGGGCATTGAGACAAGCGGGGGGCACCGCCTGGGCATCGAGGCCGAGGGCGGCATCTTCACCAAGATCATCGAGCGGAACATCTCGATTCCGACCAAGCGGTCGGAGACGTTCACCACCGCCGACGACAACCAGCCGTCGGTGGAGATCCAGGTCTACCAGGGCGAGCGTGAGATCGCCGCGTACAACAAGAAGCTGGGCACCTTCCAGCTGACCGGTCTGCCGCCGGCGCCGCGCGGCGTCCCGCAGATCGAGGTCACCTTCGACATCGACGCCAACGGCATCGTGAACGTCAGCGCGAAGGACCAGGGCACCGGGCGCGAGCAGTCGATGGTCATCACCGGCGGCAGCGCGCTGCCCAAGGACGACATCGAGAAGATGATGCGCGACGCCGAGCAGTACGCCGAGGAGGACCGGCGGCGCAAGGAGGAGGCCGAGGTCCGCAACCAGGCCGACACCCTGGCCTACTCGACCGAGAAGTTCCTGCGCGAGAACGACGAGAAGGTCCCCGAGGAGCTCAAGACCGAGGTCGGCGACGCCGTCGCCGAGGTCAAGAAGGCCCTGGAGGGCACCGACGTCGACGCCATCAAGGGCAGCGCCGAGAAGCTCGCGCAGATCAGCCAGAAGATGGGCGCCGCCGTATACGCGCAAGATCGTTGACGCGCCTAACAAGCGTGCCGTTCAGGTCCAGGGTTCCTCGACGTCCCCGGCGGCGGTGAGACCGAAGCGGCGGAGCCGCTCGGCGCTCCGGTGTTCACCGGCCGCTTCCCAGAGTCGGCTCAGGTCCAGCAGCGCGTCGCTGTTTCCGGCGTCGGCGGACTGCCGGAAGAGTCGCTCAGCACTCGCGCGATCCCCGCGTGCCTCCCGCTGCCAGGCCAGATGCAACAGCGCGCCAGTGTTTCCGGAGTCGATGGCTTCCTGGGTGAGCCGCTCCGCGCCCTCAAGGTCACCGGCCAGCGCCCGCAGTTGGGCCAGGCCCATCAGTGCGTCGGTGTTTCCGGCGTCGGCGGACTGCCGGAAGAGTCGCTCAGCACCCGCGTGATCATCGCGTGCCTCCCGCTCCCAGGCCAGGTGCAGCAGTTCGTCGGTGTCCCCGGCGGCGGCGATCTGCTTAATGAGCCGCTCCGCACCCTGGCGGTCACCGGCTTCCTCTCGCCGCCGGGCCAGGCCCATCAATGCGTGGGTGTTTCCGGCGTCGGCGGCCTGCCGGAAGAGCTGTTCAGCGTCCTGGAGGTCACCGGCCTGCTCTCGCCGCAGACCCAGGAGTACCAGCGCGTTGGTGTTTCCGGCGTCGATGGCCTCCTGGGTGAGCCGCTCTGCGTCCTGGAGGTCACCAGCCCGCTCCCGTCGCCGGGCCAGGCATACCAGTGCGTCGGTGTTTCCGGCGCCGGCGGCCTGCCGGTAGAGCCGCTCCGCTTCCCGCGGGTCACCGGCCTGCTCTCGCCGCAGACCCAGGAGTACCAGCGCGTTCGTGTTTCCAGCGTTGGCGGCCTCCTGATAGAACCGCTCGGCGTTCTGGAAGTCACCGCCTGCCTCCCGCCGTTGGGCGAGGTCCAGCAGCGCGTCGCGGGCTCCAGCGTCGGTGGCCTGCCGGGTGAGCCGCTCCGCGTCCCAGGGGTCGCCGGCCAACTCTCGTTGCAGAGCCAGGAGTAGCAGCCCGTGGGGCTTTCCAGCGTCGGCGGCCTGCTGGTAGAGCCGCTCAGCGTCGTCACGATCACCGGCCTGCTCCCGCAACTGAGCCAGGAACCCCAGCGCGCTGGCCTTTCCGATGTCGGCGGCCTGTTGGGCGAGCCGTTCGGCACCCTCGCGGTCGCCGGCCTCCTCCCGGAGCCGGATCAGGTCCAGCAGCGCCTCGTCGTCCCCGGCGTCGGCGGCCTGCCGATAGAACCGCTCAGCATCGTCACGGTCACCGGCCTCCTCCCGCTGCCGGCCCAGGCGAACAATCGCGTCTGGGCTTCCGGCGTCCACGGCGGCGCGGTAGAGGTGCTCGGCGTGCCGGTAGCGGCCTCTGGTTTCCGCCTGCCCGGCGAGGACGGCCAGGTCGTGGACGGTGTGGGCGTAGCGGGCGACCGCAGCCCAGAACGATGCCGGTGGGCAGAGGAGAGACCGTTCGGTACGGGCATGTTGGTCGAGGTAGTCGGCGAGCCGGTACAGCCGATGGGGCGGCTGCGGCTCACCGGGGCGCGGGTGGCGCTCGACCAGCGGGCCGGGCAGGCGTCGGTGCGACTCGGTGAGCTCGTCCAACGCGGCGCGGAACCAAGGAGAGCCGCCGACCTGGTCCCAGTCGTGGTCGTCGAGGTAGCCGGGCGCGGCGTCGCGCAGCAGCGGTTCGGGCAGAAACAGGCTGTGGCCGAGGCGGCGGGCGTCCATCGCCGCCCACAGCACCGCGCGCGCGGCCGGGCTGCCCTGCTCGTAGCGGCGCAGCAACTCGGACGCCCCGGCCAACTCCTGGGTGATCCGGCCGCCGTGCGCTTGTTCGGCCGCGGCGCGCAGTCGCGGGTCGGCGTTGATGGTGGCGGCCAGGTCGCTGAGTTGCGCTTCGGCGAACTCGGATGGTGCGGTGATGTAGTCGGCCCGGTCGAGCAGTGCCCGCGCGGCGCGGTGGGGATCCGGTTTCGCGGGGTCATCGGGGACGACGGTCAGGACGCGCCGGAACTCGGGCCACATCGAGCCCAGCACCAGTACCGGTCCGCGCGCCGGGTCGGCCAGCAACGCCTGCAACTCGGCCGCCACCTGCTCCCCGCCTGCGGGTTGCAGATAGAACTGGGCCTCGTTCAGCCAGATCACCGTCCGCGCGGCGACCCGTCCGGCGCGTACCGCTTCGGCCAGCGCTGCCGGACGCTCGGGGGTCAGTGGATGCCAGACTCGCCAGTCGGGTAGTTCGGCGCGGATCGCCTCCCAGCACGCCCGCGTCTTGCCAGTCGAGGACTCCCCGACCACCACCACCATGCGACTGCTCTGCGGCGCGCCCGCGACGACAGCGCGCAACCGGTCGTCGAAACGCGGTCGGTGCAGGTATACCGGCAGCACGGGCACCTGTCCGGACGTGCTCGCTTCGAATGCCTGGTGGACCTCCAGCGCCAGCGCATCCTGCTCACCCAGCTCACCGATTACCCGACCCGCTGGCTCTGCGGAGGACGCCTCGCTCTGTCCGCCGAGGTTGATGACGAGGTCCCGGCCTGCGGTGTAGGCGTCGCGGGCGGCGGTCACATTCAGATGGACCCCAGCCTCAGCTCCAGACCCGGACTCAGGTGGGCCGTGCGGCTCGCCCGGAGGATCACTTTCCACACCGTGCACGCTACGGACGTCCCCCGCGCGGTACCGCTTCGCCGCTCGCAGAACCAGCCGTTCGGCCATCTCCGGCCATGGGCCGGACCGCGCGTTTCTCGCCGCTGTGGTCTTGTCGTGGCGCGAGCCGCTGCGACGGTCCGGGGACGAGTAAGCGCTGATGGTTATCAGAGCCATTTCTGCCTGAACTGGGTGCCGGTTCCGCAGCCGCTTTACTATCGGGAGCGTTCCGACCGAGTGCTGGAATCCGCTCGTCTCCGCCTCGGCCTCTTTTCGAGCACTCTTCGTAAGAAAGGCGGCGTGCGAATAGAAAAGCCCGCCCCGCAACCACGGGGCGGTTGCGGGACGGAGAATGGGCCGGTGTGCGGCCCCGGCGGATCAGACCTGCTTCACGACCGGCTTGGCCTTGCTGCCGGAGGTCTCGAACTTGAGCTTGGTCTTGTCGCTCACCACCGACTTGTCGGCCGAGCCGCCACCTTTGACGATCACGCTGACGCTGACGGCCGTGCCCTTCGCCGGGGCCACCGTGAACGTCTCGGTCTGGCCCTTGCGGACGTTGTCCGTGCACCGGGCCTCAAGAATGTCGCCGACACAGATCGCGGCGGTGTAGTTGCCCTTCTGCGTGACCTTGACGGTGACCTTGGCGGGGGCGGCGGCGTCGGCTGTGGAGGCCATGCCCAGTCCGATGGCCGCGACGGCGCCGACGAGGGCGGCGCTGGTGGCGATTCGGCGGGCTGCGAAACTGCTTGCGGACATCATCTCTCCTCGGTTGCCGAGAAAGCCGAGGATCGCGGTCTCGGTGCGACCCTCGTGGGCCCTGGAGTACGACGATCCGATCAATCTGGTTCAGCTTTTGTCCACCAATTTTCTTGATCGATTTTACTTATCAATCGGCGGTAGAGAATTGTCCCGTTCCGTGCTGCGGTGCCGCACGTCTGGTGCGGCCGGGCGAGCGGAAGGCGTTGGCGGGCCAGCCAATAGCAAGCAGGACGTTCCGTGAATCGAGGGCGTTTCACGGGCCGGCACGGGGGTGTCGGCGTGCGGCGAGCCGCCGCGTTCTACGAGCGCGGCGTGGGCGGGTGGCCGTCCGGAGGGAGGTGGGTCAGACCGGGATGCTCAGGAGGTCTCCGACGCCGTCGGCTCGGAGGACGAAGCGTTCGATGTCGCCGAGCGGGATCGCTGTCCCACCGTGCACCTGGAGGTGGTCGGGGGAGTCGATCGCGCCGTAGCCCCGCACCGGAACCTCCCAGCCGGTCACCTCGCGCTCCTCGCCCTCGGTGGAGACGACGATCAGACGGCAGGTGCGCGGCCCCGTGAGGTGACCAAGGTCGAGGGCCACATGCGTTCCCCACCCCTTGTTCTGCAACGCCGCGACGGCCGCCAGGCCGGACTTCGCGTCGTCGGCCGACCGGATCTCGCCCCAGCCCCGCAGGTCGGCGGGGACCGTCCCATGGCGCTGGGTCGTCCCGACGACGACCCCGCCCGCGAAGAGGAGCACCGCGGCGACGGCGAGCAGGAGGCGGGTGCGCCGGACGCCGCGGCGGTGCCGTAGGAGGTCGACGCCCCCGCCCGCTGGTTCGGCCGACGCGTCGTCCCGCACGGGTCCGAGTCCGGTCAGGAGGCCGGCCACGCCGCGGAGGTCGGCGAGCTCATCGGCGCACCGCTCGCAGGCGGCGAGGTGGTCCTCGAAGGTCTTCGCGTCGGCGGGAGTCAGCAGCCCCAGCGCGTAGGCCCCGACGTCGCTGTGCTCGACCTCGGCCGTCACGCCGTGACCCCTCTCTCCTCAAGGGCGACCCGCAGCGCTCGAAGCGCATGGTAGACACGCGATTTGACCGTTTCGACGGGGATCCCGAGCACCTCGGCCGCCTCGTTCACGGTGCGTCCGCTGAGCACCGTCTCGTTAAGGATCTCGCGGTGAGCCGCCGACAGCGCACGGACGGATTCCACCACCAGGCCGGTGCTCACGAGAGTCTCCCACCCGTCGAGCGCGCCGCGCTGCGGAGTGAACCGACCATGACGATACGACGCGCGAAGGATGATCCGCCAGGGCCTCAAGGGCAGGTTCCGTTGCCCGTGCGGTTCCTTCACGGACCGTGCGGTCTTCGGACGGCTTCGGCCTCCGGGCCCGATCATGCGTGATGGGCCGTCAGGGTGCGCAAGGCGGACGCGGCCGTTCGGGCGTCCTGCCGTTCTTCGCGCGGTGAGGTGAAAAGCGGGCTACGGATTCCAGTGTTTCGCATCGCGCGAATATGGGCGGATCCGCGCGCGTCGTATCGGATCCGCCCCCAAAGCGATCGTCACGCTTCCTGTTTGACGAGCTTGCCATCGGCGCCGACGACGAACCATTCGTCGTCCACGCCCTGGCCGTCGAGGTCGCCCGGCTTTCCGTCGCCCGCGTAGTAGTAGAGCGGCCAATCGCCATAGGTGGCCTGGAAGGTGCCCGCCGACCGCTGGGAGTTCTTCAGCAGAGACTGGTCGACACCCTGTCCGGGGGCGACCTTCGTCCGGCTCGCGAGCGCCGGCCACGTGGCGATGCACTCGTCCGCGCAGACGCTGGTCCCGGCCCTGTCCTTGGTGAAGGCGTACAGGGTCCGTCCGTACCGGTCCGTGATGATCGGCCCGAGTTCGGACTGGCTGACCTTGATGGCGACGGGCTCGTCTGGCGCCTTTCCCGCGTGGCCCTTGTCGGAACCGCCGCAACCGGCGAGTCCGAGGATCACGACCGCGCCGAGCAGAGCAAAACGTGCGCGCATGAGAATGCCCCCTTGCGTGGAGTGGAATGGATTGCACCTACCGCCTCGATACACGTTGAGCGGTCCGGGACGGGTTCAATCGAATTCATTTTTCTTCGGCTGAACCCGATCTCGAGATCTCGTCGTACACCGGGGCACCTCAGACGCACGTTCACTCACTCCGAAGGAACCACCAATGCGCAAGAGCCTCATCTCATTGCCGATCGCGGCGGTCTGGCTGGCGCTGCTCGGGACGGTCCCCGCGCACGCGGACGGTCACCCGGGGCACAGCCCCTCCGCTGCCCCGGACCAGGGCCACGGGGCCGGTCATGGCGCGGCCGCGCCGACCGGCGCGCCGTCGGGCGACCCGACCCCCGGAGCCTCGGCGAACCCCACGCCGCCGCAGAGCGGGCAGCAGCCGCAGGACGGGCGGCGTCCCGCGATGAACAATGCGCGCAACAAGCCGGTGTTCCTGGTGGCGAGGCTCTCGGGGGCCAACGAGGTGCCGGCCTCCGCGGGCGACGCGGACGGCAGCGGCACCGCCCTGGTCCGCGTCCAGGGCGACCGGGTGACCTTCGCCCTGGACTGGACCGGGATCACCGCTCCGACACTGGGGCACATCCACCGGGGCCCGGCCGGTGTCAACGGCGATGTCGCGGTGCCGCTGTTCTCCAGCGCGATGCCGGCGACGGTGACCTCGGCGGCGGGATCCGTGACGGTTCCGGATCCCACGATCGCGGACGGCCTGCGTGCCAATCCGGGCAACTGGTACGTGAACCTGCACACCAAGGAGAACCCGAAGGGCGCCGTCCGCGCGCAGCTCGCGCCGCTCGGCGGCAGGCGCGACGTCCTGAGGCTGCTCAAGACCGGCGGCCGGCGCGCCTTCCTGTCCGGTGACCAGGAGGTGCCGGTGAAGGGCGGCCCCGCGGTCGGCGACCCGGACGGCAGGGCGGTCGCCTTCGTCCGCCCCGCGGGAACCGGCTCGCTCCGATTCTCCATGGCCTGGATCGGCGTCGCCCCGACCCTCGCCCACATCCACCGCGGCGTGTTCGGAACCAACGGCCCGGTCACCGCCAACCTGGTCACCACCCCCGTGCCGAGCACGGTCTTCGCGGTGGCGGGCACCGCCACCGGCGTCGAGCCGAGCGTCGTGCAGGGCATCCGCACCAACCCGCGCAACTGGTACGCCAACATCCACAGCGCCGAGTTCCCGGGCGGCGCCGTCCGCGGTCAGCTCAACCGCTGACCTGCGGCCGGACGAGGCCGGGGCGGGGGAGATCCCCCGCCCCGGCCTTCTCACGTGCGGGGCCGTCCGTTCGGCCGCGGGAGGGCCGACCGGCAGCGGGTCCGGGACGGAGGCGTGCGCGTGGGGCGTACCTCCACGCAGCCGAGGGGCGAGGGGGCCCGGCACCATGGTCCGTGTCTCTGCGGGGCCCGGCGGCGGTCGCGCTTCCGCGTCCGCCGCCGGGCCCCTGGCCGCTCGGGCCCCTCAGGTGGCTCGTCCTGGTCGTCGGACGATCCACCGTCCCGAGCCGAGTGGGTCGCATTTCGCTTCTCCACCTCGGCAGGTCGTACGGGCGAGGTGTGCCGACCAGTTCACCGTCCGATGACCAGGGGCCAACCCTTCGAAGGACCGAGGCGTCAGCCGCCGGCGTGCGAAAAGAGCGCTCGGCACGGTGCGGTCACCGTGCCGAGCGCTCTGCCGGACGTGCGCGGGGTCAGACCGGAATGGTGAGCAGCGTTCCGCCCCCCTCGATCTTCACCTCGAAGTGGTCGAGGTCGTCGCGCTGGATCGCGGTGCCGCCGTGGGTGATCAGCGGCGCGGGGGAGCCGGGCACACCGTAGCCCTTGTCCGGAACCCGCCAGCCGGTGACGACCGTTCGCCGACCGGTGCGGGACACCGCCTCCAGCCGGCATTCGAGCGGACCGCGGACGCCCTTCAACTCCAGCCCGACGTGCGTGCCCCAACTCTTGGCCTCCAACCCGACCAGGCCGCTCGCGCCCGTCCTGGCGTCGGAGCCGGAGTGACGCTCACCGGAGACGACCAGCGCTTGCGCCGGGCTGTGCGCGTGCCCGCCCTCCACGGAACCGTCGTCGCCGAGGCCGGCGCCGACGGTGACGCCGGTGGCGATCAGCGCGGCGGCGGCCGCGGCGCCGATCATGTAGGTCCCGCGCCGGTGGCGGCGCTCGGCACGGCGCCGTCGGCGTCCGAGATCGATCACCCCGTCCGCGGGCCGCTCCGGGGCGGTCCCGGCCGCACCGCCGTCGCCGTCCAGGTCGTGGACGGCGTCGGTGAACTCGTCGAGGCCGGAGAACAACTCGGCCATGCCGCTCAACTCTCCGAGTTCGGCCGCGCATGAGGCGCATTGTTCGAGGTGCGCCTCGAACGCGCGACGGTCGTCCTCCTCGAGAAGGCCCAAGGCGTAGGCGCCGACATCGGTGTGCTCGACCTGCGAGGTCATGCCGTCACCCCCCTTTCTTCCAAAGCGACGCGCAACGCGCGCAGCGCGTAATAAACGCGGGACTTGACCGTCCCCACCGGAATGCCGAGCACTTCCGCGGCCTGGTTGACGGAACGGTCGCGCAGCACGGTCTCGGTCAGCACATCTCGATGAGGGGCCGACAGCGCGTTCAGCGCCTCCGCCACGACCACCTTGTGCAAAAGACTTTCCATCTCGTCCGCGATGGGAAGGTGCGCCAGGGCCTGGTCACCGACCTCGGGCGGCCGAAGGTCCCGGGAGCGCCGATTGTCGATCACGATACGCCGCGCGACCGTGGCCAGCCAGGGCATCAGGGAGCCGGTCGAGGAGTCGAGCCGGTCCGCGCTCTTCCAGGCCCTGATGAAGGTCTCCTGGACGACGTCTTCAGCCCATTGCCGGTCGCCCGCGGTGAGCCGCATGACGAAGGACGTCAGCGGCCGGTGGTACTCGCGGTACAACTCCGCGGCGATCTGTTCGTCATCGCTGTCGGGTGAGGGCCGGGGGAAGCGGACGAGGTTCCGAAACCCGCCGGTGGTTCCTGATGAAGCCATAGCCAAGCGTCTCCGGGTCTGAGGGGTAGGCCTAGAGGAACGGGCGATCAGTAGGACGTACGAGTCGGGCCAAACATCTGGTTCAACGGTTTTGAGACTTTCTTAAGGTTCTCTTCGGGGTGCAGCGGCCCCGTCAAGACGGCAAGCCCATGCTGACCTGGCTATCTGTCGGGGGTCTTGACCGTCCCAGGCGCCTTAAATGCGAGCGTGAGTAATGCACACCAAAACCCGAATCGATCATTGTGCGCGCCCGCAATCCGCCGAAGGCCGGGCGGCGGGCATGAGCCCGCCGGCGACCTGATCCCACTCGCGGCGTGCGCCCGGCCCTCGACCGCGAGCCCGACCGCCCCGACATCGACGGCGAGCACGCGCGGCCGGATCTCCGCGATCGCGGCCGCCGAGCGCCCTGCCTGGGGGCCATGTCTCGGGTACCCGGGACCCTGCGGCCAGCGCAGCGGACGTTGTAACCCCTCGCCGTATCCCCTGGTGGACACGATCGTCCTATGCCAATCCTCTGAGGGGACAGCATGCGGAAAAGAATGATTCCTTTCCTGGCACTGGCCGCCGCGGGCCTGCTTCTGGCGAATACCGCCGAAGCGGACGCGAGCGCCTCGATCTTCCGAGTCGTGCCCAGTGTTGACACCGCCACGGCGCCGGTCTCCAACGACCTCCTGTCCTCGACGGCGAGCATTACGCCGCGGGACGGGTGGGCGGTCGGTTTCGTCTCGAAGCCCGACACCACCGAACACACCTTGGCGGAGCACTGGAACGGAACGCGCTGGTCGGCGACGCCGTCCCCGGACGGCACGTCGGGCAGTCAGCTCGCCGCCGTCGCGGCGGCGTCGTCGAAGGACGTCTGGGCGGTCGGCGTCCAGAACTCCAACCTGTCCATCGAGAAGAACGCCACGCTGATCGAGCACTGGAACGGCACCGCGTGGTCGATCGTGCCGAGCCCGAACGCAGGCACGGACGGCGACCGGTTGACCGGCGTCGCCGCGGTGTCGACGAATGACGTGTGGGCGACCGGCAATTTCTCGACCCCCAACGAGATCCTTCCGCTGTTCGAGCACTGGAACGGTACGGCGTGGAGCGTCGTTTCGGTGCCGGACGTACCGAACGGAGTGAACTTCGTAAGGGCGGTCTCGGCGGTGTCCACGAACGACGTATGGGCCGTCGGCTCCACCGTCGACTCACACAGTGGCAACACCGACGAACTGATCCTGCATTGGAACGGCACCCAGTGGTCCGTCCTGCCGACCCTGCCCATCGGGCAGACCTCTCTGGAAGCGGTACACGCCGTGTCCTCCAACGACGTCTGGGCCGTGGGCACGTCACTCGGCGACAACGGTGGAGAATCGCGCAATCTCGCTTTGCACTGGAACGGTACGGCCTGGAGCAAGGTGCCGGTGCCGAACGTCGGCAACAGCGTCAACTCCAATTTCCTCAGCGGCGTCACCGCGCTGTCCTCGCGTGACGTGTGGGCGGTGGGCGCGGCCACCGGTGGTGCCGACGGCGTCAACCAGTCGCTGATCGAGCACTGGAACGGCAGCGCCTGGAGCATCGTGCCCAGCCCGAGCAACCCGAAGGGCTCGAACTCCACCACCCTGGACGGGGTCGCCGCGGTCGCACCTGGCAACGTCACGGCGGTCGGCGCCTGGAACAGCACGCAACAGGGCAATCCCGGACTGCGCACTCTCGTCGTCACGACGTCGCGCGGCTGAGGATCCGCACCACGACAACGGTGCCGCCGCGGCGGACGACCTTCACGGCTTGTGGAGGGATACCGGGTGGACTTTGATCCGATCGGGTGCGGTGGTCGCGACGGCGCCGGTGGACGCTCGCGGGGCGGTGGGGCGGGACGCGGCGAGGCGGTGGACGCCGGTGGTCATCGCGGCGGCTCCGGCCAGCATGAGCGCCGCCCGCGGGACGGTGACGTCGAGGCGTTCGTGGAAGGCGGTCAGGCCGATGAGCAGGGCCGTCAGGGGCTCGCTCAGGGTGATCGCGGTCAGCGGGGCGGTGAGCGAGCCGGTCAGGAAGGCGTTCTGGTTGAGCAACAGGGCGATGGCGGCGCAGGCGAGGTAGGCGTAGGGCGCCCAGTTCGCCACGAGCGCGACCGGGTCGTCGAAGGTTCCGGTGCCCGCCTTGAGCACGGCGGCGGTGAGCCCGAACGCGATGCCGGTGGCGGCGCCGAGCGCGGCGCCCGCGGCGGCGGGTCGGCGCCGCGCCGCGGCCAGGCAGCCGGTGATGGCCAGCGCGCACGCGCCCGCGACGACGCCCATCGTGGCCGCGGTGGGCGCGCGGTCGCCGGCGGCGGGCTCGGCGACGACCATGAAGACCGTCAAACCGCTCGTGGCCAGCAGGGCGGCCCCGAGGGTGCGGCGGTCGGCGCGGTCGCCGCCGAGCCGGGGTTCGAGCACGACGCACAGGGCCAGGCCGATCATCAGCAGCGGCTGCACGAGGGACAGCGGCGCGGCGCGCAGGGCCAGTGCCTGCAGGACGACCCCGAGGATGGCGGCCAGCCGCCCGCCGAGCCACAGCGGACGGCGTGCCAGGCGGGCCAGCAGGCGCGGGTCCAGCGTCCGGGGCGCCCGGGCGTCGCGGCGGGCCTCCCGGTGCGCCGCGTGGTGCTGGAGGGCGGCGCTGAGCGCGAAACACCCGCCGGACGCGACCGCGATCAGGGCCGCCAGGACGGTCACGGGGCCTCCCTCGCCGGACCCGTGACCCTCGCCGGACCCGTGACCTTCGCCGGGCCCGGGACCTTCGCCGGGCCCGGGACCGGGGCGTCCCGCCTCTCGGCTCCGTGCTCGGTCACGGCGCCGCTTCGTGCTCGCGCCTCATCCTCCACCGTCCGTCAGCGGCACGGCCGTCCGCCCGTCGTCAGGCCGAGGATACGCACCGTTTCCGGCCTGGCCGTCTTGCCTCCGCGCCAGGACTTCGGGCGGGCGGGCCCCGCGCGGCGCGGGGACGGCCGCGCCGCCGCGGGTCAGCGGCGGCAGGGCCTTCACCGGCACGCTCCGCCCCGTCTCGAACGAGCGCCGGGCGGCGAGCGCGATGTGCAGGGCCGTCCGGGCGTCCTCCACTCCCGGCGAGGTCGGCGTCCCGCCGGCGATGGACGCCGCGAACGCCTCGACGGAGTCGCGGTAGGCGTCGCCGAACACGTCGAAGACCGAGGCCCCGTCCCGGGTCGACGGCCGGACCAGCACCGCCTCGCCGCGTTCGCGGCCGAACTGGACCATGCCCTCGGTGCCGACGACCTCCATCGCGATGTCGTAGCCGTAGGTGGCGTAGCGGCTCCACTCGGTCAGCGCCATCGTGTCGCCGTCGAGGTGCAGGGTGGCCGAGCACGTGTCGATGTCGCCCTTGTCCCGCAGGCCCTTGTGGACCAGCGCCGCGCCGGTCGCGGTGACGGCGCGCACCTCGCGGCCGAGCAGGAACCGGGCGGCGTCGAAGTCGTGGATCGCGCAGTTGAGGAACAGCCCGCCGTTGCGGTCGAGGCCCCAGTTCGCCGGGTTGGAGGCGTCGGGATCACGTCCGTGCGTCTTGAACAGGACGGGCTCGCCGATGCCGCCGGAGTCGATGATCCGCTTGGCGTGCAGGTAGCGGGAGTCCCAGCGGCGCTGGAAACCGATCTGGAACGGCACGCCCGCGTCCACGACCTCCTGGAGGACCCGGTCGGTGTCCTGGAGGGTCAGGCAGACGGGTTTCTCCACGAAGATCGCCTTGCCCGCGCGGGCGGCGGCGAGGATGTGCCCGGCGTGCGCCTGGGTGCTCGACGCGATGACGACGCCGTCGAACGGCATGGCGAGGAATCCGTCGAGGTCGGTGGTGACCGGGACACCGTGCTCGGCGGCCGTCACGAGCGCGGCGGGCTCGGAGTCGCACACGGCGGCGAGTTCGGTGTCCGGGCAGGCGGCGATGTGCCGGGCGTGGACGGCGCCGAGCTTGCCGTGCCCGATCAGGCCGAGCCGCACCGGCCGGGACCCCGGCGTGGCCGGGGCGGCGGGCGCGCTCATGCGGCCGCCGTGCAGGCGGCGGTGAACCGCTCGGCGACCGAGGTGATCTCGGCGTCCGAGGAGTTGATGTTGATGCCGAACCCGGCGCCGATGCCGGTGTCGACGACCCCGACGCTGATGTTGACGGCGCGGCCGAGGATGTCGTCGGTGCGCGGCAGGTCGCCGGGCTGGGCGTACCGGGCGGGCTCCGACCAGCCGGGCACGGGGGTCTTGTGCTCGACGATCTGGTCCATCAGCCCGTACACGTGCCAGCCGGACGCGGCCACGGTGCGGACGCCGAGGCGCTCGGCCACCGCTTCGGCGCGCGACCGCTCGTCGAACAGGTAGGTCAGCAGCGAGCCGCAGTCCCCGGCCGGGTCGTTGAGCACCCGGGGGCGCACGCCGGGCAGGTCGGAGATGCGGGCGCGCAGGGTCGCCTTCTTCTCCCGCAGGGTCGCGACGATCTGGTCGACCTTGCGCAGCTGGGCGAGCGCGACGGCGCCCGTCAGCTCGTTCATCTTGAAGTTGAGCCCGATCAGGCTGCGCGGGTGCCCCGCCGTCTTGCCGCCGCTCCGCAGCGGGATGTGCCCCTGGTCGTGCAGGGCGAAGGCCCGCTCGTACAGCCGCTCGTCGTCGGTGACCACGATGCCCCCGTCGCCGGCCGTCATCATCTTGTACCGGTTGAACGAGAACGCGCCGAGCGCCCCGAAGGACCCGAGCGCTCGGCCCTCGTAGGAGCCGCCGCCGGCCTGGCAGGCGTCCTCGATCAGGACGAGGTCGTGATCCTCGACGATCTTGCGGATCGCGCGCATGTCGCACGCGTTGCCCAGCATGTGCACGACGAGCACGGCCCGGGTACGCGGGGTGATCTTGCGGCGCAGGTCCTCGGGGTCCATCGTCAGCGACTCGTCGACCTCGACCAGGACCGGCACCGCGCGGGCGTGCACGACGGCGCCCATGGTCGCGACGTAGGTGAAGCCCGGGACCAGGACCTCGTCGCCGGGACCGATACCGGCGGCGAGCAGCGAGACGAGCAGGGCGCCGGTCCCGGAGCTGGTCGCCACGGCGTGCGCGACGCCGCAGTGTTCGGCGAACTCCCGTTCCAGGGTGTGGACCTTCTGGGTGAAGCCGGGGTCGTCGCCGGAACCGTACCGGGAGAGATGCCCGCTCCTGAGGACGTCCTCGACCTCGCGCCGTTCCTCGTCGCCGAACACATAAGCCCCTGGACCTGCCATGGAGCGCCTCCCGCATCCTCCAATGACCATGATCCACAAGAGTTTACTGATCTTTCACATAGTTTACTGATCTTTCGGGCAGGAGCCGTGACAGCACCGCCGGACAGACACCTCGACGGGCAGTCCAGGTGGAATGCGTCATACGAGGGGCGCACGGGCGTGCTGTCCTTCCGCGTCGAGGAGTGTCTCCGCGCGGAGCCCGAGCCTGAGGGTCTCCAGGGCGATGACGTCGGAGAACGCGATGTTTCCCAGGTTGGCTTCGGGGCCGATGCGCTTGATGAGATGGGTCTGGAGCCGCTTGTTCGGGGCTTCGAAGATCAGGCTGGTGACGTCGAGGTCGGCGCGGAGGATGTCCTCCACGAGGCCGTACCTCAGTTCGCCGCCGGGCCGGCAGATGCCGCTCGATCCGCTCTCGCGTGCTTCGAGGACGACCCGGCTCGCTCCCGCGGCCAGGTCCGAGTTGATGCTGTGCACCCATTGGCTGGGGGAGAGCAGCTCCGATCTCGGATGGTCCTTGAAGCCGACCTCGGCGATGACCTCGAATTCGGCGGCGAGCTTGGTGATGTAGGACGCCTTCCCTCCGTCGTCGAGGTCGATGGTGCCGTTGGAGACCTCGACGGCTCCGCAGCCGTGCAGGTGGCACAACGTCCGGTAGTCGTCGAAACGACCCTGGACGACGTACTTCTCGAAAAGCGTGCCGCCGAACATGAACGGCGTGACGTGATCGGCCAGGACCTCGATCTTCCTCGCCAGGCCCGGGGTGACCAGGGCCGTTCCCCAGCCGAACTTCACCAGGTCGATGTGCTCGGCGAAGCTGGACACGGCGTCGGTGAAATGGGCGGTGGGCAGGCCGTTGTCGATGACCATGGTGAGCCCGCTGGAGCGGGGCTTGGCGGTGCGTGCGGCAGCGTCAGGCCGTTCACGACGCGGTTCCCGAGCCGGCCGGACGGGTCCGCATCAAGGTGTTGGTCCATGCCCGCTCGACCATTTCCGCCGATGTCCACGGCGTCTGGGAGTCGTAGTAGTCATAGCGCGCCCATCCTTCGAGGGAGGTCGGCGGCTCGAATCCGTGCCGCAGCGAGTCCTCGTAGAGAGGGGTTCCGGGATAGGGGGCGAAAAGGTGGACCCTGGTCTCCGGTGTGGGCGTGAGTTCGCGGAGCCGTTTCATCAGCTCGTACGTCTCGTCCTGCTCGGCGACGGTCTCTCCGGGGAAGCCCACGATGAAGGTGTACGAGCCGAGGATTCCGTGGTCGGATACCGGGTCATGCCGCTGCTGGTCGGCGGTTTCGCCCGTCCGTTATGCCGAGGGGGTGTCGACGTCCGGATGGTCGACCTCGAACATCCTCGCCACCTGCAATTGGACGGCCGGAATGTCGAACAGCGCTCCGACCTGCTGCGCCTTCGTCACGCTGCCCTCGTCGCCACGGTCGACCAGGGCGATGACGTACGGGAACGCGACGATCATCGTGTTCTCGCCGACCAGGTGCCCGTAGTACCTGGTCGGCAGCAGGTTTTCGGACAGCGTCCGCGCGAAGGAGAGCGCGTCCTCGTCCGGCACGTCGTACTCGACCAGTTCCACCGGGCCGTTGTTGAGCGTGAAGGGGTAGCGCCGGTCCAGCGTCCCGGGAAGGGTGTCAAGAATGCCGGCGTCGGTGAGGCTCTCTACCACGATAAAGGCGCGCACGGGGGCTCTCCCTTTCATCGACCGAACGACCTGGATTCATGAGCATACGGCGACCATAAGCGGGAGGCAAGCGAATACATGAAGACCGGTCTGCCATATTCCGAGACCATCCGTATTAGCCCTTCGGTGCCGTTCCATTTCGATGGAACCTTCCGGAAGTCGTCCCATTTTCCGGTGGCCTTCCGGCACCATGAGCCGGGCGCGTACTGGCAGACCATGATCTGGGAGGGCCGGGTCCTCGGCATCCGCATGGTGGACGCCGGCAGCCGTACGGCCCCCGGGATACGGCTCACCGTCTACTCCGCGGACAGGCTGCCGGAGACGACGCTCCAGAAAGTGGCCCGCGAACTGACCACGCGGTTCGACCTCGACGCCGAAATCGCGCCGTTCGTCGAGCTCTTCCGAGACGACCCGGTTCTCGGCCCGGCCATCGAGCGCTGGTCCGGAATGAGGGTCGGCACGAGCTATTCACTCTACGAGTTCCTGGCGATCGCGGTGGTACTCCAGAACACGACCGTCCGCAGAAGCACCCAGATGATGTCCGCGCTGTTCGGCGAGTTCGGGACGGTCGCCGGCTTCGACGGCCGCGAGTTCCCGACGTTCTGGCGGCCGGAGCAGGTCGCGTCCGCCGGCGAGCAGCGCCTGCGAGAACTCAAACTCGGATACCGCGCCAAGACCCTCCACCGCATCGCCGAGTCCTTTCGAGCGGGGGAGGTGGACGAATTCGCGATCCGGGCGCTCCCTTCGGCCGAACGGCGCCACCACCTGCTGAAAATCTACGGTGTCGGACCCGCGTCGGTCTCCTACCTGCTGTTCGAGGTGTTCCATCACCACGACGCCTTCGAAACGGTTCCGCCGTGGGAGCAGAAGATCTACTCCAGGCTGCTGTTCGACGAGGAGATCGTCCCGGCCGAGAAGATCCTCGCCGAGGTCGCGCATCGGTGGGACGGCTGGCGCATGCTCGCCGCGCACTACCTTTTCGAGGACCTTTTCTGGCGGCACGCCAAAGAGGAGATCCCCTGGCTCCGCGCGCTGATCCGGATGTGAGACATGGAACTCTGCGTCGTGGTCGAGACCCAGCAGGGTTCCTCCTACGAAGAGGTGTCCCGGTTCGCGCGCAAGGCGGAAGACCTGGGGTTCGACGGCTTCTTCTGCACCGACCACCTGGCCCGGCTCCCCGGCGTCTCCACCGGAGACGGATCACCGGGACCGCTCGACTGCTGGCTCACGCTCGCGGCGCTCACCAGGGAGACGCACCGGATCCGGCTCGGCTCCCTGATGACCTCCGCGACCTTCCGCCCTCCCGGACTCCTGGCCGTCCAGATCGCCCAGACCGCCGTGATGTCCGGCGGCCGGATCGACGTCGGCCTCGGCGCCGGCTGGTACTCGGCCGAGCATCACTCCCACGCCGTTCCTTTTCCGCCCACCGTGGAGCGCTTCTCACGGCTTGAGGAGCAGATACGGATCCTGCGCGAATTCTTCCGCGGCACGGCTCCCTTCACTTTCGAGGGGCGCCATTACCGCTTGCTCGAATGCCCGGCGCTTCCCCGGCCCGACCGTCCGCCTGTCCTCATCCTCGGCGGTCGGGGCCTGCGGAGAACACCCGCCCTCGCCGCCCGCTACGCCGACGAGTTCAACGTGCCGTCCCTTTCCCTGCAGGACACGGCGGAACGGATACGTCTCCTCAAGGACGCCGCGAGAGCCGGCGCCCGAGATCCGGCCGAAATCAAACTCTCGGCCATGCAACTCGCATGCGTCGGCGCGACCCCGCAAGAGGTCGCCGACCGGTTGGCCCGCAGCGCGCGCCGTCTCGAAGACCTGGCGGACCGCTCCCTCATCGGCTCACCCGCCGAAGTCGCCGAGCGCATCGCCGCTTACGGAAACCTCGGCGTCCAGCGCATTTATCTGAAATGTCTCGACCCCACGGATTTGTCTCACCTAGAGCTGATCGCGTCCGCTGTCCGCCCCCGCCTCCGAGTTGCCGTCGCGGGCGAGACGGGACCCGGCCCCCTGTCCCCGGCGGGTGGGTGAAGGAGCCTCGGCGCGGGCCGCGTGTCGCTGCGCCGAGGCCGCCGCGTCCGGCTGGCGGAGGGTCTGACCTGCGCAGGCTTGACACATAGTTTTCCTACCATAATTATGGGGATATGTCCGGTGCCCTGACTGTTCGGCGTGTGGTGGACCACATGCGGCTGGACAGCACTCTCTGTCGCTGATCTGCCCTCCCCCACCCCTCCTCCTCCGAGTTCTCCTCCCGCGAGAACCCGCCGTTTCGTCCTGTCCGGACGCGGCGGCGGTCGTCTTCTCGCTCGTTCGTGAAGGGCCAAGTCAGCCATGTCGAGTTCAGTTCCGCACGCCTCAAGCGCAAAAGCCCCGCGTCGTCGGCCACCGCTGGTCTGCGCCGCCCTCGTCCTCCTGCTGAGCCTGACCGCCGCCTGCGGCGGGTCGGCCACGGCGGGGGGCGGCGGCTCCGGGCGCGGCGCGGTGATCAAGCTGAGCGACCCGGGCAACGCCGGCGTGCTCGCCTACGCCAAGCGCGAGAAGATCCTGGAGGAGCGGCTCAAGGCCGTCGGCGCGCGGGTGGAGTGGGGCGGCTCGTACGCCTCGTTCACCGCGACGATCGACGCGGTGCGGTCCAGGTCGGTGAACGTGCTGGAGGGCGCGATCTCACCGGCCGTGGGCTACCTGGCCAACGGTCGCGACCTGCGCATCTTCGCCGTCGCCGACCGGGTCACCGACAAGGCCGCGCCGTATGAGGACGGCCTGGTCGTCAAAGCGGACAGCCCGATCCGGACGGTGCGCGACCTGGTCGGCAAGCGCGTCGCCGTGAACAAGGCCGGACGCGGTGAGTACCTGCTGCTCCTCGCGCTCAAGCAGGCCGGGATCCCGGCCTCGCAGGTCCAGCGCGTCTATCTGAACCCGGCGCAGGGCGCGTCGGCGTTCGCGACCGGCAAGGTCGACGCCTGGTGGGCGATCGTCAAGGCCTATCCCGAGGTCGTCGCCAAGGGCGCGCGGGTCCTAGTGCACGGCCGCGACCTGCCCGACCAGGACCTCACCATCTTCGCCGCCCGCACCGAGGTGCTCCAGGGCAGCCCGCGCGCCGTGCAGGTCTTCCTGGACGTGCTCCGCGAGCTGACCGAGCAGGAGAAGCGCGACCCGCGCAAGTTCCAGAACGTGTTCCTCGACAAGGGCCCGACCGCCCTGTCCGGTGCGCGGCTGGACGAGGAGATCGCCAAGGCCCGCTACCAGAACGTGCCGCGTCCCGTCACCGACGCAGACGGCGCGCACGTCACCGCGGTCGCCGGTCTGTTCCGGGAGCAGGGCGTGGTGCCCAACGCGATCCGGCCCGAGGACGTCCTGTTCAAGTTCGGGGCCGTTCGATGACCGCCGAGATCACGTCCGATGCCGGGGCGGTGACGCGGCGTCCGGTAGCGGAGGCGGCCGAGGAGGCGGTCGGCGAGCTGCGCCCGCCGCCCTGGCTGGGACAGCGGCGACGGCGCCCGGCGGTCTCGCTGGCCCTGCGGCTGTCGGTGCCGCTGGCGCTGCTGGTCGCCTGGTGGTGGGGGGCCGCCAGCGGCCGCATCCCGCCGGACGTCCTGACCGGGCCGGGCGCGGTGCTGTCCGCGCTGCGGGAGCTGGCCTCCACCGGGCAACTCGCCGACTACGTGCTCGCCTCGGCGCGCCGCGCGGCCCTCGGCGTCCTGGTCGGCTGCGGGGCGGGGCTGGTGCTCGGCGCGGCCGCCGGGCTGTCGGCGCTCGGCGAGGAACTGATCGACCTGACCCTGCAGATGAAGCGGGCGGTGCCGTTCCTGGCGCTGGTGCCGCTGTTCATCTCCTGGTTCGGCGTCGGCGAGACGTTCAAGGTCGCGCTCATCGCCGTGGCCGCCTCCGCGCCCATGTACGCCTACGTCTACCTGGGGGTGCGCGGCGTCGACCGCAAGGTGGTGGAGGCCGCGCGCGGGTTCGGTCTGCGCGGCGCGCGGCTGGCGGTGTCGGTGGTGCTCCCGTCTGCGCTGCCCAGCGTCCTGATGGCGCTGCGGATCAGCCTCGCGGTGTCGCTGACCGGGCTGATCGCCGCCGAGCAGCTCGGCGCGACCGAGGGCATCGGCTACCTGGTGACGCTCGCCCAGCAGTACTACCGCAACGACTACATGGTGCTGTGCATCCTGATCTACGCGCTGCTCGGGCTGCTCATCGACCTGGCGATCCGAGGTGTGGAACGGCTCGCCACGCCGTGGCGCGGGCAGGTGACGGCCCGATGACCCGCGACGGGCACGAGGTTGCGGTGCGGGTCCGGGGGCTGCGCAAGGCGTTCGGCGCCAAGACCGTCCTGGACGGGATCGACCTGGAGGTCAGGCGCGGCGAGTTCTTCGCGCTGCTCGGGCCGAGCGGCACCGGCAAGACGACGTTGCTGCGCCTGCTGGCCGGGCTGGAGCGGCCCGACGCGGGGACGGTGCTGACCGCGCCGCGCGTCACCACGGTCTACCAGGAGCCCCGGCTGGTGGTGGCCAGGCGGGTGCTGGCCAACGTCACGCTCGGGCTGCCGCGTTCGACGAGCGACAAGGGCCGTCGCGCGCTCGCCGAGGTTGGACTGGGCGGACGCGAGCGCGCCTGGCCCGCCACCCTGTCGGGCGGGGAGGCGCAGCGGGTGGCGCTGGCCCGCGCGCTGGTCCGCGACCCGCAGGTGCTGCTGCTGGACGAGCCGTTCGCCGCCCTGGACGCCCTGACCCGGTTGCAGGCCCAGGATCTGGTGGCCGAGTTGTGCGCCCGGCACCGTCCCGCGGTCGTGCTCGTCACCCATGACGTGGACGAGGCGGTGCGCCTGGCCGACCGGGTCGCCGTGCTGGACGGCGGCGCCTTCGTGGTGGACCGTGCCATCGAGCTGCCCCGTCCGCGCGGCGCGTCGTCGGCCGCGGCCGACCCGGCGGCGCTGGAACACCGCCGTGAGCTGCTCGCCCGCCTTGGCGTCTCCCCGCCGTCCGACCAGACGGCCCCGCCGTCCGACCAGACGGCCCCGCCGTCCGACCAGACGGCCCCGCCCTCCGACCGAGTGGCCCCGCCCTCCGACCGAGCCGACCTGCCCGCTGACCGAGGAGTGATCGCATGAGCAGCCCGAGTACCCGTGGTGTCGACAAGATCTGGTTCACCCGCTGCCCGGTTCCGACCGCCAGCGGTCTCGCCCATCGGCGCGGCGGGCTGGCCGAGGCGTTCGCGCCGTACGGGCTGGAGGTGGGCGTCCTGCAGGACGCCGAACCCGAGCTGGCCCGCCACCATTTCGACCACGACCTGCCCGGGCTGTTCCGCGAGGGCGGCAACGTCCCCGCGCTGGCCGCCCGCAGCGAGGGCGCGCCGACCAGGCTGATCGGGCTGACGTGGATCGAGGAGTGGCAGTCGGTCCTCGTCCGTCCGGGCTCGGGCATCGAAGGGCCGGGGGACCTGCGCGGCGCCCGCGTGGCGCTGCCCCGCTGGGCCCGGACCAGGGCGCAGAGCTTTCCGCGCGCGATGGCGCTGCACGGCATCAAGGGCGCGCTCACCCAGGGCGGTCTCGGCCTGGACGACGTCACGTTCGTCGAGGTCGCCGCCGACCTGTCGCCGTCGGTGGGACGCGACGCGCGCGGCGGCCGCATCGCCTGGCCCGGCCTGGACGAACTCGTCCGCGGTCAGGTGGACGCCGTCTACGTCAAGGGCGCCCGCGCCGCCGAGCAGGCCGCCGAGCTCGGCCTCGTCGTCGGCGTCGACCTGGACGCCCATCCCGACCCGTCGACCCGCGTCAACAACGGCACGCCGCGGCCGATCACCGTGCACGAGCGGCTGCTGGAGGAGCGGCCCGAGCTGGTGACCGCGTTCCTCGCCGCCACGCTGCGCGCGGCCGACTGGGCCGCCGCCGACCTGGACGGCGTGCGGCGGATCCTCGCCGGGGAGACCCGGTCGGGCGCGTCCGGCGTGCGCACCGCCTACCGGGACGGGTTCCACCGGACGCTGCGTCCCGACCTCTCGCCCGAACGCCTCGACCTGCTCGTGAAGCAGAAGGACTTCCTGCTGCTGCACGGCTTCCTGGCCGCCGACGTGGACGTCGCGTCGTGGGCGGCGCCCGAGCCGCTGCGCGAGGTCTCCGCGAGGACGGCGGCATGACCTCCACCTCTCCAGCCGGGAAACCGCCCAGGTTCCTGCTCACGCTGCCGACGACCGGGCCGGACCCGGCTCCGGCGCCGCTGCCGGAGTTCGTCACCGACCTCCGCCGCGGCCGGTACGGCGCCTTCGACACGATCGCCGAGGCGGGACGCGCCGCCGAGGTCACCGGGTTCGACGGCGTCGTCGCCCCCTTCGCGCCCGACGCCGAGGAATCGCTGGTCGCGGTCGCGGGCCTGCTGCGCGACAACCGCTGGATACACGGAGTCGCGGGACTGCATCCGGGCGTCGGGACCCCGGTGTACGCGGCCAAGCTGTCGGCGTCGCTCCAGCGGTTCACCGGGGACCGCTTCGGCTGGTGGCCGGTCGTCGACCTTCCCCCGGCGACGGCGCGGGCGCACGGCGACTTCCTGGAAGGCCCGGACCGGTACGCCCGCGCCGACGAGTTCCTCACCATCGCCAAGGGCGTGTGGGCGCACGAGGACTTCATCTACGAGGGCAGGTTCTTCCAGGTCCTCGCGGGCGGCTTCCAAGGCCCGCTGGCCGCGCGGCGCTTCCCGGCCGTGCACCTGTCCGGCGTCTCGGCGGACGCGCTGGACCTGTCCGCGAAGCACGCCGACGTCCACGTCTTCGACGTGACCGGCGACCTCGACGCGCTCATCGCCGACCTGGGCGAACGGGCCGCCGCGCGCGGCCGGACCGTCGCCTGCGGCCTGCGGCTGAGCGTCGCGGCGCGCGAGGACGAGGACGAGGCGCGCGCCGTCCGCGGCGTCCCCGAGCACGCCGTCACCGGCTCGTTCGAGCAGGTCGCGGCGGAGCTGCGGGGCTATGCCGAACGGGGCGTGAGCACGTTCGTCCTGGACCCGGCGCCGCACGTCGAGGAGATCTACCGGCTCGGGGAGCAGTTGCTGCCCCTCTTCGTTCGGGAGCACGCCCATGTCGATTGACATCTACTGGCGCATCGGGACGCACGGCGACCAGCCGTCGCTGCGCCGCCGCCTGGTGACCCGCGGCGACTGGTCGCCGGTCGTCCCGGGCAGCATCACCCCGGGTCTGCGCGAGGGCCGTCCGGACGGGTACAGCCACCTGGACCACATGGCCGACGTCGCGCGCTCCACCGAGCTGGCGGGATTCGTCGGCGGGCTGCTGCCCTCGTTCCCCTTCACCGACGACCCCTGGGCGGCGGCCGCGAGCCTCGCCCGCGAGACCACCACCTACCGCTTCATGATCGCCTTCCAGCCCGGCTTCCTGCATCCGGTGCAGGCGGCGCGGATGTCGGCGAGCCTGCAGCGCGCCACCGGCGGACGCGTCGTCTACAACATCATCTCCGGCGGCGGCGGCCCCGCCCAGCTGTGGTGGGGCGACAAGGTCGGCCACGACGACCGGTACGCCCGGACCTCGGAGTTCCTCGACGTCCTCAAGGCCGTGTGGTCCGGCGGCCCCGTCACCCACCACGGCCGCTTCTACCAGGTCGAGGGCGCGGGGCTGCCCGAGCGCCTCGCCGGGCAGCCCTTCCCCGAGATCTACTTCTCCGGCTCGTCCAAGGCCGCGATCGAGGCCGCCGGGCGGCACGCCGACTACTACCTGTCGTGGCTGGAGCCGTTCCCGGCGCTGGCCGCCAAGTTCGACCAGGTCCGCGAGCACAGCGCCGCCATCGGCCGGTCGCCCAGGTTCGCGGTGCGCATCGACGTGCTGGCCCGCGAGACCGAGGACGAGGCGTGGGCGGAGATCCGCCGCGGCTGGCGGCACGTCGACCCGGAGCAGCTGCGCGGCCCCGAGGCCACCGGCGACTCCGTCGGCTGGCTGCGCAGCTCGCGGTTCGTCGACTGGCCGGTCCGCGCGCCCCGCGAGCTGGAGGCGAGCCCCAACGTGTGGGGCGGGTTCCACCTGCTGCGCGGCGGTCCCGCGTTCGGGCTGGTCGGCAGCTACTCGCAGGTCGCCGCCCGGCTCGACGAGCTGATCGCGCTCGGCGTGGACGCGTTCATCCTCGCCGGGGTGCCGCACCTGGAGGAGGCGCGCCGCGTCGGCGAGAACGTCCTGCCGTTGCTGCGCGGCCGCTGGCCGGACACCGCGCCTGACACGTCCATCCCCACCCTCGAACCGAAAGGATCGACTCGATGACCCGCGTCGGCTTCTTCCCCCACAACAACTCGCTCTGGGTGCTGCGTCATCGGGGCATCCTGGAGCGCTCGCTGCCGGACGTGGAGTGGGTGGACCTGCGGTCGCTTCCCGCAGGCGACCGTCCCGCCCCCACGCAGGGCCTGCCGTCCCTGCACGGCGACCACCTGTTCGACGGCGGCTACGACTTCATCGGCACCGGCTCCACCCCGCCGGTCACCGCGCAGGCCCGCGGCCACGACATCGTCTACGTGGCGATCTCCGGACCGCGGGTGGACAACGGGCGGCTGGTCGCCCTGCCCGGCTCCGGCATCGCCTCCCCGGCCGACCTGGCCGGCAAGCGGGTCGCCCTCGGCCACGGCTCCTGGCAGACGACGCTCCTGCTGTTCGCGCTCGACCAGGCGGGGCTGACCTGGCGCGACATCGAGCCGGTCGACGCCGGGAACGAAGGCGCGCGACTGCTCCTGGACGGCAAGGTCGACGCCTGGACGGGCAGCTATCCCGCGCTCGCCGAATTGGAGAGCGAGACGCAGCCGGTGACGCTGATCGAGACCGAAGGGCTGTTCAGCCACCGCTCGCTGTGGTTCACCCGGCGCGACTTCGCCGTCCGGCACCGCGACGCCCTGGCGGCCATCGTCGGGGCGCTCCAGGAGTCGGACGCCTGGATCCGCGCGAACCCCCGGGAGGCCGCCGCGCTGTTCGCCGCCGACGACGGCGCCGACCTCGACGCGTGGGAACACGCGCTGCGCGGCCGCCCGTTCGGGCTGCTCCCGGTCAGCGACGACTTCGTCGCCGAGCAGCAGCGGGCCGCCGACCTGCTGCACGCCAACGGCCTGCTCGACCGGAAGATCACCGTCGCCGACGCCGTCCTCCCGGACCTGGCCGACCTGGTCACCCGCGCGTAGGAGACGTCCGACACCCCGAAAACGCCGACCCCGGTAACGCGCCGTCCGCCTCATGCCGAGTGCAGGGGCGGACGGCGCCGTGGGGCGGCGAGGCAGCGCTCCCACGACGTGCTGGGGCGCCGCGCCATGAAGCCAGGGGAGGTGTGTCGGGGGACGAGACGCCCGGGGTCGCCGCCCACGGTGCCCTCGACCGGCGCGAGGTCGGCGGCCGGGTCAGCGGCGGGCGCAGACGACGCCCCCGTCGATGTCGTAGGCGTACTTGTTGCGGTTGATGTTGATGCCGGTGAGTCTCCAGTCGCTGAGGCTGATGGTGTGAGGCTTGCTGGATCTCAGGGAGGCGTCCGAACTGAAGGTGACACCGATGCTGGTCCTGTCGGCCGGGCAGGCCCAGAGGGGCCCCTCGTTGATGTCATGGGAACTCCGCCCCTGCTTGTACCAGTCGGTGCTGCCGTCGTAGGCGTCGGTGCAAATCGCGTAGAGGTCGATCCCAACGGTGCTGGCGTCGCTACGGGCGCCGCCGCCGGCGGCGTAGGTGATGGTGCTGGACGGGTTGGTCCACCTGCTGCTGGTGGTCAGTGCCGCGGTGGTGCCCTTGGCTTCGGCTCCGACGTTCACCATGAACTCGTACGGGACCTTGTCGGTCGAGCAGGTCAGTCCGACGGTCTGCCCGTTGGGAACGGTCTCGGTCTTCTTGATGATCCTGTAGCCGGGCGGCGGGGTGGCGCAGAAGGCGTACCAGGTCATCTGGAAGGGGGCGGGGTCGTTGGTGGTGGAGCGGGCCTTGACCTGCCAGCCGGAGCCGGCGACGGGGAAGGAGGCGGCCACAGTGTGCTCAATGGGGAGGTCGAAACCGCCTCCCAGGGGCTGCTTGCCCGGGGGACACTCGGCGGTCCTGGCCTCGTAGGGCAAGACCTGCCCGCTGCCTTGCACCATTTCCAAGTCGGGCAGGCGGTGCGATGCGGCCACACCGGAGTCCGGGGCGGTCGCGGCGGCGGGGGGCGAGGCGCCGGCAGTGGCTGCGGCGGCGGTCACGGCGAGTGCGGCGGCCAGGGCGCGGCTGCGCCCTGGCCGCGGGCTGCCGGGGCGGCGGGGGACTGGGAGGCTGGTGCGGGAGCGTCGAGACAGCAAAGCGGTCTCCTTTCCGGGAGGGCACCGCTGCCGGACCCCGCTGTGTGGATCCGGTGGGCGGTGAGCGTCTCACCGCGTGGCCACGCCGCCAAGCGCCCCGAGATTTCTGGTCTTCGCCGTCGACTGAAACTCTTCTCCGCCTTTAGCCCTTCGTCATCGTGCTGACGTGCACCGGCATGGGATGTCGCCGTCGTGGGCCCAGTCCGAAATCACCGACGTCCCGAACACAACGACACGGCGGGGATGCCGCCTGCCATCATCGTCGCGTTCACCCTGCGCTCAGTCGTACGCGGCGGTCGACCAGCATCGGAACGTCTCAGCAGCGCGCGGCTTCTCGCACCTCCAGGAGTGGCAGGCCCGCCGCGTACCGCCGGAAGAAAGCGGCGGTCGGGGTGTCCGCCGTCGCGACGGTGTCCGGAGTGCCCTCCGCGACCACCGCACCCCCGTCCGGACCGGCCCCCGGCCCAAGGTCGATCACCCAGTCCGCGGACGCGGCGACGGGGATGTCATGTTCGGCCACAACGACGGTGTTTCCCGAGTCGAGCAGCACATCGAGCGCATCCACCACACGCTGGATGTCAGACGGGTGCAGGCCCGAGACGGGCTCGTCGAGAACGACGAGCCCCGCCTTGCGGCTCGCCGCGCCGCGCTGGATCGCGGACGCCAGCTTCAGCCGCTGCGCCTCGCCGCCGGACAGCTCGGTGGCACTCTGGCCGAGTTGGAGATAGCCGAGCCCGACCTGGTTCAAGGCTCCCAGGGTCTCCGCGAGCTGCCGGGGCTCGGAGAACTGCTCCACAGCCTCGGCGACGGTCAGGTCCAGCACTTGATCGATGGCGAGCCCCTGATACCTGATTTCCAGGGCCTCCGCCTTGTAGCGCCTGCCCTCGCACGCGTCGCAGACCACCCACACGTCCGGCAGAAAGTGCATGTCGACCAGCTTGCGGCCATAACCGGAGCAGGTCTCGCAGCGTCCGCCACCTGCGGTGTTGAAGCTGAACCAGGAGGCATTGACCCCCTGCTTGCGCGCCATGTCGGTCTCGGCGAACAGCCTGCGGACGATGTCGAACACCTTGCTGTACGTAGCCGGGTTGGACCGCGGTGTCCGCCCGAGCGGTTCCTGATCCACGACGGCGACCCAGCCGAACTCCGCGAGGCCGGTCACCTTTCGCACCGTGTCGGTCGCCGTTCCGTTGAGGGCGGCCTCCGCGCTCGTCCCGAGCGCGCCGAGCAGGCTGCTCTTGCCGCTGCCGCTCACCCCGGTCAGGCAGGTGAGCCGACCGGCGGGGAAGCGCACCAGGTCCGCGATCACGTTGTGCGCACGCAGGCCGTGCAGCTCCACCCAGCCGGTGTCGTCCGTTGCCGGACGGCGGGTCCGGCGCAGCCGCGGGCCCTCACCGGCGAGATAGCGCCCGGTCAGCGACGTCGGATGGGCGACCACGTCGGCGGGAGGACCCGACACCAGAGCCTCACCGCCGAAGCGGCCCGCGCCGGGCCCCATATCGATCACCCAGTCGGCTCGGGCGATCAGTTCGGGGTCGTGCTCGACAAGGAGCACCGTGTTGCCGGCCGCACGCAATTCCAGGGCGATGTCGAGCAGGTGCGCCTTGTCCGCCGGATGCAGCCCGGTCCCGGGCTCGTCCAGGACGAAGATGATGCCGCTCAGTTCGGTGCTGAGCTGCGCGGCGAGCCGGGTCCGCTGCAGCTCACCCCCGGACAGCGTCGCCGCGCTTCGGGACAGCTGGAGATGGGCCAGGCCGAGCCGGTCAAGGATTCCGAGCCTGCGGCCCAGGTCCTGCAGCAGTGGCTCACCCACCTCCCGCTGCCGGGCGCCTAGGTCGTTCGCCACACGTTTCGCCCAGCCGCGCACTTCCCGTACCTCCACCTCGATCAGGTCGGGGTACGTCAGCCCGCCGATCCGCACGGACCTGGCCACCTGGTCGTACCCGCTGCCGCCGCAGGTGACGCAGGGCTGCTTGCGCATGTACGGCAGGTAACGCTGCTTGGCGCTGGAGGTCTGGGCGTTCACGAACACCCGCTCCACCTCGGCGAGCGCGCCCCGCAGCGGCTGGCTCGAGGTGTAGGTCATCAGGGCCGTCTCATTCTTGTTCGTCATGTCGACGGTCGCCTCGATCTTCTCCTCACCCGTGCCGTACAGCACGCAGTGACGGAACTCCTCGGGCAGCGACCGCCACGGCCGGCCAAGGTCCACGCCCCGCTTCTCGGCGAGCGCCGGTACGAACGCGTGCTCTCCCGACCGCCACTTCGCGTACCAGGGTGAGGCCCCCTCGAAGAGCGGAAGCTCCGGGTGGGTGATGACCAGGTCCTCTTGCGCCTGCCAGCGTCCGCCCACCCCGTGGCAGTCCGCACAGCTCCCTTCCGGCGTATTGCGATCGAAGTGAGCGGTCGTGAGATGCCCGTCTCCGCTCTCCGGCACCCACCCCGCGCCGATTCCCGGAAGGCGCGAGTACAGCAGTCCCAGGTGCCCATCGATGCCGGTGATCGTCGCGACCGTGGAGCGGGGGTTGCGGTTCAGGCGGCGCTGGTCGACCGCGAGCGTCGCGCCGAGTCCCAGGATGCGGTCGACCTTCGGGCGATTGCGCTGGGTGATGTACTGCCGTACGAACGGCGAAAGCCCCTCCAGATACCGCAGTTGGGCCTCGTTGTGCAGGGTGTCGATGGCCAGCGAGGTCTTGCCGCTGCCGCTCACTCCGGTGAAGGCGACGAGCTGCTCCTTGGGGATACTCACCGACACGTCCCGCAGATTGTTGGTACGAGCCCCCACCACGTCGATGGTCTCGCGCCCCATGCTCGCGACGTCTCGTACGAATGCCGTCAACCTTCGTCCACCCTCTCGCCACGCGGCCGGGCATGAGCGGACGCCGCGGTGAGCTTGGCGGTGTCGGGGGCGAAGACGCTCATCCAGTGCGGATGCAGCCGGTAGTAGACCACGTCGTTGTCCCAGTCGAAGAAGTCGTCGCCGTAGAAGTCCTTGAGGTAGGCGAGCACGTCCGGCCAGTCCGCGGCCGGCTCGCCGCCCGGGGGGTTGAGGATCTCCACCGTGCCGTGCGTGAACACGCCCAGGTCCTCACCGCGCATGTGCGCGGCGCTGGCGGCGGGACGGGCGGCCAGATGGCGGGCCTTGGCGGCATCGCGGGCCGTGCCGAAGTGCCACTTACCGTGCAGGAAGTGCCCGTCCACCCCGCTGATCCGCGGCTCGCCCTTCGCCGTCACGGTGGACAGCGCCAGGGTGCACATCCCGGTGAGGACCTCGGTGAGCTCCTCTGCGGTCAGTGTGCTCTCGGCATTGATGAGCGAGCGGAGATGCGAGGTGGAGCGGGAGAGAGAAGCGTCCAGCAGGGCCTGCAGCTCCTTGAGATCTTCTCGCGTTTCGCGCATTGCGGTCCTTGTCTATCCGTCGTAGGGCTCGGTCCGCGTCCTCTATCGGCGCCGACCAGCGAACTATGCTCACCTAAAAACTCGACACCCTGTGTCAGGGTTTTCATCGGTTGTGCGAACACCACCGGGACCGCTCCGCCGGCGCC
The DNA here is from genome assembly GCF_008121305.1 of Actinomadura decatromicini. NCBI lineage: Bacteria > Bacillati > Actinomycetota > Actinomycetes > Streptosporangiales > Thermomonosporaceae > Actinomadura > Actinomadura decatromicini. Next base: position 1,232,857 of record NZ_VSRQ01000001.1, on the reverse strand, counting down.
AACCTTTCCGCCGGGCGCGCACACCGCCGCCGGGGAAGCCGAGCAACCCTGGACCTGACCGAACCCCACGCCTGTGCCGCTGGGGACCGTGATGCGGATACTCGGTGTATGGTATTCCGGATGGCACTTGATCCAGTTTCCAGGACAGAGACGCTCGCGGACGTCGTGTACACCCAGTTGCACGACGCGATCGCGAACCGCACGCTGCCTCCTGGGTCGCGGTTGACCGAGGCGGGTGTCGCCCAGCAGCTCCAAGTGAGCAAGACCCCCGTGCGGGAGGCGTTGCTGCGGCTGCGGCAGGTGGGTCTGATCGAACCCGACGGGCTGCGCGGAAACCGTGTGATCACCCGCTCCGAGCAGGTCCTGCGGGACGCCTACGAGACGCGGCAGGCGCTGGAGGCGTTCGCGGTGAAGGGGGCCGCCGAGCGCGGCACCGACGGCGCGCTCGCGCGGATCAGGGACCTCGCCGAACGCTCCCTGACCGCCGCGCAGGACGGCGACATCGACGGCTATTTCGGCCTCGACAGGGAGTTCCACGCGGCGATCGCCGAGGCGTCCGGCAACCTGCGGATCGCCGGGCTCATCCACGACGCGGCGACGCTCATGCGCGCGTTGCGGCACGTCGACGTCCCGCCGCAGGCCGGGGTGCTCGCCGCGGCGTACCAGCACGTCGCGATCGCCGAGGCGCTGGCCCGGCGGGACGAGGCGTCCGCCGCCCGTCACATGCACGACCACCTCGCCGCGGTCGAGGAGCTCTTCAACGACCGCGGCCAGCCGTCCGCCTGACCTCGGCGGCGACCTTCCTCCTCTTCGCCGCCGGGCCATATCGGGTAGCCGATTCATCCGATCTGGCCCGGCTCTTTCTTCGACGTCATCGCGCTCGGTGACGGTCGCTTGACCGGGATCGCGCTCGCGTCTGCGGTGGGCAGGCGCTGGAAGCGCCTCGGCTTCCGGCTAGACGCCCAGGTCCGAGAACAGAGGCGCCCGCGCGGGCGGGTCGCCGGGTCCTGGCGCTGCCTCCACGAACGTCCGTACAGAGAGTATTGACCGGCGCATCAGATATGGAATACCGTACGCGGAACGTCAAACCGGCGGAGTGAGCCTAGGAGCCAGTCATGTCCAACGGCGGCAGTCGAAGCGCAACAGATCCCCGCGGCACAGGCACTGGCAGTGGCACGGGTCCGGTCTACGGGCGCCGCGACGTCCTCGGCCTCGGTGCGCTGGGCGGGGCCGTGCTCGCGCTCGGCCCCCTTCTGTCCGCGTGCGAGAGCGGCGCGGCGACGGCGGCGCGGACCCCGACTCGCGGCGGTCTGCTGCGGATCGCGGGAGCGGGCGTCCAGTCCGAGACGAAGAACGTCTTCAACACCAACTCGCCGCAGGAGATCACCCGGAACCGGCACCTGTTCGACTGGCTCGGCTACATGGAGGGCGGCAGGCCCGTCCCGTACATCGTCGAGGCGATCGAGCCCGCCGCGGACGTCAGCAGGTGGCGGCTGAAGATCCGCAAGGAGGCGCGGTTCTCCGACGGCGCCCCGGTCACCGCGGAGGACGTGCTGTTCTCCCTGCACTCGGCCAGCGACCCGAAGATCGGCGGCGGGCTGCTGAGCGCCGCGGCGGCGTCCATCGACTTCAAGGCGTCCCGGACGGTGGGCACGGACGTCGTGGAGCTGCGCCTCACCGACCCGCTCGCCGACATGGACACGCAGCTCTACGCGGGCAAGGTCTACGTCATCAAGAAGGACTCCCGCCTCACGGCGCCGGAGAGCTTCACGGTCGACAGGGTCGTCGGCTCCGGGCCGTACACGCTCACCGACCTGAAGGTGGGCCAGTCGGCCAAGCTCACCCTGAACAAGGACTACTGGGGCGGCGCACTCCTCGGCGGCGGCCCGTACCTCGGCGAGATCGAGGTCTTCAACATCCCCGACCCGACGGCGCGGCTCAACGCGCTCATCGGCGGGCAGGCCGACCTCGCGGCGAAGCTCGACTACGCCGGGACGAAGGTGAACGCCTCGAACTCCGCCTTCTCGTTCGCCAAGACCGACCGCGTCTACGCGAACGAGGGCTGCTTCATCATGAACGCGCGGCAGAAGCCGTTCGACGACCCGCGCGTCCGGCTCGCGTTCAAGCTGGCCTGCGACCGGCGGGCGCTCGTCCAGGGCGCGCTCCTCGGCTTCGGCTCACCGGCCAACGACCTCCAGGGAGTCGGCTTCCCGGACTACCACGGCGACGAGCTGCCGCAGCGCGCCCACGATCCGGCGCAGGCCGAGGCGCTGCTGCGGCAGGCGGGCGTCACCGGCGAGACCGTCGAGATCTCGGTGTTCCCCGGCGTCGGGACGGCCGCGGCCGCGCAGATCTACGCCGAGCAGTTGGGCAAGGTGGGGATGAAGACGCGGGTCCGCGAGATCACGCCGCCCGAGCTGTTCAAGAACTTCCCGACGTTCAGCAACATCCAGGTCCTCGCGGTGGCGGTCCCCGGGAACCAGCCGTTCGCGACGTCGGTGGCGCCGCGGTCGCTCGTGTCGAAGTCGACGTTCAACGTCTCGGGCTGGCTGAAGCCCGACTGGGACCGTCGCCTGCTCCGCGCCCGCGCCACCACCGACCCGGCCGAGCGCAAGGACCTGATGCTCGGGCTCCAGAAGGAGTTCTGGGACGACAGCGGCTGGATCGTCTGGGGCTACCAGACGATCGTCAACGGGACGGCGTCGTCCGTGCGCGGCGTCCGGCTCGACGGCGTCGAGGACGCGCCGAGCGTGCGCCGGGCATGGAAGGCCTAGCGGGATGGGCGTCGCGCGCTTCCTGCTCCGCCGGATCCTCGGCGGCCTGGCGATACTGCCGCCGCTGTCGGTCCTGGTGTTCGCCGCGATTGAGGTGCTGCCCGGGGACGCCGCGGTGTACGCGCTCGCCGGTCAGAACCCGTCCCCGGAACTGCTGGCCCAGACCCGGCACCGGCTCGGTTTGGACCGTTCCGCGCCCGAACGGTACCTCGACTGGCTGGCCGGGCTCCCGCACGGGGACCTCGGACGTTCGGCCATCAACGGGCAGTCGGTGTCGGCCGTGATCGAGGGCCGGATCGGGAACACGGTGGTCCTCGGGGTGCTGGTCGTCCTGCTGATGGTGCCGCTGGCGCTCGGGATCGGGGCGTTCGCCGGGACGCGGGAGGGCCGCGCGGGCGACCGCGTCGTGTCGCTGGTGACGCTGTGCCTCGTCGCCGTCCCCGAGTTCGTGCTGGCCGCCGCGCTGATCGTCGTGTTCGCGTTCGTGCTGGACGTGCTCCCGGCGACGTCGATCTTCCCGGTGGAGGACTCGCCGCTGGCGCACCCGACCGTCCTCGTCCTGCCGGTGACGACGCTGGCGCTGGTCGCGGCGAGCGGCGCGTCGCGGCAGGTGCGGGTGGGCGTCGCGGACGTCATGCGGTCCCGGTACGTGGAGACGGCGCGGCTGAAGGGGCTGCCGGAGCGGCGGGTCGTGCTGCGGCACGTGATCCCGAACGCGGTGGGCCCCTCGCTCCAGGTCCTGGCGGGCAGCGTCGGCGTCGTGATCGGCGGGTCGGTGATCGTCGAGACCGTGTTCTCCTACCCGGGGCTCGGCTCGGCCCTCGCCGCGGCCGTCACGACGCGGGACTTCGCCCTGGTCGAGGGCATCGTGATGCTCCTCGCGGCGGCGCTGGTCGCCGCCTACACCGCCGCCGACCTGGCGGTCGCCCTGCTCACTCCGAAATTGCGGACGGCCCTGTGAAAACGATCATCGAACCCGGCTCGGGCGACCGCCCGACGCCGCCCGTCCCGGGGCCCGGCGCGGACCTCGCGGCCGATCTCGGCGGGGCCCCGGCGCGGCGGCGGTTCGCGTCCGCCGTGCCGCGGGTCAGCGGCTGCGTCGTTCTCGCCCTCGTGGTGTTCACGCAGGCGGCGCCGTTGCTGGCGCCGCACTCGGTGCGGGAGGTGATCGGCGTGCCGTACGCCAAGCCTGGCCAGGTCGGCGTGCTCGGCACCGACTACCTCGGCCGCGACCTGCTGAGCCGCCTCCTCGCGGGCGGACGCTCGCTGGTGCTGCTCGCGGGGGCCTGCACGCTCGCGGCGGGCGTCCTCGGGACGGCGCTCGGACTGCTGCTCGGCTATGTCCGGGGCGTCGCGGCCGCCGTCCTGAACCGGGTCGTCGACCTGTTCCTCATCCTGCCGCCGCTGGTCGTGCTGCTGGTGCTCACGTCGGGTTCGGCGCGCGGGACGACGATCCTCATCCCGACGATCATGATCTCGGCGTCGCCGTACGTCGCGCGGATCGTCCGGACGGCGACGCTCGGCGTCGTGCGCAGCCCGTTCGTCGAGGCGGCCGTCCTGCGCGGGGAGCCCCGCCGGGCGATCCTCGTCCGGGAGATCCTGCCGAACATCGCCGGACCGGTGCTCGCGATCACCGGCCTGCTGCTGATCTATTCGATCTTCGTGATCGCGTCGGCGGGCTTCCTCGGCGTCGGCGCCCAGCCGCCGGCCGCGGACTGGGCGCTCATGATCAAGGAGAATATGCCGGGCGTGACGCTGAACGCGTGGCCGGTGGCCTTCCCGGCGCTGGCGATCATCGTGCTCGCCGTGTCGGTGAACATCTTCTCCGACGGCCTCCACCGGCGCATCGCCGGTGGCCGAGCGGGACGGGACAACGCGTGAACGCCCTCGCCGAAGTCGAAGCCCTCACCGTCGAGGACCACGCGGGCCGGACGGTCCTCGACGACGTCTCCTTCACCGTCGCCGCGGGCGAAGCCGTCGGCGTGGTCGGCGAGTCCGGCTCGGGGAAGACGACCACCGCGCTGACGCTCCTCGGCTGGGCGCGGCACGGGCTCCGGGTCGTCTCGGGCCGGGTGCGGGTCGCGGACACCGAGCTCGCCGGACGGCCGGAGCGGGAGATCCGCGCGGCCCGCGGGCGGCTCGTCGGCTACGTCCCGCAGAGCCCGGCGTCCGCGCTGAGCCCGCTGATGCGGGTGGGCGACCAGATCGCCGAGACCCTCGCCCACCTGCCCGCGGACGAGCGCGCGGCGCGCGTCGCCGGGACGCTCGAACTCGTCGAGCTGCCGAGCGACGAGGAGTTCCGGCGCAAGTTCCCGCACCAGCTGTCCGGCGGGCAGCAGCAGCGGCTGTGCCTGGCGGTGGCTCTCGCGAACCGTCCACGGGTCCTCGTCCTGGACGAGCCGACCACCGGGCTGGACGTGATCACCCAGGCGGCCGTCCTCGCCCAGGTCGACCGGATCCGCCGGGAGCTCGGGGTCGGGGTGCTCCTGGTGTCGCACGACCTCGCGCTCGTCGCCGCGCACACCGACCGCGTCGTCGTGATGTACCGGGGGCGCGTGGTCGAGGAGGGGCCGAGCCGGAGCATGCTCGCCCGGCCGTCGCACGAGTACACCCGCGGGCTCGTCGCGGCGGTCGTCGACCACCGGGCGCGCCGCGCCCCCGTCGCGGCGCCCTCCGGCGGCTCGGCGCCGCTGCTGGCCGTCAGAGACCTCACCGCCGTCCATCGCGCGAAGGGAGGCGAGGTGGTCGCGGCGGACCGGGTCTCGTTCGAGGTCCGCGCGGGCGAGTGCCTGGCGGTCGTCGGGCAGTCCGGCTCGGGCAAGACGACGATCGCCCGCGCCGTGGTCGGCCTGCACCGCGCGGACGCCGGGACGATCCTCCTGGACGGCTCGCCCCTCCCGCCCACCGCCGCCGCGCGCGGCCGCGACCAGCTCCGCCGGATCCAGCTCGTGTTCCAGGACCCGTTCGCGTCGCTGAACCCGCGCCGCACCGTCGGGGACTCGGTCGGACGGCCGCTGCGCGTCCTGCGCGGGATGTCCCGGAGCGAGGCCCGCGCCGAGGTGGCGCGGCTGCTCGACCGGGTGCGGATCCGCGCGGACGCCGCCGGCGCTTATCCGGGCGAGCTGTCGGGCGGCGAGTGCCAGCGCGTCGCGATCGCCCGCGGCCTCGCGTCCTCGCCCGACCTGCTCGTGTGCGACGAGATCACGTCCGCGCTGGACGTCTCGGTCCAGGCCGCGGTGCTCGAACTGATCAACGAGCTGCGCCGGGACCTCGGCCTCGCGCTGCTGTTCATCTCGCACGACCTCGGCGCGGTCAGCGTCGTCGCCGACACGATCATGGTGGTCGAGCGGGGCCGGTGCCGCGAGTACGGACCGGCCGCCGAGGTGCTGCACGCGCCACGGGACGCCTACACGCGCCGCCTGGTCGAGGCCGCGCCCTCCCTGTCGGACGCCCTGGTCACGTCCACCCCGACCGGGGCGGACGACGGATTGGAGACCGCGCCTTGAGCACCGTTTCGAACGTCCGCACCGCGCGGGTGACGCTGCCGGACGGATGCCCGCTCCACGTCGAGCGTCGCGGGTCGGGGCCGCCCGTCCTGCTGCTGCACGCCGGGGCGGAGGACGTGACCGGCTGGGCCCGGCAGGCCGACGCGCTCGCGTCGGCCGGGTACGAGGCGATCGGCTACGACCGGCGCGGCACCGGCCGCAGCGGCCGGACGGGCTGGCCGGGCGACGGCGCGCCGGGCCACGCCCGCGACGCCGTCGCGCTGCTCGCGGCGCTGGATCTGGCGGAGGTGATCGTCCTCGGGGTGAGCTCGGGCGCGATGGTCGCGCTGGAACTGGCGCTGCGCGCGCCGGAGTCGGTCGTCCGCGCCCACGTGCACGAGCCTCCGGCATTTCGCCACGTCGGCTCCGGGATGGACGAGTTCGAACGCCTCGACGGCGCCGTCCGGCGCGCCCTCGCCGCCGCTCCCGGAGACCACGCCGGCGCCTACGCCGCGCTGATGGAGGCGGTGAACGGCGAGGGCTTCGTCGAGCGCATGGACCCGGCCCGCTGGGCGATGGAGGCGCGGAACGCGGAGGCGTTCGTCCGCGACGACCTGCCGCTCATCGCGCTGCGCCTGTTCTCCGGCGAGGAGCTCGTCCGGCTCGCGCCGCTGGTCCGGTTGACGGCCGGGGCGCAGAGCCCGCCGTTCCTGCGCGACGCGGCGGACGCGTTGCGGGCGTCCGGCGGCTGGGCCTGCCGGGTGCTGCCCGGCCAGGGCCACACGCCGCACCTGAGCGAACCCGGCGTCTTCGCCGGCCTCCTGGCCGGGGAGGACCGATGACCGGGCCCGAGTTCGACCACCTGATGATCGCCGTCGCCGACCTGGACCGCGCGGCGGAGCGGTACCGGGGCCTCGGCTTCGAGGTCCGGCCCGGCGGACGGCACCGCGCCCTCGGCACGGAGAACGCGATCATCCCGTTCCGCGCCGGGCGCTACGTCGAGCTGATCGGCGTGCGCGACGCGGACGCGGCGCGTCGGCGCCTCAACGACGGCGACCGGTTCGCGGCGCTCGTGGACGCCCACGACGAACTCCCGATGATCTTCGTGCTGCGGGCCGGGGACCTCGCGGACGTCCGGGCGCGGCTGGCGTCGGCGGGCATCGCCACGGGCGGGCCCGACCTGCTGGTCCGCGACGAGCCGTCCGGCCGGACGGTGTCGTGCTCGATCCTCCAGCCGGGCGCCGGGCCGTGGCGGCGCGGCTTCCCCTCGTTCATCGACTGGGGGGACACGACCCACCCGGCGGCGGCGCCAGGCGTTCACCCGAACGGCGCGACGGACCTCACCGGGCTCGACGTGCTCGTCCCCGAAGTGGAGCCGCACGTCCGCCACTACCGCGCGCTCGGATTCGACTCGGACGCGGCAGGCGCGGTCGACCTCGGCGGATTCGACCTGCGGTTCACCCGGCCGTCGCCGGACGACGCCGGCGCGCTGTCCGCGCACGGAGCGGGCGTCACGGCGGTTCGCCTGGCCGGGCACGGAACCCTTACCGTCGACCCGGCCGCCGATCGGCCGTTCTCGCTCGGCCTGGACCGGACGGCCCGATGAACCGGTCCCCCGACCGGCTCGCGGTCCCGCCCGACGCGATCTGCCGGATGTCCGCCCGTGAACTGCACGCCGCGTACGCGGCGCGGGAGCTGTCGCCCGTCGAGGTGCTGGACGCGGTGCTCTCCCGGGCCGAGCGGGTCGATCCCGTCCTCTCGGCGCTGTACTGGCGCTTCGACGGGTCCGCGCGCGCCGCCGCCGTCGCCGCGGAGCGCCGCTGGCTGCGCGGCGAACCGCTCGGCCGCCTCGACGGCCTGCCGATCACCGCCAAGGACAACATGGACGTGCCCGGCGCGCCCACCTACCTCGGCTCCCGGACGAACCTGTTCACCCGCCGCCCCACGGAGACCGACCCGCTGGTCGCCGCGTTCCTCGACCGGGGCGCCGTGCTGTTCGCCAAGTCGACGATGGTGGAGACCGGCCTGTTCTCCGGGAGCTTCGGCGCCCTGTACGGGCCGGTGCGCAACCCGTGGAACCCGGCGAAGAGCGCGGGCGGTTCGACGTCCGGCGGGGCGGCGGCGACGGCGGCGCACATCGGGCCCGTCCACCTGGGCACCGACGGCGGCGGTTCGCTTCGGTCGCCTGCGGCGAGCTGCGGATGCGTCGCGCTGAAGGCCACCGCGCACTCCGGGCCGTTCGGGCATCCGCCGGGCGGCGTCCCCGCGTCGCGCGGCGTGCGCGGGTTCCTCAGCCGGGACGTCGACGACCAGATCTTCGTGCTCGGCGAGTTCGGCGAGTTCCCCGGGTTCGCCGAACCGGCGGCGGGAGCGCGGCCCGTCCACGGCCTGCGCGTCGGGTACCTCCCGGCGCCGACCGCCGACCCGGGCGTCGGCGGCGTCCATCCCGTCGTGCGGACGGCGGTGGAGGCGGCCCTCGACCGGCTGGCCGGGACGGTCCGCCTGGAGGAGGTCCCCGAGCCGCTCTTCGAGGGCCCGATGTGGGAGGCCGCCGTCACCGCGGCGTTCGCGGGCGTCGCGCGGTCGCTGGACGCCGGGCCCCCGGAACTCGCCGGACGCCTGCACCCGGTCGTCGGCGAAACGGTCGCGAGGGTGCGCGCCGCCGGGTCCGCGGACCGGGCGGGGGAGGAGGTCCGCCGCCTGACGGCGGTCCACGGCCGCCGCCTCGCGTCCGCGTTCGAGCGCTACGACCTGCTGGTCCTCGCGTGCAACTACTACCCGTCCTTCGACGCCGAGCTGCCCTGGCACGACGAGTGCGCGCTGATCGAGTCGCTCGGCTACGGGTGGACGTCCGGGGCGTGCCCCCACATCGGCTGGGTGGACGGCGGTCCGCCGAGCGTCAGCGTCCCCTGCGGCCTAGATCTTGACGGCGTGCCGATCGGCCTGCTGATCGCCGGACGTCCGGGCGCGGACGCCGACGTCCTCCGGGCGGCCCGCCGTTTCGAAGAAGTCTTGGGATTCACCGCTCTCTTCTGAGAGCACCTCCATCTGAAAGGGATTCTCCGTGCGGAAACTGAAGCAGCGCGTCGGGCAGGTCGGCCTGGGCTCGATCGGCCGGATCTACGCCCGGCACCTCGTCGACGCCGCCGACGACGTCCAGGTCTTCGACCTCGACCGGACGCGCGTCGAGGCGGCCGAGCGGGACGGCGCGACCGGCGCCGCCAGCGCCCGCGACCTGGCCGCCGCGAGCGAGGTCGTCGTCGTGTCGCTGCCCAACCCGCCCGCCGTCGAGAGCGCGTTCCTCGGAACGGACGGCATCCTCGCGGGCGCCGAGCCGGGGACGGTCGTCCTCGACCTGAGCACCGTGTCGCCGGACACCAGCCGCCGGATGCACGCGGCGGCGGCCGAGCGCGGCGTCGGCTACCTCGACGCGCCGGTCAGCGGCGGCGCCCCGATGAACGGCGGCGTCGAGGGCGCCGCCGCGCGGACGATCACCTTCATGGTCGGCGGCGACGCCGACGCCTACGCCAGGGCCGAGCCGGTCATGGCCGCGCTGGGCACGGTGCGGTTCCACATCGGCCCGTCCGGCAGCGGCAGCGCGATCAAGCTCATCAGCAACCTGCTGTCGGGCGTCTACGCGCTCGCCACGGCGGAGGCGTTCGCGCTCGGCGCGGCCGTCGGGCTCTCGCCCGAACGGCTGGTGGAGGTGTTCCAGCAGACCGACGCCAAGTCCTACTTCATGACGGACTACCTGGTGCCGCGCCTGCTGCGCGGCGACCTCGACCCGGGCTTCAGCGTGGCGCTCCAGCTCAAGGACCACCGCCTCGCGGCCGAGCTCGGGCACGAGCACCGCGTCCCGCTGTTCCTGAACCAGCAGGCGATCCAGCTCTACGAGCTGATGGTGGCGCAGGGGCGCGCCGACCGCGACGTCACCGACGCGCTCCCGTTCTTCGCCGAGCAGGCCGGTCGTCCGCTCCCCGCGTCGTCGTCGTGACGGGCGCGGGACGGCTGGACGGGCGTCGCGCGCTCGTCACGGGCGGCGCCGGAGGGGCGGGCGCGGCGAGCGTCCGCCGGTTCGCGGCGGAGGGCGCGCATGTCGTCTTCGCGGACGTCGACGTCCCCGGCGGCCGGGCACTGGAGGCCGAGATCGCGGCGGCGGGCGGGCGGGCCCACTTCGTCGAGACCGACGTCTCCCGTGCGGACGACGTGCGGCGGTGCGCCGAGACCGCCGTCCAACGGCTCGGCGGCGGCGTCGACATCCTGTTCAACCACGCCGGGACGGTGCTGGTCGAGCGCCTGGTCGACACGTCCGAGGACGACTGGAACCGGCTCCTGGCGGTCAACGTCACGAGCATGTTCCTGATGTGCCGCGAGGTGCTGCCGCACATGATGCGGGCGCGGCACGGCGTCGTCCTGAACACGTCGTCGATCTCCGGGCTCACCGCGTCGCCCTTCGAGAGCGCCTACTGCGTCACCAAGGGCGCCGTTCTGCAGCTCACGCGCGCCATCGCCGTCGAGTACCGCGAGTACGGGATCCGCGCGAACGCCCTTTGCCCCGGCTTCATCGGCACGCCGCACGGGCGGCGGGAGATCGACGAGCTCACCGCCCGCGGCGCGGGCGACGTCGAGGCCGACATCGCCGCCCGCCAGGGCCGCCTCTGCACGCCCGAGGAGATCGCGGCGGCGGCCCTGGCCCTGGTCGGCGACGACACCGCCGTCGTCAACGGCGCCGCGCTGGTCGCCGACAACGGCTGGACGGCCTTGACATGACCGCACACGGCCCCCATCGCGGCCCGGAGAGGAAGACGACCATGGGTTCGATCGACGTCCTCGTCAAAGACGTCAGGATCATCACCTGCGACGCCGACGACACGGTCATCGAGCGGGGATACCTGGCCGTTCGCGAAGGGAGGATCGACGCCTTCGGGCCCATGGACGGCACCGTGCCGGCCCATGCGTCCGAGGTGCTCGACGGCACCGGCCTGAGCGTCCTTCCCGGGCTGGTGAACTCGCACATGCATTTCCACTACCGGCGCCTCGGCGGCCCGGTCGGCCCGAACATCCTCGGGCCCGTCGCGCTGGACGCCCTGAAGTCGACGCGCACCGCCTTCAACCTCCTCCGCGAGGGCGTCACCAGCGTCCGGGACGTCGGCCACAACGACGACTCCCGGCTCCACGTCCGCGACGCGATCCGCGACGGCGTCATCGTCGGCCCTCGCGCGACCGTCTCCGGCGCCGCGATCGGGATGTCGTACGGCCACGCGTACTTCGTCGCCGAGAGCGTCGCGTCCCTGGACGGCCTGGTCGAGACGATCCGCAGGCAGGCCCACGAGGGCGCCGACCTCATCAAGATCATCGCCAGCAACGAGGACCTGCCGAACCCGCCCGGCGACGAACTGACGGTGCCCTGGTTCTCGGCGAAGGCCGTCCAGGTGGCGGTGGAGACGGCGCACGAGTGCGGCCTGCCCATCGCCGCCCACGCGAACGGGGCACGCGCTTTGGAACGGTGCATCGAGGCCGGCGTCGACACGATCGAGCACGGGATCCATCTGTCCGCGGACCACGCGTCCGCCATGGCCGAGCGGGGCATCGCCCTCGTCCCGACGCTGTCGGGCTTCTTCGAGAACAGCCGCGAGTTCTGGGGACGGTCCTGGCAACCGCGCTACGCGGCGCTGTGGAACGTCCACCGGGAGACGATCGGGAACGCCGTCGACGCGGGCGTCCTGATCGGCACCGGGACCGACACCCTCGGCACCGTCGCGCAGGAGGCGTGGCTGCTGCACAAGTACGGCGGGGCGTCCCGCGCCGCCGCGCTGGCCGCCGCGACGCGGAACGGCGCGCGGATCGCCCGGCAGGGAGCCGACGTCGGGACCATCGCCGCCGGGAACCGCGCCGACCTCGTCCTGGTCGAGGGCGCCCCCGACCGCGACCTGCTCGACCTCGGCCGCGCGCGCCACACCTTCCTCGCCGGTCGCCGCTTCACCCGGGAGGAACTGGCCAAGCTGATCCCCGCCCACCGGTTCTTCGTGGACGAACTCGACGGCCCGGAGGCCCTGCCGCGCTCCGCTGGAGTCGCCGCGCAGGGCCCCTGCGGCTGACGTCCTCGCGGTCACCGAGCGGAGAACCCCGAATGCGAGTACTGCTGCACTACGACATGGACCATGCCGAACCGGGCCTGGACATCGTGAGCTGCTCCGAGCAGGACGACGACCGCTTCACCGCGCTCCTGCCGGACACCGAGGTGATCTGGCACGTCCTGCGTCCCCTCGAAGCGGCCGACATGGACCGGGCGCCGAAGCTGCGGCTCATCCAGAAACTCGGCACCGGCGTGAACACCATCGACCTGGACGCCGCCGCCGAACGCGGCATCGCCGTGGCCAACATGCCGGGCCGCAACGCGCAGGCCGTCGCGGAGACGAGCCTGCTGCTGATGCTCGCCGCACTCCGCAAGCTGGTCCCGTTCGACGCGCGGACGCGTCGCGGCGAGGGCTGGCCCGCGGGCCGCGCCCTGGTCGGCGGCGAACTCCGCGGCCGGACGGTCGGCCTGCTCGGCGCCGGCGAGATCGCGGGCCTGCTGCGCGGCATGCTGGAGGCGATCGGCGCCAGGGTCGTCTACACGTCCCGCCGTCCGCGCCGCGACGACCCGTCCTGGATGCCCTTGGACGACCTGCTCCGGACGAGCGACATCGTGTCCGTGCACATCCCGCTGACCGAGGAGACCCATCACCTCCTGAACGCCGACCGCCTGGCCCTCCTACCGCCCGGCGCGATCGTGGTGAACACCGCTCGCGGCGCGGTGATAGAAGAGCCCGCCCTTGCGGCGGCATTGAAATCCGGCCACCTGGCAGGCGCGGGCCTGGACGTATTCGAGACAGAGCCGCTGGACGAGACGAATCCGCTGCTCGCCCTCGAAAGCGTCGTCGTCATGCCGCACGTGGCCTGGCTGACCCGAGAAACCTGGACCCGCTATTTCGCGGTGGCAGCGGAGAACTGCCGCCGCCTATCCCGCGGAGAGCCCCTTCTCCACCCCGTCGTCCATCCTCTCCGGGGGTGACGGCGCCCAACGTCCAATGAACGGCGTCGTACGGACCGACATCGCGCCCATGCTGCCGGTCGCCTTCATCTCCGCCATCGCGACCGGCAGCATCTGCACCATCCAGACCTTTAGCTGTATGCGAAAAGGTCCTGCCGTATGCCTGCCGCCTTGAAGAGGTAGTCGCGTGACGCTTCGAGTTCGCGTCGCAGCCGGCCGAGGTCGGCGTCGAGCAGGCGCCCTCGCCACTTGCGGACCTTGCCGGCGACGATCACCGTCTCGACGTTCGTGCGGTCCATCAGCGTGACGACCGCTCCGGGCGCGCTGTTGAGCGGGGCCACGTTGAGCGCGGTGGCGTCGAGCACGACGATGTCGGCCTCCTTGCCGGGCGTGAGCGTGCCCGTCTTACCGGCGAGCCCGAGGTGTTTCGCCCCGTTGACGGTCCCGTAGCGCAGCACGTCGCGGACGGTGAGGAGCTCCGGCGTCCCCTCGGCCGGCGTGGGCCAGTTGTTGGGCGGCATGGGGTCGCCCTGGTCCAGGACGATCTGGTTGACGACCATGCGCTGCATGATCATGGCGGAGCGCATCAGCGTGAAGGGGTCGGCGGCCATCGTCGTCTCGACGTCGGAGCTCAGCGAGGGCTCCATGCCGAGCTCCCGCATCGTGAGGATCGGCGGGGTGCCGTGCCGCATGACCATCTCGATCGGGAAGGCGAGCGAGACCTGCGCGCCGGCGTCCCGAAACCGTTTCCAGACCCGGTCGGACATCCCGGTCATGTGAATGAACAGGTTGTCCGGCCCCACCCGGACCCCGGCGGTCCCCTGGGCGAGGTCCTCGAAGACCGGCAGCATCCCCCACGACCCGACCGAGTGCGCCGCGATCTTGATGTCCAGTTCGCGGGCGAGCGTCCAGGACCGGGTGTACACATTCCTGCCGAGGTGGAGTTCGCCGCCCATGACCATGCTCACCAATTGGTCGTCCGAGGAGAACCAGCGGTCCCTGATGCGGGGGGCGTCTTCCGGATACCGGGCCGTGGCGCGGCCGTCGCCCTCGAAATAGCCGAACGCGGCGCGCCGTCCGGTGTCGATCAGCGCCTGGATCGCCGCGTCGGTGTGCTCGGGGGAATGGTGGATCTGCGATACGTCCAACACCGTGGTGACGCCCGCGTCAAGCTGGGAAAGTCCTGCGAAAAGGTCATTGATGTACACGTCCTGCGGCCGGTACACCAGCCGGAACCCGTCGAGAATGTGCTTGCCGTAGTTCGGGTTCGCGCTCGGTGAGCCTGAGCGGTCGTCCAGGAGCAGGCCATTGGCCAGAAACGCGCGCTCCGCCGTCTCGAACAAATGGTGGTGCGTGTCGACGAAACCCGGCATGACGATGCGGCCACGCGCGTCGATCACGTCCGCGCCGGGGGCCCGCAGGTCACGTCCGACCGCGACGATCTTCTTGCCCTCGACCAGGACGTCGGCGACCTCGAAGTCGCCCACCTTCGGGTCCATCGACATCACCGCCCCGCCGCGGACGACGTAGCGGCGTCCGCGGGCGCCGGTGTCCCTCGGCGGCGGCCGGTCACGGTCCTGCGCGGTGGCCGGAGAGGCCGCGAGCAGGCCCGCGCCGCCCGCCGCCGTGGCCACTGTCGAGGTCTTCAGGAAACTGCGTCGTCCAAATCGCGGAGCGGCGTTCTTGCGCCGCTCGTCTTCGTTCTGCTCGCTGGACACGTTCCTCCTCCTTCGGGAAAAGGCCATTCGAAACGCGGTGATCGCAGGGATTCGAGGGCGCGCGCGCCGCCGCCCGCCATGGCGTGTGAGACGGAACCGGCCGCCCTGTCGCCGCCTCGATCAGTGAGTTGATGTGTCAACTAGACGGTACATGGTCGAGTTGACGTGTCAACTCTCGGTTTAGGATGCTCCCATGGCGCATCTTGGATTGACCGACCGCGAGCTCCGCGCATGGCGGACCTCCTTCCGGATGGTGGAGCTGCTGCGGGCACGCCTCGAACAGCAGCTTCAGGCGACCAGCGGCCTGTCCAACGCCGACTACACCGTGCTGGCTCTGCTGTCCGAATCGCCCGACAGACGCATGCGCCTCTACGAGCTGTGCCAGGCAGCCGGCTGGGAGAAGAGCCGCATGCACCACCAGCTCACCCGGATGAGCCGGCGGGACCTGATCGCCCGCGAGCGGTGCGGCTCGCGCGGCGTCCATGTCGCGCTCACCGCGGAAGGGCTCGACGCGCTCAGAAAAGCCGTGCCCCGCCACGGCCAGGAAGTCCGGCGCCTGTTCGTCGACCGCCTCACACCCGAAGAGCTCGACCAGTTCGCCGACCTCTCCGCCAAGATCCTCCACAACCTGGAAACGAACGAGCCGTGACCCGAGCCGGCTACGCCATCCGGCGTGGCCGGGACTGCGCGACGACAAGACTCCTCGGCGGGTTCGCCGGGAATGAGGGGGCGGGAGGTCAGGCCGTGCGGGGCACCTGTCACCCACCGTGAGGGGATTGGATGGCGCGGCAGTCCAAGACCGAGTTGTACACGCCATCTGCCGTGACGTACGGGGCATATTGGGGGCCGCTCACCAGCAAGAGCATCGGGCCATTCCGGCCTTACCGGGCCTCCAGGTCCCGGTCAGCGCGATCGAGGAGGGTGCGCGGTCTCGACCGTTATCCCCGTATGGGCGGCCAGGTCCGGCAACGTCCAAGGCGAGCCGTCTGGGCGGCCACGCTCGTACTCGCGCAGGAGCGCCCGGTCTCGGACGAACGTCCACCGGTGTAGGCGTCCCGCCCGTTGACCGCGCGGCTGGCCCGGTCCCACTGCTCGTACCGCTCGACCCGGCGGGTCAGCGAGCCCCAATCGACGCCCGGCGGCTCCAACAGGCCGGTGAGCTGCGCGAGTTCAGCGTGCGGGTCACGTGGATCAGGGGGCGGGGCGACGCCCGTTTCGCTCTCGTACTGATCGCTGCCGTGCGCTGAACTGGCCCGGAAGGTCGGCTTGAGCTGGCATTTTGGATCAGCGGCCCCTGGGACAGGGGTTCCCGCCATTGTGCGTTCCTCGCGTGCCCGGGGAGCCGGACATCGGGCCGGTTCCGGCCGTGAGCTGCTGAGCTCTGGGGCGATTTCGGATATCCGTCGGTTGCCGTACCTGCCGCATGGGACGACGTTGGGATGACAGTCTCCAGCCTTGGCGGTGTCCCATGGTGTACGAACGCGACTGCTTCTCCGACCAGTCGTTCGCTGTCCAGATCACCCTCACGAGCCGGGACGGGAGTCCCTCGGTGATCCGGCAGGTGGTCATCGGCGGCCGTCCTGCCGGGCCGTTCGGCCTCGCGCCCAAGAGCCACCTGTCCCCGTGGCTGTCGTTCTGCGACGGCCTGCGCGCCGACCTGGTCGGCCAGACCCTGCAGGACGGGCTGCACAGAGTGCTCGACCTGTGTGAGTGGGCCGAGTACCTGCCCAGCCAGCGACTCGCCGACGCGCTCCGATCGGTGCCGCTCAAGAAGGTCAAGGACGCTCGGACGCCGGCCTGGTGGCACGCCCAGGCCGCCCTGCACGCGGGTGCGGTCACCGTCGCGGCCCAGGAGTACCTCAACAAGGCCGACCCCGAGGAGCCCGAGGAGGAGCTGGAGCAGGGGCTGCTCCAGAACCTGGTCGCCGGTTACCTGCACCTTCGCAACACCGTGCCGCTGTCGGCCTTCCCCGTCACCCCCGCCGCGGGGCCGCCGACACGTGCCGCGTCGCTCGTCCGTACCGCGGAGGGCCTGCTGGCCGACCGCCTGCTCACGTCGAACGAACGGCGGGAGCTTTTGAAGAGCCTATGCGGCCTGCTCGACCTGAAGGCGCTCGCGGCGATGGGAGACAAGCCCGAGGTGCTCCTCGACCTGGAGCTGACCTCGCGGATCCCCGAGCTGCGCGCCTTCGTGCTGGCCGACCACATCCGCACGATGGAGCAGGCATACCCCCGCGCCACCGACGCGACCGACTTCCGCCGGTCGGCGGTCGACCTTCTGACACCACCGCTGAGCCGCGACGAGGACCACGCGCTGAGCGAGTGCTTCTCCGGCACCGTCAAGGAACCGCCGAACAGCCTGGAACGGGTCCAGGCCTATTCGGGCGAGACGCTCCACACCGACGATTCCTCCTCGTCCTCCTTGTCCTCCTCGGAGGACGAGGAGACCGGCGACGTCTACGAGCGGTTCGCCGTCCAGTTCGAGGTGGACGGCGACAGCATCGACCGGATCTACATCGGTTCCCGGCCGGCCGCGCCCGCCGGCCGCCACGCCACGGCATGGGTGGTGCTCTGCGACCACCTGCGCGCCCTGCTGGTCGGCAAGAACCCGGCCGCCGTACCCGCCCTGCTCGACACCGCCCGCACCACCATCACCACCCTGGCCGGCCGGCTGAACCAGCAGGCCGTCGTCGCGGGATTCGCCCCCGCCTCCGCCTCACCGAGCCCCGACCAGATGGAGGAGGACACACCCGAGGAGGGCACCACGGTCCTCGCCGTTGCCCAGCGCGCGGCGGTCGACTACCTCACCGCGCTCAACTCGCTCGACGGCTCGATCGTCGACACCGGCGGCACCAGCCCTGCCGCGATCGAGCCCAAGCACCGGGCGACCCTGCTGTCCGGTGAAGCGGCCCCGACCCAGCTGGCCGGGATGCTCGACCCCCGCGCGCTGGCCTGGAAGGTGGGCCGCGGCCGGATCGCCTTCCGGATCGCGCTGCACCTCCACCTGATGAACACCGCCTACCGGGCCGTCATCCCGCTGCTGAGCCCAGAATGCTTCGCGGCCCTGCTGGTGCCCGTGGAGATCCGGGTGGACATGCAGGTCGCCATCGCCCAGGACGTCATCCAGGCGCTCGACCCCCAGCAGGCCTTCTCGCCGGACGCCTACGCCCAGGCCGCCGACCGGTACAGCCACGACAAGGCAGTCCAGGCCAAGGCCAAGGCCAAGACCAAGCCCGGGATGGTCGACGACGATGCCGACTACCGGCCCTCGCTCGACTCCGACGACGGCGGCTCGTCCTACTCATCCTCCTCCTAGTACGCCGTCGACCGTGCGCCCCCGCCCGCCGCGGGTGCCGCGGGTGCCGCGGGACCAGCCGTATGCCGGGCGGTACAACGCGGGGGCTGAAGGATGACGGCGGTGGCGTCGTCGCGGTACCCGTGGCTGTCCGGCTCGGTCTGGCCCACGAGGGCATCGGCAAGGGCTGCACGTCGTCGGCGTGTTCGCGCACCAACTCGTCCACGCGGCCGTCGCCCAGGCCGTCGACCACGCCGTCGGAGAGCAGCAGCACCAACTCGTCCTCGGGGATGTAGGCGCTGTAGACCGTGCCGACCGTCGCGGCCACCAGGGTCGCGCGGACCCAGTCGTCGTGGTCGGCGGCCAACTCCAATGGGGCACCGTTGAGACGGAACTGCTCACCGACGGTCGCGCCCGAGCTGTACTGGCGGAGCCGCTCGCCGTCGAACCCGTACGCCCTGGCGTCACCGCACCAGGCGATACCGGTGTCGTCGCCGGCCCGGACGACGGCGGCGACCGCGACGCTCTCCGAAGTCGTGGACCATCCCCTCGGCGTCAGTCTCGAGATCACCCCTGGCGCCCGAGGCGGAGTAGAAAGCCAACTCGACCCCCGCGCCTTCGACGTAGCCGCTATCGGACGGTTCCCGGCCTACCCGTACCCGATCCGCGTCCGAGGAGCGCGGCCGCTCACCGCGATCGGCGCCGCCTGCGGCGATCAGGGCGGCGTCAGGCCGTCGGGCTCGACAGGAATCCTTGCGTGATTCAGAGAAGGAACCCGTCGAACTTCGGCTCGAACCTACACACGCCGGAGCAGGCCCACTCCTCGGGCACGTGGTCGATGCCGGTCGCGGCCATGGCAGCGATGGGTCTTCGGATGTGCGCGGCGCGCCCCCTGACTTGGTCCTACGCGCGTTACCCGGAGCAGCCCGGCCGAGACCCTCACCAGGAGGTTTGGCGTGCAGGGCTGCTCCAGGGGGCGTCGATGAGCATGACACAAGCGAAGTTGGATGCGGACGAGCAAGAGGAGCGCCGCCGCAGGCACGAACGAGTTTGCTACGTCATCCCTCCGGAATACTTCGAAAGATCGTTCACCTTGGTTGGTACATTGCCGCTGGGGCTTTAGGTGGCGTCATTGGGAACAGAGCTGATGCGGCTGTCGTCCAAGCGGTGAAATGGTCTCTCAGGTCACGTCTGCTGCATGTTCTGCGTCGGCGCAGGACGACAGAGGAGTGCACTTCACTCACTCGGAAGAAGCGATCGAGATGGCCAGAGCGACTGCAATTGCACACGGATTCGAGCAAGCCCCGCTTTCCCGGGTTGACTCAGCGGAGGAGAACAGCGACTCCTGGTCGGTGCAGCTTCAAGTCAGTTCGCGCTGGGGCGAACACACGCTGCGAGTGCGCGTATATTCGAGTGATCCGGTACGCGCGACTCTATTCATTGTCAGGAATGGGGATCTCAACTGCGAGAAGCGCTCCAACGCTATGACGGTCTGTTGTGTGACGGCCCCCGGCACTATTGCCGCAATGCTCGCCTTGCGGCGTTCCTTCGCCTGTGGCTGGACGGCTTTTCAAGCCTCTCATCACCAAGTAGCCACCCGCGTACTGCCTCAGCTCTCGGTTGATCCCCAACGGCCCCGCGCACCCGCGAAGGCGATTGAACGCGACCAGGCGGCCGAACTGCTCACCTATAGGTCAATAAACACTAAGGCCAACCTCCAGGGAGTGTTGCTTGACCATTGATAGACGTAAACGCTTATGGTTGAATAGCCTGTAACTATCCGTAGTTAAGAGCCTGGGCCAGTTGCCCGGGTTCACGCGACACCCAAAGCTGGGGTTGACAACAGGGAGTACGAGTGGAAATCACGCGCAGGCAGGCGCTCCGGACGACAGGTCTATTATCCGGCGCCGTCCTCCTGGGAAGCACCGCTCTCGGTACGCAGACGCCCGCCAACGCGTCAGAGTCAGGCTGGCGCTGGTGCCAGAAATGCGAAGGGCTCTGGTTCAGCAACGGCTCCGGCAGGGGTATCTGCATGGCCGGCCCAGGGGTAGGCCACAGTACAGAAAACAGCGGATACTACACGATGCTGGCCATCGGCGAAGAAATCGGCGCGAGCCAGCCCGGCTGGAGCCGGTGCCAGGCCTGCCAGGGACTTTACTATAGTGGTGCGGGCCGGTCCGGAAGCTGCGCAGCCACACTCAGCGGCAGCGGGGGACACTACCAGGCAAAAAGCGGCTACTCTCTCGAATACGCTGGCCAAAACGACGCGCAAGAGCACAGGCAGCCAGGCTGGCGCTGGTGCGACAAGTGCGAACTACTCTGGTTCGGCGCACGAGCGACATTCGCCGGAAACCACCTGTGGAACGGCGCGGCCCGCGATCAATGCCCCCGCGATGTTCTGGGCCACCGCTACTACGACTACAACGCCAACTACCGGGTGCCGCACGTCGGTTTGGCTGCCTAAAGGTTCCCCTCGACATGGGTGGGCCCGGCCTGATCCTGCCCAGCAGCTCCACCTACCCCAGTGGCTCGGCGATGTCAGGCGCCTATCCTCGCGACCGCTGGGACCGGACGAGGCGGTGAGCAGTTGAGATCAACGCCACAGCGGCACAGGCGTTTCTCGGTCTGCCCGGCGGTCGTTTCCTCATCCCGGGCGGCATTCACTCCGACCACTCCCACCAGGCGCACGCGGGGTCGGACGGCTCGACGTTCGCCGCGGGTGCGTCCGCTTCGGCGGATGCGTCCGTCCCGGAGGGTGGTTCGGGAGGGGCTTGGCGGGTCGGAGGTGGGCTCGGTGCCGGTTTTGGGTGGATTTTCTGGTACCCGCTGGGTACCCAGATGGTCGCCACCGGCCGCAGCCGGTGGCACTTGGCCGCCCTTGCCATCCGGAAGGGTCGGGCCTCCCTTGGGCAGGTCAGCGGGTGTTTCCGCTGGTGATGGTGGTGCGCCCCCTGCAGGATTCGAACCTGCGCGCACGGCTCCGGAGGCTGTTCGTGGGACTGCGCCCTGAACTGGGACGATGTGAGTTCTTGTGGTGGCTTGGTCCATCCCTGGTCCAAACGGCTGGTGGCGCTTCCTGAGGGCTGGGCTCGACTGGAGGGGGCGGCTCGACCAGGGGGTTCGGTGCGGCCAGGTGGTTCGGTGCGACCGGGTGGTTGTCCAGCACCTGGTCGATCCGCTGGAACCAGACGTGCTCGAAGCCGGCCACGACCTTGGCGTAGGTCTTCTGCAGCACTTCCAGGCTGTGGCCGGCCCACTCGGCCACCTGCGCCCCGGGGACACCGGCGTACAGCCGCAGCGACACTCCGCCGTGGCGCAGATCGTAGGGGCGCCGCATGAGCGGCGACTCGCACTCCTCGGGTGTGAGGGCGATCTCGCGCGCCCGCTTCCAGACGTGCCAGTACGTCGAGGGGTGGATGAGCCTGTCGTTGACACTGCGGAAGAGCAGGCCGCCGGGTCCGGTACCGAACACCTCGATGTGGGCCCGCAGGATCGCGACCAACTCGGGCGGAATGGGGACCGGGCGGACGTCCTTGTGGCCCCGCCCCTTGAGGCCGCGTTCGTCGTGGGTTTCGCCGTCGTCGGTGAAGGCCTTGCCCGCCGCCGGGCTGTTCTTTTCCAGAAGGAGGAGCCCCCACCCGGTCGACGGAAGCCGGCAGTCCTGCTCGCGCAGGTGACTGACTTCCGCCGGGCGAAGCATTCCGTAGTACATGCAAGCGAAGAAGGCGACGAACCGCGGGCCCTGAGTGCGTCCGACGGCCTCCACCGCGGTGAGGAGCCTGCGTATCTGTTCGGGGCTGCCGACCACGCGGGGATCGATCTCCTCCACGACGGTGTCGCGGGTGGGCGGTTCCCACTCTAGTGCGGGGTCCGCCAGCGGATTGCCCGCAAGGCGGTTCTTGGCCACCGCGAACTTGAGCACGTTGGTCAGGACTCGGCGGCGGCGGTCAAAGTAGGCCGGCGCCGAAGCGCTCCCATCGAGGTTGGTCGCACACGCGTCCAGAACGCGCCTTACGGTGTCCAGGTTGTTGACCGCGGGAGCGGCCTTGGCGACCCAGGACAGGGCCGTTTTGATCTGCTCCGGTTGCGCGCTGTCGCGCTGCTTGGGATTGAACGCCCACCCACGCAGCGCGGCCCGGAGCGTCTCGGGGGCCGGTCCGCCTCGCTTGTCGGACACCAGCGCGACGGTGACGGTGACGAGGGTCTCGACCATGGAGACCCGGTGCTTGGCCGATGAGGCGCGCCATTTGCGGTCGATGTACTCCACGGCGTGGACGAACCAGGAGACGCTGCGCAGCTCCCTCAGCTTGCTCTCCGGCCATCCCGATTCGGAGTCGAACCCCTCGCCCCTGCGGGTGGCCTGGATCAGCCCGGATCTCTCGCTGTCGGCCAGCGCCTCGGTCGTGTACCACTGAGAGAACTGCCGGTCGTTGACTCTCCAGCGCACGCCGTACGGGTGCTTCTTCCCCCGGCGGTGGGTCAGCTTGTAGATGGTGACGTCGTAGCTCATCGTCATCTGACGTCGACCTCCTCAAGGGAGTCGAGCCAGGACTCGTAGTCGGTGCGTCGGATCCGCAGTTCGCCGTTCGGTAGGCGTTTGCACGGGGGAGTGCGGCCCAGCGCACGCCACTGCTGCCATGTCCGGCGAGGGATGTCTAGGTCGTCCAGGATTTGCCTGACGGTGAGCCAGTTCGGTTGTCGGTGTGCCATCGTAGGAGGCGCTCTTTTGAAGGGGCCGCGGTCCCGGCGTCGTTCTTGGTGGTTCGGCAGCCGGGACCGTGTCATGAAGGGGATGGAAGCGGGGAGCGGCGAGGCCGGGGCTCGGCCGCTGCGACCTCGCTGCGGCACCTCACACCCCGACCGGGTAGTCGTGCAGATCATCATAAGCACCCCGCCGCTTTCAGGACCGTGGGTCGGAGGCGTTGAGGCGCCTTGCACGCGCTCTCGCTCGTCGTGGAGCGAGAGGGTCATCTTCGGTGCCGCCTGCTGAGAATAGGCAGGTCGTTCGCTGGTGGCCGGGCGAGGTGTTGAAGCTTGCCATGTCGCTCTGGGGATGACTCGCCCGCTGCCCTGGAGGCGTTGTGCGCTGGAGCGTGAGCTGGTCGTCCTGGTCGATGACATCGGAGGCGCGCGTACCTGACGAGGGGGTCGGAAGAACAGAGGGTCCGTGAAGACAGCACGGTCGCGAAGTCCGGATAGTCGACGGTTCATGGCACGGACTCTGGATGGCCTCGGGAAGCCGTAATGGAGGCGGAGAACGAGGTTGCTTCGGCTCGCTGAACATGCCAAACGCATGCTCTGATGATAGGTGATGGAATGTCACGGAGTGTGTCAATAGTTCATCGGTGGACGAGTATCTGCCATTCGGTAAGTCACCCATCGTACTGATGGGTGAATGCTCCTACGGAGATTGGTGAACCGTGACGGTAGGTCGCCGAGTCAAGCCGGTCACTGTCTTCAATGCGGCAAGGTATGGCTCGATCTTAAACCCGAGGTTTATAAGGACGAGGAAGTCGGAGACGGGTCCCGAACCGTTTCCAGGAGGTTCCGGTCCGCAGCCGCGTTCAGGTCCAGGTTCCTCGATGTCTCCGGCGGCAGTCAGGCCGTAGCGGCGGAGCCGTTCGGCACCCTGCCGGTCTCCGGCGTATCCCCACAACTGGGCCGCCTCCGCCAGAGCGGGATACCCGGCGTCGGCGGCCTGCCAGTAGAGCCGTTTGGCGTCCTGCCAGTGCCCGGTCCTGGCCCGCCCGTGGGCCAGTGCCGCCAGAACGGAAGGGTTCCCAGTGTCGGCGGCTTGGAGTGCGAGTCGTTCGGCGCCCTGTCGGTCCCCGGCGCGCTCCCGTAGTAAGGCCAGCTTCTTCAGAGCCTCATGACGTCCGGTGTAGGCGGCTTGGAGCGCGAGTCGTTCGGCGTCCTTGTGGTTCCCGGTCTCCTCACGCAGTCGGACCAGGTCGGGGAACGCGTCGGACCATCCGACGTCTGCGGCCTGCCGATAGAGTTGTTCGGCGCCTTGCTGATCCCCAGCCTCCTCCCGCAGGCGGCCCAATTTCGCAAAAGCGTCGAGCCATCCGGCGTCGGCGGCCCGTCGATAGAGTCGTTCGGCATCCGGCCAGTCCCCAGCCTCCTCTCGCAGTTCGGCGAGACGTATCAGCGCGTAGGAGTACCCAGCGTCAACGGCTTGGAATGCGAGCCGTTCAGCGCCCTTCGGATCCCCGGCCTCCTCCCGTAGTTCGACCAAGACCCCAAGCGGAAATGGGTTCCCGGCGTCGAAGGCTTGGAATACGAGCCGTTCGGCGCCTTGCCAGTCCCCGGCATCCGCTTGAAGCACAACCCGGTACAGCAACGCATCGGGATGCCCGGTACCTGTGTCCTGGCAGGCCTTGGCCTTCTCCCGCAGAAAGGCCAGATACGGCCGTGCGTGGGGATTGTCGAGGTCGGCTTCGAGGACGTCGAGTCGTTCGAGTTCCTGCACGAGGCGGGCCATCTCCCGCAGCTCGGCGAGGTACGGCCGTGCGTCGGAACTTCCGGCATTGGCGGCTTGGAGCGCGAGTCGTTCGGCGTCCTTGTGCTTCCCGGCCTCGTTTCGCAGCATAGCCAGATGCAGCAGCGCGTCGGGATCTCCGGCGTCGGCGGCCTCCCGGTAGAGCGACTCGGAGTAGTACATCCCCTCCCCAGGCTTGCGCAGCATCTTGTCCATACGTCGCAGAACGTCGGGATCTCGGGTGTCAGCAGCCTGCTGGTAGAGCCGTCTGGCAGTCTCGCCGTCCCCGATCCTCTCTCGTAGCTTGGCCAGGTCCAGCAGCGCAAAGGGGTTCCCGGTGTCGGCGACCTGCTGGTAGAGGTGGGAGGCGTGACGGTAGCGGCCCCTGGTCTCAGCTTGGCTCCCAAGGGTGGTGAGGTCGTTGGGGGTGTGGGCGTGGTGGACGGCCGCGTCCCAGAAGGTCGTCGGGGGGCAGATGCGGCCCCGCTTGGCGCGGGCGCGTTGTTCGAGATAGTCGGCCAGCCGGTACAGCCGGTGGGGCGGGCGCGGCTCACCGGGGCGGGGCCGATGTCTGACCAGCGGGCCCGGCAGACGTCGGTGCTGGGTGGTGAGCTCGTCCAGCGCAGTGGGGGAACCAGTCGGTCCTGTCGATCTGGTCCCACTCGTGGTCATCGAGGTAGCCTGGAGCGGCGTCGCGCAGCAACGGCTCGGGCAGGTAGAGGCTGTGGCCGAGGCGGCGTGCGTCCATCGCGGCCCACAGCACCGCCCGCGCTGCCGGGCTGGCCTCCTCATAGCGGCGCAACAACTCGGGAGCGCCGGCCAGTTCTTGGGCGATCCGCCCGCCGCGCGCCTGTTCGGTCGCGGCGCGCAAGCGCGGGTCGGTGGAGATAGTAGCGGCCAAATCGGTGAGCTGTGTGGCGGTGAACTCAGGCGGGGCAGTGATGTACTTGGCCTGGCCGAGCAGTGCCCGCGCCGCGCGGTGGGGATCCGGTTTCGCGGGGTCATTGGAGGCAGCGGTCAGGGCGCGCCGGAAGTCAGGCCACATCGATCCCAGCAGGAGCACAGGTCCGCGGGCGGGGTCGGCCAGCAGCGCCTGCAGCTCGGTCGCGACCTGTTCACCGCCTGCGGGTAGGAGGTAGAACTGGGCCTCGTTCAGCCAGATCACCGTCCGCGCGGCGACGCGTCCGGCGTGGACCGCCTCGGCCAGCGCTGCCGGACGTTCGGGGGTGAGTGGATGCCAGACCCGCCAGTCGGGCAGTTCGGCGCGGATCGCTTCCCAGCACGCCCGCGTCTTGCCCGTCGAGGAATCGCCGACCACGAGCACCATGAGGCTGCCGCGTGCCGCGCCTGCGACGGCGGCGCGCAACCGGTCGTCGAAACCCGGCCGGGGCAGGTACACCGGCAGCACCGGCACCTGTCCGGACATGCTCGCCGTGCTCGCCTCGAACGCCTGGTGCACCTCTAACGCCAGCGCGTCCTGCTCGCCTAGCTCACCGATCACCCGACCTAGCGGTCCCGAGGGGGACGTGTCGCTCTGCTCACCGAGGTTGATGATGAGGTCGCGGCCTGCGGTGTAGGCGTCGCGTGCGGCGTTTGCATTCTGGTGGACGCCAGCCTCGGACCCGGACTCGGGCGGCTCGAACTGTGGATCTGTTCCCACACCGTGCACGCTACGGACATCGCCCGCGCGGTACCGTTCGCCGCCCTCAGAACCAGCCGCTCGGCCATGTCCGGCCATCATCCGGGTGGCGGTGGGTTCGACCTTCACTGCGTCTGGCCGCCGCTTGCGAATTGATCACCTCACCCCCACCCCGACCGGTCGAACGAGACCTGGTGCCCGCACCCTATTCGCCCGCGGTCGCTTCCGAAATGCCCCGACCGTCCAGCGTGACTTGCTTCCGTGGATCTCGCGCCTAGACCTGGGAAGGTGGGCGTTGAGGCTGGTCACTACAGGTCTTCCCACTCCCACCGGTCGGCGGGACGCCCATCCGGCTCCCGCCCGAACCGATACCGCGCCATGTGATCAGCAACAAGTAGAAATAGACCGAACATACCCGCAACCGGCAACCGGGTGGCGAGTGCGGTCACTTGCTCGTCGGCTCCGACCTCCCGCAACCTGTTCAGCAGGGTGGCGACGGCGTCCGGGTTGTCGAAGGTGGTGTGTGCGGCGGCCCGGGTGGCCAGTGCGGCCACCTGCTCGACCGCTCCGATGCTTCTTAGCGCGACCAGCAAGTTGAAGACGTCATGTGGGTTGTTGAGGGCGGCGTGCGCGATGGCCCGGGTGGCCAGTGCGGCCACCTGCTCGTCAGCTCCCCGTAACTCGTATCGCGTCCGCTCGCGGCAGGTTCCCTGACTCTCCGGGCTTTCGATACCGGCTTCGCACAGGAAGCGGAACGGCTCACCGATGTCGAGGGCATCGGACCAACCTATGTGCGCGAGATCGAACAGGCTTTGCAGCGTGCCGGATTTCCCGTTCGCCACCGCGACGAGCACGACCACGAGTCACCGGGCGGCGAGTGGATCAGAAAGCAGAAGAGCGAGGCATAGATGATCGCCTCTGAGTCCTCAGGCGTCTCCACCAAGCGCTCGGTACGCTCCGTTACTGGTGAATTGGGTGACGGTAGGAGTGGGGTCAATGGCGGTCGGCGACAAGATCACGATCTCGCTTGCGGTCTCTCGGAGCACGGCTGGAGGCTGGTTGCGCGATGAGGACCGGTACGCACAAGGGAGCCAGGGACTCGCTGACAAGTGGGGAAGCGATGACCTGAGCATGCGTGCATCAGCCCAGCAACACCGAGATGTAGCCGATCAACTCGCGTTCCAGCTAGGGGACCTGAGCGATCTGATCGAACAACTTCGCAGGCACATCGCTACGGCTCGGCGAGAGATCGATAAGGTCGAACAGAGGGACGACAGCGAGTATCGGCAACGACTGGCCGAAGATCTTCCCAACATGGTTGCCGACCTGGAACGACTCCAACTCAGGCAGCGTGCATACGAGGCACGCCCGGACGTGCCACCTCAGGACGATGTGTAGTCGGAACCCGTACACGTTGTGTGGCGCTATGCCGACTCGGGCGATCAGCCCATCGGCCGGGGGTCGCCCAGGGCACAACTCGACTCAGCGGGCCAGCGCGTAGGCAGTTGCAGCAATGCTGAGTGCGAGAGCCAGCAAGAACGCAATGTACGAAGGGATGAACCTGGGGGCCCAGCGTGGAAGCGGTGCCGCCATGCGGAAGGAATTCAGGCCAAGCTTGATCGCTAGGCGGTCTTGGATCTCCACGAGGGCTAGCTCCCCAACTGTGGCGAGTCTTCGTTGTTGATATCCCACCGCAAACGTGATCAGTGACAGCGGGATGCCAGTAGCCGCAACAAGGGCGGCGACCACGTCGTTGCCGTTGTTGAGGGCGCTCACATAAGCCGTGGCGAGGATTGCGGTGGCTATGAGGAAATAGTTAAGGACCTGGAGGCCTCTGCTGAGGCGTGTGTCGTAGTAGGACCATGCATGCCCTAGCGCAGCAACGAGGAGCTGATCTTGGTCCTCATTGACCTGCTGCGAGGGCGGTTCCGGCGTCGCCACCCTTTGAGGATGCGCTCGCAGCCAAATGGGGTCAACGCCGTCTCTGGCTGCGCACATTTAGCAGGCCGGGGTGCGGCTCGGGCGGCTGGTACCGCTTGGCGATGATCCGGGCCGCGGCGACGCCTGCCTCGTGTGCGGTTGTGGGTCTTGTGGTGGTCGGTGCACAGCGGCCAGCGGTTGTCGTCGTGGTCGGTGCCGCCCAGATGTGCGGGCACGCGATGGTCGACGTCGGTCGCGTGGTTACCGCAAATGCCGGGGCCGGCTGGCCACTGGCAGAGATGCCCGTCGCGGCGAAGGGTGCGCGGGGCGACGGTGGCTGGCCTCGCCGGGTTCCTGGTACTCGCCGTCGACGTCCTCACCCGGTGAGGGGATGCGCAGTGTCGGTGCCGTCGGCCCGGCACACCCGAGCGTGCCGCCGGGGGGTCGGTTCGTCGTACCCGTGATCGTCAGTAGCGGGCGGTCGGAGGGCCAGGCGCTCGGGACCACGCATTCGATCCACGCCGTCGTCCTCGTGCGCGAACCCCCCACCAGGAAGCGGCAGCCTGTCCCGGTCTCCCTTACGGGCAGCGACGTACCGGACGGAGTGGGAGACAGATGAGACGATCAGTCCGGCCTCAGGGGGCAGGCCGAGGGCTCGGGCGATCAGCATCCGCTGCACCTCGGAGGTCCCCGCGCCGACCTCCAAGATCTTGGCGTCTCGGTAAGTTCCGCCGATGCCCGGCAGCGCGTGGCAGAGGCGATATGAGCTTCGGAGTGCGCCGTCGTGCGCACATAGTCCCGCACGGTTCTGCGTTCGTTCATCAGCCAACTGAACGTCAGGTTCAGGACGTCGGTGGCCCAGCCGACCAGCGCTCCGGCGTAGGCCTTGTCCGCCCAGGCTTGTGGTTCATTCGCAGCCCCTGATCCCGGAGCTCGGCAGTGACCCTCGGCGATCCGTAAACCATCCTCGGCCTTGTGGATCTCACCGATCTTCGCCGCCAGGAAGTCGTCGGATCTGCGCCGCGCCGGCCAGGCCGGGGCCGCTGACAGCCACCGGTAGAACGACGACCGGCGATCTCAAGTACCCCCGGCACAACCGCTTCACGCCGAAGGCGTGCTTGTGATCGTTAACGAACTCGAAGCGGCTCACCAGTTCGTCTCGCCCGCGAAAGACTTCGCGGCCTTCCGCAGAATGTCGGGTTCCAGTTCCGGGAGGGCTCAGGGAAATGTAGGGGTTATTTCTTGCATTGCCCGGCCGGGCTGCGGGTCCTGGTGCTGTTGAGTACCGGGGCCGTTGGGGCGGGGTTGGCGGCCAGGAGGGCTGTGGCGGCGGGGGTCAGGTGGTGGACGACCTTCCTGCCGTCCCGGATCGATTGGATCAGGCCGGAGTTTCGGAGGGCGGTCGCGCTCATCGAGGCGGCTGGGACCGACACGTCGAGGCGGTGGGCGAGTTGGGAGGTGGAGGCGGGGGACTTGGCGAGTTCGCGTAGGGAGCGGGCCCGGCCTGGTCCGATCAGGGACGACAGGGTGTCTCGAAGTAGTGAGGGAGGCAGTATCGGGGTGGGGGCGATGGAGTAGATGAGGATCGGGACCTGTCCCGGGGCCAGGATCGGGTGGAGTGCGGCTTGGCCGAACGCGCAGGGCATCGCCACCAGTCCGCCCGTTCCATCGAAGCCGGGGGAGTCGGGGCCTGGGATGATTAGTCGTTCGTCCCTCCAGGCCAGTCCGTGGTGGAGGGAGGCGAGTGCGGCCGCGGGGCCTTCGGCCAGGAGGGTGGCGGCGCGCTGGCCGAGGTCGGCGTGGAGTTGCCGGGAGATCTGCGACCAGTCATCGGCCAGGCACGCGTCATAGAGTTCCCGCAGGGCGTCGAGGGTGCCGTTGAGGTCGGGAGATGCTGCCTCCAGGGCCTGGAGTTCGGTGTCGAAGCTGGGCTCGGTGTATCCATAGCCCGCCAAGGGCGGTGCCAGGAGGGTCGGCGGGGCTGAGGGGTCAGCGTTGATGCGCGCGACCAGGTCATAGGCGGCCGGAGGGACGTTGCGACGTGCCGTGTGCCACCAGGTGCGACGGAGTGAGGAGCCGCGGCTGCACGCCGAATCGTGTACGCCGTGCACCAGATGGCCGAGCGGTGAGAGCGCGAACCTGGTCTGGGCCAGGTCCACGGAAGGGTAGCTGATCGTCGTCACGTCGCCCCCGAAGACACATCAGAACGCGCAAGTCGATCAAGCGAGCTCACCAGCGTTCCGGCACTCCTCTCCGGCAGCCTGTCGCGCCACCTCGCGACCTCGGCGCGCAGTTCCTCCAGGATCTCCGCGACGCAGGCCGCGAGGTCCGCGCCTGTTCTGTCCATCTCGTTGACGAAGCAGACGCGAGGCATGCGACATCGGTCGGCCTGTCGCCAGACGGTCTCCGACTGCGGCTCAACGCCGGCCACGGCGTCGAACACGGCCACCGCGCAGTCGAGCACGCACAGGCACCGCTCGACCTCCACGGTGAAGTCGACGTGTCCCGGTGTGTCGGTGAGGTTGATGGTGTGGCCGACGCCGTCGAGCGTCGGCCGGCAGTTTGTGGCGGCCGGGGCGATGGTGATGCCGCGTTCGCGCTCCTGGTCGGTGAAGTCCGTGGTCGTAGTGCCGTTATGGACCTCACCGACCTTGTGGGAGACGTCCGCGTAGTTGAGGATCCGCTCGGTCGTCGTCTTGCCCGCGTCGACGTGAGCCGTGATCTCGATGTTGCGGATGGTGATCAGGTCTAGGGTCGTGGCGGTCATGGGGTTCGTCCTTCTCGTGTGCGCGTGGATTACGACGTCCGGCCGGGGCGTGAGACAGCGGTATCGACGCGGGGCGAATCAGACGCACCCGGTTTTCCGCGCCTCTGTTCGGCGGCTCACGTCAGTGACGAGAACCAGCTCAGGGCGGCGGTGGTGCCGGTGACCTCGGTGCCGAGGTGGATCGAGCCCTGGAAGAGGTGGGGTGGGAGCAGGACGGGCCTCAGGTTGAAGGCGGTGGTACAGCGATCGGTGTTGGCGTTCACCACCTGTTCGTCGTTGTTGGCGTAGAAGAGACGGATCGGGGCCTTGGGGCGCCATCCGGAGCAGATCGCGTCGGAGCCCGCCATGGCCTTCGCGAGCGGGTGGTTGGGATGCCGCAAGAGGGCGAAGCCCTGTGGGGTGAGGAGGTGTTCCAGATCATCGGGCAGCGCGGCGAGCATCTGGTTGCCGGGTGTGTCGCCGTCGAAGAGCCTGTCCACCCTCGTGGCGTAAGGGGCGCGGAAGATGTCCGCAGGCGATCGGTAGAGGTGATGGAGCCTGTTCCACGCGACCAACAGGTAGGAGGTGTAGGCGACCACCTGCTTCGGCGGGATCTGCTTCTCCGCCAGCATCGCGGGCACCTCGGCCTCGCGGATGGCGTACGGGCCGCTGACGGGGGCCACCGCCCGGAGCCCGAAATGCGGGTCTGCTCCGTACTGGAGCTCCCGCGCGAGCCCGAGCGCGGCCAACGCTCCCTGGGAGAACCCGGTGACCAGGACATCCCGGCTGGGGGAGCGGCCATGGGCGAGCAGCACGTGCCGGGCGGCCCTGAGCATGTCGAGCGAGGCCGTCGTCTCCGACGGCAGGTCCATATAGGGGTGGCCCCCGGGGCCCTCGCCGAGCCCAAGGTAGTCGGGAGCGACGGCGGCGTAGCCCGACGCGGCGAACGTCACCGCGGGGGCACCTGGGTACTTGTTGCCTTGGGAGGGAGCGTCGCGCCGGTAGGACAAGGTGCCGTGCGCGAAGGAGACCAGGCGCGGGTGCCGTGTGCCGCCTATAGGCAGCACCAGTAGGCCGCTCGCCGTGGTGGGGCGTCCGTGCGGGTCAACGGTGTGGTAGCGGAGCTTGTAGAGCGTCGTGCCATATCTGACCGATCCGCTGGGGAAGCCCGCCTTGTCCAGCGCCTTCCTGACTCCGGCAGGGTCCAGCGACGTGATGGTGACGGGCCGGGCGGCCAGCGTTCCCCGCGCCAGAGTGGTGTGGGCGAGTACGGGCGTCGCGAACGAGAGGGCCGCGCACACGGTCGCAGTCAGAGCAGTTGTTCTTCGCACACTGCCGATGCTAGGAAGATCCACTTTTGCGGACACACCGTCTAGCACCCTGCCCGAGGGTGTATCTAGCCCCCCTCGCCCTTACGCCGCCCTGGCCCGGAAGGTGTCGCGGTAGGTCCGAGGTGCGACCCCGACCATGCGGCGGAAATGCGGCGCAGCGCCACCCCGTTGGCGAAGCCGACCTGGTGGGCTACGGCGTCGATGCCGATGTCGGTGGTCTCGAGGAGCCGCTGGGTCTGCACTTTCGCGCCGGTGAGGTCATCGTCGGCGGCGAGTTCGAATCCGCCCGATCCTTCCTGACAGCCGGCATGGACGCGCTCGGCGAGCCGGGAGACGATCCGGTCGCGCCGGCAGGCGTAGGGGATCCTTCCCGGTTCGGGTGACGCGCTGGATCTTGTGTGTCGGTGTTGATCCAGATTCGTAGGGCTTGCGAAGTGGTCGGGAATTGGACGCTGGCCGGGGACGAGCCGGCGTTTCGTCGAAGTATCCATAGCCCGCCAAGGGCGGTGCCAGGAAGGCCGACGGGGCTGGAGTCGGCATTGATGCGTGCGACGAGGTCGCAGGCGCCCGGGGGGCGCTGCGACGCGCTTTTTGCCACCAGGCGCGACGCAGTGAGGAACCACGGCTGCGCGACGAATGGTGGACGCCGTGCACGAGATGGCCGAGTGGTGAGAGAGCGAACCTGGTCTGGGCCTGGTCCACAGTGGGGTGGCTGATCGTTCTCACGACACGCCCCCGAAGGCGCATCCGAACGATCTCCAGCGCGGAAGGCACAGAGCGAGAATGATCAAGGTCTGGCCAGATCAAACCATGGAACCGAGCCGACGACAGAGGGACTGGGGGTGATCGTTTCACTCGCGGGCTTAAACAATCGCACTTCTCTTGGCCGCTGCGCATAATGGCGACACATATCAGGTCGAGAAGAACTGGCAGCGAGGAGGTTCGCCTACAGGTCTGTTATGACGCCACCGGCCGACTTTCGATGGGGATTGTCCGCGCCGCTGGCACCTTCCTCAAGGAAAGGAGTACCAGGTGAGGATACCGTTCTCCGGTCGCCGCCTCAGCGCTGCCACTGCGCTGACTGCGATCACTCTCGTCGGTGGAGGTCTGGCGATGGCGCCGGGCGCGTCCGCCGAAACGGGCCCTGCGAAACCGGCCACCACAGCCTCTCCCAACGCCAACGCGGGGGCCTGCGCAAGAGAGCTCCAGCAGATGGCCTACGAGGTTACCGCGATACGGAATGGGATCTGTATGTCGACGGCCTTCCTCGCTAGCGCCGGATCCGGGGATCGGGCCACCGCCATGTGCGTTCCCGCAATGATGGCTACTGGCGTAGACAAGGGGACTTCGCTTCGGGCGTGCTTTATGGCGGCGCAAGGCTGATCTGGATCCGGTCGGGACAATTCTCTCATTCGGAATTGGCATGAACTAATTCAACGGCAACGCGAACAAGTCAAGTGCGTCGTCGATGACCGCGACCTTCAAAGCCATTATGGCCTCGCCCCTTTTCTGCTCCTGGATCAGTTTCGAAAGGAGTAGCCCCCGTCTCTGATCCTCGTCCCTGGAAAGGAATCTGCATGGTTCATGCCCCGCTTCGCCCAAGGGGAACACCATCACCACTCCACGGACCAGCAAGAGCCAGGAGCGGCCGGGCCGGTCAGTAGCGGATCCCTGGTCTCGGCTTTCTCCGAGTGAGCAAGGCCGAGACCAGGGATGTCTGGCGCACCCGATGGGGCGCACCTGCCCCCGTATGGCAGAGCAGCGCTTCGGCATGGACAGGCGAGATGTTCGGTCGGTGGCCGCGCGCAGCGCCATGAGGACGGGGTCGGCGCGGCACCGAGGCGATCACCGTCAGCGAGAGCGGCGACACCATCGATATCGACGGCAAGCAGTACTCCGCAATGGACGAGGAGGAAGCCATGGACGGGTACAGGCACATGTGCGGTCAGAATTGAAGTGCATCACCCGCGAGGCTTCCTCAGGCGCGACGGGCCCGGTGCGCGTCGTAGAGGAACGCCGTCAGGGCCCGCGCTGGCCTCCGCTGCCGGGCCAGCCAGAAGGTGGCGACCAGATACGTGGGCCACGCATGATGCCGCCCAACTCGAGCCCGAGCCCGACTCCGAGCCCGACTCCGAACCCGCCCATGAGCCCGGGCGCCAGCCCGCCCATGAGCCCGAAGGCGCAGGCGTGTAGCAGGTTCAGGGCACAGTCCGCGCGCCAGGTGGTGACTGGTGTGTTCGCACGTGCCCCCGGCGGTAGTCGACGTTGTGTGACCAAGATCGACGAGCTCGCCGAGGGCATCGAGCACGCTGTCTACCAGTGCCGCCTGCCGCTGTCCAGCAAGACGATCACCTTCGTGGCCGAGGTGCTGGGCGGCCATCTGAAAGCGATCGGGTTGCGGTGGCGCAAGCTGCCGCGCGGACGGATCGCGGTGATCGTGCTGGCGGTGCTGCGCCATGATCAGTGGCTGGCCGGCATGGCCAGCGGCAACGGCGTGTCACCGTCGACGATCCGCCGCTGGGTGCTGGAGGTCATCAGCCTGCCGGCCACCCGTGCGCCACGGCTAGAGCGCGTACTGAGCAAGCTCTCGGCCACCGGCGCCGATGTGGTGCTGCTGGACGGCACCCTGGTGCGCACCCGGCGCCGCAGGGCCCGACGACCGGCGCAACTACTCGGGCAAGCACAAGGTCCATGGGCTGCTGTTCCTGGCGCTCACCGACGAGCGCGGCAACCTGCTGTGGATTTCGGCCGCCCGGCCGGGACGCTCCAACGAGATCACCACCGCCCGCCATAACCGCGTCTGCGCCCACCTGCGCCAAGCCGGGCTCGGCGCCCTGGCCGACCTGGGCTTTGTCGGCCTCGACGACCAACCCGATGATGCCCCGTTCATCATCACCGGCGCCAAGGCCACCCGGACAAGGAAACTGACCGCCGCCCAGAAACAGGCCAACGCCCTGCTCAGCACTGAGCGCGCCCGCGCCGAGCACGGCTTCGCCGACCTGAAGAACTGGCGCGTGTTGACCAAGTCGCGCTTGGACGCCGGCCGCGCCACCCGGCTGCTGCGCGCCCTGCTCGTGCTCACGACCACCGAGATCACCCGCTGACACCACCCCTGCCCGCACGACGCGCACACTCAGGCGCGGACCCCACCGGATGCAGGCTCCAGCAAGCAATTACGACGCACACCAGCACGACGAACCGGAATAAAACCGGCACCACCCGGCCCGGCACACCCCGGCAACGACCGACACCCGGCCAACCGGACGGGAGTCCACCCAACTCACCGCAGTCCCAAGCAGGACCCACGAACACCGCGGCCTGCGCGCGTCCGGACACTACGTCAACCCCACGCCCTCCCGGGCACCGACGGCGCTGACCACAGCAAGCACACCACCGGCAAACGATCAACACCCGCCAAACACACCCCACCACCTACTCACTCACACCAAACCGACCCCAGGCCACCCCCTGCGACCTACGAAATTCAGGATGAAAACCTCCCAGTAGGCGCGCAAGGTGCCGCTTTTGGGGTTCCCAACCAACCCCGACCCCCGCCCCTAACAACGACCCGCCCCGGCGTAGGGCTCTACCCATAAGAGATGTGCGACCCTGCCAGCGCGCTTAAGTTCTTAAGTGATCACCGAGACCCGCAGTGAGGTTACTCGTTGTGCCCGTTGCGTCGATGTCCTTGCTTGGGCGGTCTGGTCGCATTTGTCTCTATTAACTGTTGGCCTTAATAGCTTGCCTAGGTGTGCTCGCGTCCCCCAGCGTGGTGAAGGTGAGCGATCGGTGAAACGCACTGGTCGACCGCAATGACCGCAACAACCGAGATGTTCTGGGAGGTTCGTATGAAGACTATGGTGAAACGCACACTCGCGGCGACCGCCTTGGCGACCGTGGCCCTCGCGGGTGCGGCCACCACCGCGGCCACCACCGCATCAGCCAGCGCGGGTCGGTCCAGCGGCGTCGCCCAGCCGAACTGTGGCGGGCCGAATGGTGACGGCTGCGACTACAGGCGCTTTCCGCAGTCCTTCCCCTCCTACTCCGCCTGCATGGCCATGGCCCGTTTTCAAGGCATGGTTGACTACTATTGCACACGGGACGACACACACGGCTATGGGTCCTACTCCCTGTTCTATGTGCCGAATTGGTGAGCCTCTTCTAGCAGGTCAATGCGGCTGCGAGTTGCAGGAAGGCGGCGAACAGGTGGCCGTGGCGTTCGTAGCGGATGGTCAGGCAGCGGGGGTTGAACAGCCACGCCAACGTGCGCTCGATCTTCCAACGGTGCCAGCGAGCAGCAAACCGAGGAATCAACGGAGCGGCCAGCCCCCACAACTCACCGGCACCAACCTGAGCGCAGATCCGATAACACCGTGAGAACAGATCATCCCAGCGGGTCACCGAAATCCGCGTGGGACACGCTCTAATACGACAACGACAGGTCGTAACGAGTGGCCGATCTGCTCGATGCGCAGGGTGTGGTGGTTTATGGGTGGTCATCAGGCTTTCAGGCGTTCACGGGGCGGTTTGCGACCTGGTTTCCTCGGGTGGAGTCTCGGCGGCGGATGGTGTCCTACCTGCGGGCTTGCTGGCGAAGTGGAGCGCAAGAACGGATGGACGCTCGCTGAGGAGGCTCGGAATGCGGGTCCAGAGGGCATGCAGCGGCCCGTGGTGGGTGAGTGATGGAGTCGCTACTGGGAGGCGGGGAGGTGCTGGGCGGCAAGTCGTCGGCGATGGGCCCTGCGCTTGATCGAAAGGCTGATGGCAAGAGCTGCTCCCAGGACAGCTCCGGTGAGCGGCGGGACCATCAGCCGTTCAATCGCCTTCACGAAATCGTCACTGATTATTCCATTGATGAATTCGCTAAGTCGCGGGTCATTCCCCGTCGCCAGAACGACGTTATTTTCAGAGTTGTTCTTGCAGGTCACGCGGTACGCGCTTGCCTCAGCGGGATGTACGACGTTTAGCTCAAACCACCTGTAGCCATCCGTCGTGGGCCCGTTCGTTCCGTTTGGGCGGGTGACAGGTGCCCGGCGTCCGGACGCGCTACGGGCAGTGCACGATATGGATGGGACGTATGCGGTCTCTGGCTGCTGTCCAGCGAAGATCGCTACACGTTCTCCGGCGGCCATCGGGATCACGACCGTCCTCTCGGGTTGGAAGCGCTGACCGAGGTGAACCTGCGCGGGTGCCCCCATCCACAAGTAGATGATGGCGGCCATGCTCATCAGGCAACCGACGAGGAAGATCGCCACTGCTGCCCAATACCAGTAGCTGTTTGGCCGCACATGGGCCTGGGGGATTTGTGGACGAGCAGGGGAGGCCATGCACGATTCGACGCTGGGACGGTGTCTGAGGTTGCAGCCTTACCGAGCATGGGCCGGTACGACCGCGACCTCGGCATCCTGAAGCTGTTTGTGCGCTGACCACATGCATTCGCCGGGTCTGATCAGGCGGCTTTGGGTTGCGGGCGGCCAGAACGTCGGGGTGACGGGTGTTGGTGTTGCGCCACCGTAGGCAGGTCTGGAGCTTGCGGACCAGGGCGGGGTGGTTCGGGTGGTCGGAGTTGCCCATCACGAACGTGTGCAGGGGTTCGAACTGGGCCTCGATCGGGTTGGCCCATGAGGCGCTGGTCGGGGTCAGGCACAACTCGACCTTGTGGCGTTGTGGCGTTTGGCCCAGGCACGGATCGCCGGGGTCTTGTTCGCCGACAGGTTGTCCATGATCACGTAGATCGGGGCGCCGTCCGGGCGGGCAGCCCGGACCGACTTCAGCGCGGCGAGGGAGTGGTCAGCGCCTTTACGGCGGCGGACCACGCCCCACAACTGGTCATCACCCAGGGAGTAACAGCCATGGAAGTAGCGGATCCCATGAGTGCGGTGATACGTGGCCGGCAACCGGTCGGGTTTGGTCCGTCGTGCCCTGCAGATGCCATGGCAGGGCCGGATCGACAGCGGCCCGAACTGGTCAAAGGCGAAGCAGCGGTCCGGGAAGTGGCTGGTCACGTACTCGATACGGTCGAGCTTGGCCTCCTTATCGGGGTCACGTGATTCCCTCCATGTGCGGGTCCTTTGGAAGGAGATACCGCGCCTACGCAGGATCTGCCGCAGCCGCTCCCTGCCGATCTTCACCGTCTGTACGGTGTTGTCGGCCAGGGAGGCGACGAGCTTGCGGATGCTCCAGTGAGTGAATAGACATCCCAGCGTGGCCGGGCGTGTGGTGGCCGTCGCGACGATGTGCTGCTCCTCGTCACTGGTGATCTGGCGGGGACGGCCTCCCGCCCACAAAGGGTCCAGCGCGGCCAGGCCCTTCTCGTTGAAGGCATGAATGACATCACGCGCGGTGTCGTCATGCGCTCGGACGAGCTGAGTGATCGCCGTCACGGTCGTTCCAGACGCCGACGCCATGATGATCAACGCCCAGCGGACCCGCACCGACTCATGCTTGCCCCGCCGGACGATCTGCTGCAGCTTCTGCCCCTCCTGATCGGTCAGCCGCCGCGCCCATACTGGCTATGCCCCCACGTCGTGATCGTCCTCGACGGCCAGGACGTCGTCCCGACCCCGCAGGCCGCCCGCTCCGCGGTGGCCCGGACGCTGGCCGTGCTCCAGAACCTCTCGGCCCGGCGGAATCCGCCACGGTTGTGGGTGATGTGGCGAGGCGATGATCCGCTTGCCGCCGCGGGTGTCTGCGGCCTCCTCCGGGCCGCGGCGTTCGAGCATCCTGACCTGCTGCCCAGCGCGCTGGAGGTGGCCGCCGCGACCCCGCTGGAATCGGTTCTGCCTGACCTGCTCGCCGACCCGCCCGCGATCACCGAGATCGCCTGGCGGCACGGCGTCCGTGCCGTCGCCCGCGTCAAGGCCGGCGGCGCGCCGGATACCGTGACCGGCTTGCCCCATCCCGTGCGGGAAGGCGCCGCTTACGTGGTCACCGGCGGACTGGGCGGGCTCGGCCTTCTCACCGTGCGCCGCCTCGCCGAACGAGGCGCCGGCCGCGTGGTCGCCTGCGGCCGCCGCAAACCAGCGGAGCCGGCGGCCGAGGTGGTCGAACGTGACCTCCTGCCCGACGAACCGGTGACCCGCCGCGGAGTACCGCAGGCAACGCACGTCCACGCCCTGGCCGTGCGCGGTCAAATGGACATGGACGCCCTTCTGCCCGGCTTCACCGCCGACCTCGCCGCCCGCGGATTCCTCGTCGGCGACTTCGCCACCGAGGTCGCCATCCACAATTCACACGGCTGGGC
Organism: Actinomadura decatromicini; assembly: GCF_008121305.1. NCBI lineage: Bacteria > Bacillati > Actinomycetota > Actinomycetes > Streptosporangiales > Thermomonosporaceae > Actinomadura > Actinomadura decatromicini. The sequence goes on along the minus strand of NZ_VSRQ01000001.1, from coordinate 1,193,192 downwards.
CAGGCGGTTTCCGTCCAACCTGCGCGCCTACGGCCTCAGCCGCACCCACCTGGAATGGCTGCTGAGAAGGCGTGTGCTCGCCCACCCGCGCGTCGAGCTGCGGCAGCGGCACAGCGTCCAGGGACTCCGGCTGCGCGACCAAACCGTGGAAACCGTGCTGGCGAAGGAAACCGGCAGCGACACCGTAACCGAGTTGCCCGCTGACCTGGTCGTCGACGCCACCGGCAGAAGCTCGCGCATCGACCACTGGTTGCACGAGGCGGATCTTCCCACACCACCGGTCACGATCGTGTCCTCCGGCCTGGGATACGCCAGCCGCCAGTACCGGCCGCCCGACAGGAACATGGGCGGCACCGCGCGCTCAATCGAGAAGATGTCCCCGTACTCCACCCCGTCGACCTCGTCAACGAAGATCGTCATGAACACCGGCACATCGGTGTCGAGCCGGATCTCCACGACCTCCGGGCTCGACGTCACCTGCGTCCACCACCACCGGCTGATCCACGAACCATCATCCAGCGTCCGTAACAACTCAGCCGCACGAAGCCGCGCCTGCGCCGACGCTGCAGCAGACCACTCGGCCACGACCCGTTCGCTGCCCGCTGTAGGTCGCAGCCTCCGCATCCGGCTACCCTTCGAGTCGCCTCGCCAGCTCCGCGGGCGGGGTAGTCGGTCGGGATCCTTGAGACCTCGGCTCTGTCCAGCACGCTGAGGCGTTGGCGCTGCTGGGTGTAGCGCAGTTCCTCGGCTTCCCGGCCGTTCTGCGATCTCGACAGCGCCGCCAAGACGGTGATGAGTTCGTTGAGCAGGTGCACCGCGCGGCCGAAATTGTCGGCGTCGGTCCCGTCCCAATCGGCCTTGCCGTCAGGTGGGCGTGGGGTTGTCGGGTCCTGGTCCATCATCCTCCGAATCTGCTAGTGAGCCGGAGGTGGGTCGGTCGGCCGTCTGGCCAAGGTGGTGTCGCATTTTGGATGCCGGATGCGTTCGTCGTCGGTCGCTGCCGCGATGGCTTTCTCGCGCGCCGTGCTCCTCTGCGTGCCCGCAGTGCGGCCGGCCAGGTGGAGCCGGATCGCCAGCCGCGTTTCCCGGTCACGGCATGGCCGGCTGTCCGCTGGACCGTCGACCCGCGGGTGAGCCTTCTCGGACTGCCTCCACGTGACGTCACGGTCCATCACACACAGTCTCGATCCGGGGGAGGGCGCTGGTCGTCGACGCGGTATCGCCGCATGACCTGGACGGCCCCGCCCGCCACGAGCGGCCCCTGAAGCCGCCCGTGGCGGCGCGGGGCTCGCTGTCGGGCGCGCGGTGGCGCGAGTGTCGGCTGCCGCCTGTCGGGGTCCTATCCACCGGTGATGGCGTTTCCGCCGACCTGGTTGGAGCACTGCGCCGCCTCGTCGCGGACTTTGAGGAGTTGCTGCTGGCTCATGCCGTTGGCGTTGTTGGGGGAGAAGTTGAAGTCGGGGTCGGAGGGGTCGGGCATGTCGTAGCCGAGGCCGCGCATGCAGGCCACGAACTTGGCCGCGATCTTCAACTGGTCGGGGTTGAGGGTGGTTGCCCTGGATGCTGCCGCCTCCTCCGGGTTTGGTCGACACGCTGGCGCCTTCGGGCACCTTGATGCCGTCGACGTGTCATCGGAGCCGCCGCAGGCGCTCAGGCCCAGCAGCAGGAGGGCGGCGGTGGCGGGAATGGCCGGGAGCTTGTTCATGATCCTCGTCTCGTTCGTCTCGTTGCGGGGGTGTTCGGTTCGGTCGTGCATTTGGCGGGGGCCGTCGCCGACGCCGTTTGGAGCGGTGGCGGTTTTTGTGCTCTCGGCGGGAAATGTAGAGGAGGCGGTGTCACCGCAGATGTCATCGACAAAATGGCGAATTCGCGGTGCCCGGGATCGGCGGCCGGGGTTCGAGCCCGCAGTAGGTCGCGCGCGCCGACAGGCTCGCGCAATCACGCCACGGCCCTCCTTTAAAAAGGGGGGCCGGATCGTGATTGCTTGCGGTGGTGATTGCCCGTGATTGTGGCTGTAATGGTGTGACCTGCAGAAACACCGAGTCCGTGATTGCCGTGGTTGCCGCGTGATTGGTGGCCGCGTGATTGCCCGTGATTGCGTGCGTGATTTGCCTGACCAGGCACTTCTTGTCGGACGCTGGTGCGGGCGGAGCTGGGGGCTGGCTGCCGCCGGCGCAAGGAGCAAGGGCCCGGTCGCGCGTCTGGCGGTTGCCAGGAAACGCGCGCCCCAAGTCCGCCGGGCCGCCGTGGCGAGGTGTCCTGGGGCGGTTTTGCGTCTGCCGGCCGGGCTGTCGGGAGCCGTGGGAGCCGCGGGCGGTGGGCGGTGGCTGACGACGGACGACACCGCGATCCCCCCGGGCTGGACACCGCCCCGGCCGGGAAGCGCTTCTAGCCGGGTGTCTGGGCTGGGGCCGCCTGAGCGGCCAGAAAGTAGGAGGTGGGGGAGCGTTCGGATCCGCCGCCGCGGTGCCCGTCGCGCCGGATCAGGAGCCCGCGGGCGGTGTATCGGTCGAGTTTGCGGCGGGCCTTTTCGACCTCGCTCGGCGACGGCTTGGCGGTGGAGTACAGCGACCGCGCGAGGGCTTGGGGGGGTGAGTCCGAGGGCGCCGTGGCGGCCGACCAGGGCCAGTACGTCGGTGGCGTGGTGGATGGTGCTGCGGCCGGTGCTGTGGTCGTGGACGATCTGCCACGGCCCCAGCGGTTCCACCGGCTGTTTGAGGTGGGTGAACTCCACGATCGGGTCGCCGGCCTGGCCCCACAGCCCGATCACCGACCCGGCGCCGGCGGTGAGCCAGGCCGAGCCGTAGACGTCGTCGAGCCGGGTGGGCTTGGTGTTGTCGCCGTTGGCTTTTCGCTGGTGGTGCAGCTCCACTACCTGGACGCCGTCGACCAGGGCTTGCTGGCGGGCGCGGTTGTAGCCCGACCCGGCTTCGTCGTCGGACAGTTTCAGCACGGCGTCTTTGAGGGAGTCGACGATGACTGTGTCGGCGCCGGCGTGCTCGCACATCCCGGCGAGCAAGCCCGGGGAGCGGGCCAGGTCGGCCGGCGGTGGTCCCTTCCACACCACCAGACCTCCGCCCAGGGCCTGGCGGTGCTGGTGGTGCAGGAGGCGGGCCATGGCGCGGGCGATCTGCGGGGCCGGTCCAACGCCAGATACAGCACCCGCCGCGCCCCGGCCTGCACCGGCAGCCCGAGCACGGTCTTGACCAGCCCGAGCCGCGCGGCGACCAACTGGACGACCAGGGTGGTCTTGCCGACGCCGGGCGGTCCGACCAGCATCAGCGATTCGCCTTCGGCCCACCCGACGGCCTCGCCCCGCCCCCACACCGCCGGGGGCGTCGCCGGGGTGTCCAGCACGAATTCATCACCGGCGGTGAGGGCGGCGGCCGCCCAGGCGGGGGCGTCGGCGCGGGCCAGGCGCTGCTCGACGCCCAACTCGCGGGTGACCTCCTCCAACACCTCACCCAACTCGCCGCCGGGACCGCGCAACCGCTGGTTCTCGCGCGACAAGTGGGCCAGGGCGCGGCGCCGCCGAGTTCGGCGACGGTGCGGGCATAGTAGCGTCGTGGTCGCCGAGGACAGCAGCATCACGCAGTGACTCGGCTCGGCCACCTCGAGCGCAACGGCACGGGCGATCGAGGATCGCTACCAGAGGGCGGGTTGCTTCCTGGCCGTCCTCGGCCTTCTCCGCACGCCAGTAGCGTCTGAGAAACTCCACTGTTGACTTGGGCCTCTGTTGGTGGGGGACTCCGCTGTATGTGAGACGCGTTGTGGTCTCCCAGGTGGGAGGAGGCGGGGCACCTTCCGTGTTACCGGCCTAGGAACGCTTTGATCATCATGAGAACCGGGAACGAGATGAACGCGCAGCCCGGGATCGGCTGTTTAAGGACGAAGAAGACGATGCTCGCGATGAAGGAGAGCAGCGTTAAGGTGAAGGCTATCGCCTGGCCTTGTCTGGCTCGCTCGATTTCGGCATCTGCAAGCTTGTCCTGACGTTTGCTCGTGCCGGTAGTCATGGTCTCTGCCATGCAGAGGATGCGATCCGCTGCTCCAGTCAAGACCATTTCGTACTGCTGTAGAGCCGCTGGCGGCGGGAGTGGTCCGGACCAATCATTCTGCAGGCTGACCTGAATCTGGTCCAGAAGTTGCTCTTGTTCTACCGCCCCGAGTGACGAATCGTCTCCGACAAGAAGCCCATCGCTTCGGCTAATGTTCTGCCGACGCTTTTCCAAGCTTCCCTCACTGGCTCCTTCTGCTCCAGGCTGGTCCTCACCCTGCGAAGGCGGGGCGACGGATCCAGACTGAGACTGGCGAAACCTATGCTCAGGGGCGACTGATCGCTGCTCGTCCTGGGGGGCTGTGGTGTCGTCGCCATGGACCAAAAGTACCTCCGCTTCGAATGCTCGCGAAGGCAGATTGGAGTAAACGGGCCGTGACTGTCAGGAAAAATCGACCATTGCTATGCAATGTGGCCGGGTCTGGTCGCAGGTCAACCACGTGAACTCTGCAAGCGTCGCTACCTGCTGTCTGCGGATGGGAGAGAGATATTTGTCTTTTCGGCGAACCTATAAAGCGGGTTCAGTGCCGCCAAAATCTTCCCCTGGGTGGTTGCTTCGGGGGCTCATGTAGAGCCGCGTCCGCGGCCTTGATCAGCTTGTTCCTCGCTGGGAGCGTTTCCCGACTTGACAGCCGGTCAGTGATGACCGCTCTTCAGATGCCTCGCCGGAGGTGACGTGAGGCGGTAACTCCTTGGTTAGGCGGGGTTCCAGCCGTGGGTGGTGTAGGGGAGGCCGTTGAGGTAGGCGCGGATGCCGGTGGCTGGGTAGGGGATGGTGTTGGTTGGCAGGATGCGTGGGTCGGTCCATTAGAGTTTGCCGCATTTGTGTGGTTCGGCGTTGTGGGGTTCGCCGGTCCATTGGGTGGTGGCGAAGAACAGGCCGATGCGGGCGAGGTGGGGGGTTTGGCGGTGGTGGACGACGGTGGCCAGGACCAGGTCGGCGGGGTCGATGATGACGCCGGTTTCTTCGTGGGCTTCGCGGGCGGCGCCGTGGTCGGCGGGTTCGCCTGCGTCGAGGTGGCCGGATGGGAGGTGGAGCATGCCGTCGCCGTATCCGGTGCCTTGGCGTTCCAGGAGCAGGATGTCGTCGCCGCGTTCGAGGATGACGTGGACGTCCACGATGGGTCGGTAGCGGTCGGTCATGCTGCCCCTCCGGCGCGTTGAGTCGCTGCGGTTCAGGATGGGGCTGAGGTTAGCGCTAGGGCGACGGCGACCACGCGGGATGCCAGTGATTGGGGGGTGCTGGTGGTGGAGTCGAGTTCCAGGACGCGGATTCCCCGGGCGGCGTAGAGGGCGGAGACGGCGTGGTAGTTGAGGGTCTCTTTGGCGGTGATGTCGGGGTCGTCCTCGAAGCGGCCGTGGGAGCCGCGCACGGTCAGTCGGCGGCGGAGTTCGGTGTCGTGGCAGGTGAGGAAGACGGCCAGGTCGGGCGGGTCGGCGTGCTGGTTCAGGTGGGTGATGAAGGACTGCTCGACGCCGTCGAGTGCCTGGAACACCAGGGATGAGGCGGTGTAGCGGTCGCACACGATGGTGGTTCCGGCCGCGAGCGCGGGGCGGATGAGGGTGTCGAGGTGGTGGTAGCGGTCGGCGGCGACCAGGCAGGCCAGTGTGTAGCCGTGGAACTGGTGGGTGCCGCGCCGGGCGAGCGCGCCGATCGGACCGGGTGAGGGCTGGGTAGTGTGCTCGGCGGGGATCCCGGCGCGGGCGAGTTGGGTGGTGATCGCGTGGGCGAGGGTGCTCTTGCCGGCGCCGCCGGGCCCGTCGAGGGTGATGAGCAGCCCCCTGGTGGTGTTGGGGTTCATTTCGCCGCCTGGTTGCGGGCGTGCTGCTGGTGGGTGAGTTCGACCAGCGCGGCGCGGATCTCGGTCACGGTGGGTTCGCCGAACTGGAGGTTCACCGAGAAGTTGAACTCATCCCGGCTGCGCATCGCCTCGTCGTCTCCGGCGTCGGTGAGGTCGACCGCGGCGTAGTCCATGAGCTGCTCGGCGGTGTAGCGGCCGGTGGCGATGAGCCGGTCCCATTCGGGGGTGCCGGGGTAGGGGCGGAACTCGAATGCGCTGGTGCGGAACCGGCCGGATAGCGGGTCGGTGAGGTCCCACAGGTCTTGGACCAGGTCGATGGTCTGGGCGAGGTCGGCGCGGGTGTCTCGGTGGGCAGCCCGAGGATGAAGTAGCCCTTGACGCCGATGCCGCGTTCGGTCAAACGGCGCACCACCGAGCGGACCATGGCGGGGGTGATGCGTTTGTCGATGTGGGCCAGCATCCGCTCTGAGCCCGATTCGATGCCGAGGGCGACCTCGCGCAGGCCGTTGGCGGCGAGTTGGTCGAGGGCGGCGTCGGGGAAGACGGTTCAGGACGTTGATGCGGCCGGTCGCGTCCCACACCGCCCAGGAACCGATGCCAGCGGTGGTGAACGCGCGCATCATCTGCTTGATGATGCGCTGCGCGCCTAAGAACAGGTCGTCGACGAACCGGAACGCGGTCACTCCGTGCTGCTCCCGGAGCTGGGCCATCTCGGCGATGATGCCGTCGGCCGTGCGGGTGCGGATGGTGATGTCGGGGTTGGCGGAGACGGCGGCGCCGCAGAAGGAGCAGTCGTAGGGGCAGCCGCGGGCGCCGACCATGTTCGCCTCGATCCGGCCCGCTGACGGGTGGGGGTCTTGGGGCAGGAACGTCCGGTCCACGAAGGGGAGGGCGTCGATGTCGGGCGCGAGGTGGTGGCTGGTGCCGGGGCGGCCGCCGGTGACCGGGCGGTGCAGGACCGGGTCCATCCACATCACGCCCGGGAGTTCGGCGCGGGCCCGGTGGTCGTCCAGCAGGACGGCGACGCGGGTCTCGGCCTCGCCCAGCACGAGCGCCTCGCAGCGGCGCATCCGCGGATCGGTGAGGATCTGCGCCGGCATGGCCTTTGCCTGGTGCCCGCCGGCCATCACCTTGATGTCGTGGTCCAGACGGTCGGCGATGTGCGCGGACGCCTGGTAGGTGGGGGCGAGCAAGTTGAACCCGACCCAGCGGGGCGCGATGTCGTTGAGGGCGGTGACGATGTTGGTGACCGGGACGCCGTGTGCCCTCGGCGTCCAGGACCGCGACGTTGAAGCCGCGGGTGGCGGCGACGGTGGCGATGTAGGCCATCCCGAGGGTGGGCAGGGTGTAGTCGTTGACGCGGAGACGGGCGGCGTAGTCGCGCAGCGACGCGTTGACGAACACCGCGTCCACGGCGCGGGCGGGGTCGTGTCCTTGGAGCAGGTCAAAGGGCGGAGTGTTCTGCATGGCGGGGCTCCCCAGGCGAGGACGAATAAGGTTGCCGCGCCGAGCTGCGGGCCGGGCATCGCCCGCCATAGTTCGGCGAATTCGGCCGGGCGGCGTCGGGCGGCCTTCGGTGGCGGGTGCCCGCCCAGGTGAGGGCGGCCGCGATCGCGGTGCCGCCGGTTGCGGCCGCGGTGTAGGGTCCCCACGGCGCAAGCGTGCTCATAAGCTCGTGCATGATCGGCCCTCGGGTCGCTCGCTCGTCTGGTGATCGGACGGGGCCGGGTCCCGGGCGCGCTGTGGAAGGTGGAGCCCGGGGCCGGGTGAGGTTTGGTGCCGGTGCGTGTCGTTCCCAGAGGAGGAGACACGGGTTCTTGTCCCCACAAAAATAACAGTCAGAGCCTTGCGGGCAACCCTCTGGCGTGAATATTTCTGTTGGGACAGAAATCGATCGGGTCTGTGAGGGGCGTCTAAGATGCCGTGGGTACCGGAAGTCGCACGTCAGGGAGGCTCGGTGGCGCGGCCGCGCACTGGCCAGATGCCGATCGTAGAGATCCGCGTCGCCAAGCAGGACTGGGCCGACTTCCGAGCCGTCAACCTCCGCCGCGCCCCCGCCGTCATCCGTGAGTTCATCCGCTGGTACCTCCGCCGCCCAGGCGCCAAACTCCCGCAACGGCCGAGCCCCGAAGAAATTGAGAAGGCGCTCGCGACGGCCAATGACGCCGAAGGCCCTGCAGACGGTGGGCCGCAGAGCGAATAGAGACCACGTCCAGGCGATCATCCAGCGGCGTGCATTTCCCTCCCCGAAGGCATCTCTCCTAGGGCCTGTCGAGACTCGATCGTGCCTTGAACTGGAAAAACATCCGTTGTTGGTGCGCCATGCGGTCGATCGGAGCAGAGCATGAACTCGTCTATGTGGTTCGGATCCTGCGGGGCTTATCGCCGGGACTGGACAAGCGCGGGCGCCAGAGGGTGTCAAGCCGCCGTCAGGTGGCTTGACACCCTCCCGGCGGCCCGTGCTTGAGTCCCCTCGTCGATAAGCCCCGCAGGAAGAACCTCGGACGCCAGGGGTGTGTCAGGCACGCCTGAGGTCGATGGTGCGGCGATAGGGTCGGCGAGGTCGTCGGCCGAGGGCGGTGCGGGCGGCCTGGACGTCGGAGTCTGGCCCTTCAGGCAGGCGGGGTGGCCGTCCGAGGGCGGGCCCGTCGTCGTGGCTGTGGGGGCGCGGCGGCGGACAAAGGCTTCCAGGACCTCGACGACGTCGTCGTGGTGGGCGTGGAAGTCGGCGGCGACGTGGGCCAGGGCGTGGATGCCGCGCCGGGCCGGGCGTCGATGTCCTCGGAGCTGAGCTGTTCCAGGGCCTTGGTGAACCGGGCGGTGACGTGCCTGAACATGCTCCTTTCCGCTAGTCGTTGCCATTGGTGGCGTATCCAGGTCGGGATGCTCGTGGCACCGCCGTACGCCCGGCGCGAACACCGGGACGAGCGGCTTCGTCGTCCCGGTACTGGTCCCGGCGGCACGGGAGCAACGCCTTGAAGGCGCAGAAGAGCCGCTCTCCAGCAAGTTACGAACCGAACACGCATGGTGATGATGGGTGCTGGCACCGTCTGAAGGGAGACCTGCATGGCTCACCTGAGCATCACGGCTATCGCAGTCTCGCTTGGCGCAATGACTCTGATCGCGCCCATCGCCACTGCCCAGCCTGCCGCCGCATCCCAGATGCCCCGGCGCGGCAACGCGCCGCAGTGCATTTACACCTACGCATGGGACTCGGGCGCCTACAGCCACCAAAGGGCTCGCAGCACCTGCCCCGGGCCCACGCGGATCAAACTGGTCTGGAAAGTCTCCGCCACCCACTGCCAAACGCTATTGACGGGGCAGACCATGGAGAGCGCGGTACTGCGCCCGGCCTGGGCGCAGGGCGCCGACATCTGCTGATCGATCCCGCTGCGGATGCCCGGACAGCAGGGGCGTCGCACAACTCCTGGCGAACGCCTTCGCCCCGGCGGGGCCAGTGGCGCGAAGGGAAGGAGTCCCGCCGGGAATGACGGAGGGGCGGCTCCCGTGGTTGCGGGAGCCCTGCGTCTCCTCGGGTAAAGGGAGATTTCACCGATGGCTTTCATCGGTGGTACTCAAGGCCGTGAGGCTCCGTGTTGGATGACTCATCCGGTGACTTCGCGTGATCCCCGTCTGAGGGGAAACGAATCCGAGCGTTCTCTTGGAGTCCCTGCCGGGCTCATCGACGGGGACTGAACGGCACCCGTGCTGAGTCCCCTCGGCGATGAAGTCCGCAGGAGATCCGTCGACATCGTCCTCGTCACCACCCACACAGGCCGCACGAATGCGCTGGCGGCCGGCCCATCCGGAACGACAGGACGAGAAGAGCGGTCAGCAGGACCTTGATCGGGCGATCCGCCAGGTCTCCTCGCAGACGTGGTCAGGTATCTGGCCCGTGCGACCAACACGGCAGTCGTCAGCTCCCTACCTCGCCTTTCGGATCTGGGCAGGCCCTTGGCTCCATGTCGTGCAGACGTGGAAGTTATCCACCGCTCCGCAATTCGTCGACAAGATCCGCGACGCGGTCGGGCTGTACCTCAACCCGCCAGGGAACACACTGTGCTGGCAGTGGACGATAACAGTCAGATGAAGGCGTTCGATCGTGCCGCTCCGATCCTGCGGGTCATGTTCGGCAACGGGCGCGGATGATCCACGACCATGTGCGGCATGACGCGCCCCGTCCGTTCGCCGCGATCGGCAGTGAGTAGGTGATCGCTAAGCCTTACCGGCCCCATAAGCATCAGGAGCTACTGCGGTTCCCGAAGTTGACCGACAAGGATGTACCCAAGGATCTGGACTTGCATCGGATGCTGGGCAACTAGGCCGCCCCACAAAACCGAGAGGGGTAAGCAAGAGTTGATCGCTCACCCGCGCTTTCACTCACTTCACACCACCAGCGTGTCATGGCTCAACCTAGTCGAGCGCTGGTTCGTCGAACTCGCCAACCGCAGACTCCGACGTTTCACGTACCGCAATGTCCGTCTAATTGGAGAAAGTGTCTTCGCGTGGATTGACGTGTGGAGAAAAGGGCGCAAGTTGCTGATGTGGTTAAGGGTGCCGAGGGCGGTTTTCAGCCTTCATGATTTTCTAGAAGACGAACCGCGCAGAGCCGAAGTATGTTGTTTCATCTGACATGTCAGGAGGTATCAAGAGTCGAAGTACGGTGAATCCCCTTATGGGTGCGTCTATGTGTTGAACTTGGTCCGGTAGCAGATGTAGCGACGTTAGGATGGTCTTGTCGCCGTAGACTTCAACGTCAGTAGGTGTCGTGGTGCCGTCCGTGCCAACGGCACTGACGAACCGCTTTGCGCGGGGGTCGATACTGTAATCGGTTCCAGCGGGACCCAGGATGGCCGCAGGGCGAATCCAAATTGAGTTTTCGTAAGTGGTGCCGCCAATAGTTGCCCGTCCGACGCCGCTGACTGATATGGAGGCGAGATTGGATAGGTAGAGGACCTTTTCAGTCGTCTGGGGCGCTGGCGATCCCGCTGGGTTAGTCGCCTTGCTTGGTTCGTCGTCCGGAAGTATTGCGTAAATCGCGACGACGGTGCCGATGATGCCTGCTATGGCACCGACCGATTGCCAGGCTGGACTGGCCCAGAATGACGACCGAGAATCCTGGCCTCTGGATTCTTCATTGGTTTCGTTTGTCGAGGCACTCAACGCTCCTCCTGAGAATCAGTTAGCGATGCCCGAACTGATCTGGTCCGGGAACGCGGCCGGAGTCCAGAGCGTGATACGAAATAGAGGATTCTGGTTGGTTGAATTTGCCCTCTCTATATAGGCGATGTTCCCCTTGGAAGTTTTCTGGCACCAGGAAGTCGCCCACTCAATAGCGAATGAATTGAAGATCGTTGTACTGGCGTTGATGACGCTAGGGCAATCCTTCATCGTCTTCGGGAATCCAGCTATGTCGCCTCTGTAATGGGCCGTCCATTTCAAGAAGACCGGCCCGTACCCTCTCTGGACACATAATGTGCCATCTGATTCTCTGTCCAAAGACGTGACCGAGGCGGGTGCATCGAAATCTATGTGGTTACGACCTTTGAGAAGCTGCTTTTCGCCGTCGTCTATGCAATCTTCGATCGGATCGGGATATGTCCAGAGTCTCTCGTTGAGAATTTGAGAGGACTTCGTTGACTTTTTGTCGCTGCCGGGGAGTGAAGCCAGGAAGGCCGCTACCGAGATCAGCGCGACAAGGACTGACACGGACGCAACCCCGTAGCGATACCGGGTGACCCACTCACCAAGTCGCCGACCGGCTCTCCGGTACCGCGGGTCCCTGTTCGATTCTCGGCGCTGCTCGCCTTCCGGACGCCGCCGGAGAGCTATGACGGCCAAGACGAAGCTCGCGACCGTAAAGACCGCGCTGACGATCGACCCGATTTGATCACTAACACCGAGGAGATCCAACCCGGCTGCTCCGTCCTGCAGTTCCTACCTCGTTCTGACAGCATGGTCCTCGCCCAGGTTCCTCGGCGGCAGCAGACCGGATCTGGTCCCGAAGCTGGCCGCTAGGCGAGTTGACCGCAACTCGGCTAGATCCTGTCGGCAGTATCGAAGCGCCAGGGGATCAGCCTCATGGGCGGCTTCCTGAACAATGGCGACAAGATCGCGTGGGACTTGGCGCTGTTGCCGGCGTGGCGTCGCGGATCCTGACGACCACTGCGGATGCAGCGGCCAGTACGCCCACGAACCTCATACACGGAAGTCGACATCGCCGCCCTCAGAGTGGGCGAGGGAGAAGGCGACCGTGCCGACCTCGAACTGGGCCCCGGGGAAGGCGACCGTGCCGCGCTCGGACCGGGCGTTCCGGAATGAGACGTGCTTGGCGTTGAAGACGGCCCTTGGCTGAAGTCACCGCCGTCGAAGACGACATCGGTGAAGTCGAGGCCGTGGCCCTGCCAGGAGACTGTGACGTCGTCGCGCAGGTGGTTGCCGATGATGCGGATGACGGTGTGGCGGACCTCCCGGAGCGCCCAGTAGACGGCGCGGGCGTGGGCATGCTCGGCGAGGGTCCTAGCCCCTTGGTGAGATTGTCGCCGGGGTCGGGGCCGTAGGGCAGGCGTAGGTAGGCGCACAGGAGGTCGCTACAGGTCTGGCGTAGCTGGCGAGTGGGGGCGTCGTCGGCCAAGCCCGCCAGGGCGTGCACTCCGCCCAACTGGACGGCAGGGGAGGCGTCGCCGAGCTGGGCCACCGCCGCGGTGAACCGGTCGCTGTGCAGCTTGGTGTCCTCCCGCAGCGCGGAATACTTCTCGGTGCGCTGCTTGCGGTAGGCCACCACCAACGCCACCAGGCCGCCCAGCCCGGTGACCCCCGCAAACGACAGCTTCACCAGATCGAACAGCACCGTGGCATCGATCCGGCGCTCGCGTTTGATCCCGTGCACGTCAAGCAGGTTCAGCCCCAGCCACAGCGTCACAGCCACGCCAGAAGGTAGGCAGTCTGCATGTCCCGCCGGTCCCGAGTCGGACCAGCGACGGGCACGCCACGGCGTCCTCCCAGCGCACAGTGCGGAGAGTATCCGCAGGTCCTGACTGCCTAGGCGTCCGGGGACGGGTCCTGTTCGGCGGCCAACTCGCGCAGCTTGGCGGCCAACTGCCGGGCCTCGTCCGGCTGCGTAGACCTGACGGCCTGCAGATCCTCCCGGCGGAGGGTGCGCCGCAGGATCGACCGGAAGCGCTGCACGGAGGTGTCGGCCGGATCGGGCTGTCCGGCGCGCGAGCGGCACGCGGGCGTCTTGGGCGAGGAAATCTTTGATGCACTTGGAGGGGATCCGGACGGGGCTTGCCTCGCAACTGCAGTGTCCTCAACTCTTGCCGAGTCGGAACCACGCCGAACTTTCCGTCATGGCCCCGGCGGGGACGCGGCCCCGTCCAGCAGTGTCGTTCCCACCCAAGTCGACCACGGCGGCGGGGGCACGCTTGCCAGGCGAGCGACCGGTTCGCGTGGGCGGTCCACCTCCTGCCGACGGGACGCGGGGGGTCAGCGTCTGACCTGGTTGCGGATGGCCAGGATGGTCAGTCCCAGCAGGATCGGGCCGAGGATCCGGGCGGCGATGTTGAGGTAGCGGCCAGCGGTGGTCAGGTCGGCGTCGGGGTTGCGGAAGATCACCGCGTTGAGGGTGACCTCGGTGGCCTTTTCCACCCGATCCGGCCGTGGAGTGATGGGGTCGGCCTGGCGGATGGTCAAGGTGATCGACTGCCTTCGAATTTTTCTGAACTAGCGGGGGAAAGTCGTAGTACTTGGGAGAGTTAAGTGGATTTGGCTGAGCGGAGCGGTGGAGTCGGCGCCTGCTTAGCTTGACGTTTAGCCTCTGACCTTCACATTGAGGCAAGGGCACCGAATCGGGCTGTTCCCGTGTGTGATACTTCAGTTGAGCGGCGCGTCCGGTGGAGCAGCCAGTGGGCCGATTCCGATCAGACAGACCCACCGGTCTGCGTTCGATGCTTCCCGTGAGTCCGGGCGATCGCCCAGTGCGAAATCACCAGCGGAAGCAGCACTACGGGAGCGGAGAACGCGCCGATGCTGTCCCACAATCCGGCGATCAGCAGGCCGGTCATGCCGTCGCCGAGGACGCCGGCTATCAGATAGCCGCTCCCGCGGGGCAGATCCCGCCAGGTAACCTGCCGGCTGAGTAGCAGGATCCCCGCCACCAGCAGCAGGTTGACCGACACGAAAATGGCCAGCGCGCCGAGAAAGGGGCCGATGACGTGCTCCAGCCATGTCGGCCGACCAAGCGGATACGAGGCGTTGTGCAGTGTTCGAAACGCGACGCTGGCTGCGTACCCGCTCAGGGCGAATTGAGCACCGTTGAACAGCCGTTTCACGGGCGCGAACATCCGCTGCCCGCTGATTGTGGCGGTGGCGCCCACAAGGGCGGCCCCCGCCGGGCCGAGCAGGACCACGGAGGCAAGGCCCGCGGCGGACCCAGGCGAGAAGCTGATGTGTCCGAAGTTGAGCCTGGCGAAGGACTCGCAGACCAGGAACAACGCCGCCAGCGAGGCCACGGTCTGCCAGGAGGCACCGATCGATGAGGTGCCGATCGCGGTAGCGGCCGAGGCGACCACACCACCCACATACAGCCGGGCGCGAAGCGGCAGCCCAGAAGAGGTGCCGCCGGTGAGTTCGCCCGCCACCTTGGGGCCCGTCCTCAGCAGGCCTAGCGAGTACCGGGTGCCCACGACTAAACGAGTGATCGGGAGTCCGGTGGCTGGAGTGAGGATGGCGCCGAGTTCGGCTTGCCACTCCTCCATCAGGTCGTTTCGGACGTCATGCGGCAGGCGATGCCCCGCAAGTCGAAGTAGCGCATGTGGAAGTTGATCCAGGCGTCCGCGGACCTCGTCTCGCAGCGCGCTGACGACGACGCCGGCTGCCAGCACGCCAACGCTCGACAACAGGGCTGTCCAGAGCACCGTCATGCTCGCCCGCCTTCGGGTCGCAGCCGGGGTGTGACCGACTCGGAGGGCCGGAGTTGTTCGTTGAGCATGGCCATCTCGTAACGGGCCGCCTGCGTCCCTTCCTCGCTGAGCCGGTACATGCGGCGGGCGGGACGGCCTGCCACAGCCGGTTCGACGTTCTCGATCTCCTTGGTGAGCCAGCCCGCCCGCTCAAGCCTGGCGAGCAGCGGGTAGAGCTTTCCGCTGGGGAACCCGGTCATTTGCATCAGCTCGTAGCCGTAGCGTGGCTGCGCGACGTCGTCGAGGAAGACGCGCAGCACAGTGGCTACAGCGACCGTGACTCTCACCTCATCCATAGATAAGAATCTTACATAGGGTATTGGGAGTCGGCTAGCCAGGCTCGACCGCCGCGGCCGGGGCCAGTTCATCCACATCCGGCAGCCGGGCGTCCAGCCCGGTCAAGGTGTCCCGCGAGGTCACCAGCAGCCGGTGCGCCCGCCCGCCCGGCACCAGCGCCCGCACCTGTCCGGCGTCCGAGGAATTGTCGGCAACGATCAGCACTCGTTCGCCCCGCCCGGCGCGGCGGGCCAATTCCGCCTGACACAGCCCACCTGCTCCTCAAAGGTCGCTGGCAGTTCCTCATCGGCCACACCCAGGGCGCGCAGCAGGATCTCGATCGCCTGGACGCAGCTCATCGCCCCGGCCGGGTCGTAGCCGCGCATCTCCACCCACAGCGCCCCACCGGTGAACCAGCCACGCTCAAGGGCAAGCAGCCCGAACTGCCCGGGTCCGCGCGCCGGTCCATCCGCCGCCGTTACGCCGAGGGCGAGGTGTCGCTGGCCGGCCTGGCGACCGAGTACAGCGTCGGTCGCTCCATCGTCCACCGCATCATCCACGGGCCGCCGGCCGGGCAGAGTTGGCGCTGACGTCGGGGAGCCGATGAGGCGGTGGAAGCCGCGGCCTCGCGGGCCCACGATTGGCGCGGGTGGTGCGCCGACTGCCGGGCCGAGCATCTCGCGTAGGCCGCCGGCGCGGCGGACCAGGGGGCAGAACTGGTTCCAAGATGAGTCGGGAAGGGGCAGGTCGCAGGTCAGCGGGGTGTTTGGACCTGTGGCGCTGGCTCAGGCGGTGACGCGGTCGGTGAGCAGGTCGGTGACCGTCCGTGGTTCGCGGCCGAGGAGTTCGGCCAGGAGCGGGTCGACTTGTGTGAAATGGCCACCTCGCGCGGCCTCGAAGAACGGCAGCAGCATGCGGGCCATGGACTCCGGCGTGCCGGCCGCGACCTGGTCGGCGATCCATTGCTCGTCGTCCACGACGACTCGCCTGATGTCGCGGCCGGTGATCTGCGTGGCGGTCGTGGCGATGTCGTCGAAGGTGACGGCGCGGCGGGCGGTGAGCGTGACGGGACCGTCGAACGGGCGCCGCCCGGCGAGGATGATCGCGGCGGCCTCGGCCTCGTCGGCGCGGTCCGTCCACGAGACGGGGCCGTCCGCCGGCGCGGCGATGACTCCGGTCTGCCGCCAGGGGCCGAGCAGCCGGTCGAGGCTGTGGGCGTAGAAGCCGTTGCGCAGCGAGGTCCAGGCGGTTCCCGAGTCCGCGAGCAGCGCCTCGGTGGCGGCGTGTTCACGCGCCGGGGCGAACGGACTGTCGCTGCGCACGTTCTGGTGACCGGTGTACAGGATGCGCCGGGCGCCCGCGGCGACCGCGGCCTCGATCGCCGTGCGGTGCAGACCGACTCCGTCGCCGTGGGGGTCGTTCTGGGACACCAGCAGCACTTGATCGGTGCCCTCGAACGACTCACGCAACGCGGCCGGGTCGTCGTAGGAGCCACGCCGTACGCGCACACCCCGGTCGGCGAAGTGCTGTGCCTTGGCGACATCGCGCACGCTGACGCCGATCTCGGCTGCGGGGATGCGCTTGAGCAGGTGCTCGACGGTGGCGCCGTTGAGGGCGCCGGTCGCGCCAGTGACCACGATCATGACCATGCCCTTCTGTGGATGTTTCGCGTTGGACCACGTGGTCGGGCGCCGAAGCGCTCGGTGGCCGCCGGGACGTGTGCCGAAGGGGAGGGACAGCCGGTCCCGGGCTGCGGCCGTCCACGCGGGGGCGAGGATGGCGATGCGCCGTTCTCACCGGCGCCGTAGCAGGGGCAGAAGGATGTCGTCGACGAGGTGGGCGAGGAATCGCTGGTCGCAGGGCTCGCCGGCGAAGACGAGCCGGTGAACGATGACGGCCGGGGCGATCTCGGCGAACAGCCCGGCCGCTCCGGGCACCAGGGGTTCGCCGCTCTGGGTCGCGCTGCGAAACGGCTGTTCGGTCATCACCGCCCCATCGCGGCGCAGGATCCGCCGCATGGCCGCGGCGAGCTCGGGGTCGCTGCGCATGCCCGCGAACAGGGCGCCGAGCAGCCCGACCTCCTGTTCACCGATCTGTCGCGCCAGCCACCGCACGAGCTCCAGCAAGACCTCGCGAAGATCACCTGTCCAGGTGACCGGCGGGGTGTCCACCGCCCGGCGCTCGACCGCCGCGGCCACCAGCGCGGCCTTGCCGACGTAGCGCCGGTAGACCGTCGGCTTACCGACCCCGGCCCGGGTCGCGACCGCCTCGATGGACAGCTGGTCGTATCCGACTTCGGTCAGCAGACGCAGCGTCGCGTCGAGTATGGCGACGTCACGGCCGCTGTCACGCGGCCTGCCCCGCGTCGGCGAAGCCTCACCGGCCCCTGACACACCCACTCCTCATTTATGAAACGGAACTGGTACGTAAAGAAAATAGGTCCGGGCGGGGGAGCCGGTCAAGGCCTGCGATTCCCGAAGCTGTCCTGAGCCTCGGGCGTCGTCGCATCCCTGCTCCAACCAGCTACAACGCGACCTGGTGATCCCCTTCTCGCGTGTTCCGGCCGCCCGGCTTCGGGGTGTTGGTGCTGCCGTCGGGGTGTCGGAGGCGTCAGCTTCTTGGGCGGGGTCGTGGAAGGGCCGCAGGCCGGCGTCGGCATCTGCGCGGGTGAAGGCGTAGCGGCCCAGGAAGTTGATGTGCTCGTAGGCGATCGGTGAGAGCCGGGCGCACATGTCGTCGGTGGCGGGGAACCTGTCGGCGCGGATCTGCTTGACGGCGGCGTCCAGGTAGAGGGTGTTCCACCACAGCACGGCGTTGAGCGCCAGGCCGAGGGCGCCGAGCTGGTCCTCCACGCCCTCGCGGTAGCGCTGGCGGAGTTGGCGCGGTTGCCGAAGGCGATCCGGCGGGCCAGGCGGTGGCGGGCCTCCTGGGTGTTGAGCTGGGTGCCTGATATGCCCCGGCTTCGGTGGGGTCGGCTTACTGGAATCCTCGTGTCTTCGATCATGAGGAGAGACGCCGGACGCCCAGGAGCTATCCCCCCGGAGTTCCGCCGCAAGGTGCTGGATCTGGTCAAGGCCGGACGGCCGGTGCGCCAGGTCGCCGCGGAGCTACAGATGCCCAGCCAGACGATCTACGTCTGGCTCCGCCAGGACCGCATCGACACTGGGCTGGAGCCTGGGCTGACCTCGACCGATCAGGCCGAGCTGATTGCGGCCCGGCGCCGGATCGCACAGCTGGAGACCGAACTCGAAGCGACCAGACGAGCAATCGATCTGGTGAAGCAGGCGGTGCCCCCAAAAGACGCTTCGAAGCGATCCAGGTGATGGCCGACGAAGGCATGCCGATCAAGGTGTGCTGCCGAGGGCTCGGAGTCTCGGAGTCGGGGTTCCACATGTGGCGCGAGCGGCCGCCGTCGCCGCGGGCGATCCGGCATGCCTGGCTGACCGAGCAGATCCGCCGGGTGCACGCCGACTCCCGCGGCACCTACGGCGGCAAGCGCGTGCACGCCGAGCTCACCCTTGGCCTGGGCATCGCGGTCGGGCACGGGGCGGTGGAGATGCTGATGCGCCGCGCCGGACTGAGGGGCTGGTCCGGCGCACGTCGCCGCCGCTCGATCCACCAGACGCCGACCGCGGCCGATCTGGTGGACCGCCGGTGCTCACTGGGGATGCTCAGCCCGGTCGAGTACGAGACACTCCACACAGGCCAACTACTCGCATGAGATTCCGGTATCCCCACACCACGCAACACGGGGCACATCCTCGTCTTCACGACACCCGGGGTGGCTACAGCGCTCGACCTGAGAGGACATTGCGTTTCCGCAGGTGGAAATGCCGCCTATTGCAGGGGGCGGCCGCGTTCGCGGGGCGCGTGACCGTGGAGGTGCTTCTCGACCCGCCCGCCCACGTCCGGTTGCCGGACGAGGGCGCGGAGATCGGAGACCAGGCCCACGCCGTGAACGGGCTCGCCGCGCAGCCGGTGACGGTGCTGACCTACGACACCAGCCAGTCGATGAAGGCCCGCGGGCGCGGGCTGGAGGTTCAGAAGCTGGCCGTCCCGCCGGAAGGTGACGAGCCGAAGAAGGCGCCGGGTCGTACTGGCGGAGGGTCAAGGTGATCGGCTACCGTCCGGCCGGGGTGGTGACAGCACCGGTGGCCTCTGGTCCTTGGCGGTGTGCGGGAACCCGAACCAGGCTATCCCCGCGACCGACAGCACGGCCAGCAGCGCCAGCCAGGCCAAGGCGCGGCGAACGCGCAGCCCGTAGCCGGAGTCGCCCATTGGCGCAGCAGCATCGCTCGCGGCGGATGGCGGCGGTGCGGCGCATCTCCGTCTCGATCGTCACGTTTGCCTCATTCACCCAAAGACACACGACGACAAGGCAGCCGCGCTCGCTGTGTTTCCAGACACTGGCCTGGGGGTTCGGGGGAGCGCGCTGTTAGGGACTTCGAGCACGATGGAGAACACGTTCTTTTCGGCGAAGAAGTCCTTGCCGGGCCCGCCCCTCGGATATGCGGATCAGTTGCGCGGGCCCCGCTGCGAGTTCGACGGCGCGAACCGGGGTCTCGGCCGCCATGAGGGCCCGGCTGTGCTCGGGTTCACGTGGTCTGCCGGGCTCTCATGGCGCTTTTCTAGGATTCGGGGTGGATGTGGAAGTACTCGTTGGTGGCCCATTGGAACCACCACTCACCGACTTGGGCGCCGTTGGTGCGGCTGTCGCCCAGCACGTTCAGGAACAGGCCTTTGGAATGGCTTTCGATCCGCCACCGATTGGGCTCGCCCCGGTAGGGGTGGCTGAGGTTGAAGTTCTGGGTGTCCAGGTACCAGTGCTCGGTCTCGGGTTCGCCGTTGGTGGCGTGGCATCGCCAGACGTTGTTGTAGCTGCCCGCCGACGCGTTCAGGCCGTTGTCCACGTCCAGGCACCAGGCGCCCAGGTTGCTCACCAGGCGGTAGTTGCGCGGTCCCGGCTCGGGCCCCAGCCAGCGCAGCTGCCAGCGCTGGTTGGCGCCGCCGTGGTCGCTGTAGACGCCCACGTGCGCGCCGTTGGACGCCGTCCCGCCCAGCACGTCCAGCACACCGCCGTTGCTGTCGCTGCTGATCGACACGCTCGGGTACACGTTGGACGCGGCCTGGAAGGAGGAGTAGCCGACCGGCCAGTGGTCGCTGCCCTGGTTGGTCAGCACCGACGCCTGCCAGTTCTCGGTGTAGACGTTGGAGACCATGTAGTCCAGCTCGCCACCGGACTGCTGGGTGGCCTGCCCGGCGTTGTAGAGGTACGACCCGCCGGGCCGGGGGAACGTCCCGGGCGCCCGGTTGAAGTCGCCCAGCACCGCCCACTGGTAACCGCGCGAGTTCGCCCAGTCCGCGCCGCGCCGCACCAGAGTCGCCGCGTCGCCTCCGCCGCTCGCCGAGGCGTGCGCGGACGCGAACATCATGTTGGTGGTGTGGTTGACCACGGCGAGCATCGGCCGGTAGACGCTGTTGATGACCGCGATGTCGTCGGCCCGCCACGACGTCGCCATGCCGAGGTTCCGCGACCCGGTCCTGAGGATGTACAGGTACACCACCCTGCCCCGGCTGCCCTCCTGCCACCGGTACTCGGTCAGCGCACCCAGCCTGCGCCCGGTGGGCACGGCGGCGGTGGGCGCGATGTTCGGCACCTCCTGCAACGCCACCACATCATGCAGGTTCATCAGGTTGTACACACCCGCCCAGCGGTCCCGGCCGACCTGGATGTTCCAGGTCGCGGGCCGGTGCGTGTCACCGGGATTCTGCTGCGCGCGCGCCTGCCCTTGGACCGCGGACGCCAGGCCGAATGCTAAGAGCACCGCCGCGAGGAACGCGACGATCCGGTGCGGCCCTGCCAGTGTTCTCACCTATACCTCCGGTATGCGAAGCGCTTGAGTGACCCCGTCCCGCTTTGCTGATCATGTGGGACGCTACGCTCCGCGGCGGAGACGCACACCACTCGAACGGCCGCCGGAATCGGCTCTGGCCACATCCGGCGGCCCTCGGGGAACACCTGCTCCGCGGCGGCGCGCTTGGCCTCCTCGATGGGACGAAGGGCAGGTTCACTGCGGAACAGGTGACCCGTCGACACCAAATTGTGGTGATTCATCCAGGCTTGTCCCCAGGCTCCTGACCGCGCGGACGCGATTCCGCTCCCCGCTCGGGAGGACGGGGTTCAGTGGCTCGCGCGGACGGCGGCGTCCAGGGCGCCGAGCACGCCGAGCTGGGCGAGGATCACGGTTCCGGACGGGTAGCAGTCGAAGCGTTTGATCTTGCCGTCCTCCAGTTCGAAGACGTCGCAGCAAGGGGCGTCCATGCGCCTGCCGGTGGGGTCGAGGGTTCCGCCGCCCACGCTGAGCGGGCCCTTGTGGGTGCCCTGGAGGGCGAGCTGGACGACGACGATGTCGCCTGCCGCGTAGAGGGTGAACAGCTCGCGGTGCATGTCGGGGAACGCGCGGGCGAAGTTCTCCAGGGGGAACGCGAGGTCTCGGCCGCGATAGGTGACGCCGACGCTCTCGTCGGTGAAGGTCCCGTCCTCGGTGAAGGCCGCGATCCAGCCCTCGCTGTCCTGGTCCTCGGCGATCTGGTACGCCCGCCGGATGATCTGCCTGTTGTCCATGGCCGGCCGCCTCCTCGGTAGTTCAATGGAGTGATTCGCCCAGACTCGTCCGACGACAGGTGAGCGGTCGTCGCCGGAACCCGGTGATCCGTCCAGCGGCGGGAGGAAGCGCATGTTGATCGACCGTCACGACCTGGTCGCCGCGCTCGACCGTGCCGCCCGGCGGAAGGTGACGGTCGTTTCGGCGCCCGCGGGCAGCGGGAAGACGGTTCTGCTCCGGGCGTGGGCCGCCCGGCCGGGGCAGAGCCGCCGGGTCGCATTCGTGACGGTGCCGCCGGACCAGCACGATGCTCAGGTGTTCTGGTCGGCGGTGCTCGCCGCGGTCCGGGAGGCTCTCGCCGTCGGCGCGGATCCGCCGCCTGCGTCGCCCGGCACCAGCGGCTCCGCGCTGGTGGACGCGGTGCTGTCCGAACTCGGCGGCGCGGACGGTCCGTTCGTCCTGATCGTCGATGACCTGCACGAACTCGTCTCCCCCGATGCCCTCGACGGCCTCAGGTCATTGCTGTCGCGCCTGCCCGCGGACGTGCACGCGATCGTGGCGGGTCGCCGCGATCCGCCGTTGCGCCTGCACCGGATGCGGCTGGACGGGGAACTGGCGGAGATCCGCCTCGCGCAGTTGCGTTTCAGCGAGGCGGAGACCCGGGCGCTGATCGCCGCCGCCGGGCTCACCCTGCCCGATCGTGCGGTCGCCCTCCTCCACGAGCGGACCGAGGGGTGGGCGGCCGGGCTGCGGCTGGCGGTCCTGTCGCTGGACGGTCACCCCGATCCCGAGCGGTTCGTCGCCGAGTTCTCCGGCAGCGACCGGACGGTCGCCGACTACCTGCTGGCCGAGTTGCTGGAGCGGCTGCCGTCCGGCGTCCAGCGGCTGCTGCTGCGCACCTCGCCGCTGGACCGGGTCAACGGAGAGCTGGCGGACCTGCTCACCGGCGCGTCAGGGTCGGAGCGAACGCTGCTGGAGCTGGAGGACTCCGCCGCCTTCGTCCTCTCACTCGATCCCGAACGCACCTGGTTCCGCTACCACCGGCTGTTCGGCGATCTGCTCCGCCTGGAACTGCGCCGGAGACAGCCCGGTGAGATCCCCGACCTGCACCGGCTCGCCGCCGGCTGGTTCGTCGAGCACGCGCGGTTCGCCGACGCGATCCGGCACCTGCAGGCGGCGGGCGACTGGCCGCGGGCCGCCCGGCTGCTCTGCGACCATGCGCTCAGCCTGACCTTGGACGGCCGGGCGGGAACCGTGGCGGCCCTGCTGCGCGCCTTCCCGCCGGGGACCGCCGACGCGGCCCCGGAACTGGCCCTGGTGAACACGATCGCCGAGCTGAACCGGACGCACCTGGTGGAGGCTGCGGCGCACCTGGAGGTCGGGCGGTCGCTCGCCGAAGCCGGGCCGCCCGAATTCCGCGACCGGCTCGCGGTGACGATCGCGTCGCTGGACCTGCTGCTGGCACGGCTGCGGGGCGACCTCGACGCGATCCGCGAGCAGGTGGACGCGCTGCCACCGGTGTTCTCCGTCCGGTCGAACGCCGACATCGCGCTCGGCAGCGACCTGCGAGCCCTCGCGCTGCTGAACCTGGGCGTCACCGAGGCATGGTCGCTGCGGCCGCGCGACGGGGAACGGCATCTCACCGAGGGCGCGGCACTCGCCCGCGACATCGGCAGGCCCTACCTGCAGGTGGCGTGTCTCGCCCACCTGGGTTTCACCGCCGTCCTCCGTTCGGTGGCCCTGGCGCGGCGGCGCTGCGAGGAGGCGATCACGCTGGCGTCCCGGCACGGCTGGGGCACCGAACCGGTGATCGCTCCCGCGCTGGCGACGCTCGCGGGGACGTACGTCTGGACCGGCGAGTTCGGCCGGGCCCGGGAGTGGCTGGACCGAGCGGAGGAGGCGGCCACGCCGGGGAGCGAGCCGGGCGTCCGGCTGCTGCTGCACCTGGTCGCCGGGTCCTTCCACGCCGCCCGGGGCGACCACAGGCGAGCCCTGCGGGAGTACGCCACCGCGGAGCATGCCCAGGCGCTCATGGCGGGCGAGCACGCCTTGGCGAAGCTGGTCACCGGCCTGACGGCGGCCACCCACGTCCGCCTCGGCATGACCGACCGGGCGCGGACGGCGCTTGAGGCGCTCGACGACCGGCGGGCCGATTCCGGAGAGATCCGCAACGCCCTGGCGGTCGTCCGGCTCGCCGACCGCGCACCCAAGGCCGCCCGACGCGCTCTGGCACCCGTCCTCGACGGTGCCGCCTCGTCCCGGCTCGGGTGCACACTCGTCGAAGCCCATCTTCTGGACGCGCTGGCCTGCCGGGCCCTGGGCGATCAGCGAGCCGCGTGGAAGGCCATCGAGCGGGCGCTCGATCTGGCGGAACCGGATCGGCTGGTCCTGCCGTTCGCGTTGACCGGCGCGTGGCGGCTGCTGGAGGCGATCCCCCCGCGCGAGACCGCGCACGGCACGCTGATCACCGACATCCTCGACGCCGTGCACGGCGGGGCCGTCCAGGCCGTGAAACCCGCGGGACCCCGGCCCGCGCCGGAGCTCAGCCCGAGTGAGCTGCGCGTGCTGCGCTACCTGCCGTCCAACCTCACCCGGTCGGAGATCGCGGGTGAGCTGTCGGTGTCCCTCAACACCGTCAACACCCACATCCGCAGGATCTACGCCAAGCTCGGCGCGACCGACCGGTCGGCAGCCGTCCGACGCGGCCGGGAGCTGAGGCTGCTGTCGCACGGCCGGTCCTGATGTCCCGCCGTCCGAGGGTCACCCGGAACCGGCGATGCCGGGTCACCTGCCCTCCGTGCACCATGGCCTGGTGGGCGACGACCCGAACGTGTACGAGATACGAGTAAGCGGCCACCTGGGCCCGACCTTCCTCATGGCGTTCCCGGCGCTGACCGCGCACCGGGACGGCGGCCAGACCGTGCTCACCGGCGCGCTCCCCGACTCCTCGGCGCTCTACGGGGTCCTCGCGCAGCTCGAGGCACTCGGCCTCGACCTCCTCGAAGTCCGCAAAACGCACACTCCTGAATGATTGATCCAAAGGACGGCTTGTAGAAGCGAATCATCTGGCGGTGAAACCGTCCACCCGTCGGACGACCCGGCCGATCCGCGGGCATCGGGACCGCGTCGTGGACGAGGCGTCGAAGGTCAAGGGGCGACGGTCACGGTGGCGTTCATGCCGATGAGGAGGCCGTCTGGGGCGTCGTCGAAGGCGATCTTCACGCCGTAGCGGACGAGGTCGCCGTCCGTGGTGGCGGACGGGTCGATGTGCACGACGCTGCCGGTGTACTTCGCGCCGGGGCGCACGGGAAGGGTGATCGAGGCGTCCTGCCCGACCTTCAGCCGGGCCACGTCGCTCTGCGAGAACATGCCCTCCACCTGCAACTCGGTCAGGTCGCCGAGCGTGATGAAGCCGGCGGAGCCGGCGCCGGACACCTGGGTGCCGGTGGTGCCCGCGACCGTCAGGACGGTGCCGTCGATGGGCGCGGTGATGCGGGTTCCGGCGAGCGCGCGCTGCGCCTCCCTGAGTTCGGTCTCGGCGCGGATGACCTGCGCCTCGGCCTGGCTCTGCCGTCCGGACGAGCCGTTCTGCCCGGACGAGGACGGGCTCGGCTGCCCCTGGGCGCCGCACCCGCCGCTCGGCGCGCGCCGTGTCGTGGTGGGCGCGGGTGCGGGGCTCGGTTGCGAGGACGGCGTCCGAGACCTGGGCGCCGACGGCGTCGGTGTCGGTGTCGGCGAGGTCGTCACGGGCGTTCGCGTGGGCATGCCATAGGCCGCCGCCGCGGCGGTGCAACCGGCCGAGCCGCCGGGGCTGCCGGACGGTTGCTGTTGAGGCGCGTCCCGCGACTCCACGGCGGCGTCGAGGGCCGCCTCGGCCACCTGGAGCCGCTCTTTGGCCTGGGTGTCGTCCAGCCGCGCCAGCACCCGGCCCGCCCGCACCTTGTTGCCGACGCGCACGCCCAGCGCGACGACCTTGCCCGCCGTGCCGAACGCGAGGTCGCGGGTGTCGGCGCTCCGCACCGTCCCGGCGGCGGCCACGCCGTCGGGCGCCGGGGCCGAGACGGGTCCCCGGGAGGACGCCGGTGACGCCTTCCCGCCTCCACCCGCCCACACCAGCAGGACCCCGATGACGATCAGGAGTGTGAACGCCGGCCAGATCAGGGTAGGGACACGGCGGAACCGCCGTGCCAGGGCGAGTGGGCTCATGGCAGTCGAGAATGCCGCACCCGTGGCCGCGGGCCCTTTCCGGACGGCTGAGAATCCGATGAGAACGCCCTCCCCGCTTTAACGGTTTTCTCAGACGGCGTTCAGAGTCCGCCGCCGCAGGTCCGGCACTGTTCTCCGGGTGGATGCGCAGATCTCTCCGGGGAAGCCGCCGCCGGTGAAGGCGCCGCCGTCCCCGCCCGGGCGGGGGCAGGCCGGGCATCGCCGCGGGAAGCCGGTCAATCGCCGTAAGGCGGTCGTCAACGGCGTGCTCGCGGCCGTCCTCCTGGCCACCTGCGGGTACGGCTACCTGGCGCTGTCGGACGACGGGGAGCCCGCCGCCCAGACCCGCACGGGCACCGTCTCCCGCGGGACGCTGCTGGCCACGGTCTCCGCGTCGGGTTCGGTGACCGGCGCCAAGACCGCCGACCTCAGTTTCGGGACGTCGGGGACGGTCGAGTCCATCGACGTCAAGGCCGGTGAGACGGTGTCGAAGGGGCAGGTGCTGGCCACCCTCGACGACACCGCCGCCCGGGACTCGGTGCGCTCCGCCAAGGCGTCCCTGGACGCGGCGGCCGAGGGCGACACCTCGACGGCGTCCGGCTACTCGACCTACGTGTCCGCGAAGGCCCAGTACAACGACGCCCTCCGGCAGTTCGCCGGGACGACGATGAAGGCGCCCTACGCCGGGACGATCACCGTGGTCAACGGCACGGTCGGCGGGCCCTCCGGCGGGTCGAGCGGAACGACCGGAACGACCGGATCCGCGGGCTCGTCCAGCGGGCAGCCGGGCGGCGGCGGGTCCGGCGGGACCGGTGGGTCCGGGGGGTCGGGCTCGTCGGGCGGCTCGTCGTCGAGCGGCTCCGGATCGGGGTTCATGACGATCGCCGACACGTCCCACCTGGAGGTCGGCGCGAGCTTCACCGAGGCCGACATCACCAAGATCAAGAAGGGGCGGCCCGCCACGATCACGTTCGACGCGCTGCCGGGCGTGACCGCCTCCGGTGCGGTGACGGCGATCGACCAGACGTCCACAACGGAGAACAACGTGGTGCGGTACGGGGTGCGGATCGCCCTCACCGAGCGTCCGGACGGGGTTCGGCTCGGCCAGACCTCGCAGGTCCAGGTGACGACGGGCAAGGCGGAGAACGTCCTGTACGTGCCCGCCGCCGCCGTCCGGACGGCGGGCGGGCGCAGCACGGTCACGGTGGTCGCGAACGGGACGCAGACCGTGAAGACGGTGCAGACGGGACTGACCGGCGACCAGGGCACCGAGATCACGTCGGGTCTGGCCGAGGGCGAGTCCGTCCTCATCACGACCACCACCGGCTCCAGCGGCCAGAACGGCCGGTTCCCCGGCGGCGGATTCCCCGGCGGCGGCCCGGGCGGCGCGCGGCTCGGCGGAGGCGGCGGGGGAGGGCGGCCGTGACCTCCCCCTACGACGGCGCGGCCCCCGCCCCGCGCGGCGGTGCGGTCCGCTGCGTCCCGTACGACGGCGCGGCCCCGGGCCGGGAGAGCGGCGCGGCCCCCGTCCTGGACGCGCGGGACGTCGTCAAGGTCTACGGGCACGGCGAGACGGCCGTGCACGCCCTGCGCGGGGTGTCCCTTGAGGTGCACCGCGGCGACTACGTGGCGTTCATGGGCGCCTCGGGGTCCGGCAAGTCGACGCTGATGAACATCCTCGGCTGCCTGGACGTGCCCACCACGGGCAGCTACCTGCTCGACGGCACCGACGTCGGCGAGCTGACGCAGGGCCAGCTCGCCGTCCTGCGCAACCGCAAACTGGGCTTCGTCTTCCAGTCCTTCAACCTCATACCGCGCATGAGCGCGCTGGCGAACGTGGAACTGCCGTTGGCCTACGGCGGGGTCGGGGCGTCCGAGCGGCGGCGCCGGGCGCGGGCCGCGCTCCGGTTGGTCGGGCTGGGCGAGCGCGTCAACCACGAGCCGAACGAGCTGTCCGGCGGGCAGCAGCAGCGGGTCGCGGTCGCGCGGGCGCTGGTGACCGCTCCGGCGCTCCTGCTGGCGGACGAGCCGACCGGCAACCTCGACACCGCCTCGACCGCGGAGGTGCTGGCGATCCTCGACCGCCTCAACGCCCAGGGCCGCACCGTCGTGGTGATCACCCACGAGACCGAGGTCGCCGCACACGCCAAGCGGACGCTGCGGCTGGTCGACGGGCGGATCGTCGAGGACGTCCGCAACGCCCCGGTGAACGGCCCGCCGCCCGGCCTGGCAGCGGCCGCCGCCGACGCCACCGACCCCGGCCCGGAGCCCGCATCCGGCTCTGGTCCCGCCGAGCGGGGGTGGTGAGGTGAATCGCGACATCGTTCGGTTCGCCCTGCGCGGGCTGTCCGCCAACAAGCTGCGCAGCGGGCTGACGACGCTCGGCATCCTGATCGGCGTCGCCGCCGTCATCCTGCTGGTGGCGGTCGGGAACGGCTCGTCCCGGCAGATCCAGGAGAGCATCGCGCGGCTGGGCTCGAACACGCTGACCGTCCGTCCGTCCACCACGGGCGGGGGCGGTCCGGGCGGGGCCGGGCCGCGCGGCGGATTCCCCGGCTTCGCGGGCGGCGGCCAGCAGCAGAGCTCCGGGCCCCGGATCCAGGCCAAGGACCTGACGGTGGACGACGCCAAGGCGCTCGCAGACAAGGCCGCCGCCCCGTCGGTCAAGTCGGCGTCCCCGGTGGTGACGGCGCAGTCGGCCACGGCCGCCTACGAGGGGAGCAGCCACGCGATCTCGCAGTTCGTCGGCAGCGGCCCGGCGTACTTCGACGCGACCAGCAACGCGGTCGGTACCGGCTCCGCCTTCACCCAGGCGGACGTCGACCAGGCCCGCAAGGTCGTGGTCATCGGGCAGACCGTCGTGGACGAGCTGTTCGGCACGGTGCGACCGGTCGGCAAGCAGATCGCCGTCAACGGAGTGCCCTTCACGGTGGTCGGGGTGCTCAAGGAGAAGGGCTCGTCCGGCATCCAGGACTCCGACGACCTCGCCATCGCCCCGCTGGACGCCGTCCGGCAGAGCCTGACCGGGTTCGGCGGCCTCGACCAGATCGTCGTCCAGGCCACGGGACCCGGCGCCACCGGCGCCGCGGAAGCCGAGATCACCCAGATCCTCAACCAGCGGCACGGTGTCGGGACCGGGTCGGCGGCGGACTTCAGCGTCCAGAACCAGGCCAGCCTGCAGGAGACGGCCAGCGAGTCCAGCGAGACGTTCACCGTGCTGCTCGGCGCGGTCGCCGCGATCAGCCTCCTGGTCGGCGGGATCGGGATCACCAACATCATGCTGGTCACCGTCACCGAACGGACCCGGGAGATCGGCATCCGCAAGGCCATCGGCGCGCCGCGCCGCGCGATCCTCGGCCAGTTCCTGGCGGAGGCGATCGTGCTCAGCCTGGTCGGCGGGCTGAGCGGGGTGGCCGTCGGCGTCGTCGGCAGCCAGTTCACCGTCCTCGGCGTGGACCCCGTCATCGTGCCGAGCTCGATCCTGCTCTCCCTGGGCGTGTCGGTCGGCATCGGCCTGTTCTTCGGCGGCTTCCCCGCGGGACGCGCCGCCGGGCTGCGTCCCATCGAGGCACTCCGCCATGAGTGATCCGCCATGAGTGATCCGCCATGAGTGATCCGCCCGAGAGACCGACGCCACCCGTGGTCCCAGTTGATGAGGAGGCCCTCGTGGCCGTGAGACGACCCGTCCGCCCGAGCGACGCCCCGGCGGACGACCCGGAGGACGTGCTGAGCTCGTCCCCCTTCGAGGACGACGTGCAGACGGCGCTCGACGCCGCGCCCAGGGAGCGCCCCCGGCCGTCGCTGACCCTCGTGCTGGTCGGCGGACTGCTGCTGGCCGCCGGGTTCGTCGGCGGGATCGAGGCGAACAAGCGGTGGGGCCCGGACGGGTCCTCGCCCGGTCCGGCCGCCGTGGGCGCGCGCAACGGAACGGGCGGCGGCCTGCCCGGCGGCGGGCCCGCGGCCGGTTACCCCGGAGGCAGGGGCGCCGGTCCGGGAGGAACGGCGGGCGGCGGCTCGCAGGGCGGCGCTCCCCAGGGCGGCGGCCAGGGCGGGTCGCAAGGCGGCATGACCGTCGGGACCGTCAAGCTCGTCAGCGGCGACACCGTCTACGTGCAGACCCTGGACGGCGGCCTGGTCACTGTCGAGACCAGCGGTTCGACCAAGATCCAGATCAGCCGCGCCGGCAAGGCGTCCGACCTGAAACCGGGATCGACGGTCAGCGTGCAGGGCTCCTCCGGCTCCTCCGGCAAGATCTCCGCGACCGCCATCACCCAGGGTTCCCGTCCGGGCAACTGATTCCCCCAATCCCCAACCCCCTACGACCAAGGGATCACGAACATGACCGCACGGCTTTCACCGATCCGCCTGGGAACCGGTCTCGCGGCCCTGGCCATGGCGGTGACGCTCACCGGCTGCGGCGGCGGAGGCGACGACAAGACGTCCGCTTCCCCGACCGGCGGCGGTGCCGACCGATCCATGCAGGCGTTCCAGGAGTGCCTGAAGAAACAGGGCGTCCAGATGCCGCAGGGCGGAGGCCGGGGTCCGGAGGGCGGCCCGCCGTCCGGCCGACCCTCGCAAGGCGTCCCGACCGGTGCTCCCGGCAGCGGACGTCCGACCGGGCGCCCGTCAGGCGGCCCCGGCGGCGGGATGCGTTCGCTTCCGCCCGAGCAGCGGAAGGCGTTCGAAGCGTGCGCGTCGCTGCGCCCGTCGCCCCGCAACGGCCAAGGCCCCGGCGGCGGGCAGGGCCCCGGAAACGCCGACGCGATGGCCGCGTTCCGTGACTGCATGGCCAAGAACGGCGCCGAGGTCCCCGAGAACACCCGGCCGTCGGACCTCAAGACCGCCGATCCCAAAATCGCCAAGGCCCTCAAGACCTGTCAGCCCCTGCTGCCCCGGCGGAGCGGCTCCCCGACCCCGGGTACCTGATCCGGGACCGACCATGACCTGCGCCGATTATCGTGAACGCGTGGAGCGGGGTATGCCGGGGGAGGCGCGGGTCCTGAGCGCGGACGGCGAGGCCGCCGTCCGCCTCATCGACCTGACCCACCCCCGCCTCCCGCACACCGTCCTCCGCGCGGCGGCCACCCGATGACCACCCGGGCGTCGCGCCCGCCGGTCACCCGGCGGCTGACCCTGCGTGCTCGGATGGCGCTGCTGACCGCGGCGGCCGTGGCGCTCGCCGTCGCCGCCTGCGCGACCGCCGGATGGCTGATCACCCGCAACCAGCTCTACCGCGAACTGGACCGGCGCCTGACCGTCGGGTCCGGCGAGCGGCCCAGCCCCGAGGGCGACCGGCCGTTCCGCCCACCGATGTCCCGGCAGCTCATCGAGGCGCTCGCCGCCTGCTCCGCGACCCCGTCGCAGGGCGACGGATCCCGGCCGCCCGGCCCGTTCGCCATTGTGCAGCTCATCGACGCGCGCGGACGGACCTGCACCGTCCCCGGCGCCGGAACCCTGGACACCACCCCAGCCGACGCGGCGGTCGCCCGCGGCGAGCGCGGCCCCCTCTACCGCGACGGAACCGGCCGCACCGCCGACCACACCCAGGACGACGTCCGCGTCCTCACCCGCCCCTTCCGCACCGACGCCGGCGAACAGGCCGCGGTGTCGTTCGCGCTGTCGCTGGACGAGGTCCAAGGCCCCCTGGACAACCTCGCCCTGCTCCTGGCCGCCGTCACCGCCCTCGGCGTCCTGGCCTCCGCCGCCGCCGGACTGGCCATCGCCCGCGCCTCACTGCGGCCCGTGGACGAGCTCACCGACGCCGTCGAGCACATCGCCCGCACCGAGGACCTCGCCGTGCGCATCCCCGCCCACGGCACCGACGAGATCGCCCGCCTCGGCCGCTCCTTCAACAGCATGACCGCCGCACTCGCCGCCTCCCGCGAACACCAATCCCAACTCATCGCCGACGCCGGACACGAACTGCGCACCCCCCTCACCAGCCTCCGCACCAACATTGACCTGCTGCTGCGCGCCGAAGCCACCGGCCGCGACCTCCCCGCCCCCGCCCGCCACGACCTCCTCACCAGCGTCAAAGCACAAATGCAAGAACTCACCAGCCTCGTCGGCGACCTGCTGGAACTCGCCCGCCCCGACGAGGCCAGGCCCGTCCGCGAGACCGTCCCCCTCCACCAGGCCGTCGACCGCGCCGTCGACCGCGCCCGCCTCCGCGGACCCGGCCTCACCATCCGCGCCGACACCGAGCCCTGGTACGTCCACGGCGACCCCGCATCCCTCGAACGCGCCGCCGTCAACCTCCTCGACAACGCCGTCAAGTTCTCCCCATCCGGCGGAACCGTCGACGTCCGCCTCACCGGCGGGGAACTCACCGTCCGCGACCACGGACCCGGCATCGCCGCCGCCGACCTCCCCCACGTCTTCGACCGGTTCTGGCGATCACCCTCCGCACGGAGCCTGCCCGGCTCCGGCCTGGGGTTGTCCATCGTCGCGCGCGTCATCGCCGAGACCGGCGGAACCGTCGCCCTGGAACCTGCTCCAGGCGGTGGCACCCTCGCCCGCGTTCACCTCCCCGGCACCCCAACCCCTGGCGACTGACCAGGTCGGGCGTCCGGTGGGCGGTGCGGGAGGACGGGGCCGAAGGCGGAGCCGTGTCCGGAGACACGGCGCCGGGACGGCAGGAATCTCATAGAGAGTTTTCAGATTGCGCGTGTAGGACTCTGGCATGGACGAGTCGTACCGTGCCAAAGTCCTCGTCGTGGATGACGAGCCCGGCATCCGGGAGCTGCTGGCCGAGGCGCTCCAGCTCCAGGGGTTCGGCGTGACCACCGCCGCCAGCGGGGGCAGGGCCCTGGACGCCGTCGACCGGGTCCGCCCCGATCTCGTCGTGCTGGACGTGATGCTGCCCGACGTGGACGGCTACCAGGTGGCGCGCAGGCTGCGGGCGCGCGCGGACGCGCCGCTGATGCTGTTCCTCACCGCGAAGGACGCCGTGGCCGACCGGATCGCCGGGCTGACCGCGGGCGGGGACGACTACGTCGCCAAGCCGTTCGACCTGGACGAGGTGATCCTGCGGGTCCGCGCGATCCTGCGCCGGACCGGGCGCCCGGACGGCCGGTCCGGCGACGGGGTGCTGCGCTACGCGGATCTCGAACTGGACGAGGAGGCGCGGCTGGCCCGCCGGGCGGGGCGGTCGTTCCATCTGTCGCCGACGGAGTTCGCGCTGCTGCGCTATCTGATGATCAATGCCGGGCGGGTGGTGAGCAAGGCGCAGATCCTGGACCGCGTCTGGGACTACGACTTCGACGGCAGCAGCCGGGTCGTGGAGTCCTACATCAGCTATCTGCGGCGCAAGGTCGACGCCTCGGGTCCACCGCTCATCCACACCCTGCGCGGGGTGGGCTACCGGTTGCAGGAGCCGCGGTGAGGTCGTGGCGCCGGTCGTGGCCGCTGCGGCATCGGCTGCTGGCCGCGATGCTCGTGCTGTCGGCGACGGCGGTGGCGGGGTTCGCCGTCGCCGGGGTGCTGCTGCTGGAACGGTCGCTCGTGCGCCGGGTGGACGTCCAACTGGCCGACATGACGGCCCCGCTGCACCGCAGGCCGCCGCCGGCGCCGAGGTCCGCGGACTCGCGCGAGGTGAAGTTGCCGACCGAGTTCCGCATCGCCTTCCACGACGCGTCGGGGACGCTGCTGCGCGAGGTGCCCGACGATGCCGGTGAGGGCCCGGCGCTGTCCGCGGACGCGGTGGCCGGCGCGCCGGACGGGCCGTTCACCGTGCCCGGCCGCACCGGCGGCGCCGAGTGGCGTGTCCTGGTCGTGCGCCTTCCGGACGGCACCCGCGCGGTGGCGGGCATGTCGCTGGCCTCGACGCGGTCGGCGGTCAACCAGTTGCTCGTGATCGAGGCGTCGGTGGGCGTGCTCGTCCTGCTGGCGCTGGGCGGCCTGGCCTGGGGGGTGGTGCGGCTGGGGCTGCGTCCGCTGACCAGGATGGAGCGGACGGCCGTGGCCATAGCGGGCGGGGAGATCGACCGGCGGGTCGGCGACACCGACCCGCGCACCGAGACCGGTCGGCTCGGCCAGGCCCTCAACACCATGCTGGGCCGCCTCGGCCACGCGCTCCGCGAACGGGAACGCTCCGAGGAGCGGATGCGCCTCTTCGTCGCCGACGCCTCCCACGAACTGCGCACGCCGCTGACGTCCATCCGCGGATTCGCCCGGCTCTACCATCACGGCGCGGGCCGCAAGGATCCGGCCGCGGAACGCCTCCTCGGCCGCATCGAGAACGAGGCGGAGCGGATGGGGCGGCTCGTCGAGGACCTGCTGCTGCTCGCGCGACTCGACCGGGAGCCCGCCCTGGAGATGGACGTGGTGGACCTGAGCGTCCTCGCGGGGGACGCCGTGCACGCCGCCCGTGCCCGCGACGGCGACCGGCCCGTCCGGCTGGTCCTGTCCGACCGCCCGGTCACGGTCAGGGGCGACGAGCGGCGGCTCCACCAGGTCATCGGCAACGTCGTCGGCAACGCGCTGACCCACACGCCGGACGGCACGCCGGTAAGGGTGAGCGTCGACCGCGTCCGGGCGGGGAGCCCGGCGGGCGCGCACACCGGTTCGGGGCCCGCGCCGGGCGCGGACGCCGTGCTGATCGAGGTGGCCGATCAGGGGCCGGGAATCGCGCCCGAGCATCTGCCCCGCGTGTTCGACCGCTTCTACCGGGCGGACGCCGACCGGTCCCGTGACACGGACGGGACGGGCGGCACCGGCCTCGGCCTCGCGATCGCGGCGGCGCTCGTCCTGGCGCACGGCGGGCGGATGGAGGCGTCCAGCGGCGTCGGAACGGGCGCGACCTTCCGTGTCCTTCTTCCATTCATCTCTGGTTAGCCTTCCGTTCACACATTGTTCCCAGCTTCGTAGTGTCGGATATGCGCGGACTCCCAAGGAGAGAGATGCTGCGCAGATTCCGCCAACGCGACGAAACCGCAGGCCAAGCTGACGAGGACGCCCCGGATTCACCGCCGGTGACCGGCGAGGTCGGGCACCGGCTGCGGGCGCCGAGCACGCTGCACGCCTTCAACCGGTACGAGATCAAGTACCTCGTCGACGCCGCCGACGCGGACGACCTCCGTGCCGAGCTCCGCCGCCGCCTCGACCCCGACGAGCACAGCGGAGACCAGGGCTACGGCGTCTGGAGCGTCTACTACGACACCCGCTCGCTGCGGTTCTACTGGGAGAAGATCGAAGGGCTGCGGTTCCGCCGCAAACTGCGGGTCCGGCACTACGGCGACCGCTTCTGCGTGGACGCCGACACCCCGGTCTTCGTCGAGATCAAGCAGCGGGTCAACCGGGTCACGCAGAAGCGCCGGGTGCGGCTGCCCTACCGGGACGCGCTGCTCCTGTGCGACCGCCGGGAGATGGTGCGGCACGAGCCGTCGCAGCGGGCCTTCCTGGAGGAGGTCCTGGACCTGGTCTCCCGGCTGGACCTGCGCCCGACCGCGATGACCGGCTACCAGCGGCAGGCGTTCGTCGGACGGGACGCCGACGTCGGCCTGCGCGTCACCCTCGACCAGCGGGTCCGGGGCCGCGACCGCGACTTCCACCTCGGCGCCGACGCCGAGAACCGGCTCATCGTCCCGCCGCACAAGGCGATCCTGGAGGTCAAGGCGAACGAGCGGGTCCCGTACTGGCTGACCGATCTGACCGCTGCCAGGAACCTCCAGGTCGTCCGGGTCTCCAAGTACTGCCAGAGCGTGG
Source organism: Actinomadura decatromicini (assembly GCF_008121305.1). Lineage (NCBI taxonomy): Bacteria > Bacillati > Actinomycetota > Actinomycetes > Streptosporangiales > Thermomonosporaceae > Actinomadura > Actinomadura decatromicini. The sequence continues at coordinate 1,157,581 of NZ_VSRQ01000001.1, read as the reverse complement.
AGGCCTACGGGCTCGCGCCGCGCTCGGTCTTCCACGTCCCGGACCAGGACGCCCACGACGCCCACCTCGTCCACGACCGGCACGTCCGAGATCAGCGTCCCCCGCGACCCGGTGCCCCGGAACGCGAACAGTCGCCGACGCCGACCGGCCTGCACACCGCCTCAACGAAAGCCTGAACCCCCATGGACTTCTCCTTCCAGGACCTCTCCGGCACGTTCAGCGTCGCCGACATCGCGATCGCGATGGCCCTGTCGTTCGCCCTCAGCGCGATGATCGGCTGGATCTACCGGGCGACGCACCGGAACGTGTCGTACAGCCAGTCCTACGTCCAGACGCTGGTCGTCCTCGGCATGCTCATCTCCCTGATCATGCTGGTGGTCGGCTCCAACATCGCCCGCGCGTTCGCGCTGGTGGGCGCGCTGTCGGTCGTCCGCTTCCGCAACGCCATCAAGGAGACCCGCGACGTCGGGTTCATCTTCCTCGTGATGGGCGTGGGGATGGCCGTCGGCACCCGCTTCTACACCCTGGCCGTCGTCGCCGCGGTGGCCATCTCCCTGGTCATCATGATCATGCACCGGTTCAACTGGTTCGCGCTGAGCGTCCGGCGGCAGGTGGTCAAGGTCCAGGTTCCGCCGGACGAGGACTACACGCCCGTCATCCAGGACGTCCTCATCCGGCACACCGACGAGTTCGAGCTGGTCAGCATGGAGACCATCAGGGGCGGCGCGCTCGTCGAGCTGATGTACACCGTCAGGATCAAGAAGGGCAGCGAGCCGGCCGACGTCATCGCCGCGCTCCGCGAACGCAACCAGGGCCAGCCCGTCACGGTGCTGACCGGATACGACCAGACCGACCTGTAGGCCCGTGATGAGCGCTCCCACCCGCCGCCTACGGCACCGGATACCGGTACGGCTGCGGCACAACTGGCGCCTCGTCGCCCTCACCCTGGCCTTCCTCGGCCTTTGCTGGGGCGTGTTCGGCAGCGGGTCCATCCACCCGTACGTCACCGGCAGCCGCGCCGACTCTTCCGACCCGGTCACCGTCGACATCCGCGGGAACAAGAACCTGTTCGACGCGTCCGTCCCGCATCAGGTGAAGCTCTCTTTCCGGGACGAGTCGTACAAGGACATGCTCAACGAATACTGGAAGAGCGGTGAGAAGGAATACGTCGAGGCGGACCTGACTGTCGACGGCGTGACGATTCCCAGCGTGGGCATCCGGCTCAAGGGGAATTCCACGCTGGCGGGCTTCACGTGGAAAGGCAAATCGCGCCCGCGCACGGGCGGCGGCCCCGGCGGCTTCCCCGGCGGCGGCAAGCCTCCGGAAGGCATGCCGCCGCCGGGGAACGGCCAGCCTCCGGGCAATGGTCAGCCTCCGGGCGATGGCCGTCCTCCGATGAACGGCCCCGGCGGGTTCGGCGCCGCGCTGAAGGCCGAGCAGCCGGAGGACCTGCCCTGGCTGATCAGCTTCGACGAGTTCGTGGAGGGCCGCCGCTACCAGGGCCGCACGCAGATCGCCGTCCGCCCGGCCGCCATGGGTTCGGCGACCCTGGTGAACGAGGCGCTGGCGATCGCGACGGTCGGCGCCGCCGGCGAACCCACCCAGCGCTACGCCTACAGCTCCTTCTCGGTCAACGGCCGGACGTCGAAACCGCGCCTGATAGTGGAATACCTCGACGAGGGCTACGCCGAAGAACTCGGCGACGGAGTGCTGTACAAATCGCTCGCCACGAGCACCTTCACCTACAAGGGCGAGGACCAGACCAAGTACACCACCGACTACAAGCAGATCAGCAAACTCGGCGCGACCGACCTCCAGCCGGTCATCGACCTGGTGAAATGGGTCGAGAAGGCTTCCGACAAGGAGTTCGCGGCCGGACTCGCCCGCCGGGTGGACGTCGAGTCCTTCGCCCGCTACCTGGCCTTGCAGAACCTGATGACGAACTTCGATGACATGGCCGGCCCGGGCCGTAACTACTACCTGTGGTATGACCGCGCCTCCACCAAGTTCAAGGTCATCACGTGGGACCTCAACTTCGCCTTCAGCGGGGACGCCAAGACCGACCCGAAGAGCACCGTCTCCATGGGTTTCCCGGGCGGGCGGAACCCGACGCGGCAAACCCAGGGCCAGCCTCCGCAGGGTCAGCCTCCGCAGGGACAGGCGCCGCTGGGACCGCCCGGTGGGCCCGGCGGGCCCGGCCAGAACGGAGGACGGCCGGGCGGACCCCGCATGGGCCACGCCCTGAAGGACAGGTTCCTGAAAACCCCCGCCTTCAAGAGGCTCTATATCGAGCAATACCGCGCCCTGAATCAGAAACTGGTGGCGAACGGAGCCCTGTCCAGGCTGCTCGACTCGATCGTCCGGTCGTACAAGGCGAACTCCGGCGCCGACACCGCGCGGATCGAGGCGGAGGCCAAGACCCTCCGCGCGACGCTCAAGACTCGCGCGCAAACCCTGTCCGCCGACGACCAGATCGGCAGGTGATCCTCCTCGCCGCCGGTACCGCTTGGAGAGGTTGCCGGGTCGCGGCGGCATAGGAGAGGTAGGGCGCGGGCTCGGCTTGTCGCTGGAGCGTCCGGTCGCGTTGGTGGGGCGTGTGTTCGCGGCAACCAGCGATGATGAGGCGATCTACGTCATTTGACGCAATCGAAGACGCTGTGTCCTGTCTTAGCGTTCGGGCATCTCCCTACTCAGTCCTGGGAATCGGTCCTTGGCGAAGGAGGAAGCGTCGTGAGCGCAGGTCCGCAGATCAAGAACATCGTGCTGGTGCACGGTGGGTTCGTCGATGGGTCGGGGTGGCAGGGGGTCTACGACCACCTGACCGCTGACGGTTACCGGGTGGCGGTGGTGCAGAACCCCACGCTGTCGCTGGCCGGTGACGTGGCCGCCACCCACCGGGTCCTGGACGGGCTGGACGGCCCGGCCGTGCTGGTCGGCCACTCCTACGGCGGTGTGGTGGTCACCGAGGCGGGCAACCATCCCAACGTGGCGGCGCTGGCCTATATCGCCGCGTTCGCCCCCGACAAGGGCGAGTCGGTCAACACGCTGATCGCCGACCCGCCGCCCGGCGCGCCGGTGCCGCCGATCCTGCCGCCCAAGGACGGGTTCCTGCTCCTGGACCGGGAGAAGTTCCACGCCTCGTTCGCCGCCGACCTGTCCCCGGCGCAGGCGGCGTTCCTGGCCGACTCCCAGGTCCCGTGGGGGGTGGACGCGCTGGGCGGCGCGGTGTCGGAGCCCGCTTGGCGGGCCAAGCGGTCCTGGTATCTGGTCGCCGCCGACGACCGGATGATCCCGCCGCCCGCTCAGCGCGCCATGTCCGAGCGCGCCGGGTCCACCGTCACCGAGACCCCCGGCAGCCACGCGGTCTACGTCTCCAACCCCGCCGTCGTGGCCTCCGTCATCGCCCAGGCCGCCACCAGCGTGAGCTGAACGGCTCCCGACACCAAGACCGTCCCGCCCGGACCCCAACCCCCCTTCGGTGCGGGCGGGGCGTTGCTCCCGTGCCCTTTTTCCGTCTCGTCCTCAAGGAGTTCACGTGGTGCACCGCCGTCTTCTGTTCACTCGCCGCCGGGCGCTGGCCACCGGGTCGGTCGTCGTTGCGGCCGCCCTGCTGGCACCGTCCGGCTCGGCCGTGGCCGCCGACCAGACCCGCCAGCAGGCCAAGCCCACCGTGGTGCTGGTGCACGGCGGGTTCGCCGACGCCTCGGGTTGGAACGGCGTCATCAAGCGGCTGCGCCGCGACGGCTATCCGACCCTGGCCCCGGCCAACCCGCTGCGCGGCCTGCCGGTCGACGCCCCCTACATCGCCAGCGTGCTGAAGTCGGTCAAGGGCCCGATCGTGCTGGTGGGCCACTCCTACGGCGGCGCGGTCATCACCAACGCCGCCGCCGGGAATCCCAACGTCAAGGCACTGGTCTACGTCGCCGCGTTCGCCCCCGACCAGGGCGAGCAGCTCGGTGTCCTGCTGAACAAGTACCCCGGCAGCCTCATCGGGGAGTCCGTTCAGGGCGTGCCCTACCCGCTGCCCGGCGGCAAGACCGGCATCGACCTGTATCTGCCACCCGACAAGTTCCGGGCCGCGTTCGCCGCCGACCTGCCCCGCTCCACCACCGACCTGATGCAGATCACCCAGCGGCCGTTCGCCCAGTCGGCCCTCACCGACACCACCACCGCCGCCGCCTGGCGCACGATCCCCTCGTGGGCGATCGTCGCCACCGCCGACAAGGCGATCCCGCCCGCGCTGGAACGCTTCTTCTACCAGCGCGCCAAGTCCCGCACCATCGAGGTCAAGGGAGCTTCCCACGTCCCGATGATGAGCCACCCCGGCGTCACCACCACCCTTATCGAACAGGCCGCCAACGCCACCGACTGACCGCGCGACCGGCCGCGCGACCGGCCATGATGGCCCTGGCCCGAGCTGTTGCGGCCGCGACGGCTCAGGCCGGGGCTGTCGCCATCTCGACGAGGAGGCGATGATGCTCGACATGACTGACGCTCGTCGGCAGGACGAGGTGGAGCTGGTCCAGGCGGCCCAGGCCGGCGTTGTCGCGGCGGTGAGTCTGCTGCTGGAACGGCACTGGGCGGGCATGCGGGCGGTGGCGTTGAGCATCCTGGGTCCCGGCCCTGATGTGGATGACGTGATGCAGGAGGCGGCGCTGGTCGCGCTGCGCCGCATCACCGACGTCCGGGATCCGCAGGCGGTCGGACCGTGGCTGCGCATGATCGTCCGCAACCGGTGTCGCGGCCTGCTGCGCGAGGCACGACGCCTGGAGCCGGTCGCCGACGTGCCGTTGCCCGGCACCGGCGGCGATCTGTCGGCGGTGCTGGAGCGTCAGGCGCTGGGCGACTGGGTCTGGGAGGCCATCGAGGCTTTGTCCCCCGCCTTGCGGTTGCCGCTGGTGCTGCGCCACTTCACCGACGGTGTCATGGCCTACGAGAGCATCGCCCGGGTCTGCGGCGTGCCGGTGGGGACGGTGCGCAGCCGGTTGAGCCAGGCGCGCGCCAAGCTCGTCGCCGCCCTGGACGCGACGGCCGCCGATGCCCACAGCGACTCCCGGTCGCGGACGGCGGCCGGTTGGGAGGCGGCCCGAGCGACGCTGGCGGCCGCCGAGTCCGGCGAGTTCGGCAAGATCCTTCGGCAGGACTGGTCGCCCGAGGTCGCGTTGTTGAGCGCGGACGTGCCGGTGGGCGGCGCCGCGCTGCTGGTGCGGGCCATGGACGGCGACCTGGAGGCCGGGGTCCGCCAGCGGCCGGTCAACGTCGTCGCGGGACGGTCGGTGGCCGTCTGGGAGATGGACCTGATCAACCCCGCCGACGATCCCGACCACTGTCCACCGTCGGTCGCGTGGATCATGGGCTTGGAGGACGGCCGGGTGGCGCGCCTGCGCCTGTTCCACCCCCGCCCGCTGCCGGCCTCCGCCATCCCGCCCGATCTCCAGGACGTCTGGCCGCAATGACCGCCGCCATGTGACGCAGGTCACATATCACGGATCGAACTTCGTGCCCGCTCCCGCATCCTGCCGGTGTCCTTCACCTCCACGCCTGCGGGAGAACCCCATGACCACGCCCACGACCGCGCCGCTGGCTCCAGGCGTCCACACAGCGCACATCGGCGGTCTGGCCGTGCGCTACCACGTGCACGGCCAAGGCCCCGTCTGCCTGGCACACCCGGGAGGCCCGGGGTTCACCTGGGACTACCTGCGAGCCCCCGCGGTGGAACAACACCTGACCATGGTCTACGTCGAGCCGATCGGCACCGGCGGATCGGGTCGGCTGCCCGGCCACCCGCACGGCTACACCCGGGCCCGCTACTCAGCCGCCCTGGACGGCCTGCTCGACCATCTCGGCTGCGGCCCCGTCCACCTGCTCGGCCATTCCCACGGCGGGTTCGTCGCCCAGCACTACGCCCTGCGCCACCCGGACCGGCTGGCGGGGCTCATCCTCTACGAGAGCGCACCCGCCATCGGCCACGACCACTTCACCGAGGCCGACCGCAACCTGCGCGCCCGCTTCAGCGGGCACCACGACCCGCACAGCGCCGACATCCTGGACGCCTGGACCCGCGTTCCCACGATCAGCGACGACGACGCGTTCACCACGACCGCACGCCGCCTGCTGCCCGCCTACCTCGCCGACCACCCCGCTCGCGCGGCCGAGTTCGACGCTCTGCGGAAGGCGATCACCGGTACCTACATCTCGGGCCTGGACACCGACCTGCGCCCCGAGGTGATCGACGACCGCGACCGCCTCGGCGACCTGACGCTCCCGGTACTCATCGTCGTCGGCGCGCACGACTTCATCTGCGGGCCCCACTGGGCCAACGCCCTGCACACCCTCCTGCCGCACGCCGACCTGGTCACCCTGCGCCACAGCGGGCACTTCGGCCACCTCGAAGAGCCCGACGCCTTCGCCGGCGCCGTGACCGCCTTCGCCCACACCGCCGCGCCGTGACCGCCTCAGGACGGCCACCGCGAAGCAGAAACCTGGACAGGGGTCGTGCGGCAAAGGAAGGTCGGACAATGGGGCTCACCGCGGAACCTGATCACAGCGACTCCGGGCGGCCCGACCTGATCGGACGCCGGTCGGAGATCCACCGGCTTCGGCGGTTCGTCGACCGGGTCCGCCACGGGACCGCAGGCGCGCTACAACTGACAGGCGATCCGGGAGTGGGCAAGACCGCCCTGCTGGAATACGTCGCCGCGCTCGCCACCAGCACCGGAATCACCGTGCTGAGGGCGACCGGATCGCAGTTCGAGGCCGATATCCCCTACGCCGCGCTGCACCAGCTCCTGCACCCGTGCCTGGACGAACTGCCGCACCTGAGCCCCCCACTGGCGGACGCGCTGACCGTCGCCCTGGGACTGAGGCAGGGGCCGCCGCCCACCACGCTCCTGGTCGCCAACGCCGTCCTGGCGCTGCTGCACCACGTCGCCGAACAGCGGCCCCTCCTGCTCCTGGTCGACGACCTGCCCTGGCTTGACCGCACCAGCGCGCTGGCCCTGGGGATGGCCGCCCGCCGCCTGGACGACCGCCCCGTGGCGCTGCTGGCCGCCTGCCGCACGGGCGAACCCAGCTTCTTCGACCACGCCCACCTGCCCATCACCCCCATCGACCCGCTCTCCGACGACGCCGCGGCCGCACTGCTGTCCAGCCGCTACCCCGCCATGACGCCCCGCGTGCGGCGACGGCTGCTGGAGGCCGCGCTGGGCAACCCGCTGGCGCTGCTGGAACTGCCGGTCTCCCTGGGAGAACTCACCCGCACCGGAGCCGGACCCCTGCCCCAGGCGCTGCCCCTCACCCGCCGACTCCAGAACGTGTTCGCCTCCCGCCTCCAAACCCTGCCCGCCCCGGTCCACGACCTGCTGCTGCTGGCGGTCCTGGACGGCACCGGCGACCTGCGCCTCATCCGGGCGATCGCCGCCGACCGCGCCGCCCGCCGCCCCGGCGACCTGGACGGCGACCTGGACGGCGACCTGGGAGGCGAGCACGCGGCGGACGGCCTGTGCCTGGCCGAGCAGACCGGCCTGGTGCGCGCCGACGAGATCAGCGAACGGCTGACCTTCCGTCACCCGCTCATCCGGTCGGCGATCGTGGAGATGTCCACCAGCGAGCAACGCCGCCGCGCCCACGCCGAACTCGCCGACCGGCTCGCCGACCAGCCCGAACGGTACGCCTGGCACCTGGCCGCGGCCACCACCGGACCCGACGAGAAGATCGCCGCGGTCCTCCAGCGGGTCGCCCACACCAACCTGCTGCGCGGCGACTCCCTCGGCGCGGTCACCCAACTGCTGCGCGCCGCCGACCTCAGCCCCACCGGCCACGGCCGCTCCGAACGGCTGGCCGAGGCCGCCTACCTGGGCTCGGTCGTCACCGGCGACCTCCACGAAGCCCCTCACCTCCTGGAACAGGCCCACCTGGCCCACCCCGGCCCCGGCGGCCCGCTACCCACCGCCCTGGCCGACGCCTACCTGCTGCTGAACCGCGACGGCGACATCGACAGCGCCTACCGCCTCCTGACCACCGCCGTCCACCACCTGGACGACCCCCGCGACGGCCACCACAACACCCTGTGGGAAGTCCTCTACACCCTGATCATGATCTGCTTCTTCAGCGGCCGCGCCGACCTGTGGCCGCCCGTCCAGCACCTGGTGGACCAACTCCGGCCCCGGCCGCCGGAGATCCTGGCGATCCTGTCCAGGACCTTCAGCGACCCGGCCCGCCTCACCCCCGGCATGCTCGCCCGCGCCGAGGACTCCGTCGCGAACCTGGGCCACCACAACAGCCCCGCCCGCATCATCCGCACCGGCATCGCCGTCGCCTACCTCGACCGGCTCTCCGGATGCCGCGAACCTCTCCAACGCGCCGTCCAGCACGGCCGCGAGGGCGGCGCGGTCACCTCGGCCATCGAGGCGCTGTTCCTGCTGGCCCAGGACGCCTTCCACACCGGCCGCTGGGACGAGGCCCGCGACCTGGCCGAGGAGGGCCTTCGGCTGTGCGCCACCCACGGCTACGACCTGCTGACCTGGCCGGGCCGCCTCACCATGGGGCTGCTGGCCGCCGCCCGCGGCGACACCCCCGCAGCGACCGGCATCGCCCAGGACATGGAGGCGTGGGCGATGCCCCGCCGCGTCGGGATCCTCGCCACCTACGCCCACCACATCCGCGGCCTCGCCGCCCTGAGCCAGGCCGACTACGACACCGCCTTCCACCACGCCGCCGCCATCAACCCGCCCGGCACCCTGGCCCCCTACGCCCCCCACGCCCTGTGGGTGCTGCACGACCTCATCGAAGCAGCCACCCACACCGGCCGCCGGGACCTGGCCGCCGCCCACATCAAGGCCGCCCGCGACCTCGACCTGGGACGGCTCTCCCCGCGCCTGCGACTGGTCCTGCTCGCCGGATCCACACTCACCGGCCTCGACACCGACCCCACCGACCTGGAGGCCGCGATCAAAGAGCCCGGCAACGACCGCTGGCCCTTCGACCTGGCCCGCATCCAACTCACCTACGGCTCCCACCTGCGCCGCGCCAGGAACACCTCCGACGCCCGCCGCCACCTGACCGCCGCCGCCGACACCTTCCACCGCCTCGGCGCCACCCCCTGGGCCGCCCGCGCCGACCACGAACTACGCGCCACCGGCATCAGCCACACCACCAGCACGACCGGCCTGGCCTCCCTCACTCCGCAACAGCTCCAGATCGCCCGGCTCGCCGCGGCAGGCCACACCAACAAAGAGATCGCCGCCCGCCTGTTCCTGTCACCCCGGACGGTCTCCACCCACCTGTACCAGGCATTCCCCAAACTCGGCATCACCTCCCGAGCCGCCCTCCGCGACGCCCTCACCGACCCACCCCTCCACGAAAACCCAGAACCCGGGGACGAGCGCTGACCGGTGGGGGAATTGCAGCACGCGGACCAGCGCGGACCAGCCTCGCCCGGCTGGTCACCGGTCGTGCTGGGAACTCTCAGAGTCGGCCAAGGGAGTCCAGGGCGTCGCGGAGTGCCGCCCGCGAGGTGATGCCGAGTTTGGGGAAGACCTGGTAGAGGTGGGTGGAGACGGTGCGCGGGGACAGGAAGAGTTTCTCCGCGATCTGCTTGTTGGTCAGTCCCGCTGCGGCCAGGCTGGCGATCTCCCATTGCTGAGGGGTCAGCGCGGTGGGCCCGGATGTCGTGTTCGAACGTCGTGCCGGGCCGCCGCAGGCGCGCAGCTCCTTTGCGGCTCGGTCGGCCCAGGGCACGGCGCCGAGTTGGGTGAAGATCTCCGCGGCGCGCTCCAGGTGCCCCCGGGCCTTGGCTCTGGCGGGAGTCCGGCCGCGTCGCAACCGTTCGCCGTAGCAGAGGTGAAGGCGAGCGCGGTCGAAGGGCCAGCGCTCGGACCCCTCGGTCGACAGGGCGGCCTCGAACAGCGGTTCGGCGTCCTGGGCGCCGCCGGCGAGCAGGGCGTCGGCACCGCGCAACAGGAACGCCAGTCGCGCCGAAGCATGGTCGAGACCCGCGTCTCGGGCGGCGGCGATGTGCTGGAGGGCTTCATCGCGTCGGCCCGAGCGCAGTGCGGCCTCCACCGTGTCCAAGAAGATCCACAGAGCGTTGCGGACGAACGGCGGGAAGGAGCCCGCCGGGGCGATCGTCGTCACGTGCCGGTAGGCCGTCTCGAAGTCTCCCTCACCCAGGGCGACCAGTGCGCGGACATGGGCGGCGTACAGCCGCACGGTGTGGGCGCGCCGCGACCCGGCCCACTGCTCCATCTGATCACAGAGCCTCCGGGCGGCCGTGGCGTCGCCGCGCGCGGCGTGCACGCTGGCCAGCAGGTACTTGGCGGGCCAGGTGCGCAGCGAGTAGTGGTGGACCTCGGCCAGCGTCAGCGCGTCGTCGGCCAGGACCGGCAGCTCGTCCCACCGTCCCGCCCACCACGCCTGATGGCACAGCAGAACCAGGGCCTGGATGGCGGGCAGGACGTTGTCCCCGGCGCGTTGGCCGTAACCGATGCGCCGCAGTGGCTCTTCCAGTGGGCTCAGGCGATCCACATAGGAGGCGGCGATGCCCACCCGCACCACCTGGAGCGGGTTGGCGGTGTTCAGAGCCGCGTCGACGGCGGCGTCCAGACGGGCCCAGTCGGCAGGTCGGGCACGGGCGGGGTCACCGAAGGTGGAACGGGTCACCTTCAAGATCTCCGGGACGGAGGTGAACTGCGCCAGGGCGTCGTCGAATGCCTCCCACAACTCGGCCCGGCCGCCGTAGAAACACACCATGACCAGCGTGGCCAGCGCTTCCAGCAGCGTGGTGTCACCGGGGTCGTAAGGCCGGGGTTGCGCGCCGATCGCGGCGGTGAGCACGCGATGCGCGGTGTCGATGTCGCCGTAGCCGTTGAGCAGGTGGACCGCGGTGGCGACGGCGGCGGGCAGCGAGTCGGCGTCGGGGGAGACCTGACGTGCGGTGTCGAGCAACTGCGGCACGTCGCGAAGGTTCCCGGTCAGGGTGGCTCCCAGGAACGCGGCCTTCGCCAATCGCCGGGCCCGCGCTGCCGCCCGGGGGCTGAGGTCGGCGGCCCGCACCAGGCCCGCCACGGCGCCGGGCCCGTCCCCGCGGGCGGCGCTGCGCCCGGCGGCCTCCTCCAGAAGGGTCGCTACCTCTTCGTCCGGGTCGACGGCGGCTTGGGCCAGATGCCGCACGCGCTGGTCGGGTATCCCAACCGACGCTTCGGCCAGCGCCCGGTGCGCGCCGCGGCGCTGCTCGCTGGTCGACAACTCCACCACCGCCGAGCGCATCAGCGGATGCCGGAACTCCAAGCGCCCGGTGGATTCGTCGATCCGGACCAGACCTCCACGTTCGGCCGGCGCCCAGTGCCTCAGGTCGCCCCGGTCGGCCGCCGCCTGGAGGACCACCCGCAGGTTGCCGCCGCCCTCCAGCGCCGCGACGAGCAGCAGGTACCGCGTCACCGCGGGCAGATGCCGGATCCGGGAGGCGAACGCCGCCAGCAGACGTTGGGTCAGCGGCAGGTGCCGCGGCATGACCTGGGAAGCGGTCCGCTGGGAGTCGGTGAGCGCGGTCGGCAGTTCCAGCAGGGCCAGCGGGTTGCCTTCGGCATCAGCCATCAGACGACGCCGAACCTGCGGCGCCAGCGCAGGGAACCTCTCGATGAGAAGCGCCTCTGACGCCGTCTCGCTGAGCGGACCGACCTCATGGAGCGGCAGCCCGTTGTAGTTGAAGAAGCTCTCCTCCCCGGCGCCCGCCGCCACGAGCATGCCCGCCCCCGTACCGGGCAGCCGCCGGGCCACCTCGGCCAAGACGTCCGCGCTGGCCGCGTCCAGCCACTGTGCGTCGTCCACGACCAACAGCGCGGCCCGACGGTCCCCAAGGCCGACCATCAAGGAGACCACCGCGTCAGCGACCGACTCGTGCCCCCGACCACCATCCCGGCTTGCATTGACCACCGGGGCGGCCGTGGAAACGCCGGTGGCGCTGAGAGCGGCAGCCAGCGCCGGACTGTGCGCGGCCCCGGTCAACGGCGTCGAAGCCAGCAACCGCCGCAGCGCACCGTAACCGGCTTCAGCCCGGTACTGCGTCCCCGCCGCCCGCAGCACACTCATCCCCGCGTCCTTCGCGCTTCGGGCAGCCTGCGTCAACAGCGCGGTCTTCCCGACCCCCGGATCCCCGAGCACAACCAGCGCCCCGCCCACGCTCGACACTTCGGCCAGAAAATCGGCACACCGCGCCAAGTCGAACTCCCGGCCGATCAACGACGCGTCCATCTCCCAAGTCAAGCGTCAGCATGGCCGCGCCACAACGTCTCAAGCGACGGAGAAATCGCGGCCTTGAGCATCGGACGGTAGGAGGCGCGGTGGAACTCGGTGAACGTGGAGGGCGGCGTCTCCCGAGGTGGGACGCGGCCTCGTCCGCGTCCCTGCCCGCCTGCACCACCGGCGATCCTCCGTTGCATCAAGGTCTTGGCCCCTCTCCTGCCCAGGTCCGCGAGCGGCACCGGATGTGAAGAGGAATCCGAACTTTCTTGAGCGCGACGCCCAAAGGCTCCAAAGCCATGGGGCGCCGCTCGAGTACGTCCGGCGGACGAACCACGCCGCGAACAACAAGGCCGCCCCGCCCGCAAGCACCGCCATCGCCATCGACCCGGTCTCGATGTAGGCGGCGATGATCGCCGCGATGATCCCCTGGACCAGGAGCAGCACCGTGCCGCTGTCGGGCGGGCGCGGCGGCTCGGGGGGCTCGCCGGGCAGAGCCGGGCCAAGTTTATCGACGGTCACCAGGACTCCTTCCGCATCTGATGCTCCGCGGCATCGACCCTCTAGGCCTACGGGAAGGGCCTTCCGTAAAGATCCCAGGTCAGCGCGACGTCAGGAACTGAACGCGGAGCCGAGGCGAAAGGTGCGGTCGTGGTCAACAGGGACGAGGGACGCTATGCGGTCACCCGGTCGTCGTGGCGCAGAGCGACGGTCACGGTGGCGATCACGTCCAACTCGTGGCCCAGCTTGACGATCTTGACCGTCTTACCCTCGGCCTCCGTCTCAACTCGCCCAGTCGTCCGCAACCTTCCCCAGGCTCCGGTGAGGGCGTCAGCGGTCGGACGGCGAGTCCGTGCCGGGCGAGCAGTCGCCCCCCGCTCACCGGCGACCGTTCTCCACCCGTGCGGCGTTCAATCCGTCCACTCCCACCAGGCGCACGCGGGGTCGGACGGCTCGACGTCCGCCGCAGGAGTCGCCGCTTCGGCGGATGCGTCCTCATCGGAGGGTGGTTCGGGAGGGCGCGCCGGGTCGGGGGAAGGCTCGGTGCCGGGTTTGGGTGGATTTTCTGGTACCCGCTGGGTACCCAGATGGTCGCCATCGGCGGCATCCGGTGGCACTTGGCCGCCCTCGCCGTCCGGAAGGGCCGGGCCTTCCTCGGGCAGGTCAGCGGGTGTTTCCGCTGGTGATGGTGGGGCGCCCCCTGCAGGATTCGAACCTGCGCACACGGCTCCGGAGGGCGCTTGCCAGCTGACTAGGAACAACCCTGCTGACCTGCAGGTGGATGCTCCTCCGTTGTCATCGCTCACACCACCGTTCCGCGCATGTTCCGGATCACGGTTCTGGCGCGCCGGTGCTGTCACTTCCCCATACCAACGATCACCAGCCACGCCACCGGCCTCCCCTGCGCGCCTCGAACCTCGTTGAAGACCGTTTGCCCGTGATCGCCTGCTCGAACGGGCATGCAACGGGCACGTCGTCGACTACTATCAAGGTGGCTGAATGGTGGCAGGACACAGGAGTATGGACCACTCGAAGTGGGATGGTTCGCGTTGACCTGATTGATCGACTCGGAAGGGTGCCTTCCGCTGATGAGCGACCAGCGGATAACCACCAACCCCGATGAGGCGATCATGAAAGGTATGATCGTCATGTCTGCCCCACCGTCCAGATTCCGCGAGGTAGTCGATCGGTGCGCCGAAATCAGCCAGGTTCTGCGCGAGAGAGCTCTCACAGAGATCATTCTCTGGGCCTTGGCCATTAACGGGTTCCGGGACCTGATCAGTCGGTTCTGACCGCTGCGGGCCTCTAGGACACTGCTTCGCCTATGCATCGCTGCCACGCGGTGTGGGTCTTCGCGGCGAGCTTGGGCGTGCGGCGTAGCCGCTGTTCTTCCCCTACCTTCCTCCCCCCGGCCCCGAGGAGACCTGCACTTAGCGGCGGCCGGGTTCTGTCAAGGGTGGCCGTAGGCCATCACGAAGTGACGCGAAGCGCCCTTGACAGGTTCTGGCCGTCGCCCATCCTCGACAGATCGGGGTCGGGGGGAGCCCCGTGCATTTCCAGCTCAGCTTGCAACGTCCCTGAACCGGCGAAGCCTGATGCGCAGCTCGGCGAACATCTTGGGCGGCGGCGCGTACCCCGTGGCGGCCGGTCAGGGGCCGGGCCGGCGGTGGTGGCGCGATGCGCGGCCCGGCGCGGCCGTCCGGTGACCGGCGCCCACGCCGCACGCTCCGGGCGGCCAGGCGCCGGGCCGCGCAGCGGCCTGAGCGCCGCCGCCCCTTGATCCCAAACAGCCCAATTCGGCAAGATAGTACTTCGGCTTCCACCAGTGCCATCGTGTTCTAGTACTATGGGCACCAGCACAGAATATGGAGATGCGACGTAAAAGTGAGATGATGGGGTAATTAAGAACTCTGTTTAGCATTAAGGCACGCCGCCTTGCCTCTAAATGATTACGTAGGTTTAATAGCTGATTATTCTGCCGTTCCAATTGGGGTAGCTGGATTTGCGATAACGTTTTGGCAGCTTCATAAGACTAAGTCGGCCGCTATTGCTGCAAAGAATGCGGCGAGATCGGCGCAATCAGGAATAGGGAGAAGTAGCCTACTGATTTTGATTCCCCAATTGCAGCGAGTGGAAGAGGAGTTGGAGAAAGCTATTAGAGAGGACTCTCGTGAGCTGGTGATTTCTTGGTTGACGAACTGGCGCTGGCAAGCGGGACAGGTTCGCGGTTTTCTAACCACGCTGAGTCAGGTTGAGGGCAATGCGTCGGGAGATGACGAAGTCTTTCTGACTGCTCTGCAAACTTCGGTGGCTACCGCAGCACAAGCGAAAGCCCTTCTGATAGAAGACTCCGAAGATAGCCTTCCGGCGATAACTAAGTCCGCGCGAGAATCTATAGCAGAAGTCACTAATGAGTTGGGCATGCTGGCTGCAGTTCACGGGATTCATATTGGAGAATGACTGAGATGACTATGGAAGAGCCGTGGGGTAATTCACAGATAGTTCGTATAATTGAAAGACTGTTGAAGCGTACAAAGGCTGGAAGTGTTGAGTGGAATGTGATAGTTCCGCGCAGTGCTGGCCGGAGAGGGCGGGACGGATTTGGCTATTCAACGTCCAGTGCGTCTGTCATAATTGGTTCGGTTGACGGCGATGGACGCCCCCCGTTTTATTTCGAGATCATGGACGATGAAGGTGTTTCCATCGAGCGCTTTTATATGCCTCCGGATCGAAGGAGTGCTCGGGCGCGAGAGGAGATCGATGCTGCCATTCTGAGTGACGAGGATAATGCAGTAAAGCGTCTATATGTATCAATGGAACTGCTCTACAATCTCGCTCGCAGGAATGCCTTGAAGTCTGATCAAGTTCTCGATCAACTAGAACGTGACTTGGAAGATGGATGATACGCCACCGAATCAAGTGGATTTCTGGCGTTAGGCGTGTTTGTTGAGGTGGCGCGATAACGGGGCGTGGAGGCGCTACTTCTTGGATCGGGAGCGGCTCGACTTGATTCGGCCGCGTCGTTGTATATTTCGTAGATGCTAGAGGTCACACCGCTGCGTTGTAGTGGTTCAGTTTGTTCTTCGGATATCGGTTACGGTAGCCTCGGTCGTAGTGCTATGTGTCCTGTGGGGCTCGGTGTTGTCCGAAGAGGGGAATGCGTCCTAGCGGGTGCCAGTCCCAGATGCGTTCGGGGCCGCGTTGGAGAACCAGGCTCACGGCGTCGACGGTGATTTCGCGGGTGGGTAGCTCTCGGCCTAGGGCGCTAATAAGTGGTTCGGCGGGTTGCTCTGCTTCGCTGTAGGCGAGCGTCATGTGCGGGATCCAGTAGCTGGGACCTTCGGTGTGGCCTTCGCGGCCGGTCACTTTGACCGTCGTCGTCTGGACGGCCTTGCGGATCTTGTTAAGGCGGTCTGTGGGATGGACCGCGAGGGAGATTGCCTCGGGGTGATAAAGGATGCGGCTGAGCGTCACCTCGATGGGAGGGAGTTCGGCGAGCAAGCCGGATGCGGTGTCGAGCATCTCCTGTCGCTGCTTACCGGTGATCTCGTCTGTGGAACCGACCATGAGAGTGGTGACATGGAGCCATCGGGGTGGAGTCAGGTGGAGGCCAGGGAAGTTGGAAAGTCGCTTTTGAACGGTCTCGGCGAGGTCTCGTGCTTCCGGTTTGTCGCCTAGGAGGATGTGCCAGTAGATCGTGCCCTGGTCGGGGCCGGGCTCATGGCGGTTCTGCCAACGGTTGATCATTTGTGTGGGCAGAGGACGACTCATGAACCCTCCAGGTCGGGGTCGTCTGTCAGGGCGGCGGCGTTGAAGTCGTGGATCTGTTGCCTGAGCTGGAGGGCTAGGGGGCTGCCTCGGAACCGGGGCTTGCTGAGGCGACGGTCTAGGTCCATGAGGTAGCGGGTGACGGTAGCCAGGCGCATCCCCGGATCAAGTGTCAGCATTTCGGATAGTTGTTCTGCGGTTCCTTCGAGGTCGCCCTTTAGGAGGTGTGCTACTCCAGTGCCGACGCGGATCTGGGCCCAGAGTGCTGGGGCGACCGGGGCGCCTGCGGCCCATGCGTTGTCGGCCATCTTGGCGGCTCGTAGTCCTTCATCGGGATTGCCTGTTCGTGTTGCCACTGACAGTCCGAGGAGGGCTCGGCGTTCGATCGGGAATGACCAGACTGATAGATCGGTCGCGTCGGCGTGAGTGGCCTCGGCGGACTGCTCGGCACGAGTGACTGCCTCGCGTGCTCTGGCCTTGTCTCCGAGGAGGGCGGCGGCGTTCGCCTCGTACCAGGCGAGTTGCGTCTTCATCGGGGAGGGGGAACTTGCTTCGAAGCCTTGTCGGGAGAAGTCCGCGGCTTCGATGAGGTGGTCTTGCCAGCGCGCCGTTTTGGCTTGGGCGTACCAGGCGTACGACTCGTCGGTTCCAGCTTCCTGGGCGAGCGTGAGTGCGGCGGTTGCGTACTGCTCGGCTTGATCGTCCAGGTTGATGTCGCCGAGTATCACGGCTGCGTGGGCTAGTAGATCGGCGTCGATCCGCAGCAGTTCGCGGGAGTGGCGGGGCCGGGGGCGGCTGCCTACCAATAGGCGCTGTGCGCGGCGGTGAAGGCGGAACACCTGCGAGAGCAACCTCTTCGCGGGCACCTGCGTATGGGAGCTGGCGAGGGACGAGGTCGACCGGGCTAGCCCCTCAATGGTCTCTTCGGTTGTGTCGCTCGCGGTCAGCCATCGCGTGAATCGGGAGATATCCGGCGCTTCGGCTGACTCCGTTGCGTCGGTGGGCTGCGTCCTTAGGGCCTTGACCGTGGGTGCGCTCTTGGGCGAACGGGGCGCTAGGCCGAGGGTCATGCGGGCGGTGTCGGGCATGTGGAGGCCGTCGGCGATGCGTTCGAAGACGTCCAGGGTGGTGACTTGGGCGCCGCCCTTTTTCATGGTTTCGCTGACCTTGCCCTGTGACATGCCGCAGGCGATGCCGATGCGGGTTTGGCTGGCTCCGGCGTATCGCTGCACGAGGTGGAAGACGGTGCGGATGTCGCGGGAGGTCAGGGCGTCGGTCATCTGTGGGTGTTCCCACAGGGATGCGGGGATGGTGATCGGGTCTGTGGCCCGTCCCGGCATCAGGGGCTCCCTCCGATGTGGCTGGCCATTGCTGAGCGTATATCCCGTGGCTGGATATCGCCGGTGGATGGGAGGTCGGCGGGGGTTTCGCCGATGGTGGTCGGCATGACGCAGCAGCAGCGAGCAACGGGTGCCGCGGAGTGCCGGTCGTGTGCGGGCCGTGGCTGGAAGTTCGCCCATCTTCGCCGGGCGGTGCTGGTGGGGATGCCGGGTGGTGGCGGGTCGCAGGTGCGGCGGGTGCCGTGCCGGTCCTGCTCGCCGGTGGGTGCGGTGCGGGCGGCGTAACAGGCTGCGGGACCGGTGGGTGTTGCGCGGCTGGGGCTGTGCGGTCGGCTTGCGTCGGCTGACCGTGCCCCAGGGGCTGTGGCGGCCCTGCGGAGGTCGTTGCCCCGCCGGTCCCGCTCTTCTTCTCTTCAATGTCGGGAGTGGTCAACGGTGCGTGAGTCAGTGAAGCCGCGGGTGCTGGACCGTGCATGGCGGTCTTCGGCGTTGGCGCTGGTCGGCGCGTTGGAGGCGCGGGGGCTGGTGGCCGAGGTGTGGGGACATGGCGCGGTGCGGGCTCGCAACCCCGCCGGGAAACCCGACGCCGACTCGCCGGGCCAGGTGATGGCACCCGCGCTGGGGCAGGAGGTGGTGTGCCGTCACCGTGAGGGCGTGTTGTGGTGGTGGTGGGTGTGGCCGGGGCTGACGCGGGAGTGTCCGCCGGACTTGGAGCCGTTGTGTCCGGTGTCTGACCCGGAGTCGGCGGCGGACCGGATCGCGCGGGTGGTCGCTGTGCCGTTCGCCAGCTCGTCGGGTGTGGGTGGGTGATGGGGGTGTCGTGGACGCCTTCGGTGGAGGAGATGGCGCGGCGGCCGGTGGCCGAGCAGATCGAGCGTGAGTTCTCCGGGGTGGTGGCCTGGTATGGGCGTTTCACGCGAGCGTGGTGGGCGGTGGTTCCGGGTCATCGTGTCGTGTGGCTGGTGGAGGCGTCCGATCCGCGCTCGTTGCGTGAGGTCATCATGAACGCGCGGGGCCGGTGACCAGGATGAACGACGCACACAGCGGAAAGGCCGGCAGCGGCGCGGGCTCGGGCGAGCACGGGGAGCACGGGGCGGGGTTTGTGGAGATCGGGCTTGAGTGCCCGGTGTCGTGTCTGGGCGTGCGGACGATCGGTGACCTGGTGCGACTGCTGGCCGAAGCGGGTCGTGCGGCGGGCCTGTACGGCGTGGGCCTCGTGGGTGAGCCGTTGCATGAGCATGAGCGGGTGACGCCCGCCTGCCCGATCGCCTGCATGGGGGTGTCAGAGCGGGTCCTTGCCCCGTTGCGGCGTGAGCTGGGGGAAGCGGCCATGGTGGGGGAAGTGGTGGCGCTGCTGCTGTCGGGGGAGTTGGCCGAGGTGCGGGGCATCGGTCCGCGGCGCGTCGGTGAGGTCCGGACGGCGCTGATCGCGGAGGGCTTCCCGGTCGCGGCCGGGCAGTGGTGAGTTTCATCCCGCAGCCTTGAACCCCCTGGCCCGGCGGGCGGTGGGCCGGTTGCGGTCGTCGGTGTCGCGTGGTGGTTGCCGTGACGTTGGCGCATGGGGGCGCTACAGTGCCGTGAGATGCGCTTATCCGGTCAAGCGTCGCAGTAGTCAGGTGGTCGTCATGTCGAGCTTGGAGTTTGAGCCTCCGAAGTATGTGCGGGTGGTGCTGGAGTTGCGGCGCCGGATCGAGAACGGCGACTACCCGCCCGGCTCGCTGCTGCCTTCGGAGTCACAGCTCGTCCGCGAGTTCGCGGTGGGGCGTACCACGGTGGTGCGGGCGCTGCAGATGCTCCAGCAGGACGGATGGATCACCCGTGAACACGGACGCGGCTCCTTCGTCAAAGGACGCCCCGGCCCGGCCGGAGTACGGGCCAGTCGGCGCGGCCTGGCCTTGCTGGACCGGCCCGAGACACAGCCGGGCGTGACGGTGGTGGATGTCGGCCAGGTCGACGCCCCGGCCGAGGTTGCCGGGCTGCTGGGGCTGGATGGCGGGTCGCGGGTGTTGGCGCGGCGGGCGTTGACGGTCCGCGACGAGATCGCCTCGGACCTGGTGACGTGCTGGTTCCCGCCGGAACTGGTCTACGGGACCGACCTGGATCAGCCGGGGCCGTTGCCGGTGGGCTTGCGGGATCACCTGCGAACGGTCAAGGACCTGCGGGTGGACCACATCTCCGAGCGGCTGACCGCGCGTCTTCCGGTTGGAGATGAGGCGCGGTTGTTGCAGATCAAGAAGTCCGCGCCGGTGCTGGTGATGGTGGCGGGGATGCATGACGCCTCGGACGTGGTGCGGTTCGCGGCCGAGGTGGTCATGCCGGGGTCGTTGCATGAACTGGAGGACGTGTACAGCGTCCCGGACTAGGGGGCGGGGCTCGCGGTGTGACGCACGTCACTCTCCGCCCTGGTTGTTCGGTCGAGTGGGCAAGGTACTCTCTACACACGCACTCGTCCGGACAAGCGGTCGGGTGAACGTTTGGAGGCGATTCACGATGGCAGTACAGGGTCCGTTCAAGGTCGCGTTCGGGGACGTGTTCCCGTTCGGGGCGTTCATCAAGGGCGGCGTCGAACCGGTCCGCGACTTCGACCGGTCGACCCGCGAGAACTTCGTCCAGGCCCGCGACAAGGAGTCCGGCGAACTGGTCTGGGCGGTCGAGGTGCTGGACGCCGACCCGGAGTCCAAGGGCACGTTCAAGGTCAAGCTGACCGCGCCCGTCCAGCCGATCATGCCCGAAGCCCCGGCCGGGTTTCCGTTCGTGCCGGTGGAGTTCGACGGGCTGTCGGTGACGCCGTACGTCAACAGCCAGAACAACCGGCTGGCCTACTCGCTCAAGGCGGCGGCGATGCGCCCCGCCAACCTCAAACCGCAAGGCCGTACGACGGGCAAGGACACGGCCGCCAAGGACGCGGCCTGACCCGAGAAAGGTGGGGCGGCTGGAGCTGGTACCTCCGGCCGCCCCGATCTCTCCCTGTGAACAGCGCAAAGAAGAGGTACACCAATCATGGCATGGGAGTTCCGCAAGCTCGGCCCCGGTGAAAACGTCGCGGTCGAAGCCCAGCGTGACCCGTTCGCAGCCCCGAAGTGGGCGCCGCCGGTGTGGCACATGCCCGAAGGGCTCGTGCTCATCGTCAACCTCGTCCGCACCCTCCTGCGGACAATCGTGTTCCTCGTCCACAACACCGTCCCCGTCTCCGTCCTGGCCGGACTGGCCTGGCTCGGCTACCGGTTCGGCTGGACCGTCCCCGCCCTGCTCCTGGCCCTCGTCGCCGTGGGCCTGGCCGTGTGGGCGGTGGCGGACCGTCCGTCCTTCGTCCGCTGGGTCGCTCGTCCGGCTCGTGCCCGGTGGCGGCTCATCCTGGTGTACCGGCGGGACTGGCAACCCGTCCTGGTCACGGCCGGGCTCACCAAGGTCCACAAGGGGCGCGAATACCTGCCCTCTCTCGTGCGCGTCCGGTGCGGTCCAACCTCGGACCGGGTTCTCGTCCGGATGCTCAAGGGGCAGGCCCCCGACGCATGGGAGCGGGTCTCGGCGAACCTGGCGCATGGGTTCGGGGCGTCGTTGGTGCGGGTGCGCGACGGGGACCGTCCGGGCCGGATCTGGCTGGAGTTCGTCCGCCGTGACGCCCTCGCCGAACCGATTCCCGCCCTCCCCATCCTTGACCCGTCCGACGTCGACCTATCCGCGCTGCCCATTGGACGGCAGGAAGACGGTTCGCCGTGGCGGCTACGGCTGCTGGGAACCCACGTGCTCATCGCGGGCGCGACCGGGGCGGGGAAGGGCTCGGTCATCTGGTCGACCATCCGCGCGGTGCTGCCGCTGATGCTCGGCGGGCTGGTGGAGGTGTGGGCGGTCGACCCCAAACGGATGGAACTCAGCGTTGGGCGGGCGCTGTTCGAGCGGTACGGCCGGTACAGCGATGACCCGCGCGGCGGGATGGTGGCGTTGCTGGAGGACGCGGCGGCGGACATGAACGCACGGGCCGAACGGTTCGCCGGACTCACCCGGAGCTTCACGCCCTCGCATGAGTTCCCGTTCCGGGTGGTCGTGGTGGATGAGCTGGCGTTCCTGACCGCCTACTGCCCTGAGCGTGATCTCCGTAAGCGGGCCGAATCAGCCCTGGCCGTGCTGACCTCGCAAGGCCGGTCGGTGGGGTATTGCGTGATCGGTGCGCAGCAGGACGCGCGCAAAGAGGTCAACAACCTGCGCAACCTGTTCCCCGACCGGATCGCCCTGCGCCTGGACGAAGACGAACAGGTCGACATGGTCCTGGGCGATGGGGCGCGGGACCGGGGCGCGCTGGCCGATCAGATCTCCTCGCTCCCCGAAATCGGTGCGGGGGTCGGGTTCGTCCGGCTGGAGACCTCCCCGGACCCGGTCCGGGTCCGCGCCGCCTACGTCGGCGACGAGGACATTCGCGCCATGGTCGCGCTCGCCCTGCCCGACGTCGACGCCGAGGGGGCCGCGTGAGGCAACCCACCCTCGACGAACCAGCGTCGGACGCCACCTCCAACGAGTCCGCCCCGGACGGTCCCGAACCCGGCCCGGTGGTCAAGACGCTGCCTCCGCTGGCGCGTGGGGTGCTGGAGGCGGTCGCGGTGGAGCACGGCGTGTGCATCCGCCCCGTGCCCATGCGCCGGGTCGACCTGACCACCGGAACCGGCGAGATCGTCTACGTCCCCTGCGGACACACCCTCGCCTCGGTGTGCCCGTCGTGCGCTGAGCGCAAGCGCAAACTCCGCGCCGTGCAGTGCGCCCAGGGCTGGCACCTCACCGAAGAACCGGTCATCACCCGCGCCGACCCGGACGCCGAACAACGCGCGTGGATGGAGTTGCGGGCGCACGCGGCGGCGGCTCGCGACCGTGCTGGCGAAGTCGGTACGGCGGACGGGGAAGGGCCCGAATTCTGGGATGCCGTTGTACGCGACCTTGACCACGAGATCGAACGCACGGGCGTGCGCGGCGGGCTCAAAACCGGTGATGAGGGCAGGGGCCGGCGGACCCGGTCGACCCGACGCAGGCAGGACGCGCCGGACCTTCCGCGCCGTCCGGTCGACTCCCGCACGGTCGGCAAGGTGTTCCGCGGCCGTGACGGTCACACGTTCCGGCCCTCGCTGTTCCTCACCCTGACCCTGGATTCCTACGGGCGGGTGCGCTCGGACGGAACCCCGGTCGACCCGGCAACCTACGACTACGCGCGAGCGGCGCGGGACGCCCTGCACTTCTCCAAACTGGTGGACCGTTTCGTCCAGAACCTACGCCGGTTCGTCGGCTACGACGTCCAATACTTCGCCACCGTCGAACCCCAACGCCGATTGGCTCCCCACCTGCATATGGCCATCCGGGGAACGATCTCCCGCGCCGAACTCCGGCAGGTGGTAGCGGCGACCTACCACCAAGTGTGGTGGCCCTCGACCGACCGTGTCGTGTTCTCCGGGGATCGGCTGCCGGTCTGGGACGACGCGGCCGGGCCTGAGGGCGGCTACCTCGACCCGGCCACCGGTGAAGTCCTGCCCACCTGGGATGAAGCGCTGGATGCCCTCGGCGCGGACGAGGACGCCGAGCCATTGCACGTGGCGCGGTTCGGACGGCAGATCGACGCGCAAGGCGTCCTGACCGACTCCCCGCAATCACGCAAGCTGATCGGCTACCTCACCAAGTACCTGGTCAAAGGCGTCGCCGAATGCCACGCACCCGACACCGACGCGCAGCGGGAGCATGCCGACCGGATGGCCGAAGCCCTGCGCTATGAGCCCTGCTCGCCCACGTGCGCGAACTGGCTGCGCTACGGCGTCCAACCCAAGAACCCCCGCAAGGGCATGGCTCCGGGATTCTGCAAAGGCAAAGCCCACCGACGCGAACACCTCGGCTACGGCGGACGCCGCGTCCTGGTCTCCCGCAAATGGTCCGGCAAGACCCTCGCCGACCACAAAGCCGACCGCAAGGCATGGGTCCTCGCGCGGCTGGCTGAGGCCGGAATACCCGTCGGCAACCCCGCCGACCCGAAAGCCGTGCACATCTGGGAACGCGCCGGACCCGGCGACCCCGACGTGAAACCCACCGATCAACGGCTCCTGCTCCTCATCAACGAACGCATCCAACGGCGCCGCCAGCTCGACGCGGCGACCCAGAACCCGACTTCGGAACTTTCGGCAACTCGGGAGGCAGCGTGAGTAGTGCGGACAAGTCCGCGGCTCTCGACTTGATGACGGTTCCTCAAGTCCTTGCCGCGCTCGGGGGAGTGTCGCGGAGGACGTTCTACCGGTGGCGTGAACTGGGGATCGCCCCGTCCTGCATAAAGCTCCCGAACGGTGAGTTGAGAATCCGCCGGAACGACTTCCATGAATGGCTCGAAGCTCTCAGTGAGGACGCGGCATGAAATCCAACAAAGTCCGATTCTGGGAGACCCGGCCGAACTACTCGACCAAGAACGGCAAGCGTGTGGTGCGCTCGTACACGGTGCGCTGGACGGTCGCCGGTCGTGAGAAGTCGGAGACGTTCGCGGGGAAGGCGCGGGCCGAGCGGTTCCGTTCACGGCTCGTCGCAGCAGCCGAGCGGGAGCCGTTCAACGTCGACTCCGGGCTACCCGACTCCATGGCGCGCGAAGTTTCGGCAGTCACGTGGTACGCCCTGGCCTGCGCTTACATGGACGAGAAGTGGCCGAAGCTCGCAGCCAAGGGGCGCGTCTCGCTCGCTGAGGGCCTCATGGCGGTGACTCCCGTCCTGGTGAAGAACACGCGCGGCATGCCTGACCCGGCCGTGCTCCGGCGGGCGCTTCGCAACTGGGCGTTCAACCCTCCTCGGCGCGACTCCGACAAGCCGGAAGAGATCGCGGCGGCGCTGCGCTGGCTGGAAAAGGCGTCCGCTCCGGTGTCGGCGCTGGAGGAATCCAGACTGATCAGAAAAGCGCTGGACGCCTGCGCAACCAACCTCAACGGCAAGCCGTCCAAACCGGAGTACTACCGGCGTAGGCGACGCGGATTCTACGGCGCGCTGAAATACGCCGTCCGCGAGAAACAGCTTTCGGCAAACCCTCTCGATGGCACCGATGAGCGGGACTGGAAGCCTCCGGAAGTCGTTCACACGGTCGACCGGCGGCGGGTGCCCAACCCCAAGCAAGTCGCCGCGCTCCTGGAGGCTGTCGGCAAGGTCGGCAAGACGCAGGGCCCGCGCCTCGTCGCCGTGTTCGGCTGCATGTACTACGGCATGCTTCGCCCTTCCGAGGCGGTCAACCTCCGCAAAGACGACTGCACGCTGCCCGCATCCGGCTGGGGCCTGCTGGAGGTCGCCGAAGTGAAGTCCGCGGCTGGCAAGCAATGGACGGACAACGGTGACGTCCACGAAACGCGCGGTCTGAAAGGGCGCCCGGTCGACACCGTTCGCCCCGTCCCCATCCCGCCCGAACTCGTGGAGCTGCTCCGCGCCCACCTGGACGAGCACGGCACCGCGCCGGACGGCAGGTTGTTCCGCACCTACAAGGGCGGCGTCTACCAACCCTCGACGCTGTGGCGCGTCCTAGAGGTGGCGCGCGGCAAGGCGCTGACCGCCACCCAGGCCAAGACCCCACTAGCCCGCAAGCCCTACGACTTCCGTCACGCTGGCGTCTCGTGGCGGCTCAACTCGGGCGTCCCGGCCACCCAGGTCGCAGAGTGGGCGGGGCACAGCGTGGAGGTACTGCAACGGATCTACGCTCACTGCCTCGACGGCGAAGACGGGTTGTGGTTCCAACGGATGGATGCGGCGCTACGCCGCTAGGACCAGAGCCCCGGTTCCGCGCCGGGGCTCATTTCTTGGAGGTGACCTGCGCAGATGCCCTCGACGCCGTTCCGCGTATATTCCGGGAACCGCTGCAAACACCGGCTCCCGCTGGCACATGGTTGCATACGCAACAAACCCCGGCGACCAGTGAAGCACCAGGTCAACCGGGGTTTTCGCTGTTCCGGGAATGCGCCCCCTGCAGGATTCGAACCTGCGCACACGGCTCCGGAGGCCGTTGCTCTATCCCCTGAGCTAAGGGGGCCCTTGCGAGCGCTGTTGAAGGTTACCAGGGTTGGCGGGGTGGCGGGTACGTGGGCGTTCGTCGTGCGTCCCGGGGGCGGATTGGGCTAACTTCGTGGCCGTGACGGAGCCACTGGGACGTGTTCTGGTCGTCGATGACGACGAGGTGATCCGCCAGCTCATCGCCGTGAACCTGCAGCTCGAGGGGTTCGAGGTGGCGACCGCGGTGGACGGTCAGGACTGCCTGGACAAAGTGGCCGAGGTCGGGCCGGACGTGATCACGCTGGACGTGATGATGCCGCGGCTCGACGGGTGGGTGACGGCGGTGCGGCTCCGGGAGGATCCGGGGACGGCGCACATCAGGGTCGTGATGATCACAGCCAGGGCGCAGGAGCACGATGTGCGCAGGGGGCGTGAGATCGGTGTGGACGCCTACGTGACCAAGCCGTTCGACCCGAACCACTTGATCCAGACGGTGCGGAAGCTCGCCGCGGTGTCCGGATAGTGGTCGGATAGTCTCGCCAGGGTGACTCCAGCCGACGTGAGCGATGCCCTGGTGCGCGCGGTGCGGGACGCCGTGGCGCAGGGGGAGATCGACGTCGTCGTGCCTGATGAGGCCCTCGTTTTCAGCCGGGGGAACGGGGTCTTCGAGAGTCCGGTGGCGTTGCGGCTGGGGATCGATCCGCGGGTGGTCGCCGAGCGGGTCGGGGGGACGGTCAGCGGGCCGGGTTTCGTCCGGGTCGTCGTCTCGGTCCAGAGCGTGGTGGACGCCATTCTCGGCGATCCCGAGTACGGCGTCGCCAAGGTACCGGAACAGCAGTGGGACGAATGGCCGCGGACGTTCCAGAACCCCGGTTTCTCGGTGCGGTACGCCTATGCGCGGGCCTCCTGGGTGGGCCGCTGGGCCGAGGAACTCCAAATCGACCGGGGGCCCCTGGACGAGGCGCGGCCGGAGGAGCTTGAGCTCGTGGGGGTGCTCGCGGACGTCCCAGGTAGGGCCAGGCAGGCGGAGCGGGAACGGGACGCCCGGCCGCTGATGTTCTGTCTGGAGAGGTTGGCCGGGGCGTACCACGACGTGCACGAACGATGTCCCGCCATAGGGCCCGGGACCGCGCGCGCGGGGCGGGTCGCGCTGGCGGAGGCCGTCCGGGTCGTCCTCGGCAACGGGCTGAACATGATCGGTGAGACCCCTAGAGAGCGGATATGAGTCGAGTACACCCTGCCGGACCGCGGCACGCCGATGTCCTCCCCGAGGACCACCCGGCCGGTCCGGCGGACGATCTGAACGCGCTGGACCCGGCGATCTGGCCGCGGAGCGCCAAGCGGGACGGCGGTGTCCTGACCGTGGGCGGCGTCGACGTCCGGGACCTCGCGAAGAAGTACGGGACGCCCCTGTACGTCTACGACGAGGAGGACGTGCGCAGTAGGGCGAGGGAGTACGCGGCTGCGTTCCATGACGGGGACGTCCACTACGCGGGCAAGGCGTTCCTCTGTACTACGGTCGCGCGCTGGCTGGACGAAGAGGGCCTCGGCCTGGACGTGTGCAGCGGCGGTGAGCTGGCCATCGCGCTGGCGGCGGGCTTTCCTGCCGAGCGCGTGACGCTGCACGGGAGCAACAAGGCTCCCTGGGAGATCGAGAAGGCCCTGGACGTCGGGGTCGGACGGATCGTGCTCGACTCCTTCGAGGAGATCGCCCGAGTGGGTTATCTCGCCAAGGAGAAGGGTGTCCGCCCCAAGGTGATGGTTCGCGTCACCACGGGAGTGGAGGCGCACACCCATGAGTTCATCGCGACCGCCCACGACGACCAGAAGTTCGGGTTCTCGCGCAGTTCCGGGGCGGCGCTGGAGGCGGTCAGGCGCGTCCTGGAGCTGAAGCAGCTCGAACTGGTGGGGCTGCACAGCCACATCGGGTCGCAGATCTTCGACGTGGACGGGTTCGAGGTCGCCGCGCACCGGCTGGCCGAGCTGCTCGTGGCCATCCGCGACGAGCACGGCGTCGAGCTTCCCGAGCTGGACCTCGGCGGCGGCTACGGCATCGCGTATGTGCCGGGGGAGGAGCCGCACGACCCGAAGTCGATCGCGGACGGCCTCCGCGACATCGTGGCCCGCGAGTGCCGGGCCTACGAGCTCGCCATGCCGCGGCTGACCGTCGAGCCGGGCCGCGCGATCATCGGCCCGGGCGGCGTCACGATCTACGAGGTCGGGACGGTGAAGGACGTCGAGGGCCTGCGCACCTACGTCTCGGTGGACGGCGGCATGAGCGACAACCTGCGCACCGCCCTCTACGGCGCCGAGTACACCGGCGCGCTGGCGAGCCGGTCGTCGGACGCATCGCCCATGCTCAGTAGGCTTGTCGGGAAGCACTGCGAAAGCGGCGACATCGTCGTGCGAGACCTGTGGTTCCCCGCAGATCTTGCGGCGGGGGACCTGGTGGCGGTCGCGGCGACCGGTGCGTACTGTCGGTCGATGGCGAGCAACTACAACCATGTCCCGAAGCCCGCCGTGGTGGCGGTGCGGGACGGCGGGTCGCGCGTGATCGTCCGCCGGGAGAGCGCGGCCGACCTGCTGCGCCTCGACGCGGGGGTAGAGACGGACCTGGATGCGGAGGTCGAAGCGTGAAACCCGGACTGCGCGTGGCGCTGCTCGGATGCGGCGTGGTCGGCACGGAGGTCGTCCGGCTGCTGAACGAGCAGGCCGCGGACCTCGCCGCGCGCGTCGGGACGCCGCTCGAACTCGCGGGCATCGCCGTGCGGCGGCCGGAGCGGGTCCGCGAGGGCGTCGACCGGGCGCTGCTGACGACGGACGCGCAGGCCCTCGTGACCAGGGACGACGTCGACATCGTCATCGAGGTGATCGGCGGCATCGAGCCGGCCAGGACGCTGATGCTGGAGGCGATGAAGTCCGGCAAGTCGGTCATCACGGCGAACAAGGCCCTGCTCGCGGAGGACGGCGCGACGCTGTTCGCCGCCGCCCGCGAGTACGGCGCCGACCTGTACTACGAGGCGTCCGTGGCGGGCGCGATCCCGCTGTTGCGCCCGTTGCGCGAGTCCCTGGTGGGCGACCACGTGAACCGGGTGCTCGGCATCGTGAACGGCACCACGAACTACATCCTCGACCAGATGGACACCAACGGCGCCGGTTTCAACGAGGCGCTGGAGGAGGCGCAGGCGCTCGGCTACGCGGAGGCCGACCCGACGGCCGACGTGGAGGGTTTCGACGCCGCGGCCAAGGCGGCGATCCTGGCGCAGCTCGCCTTCCACACTCCGGTCACGGCGGCGGACGTCCACCGGGAGGGCATCACCGAGGTGAGTGCCGCCGATGTGGCCGGGGCCCAGGGAATGGACTGCGTCGTCAAACTCCTCGCCATTTGCGAGCGCGTCCCGTCAGAGGACGGGCGCAATGGACGCGGTGTCTCCGTTCGCGTGTATCCGGCGATGATTCCTCGGTCGCACCCATTGGCGAGTGTCCGCGAGGCTTACAACGCGGTATTCGTCGAAGCGGAGTCGGCCGGTTCGCTGATGTTCTATGGCGCGGGCGCGGGCGGCGCGCCCACCGCGTCGGCCGTTCTCGGCGACCTCGTCGCGGTGGCCCGGAACGTCGCGGGCGGTACGCCCGGCCCGGTCGAAGTGACGTATGCGAAGCTTCCCGTCCTTCCTATGGGTGAGACGGTCACGCGCTATTACATTCAGCTCGACGTGGCCGACGAGG
The DNA here is from genome assembly GCF_008121305.1 of Actinomadura decatromicini. NCBI lineage: Bacteria > Bacillati > Actinomycetota > Actinomycetes > Streptosporangiales > Thermomonosporaceae > Actinomadura > Actinomadura decatromicini. The sequence goes on along the minus strand of NZ_VSRQ01000001.1, from coordinate 1,128,032 downwards.
CCGGTGTCCTCGCCACGGTCGCCGAGGAGTTCGCCAGGCACGACGTGTCGATCCAGGCCGTCCGGCAGGTCGGGATGGGCGAGGAGGCGCAGCTCGTCGTCGTGACGCACCGCGCGCCGGACGCGGCCCTGTCCGCGACGGTCGAGGGCCTGCGCGGGCTGGAGATCGTCCGCGAGGTGGCGAGCGTCATGCGGGTCGAGGGCGATGTATGAGCCGCCGCAGTCGATAGACTTCGGGGCAACATCGCAGGTCATAGGGAGACCGACGTGAACGCGAACGTCCGCGCGTGGCGGGGCCTTATCGAGGAGTACCGCGACCGGCTTCCGGTGACGGGCGCGACGCCCGTCGTCACGCTGCTTGAGGGCGGCACGCCGCTGGTGCCCGCCGGACGGCTGTCCCAGTTGACCGGCTGCGACGTGTACCTCAAGGTCGAGGGCGCCAACCCGACCGGGTCCTTCAAGGACCGGGGCATGACGATGGCGATCAGCAAGGCGGCCGAGGACGGCGCGAAGGCCGTCATCTGCGCGTCCACCGGGAACACCTCGGCGTCCGCCGCCGCGTACGCGGTCCGGGCCGGGATGACCTGCGCGGTGCTCGTCCCGAACGGCAAGATCGCGATGGGCAAGCTGGCGCAGGCGCTGGTGCACGGCGCGCGGCTGCTCCAGGTGGACGGCAACTTCGACGACTGCCTCGAACTGGCCCGCAAGCTGTCGGTCGACTATCCGGTGGCGCTCGTCAACTCGGTCAACAAGTACCGGCTGCAGGGCCAGAAGACGGCCGCGTTCGAGATCGTGGACGCGCTCGGCGACGCCCCCGACGTCCACTGCCTGCCCGTTGGAAACGCCGGAAACATCTCCGCGTACTGGATGGGCTACAAGGAGTACGCCGCCGACGCGACCTCGACGAAGGCCCCGCGCATGCTGGGTTTCCAGGCGAGCGGCGCGGCGCCGTTCGTGAAGGGCGAGCCCGTCCTCAACCCGCAGACCATCGCCACCGCGATCAGGATCGGCAACCCGGCGTCCTGGGGCCTCGCCATCGCCGCGCGGGACGAGTCCGGCGGCGCGATCGACTCGGTCACCGACCGGCAGATCCTCGCCGCGTACCGGCTGCTCGCGCGCGAGGAGGGCGTGTTCGTCGAGCCGGCGTCCGCGGCGAGCGTCGCGGGGCTGCTCCAGGCGAGCGAGCAGGGCGTCGTCGCGCCCGGCGCGCGGGTCGTCTGCACGGTGACGGGCAACGGCCTCAAGGACCCCGACTGGGCGATCTCCGGCGCGCCCGCCCCGACCGTGATCAAGGTGGACGCGCACTCCGCCGCGTCCGAGCTCGGCCTCACCTGAGGTGGGCGCGACGCGCACCGGCTGGGCGGACGGGCCGGTGCTGGTCCGGACGCCCGCGACCAGCGCCAACCTCGGCCCCGGCTTCGACTCGCTCGGCCTCGCGCTGACCCTGTGGGACGAGGTCGAGGTCGAGCTGACCGGCGACGGCGAGCTGACCATCGAGGTGGACGGCGAGGGCGCCGAGGTCGCCGGACGCGGCGACCGGCACCTGATCGTCCGGGTGCTGCGGGACACCTTCGACGTGCTGGACGACCTGGCCGGATCCGGTCCGCCCCGGCCGTCCGGGCTGCGCCTGCGGTGCCGGAACCGGATCCCGCACAGCCGCGGCCTCGGGTCCTCGTCCGCCGCGATCGTCGCCGGGATCACCGCGGCCCGCGCGCTGCACCCGGCGGGCGGACGGCTCGACGACGACGCCGCGCTGCGCCTCGCCACCGAGATCGAGGGGCACCCCGACAACGTCGCGCCGTGCCTCGCCGGCGGCCTCACCGTCGCCTGGACGACCCCGCGCGGGCCCCGGCTCGTCCGGCTGGAATCGCAGGTCAGGCGGGTCGTGGCGTACGTCCCCGAGCAGCGGCTGGCGACGGAGCGGGCGCGCGGGCTGCTGCCGGAGACCGTCCCGCACGGCGACGCCGCGGCCAACGCGGGCCGCGCCGCGCTGCTGATCGCGGCGCTCACCGGCGGCCTCGACGCGGGCGTCCTGCTCGACGCGACCGAGGACCGGCTCCACCAGGACTACCGCGCGCCCGCGATGCCGGAGTCGGCCGCGCTCGTCCGGCGGCTCCGCGCGGCGGGCGTACCGGCGGTGATCTCCGGGGCAGGACCTACTGTCCTGGCCTTCACAAGCGCGGGACAACTTGATTCGATGGTCGGCGAAGTGGGTAATGGGTGGCACGAACACCCGTTGGACGTCGCGACCCGCGGCGCTCACGTCAGGTCCGGAGAATCGGAGCCGCGACCGTGACGAAGCGTCTCGGGCCGGGGGCCCGGCGTCGCCGTGACCGGTGCTCGTTCCCGGCACGTTCCCGCTAAGTAAAATGCGAAGACATCGACCTCTGGGGAATAGCAGTGCGCCCTGGTGATGTTAGGCTTAATGCCGCACCAGATGCCCCGTTCGGGGCAGCGTGCTCGTCAGCCGCGCGTCGCCTGTTCGGCCCTCCGGCCGTCTCGGTCCCGCGTACTTGGCTTCCCGACACCGTGACATCCCGTTGTCCGGCATCCCAGCGAAACTTCGGACGTGGCGGTACCGGGAACACGCACGAGCGAACCGTCCCGTCCACCATCTGGCTGTGCCCAGAAATCGCAGATCCCGGCCCCACCGTGATCAGCGGAGCCCGTCCCGGCGCCCCCGCCGGGCCGCACTACCGGGTCGGCTGGCCGAACACCGGCCAACGCCCGCTCCCTGGGAAGGACCCTTAGTGAGCGAATCCAGCGAACTCCTTACGGACGCATCGAGCACGGGAGCCGTCGACGCCGTTCCGGCCGCCGACGCCGAGCCCGCCACCCCCCGGCGCCGCCGGTCCGGCACCGGCCTGTCGGCCATGGTGCTGCCCGAGCTCAAGGCGCTCGCGTCCAGCCTCGGCATCACCGGCGTGACCGGGATGCGCAAGAGCCAGCTCATCGCCGCCATCCAGGAGAAGCAGGGCGGCCAGGGGCAGGGCTCGGCGGGGGGCGAGCAGGGAGACGCTGCCGCGGCGAAGACCGAGCGGCCCCGGCGCGCCCGCGCGGCCGCCGCCAAGCGCGAGGTGTCCGACGACCAGGCGACCCTCACCGAGGTCGCGCCGGTCGCCGACGAGGCGCCGGCCGCCGCGCAGAACAACGCGCAGAACAACGCGCAGAACAACGCGCAGCCCACGGTGGAGCAGACGGGCCAGCCCGAGACCGAGCGGACCGAGAAGAGCGACCGCGCCGAGCGGGGCGAGCGGCAGGGCGGCGGACGGCAGCGGGACCGCCAGAACCGCGACCAGGGCCGCGACCGGGACCAGGGCCGGGAGCAGAACGCCGAGGACGGCGAGTCCCAGGGCGGGCGTGACGGGCGCGAGGGCCGCGACGGCGGCCGCGAGGGACGCGACGGCGGCGGGCGCCAGCGCCAGCGCGGCGGCCGGGAGCGCGGCGAGGGCCGCGACCGGAGCGAGCGCGGCGACCGGGGAGAGCGGGGCGACCGCGGTGACCGTGGAGAGCGCGGTGACCGGAGCGAGCGGGGCGACCGGAGCGAGCAGGGCGGCGGCGGACGGCAGCGCGGGCAGAGCCAGGGCGGCGGCGGCCAGCACGACGACGACGACGGCGGCGGCCGGGGCCGGCGCGGGCGCCGGTTCCGCGAGCGCAACCGCGGCCGCGGCCGCGAGCGCTACGAGGAGCCGGTGCTCACCGAGGACGACGTCCTCATCCCCGTCGCGGGCATCCTCGACATCCTCGACAACTACGCGTTCGTCCGGACGACGGGCTACCTGGCGGGCGCCAACGACGTGTACGTGTCGCTGGCCCAGGTCCGCAAGAACGGCCTGCGCAAGGGCGACGTCATCACCGGCGCGGTGCGCCAGCCGCGCGAGGGCGAGCGGCGCGAGAAGTTCAACGCGCTCGTCCGGCTCGACACCGTCAACGGGATGGAGCCCGACCAGGCCAAGGGCCGCGTCGACTTCTCCAAGCTGACCCCGCTGTACCCGCAGGAGCGGCTGCGGCTGGAGACCGACCCCGGCATCCTCACCACGCGGATCATCGACCTCGTGTCGCCGATCGGCAAGGGGCAGCGCGGCCTGATCGTGTCGCCGCCGAAGGCCGGCAAGACGATGGTGCTCCAGGCGATCGCCAACGCGATCACCAAGAACAACCCGGAGTGCCACCTGATGGTCGTCCTCGTGGACGAGCGTCCCGAAGAGGTCACCGACATGCAGCGGACGGTGAAGGGCGAGGTCATCCACTCGACCTTCGACCGTCCCGCCGAGGACCACACCACCGTCGCGGAACTGGCGATCGAACGTGCCAAGCGGCTGGTCGAGCTGGGCCACGACGTCGTCGTGCTGCTCGACTCGATCACCCGGCTCGGCCGCGCCTACAACCTGGCGGCGCCGGCGTCCGGGCGCATCCTGTCCGGCGGCGTCGACTCGACCGCGCTGTACCCGCCGAAGCGGTTCTTCGGCGCGGCGCGCAACATCGAGAACGGCGGGTCGCTGACGATCCTCGCGACCGCGCTGGTGGAGACCGGGTCCCGGATGGACGAGGTCATCTTCGAGGAGTTCAAGGGCACCGGCAACATGGAGCTGAAGCTCAACCGGGGCCTCGCCGACAAGCGGATCTTCCCGGCGGTGGACGTCGACGCGTCCAGCACCCGCAAGGAGGAGATCCTCATGGCGCCGGAGGAGCTGCGCATCGTCTGGCAGCTCCGCCGCGTCCTGCACGCGCTGGACATGCAGCAGGCGCTTGAGCTCCTCATCGAGAAGATGAAGGAGACGAAGTCGAACGCCGAGTTCCTGCTCCAGGTGCAGAAGACGACGGTGTCCGACGATCGCTGAGCGACGCGCGCAGGCGCCCCCGTCCGGACCCGTCCGGGCGGGGGCGTTCCGCGTCCGCGGGACGTTCCGCGTCGTGGCTCGTCTGGGGCATGGTGGGGTTAGCCCCACCCCCGAATGGGCGGCGGACATCATGGTCGCCCCACGTCCGTCCGGGCACGCTTGGACCGTAGGTTGGAACGGGCATGGAGGGACGACGTGGGCGACGTGAGCAGAGACCCGGGCGGGGCCGCGTCCGGCGGCGTGGCCGCGCGGTGGGCGGCGGCCCGGTGGGCCACGGTGATGCAGGCGGGGGGTGACGTGGCCGCGAACGTCGCGGACCTCCCCTGGACGCCGCTCGCCATGGCGCGGTCGTCGGTGACCTGGCGTTCGGCGATCTACCTCGCCGTCAGCCTGGCGTTCGGGCTCGGCTGGTTCATCGCGCTGGTCGTCGGGCTGGCGCTGTCGACCATCCTGCTGATCATCTGGGTGGGGCTGCCGATGCTCGCGCTGATGATGATCGCGTGGCGGTTCGGCGCGATGCTGGAGCGGCGGCTCGTCCGGCTGGCGTTCGGCGTCCGGATCGCGGACCCGTACCGGCCGCTGCCGCCGGGACGCAACCCGCTGGCGAAGCTGAAGAGCATGGCGAGCGACCCCGCCACCTGGAAGGACCTCGCCTACCTCGCCGTGCTGTTCCCCATCACCCTGGTCGAGTTCGTGACGTCGGTCGTGGTGTGGGCCGCGACGTTCGCGCTGCTGTTCCTGCCGGTGATCGTGGCGGCGGACGGCGGCGCCGAGGTCAGCGTCGGCCCCGTCTCGTACTGGGCGGGCAACCCGCTGGAGGCGCTGCCGATCTCGCTGATCGGGCTCGTCCTCCTGGTCTTCGCGATGTACACGACGCGGGTCATGGCGGTCACCCACTCGGCGTTCGCGCGGCTCATGCTCGGGCAGAGCCCGTCCCAGCAGGAGAACCTCGAACTGCGCAAGCGCACCGAGCACCTGCGGGCCAGCCGCGCCCGCGGGGTGGACGCGGCCGAGTTCGAGCGCCGCCGCATCGAGCGCGACCTGCACGACGGCGCGCAGCAGCGGCTGCTGGCCGTCGCGATGGACATCGGCCGCGCCCGCGCCAAGCTGGAGGACGACCCCGAGGGCGCCCGCGCGCTGATCGAGCAGGCCCACCTCGGCACCAAGGAGGCGATCACCGAGCTGCGCGACCTGGCCCGCGGGATCTACCCGGCGATCCTCACCGACCGGGGGCTCGACCCGGCGCTGTCCGGCCTCGCGGGCCGCGCGCCCGTCCCCGTGGAGGTGGACGTCGACCTGCCGGAGCGTCCCCCGGCGGCGGTCGAGAGCATCGCCTACTTCATCGTCGCGGAGTCACTGGCGAACATCGCGAAGTACGCCCGCGCGACCCGCGCGACCGTCCGGGTCGCCCGCGAGGACCGGTGGGTGGTCGTCGAGGTGATCGACAACGGCGTCGGCGGGGCGACCGCGCGGGCCGGCGGCGGGCTCGCCGGGCTCGCCGACCGGGCCGCCACGATCGACGGGATGCTGATCGTGGACAGCCCGCCCGGCGGTCCGACGATCATCCGCGCCGACCTGCCCTGCACCTGGTAGCACCCCCGCCCGGTTGACCGGCGCCCCCGAGCTCTCCGGCCGGGGGCGCCTTCGCGCGCCGGGGAACGGCGGCGGGCGGACCGTGCCAACCCCGATAATGGGCGGATGCGCGTTGTGATCGCCGAGGATTCGGTGCTGCTGCGGGAAGGGCTCGTCCGGCTGCTCGGCGACGCCGGGATCGAGACGGTCGCGACGGTCGGGGACGGCCCGGGGCTGCTCGGCATCGTGGAGGAGCACAAGCCCGACCTCGCCATCGTGGACGTCCGGATGCCGCCGTCGTTCACCGACGAGGGGCTGCGCGCGGCGCTGAACGTGCGGGAGCGGCGGCCGGGGACGCCGATCCTCGTCCTGTCCCAGTACGTGGAGGAGCGGTACGCGACGGACCTGATCGGCGGCGGCGCGGAGGGCGTCGGCTACCTGCTGAAGGAGCGGGTGTCGGACGTCGCCGAGTTCATCGACGCGGTCCGCCGGATCGCCTCCGGCGGGACGGTCATCGACCCCGAGGTGATCGGCCAGCTGCTCGGCCGCCGCCGCACCGGGGACCCGCTGGACGCCCTGACCCCGCGCGAGCGGGAGGTGCTCGCGCTGATGGCGCAGGGACGCTCGAACGGCGCGATCGCGGGGGACCTCGTCGTCACCGAGGGCGCGGTGGAGAAGCACATCTCGAACATCTTCATGAAGCTCGACCTCCAGCCCGCGCAGGGCGGGCACCGGCGCGTGATGGCCGTCCTCGCCTACCTGGGCCGCGCGGGCGCCTGACGCGAGGCCCTGGCACGGGGGCCTGAGCACAGGGGCCTGAGCGCCGCCGCCCGACCGCCCCGAGCGGCGCGCCGGGCGGACGTCCAAGATCGGGAATGCCCCGTGACGTCGGCACGTTCTCGTATCTGGCACACTTGGACTGCAACCGCTGCGGTACCGGTTCGCGCCATCCCACCTTCACCATGGCCCAGCCATGCGGGCGGGGGCGTCCGGCGACCGCCAGGAGCGAGGAGAACCATGAAGCCCGACATCCACCCGAACTACGTCGTCACGACCGTGACGTGTACGTGCGGCAACACCTTCGAGACCCGCAGCACCGCCGAGAACGGCGTCATCCACGCCGACGTGTGCTCGAACTGCCACCCGTTCTACACGGGCAAGCAGAAGATCCTCGACACCGGCGGCCGGGTCGCGCGCTTCGAGCAGCGCTTCGGCAAGAAGGGCGCGAAGAAGTAAGGCGGCAGCCGCATTCATAGCGACCAGTGACGGCCCGGGGACGATTCGGCTCCCCGGGCCTCGCGAAGTCGGCGTCCGGAGGCCGCGCCCCCGGGCCGGAACGGGCCAGGACACATCGTGAATCTCGACGAACTGATCAGTGAGTACGCGGGCATCGAGGAACGGCTCGCCGATCCGTCCGTCCATGCCGACCAGAACCTCGCGCGCAAGCTCGGCAAGCGCTACGCGGAGCTGCGCCCGATCGTCGAGACGCACCGGGAGCTGGCCGCCACCGAGGACGACCTCGCCGCCGCCCGCGAGCTCGCCGCCGAGGACGAGGCGTTCGCCGCCGAGGCGACCGACCTCGAACGGCACAAGGGCGACCTCGAGGAGCGGCTGCGCCGCCTCCTCGTCCCGCGCGACCCGAACGACGCCAAGGACGTCATCCTCGAGGTGAAGGCCGGCGAGGGCGGCGAGGAGTCGGCGCTGTTCGCGGGCGACCTCCTGCGCATGTACCTGCGGTACGCGGAGCGCGTCGGCTGGAAGACGGAGGTGCTCGACTCGCACCCGTCCGACCTCGGCGGCTACAAGGACGTCACCGTCGCCGTGAAGGCGAAGGGCTCCCAGGAGGAGGGCGTCTGGACGCGGCTCAAGTTCGAGGGCGGCGTGCACCGGGTGCAGCGCGTCCCGGCCACCGAGTCGCAGGGACGCATCCACACCAGCGCGGTCGGCGTCCTGGTGACGCCCGAGGCCGAGGACGTCGACGTCCAGATCGACCCGCACGACCTGCGCATCGACGTGTATCGGTCGTCCGGTCCCGGCGGGCAGAGCGTCAACACCACCGACTCCGCGGTGCGGATCACGCACCTGCCGACGGGTGTCGTCGTGTCCTGCCAGAACGAGAAGAGCCAGCTCCAGAACAAGGACCAGGCGCTGCGCATCCTGCGGTCCCGGCTGCTGGCGATGGCGCAGGAGGAGGCCGACGCGGCCGCGGCGGCCGAGCGCAAGAGCCAGGTCCGGACGGTCGACCGGTCCGAGCGGGTGCGCACCTACAACTATCCGGAGAACCGGATCTCCGACCACCGGGTCGGCTACAAGGCGTACAACCTCGACCAGGTGCTGGACGGCGACCTCCACAACGTCACGCAGGCGCTCGTCGACGCCGAGATGGAACGCCGCCTGGCCGAAGCACAGGGCTCGTGAGTGCGGGCGGGACCATGAAACTGTTGCTCGACGAGATCGCCAGGGCGACCGCGCGGCTCGCGGACGCGGGCGCCGCCTCGCCGCGCGCCGACGCCGAGGAGCTGGCGGCGGCCGTGCACGGGGTGAAGCGCTCGGAGTTGCACTGCGTCCCGGACGGCGCGTTCGACGCCCGGTTCTGGGAGTTCGTGGCGCGGCGCGAGGCGGGGGAGCCGCTCCAGCACATCACCGGGCGCGCGTTCTTCCGCTACCTGGAGCTGAAGGTCGGGCCGGGAGTGTTCGTGCCGCGTCCGGAGACCGAGGTGATGGTCGGCTGGGCCCTGGAGACGCTGCGCGACATGGACGTCCGCGACCCCCTGGTCGTCGATCTCGGCACCGGGTCGGCGGCCATCGCGCTGTCGATCGCGTTGGAGGCCCCCCGCGCGCGCGTGCACGCGGTGGAGAAGGACCCGACGGCGTTCGTCCACGCGACCCGCAACGTCGAGGAGCTGGACGAGCGCGGCCGCGTCCGGCTGCACCTGGACGACTTCGCCACCGCCCTCCCCGAGCTGGACGGAACGGTCGACCTGGTCGTCTCCAACCCGCCGTACATCCCGATGAGCGAGTGGGAGTACGTGCCGCGCGACGTCCGCGACCACGATCCGGCGGACGCGCTGTGGGGCGGCGGCGACGACGGCCTGGACGCGATCCGCGTCGTCGAGCGCACCGCGCGGCGGCTGCTGCGGCCGGGCGGGCACGTCGCGGTCGAGCACAGCGACCTGCAGGGCAACGCGGTCTACTGGGTGTTCGGGGAGGAGCGCGGCTGGCGCGACGTCCGCAACCGACGCGACCTCACCAACCGTGACAGGTTCGTCACCGCCCGAACGGTGGCCGACTAGCGTTCCCGGGCCGGACCTGCGCGATGGGGTGGGTCCGCCGGAGCGGGGCTATTCTGGTCGGTGCCAGAAACGGACGAGCGCCGCGAGATGGGAAGACGGGCGACCGTGAGCCGACGTTATGACTGCTCCGATCCGATGGAGCGCACCCGCGGGATCGCCGAGGCATTCTCCGCCGTCCGGCGCGGTGAGCTGATCGTCCTGCCGACCGACACCGTGTACGGGGTCGGGGTGGACGCGTTCGTCGCGCCCGCGGTGGAGAAACTGCTGGAGGCGAAGGGACGCGGGCGTGAGATGCCCCCGCCGGTCCTGGTCGGCTCGGTGCGCGCCGCGACCGCCCTCGTGGAGGATCTCGGCACCTACGGGCAGGACCTCATCGACGAGTTCTGGCCGGGCGCGCTGACGCTGGTGTGCCGCTCCAACCCGAACCTCGTGTGGGACCTCGGCGAGACCAAGGGCACCGTCGCGCTGCGCATGCCGATGCACGAGCTCGCGGTCGAGCTGCTCAAGGAGACCGGGCCGCTCGCGGTCAGCAGCGCGAACCTGAGCGGGCGCCCGGCGGCCCGCGACGCCGCCGAGGCCGAGAAGATGCTCGGCGACGCGGTGTCGGTCTACCTGGACGGCGGCGTCTCGGGCAACACCGAGCCGTCGACGATCGTCGACCTGACCGGCTCCGTGCCGCGCCTGCTGCGTGCGGGCGCCGTCCCGGCCGACAAGATCCGCTCCGTGGTCGGCGTGCTGCTGACCGACGAGGACGACGACCACGACGAGGACGACGGCCCCGCGGACGCCTCCACCGGGCCCGCAGACGCCCCGTCCGGAGCCGCGGCCGCCAAGCCCTCCCTCACCAAGACCGACCCTTCCGCGGCCCCTGACAGCTCCGCTGAGCCCCCGTCCGGATCGGCGCGGACCGCGGACTCCTGACCCGGCCGGCGCCGGCCGCCGCCGGTCGCCGGCCGCCGCCGGGGCACGATCACGGCCAGCGATCGAGGAGCATGTCGGCGAGGGTCGCCGCCACGGTCGCCGTGGCCACGACGACCCAGCTCCAGGAGTGCGCGCCGCGCCTGATCGAGGAGAACAGGACGGCGACGGCCGCGGGCGTGGCGGCGGCCAGCAGGGCATAGCTCAGGTACCGCGACGGAGCGCCGTCGATGAATTCATCGAGGAGCGCGGCCGCCATGGCGGCGATGAGAACCACCGCGCATGCGGCCTCGGAAACGGGCTCGCGCGTCTTCGCGTCCATCGTCCTGCCTCCAAAAGAGATCTTTGGAGAAGCCAATCGCGGCCCGCGCACGGACGCTTCCTCCAGCGGGACCCACCTCGCTCGATCGCCCGGTCTGCGTGCGCCTCAACCCTGGGGTGGAGGGGCCTCACCGGGACGGACGAGCCCCGTGTCGTAGGCGAAGATCGTGGCCTGCACCCGGTCGCGCAGGCCGAGCTTGCCGAGCAGCGAGTTGACGTGGGTCTTGACCGTGGCGGTGCCGATGCCCAGCGCGGCGCCGATCTCCGTGTTGCTGAGGCCCGTCGCGATCCGCAGGAGGACGTCGCGTTCCCGTTGGGTGAGCGGCTCCAGGCGGCCGTCCTCGCCGGGCGGCGGGTTGATCGCGCCGGTGGCGAAGGCGTCGATGAGGCGGCGGGTCACGGCGGGGGCGAGCAGCGCCTCGCCGCCCGCAACGGTGCGGACGGCGTCCACCAGCTCCTGGGGCTCGCAGTCCTTGAGCAGGAAGCCGGACGCGCCCGCGCGCAGCGCACCGAACACGTACTCGTCGCGGTGGAAGGTGGTGAGCACCAGCACCCGCGCCGGGGACTTCGCGGCGGCCAGCTCCCGCGACGCGGCGAGGCCGTCCACGCCGGGCATCCGGATGTCCATCAGCACGACGTCGGGCCTGCATTCGGGCACGGCGCGCAGGGCCTCCGCGCCGTCCGCGGCCTGGCCGACGACCTCCATGTCCGGTTCGCCGCCGATGATCGCGGTGAACCCCGCGCGGACGATGGCCTGATCGTCCACCACCAGCACCCGGATGCTCATGGCGTCCTCCCTCCGGTCACGGCGCCTTCTCCATCGCGCTCCATATCGCGCTCCATCGCGTCCAGGAGCCCTCGCATCTCGGTCAGGGCGGCCCGCGCCTGCCCGGCCACCTCGCGGAGGGCGGCTGCCGCGTCGTCGTCCGCGCTGGTCAGACCCGTCTCGGCCGTCGTCACGAGCCGCGCGGTCCGGTCGAGGACGGTGCCGTTCAGCCCGGCCGCGACCCGGATCCGCTCGGTGTGCACGGCCGTGCCCGTCCGCGTGGTGACGGTATCGATGATCGCGTCCCCCCAGCGCCGGCTCCGCGCCGCGACGGCGAGGCCCCAGGCCCAGACCGCGAACGTCGCGGGCGCCGCGCACACGACGGCGATCACCAGCCCGAACGTGAACGCGACCGGGATCTCGGCGCCCGTCGCGGCCGTCCGGTCGGCGGCCAGCGCGAGACCGAGGCCGATGCCCCAGGGGAGCGGCGCGGCGAGCGCCGCCGGCCATGTCCGCCGGCCGTCCGGGTGGTAGCACGCGACCGAGTAGACGGCGACGAGCAGGGCGGGGGAGGCGAGGCCCAGCGCGTTCAGCGCGTCCGGCGACCGCAGCGCGCACGCGGCGGCGAAGGCGGCGTGCGCCGAGACGACCGCCGCCAGCGCGGCCCGCGGGCGGCGCCGCCGCCACCACAGCGGGACCGCGCCGAGCACGAGCACGGCCGCGGCCAGCGCCGTTTCCGCTGCGGACGGGCCCTCGACCAGCGGTTCCGGCGGGACGAACGCCAGGAGCGGGGACGCCGCGCAGAGGGCGACCGTCACGGCGTCCAGGACCTCCGGCCAGCCCCAGCCGATCCGGGAGCCGGCCGTCGTCGGAAGGCGGGCCTCGACCGCCCAGCCGCCCGGGGCGGTCGGTCCGGCGGTGAGCGCGCCGCCCAGTTCGGCCGCCCGGCCGCGCATGCCGCGCACGCCCCGCCCGCCTCCCTGCTGATCGCCCCGGGCCCGGGCGGTCCCGCCGCCGGGACGCTCGTTCTCGACGCTCACCAGGACCTCCCCCGGGACGTAGCGGACGGTCACCCGCACCTCGGCGCCGAACGCGTGCCGCGTCGCGTTGGTGAGCGACTCCTGGACGATCCGGTACGCGACCGCCGTCACCTCGGCGGGCAGCCTGCGGGCGCGTCCCTCCAGCGTCAGGGACACCGGGACGCCCATCCTGGCCAGGCCGTGGCAGAGGCCGGGCAGCAGTTCCCGCAGCCCGCCGCCGTCCGCCCGCGGTCCCGCCAGGTCGGCGAGCGCGCTCAGCGACCCCAGGACCTCGCGGCCGGTCTCGGCGGCGAGGGCGAGCGCCTCGCGGACCAGCGCGGGGTCGCCGAGCCGGACGGCCGCCCCGGTGTGCACGACGACGGCGCTCAGATGGTGGCCCGCGACGTCGTGGACCTCCCGGGCGAGGCGCTCGCGCTCGGCGTCCGCCGCCGCGCGGGCCTCCCGGTCGACGTCGGCCAGCCGGTCCGACAGCTCCCGCCGCCGCGCCGCGCGCTGCCGCCGGAGCTGGCCGAACGCGGTGATCCCGAGGTAGAGGGCCGCGTCCAGCAGCGCGCCGGACAGCGCGTCGCCGGGCCCGGCGGCGGTCGGCAGGTACGCCAGGGAGGCGACGGCCCAGGCGGCGGCGCAGCCCAGGACGGCGGGGCGCGGCCCGCGCAGGACCGCCAGCGAGTACAGGGCGACCCCGTCCGCGGGCCCGCCGATGGCGGTGTTCGCGTCGCCGGACGCGACGAGGCCGATCGCGGTCAGCGCGATCGCGGCCGCGAGGGTCGGCACGGGCGCGACGCGCCGCCACGCCAGCGTCCCGGCCCCGAGGACGACGGCGATCGCCACCGCCGTCCAGCGGCCCGTCCCGAGGGGATCGCCGCTGCCGTCGGTGAAGAGCCAGGTGAGCGGAATTTGGGAGCCCGCGACGAGGAACGGGACGCCCCAGTCGGCAATACGTGGCCATTGCCGGGGGTTTTCGTCCGTCCGCACGGAACGACCCTAAGACCTTTCAGCGGGCTTGGGTGACGCTTGAACGCCGCGCTTCCCGGTATTCGCGAGGAACCGAGCAGCCGGGTCCGTGAGCTGGCCGGACGACTCCCGGAGGGGCCGCTGAACGGCCGGCCGAGCCCGGTGCCGAGCCGAGTGAGAATGGCCCGGGCGCGGAAATGGTGAAGGCCCCGCCGGGCCGGGCGGGGCCTCGCGTAAGTCGGTTACGCGTGGTCACTCACGCGAGGGCTCAGAAGAGCTTCTTGCCCTTGCCGTAGAGGTACTTGCCGGTCTTCTTGTTACGGCCGCACTCCTGCACCCAGAGGTGGCTGCTGTAGCTGGACTTGGCGCTGATGGCCACGGTGCCCTTGCCGTCGAAGTTGTACGTGCTGCCGCTGGACGTGGTCGCGATGATCTTGTGGCGCGACCAGTACTGCTTGCTGCCCTCGGTGAACAGGAACCGCACGCAGGCGGTCCAGCCGTTCTTCGCGGAGTCGCGCAGGTAGCCCTTCACGTAGGTGCTGCCGCCGCTGCGGGAGTAGGTGCCCCACGCGCTGATGTTCGAGTACGAGTTGTACGGGGCCCAGCTGGTGGCCGCCTCCGCGGGGGTCCCGACGGCGGCCATGCCCGCCATCAGAGTGCCGGCGGTCAGCGCCACGGCTGCGATACGCCGCATAGATCCTCCATGATCAGTCTTGGTTAGCGACGGATAACCTAGCAGGGCCGACAAGATCATCTTTATCGTATTTTTAGGCTGTGACCAGGGAAGGTCGAAATCCTCGATCTTGCGAACCTGGAGGCGGCCGCGGGCGTCCAAGGGTCCGGGACGTCCTCCGCGGGCGTCCCGGCGGATCCGGTCCCCTGGCCTCGCGGGCAGTATCGGCGGCGTTACGCGGACGCGCGGACCGCAACGATGCCACCATGCCTGACGTGCGTGGCCGTGTCCGGGGGCCCGTGATCTCCGCGGGCGTGCTCCTGCTGACGACACTCGTCCTCGCGCTGCCCGCGTCCGCCGTGGCGGGGCCGGCGCCGGGTGAGATGATCCCCACTTACGACGTCGTCCTCACGCTGGGCGGGGACGGGGTGCTGTACGTCCGGGAGACGATCACCTACGACTTCGACCGCAGCGGGGAGCACGGGATCGTCCGGCGCGTCCGGTTCCGGCACGGCGACCGGGTCTACGACGTGCGGGACGTGCGGGCCGGGTCGTCCACGGGCGCGCCGTCCAGGGTCCGCACGACGCGGTTCCTGAACGACGTGCAGATCAGCGTCGGCGACCGGCGCCGGGAGGTGCGCGGCCGCCAGGCGTACGTGATCGAGTACGCCGTGGCCCGGGCCTTCACCCCGCGCGCCGACCACGACGAGCTGGTCTGGGACGCGATCGGCACCGGCTGGAGCGTCCCGATCGCGAACGCCGCCGTCCGGGTGGAGGCGCCGGTGCCGCTGCGCCGGGCGACCTGCCGGGCGGGCGCCCCCGGCGCGACGACCCGCTGCCTGCGCGACCGCGACGGCCCCTACGCGGTGGACTTCCTGCAGGGCGCGCTCGCCCCGCACGAGGGGATGACGATCAAGGTCCGGCTGCCCAAGCACGCGGTCGCCGTCCAGCCGCCGAAGTACGTCCCGCCGCACTGGACGGGCGGCTGGCCGGGCACCGCGCTGCTCGCGCTGTCGGTCGCGCTCGTGCCGCTGCTGGCGCGCCGTCCGGCGCCCCGCCGGGCGGCCGGGGCCGGGCTCGCCGCCGCCGGACTGCTGCTGGTCGCCGCGGACGCGGGCGACGACGTCGCGGCGCACGGGGCGTGGGCGTTCTCGCTCGGCGACCGGTGCCTCGCCGGGCTCGCGCTCATGATCGTGGGCGCCGGGATCCTGTGCGCGGACCGGCCCAGGATGGTGTGAGTCGGGGCGAACGTCCGCGGATGAGGACTACAGTTGGTCGGTCGCGACGTGAACAGATCGTTCCGGCGGGCCGTCTTCATAGGTGACGGGGCCGCGCAGGTGACGGTCCGCGTGTACGGGGCATCGGAACCGGACGGCGAAGACACGACGACGGCGAAGACACGACAGCGGGGACACGACGGCGATCGGCCGGAGGGGAGGCGCGGGAGAGTGCGGGAATACCTGCTCGCCATCCTCGTCGCCGCGCTCGTCTCCTACCTGCTGACCCCCTCGGTGCGCAGGTTCGCGGTGTGGTTCGGGGCGCAGGCCGTGCCGCGCGAGCGCGACGTCCACGTCATCCCGACGCCCCGGCTCGGCGGCCTCGCGATGTTCGGCGGGATGGTGGCCGCGCTCGTGGTGGCGACCGGGCTGCCGGAGATGCGCAAGGTCCTCGCGGACGGCGACATCAACGTGACCAGGGCGTTCCTGCTGTCCGGCGGGCTGATCGTGCTGATCGGCATCGCCGACGACCGCTGGGAGGTGGACGCCCTCACGAAGTTCGCCGGGCAGGTCGCCGCCGCCGGGATCTTCATCATGCAGGGCATCCAGGTCTACGCGCTGCCGCTGCCGACCGGGGAGTCGCTCACGCTGCCGCCCGCCTACGGGGTGCCGCTGACCGTCCTCGTCGTGGTCGCGACGATCAACGCCGTCAACTTCATCGACGGGCTGGACGGCCTCGCCGCGGGCGTCGTCGGGATCGCGGCGCTCGGCCTGTTCTCCTACGCCTACCTGCTGTCGCGGGTGAACGGGCTGACCACGCTGTCGGCCGCCACGCTCATCGCCGCCGTGCTGTTCGGGATGTGCGCGGGCTTCCTGCCGCACAACTTCAGCCCGGCCAAGATCTTCATGGGCGACACCGGCTCGATGCTGATCGGGCTGCTGCTCAGCGCGTCCACGATCATGCTGACCGGGCAGTTCGACCCGACGGTCCTCACCAACGGGCTGTTCCCGTTCTTCGTCCCGATGCTGCTGGTCCCGGCGGTGGCCGCGATCCCGTTCATCGACATGCTGCTCGCCGTGTGGCGCCGCACGAACCAGGGCCGCTCGCCGTTCGCGCCGGACAAGCAGCACCTGCACCACCGCCTGCTGGAACTCGGCCACTCCACCCGCCGCGCCGTGCTGATCATGTACGTCTGGGTGGGCCTGCTCGCGTCCGGGCTGATCGGGTTCGCGCTGATCGACGCCGCCTGGAAGGTCCTCGGCATCACGGTGGGCGTCGCGGTCGTCGGGCTCCTGCTGATGTTCGGCAGGCCGCGCCGCAGGGCCGTCCCGCCGCCGGACGGGGAGCAGCCCGCCCAGCGTCCCGCGATGCGCGTCTGATCCGGCGCGTCTGATCCGGCGCGTCTGATCGGGCGCCCCGCGACGCGGGTCTGACCGGCGTCCTGTTTCGTCCCGAAAGTCGTAGGTTTGACCGCGCTTCGTCGCGGTAGGGGTTCGGGTCGTCCTCCTCGGTAACGATGGGCTGGACCCGCGGGCTGGGCTAGGGTCCGGGGGGACGGGTGTGACCCGGAGTAGCGCGTGGGAGCCCGCGCGGCGCATTACCTTCAGGGTAATTGTGGACATTCCGGACGCTTGTGATACCTTTCACGAACAAGAGACGACCACTGAACGTGACCAGCCGGAGCCCTCATGCATACCTCCGACGCCCGGATGCTCCGCGGCGCCGCGATCCCGACCTCGGTCGTCGGGGTGGGCGCCGTCCTGATCGGCCTGCTGGCCGCCGGCGCCAAGGGCGCCCTCGCGGCGGCACTGGCCACCGTCGTGGTGATCGCCTTCTTCTCGGTCAGCGCGCTGGCGGTCTCCTGGGCCGGCAAGATCTCCGCGCAGACCATGATGATGGCCGCGCTCGCGAGCTACGTCGTGAAGATCCTCGTCATGATGGTGCTGGTCACCGTGGTGGCCGAGGTGACCATCTGGAACACCACGGTCTTCGGCTGGACGGTCATCGCGCTCGCGATGCTGTGGATCGCCGCCGAGTTCCGGGTCGCGCTGCAGCGCAGGCCCTACATCGACGAGCCCCGGGCCGACGCCCCCCAAGCGACCGAGTCCGACGCCCGCGAGCACCAGGCCGGTGAGTCGCGGGACGACGACGCCGCCGAGCCGCGCAACGTCCTGGACCGGAGTCCGTGATGACCCCGCCACGGACGGTGCGGCGCCCCTTCGGGGACTACTCCAATATGACCACCGCAGGCATGGCCTGCTATCGTCCGGAGCGCGATGAGCGAGCAGAAACGTCGGCCGGAGGACGGCCAACGGGAATTCGCCGACGCCGCCTGGTCCGTGCCCAGCTACCTGCTCTCCGGGATCATCATCTGGGGCGGTCTGGGGTGGCTGCTGGCCGAGTTGACGGACCAGACCTGGCTGATCATGGTCGGGGTGGTCATCGGCGCCGGGCTCGCCATCTACCTGGTCTACCTGAAGTACGGTCGCCACTCCTCCTGAGCGGCGCCGCCGCCGAGGAAGCCTTTGTGTCACATCACAACATTGATGAAGGGAACGCCGCGTGAACGCGCTGACGGTCCTCGCCTCCGGAGGGGATAAGTTCGAGGCCCCCGGGACGGAGCTGTTCGACTTCCCGCCCCTCTTCCCCGGCGGCCCCGCCTGGCTAACCAAGCCCGTCTTCTTCGCGGTCTTCGGCGCGCTCGTCGTGTGCGTCGTGTTCTGGATGGCCTTCGCCAAGCCGAAGCTCGTGCCGCGCGGCATGCAGAACGTCGGCGAGGTCGGCTACATGTTCGTCCGCGACCAGATCGCCCGGCCGTTCCTCGGCAAGAACACCGAGCAGTGGATGCCGCTGCTGATGACGCTGTTCTTCATGATCTGGATCTGGAACATCTTCTCGGTCGTCCCGATCATCCAGTTCCCGATCGCGTCGCACATCGCGTTCCCGGCCGTGCTGGCGATCTTCGTGTACTGCGTCAAGGTGTACCTGGGCTTCAAGCACCAGGGCCCGGTGAAGTACTTCACGAACATGATCCCCAAGGGCCTGCCGCTCCCGGTCTACTTCCTGCTGGTGCCGATCGAGTACCTCTCGACCTTCATCATCGCCCCCTTCACCCACGCCGTCCGGCTCTTCGCCAACATGTTCGCCGGGCACATGATCCTGGCGTTCTTCAGCCTCGTCGGCTTCTACTTCCTGTTCGAGAAGCCCACGGCCGCCGGGTTCGGCCTCGGCCTCGTCGGCGTGGTCGTCACCATCCTGCTGACCGCGTTCGAGCTGCTGATCCAGTTCCTGCAGGCGTTCCTGTTCGCGATGCTCGCCGCCATGTACATCCAGAGCGGGCTGCACGCGGAGCACTGAGCCCCAGGGTCGTGCGGCGCCCCCTCGGCGCCTGGCCCGTCCGACAACCTCGTAAGCCAGACCGGCGGACACTCCGCCGGCCGACAGAAAAGGAAGAACCCATGACGGGAGCCGTCCTCGCCGCCGTCGAAGGCAACGTCACCGCGATCGGCTACGGCCTCGCGGCCATCGGCCCGGGCATCGGCATCGGCATCATCTTCGGCCAGGGCGTGAACGCCATCGCCCGCCAGCCCGAGCTGACCGGCGTGATCCGCACCAACATGATGCTGGGCTTCGTCCTCACCGAGGCGCTCGCCCTGATCGGCCTGGTCGCGCCGTTCATCTTCAAGAGCGTCTGATCACGCTTCCCACCCGAGGAGGGCTGTAGGCATGATCGAAGCAGCTTCCGTCCTTGCGGCGGAGAACAACAACCCTCTGCTTCCGCACCCGTTCGAGCTCGTCGTCGGCATCTTCTCGTTCCTCGTCGTCCTGATCGTGGTCGGCAGGATCCTCGTCCCGCGGCTGCAGCAGACGCTGGAGGAGCGCACGCAGGCCATCGAAGGCGGCCTCGAACGCGCCGAGCAGGCGCAGAAGGAAGCCCAGCAGGTTCTTGACCAGTACAAGGCCCAGCAGAAGGCGGCCGCGGTCGAGGCGTCGAACGAGCGGCGCAAGGCCGAGGAGCAGGGCGCCCAGATCATCGCCCAGGCCAAGGAGCAGGCCCAGGTCGAGGCGCGCCGGATCGTCGAGAACGCCAAGGCGCAGATCGAGGCGGAGCGGCAGCAGGCGCTGCAGTCGCTGCGCGCCGAGATCGGCGCCCTGTCGGTCGAGCTGGCCGGACGCGTCGTGGGCGAGTCCCTTGCGGACAGCGCGCGGCAGAGCCGGGTCGTCGACCGGTTCCTTGAGGAGCTGGAAGAGCGCGCCCGCACGCAGGAGCAGATCACATCATGACCATCACGGGAGCGGTGAGCAGGGCGTCGCTGGCCGAGGCCATGGAGCGGCTGGAGGCCGTCATCCCCTCCGCCGACCTGGCCCGACTCGGCGGCGACCTGTTCGCGGTGCTGCACCTGATCGACCGCGAGCACGGCCTGCGGCGGGCGGTCTCCGACCCGGCGCGGGACGGGGCCGACAAGGCGCAGCTCGTCCAGATCCTGCTGGAGGGCAAGGTGTCGCCGGCCGCTCTCGGGCTGGTCGCCGACGTCGTCCGGCTGCGCTGGTCGTCCCCCTCGGAGCTGTCGGACGCGGTGGAGGCCCTCGCGGTCACCGCCGAGGCCGCCCGCGCCGAGGCCGACGGGCGCATCGACGACCTGGAGGACGAGCTGTTCCGGTTCTCCCGCGTCGTCGAGGGCGAGCCGGAGCTGCGCGGCGCGCTCGCCGGGCGGTCCCTGCCCGACGAGCGCAAGCTCGGCCTGGTCAACGCGCTGCTCGACGGGAAGGTCACCGAGGCGACGCTGACGCTGGTCACCGAGCTGGCGCTGCGTCCGCGAGGACGTAGCCTGGAGGCGGGGCTCGCCGAGTACGGCAAGCTCGTCGCCCAGCGCAGGCAGCGGCTGGTCGCGCTCGTGCGGACGCCCGCCGAGCTGCCGGAGGCGCAGCGCACGCGGCTCGCCGCGGTGCTCGCCGCCGCCTACGGCCACGAAGTACACCTGAACATCGAGATCGACCCCACGGTGATCGGCGGCCTGTCGATCGAGATCGGGGACGAGATCATCGACGGCACCATCGCCGGACGGCTGGACGACGTCCGCCGGCGGCTCGGCCCCGGTTAAGACCGGTAGAGCTGACTCTAGGGAGCAAGAGAGGAATCATGGCGGAGCTGACGATCCGTCCGGACGAGATCCGGAACGCGCTGGAGCGCTTCGTCCAGTCGTACGAGCCCGAGGCCGCCGCGCGCGAAGAGGTCGGCACCGTCGTCGATTCCGGCGACGGTATCGCCCACGTCGAGGGCCTGCCCTCCGCGATGGCGAACGAACTCCTTGAGTTCGAGGACGGTACCCGTGGCCTGGCTCTGAACCTGGACGTGCGCGAGATCGGCGCCGTTGTCCTCGGCGACTTCAGCAAGATCGAGGAGGGCCAGAAGGTCCGCCGGACCGGCGAGGTGCTGTCCGTCCCCGTGGGGGACGGCTTCCTCGGCCGCGTCGTCGACGCGCTGGGCAACCCGCTGGACGGCAAGGGCCCGATCGAGACGACCGAGCGCCGCGCGCTCGAACTGCAGGCCCCCACGGTCGTGCAGCGGCAGTCGGTGAGCGAGCCGCTGCAGACCGGCATCAAGGCCATCGACGCGATGACGCCGATCGGCCGCGGCCAGCGCCAGTTGATCATCGGTGACCGGCAGACGGGCAAGACGACCGTCTGCGTGGACACCATCATCAACCAGAAGGAGAACTGGGAGTCCGGCGACGAGACGAAGCAGGTCCGCTGCATCTACGTCGCGATCGGCCAGAAGGGCTCCACGATCGCCAACGTCCGCCGCTCCCTCGAAGAGGCGGGCGCGCTGGAGTACACCACGATCGTGGCGGCGCCCGCGTCCGAGCCGGCGGGCTTCAAGTACATCGCCCCCTACACCGGGTCGGCGATCGGGCAGCACTGGATGTACCAGGGCAAGCACGTCCTGATCATCTTCGACGACCTGTCGAAGCAGGCCGAGGCCTACCGCGCGGTGTCGCTGCTGCTGCGCCGCCCGCCGGGGCGCGAGGCGTACCCGGGCGACGTGTTCTACCTGCACTCCCGGCTGCTTGAGCGCTGCGCGAAGCTGTCCGACGAGATGGGCGCGGGCTCGATGACGGGCCTGCCGATCATCGAGACCAAGGGCAACGACGTGTCGGCGTACATCCCGACGAACGTCATCTCCATCACCGACGGGCAGTGCTTCCTGGAGACGGACCTGTTCAACCAGGGCGTCCGGCCGGCGATCAACGTCGGCATCTCGGTCTCCCGGGTCGGCGGCGACGCGCAGATCAAGGCGATGAAGCAGGTCGCCGGCACGCTGCGGCTCGCGCTGTCGCAGTTCCGCGACCTGGAGGCGTTCGCCGCGTTCGCGTCCGACCTGGACGCCGCGTCCCGCGCGCAGCTCGACCGCGGCGCCCGCCTCGTGGAGCTGCTGAAGCAGCCGCAGGGCAGCCCGTTCCCGGTCGAGCAGGAGGTCGTGTCCGTGTGGTCGGGCACGTCCGGCGAGCTGGACGACGTCCCGGTCGCCGACGTCCGCCGCTTCGAGCGCGAGTTCCTCGACTACATCGAGCGGGAGGAGAGCGGCCTGCTGGCCTCCATCCGCGAGACCGGCAAGCTCTCCGACGACGGCCTCCAGGCCCTGAAGAACGCCATCACGGAGTTCAAGAAGGGCTTCCAGACCAGCGAGGGCGAGCTGCTGGCCGAGGAGCCGGTCGAGCCGATCGCGGACGAGGACGTCGAGCAGGAGACCATCACCAGGGTCAAGAAGGACTGACGGCGATGGCCCAGATTCGCCAGCTCCGGCAGAAGATCAAGTCGGTCAAGTCGACCGCCAAGATCACTCGTGCCCAGGAGATGATCGCCACCTCGCGGATCGTCAAGGCCCAGCAGGCGGTGGCGGCGTCCAAGCCGTACGCCGACCGGATCACGCAGGCCCTGTCCGCGCTGGTGAGCCATCATGTCGGGATCGACCACCCGCTGCTCCAAGAGCAGCCGGCCGACAACCGCAGCGCGGTCCTGATCATCACGAGCGATCGCGGGTTCTGCGGCGCCTACAACGCCAACGTGATCCGCGAGGCGGAGGCGCTGATCGCGCGGCTGCGGGAGGAGGGCCGCGAGCCCGTCCCGTACGTCATCGGCAACAAGGGCATCACGTGGTACCGGTTCCGCGGCCGCGAGGTCGCGGAGACGTGGCACGGGTTCACCGACCGCCCGGACTTCCCGAGCGCCGAGCGGATCGGGCGGCGCCTCACCGAGGACTTCCTCAAGACGGACGCGGACGGCGGTGTCGGCGAGATCCACGTGGTCTACACCCAGTTCGTGTCGATGCTGACGCAGGAGGTCCAGGTCAGAAGGCTGCTCCCGCTGGAGATCGGGGAGTCGTCCGCCGACCGGGTGCCGCCCGCGTACGAGTTCGAGCCGTCCGCCGCGGCGGCGCTCGACCTCCTGCTGCCCAACTACGTCGAGAGCCGCATCTTCCACATGCTGCTCCAGTCGGCGGCGTCGTTCCACGCCTCGGTGCGGCGGGCGATGAAGTCGGCTACGGACAACGCCAACGAACTGGTCGGGGTCTACACGCGCCAGATGAACCAGGTGCGGCAGGCCGCGATCACCCAGGAAATCAGCGAGATCGTCGGTGGCGCTGACGCGCTCGCCGAGTCTGGCGGGGAGTGAGAATGACTGCTCAGGTAGAGACGGCGACCGCGACCGGGCGCGTCGCCCGGGTCATCGGCCCGGTCGTCGACGTGGAGTTCCCCGCGGACGCCATTCCGGAGATCTACAACGCACTCAAGGTCGAGGCGACCCTCGGCGGCGAGACGCAGACCCTGACCCTGGAGGTCGCCCAGCACCTGGGCGACAACATGATCCGGGCCATCTCGATGAAGCCGACCGACGGCGTGGTCCGCGGCGGCCCGGTGGTCGACACCGGCGAGTCCATCGCGGTGCCGGTCGGCGACGTCACCAAGGGCCACGTGTGGAACGCCCTCGGCGAGGCGCTGGACGTCCCGACGGCGTCCCTTGAGGTCAACGAGCGCTGGGGGATCCACCGCAAGGCCCCCGCGTTCGACCAGCTCGAGTCGAAGACGGAGATGCTGGAGACCGGCATCAAGGTCATCGACCTGCTGTGCCCGTACGTGAAGGGCGGCAAGATCGGCCTGTTCGGCGGCGCGGGCGTGGGCAAGACGGTCCTCATCCAGGAGATGATCCGCCGTGTCGCCCGCAACTTCGGCGGCACCTCGGTGTTCGCCGGCGTCGGCGAGCGCACCCGCGAGGGCAACGACCTCTGGGTCGAGATGGCGGACGCGAACGTCCTGAAGGACACCGCGCTCGTGTTCGGCCAGATGGACGAGCCGCCGGGCACCCGGCTCCGGGTGGCGCTGTCCGCGCTGACGATGGCGGAGTACTTCCGCGACGTCCAGAACCAGGACGTGCTGCTGTTCATCGACAACATCTTCCGGTTCACCCAGGCGGGCTCGGAGGTGTCGACGCTGCTCGGCCGCATGCCGTCCGCGGTGGGCTACCAGCCGACGCTGGCGGACGAGATGGGCGTGCTCCAGGAGCGGATCACCTCGACGCGCGGCCACTCGATCACCTCGATGCAGGCGATCTACGTGCCCGCCGACGACATCACCGACCCGGCGCCGCACACCACGTTCGCGCACCTGGACGCGACGACCACGCTGTCCCGCGCGATCACGGAGAAGGGCATCTACCCCGCGGTGGACCCGCTCGACTCCACGTCCCGGATCATGGACCCGCAGATCCTCGGCAACGAGCACTACGAGGTCGCCCAGGAAGTGATCCGGATCCTGCAGAAGTACAAGGAGCTGCAGGACATCATCGCCATCCTCGGCATCGACGAGCTCTCCGAGGAGGACAAGGTCACCGTCCAGCGGGCGCGGCGCATCGAGCGTTTCCTGTCGCACCCGATGTACGTGGCCGAGCAGTTCACCGGCCAGCCCGGCGAGACGGTCCCGAAGGACGAGACCGTCGCGTCGTTCAAGGCCATCGCGGAGGGCAAGTACGACCACCTGCCCGAGCAGGCGTTCTTCATGTGCGGCGGCATCGAGGACGTCGAGAAGAAGGCCCGGGAGCTGGAGAAGTAGTCCGCTCGGACCGGGGCCGCCCGCGCGGCGGCCCCGGCCGGGTCGTGGGAGGCCGTGGGAGGAAGCAGACGTGGCAAACCTTAAGGTCGGCCTGGTGTCGCCGGAGCGCGAGATCTGGACCGGCGAGGCCAGGATGGTGGTCGCCCAGACCGTCGAGGGCTCGATGGGCATCCTGCCGGGGCACGCCCCGGTGCTGGGCATCCTCCTCGACGGCAGCGTGGTGAAGATCGAGCCCGCCGACGGCGGCGAGCCGATCTCGGCGATGGTCGGCAGCGGGTTCTTCTCCGTCGCCGCCGACGAGGTGTCGGTGCTGGCCGAGCAGGCCGAGCTGGGCGACGAGGTCGACGTCCCGGAGGCGCGGCAGGCGCTGGAGAACGCGCTCGCCGCCGAGGACGAGGACGCGACGCGCGAGCGCCGGGCCCGGGCGCGGCTGCGCGCCGCGGGCATCGAGGCTTAGGCGCCCGGCGCGGCGGCACGACGGACGGCGGGGGATTTGGGCGAACACCTGGCACTCGACGCGGGCGGGGTGCTCGCCGCGGTCGTCCTGCTGGCCGCGCTGCTGTTCGTGTCGATGGCGGTGCGCCGCCGGCTGTTCACCCGCGGCGGCGGCGCCGTGGAGTGCTCCCTGCGGGAGCTGTCCCTGGAGGGCGGAGCCCCCGGAGTGTGGCGGCTCGGCATCGGTCGCTACAAGGGCGACGTGCTGCATTGGCACCGCGTGTTCGGATTCCGGACCAGGCCCCGGCAGGTGATCCACCGCCGGGGCCTCGTCGTGTCCAACCGGCGCGACCCGGACCCGGAGGAGGCGGCGGGCCTGCCGCCGGACGTCAGCGTGATCGAGGTCCGGAACGGCGACCTCGTGGTGGAGCTGGCGATGGGCGCGGCGGCGCTGACCGGGTTCCTCGCGTGGCTGGAGGCGGCGCCGCCCGGCCTGCCGGTGGAGCTGCACCCGCCGGAGTGACGCGGGTCCCTTCCCGGCCCCGCGGGATGGCTAGGAAGCGGTAAGGCGGCGGTATCGAAACGGCGTGGACGCGGCGCCGACGCTGGAGGAGACGGGTCCTGACCAGCAGGCTCGCTGCTGCCCAGCTCCGTCTCCGATCGCAGGAGTGCACGTGCGCAAGCTGCTCACCGGCGCCGCCGTGGCGTTGCCCGCCGCCGTTCTGCCCGCCGCCCTCGTCCCGGCGGCGTCGCCCGCGTCCGGGGCCGCGCCGGGGCGTCCCGACCTCGCGGCGCTGGTCACGGTGCGGGACGCCGAGGCACATCTGCGGGCGTTCCAGGAGATCGCCGACTACAACGGCGGGAACCGCGCGGCCGGGACGCCCGGCTACGACGTGTCGGTGAACTACGTGGCCGGACGGCTCCGCAAGGCGGGCCTGACGCCGACGATCCAGAAGTTCTCCTACCCGTACTGGGCGGAGCGGTCGGACGCGGTGCTGGCGCGGACGGCGCCGTCCAGGGCGTCCTACCGGCTGGGCGACGACTTCGTGACGCTCGCGTACTCGGGGGCCGGGGACGTGACCGCCCCCGTGACGGCCGTCGACCTTCCGGCGCGCGGGGAGGGGACGAGCGGCTGCGAGAAGGACGACTTCAGAAACTTCCGCAGGGGTTCGATCGCGCTGGTCCAGCGGGGGACGTGCACGTTCGAGACGAAGGCCGACCGGGCGCGGGCGGCGGGCGCGTCCGCCGTCGTGGTGTTCAACAAGCCGGGCGAGCGGGGGCCCGTGCGGGGAACGGTGAACCGTCCGGGCGCGATCCCGGTCGTCGGCCCGAGCCACGCGGTCGGCGCCGCGCTGGCGCGGGCGGCGCGCGGCGGCGGGCTGAGGCTGCGCGTGCGGACCGACACCGTCCAGGGCAGGCGGACGACCGCCAACGTGATCGCCGACACCGAGCAGGGGCGCGCGGACAACGTGGTGCTGCTCGGCGCGCACCTCGACAGCGTCCCGGACGGGCCGGGGATCAACGACAACGGCACCGGCGCAGCGGCGCTCCTCGCCGTCGCCGCGAAGATCGAGAAGCTGGGCGACGGCGGGCTGCGGAACCGGGTCAGGTTCGCGTTCTGGGGCGCCGAGGAGGAGGGCCTGCGCGGCTCGGCCCACTACGTGACGTCGCTGCCGGCGTCCCGCCGCCGCGCCATCGCGCTGAACCTGAACTTCGACATGCTCGGCTCGCCCAACGGGGTGCGCGGCGTGTACGACGGGGACGGCTCGACGCGCGCCGGCACCCGCGCGCCCGCCGGGTCGGGCGCGATCGAGCGGATGTTCCGGCGGTACTTCGCCGCGCGGCGCCTGCCGACCGCCGAGAGCGAGTTCAACGGACGGTCCGACTACGGCCCGTTCGTCGAGCACGGCATCCCGTCCGGCGGCATCGAGACCGGTGCGGACGGGGTGAAGACGGCGGCCGAGGCGAAGGCGTTCGGCGGCCGGGCGGGCAAGGTGTACGACCCGTGCTACCACTCCCGCTGCGACCGGCTGCGGAACGTCGACCTCAAGCTGCTCGACACGAGCCTGGACGGCGTCGCGCACGTCACCCAGCACCTGGCCCGCACGACCGTCGCCGTCAACGGCGGCGCCCGGCTGGGGGCCGCCCGGACCCCGTCGTCCGGCCTCGACCGGCGCGGCCCGTACCTGGTCCGCTAGGCGGGCGAGACGGTCAACGGGCCGTCGCCGCTGCGGAGCTGGATCGTGCGCGTTGACCGCGAGTCCTGGTGGACGGCCGGGTCGATCCGCTCGGGCCCGTTGCCGCTGGTCAGCGTGATCGCGTAGCCGTCGCCGCGCGGCACGCGGACGTGCACCGGCCCGTTCCCGCTGGTCGCGCGGACCTCCGTGGGAGCGGCGGCGAACCGCAGGTCGATCGGCCCGTCGCTGGTCTTGGCGGAGATCCGGTCGGTGGTCAGCCCGCGCGCGTCGATGCCGCCGTTGGAGGTGCGGAGGTCGGCGACGGGCACCCGCCCGGCGACGCTGATGTGCCCGTCGCTGGTCCGCGCGGTCAGCCGGTCGGCGGTGAGGCCGGTGGCGGTGATGCGGCCGTTGTCGCTCTGCAGGTGGGCGGTCCCGGCGTGGCCGGACACCTCGATGGAGCCGTCGTCGGAGCTGAGCGTCACCGACGTCGCGCGCAGGTCGGTCACCTTGAGCGCGCCGTTGTCGGTGTGCAGCTTCACCGTCCCGCCGAGGCCGGACGCGACGATCCTGCCGTCGTCGTTGTCGACCTCGACCGGGGTGCCGCGCGGCACCTCGATGCGGTAGGAGACGCCGCAGCCGGTGCCGCTGAGCCCGACGACGACCTTCGCGCACTTGGACGTCAGCGCCAGCGTCCCGCCCTCCGCCACATGGCGGGGCTCGGGCTTGTTCTTGTCGTTCGACCAGGTCAGCCGCTCGCGCACCTTGATGCCCGGTGAGTCGGATCCGGTGATCTCCACCCGGCTGCCGCCCGAGCGGATCTTCAGGGCGGTGACGCCGGCGGGCGCGCTGTAGGTGCGGTCCTCCTGGTGCGCGCCGTAGCTGAGGTTGCCGCAGCCGACCAGCGTCGCCGCGGCCGCCGTCAGCACGGCGGTGAACGTCAGGGTCCTCACGTGGTCACTCCCCGTTGTAGCAGTGCGCCCTCAGGGAACCAGCCTGCACCGCATGGGGATGCCGTCACCAGGAGGCGAACCGGTCATCCGGGGGTAGGGCTAACCCCACCCCCGGCCGGGCGGCGCGGCGTCAGCGCTCGCCGCCGGGCTTCCACAGGACGTCGCCGTGCTCGGCGTTCGCGACCCGGCACAGGATGAACAGCAGGTCGGACAGGCGGTTGAGGTAGCGGGCGGTGAGCGGGTTCACGCCGCCGGCGGGCGCGTCCGGGTCGTCCGCGGCGGCGGCGCCGTGCGCCTCGATCGCCGCCCAGGCGGTGCGTTCGGCGCGGCGGCAGACCGTCCGGGCGACGTGCAGCAGCGCGCCGCCGGGCGTCCCGCCGGGCAGGATGAAGCTGCGCAGCGTCGGCAGCGACTCGTTGTGCTCGTCGCACGCCGCCTCCAGCCGCTCGACGTAGGACGGCTCCACCCGCAGCGGCGGGTACTGCGGGTCGGGCACGACGGGCGCGCACAGGTCGGCGCCCACGTCGAAGAGGTCGTTCTGGACGCGCGACAGCAGCGCCGCCACGTCCGCCGGGAGCGCGCCGAGGGCGATCGCCGCGCCGATCGCGGCGTTGGCCTCCTCGACGTCGGCGTAGGCGGCGAGCCGCGGATCGGTCTTGCGGGTCCGGGACGCGTCGCCGAGCGCGGTGGTGCCGTCGTCGCCGGTCCGGGTGTAGATCTGCGAGAGCACGACGGGGTTGTCCCTGTTCTTCGCCATGGCGATCACACTAGCGCCGGGCGCTGAAGCCCGTTCGGTAGGGTTTCCGGAAATACTCCCGGAGGGCGCCGTGTACGACTACATCATCGTCGGAGCGGGCAGCGCGGGCTGCGTCCTCGCCGCCCGGCTGACCGAGGACCCGTCCGCGAAGGTCCTCCTGCTGGAGGCGGGCCCGCCCGACGACGCCCCGGAGATCCACATCCCGGCGGCGGTGGCCGCGTTGATCAAGGGCCCGTACGACTGGGACTACGCGACCGTCCCGCAGGAGCACGCGGCCGGGCGCAGCGTGTACTGGCCGCGCGGGCGGACGCTCGGCGGCAGCTCGTCCACCAACGCGATGATCTACATCCGGGGCGCCCGGTACGACTACGACACCTGGCGCGACTCGCACGGCTGCGCGGGCTGGGGTTACGAGGACCTGCTGCCCTACTTCCGCCGCGCCGAGGACCAGCAGCGCGGCGACATCCCCTACCACGGCGTCGGCGGCCCGCTCCGCGTCGAGGACCTGCGCTACCGGCACCCGCTGACCCGCGCGTGGGTGCAGTCGGCGAAGGCGTACGGCCTCGCCGCGAACTCCGACTTCAACGGCGCCGAGCAGGACGGCGTCGGCTTCTACCAGGTCACCCACCGGCGGGGGCGGCGCTGGTCGACCGCCGCCGGGTACCTGCACCCGATCGAGCACCGGCCGAACCTCACCGTCGTCACCGACGCGCTCGCCACCCGCGTCGTGATCGAGGACGGCCGCGCGGTCGGCGTCCGGTACGAGGCGCGCGGCGAGACGATGTCGGCCCGCGCGGGCGCCGAGGTGATCCTCTCCGGCGGGGCGGTGAACAGCCCGCAGCTCCTCATGCTCTCCGGCGTCGGCCCCGCCGACCACCTGCGCTCGCTCGGCATCGACGTCGTCGTCGACTCACCGGTCGGGGAGCGGCTCCAGGACCACCCGTTCGTGAACGTCATGTTCGCCACGCCCCGCACCAAGGCGCTCTGGGAGCTGGCCAACGCGCGCACGTTCGCGCTGTACCAGGCGCTGGGACGGGGGCCTTACGCGTCCAACGTCGCCGAGGCGGGCGGGTTCGTCCGGACGGTCGAGGGCCTCCCCGCGCCCGACCTCCAGTACCACGTGCTGCCGACCCCGTTCGTCGACCAGGGGCTCACGGAGTCGTCGGAACGGCTGCTGTCGGTCCTGGTCACGGCGGTCGCGGTCGCCAGCCGGGGCGCGCTCACCCTGCGTTCGGCCAGCCCGTACGCCAAGCCGCTGATCGACCCGGCCTACCTTTCGGACAAGGCCGACCTGGACGTCCTCGTCGCCGGGGTCCGGCAGGCCAGGGAGATCGCCGCGACCGGCCCGCTGGCCTCGCTGACCGGCGGCGAGTGGGCGCCGGGGGAGCAGGTCGACGACGACGAGGCGCTGGTCGCATTCGTCCGCCGCGAGTGCGCCACGCTGTTCCACCCGACGAGCACCTGCGCGATGGGCGGGGACGACGCCGTCTGCGACCCGGAGCTGCGCGTCCGCGGCGTCGAGGGGCTGCGGGTGGTGGACGCGTCGGTCATGCCGTCCGTCCCGCGCGGCAACACCAACGCCCCGACGATCGCGATCGCCGAGCGCGCCGCCGACCTGATCCGCGGCCGCACCCCGCTGAAGCCCGCCAACGCCGGAAAGACCTGAACCGGAAAGCCCTGAAAACGAGTGACGCCCCCGTCCTTCGGACGGGGGCGCCTGCTGGTCGGTACAGGGCGGCGGGGTCACCGCTTCAGCGCCTTCGCGATGCGGACGCGGCGCGCCTGCCTCGCCTCCTTCCGCAGCACCTGTACGCGGTCCTTGATGATGACGTTGCTGAACTCCGGGCGGATCATCTGCTTCTCCTTGTTCCCGCCGGGCCCCTCGTGGCCCGACATGTACAAGGTTCTTCCTAAGGCCCCACCCCCCACATCGGGACGACGCCTTATCTAGGCGTCTAAAGCCGCCTTAGAGAGGGCCTACCGCGCTTAGGCGCCCGCTCTGCGCGGGCTCAGGGGACCTCGACGAAGCCGAGGCGGTCGTAGAGGCGGCGGGCGCGGCGGTTCCGGCGGGTCACCGCGAGGGTGAGGGTGTCGTGGCCCTGCCCGGCCAGGGCGTGCATGACGGCCTGGACCAGCGCCCGCCCGAGGCCGTTCCCGGCGTGGGAAGGGGCGACGAAAAGGAACGCCAGGAGCGGCACGTCGCGGTAGAGGGTGACGAGGGCGCCCGCGACGGGACGCCCGCCGTCCTCGGCGACGAAGGACGCGGCGGGCAGGAACGTGCCGTACTCGCCGTCCATGGTGAGTCGCACCTCGCGCACCGCGCCCGTGAGGCTGCCGACGTCGGGCTCGTCGGGGGTGCCCCGGTAGGCGTCCCACATCAGGGCGGCGAGCGCGGGGAGGTCGCCTTCGGCGAGCGGCCGGACGCCGGGCGGCGGCTCGGGCGGCGTGCCGAGCGCCGCCTGGAGACGGCTGCGCACGGGCGTCCCGGAGGTCACGGCGCGGGGTCCGGGCGGTTCACGGCGGCGTCCTTCGACGAGGTGTCCTCGCCGGTCAGCGCTTGTAGCGGCGGCCGTGGACCATGCTGATCAGGCCGAGCACGCGGGCCATCTCCTTCTCGCTCCGGCTGAACGAGGTGAGGTTCATGGACGCGAACCGCTGCCGGGTGATCGCCTTCGGCCGGGTGAACTCGCGCAGCCCGTCCGCGCCGTGGATGCGGCCGAAGCCCGACTCGCCGACCCCGCCGAACGGCAGCGCGGCGACCTGCGCGAACGCGGCGAACGCGTTGATCGACGTCATGCCGGAGCGCATCCGGCGGGCGACGTCCATGGCGCGGGACCGGTCGCCGGAGAAGATCGTCCCGGCGAGGCCGTAGCTGACCCGGTTGGCCTTCTCGACGGCCTCGTCCAGGTCCTTGACGCGGTGGACGGTGATCGTCGGGCCGAACGTCTCCTCGCACACGGCGGCCGAGTCGTCCGGCACGTTGGTCAGGACGACCGGCTCCACGTACGGCTTGCGCACCGACTCCGCGCCGCCGACGACGGCCTTGCCGCCCTTGGCGAGGGCGTCCTTGATGTGGCGTTCGATGACGTCGAGCTGGCCGGGCATCGTGATCGGGCCGTAGGCGGCCTCGCGGTCGAAGCCGGGACGCAGCCCGGCCGCCTTCTCGGTGAGCTTGCCGAGGAACCTGTCGTAGGCGTCGTCCACGACGTAGATGCGCTCGACGCCGATGCACGTCTGGCCCGCGTTCGACATGGCGCCCCAGAGCGCGGCGTCGGCGGCGGCGTCGAGGTCGGCGTCGGAGTCGACGATGCAGGCGTCCTTGCCGCCGCACTCGGCGACGATCGGGGTGAGGTTCTCCGCGCACGCGGCCATCACGCGCTTCGCGGTGCGGGCCGAGCCGGTGAACGCGAGCTTGCCGAGACCCGGGGAGGAGGCCAGCGCCGAGCCGGTCTCGCCGAACCCGGTGACCGTCTGCAGGACGGGATGCTCCGGCACGACCGCCGCGACCAGTTCCGCGAGGTACACGCCGACGCCGGGGGTGAACTCCGAGGGCTTGAACACGACGGCGTTCCCGGCGGCGAGCGCGTAGGCGATCGACCCCATCGGCGTGAAGAGCGGGTAGTTCCACGGGCCGATCACGCCGACGACGCCGACCGGCTGGTACTCCAGCACGCACTTCTGGTTGATCGCCATGATGCCCGGGTAGACGTTGCGCGGTCCGAGGACCTTCCGCGCGTTGCGGGCGGCCCAGTCGAGGTGGGTGATCGCCATGATCGCCTCAAGCTGCGCGTCCTGCAGCGGCTTGCCCGTCTCCTGGTGGATGAGCTCCGCCGTCCGGCTCAGGTTGCGGGTCAGCGAGCCCTTGATGTTCAGCAGCCGGAGCCTGCGCTCCTTCCAGCCGAGGGCGCGCCACCATTCGGCGGCCTCCCGGGCCCGCTCGACCGCCGCCGCGACGGCGGCCGCGTCGTGGACGGGGTGCTCGGCGACGACCTCGCCGGTGGCCGGGTTCAGCGACCCGAACGTCTCGGTGTTCTCCGTGGTCACGGACATGCGGGACCTCCCGGGAGGAGCCTGGCGTAAGTGACTGCTTGCAGCGTCGGTACTGGCTAGTAAACCACCCTATGCCGGTCGGTCGCTCCACCACTCGAACAGCCAGTGCCCGGCCTGGATCGGAGTCCGGTTGAGGCCCAGCGCCTCGGTGATGTGGTAGACGAAGCCGAAGAACGCCTCGTTGACCGGTCCGAGCCAGAGCAGCGCGATCAGGATGAGGAACGCGTAGCCGCCGATGGACGCGGCCTGGTCGGCCCAGCGGCGCGGCAGGTACGGCTCGACGATCCCGAAGCCGTCCAGCCCGGGGATCGGGAGCAGGTTCAGCACCGCGGCCGTGATCTGGAGGAACGCCAGGAACGCCACGCCCAGCCAGAAGATCCCGTGCTCCTGGCCGTCCTGGTTGGCGGCGAAGTTCTTGTACAGCGCCGCGAGGACGATCGCGAACAGCACGTTCGACAGCGGGCCCGCCGCCGAGATCAGGCTGTGCCGGATCCGGCCGGGGATGACGTGCCGGTCGATCCAGACCGCGCCGCCCGGCAGGCCGATCCCGCCGAGCAGGATGAACACGACCGGGATGAGGAAGCTCAGCACGGCGTCGGAGTACTTCAGCGGGTTCAGCGTCAGGTAGCCCTTCGCGACCACGCCGCGGTCGCCCGACCGGTAGGCGATGTACGCGTGCCCGAACTCGTGCAGGCACAGCGACAGCATCCACGCCGCGAGGACGAACCCGAACAGCGCTATCCGTGCCGGCCGCGACGGATCGTTCCCGTACCGCCACGCCATCAGCCCGAACAGGACCGTCGCCGCCACGATCACGAGGAACACCGGGCTCGGCCGTACCGCCGCGCCGCCGCGCGTCCCGCGCGCAGTACCCGTCATCGTCTCCGGCCCCTCTCGCCACGCCGCCGCGCGGGAGCCCCGTCCCGCCTGATCCTCGCCGCCATTCGGAAGCTACCGTCTCGCCGGAGTCATGGCGCCGCGATGACAGGAACGACATAGGTGCGCAGGAAGCGGCGCAGCCCGTCGTCGTCGCGGCCCCGGTCCATGACGATCAGCGAGGTGATGACGCGGAAGAGGAACTCGACCGTCCCCTCCACGTCGATGTCGGGACGCAGCGTCCGCTGCCGCTGCGCCCGCTCGAAGTGCGGCCGCACGTAGTCGCAGCAGAGCGCGAGCACGTGCTCGGACGCCCCCGACACCGCCGCCTGCGTGTGCCCCGCCGCCTCCGGGACGAGGAAGTGCGCGACCGCCGGCACCTCCCGGACGTACCGGACGGCGTCCAGCGTGCCCTCCACGATCGCCTCCGGCACCGCCCGCTCCCGGCGCAGCCGCTCGGCGAGCCGGTCGAGGAACCGGCGCAGGTCGCGCATCACCACGGCGAGGATCAGCTCGTCGCGGCCGCCGGCGACGCTGCGGTACACGGTCGCGCGGGACAGCTTCGCGGCGGCGGCGATGTCCTCCACCGTGGTCTTGGTCACGCCGCGGCGGCCGAAGCAGTCCTCGGCCGCGTCGATGATCCGCTCGCGTGTCGCGTCGGTGGTGGCGGGGGGCATGCCGCTACGTTACCGGCCGTCGCCTCGTCCGACGTCCGACGTGTCGTGCCTAGTCCAGGGTGTACTCCAAAGTCCACGTATGTTCGCCGTCGTCGGCGACGGTGATCTGGCCGACGCCGCGGATGCCCGCGAGCTCCCCGCCGCCGGACGTCGGGACGATCAGCCAGCGCAGCCACTGGGTGTCCGGCGTGCCGTCCTCGCTGCCCGCGCTGTGCTGCAGGACGAACGTCCCCTCCCGGCCGTGCAGGATGCCCTCGACGTGCTCGATCCCCACGTACGCGACGGGCCCGGCGGCGGACTCCACGGTGATCAGTTCGCTGCTGCTCGTCCCCACGAGGTCGCCGTGGAACGTCTTGCCGACGTGGACCCGGGTCAGCCTGGCGCCGCCCCGCTCGTCGAAGGGCTTCTCGGCGTCCCACGCGTCGATCTCGAAACTGCCGCTGGCTTGGAAGGTCATGGAGGAATCCTGGCCCAGGACGACGCCGCCCGGAACCCCGCCACAGGTGTCAGAAGAGCGTGCCCTCGTGCTCGATGCCGCGCAGCGCGTCGTAGTCGAGGGTGACGCAGTCGATGCCCCGGTCGGCGGCGAGGACGCGCGCCTGCGGCCTGATCTCCTGCGCCGCGAAGACCCCGCGGACGGGCGCGAGGTGCGGGTCGCGGTTCAGCAGCTCCAGGTAGCGGGTGAGCTGCTCGACGCCGTCGATCTCGCCGCGCCGCTTGATCTCGATGGCGACGGTGGCGCTGGCGGCGTCCCGGCACAGGATGTCGACCGGGCCGATCGCGGTGGGGAACTCGCGGCGGATCATCGTCCAGCCGTCGCCGAGGGTGGTGATGTGCTCGGCCAGCAGCTCCTGGAGGTGCGCCTCGACACCGTCCTTGCGCAGGCCAGGGTCGATGCCCAGCTCGTGGCTGGTGTCGTGCAGGACCTCCTGGATCGTCAGGATGAGCCGTTCGCCGGACTTGCCGTGGGTGACCGTCCAGCGGGCGACGGCGCCGTCCTCCTCGAAGGGCTCCTCGCGCAGCGAGCAGGGCGGGTTCATCCAGTTCAGCGGCTTGTAGGCGCGGTCGTCGGCATGGACGCTGACGCTCCCGTCCGACTTGATCAGGATCAGCCGGGGGGCCATCGGGAGGTGGGCGGTGAGTTTGCCGGCGTAGTCGACGCTGCAGCGGGCGATAACGAGACGCACGCCGACCAACCCTAGTGCGGCCGACCGGCTAAGACGTCCGGGTGCCCGATATAGGGCGTGATGCCGATGTGGGGGAGGGGGCCTTAGGACGAGTCTCTTGGATGTCGGGCCATGCGGTTTGGCCCGGCGGGGGATCTGGGAGGAACCGTGTACCACCACGACATCATGCGATCGATCAGCCGCGAGCGGGCCCGCGACCTGCGGGCCGAGGCGCGGGCCGCGCACGACGCGCGGGTGGCGCGGCGGGCCCGCGAGTACTGGGCGGAGCTCGCCGAGCGGACCGTCCGGCCGCCGCGCCGCCGCCGCGCGGCCGGCCGGGACGCCGCGACCGCCCGCTGAGCCGCCCCCGGTCCGCACGGGGGCGGCCGGGGACCGAAGAACGGGCGCTGCCGGCGGCGGGGCCAGAAGCGGCAGACGTAGCGGAATGAAAACCTTTGTCAAGTCTGGCATTCTCCGGGGGCCGTGGTTAGCGTCGAGGGCATCCAGCGTCAGCGAAAGGACTCCCGCAATGTCTCTTGACGTGACCCCGGAACTCCTGGAGGCGGCGAAGCAGGGGGAGGTCGACGACGCGGCGTTCGTCGAGTGCGTGCGGACGTCCCTCCCCTACGCCTGGGACATGATCAGCGGCCTGGTGGCCCGGCTGCACGTGGACGGCGGCGAGTTCGCCGACAACCACACCCCGCCCCCGGACGAGCAGGCCCGCGGCCAGCTGCTGCGGGTCCTCGCCAGCGACGCGATGCGCGGCGCCCTGGAGCGCTGGTTCGGCGTGCGCCTGGCCTTCCAGAACTGCCACCGCGTCGCCGTCTTCCCGGACGGCGACTCCGCCACCTACCGGACGTTCGTCACCGCCCGCGAGCAGATCCTCAACCAGTCACCCGAACTGCGCGACTGCTGACCCGCCGTCGCCCGGAGGACGCGGCGTGCCTAGGCGCGCCGCGCCCTTTTCATGTGCGCGCCCTTCTCATGTGAACGCGGCCCGCACCTTCGGCAGGACGTCCGCGCCGAGCCGGGCGATGTTCTCCAGCGTCGCGCCGCGCGACCCGGCGCCCTCGACCAGCAGGATCAGCCGCCGGACGCCGGTGCGCTCGGCGGCCGTGACGAGCGACTCGACGCAGTCGTCCGGCGAGCCCACCGGATGCAGGTCGCACATGCGGCGCGTGTAGCCGACGGGGTCGCGGGGCGGGCGCGGGCGGTCGTCGACGGCGACGTACCCGTCCAGGCCGGGGCCGAGCCAGCGCGGCATCTCCGCCATCAGCGTGCTCACCGCCTGCTCGCGGGTGTCGGCGACCTGGGCGACGTGCGCGGAGACGTGCGGGACGTCCGGCAACCCGAGCCGGGCGACGGCGGCGTGCCGGGCGACGGCGGCGGCCTTCTCGTCCGGCCCGACGTGCATGCCGAGCAGCATCGGCAGCCCGCGCTCGGCCGCCAGCCGCTCCGTCGCGGGCGACGTGCACGCGACCGTCACCGGCGGCGGAACGGCCACGCGCGGCACGACCGGCACCTCCCGGAACCGGAACTCCTCGCCGGACCAGCCGAGCCGGTCCGACCGCAGCCACGCCAGCAGCAGGTCGAGCGACTCGGCGAAACCGTGCTCGTAGCGGGGCAGGCCGGTGCCGAACACCTCCAGCTCCCGCCACGGGCCGCCGCGTCCGACGCCCAGGTGGAACCGTCCGCCGGACAGCAGCGACAGCATCGCCGCCTGCTCGGCCACCGCCACCGGATGCTGGCTGGACAGGACGCTGACCGCCGTCCCGACCCCGACCCGCGCGGTGACGCCGAGCAGGTGCCCGGCGAGGACGGTCGCCGACGGCACCACCCCGTACGACATGAAATGGTGCTCGGCCAGCCAGACGTCGTCGAACCCGGCGCGCTCGGCGGCGACGGCGGCCTCGACGGTGCGGGTCAGGGCGGCGGCGTCGTCCTGGCCGGGGAAACGGGCGGCGAGGAGGAAGATTCCGAGGCGCACCCTCCCGTCCTACCCGGGATCGAGGAGGCGCCGCCGCTCTGCGAGACTGCCCTCCATGACCGAGAGTTCGTTCAGCAGTGTCGGGGTAGTCGGGCTGGGGACGATGGGCGCGGGCATCGCGGAGGTGCTGGCCCGCGGCGGGCTCGCCGTCGTCGGCGTGGAGGTGAACCAGGACGCGCTGGACCGCGGCCGCGGCCACCTGGAGGTCTCCACCGGACGCGCGGTCAAGCGCGGCCGGCTCACCGAGGAGGCGCGGCGCGAGATCCTCGGCCGGACCGCCCTCTCCGTCGACTTCGCCGAGCTGGGCGACTGCGACCTCGTGATCGAGGCCGTCCCGGAGCGGCTCGACCTGAAGCGCCGGGTGTTCGCCGAACTGGACCGGGTGTGCCGGGACGACGCCGTCCTCGCCACCAACACCTCGTCGCTGTCGGTCACCGACATCGCGGTGAGCACCGGCCGCCCCACCAGGATCGTCGGGGTGCACTTCTTCAACCCGGCGCCGGTGATGAAGCTGGTCGAGGTCATCCGGACGGTCCTCACCGAGCCGGACGCCGTCGCCCGCGTCGCCGGGCTCGTCCGGGCGCTCGGCAAGACGCCCGTGACGGTCGGCGACCGCGCCGGGTTCGTCGCGAACCGGCTGCTGTTCGGCTACCTGAACCAGGCCGTGGCCATGCTGGAGTCCGGGCACGCGACCCGCGACGACATCGACGCCGCGATGACGGCCGGGGCCGGGCTGCCGATGGGCCCGTTCACCCTCATGGACCTCATCGGCCTCGACACCTGCCAGGGCGTGCTGGACGCGATCCACGCCGAGACGCGGGAGCGGCGGCACGCCGCGTCCCCGCTGCTCCGCGAGCTGGTCACGGCCGGGCTGCTCGGCCGCAAGACCGGCCGCGGCTTCTACCCGCACGACGGCTCCGCGGCCGACGAGCCCGCCGCGCCGGCCGGCCCCGCGCCGGTCGTCGGCGTCGTCGGCGTCGGCCCGCTCGCGGACGCGGTCGCCGCGCTGTGCGACCGCGCGGGCGCCGCCGTCCGCGACTCGGCCGCCGACCTCGCGAGCTGCGAGCTGATCGTGGAGGCCGCCGAGGACGCCGAGGCGGGCCGCGCGCTGCTGTCCGCCGCCGCGCGGGCCGCGAAGCCGGGCACACCGCTCGCCGTCACCTCGACCGGCGACTCGGTGATCGGGCAGGCGATGGCGGTCGGCCGTCCCGCCGACGTCGTCGGGCTCAGCCTGCCCGACCCCGCGGGGACGCTCGCCGAGATCGCCGTCACCGTCGCCACCGCACCCGACGTCGCAGACCGGGCAGCGGACGCCCTCCGCCGCCTCGGCCTCACCGCCGTCCGCTGCCGCGACCGCGCCGGGTTCATCGTCGACGCGCTCCGCTTCCCGTACCTGAACGACGCCGCCGCCATGCTCGGCGCGGGCTACGCCGACGCCGACTCGATCGACGCGGCGATGACGCTCGGCTGCGGCTACCCGTCCGGCCCGATCGCCGACCTGGACCGCCTCGGCGCCGACCGCGCCGTCACCGTCCTGAACGCCCTCCACACCGAGACCCGCGACCCGTCCCTCGCGCCCGACCCCCTCCTGACGGAGCACGCGACCGCAAGTAGTTCGCTGCGCTGAATATCCTCGAAGCATGAGCCCCCGCAAGAATCGTCGTGCCGGGTCCGGGCATCCCCCCGCGGGCGGCGGTGGGGCGTGGGCCCAGGAGACCGAGGACGCGCCGGACGGGGAGTGGGTCGTCCGGTCCATCTCCGGGTCCGGCGCGGTGAAGGCGTACCGGTGCCCCGGCTGCGACCAGGAGATCCCGCCCGGCGTCGCGCACGTCGTCGCCTGGCGGACCGACGACCGCGGCGGCGAGGACCGGCGGCACTGGCACCGCCCCTGCTGGCAGGCCCGCGGCCGGCGCTCGCCGCGCGTCCCGCGGTCCCGGAACGCGCCCCGCCACTGAGCATCTGGAAGTAAGGAGACCCATGCCGGAGATCAGGGCGGCGACGGTGCTGCCGGCGCGGCGCGAGGAGATCACGCTGCACACCTCCGACGGGCTGGAGCTCGTCGGCGAGCTGGCGCTGCCGCCGGACCGGCCGCCGGCCGCGACGCTCGTCTGCCTGCATCCGCTGCCGACGGCCGAGGGCATGATGGACAGCCACGTCCTGCGCAAGGCGTCCTACCGGCTGCCCGCGCTGGCCGGGCTCGCGGTGCTGCGGTTCAACACGCGCGGGACGACGTCGGCGCGCGGCACGAGCCAGGGCGAGTTCGGCGAGGGCGAGACCGAGCGGTTCGACGTGGCTGCCGCG
Source organism: Actinomadura decatromicini (assembly GCF_008121305.1). Taxonomy (NCBI): domain Bacteria; kingdom Bacillati; phylum Actinomycetota; class Actinomycetes; order Streptosporangiales; family Thermomonosporaceae; genus Actinomadura; species Actinomadura decatromicini. The sequence continues at coordinate 1,087,951 of NZ_VSRQ01000001.1, read as the reverse complement.
CTGGAGTACACCGAGTACCACGACCTGCCGCGCCCGTGGCTGCTCGGCTGGTCGTTCGGCACCGAGCTGGCGCTGAAATGGGGACGCGACCCGCTGGTGGAGGGCGCGATCCTGCTGTCGCCGCCGCTGCACCGGGCCACGGACGCCGACCTGGACGCGTGGGGCGCCGACGGGCGTCCCGTCCTCGCGCTCGTCCCGGAGTTCGACGACTACCTGCGCCCGGACGAGGCGAGGGAGCGGTTCAAGCGCGTCCCGCAGGCCGAGGTCGTCGGCGTCCCGAACGCCAAGCACCTGTGGGTCGGCGAACCCTACGTCCGGATCGTGCTGAACGAGATCGTGAAGCGGGTCGTGCCGGAAGCCGCCCCCCTTCCCACGGAATGGGACGAACCGGGCGGTTAGTCCCAGGCGGCCGGTGGCGGCCACCCGCGTCACCCGGACCGCGGGAGCGGGTACCGATGTGCCTATGACCGTGCAGTTGTACGCGAGGGATATCGGCTCCGGCACGGCGCTCGTCCTGCTGCACGCGTTCCCGCTCTCCTCGGCGATGTTCCTCGCCCAGCGCGAGGGCCTCGCCCAGCGGTTCCGGGTCGTCACCCCCGACCTGCGCGGCTTCGGCGGCTCCGAGCTGGGCGACGACGAGCCGTCCGTGGACGCGATGGCCGACGACGTCGCGCGCATGTGCCGGCGGCTCGGCGTCCGGCGGGCGGTGGTCGGCGGGCTGTCCATGGGCGGCCACGTGGCCGTGGCGCTGAGCCGCAGGCACCCGGAGCTCGTCCTCGGGCTGGTGCTCGCCGCCACCCGCGCCGCCGCCGACACCGAGGAGGACCGCGCGACCCGGCTGCGGCAGGCCGAGCTTCTGGAACGTGACGGAACGACCCGCGTCCTGCTGGACGAGGTGCTCCCCGCCCTCGTCGGCCCCACCACCTACCGGCAGCGCGCCCTCGTCTACGGGCGGGTGCGCGGGCTCGTCCAGGCGACGCCGCCGCGCGCCGCCGCGTGGGCGCAGCGCGCCATGGCCGGACGCCCCGAGGCGTTCGGCACGCTCCGCGCCCTGCGCGTGCCCGCCCTCGTCATGGTCGGGGACGAGGACACCCTCGCCACCGAGGCCGAGGCCCGCGCGATGGCGGACGCCATGCCGAACGCCGAACTCCAGGTCGTCCCGCGCGCCGGGCACCTGTGCTCGGTCGAGCAGCCGGACCTGTTCAACCAGGCCGTCGCCGAGTTCGCCGCCGCCCTGGCCCGCACGTCCCGCTGACCGCGCCCGGCCGCTACAACGTCTCCTGGCGCGGGATCACGACCTCGCGGACCAGCAGCGAGATCGCCGCGGCCGTCGGGATCGCCAGCAGCGCGCCGACGACGCCGAGGAGCGTTCCGCCGATCAGCGCCGCCACGATCGTCACCGCGGGCTGCACGTCGACCGTCCGCTTCATCACCCTCGGGTAGACGACGTAGTTCTCCACCTGCTGGTAGATCAGATAGAAGATCGCGCAGACGATGAGCTTGGTGACGTCCCCGGTGAGGAACGCGACCAGGCACACCACCACCGCGCCGATCGTCGCGCCGATCAGCGGGATCAGGTCGGTCACCGCGACGATCAGCGCGAGCGCGAGGGCGTACTTCACCCCGAGCACCGACAGGAAGACGAACGAGCACACGCCCGCGATGAACGCGATCGTGAACTGCCCGGCGACGTAACCGCCGATCCGGTCGAGGATCTCGTCGCCCAGCAAGGCCACCCGGGCCCTCCGGGACCGCGGCGCGAGCTTGTAGAAGAACGTCTTGATCTGCGGCAGCGAGCTCATGAAGTAGAGCGTCAGGATCAGGATCGTGATCGTCTGGAAGATCCCGTTGACGGCGACGTTGCCGATGCCGGTGGCGATGTCGGTGAGCTGGTTCTGGAAGCCGTCGCTGTTGACCGTCTTCTCGGCGCGTTCCAACAGGCCGTACCGCTTGTCCCACTCGGCGAGGCGGTCGTTGTGCTGGAGCTGGTTGACGTAGTCGGGGATGTTCTCCCGCAGGTTCGTGACCTGCTCGGACACCGGTTTCACCAGCGACGCCACGAACCCGGCGAAGAACAGGATCACGGCGAAGAACACCGCCGCGACCGCCGCGCCGCGCGGCAGCCCGAACCTGCGCAGCCGCTCCACCGCCGGGTTCAGCCCGACCGCGAGGAACATCGCCACCACGATCATCACGATCACGGACTTGGCGTTCGTCGCCGCCCTGACCAGCATCCACGCGGTGATGACGCCGAGCGCGGCGGTGAACCCGAAAACGAACGGGTGCGCCCGGCCGAACGGCTGGCCGGGGCGTCCGAACGGGAAGCGGTGGTCGACGCCCGCCTCGCGCCTGCGCTGCTCGACGTCGTGCGCCGGGTCGGGCGCGCCGGGCTCGGGCTCCACCTGCTCGACGGCGTCCGCCGCTGCGGGCAGCCGGACCGGCGTCCCGGTGGCCGGGTCGCGCTCGCCGGTGGGCTCCTCGATCTCCTCGGGCCGGAGCGCCCCGCTGGGCGCCAGCGCCTCGTCGTCCAGCTGCGGCTCGTCGTCCGGCTCCGCCTCGGCGGCCGGCTCGTTCGGGGCCGGTTCGCCTTTTCGCGGGGCCGCGTCCGCCGCCGTCTCCTCGTCGTCGTCGTCGGCGGGGCGGGAGGGGGCGGGCACCGTGCGTCCGGTGGCCGGGCGTCCCGTGCCGGGGGCCGCCTCGGGCCTGTCCTCGTGGGGGGTGTCGTCGGGCACGCCGCTCTCCTCTTCCGTCCGTCCGCGGTGGCGCGCCGGCCGCCGGGCCGGGCCCCGATCAGCGCCACCACGGGGGTGAGACGTAGGAAAGCCTAGAGGCGTTTCGGCCTCTAGGCTTTCCCGTCGTTCGTCGACCGCGTCACACGGTCAGCCAGGCTGGGTCACTCCTGCCACCAGTCCTCGTCGTCCTCGTCGGACTTCTTGGCCTGGCCCGGCTTGGCGGCGGCCTTCGCGGCGGGCTGCTGCTTCGGCTGGGCCTGCGGCGCCGGAGCCGACTTCGGCTCGGCCGCCGGGATGGCGGCCTTCTCCGGCGGGGCGGCGAGCTCCGGCTCGGCGCCCATCGTCGGGGCGACGCCGCCGATGAGCTGACGGAGCTGGTTGAGGTGGCTCGTGATGCTGTCGCGCTGCCGGGTGAGCTCGTCGACCTGGCGCTGCGCCGCCGTCCGGACGCGGTCGGCCTCGGACTTGGTCTCGGCGAGCAGCTGCTCGGCCTGCGACTTCGCCTCGGCGATCACGTTGTCGGAGTTCTTGCGCGCGTTCGCCATGAGCTGCTTGGCGTGCGAGTCGGCCTCGCGCCGGGTCTGCTCGGCCTGCTGCGTGGCCTTCGCCGCGCGCTGCTCGGCGGACGCCGCGCGCTGCTCGGCCTCGGCGACGAGCTTCTGCGTGGCGGCCTGGGCGGCCGCGTGGCGCTCGGCGTCCTGCCGGTCGGCCTCCTCGCGGCGGGCCGCGAGCTGGATCTCGAACTCGGCCTCGGCCTGGGCGCGCTGGGCCTCGCTCTCCTCCAGGATGCGCTGGGCCTGCGCGCGCATCTCGTCGGCCTGCCGCTTCGCCGTGGTGAGGATCTCGTCGCGCTCGCGCTTGGTGGACGCGCGCAACTGCGCCACCTCGCGCTCGGTTGTGGTGCGCAGCTTCGCGATCTCGCGCTCGGCGCTGGCGCGCTTCTCGGCGACCTCGTGGTCGGCGGTGGCGCGCAGCTTCGCGACCTCGCGCTCGGTCGTGGAGGTCAGCTCGTCGGCCTCGCGGCGGGCGGAGGTGCGCACCTCCTCGGCCTCGCGCTCGGCCGCGCCCCGCATGTCGTCGCCCTCGCGCTGGGCGTTGGCACGCAGTTCGGCGGCGTCGTTCTCGGCGTTGGCGCGCTGCTCGGCGGCGTCGACCTTGGCCGCGGCCTTGATCTCGTTCGCCTCGGACCGGGCGGCCTGGACGAGCTCGGTGGCCTGCTCCTCGGCCAGCCGCAGCAACTGCTCGATCCGGGCGCCTAGGCCGGAGTAGGTGGGACGTTCCTGTTCCTGCAACTGCCGGTGCGCGTCCGACAGCTCCCGCTGCAGGGCCTGGGTCTGCTCGCGAGTCTGCCGGACCTCGTTGTCGAGCGACTTGATGTGCTCGTCGACCTGGTGCCGGTCGTAGCCGCGAAGCACCACGTCGAACTCGCGCGGGGGCGTGTCTTCAAAGAAGTTGCTGAGCTGGGCGTCGATGTCGGACTGCATGTGGCTCAATCCTGATGTGACGGGGCTACGGGTGGTTCCGGGGACCGGTCGATTCCTGGCATGACGGGCTCCGCGACGGGCTCAGTGCCCCAGACGTGCCCTAAACCTCTTCCGGCGAATGAAGCCTACTCCGGACACTGCCGTGTTGGGGGTTCATCTTGACGCGCTGCGTGGTTTGTCCGGTTTGCGATTTTGCCTTCCGGGCCCCCGGTACCCCGCGTCTGGCCGGTACAAATCCACCAGATGTGTCTGAACGGTCACAGAGGGGCGGTCGCCGCCCCGCCGTCCGCGATCGGGATATCGAACGCGTCACGATCCGGTCGCGCGCGGGCTGCGGGGGCCCCGCAAGATCATGCAGGGTCGGGACGCTTCTGCACGAGCTCCGTCAGGACGCCGTGGCAGTCCTTCGGATGCAAAAAGTTGATCAAGGATCCCATGGATCCGTTGCGCGGCGCGTCGTACAGGACGCGCACCCCCTTCCCGGCGATCCCAGCCGCCTCGTCGGCGACCGTCCCGTCCGTCCCGAACGCGATGTGGTGGACGCCCTCCCCGTTCTTCTCCATCCACTTCGCGACCGCCGAGTCGTCCCGGATCGGCTCGATGAGCTGGAGGTAGCTCGCCGCCCCGTCACCGGTCTCGTTGATCTTGAGCATGCACTCCCGGACGCCCTGCTCCTCGTTCACCTCGAAATGCGCGTCGGTGAAGCCGTAGGTCGCCTTGTAGAACTCGACGGTGGCGTCGAGATCGCGACAAGCAATGCCGATGTGGTCGATACGGGTCAGCATGGGCCTTCTCCCTACTCATGCGGCCAGGCGGGGGCGAACCGAACCGGTCGGCGTCCCCGTGGGTATCGTGGCAAACGTCGCCGAGCACCATTCTGGAGGCCCCTCATGACCGCCACGTCCGTGATCGTCGCAGGAGCGCGCACCCCCGTCGGGCGGCTGCTGGGCTCGCTGAAGGACTTCTCCGCCGCCGACCTCGGCGCGCATGCCATCAAGGCGGCGTTGGAGCGGGCCGGGGTGTCCGGTGACCAGGTGCAGTACGTCATCCTCGGCCAGGTGCTGCAGGCGGGCGCGGGGCAGATCCCGTCCCGGCAGGCGGCGGTCAAGGCGGGGATCCCGATGAGCGTCCCGTCGATCACGATCAACAAGGTGTGCCTGTCCGGGCTGGACGCGATCGCGCTCGCCGACCAGCTCATCCGCGCGGGCGAGTTCGACATCGTGGTCGCGGGCGGCATGGAATCGATGACACAGGCCCCGCACCTGCTGCCGAAGTCGCGCGGCGGCTACAAGTACGGCTCGGTCGAGGTACTCGACCACATGGCCCTCGACGCGCTGACCGACGCCTTCGACGGCGTCTCCATGGGCGAGTCGACCGAGCGGTACAACGCCAAGCTCGGCATCACCCGCGAGGAGCAGGACGAGTTCTCCGCCCGCTCCCACCAGCGCGCCGCCGCGGCCATCAAGAACGGCGTCTTCGACGAGGAGATCGCCCCGATCGAGATCCCGCAGCGGCGCGGCGAGCCGATCACGTTCGCGACGGACGAGGGCGTGCGCGGCGACACCACCGCCGAGGTCCTCGCGAAGCTGCGCCCCTCGTTCAGCAAGGACGGGACGATCACCGCCGGCTCGTCCTCGCAGATCTCCGACGGCGCCGCCGCCGTGGTCGTGATGTCCAAGGCCAAGGCCGAGGAGCTCGGGCTGACGTGGCTGGCGGAGATCAGCGCGCACGGCAACGTCGCCGGGCCCGACAACTCGCTCCAGTCGCAGCCGTCCAACGCGATCAAGCACGCGCTCGGCAAGGCGGGCCTCGGCGTGGACGACCTCGACCTCATCGAGATCAACGAGGCGTTCGCGTCCGTGGGCGTCCAGTCGATGCGCGACCTCGGCGTCGGCCCGGACAAGGTCAACGTCAACGGCGGCGCCATCGCGCTCGGCCACCCGGTCGGCATGTCGGGGGCGCGGATCGTCCTGCACCTGGCCTACGAGCTGAAGCGGCGCGGCGGCGGCGTGGGCGCGGCGGGCCTGTGCGGCGGCGGCGGCCAGGGCGACGCGCTCATCCTCCGGGTGCCCGCTAGCTGACCCGCGGTCACTGGGCGCCGAGGCTGACGGTGACGGTCTCGAACCCCAGCGCCTTGAGCATGTTCTCCAGCATCGTCTTCGTGTTGGCGTCGGCGCGTTCCGTCAGGCCGCTCTGCCCGGCCGCCGTCTGGATCTTCTGCGACGCCAGCATGTAGAGCTGCTGCTGGTTGTTCGGGTTGCTGCTGAAGAAGTCGCCGAAGCGGTCGAACAGGCCGCGCTCGGTCGCGTAGACGTAGCTGTTCTTCGTGTCCAGGTTGGTGGGTTCGAGCCGGGCGCGGGGGAGGGTGATGGCGGCGGACGTCCGGTCCGGGTTCACCTTCACCGCGCCCTCGCCCAGCTTCGAGAAGTCGACGTAGGCATCGACGGACCCGTTGCCGACGAACAGGGTGCGCTTGCCGCGCAGCGCGCCCGGCAGGAACTTCGCGTCCTTCTCCAGGTCGACCACCACCTGGAAGTTGCCGCTCGCCGCCTCGTACCGGTGCAGGTCGCGGATCGACTTCAGCAGGACGGGACCGCTCCGGTCCTTCGTCTCCTCGGCGAACGGGTTCAGCCAGCCGGGCAGGCCGCGCAGGATCTGCTGCCCGGCCAGCACGACCGCGACCGTCGCGACGATGATGAGCACGGGCCCCGCCACCCCGCGCCGGGGCCGGGCATATGGCTTCCGGGGCGCGTCGTTCTTCGCGTCCGACTTCTTCGTCTCGGCATTCTTCGCATCAGAGCGAGCCATGTACCGCATTTTCCCGGCATGCCGGTCTCTTACCTAGCGGACCGGTTAGGTCGATGTGAGGCCGGGTGCCGCACGTGCTTGGCGAGGACGGGACGCCGCGGCCGCTCCGTCCGGAAGTCGGCGGGCACCAGCGCGCACGTCCGGTAGGCGGCGAAGTGCTGCCGCAGCCACGCGCGCCGCGCCGTCTCGCTCCAGGACGCGAACCGCCGCGCGGCGTCCGGGTCGGGGACGGCGGGCGGCTCGTCGTCGAGGAGCCAGGCGTCGACGAGGGCCCGGTACTCGTTCGGCGGGGCGGCGCAGGCCGTCGCGTCCTTGAGGCTGTCGCTGATCTGCCGGACGGCCCGCGCCGCGTACCCGCCGGACAGCTCCTCGTCGAGATGGACGGTCGCCACGCCGCCGTTCACCGCGACCGGCACCCACATCGGCCGCTGCTCCAGCGCCGTGAACGCGCCCGGCGTCCCGTTCAGCCGCGCGGCGACGGGGGTGGCGGCCGCGACCAGCCGGGGCAGCGCGTCCCGCAGCGCGGGGTGGACGCACACGGTCAGCGGCCACTCGCGGCACACCGGCTCGGCGGCCACGGGCGCGACCGTCCCGCCGCCGGTGCGGTGCAGCCCGAGCGTCGCGGTGACCGTCGCGGCCAGCGCCACCACCAGCGGCAGGACGAGCAGGAACCGCCGCGTCGCCCACATCACGTAGCCGAGGATCAGCGCCGTGGTCAGCCCGGCGGCCCAGGTGACCTGGTCGGCGAGCACCTCCGGCCGCAGCGCGGTGAACAGCGCGATGCGGTCGAACGCCGCCGGGGGGAGCAGGCTCCACCACGACACGCCGGGGACGCGCGCCGCCGCCCACACCGCCGTCAGGCCGAGCACGAAGCCCGCCGTCGCCCGGTGCGGGACGAGCCGCCCCGCCAGGTACCCGGCGACGACGTGCAGGACGAGCGACCCCGCCCCGGCGGCGACGCCCATCGGCTGCGGGTGGCCCGCCTGGTCCCGGGCGAGCGTGGCGGCGACGACCACCGCCGTCACCGCGCCGTAGGAGACGAGCGCCGCCGCCGCGAGCAGCAGCAGGTCGAACAGCACCCCGGTCGCGGGCGAGCGCGCGGTGAGGTCGCGCAGATAGTCGAGCGGGCGCTCGCGGACCGCCGTCCACGCCGCCAGCGCCGCCGCGACCGGGCCCAGCAGCCGGACGGCGTTGACCAGGGCGACGACGGCGTTGTCCCAGTAGGCGACCGACGGGCACAGCGACAGCGCGGCCGCCGCCGTCCCGACCAGGGTGAGGAGCGGCACCGAGACGAGCAGTGCCGTGCGGCGGGCGTCCAGCCGGAGCACCCGTCCGAGGTCAGACACCGGTGGCGCTCCGGGCGGGCGGCCGCCTCGCGAGGCGCGGCAGCGTCAGCCGGGGGAGGGGCACGTCGGACAGCGTGCGCCGGGCGGCGCGCCGGCGCGGTGGCGCCGGGCGGCGGCCCGACGCGAGGATGGCCTGCGGGACCGCGCCGCGCGGGTCGGGCACGTCCGCGCCGCGCCGGTCGGCGGCCGACCGGCCGCGCCGCGCGGCGGCCGACTGCGTGGGCTGCTCGGTGAGCCGCCCGCGGGCGAGGGTGAGGAGCCGGTCGCACCAGCCGGTGAGCGTCTCGGTGGCGTCGGCGGTGACGACCACCGTGGGGGCGAGGGAGCGGAGCACCGGGACGAGTTCCGCCATCGCGGCGGTGAGCGTGTGGCCGCCCGGACCGGCGGCGCCGGTGGGCCACGGCTCGGCGGCGGCGCACAGCTCGCCGAACGGGTCGTCGAGGAGCACCACGTCCGGCTCGTGGACGCACGCGGCCGCGAGCCCGGCGCGGAGGCGGACGTCGGGCGGCAGCAGCGCCAGCTCGGTGCGGGCGGCCTCGGCGAGGTCGAGCCGCCGCGCCACCGAGCGCGCGGCGGACACGCTGGTCCGCTTGTAGTAGGCGGCGTACTCGACGAACTCGCCGGCCGTCATGTGGTCCGCCCGGGCGAACCGGGCGGGCAGGTAGCCGATGGCGGCGCGCGCGGCGCGCTGCCCGGCGGCGTTCGTGATGTCGTGTCCGAGAATGTGCAGCGCGCCGGCGTTAGGCCGGCGCAAGGTCGCGAACGTGGCCAGCAGAGTGGATTTACCGGCGCCGGGTGGTCCGGCAAGGCCGACCACGCCTTCGGGCACCCCGAAGGTCACCGGGCGCAGGAGCCACCGGCCCCCGCGGCGGACACCCATTCCTCGGGCCACGATCACGGAGTGCTCCGCGATCACAAGATTCCCCCCATAGCTCGTCATGCGGTCGCGGCGGCCGGCGCGCGTCCGGCCGCGCGGGTGCGCCGGTGGCCTCGGTCCCCCAACCCTGCCACCCGGCTCCCGCCGTACCGGGCCTCCGCCTTCGGCGGGCCCGGCGTGCCGGTCGCTTTTGCCGTGCCGCGATGCATCGACAGCGTGACTATAACCGGGCTTGGTGATGGCTGTCAGCAATCTTTTTGCCTTTAACGTCGGTCCGCCTGGATTCTTTGCCGACCCCGCCGAATCGGAGAATTAGAAAAAGGCGGACAATTGCCGAACCGTACCTTTGGCCGGGACGTGCCGGACGTCCGGCCACGGTCGGCCACCACGGCCGACCCGCCACGGCCGGCCCGCCGCGCGCTCCGCTCCGAGCGGACGGGCGCGCAGGCACGGGCGCTCATGGGGCAGGATGGACCCATGCCTTCTCGGGACTTTTCGTTGCACGGGGCCATCGACCTGGGGGCGCGCCAGGCGGCCGCCAGGAAACAGCAGGAGCGCCGGGCCCAGGGCGGCGGCGCGGCGGCGGGCGCGAGCGGCGCGGCCGGCCAGTACGTCGTGGACGTCACCGACGAGACGTTCAACACCGAGGTGGTGGAGCGGTCGCAGTCCGTCCCCGTCCTGGTGGACTTCTGGGCCGAATGGTGCGGGCCGTGCAAGCAGCTCGGCCCGATCCTGGAGAAGCTCGCCACCGAGGCCGCCGGGAAATGGATCCTGGCCAAGGTCGACATCGACGCCAACCCGCAACTCGGCGCGTACATGCAGCAGATGGGCGTGCGGGGCATCCCGTTCGTCGCGGCGGTCGTCGCCGGGCAGCTGCTGCCCTTCCTGAACGGCGCGGCGCCCGAGCCGCAGGTCCGCCAGGCCATCGACCAGCTCTTCGAGGCGCTCCGCAAGGAGGGCATCCTGCCGGACGCCCCCGCGGGCGAGGAGCAGGCCGCCGACGCGACCGGGGCGCCCGCGCTCGACCCGCTCTCGCAGCGGGCGGAGGACGCCCTGCAGAGCGGCGACCTCGACGCCGCCAAGACCGCGTTCGAGGAGCTGATCGCCCGCGACCCCCGCGACGTCCAGGCCAAGCAGGGCCTCGCGGCGGTCGAGCTGAGCCTGCGCGCCCGCGGGCTGGACGCCGAGCGCGTCCTGCGCGAGGCCGCGGAGAAGCCCGGCGACGTGCAGGCGCAGATCAGCGCGTCCGACGTGGAGATGGTGTACGGGCGCCTGGAGGAGGCGTTCGAGCGGCTGCTCAAGGCCGTGCGGAGCAGCGCGGGCGACGACCGCGACGCCGCGCGCCGGCACCTGCTGTCGCTGTTCGACGTCCTGCCGCCGGACGACCCGCGCATCGCCAAGGCGCGCCGCTCCCTCCAGTCCGCGCTGTTCTGACGGGTTCGCGGCGCGGCGCGCCCGCCGGACGAGCGCGGCCGACCACGACGGCGTCGAGACCGCGGTCTGACGCGCGTGCCCGCGGGACGAGCGGGGACGACCGCGACACCCGACCGTGCCGCGGAGCGTATGCTCGGTTGACGCGGCGGGAGCGTGCTGTACGGGGCGTGCTGGGCCGCGACGGGGTCATCCCGGAGTAGAGGGAGCAGTTTCGTGGCGAGCGTGCCCAGCGTGTCGTACTCCATCACCGTCCGGCTGGAGGTCCCGGCGGGCGGCCGTGCCGTCAGCCAGATCACCCACGTCGTGGAGAACGCGGGCGGCATCGTGACCGCGCTCGACGTCAACACCGCCGGGCACGAGACGCTGCGCATCGACGTCACGATCGCGACCCGCGACACCCAGCACGCCGAGTCGATCGCGGCGGCGCTGGAGGGCATCGACGCCGTCAAGATCCACAAGGTCAGCGACCGGACGTTCCTGATGCACCTCGGCGGCAAGATCGAGATGCAGTCGAAGGTGCCGCTGCGCAACCGCGACGAGCTGTCCATGGCCTACACGCCGGGCGTCGCGCGGGTGTCGCTCGCCATCGCCCGCAACCCCGAGGACGTCCGGCGGCTGACGATCAAGCGCAACAGCGTCGCCGTCGTCACCGACGGGTCGGCCGTGCTCGGCCTCGGCAACATCGGCCCGGAGGCCGCGCTGCCGGTGATGGAGGGCAAGGCCGCGCTGTTCAAGCGGTTCGCCGGGATCGACGCCTGGCCCATCTGCCTCGACACCCAGGACACCGACGAGATCGTCCGGACGGTGCAGATCCTCGCGCCCGCGTTCGGCGGCATCAACCTTGAGGACATCTCCGCCCCGCGCTGCTTCGAGGTCGAGGCGCGGCTGCGCGAGCTGCTCGACATCCCGGTGTTCCACGACGACCAGCACGGCACGGCGATCTGCGTGCTCGCCGCGCTGACCAACGCGCTCCGCGTCGTCGGCAAGGACATCGGCGCCGTCCGGATCACGATGGCGGGCGCGGGCGCGGCGGGCAGCGCGATCCTGAAGCTGCTGATCCACGCGGGCGCCCGCGACCTGGTCGTGTGCGACTACCGGGGCGCCGTCCACAAGGGCCGCGACGACCTCGACGACTCGCTCCGCTGGATCGCCGAGCACACCAACGCGTCCGGCTACGCGGGCGACCTGCGCGGCGCGGTGAAGGACGCCGACGTGTTCGTCGGCGTGTCCGCGCCCGGCATCCTGAACGGCGACGACATCGCGACGATGAACGACGACGCGATCGTGTTCGCGCTCGCCAACCCCGAGCCCGAGGTGTCGCCGGACGAGGCCCGCGAGCACGCCGCCGTCGTCGCGACCGGCCGCAGCGACTACCCGAACCAGATCAACAACGTGCTGGCGTTCCCGGGCGTCTTCCGCGGGCTGCTGGACGCGCAGGCCGACGGCGTCACCCTGGAGATGCTCGCCGCGGCGGCCACGGCGCTGGCCGAGGTCGTCACGCCGGACGAGCTGGGGCCGAACTACATCGTCCCGAGCGTCTTCCACCCGGACGTGGCCACCCGCGTCGCGGGCGCCGTCCGCGAGGCCGCGGGCGGCCGCCCCCGCACCGAGGCGTGACCCCGCGCGGGCGTGACCCGCGCTGAGACGGCGTGACCCGCACTGAGCTGGACCCGCACTGAGCATGGACCCGCTGAGGCGTGACCCGCGCGAGCCTGAGCCGCGCGGGTCCCTGCTCATCCCGGTCAGTTCTTCTTGGCGAACATCTGGTCGCGGCGGCGCGGCCAGATGCCGCCGTACCAGAAGATGATCGCGCCGGTGAGGATGATGCCGACGCCGGTCGCGGCCCGGGCCCAGAGCATGGTGTCCGGGCCGGTGTGCGGGAGGCTGGCCGGCGGCGGAGTCCTGGTCTTGGACGGCGCGGGCGACGTCCCCGCCTTCTTGCAGTTCGCCTTGAGCGTCCGGGCCTCGATGCGCTTGTTCGCCCAGTTGACCGTGACGCGGGTGGCGCGGTCCTCGCGGAGCTTGACGGCGATCGTCCGGGTGGCCTTCGGGCGGAGCTCGCCGGGGATCGCGGCGGTGTCGTCGTTCTTCTCGATCCCGAAGTCCTCGTTCTGGGTGCCGGTGTTCCGGACGGTGACGTTCACCGTCCGCGCTGGGCAGGACACTGTCCCGATGGAGGCCGACACCGGCCGCGCCGGATCGCCGGTCGGCGTCCCCGACGGCTTCGGCGTCGTCGCGGTCGGCGAGGTGGTCGCGGACGCGGACGGCTCCGAGTCCGGCGACACCGCTCGGACCAGGGCCGGAATCGCGATCAGAGCTCCGATCACGAAGAACACGGCGGCGATGACGACCCTGGGCAACTGCATCGCTGTCCTCCCCGGCCCGTAGTTAACACGGGTGGCAGATGATCCTAGATCATTCTTAACCTAGGTTCTCGTGGTGCCGATATCCCCATCGATAGGAATGCGTAACAGGCTAACGAGCGGGGGGACGTGCCGCCGGAGGTCCGCGCAACGCATGATGGAACCCATGGAAGACGGCATCAGGGTCGGGCTGCTGCTGGTGGCGACCCCCCAGCTGGAGGATCCGAACTTCAGGCGCAGTGTCGTCCTGCTGGTCGAGCACGACATCGACGGCGGCACGCTCGGGGTCGTCCTCAACCGGCCGACCGAGATCCCGGTCGACCGCGTCCTGCCGCCGTGGGCGGAGCTCGTCACCGGGCCCGCGGTGGTCTTCCAGGGCGGCCCGGTCGCGCTGGAGAACGCGCTCGCCCTGGCCCGCCTCCCGGGAGAGGACGAGCCGCTCGGCTGGCGCGCGCTGGACGGCGGCGCCGAGGTCGCGCGGGTGGGCCTCGTCGACCTGGAGGCACCGCCGGCCCTGCTCGCGGCGGAGCTGCTTCAGCTGCGCGTGTTCGCCGGATACGCGGGCTGGTCGGCCGGGCAGCTGCGCTCCGAGATCGAGGACGGCTCCTGGTACCTGGTCCCGGCCGAGGCGGGCGACGTCTTCGCGGGCGACCCGGCGCGGCTCTGGCAGCACGTCCTGCGCAGGCAGGGCGGCGACCTGGCGTTCGTCTCCACTTTCCCCGAGGACCCGACGCTGAACTAAGGTGAGCGACGTGAGTACGAAGATCCTGCCCGACGGCGACACCCAGACAGATGTGCGGCCGGACCTCTCGCACGGTGACGGGGACCACGAGCGGTTCGCGCACTACGTGAAGAAGGCGAAGATCACCGAGAGCGCCGTGTCCGGCACGCCGGTGATCGCGCTGTGCGGCAAGGTCTGGGTGCCGAACCGGGACCCGAAGAAGTTCCCCGTCTGCCCGGAGTGCAAGGAGATCTACGAATCCATGCAGCCGGGCCGCGAGGGCGACGAGTGACCTGATCCGGGCTGACCTGATCCGGGCTGACCTGATCTGGGGCTGACCTGATCGGACCGGCCGCCGCTCGGCGGCCGGCGTTCCGCGCCGGGCGGGGGGCCCGGCGCGCACAATTTCACGGGGGATGAATTGCGGCGGCTCGCCGGGATTTCGTTGTGCGCACTGTTGGTTACGGTGTGTGGCGCATCAGGCGCGATGGGTGACAGGACGCGGGTCAGGGCCGTTCCGGCCGCCGCGCGGGGCGACGGGTGCGATCGGGCGGGCACGGCCCGCCGGGCCCGGCCGGGGGACCGGGCCGATCTCGGCGGCGAGCAGTCCGCCGCGCTGCTCGGCGATCTGCGGCGGACGCTCCTCGGCCGGTTCGGGACGTCCGACGAGCAGCGGCTCGACATGGCGCTGCGCAGGGCCCGGCTGGTCGTGCCGGTGCGGTTCCACGTCGTCCACAGCGGGAGCAGGGGGCGGGTGCCCGCGTCGGTCGTCCGGCGCCAGGTCTCCACGCTGAACGCCGCCTACGGGGGACGCAGGGGCGGCGCCGACACCGGCGTCCGGTTCCGCCTGGCGAGCGCCGACTGGACGAACGACTCCGACTGGTTCAGCGACCCGCAGGAGTACGAAGGGTCGATGAAGAAGCGGCTCCGGAGGGGCGGGCGCGGCACCCTCAACGTCTACACCGCCGCCGTGGGAACGGACGTGCTCGGCTTCTCCACGTTCCCGCAGTGGTACCGCGAGCACCCGAGGCTCGACGGCGTCGTCATCGACTACCGCGCGCTGCCGAAGAACGCGGGCGGGCCGTTCGACCGGGGGTACACGGCCGTCCACGAGATCGGGCACTGGCTCGGCCTGCTGCACACGTTCCAGGGCGGCTGCGTCCCGCCGGGGGACGGGGTGGCCGACACACCGTACGAGGCCGACCCGGCGGAAGGATGCCCGACTTACCGCGACACGTGCCCGCAGCGCGGCCGCGACCCGGTGCACAACTTCATGGACTACGGCCACGACACCTGCATGCGCGAGTTCACCGCAGGTCAGGGCCGCCGGATCCGCGCCGCGTGGGCGGCGTACCGGTCCGGGCGGCGCGGCCACCGGCACGCCGATCCGGCCGCGCGGCGGACCGGCCGCGGTGTGGATCTCGGCACACGTGCGCCCGGAGCGGCCCGATCTGTCGGCGGGTCTCGGTAGCCTTCGATGACCGTGAGCACCTTCGCAGCGTCGAGCATGCCTCCCGCCTTCCCCGAGCGGGCCGCCTGGGGGACGGCGTCGTCCCTGCGCGCCTGGCAGCAGCAGGCGCTGGAGGCATACTTCGGGAGGGACGGGCAGCAGCCCGGCCCGCGAGACTTCCTCACGGTCGCGACGCCGGGCGCCGGGAAGACGACGTTCGCGCTCCGGCTCGCCCGCGAGCTGATGGAGCGCCGCGTCGTCTCGGCGATCACGATCGTGTGCCCGACAGAGCACCTGAAGCGGCAGTGGGCCGAGTCGGCGGCCCGCGTCGGCATCAAGATCAACCCGGAGTACCAGAACGGCGACGGGCCGGTCGGCAAGGACTTCCACGGCATTGCCGTCACCTACGCGACGGTGGCGGCGCGGCCGGCGCTGCACCGCAACCGCACCGAGTCCCGCAAGTCGCTGGTCATCTTCGACGAGGTGCACCACGCGGGCGACGGGCTGTCCTGGGGCGACGCCGTCCGGGAGGCGTTCGAGCCCGCGACGCGGCGGCTCGGGCTGTCCGGCACGCCGTTCCGCACCGACATCAACCCGATCCCGTTCGTCCAGTACGACGAGGGGCCGGACGGCGTCCGCCGCAGCCGCGCCGACTACACCTACGGCTACGGCCCGGCGCTCGCGGACGGCGTCGTCCGGCCGGTGATCTTCCTGGCGTACGCGGGCGAGATGCGCTGGCGCACCCGCGCCGGGGACGAGATCACCGCGACCCTCGGCGAGCCCCTCACCCAGGACCAGACCGCCCAGGCGTGGCGTGCCGCGCTCGACCCGAAGGGCGACTGGATCGGGCAGGTGCTCGCCGCCGCCGACCGCCGCCTCACCGAGCTGCGCCGCGTCATCCCGGACGCGGGCGGCCTCGTCATCGCCACCGACCACGAGACCGCCCGCGCCTACGCCAAGATGCTGCGCGGCGTCACCGGGCAGGGCGCGACGGTCGTGCTGTCGGACGACCCGTCCGCGTCCAAGAAGATCAAGGCGTTCGGCGAGACCGACGACCGGTGGATGGTCGCCGTCCGGATGGTGTCGGAGGGCGTCGACATCCCGCGGCTGTGCGTCGGCGTGTACGCGACGTCCACCAGCACGCCGCTGTTCTTCGCGCAGGCCATCGGGCGCTTCGTCCGCGCCCGCAAGCGCGGCGAGACGGCCTCGGTGTTCCTGCCGTCGGTGCCGACGCTGATGGGGCACGCCGCCGAGATGGAGACCGAGCGCGACCACGTGCTCGACCGTCCCGTCCGCGAGGACGGCCTCGACGACGACCTGCTCGCCGAGGCCAACCGGCAGCAGGACACCCCCGACGCGGTGGGGGAGGAGCTGCCGTTCGAGACGGTCGAGGCGTCCGCGACGTTCGACCGCGTCCTCTACGACGGCGGCGAGTTCGGCATGCACGCCCAGCCCGGCTCGGCCGAGGAGGAGGAGTACCTCGGCATCCCCGGCCTGCTGGAGCCCGAGCAGGTGTCGGCGCTGCTGCGCAAGCGGCAGGCCGACCAGCTCGCCAACGAGCGGCGCCGCAAGACCGGCGACCCCCGCGAGGACCGCGCCGACCGCACCGCCGCCGAAGACCTGGCGGCCCTGCGCCGTGAGCTGAACGGCCTGGTCAACGCCTGGAACCACCGCACCGGGCAGCCGCAGGGCGTCATCTACAACGAACTGCAGCGCACCTGCGGCGGCCCGCCGGTCGCCCAGGCCAGCGCCGCCGACATCCGCAAACGCATCGCGAAGATCCGAGACTGGGCCGCCAAACGCCGCCACTAGAGGCTCATGTGTCGACCCCTCTCAGCGCGGCCTTGACCGTCACCAGGGCGCGGTCGGGTGGTCGGCCTCACAGACCCAGGAGACCCCTTCCGCCCACGGGCGGTTGTCATCGTGGGGCCGTTCCCCGCACTCGACCACCCCGCCCCAGAGGTCCGGGCCGTCCGGGGCCCGGAGACGCCCGGCCACGACGTCGGCGGTGTACCCGTGCCCGCGCAGCAGCCCGCCAGTCCGCCGAGGTGCACAGCCCCGCGCGGGTCGGGCCGTGACGCTTCTTTGAGCGTTGCCCGCCGGTCGCTCGTCGTCGGAGCGCCGACGCCGAACGGTTGGTGCGCGGCCTAGAAGAACTCGTCGGTGGGGAGGACGCTTTCGAGTGGCGTGGGAATGGGCAGGTCTTCGCCGAAGGCGACCGAGGCGCTGTGGGTGTATTCGTTGCCTCGCGGCTCGGAGAAGATCGTGGCCTTTCCCTCCAGCCGGTCGATCAACAGGTACAGCGGGATGTCGGCGGCGGCGTACCCCTGGCGCTTGGGCCCCCGGTCGCGTTCTGCCCCCTTGCGGTCTCCCCGCCGACCGGAGGTGACTTCCACGACCATGACCACGCCGTCAGGCTTGCTGTGCCAGTCGCGCCCAGCGAATGTCCCCTTGGGGGCGGCGATCCCGTCGGGTACGTACTCTCCCTCGGGGCTGATCAGCGTCAGATTGCTGTGCAACCGTAGGTCATGCGTGTCGCGCAGCCAGTCGTAAATCGCCACGACGATGGTCTCGTGCTGCCCGTCGGGGGTCGGCGACACGATGATCTCTCCATCTATGAGTTCGGCCCGGAAGCCGGGCATCACTTCGAGCGCGGCGAACGCCTCGCGCAGGTCTTCACGGACGAACGACGGCTCTTCAGGCATGGCCCCGTCCGGCATCGCCGTCATCGGAGTTCTCCTCGTGGGTTCGACGGTGGTGGCGTCGTATTCCCCAACCTAGCAGCGGCATCGTGGCGTGAGAGGCCGGAGAATTCCCCTCGGCGGAGGCTAGGCGCGCAGGTGCCCGGGGGCGAGGTCGAGGGCGGTGAGGATGCGGTCGACGGTCTCCTCGGGGGTGCCGGTCACGGGGAGGACGAGGACGTTCTCGTCCGGGGTCGGGCGTTCGAGGGCGGCGAACTGGCTGTCGAGCAGGGCGACGTCGAAGAAGTGGCCCTCGCGGGAGCGCATCCGGGCGGCGATCGTGTCGCGGTCGCCGTCCAGCATGACCGTCCGGACGCCGGGGCGGCCGTCCGCCAGCAGTTCCCGGTACCGGCGCTTGAGCGCCGAGCAGCTCACGACGCCGGGACGGCCGGTGGCGAGCCGGTCGTCGATCCAGGCGGCGATGGCGCGCAGCCAGGGGAGCCGGTCGGCGTCGGTGAGGGGGCGCCCGGAGCGCATCTTCTCGATGGCGGCCTCGGTGTGGAAGACGTCGGCCTCGGCGTAGTCCCAGCCGAGGCGCTCGGCGAGGATGGCGCCGACCGTGGTCTTCCCGCTTCCGGCGACTCCCGCGACGATGATGACTTTGGGGGGCGTCATCGCGGGTCAGGAGGCCACTACGGGGGCGCCGGAGAGGGTGACGCCCTCGTCCGCCAGTTCCTCCAGGGCGCGGTCGACGGTGGGCTTGGCGACACCGGCGGTGAGGTCGAGCAGGACGGTGGTCCGCAGCCCCGCGCGGGCGGCGTCCACGGCGGTCGCGCGGACGCAGTGGTCGGTGGCGATGCCCGCGATGTCGACGGCGTCCACGCCGCGGGCGGCGAGCCAGTCGGCGAGCGGCTGCTCGTCGTCGGAGACGCCCTCGAAGCCGCTGTAGGCGGCGGACTCGCGGCCCTTGCTGAACACGGCCTCGATGGGCGCGAGTGCGAGGTTCGGGTGGAAGTCGGCGCCCGGCGTCCCGATCACGCAGTGCGGCGGCCAGGTGTCGGCGAAGTCGGGCGCGGCGGAGAAGTGGTCGCCCGGGTCGAGGTGGAAGTCGCGGGTCGCGACGATGTGCGCGTAGTCGGACCGGTGCCCGGCGACGTGCCCGGAGATCGCGGTGGCGACGTCCGCGCCGCCCGCGACGGCGAGCGAGCCGCCCTCGCAGAAATCGTTCTGGACGTCAACGATGATCAGCGCCTTCTTGCCCATGACCGCTCCCCGGAAGATGAAAAGAGGGCTCACTGGGGACCGTACCCCAGCGACGCGGATTCCTCCGTGAAGGGCGCGACCCCCGGTGCCGGTTCAATGGTGCCGGTTCAGCGGCGCCGGTTCAGTGGCGCGGGCCGCCGTCGACGAACTCGGTCGGGACGGCGGGCTCGCCCTTGGACAGCTGCGTCGCCGTCGGCGGCAGCTCCGCGACGGCGCGGGCGTGGCGCTCCCTGGCCGCGCGGAGCGGCTCGCGGCCGACGACCTCGCCGTCCCGGACGAGCGGCACCTGGAGGACGCGGTCGCGCGGCCCGGCCCCCGGCTCGCCGGTGGAGACCGTCTCGGCGTAGGCGGTGCCGTGCCCGTCCACCCGCCGGACGGCGGTCTTGCGCCCGCCCCGGCTCGGCTTGCCGGTGGACCGCTTCGCGACCGGGCGCATGGGGGCGTCGTCCGCGGGGCCGTCCGCGCGGGCGACGAGCTTGTAGACGAGCGACGCGGTCGGCGCGCCCGAGCCGGTGACCAGGGACGTCCCGACCCCGTACCCGTCGACGGGCGCGGCGGCGAGGGCGGCGATGCCGTACTCGTCCAGGTCGCCGGTCACGACGATGCGGGTGTCGCGGGCGCCGAGCGAGTCGAGCTGGTCGCGGACGCGCCGCGCCACCACGCCGAGGTCGCCGCTGTCGATCCGGACGGCCCCGAGCGAGGGCCCCGCCAGCTCCACCGCCGTCCGGACGGCCCGCTCGACGTCGTAGGTGTCGACCAGCAGCGTCGTGCTCGCGCCGAGCGAGGCGAGCTGCGCCTCAAAGGCGTGCCGCTCGCTGTCGTGCAGGAGGGTGAACGCGTGCGCGCTCGTCCCCGCGGTAGGGACGCCGTACAGCCGTCCCGCCGCGAGGTTGGACGTGGTCGCGAACCCCGCGACGTAGGCGGCCCGGGCGGCGGCGACGGCGGCGCGCTCGTGCGTGCGCCGCGACCCCATCTCGATGATCGGCCGCCCCTGCGCGGCCCGCACCATCCGGGACGCGGCCGACGCGATCGCGCAGTCGTGGTTCAGGATCGACAGGGCGAGCGTCTCCAGCAGGACGGCCTCGCCGAACGTCCCCTCCACCACCAGGATCGGCGAGTCCGGGAAATAGCAATCGCCCTCGGCGTAGCCCCAGACGTCGCCGGTGAAGCGATACTTCTCCAGCCAGCGCGCGGTCGGCTCGTCGACGATGCCGTTCGCGGACAGGTACTCCAGCTCGTCCGGGTCGAACCGGAAAGCGTCGAGGGCGTCGAGGAGGCGTCCCGTCCCGGCGACGACGCCGTACCGGCGCCCGGCGGGCAGGCTGCGCGCGAACACCTCGAAGACGGCGCGGCGGTCGGCCGTCCCGCTGCGCAGCGCCGCCTGGAGCATGGTCAGCTCGTACCTGTCCGTCAGCAGGGCGGTGCCGTCACCAAGGTCCACAAGTGGAACCCTAAGGCCCACTGTGGGCACCATGGTCGGGCAGGCCGCCGCACCCGGGGGAGCGCGCATAGCATCGGGTGCGGTGGGCGGACCGACCTGACGGAGAGAGGGGGCACGCGGAATGAGCGCCATGAGCGCGCGCGTAACGGCCGTCGCTGGCACGGCGACCGCGATGGGCACGGCGCCGGCGCCCGTCGAACTGGAGCGGCCGGGCGCCGAGGAGGACGTGAGCGCCGACCGTCCCTGGCTGGCCATCGTCTGGAACGACCCGATCAACCTGATGTCGTACGTCACATACGTGTTCCAGGCCGTGTTCGGGTACGCGAAGCCCAAGGCCGAGAAGCTGATGCTCGACGTCCACCACAAGGGCCGGGCGGTCGTCGCGAACGGCACCCGCGAGGAGATGGAGCGCGATGTCGAGATCCTGCACTCCTACGGCCTGTGGGCGACCGTGAGGCGGGACGACTAGCCGTGAGCAACGTGAAGCGGACCCGGCAGGGCATCAGGGTCCGGCTGGAGACCGAGGAGGTCGCGCTCCTGCGCGCCCTCATGGAGCAGCTCCTCGCCCTGCTCGGCGACGCCCCCGGCGCGGACGACGAGCTGGCCTCCATGGGCATCTCGCAGAACGCCGTCAAGCCGGACGACCCGGTCCTCGCGCGGCTGTTCCCGGACGCCTACCGCGACGACGGCAAGGCCGCCGAGGAGTTCCGCCGCTACACCGAGATGGGGCTGCGGGACGGCAAGCGCGAAGCGGCCGGGACGGTGCTCGCCTCCCTGGAGGGGAAGGGCGAGATCGTCCTGGACGAGGAGCGCGCCCAGGCGTGGCTGCGGGCGCTGAACGACGTCCGGCTGGCGCTCGGCACCCGGCTCGACATCACCGAGGAGTGGTACGAGGAGGCCGAGCGGATGACCGCGGACGACCCGCGCGCCCCCATGTTCGCCGCCTACGACTGGCTGACGCTGCTCCAGGAACAGCTGGTCCGCGCCCTCTGGTGAGCCGCCCCCGAGTCCGGCGGTGAGCCGCCCGGCGTCGGCCCGCGGGCGGCCCGCCGGGTAGCCTTCGGGGCATGCTGACGATCGAACGTGCCCTCGTCGACAAGATCATCGCGCACGCCCGCGCGGACCACCCGGACGAGGCATGCGGAATCGTGGCCGGCCCCCAGGGCTCGGACCGCCCGACCCGGTTCATCCCGATGACCAACGCCGAGCGCTCGCCCACCTACCACCGGTTCGACGACCAGGAGTGGTACTGGGTCGACCGGGAGATGGACGACAACGACGAGGAGCCGATCGTCCACTACCACTCCCACACCTCGACCGAGGCGTACCCGTCCCGGACGGACCTCGACTACCTCCGGTCGTCGCTGGCCGACCCGCGCATCCACCGGGTGCTCGTCTCCACCCGCGCCCCGGACGAGGTCGAGTTCCGCTCCTACCTCCTCGTCGACGGCGAGATCGTCGAGGAGGAGGTGGAGATCGTCGAGTCGTACGCCTGACGGCGGCGGGGACGGCCGGGCCGCGCCCGGTAAACTGGGCGGCATGTGGACAACCGGGCGGCTGACGTGCGGCGTACGGCGCCGCGCCGGGTCAGCGCCCGTGCCACCCGTGCAGAGCTTCCTGTTCGGGCACTCGCGCGCCGAGGTCGTCTACGACTGTCGCTGACGCGCCGCCGGCTCCGCCCGACACCACGCCCGAGACCACGCCTGGACCAGGGCCGGGGGACGCCGGATCAAGCCCCGAGGCAAGCCCTGGAATCATCCCGCCACCCGCCCGGTTGTGTGCAGGGGGCGGGCCAGCCCCGTACGACGTAGAAGGAGATCACCGCGATGGCGATCGAGGTCCGGATCCCGACGATCCTGCGCAACCTGACCGACGGCGCGAAGGCCGTCGAGGGCAAGGGCGGCACGCTCGACGAGCTGTTCGCCGACCTGGACACCCGGCACGCCGGGCTCCGCGACCGGCTCGTGGACGACAAGGGCCTGCGCAAGTTCGTCAACGTCTACCTCAACGACGAGGACGTCCGCTTCCTCGGCGGCCTGGAGACGGCGGTCGCCGACGGCGACAGCGTCACCATCCTGCCCGCCGTGGCCGGCGGCTGAGCCGGTCTGGACGCCCCCGCATGCGCTTCGACTCGCTGCTGGACTCGCTCGGCCGCACGCCGCTCGTCGGCCTCCCCCGGCTGTCGCCGGGCGGGGACGTCCGGCTCTGGGCCAAGCTGGAGGACCGCAACCCCACCGGCTCGGTGAAGGACCGCCCCGCCTTCTTCATGATCGAGAAGGCGGAGAAGGAGGGCCTGCTCACCCCCGGCTGCACGATCCTGGAGCCGACGTCCGGCAACACGGGCATCTCCCTCGCCATGGTCGCCAAGCTGCGCGGCTACGAGATGGTGTGCGTGATGCCGGAGAACACCTCCGCCGAACGCCGCCAGCTTCTGGAGATGTGGGGCGCGCGGATCATCTTCTCCCCGGCCGCGGGCGGCTCCAACGAGGCCGTCCGGGTGGCGAAGGGGCTGGCGGCGGAGAACCCCGAGTGGGTGATGCTCTACCAGTACGGCAACGAGGCCAACGCCCTCGCGCACTACGAGACGACCGGCCCGGAGATCCTCGACGACCTGCCGACCGTGACGCACTTCGTCGCCGGGCTCGGCACGACGGGCACGCTGATGGGCGTCGGCCGGTTCCTGCGCGAGCGGGTGCCGGACGTGAAGATCGTCGCGGCCGAGCCCCGGTACGGCGACCTCGTGTACGGGCTGCGCAACATCGACGAGGGCTTCATCCCCGAGCTGTACGACGACTCCGTGCTGACCACGCGCTTCTCGGTGACGTCCGGGGACGCGCTGCGCCGCACCCGCGAGCTGCTGGAGCAGGAGGGCATCTTCGCCGGGATCTCCACCGGCGGCGCCCTGCACGCGGCGATCGGGATGGCGAACAAGGCGGTCAAGGCGGGCGAGCGCGCCGACATCGTGTTCGTCGTCGCGGACGGCGGCTGGAAGTACCTGTCCACCGGCGCCTACGGCGGGACGCTCGAAGAGGCCGAGGCCCGTCTCGAAGGGCAGCTCTGGGCCTGACCCGTCCGGCTGTCGCACCCTCGGGGTAGAGTGCGTTCTCGAACGTAGTTCTAGAACTGTTCCGGGGGTGCGCGGAGATGACCGGGTTCGGCGACGCCACGGCCGTCGAGCGGGTCGAGGACGGCCGGTACAAGGCCGACCTCGGCGGCGGCTTCGCCATCGGCGAGGCGCTCAACGGCGGCTACCTGATGGCCGTCCTCGCCCGCGCCGCCATGGACGCGTCGCCGCACGCGCACCCCGTCTCGACCGCCGCGAACTTCCACCGCGTCGCGAAGGCGGGCCCCGCGCAGGTGGTCGTCGAGCCGCGCAAGGAGGGCAGGACGGCCGCGTCCGCGCTGGTCACGCTCGTCCAGGACGACCGTCCCACGGTGGACGCGCTGATCGTCACCGGCACGCTCGACGCCGCCGCCGAGCCCGGCTACGCGGGCGACCGGCCGACCGGCCTGCCGCCCCTGGACGACTGCACCGAGTACCTCCCGCCCAACGGCTCCCGCGGCTTCGCCGACCAGGTCGACATGCGGTTCGACCGGACGACGATGGGCTGGTTGGACGGGCGGCCGAGCGGCCGTCCCGAGGTCCGCGCCTGGTTC
The DNA here is from genome assembly GCF_008121305.1 of Actinomadura decatromicini. Lineage (NCBI taxonomy): Bacteria > Bacillati > Actinomycetota > Actinomycetes > Streptosporangiales > Thermomonosporaceae > Actinomadura > Actinomadura decatromicini. The sequence continues at coordinate 1,063,694 of NZ_VSRQ01000001.1, read as the reverse complement.
CGGCTCCGCGGCGGCCACGAGCCGGACGCCTGCTCCCTCGCCCTCGCCGTGGACGCCCTGCCGCCCGTCGCGCTGAACCTCGGCGCCCAGGGCTGGGCCCCGACCGTCGAGCTGACCTGGCACATGCGGGCCGTCCCCGCGCCCGGCTGGCTCGCCCTCCACGGCACCGGGCGGCTCCTCGCGGACGGCTGGTTCGACGAGGAGGTCGAGGTCTGGGACTCGGCCGGACGCCTCGTCGCGCAGAGCAGGCAGCTCGCCCGCGTCCCGCGCGCCTGACTCGTCCCCAGCGCCCGACCGTGTCCTTCGCGCCTGACCCTGTCCTTCGCGCCTGACCTCGTCCCGCGCGCCGGACCGAGCCTCACCCGTCCCCGATCCGGAGCGTCCCTCCGCCGAGGCGGGGCGCCGCACGCGCGTGACGGTGTGATGTCGAACGCATGACGCGCCCGTGCACGGCCGTGTCGCCTAGCCTTGTGCACCATGCCGCACGCATCCCGATCGCATTACCCGCCGCTGACCGGCGTCGTCTCGAATGTCGCGGGAGAGCGGGTCACACTGGTGTCAAGCGCCGCCCTGAACAAGGCTCTGAACGCCTGATTCCTCGGGGGACACAAAGGAGGAGTGAGCGTGCGGGTCACCGTGATCGGCTGTTCCGGCAGTTTTCCGGGGCCGGACAGCCCCGCGTCGAGTTACCTGATCGAGGCCGAAGGCTACGCGCTCGTCCTCGATCTGGGCAACGGCGCGCTCGGTTCCCTGCAGCGCTTCCGCTCGCTCTACGAGATCGACGCCGTGTGCATCTCCCACCTGCACGCCGATCACTGCATGGACCTGTGCGGCTACTGGGTGGCCCGCACCTATCGGCCGAACGGCCCGGCGCCGCGCATCCCCGTCCACGGCCCCGAGGGCACCGACCGCCGGATGGCGCGGGCGTACGACCTCGACCCGGAGCCCGGCATGTCCGGGGCCTTCGACTTCCGGACGCTGCGCCGCGGCCCCTACGAGATCGGCCCGTTCCGGGTGACGACCGCGCTGATGCCGCACCCTGTCGAGGCGTACGCCTTCCGCATCGAGTACGGCGGCCGGACGCTCGCCTACTCGGGCGACACCGGCGCCTCCGAGACGCTGATCGAGCTGGCCCGCGACGCCGACCTGTTCCTCTGCGAGGCGTCCTTCCTGGAAGGCCCCGGTCTCCCGCCGGGCCTGCACCTGACCGGCCGCGAGGCCGGCGAGCACGCCGCCCGCGCCGGCGCGGGACGCCTCGTCCTCACGCATCTCGTGCCGTGGAACGATGCCGACGTGTCGCTCAAGGAGGCCAGGGACAGCGGCTACGACGGACCCATCGACCTCGCCGAGGTGGGGGCCCGGTACACCCTGTGAACCCCGCTAGGGTGGAGCGCATGCCCCGTCCCGATGATCGCGCCAATGACCAGCTCCGTACCGTCCGGATCCAGCGCGGATGGCTCGACCACGCGGAGGGGTCGGTGCTCGTCGAGTTCGGCGCGACGCGGGTCCTGTGCGCCGCCTCCGTCCAGGAGTCGGTGCCGCGCTGGCGGCGCGACAGCGGGCTCGGCTGGGTCACCGCCGAGTACGCGATGCTGCCCCGCGCGACCAACACCCGCAACGACCGCGAGTCGGTCCGGGGCCGGATCGGCGGCCGCACCCACGAGATCTCCCGGCTGATCGGACGCTCCGTCCGCGCCTGCGTCGACTTCAAGGCGCTGGGGGAGAACACCGTCCAGCTCGACTGCGACGTCCTCCAGGCCGACGGCGGCACCCGCACCGCCGCGATCACCGGCGCCTACGTCGCGCTCGCCGACGCCGTGTCCTGGATGCGCGGCCGCAAGCTGCTCCGCGGCAACCCGCTGATCACGTCCGTGGCCGCGGTCAGCGTCGGCGTCGTGGAGGGCGAGCCCCGCCTCGACCTCTGCTACGAGGAGGACGGCGCCGCCAACACCGACATGAACGTCGTCTGCACCGGCGACGGCCGGTTCGCCGAGGTGCAGGGCACCGCCGAGCGCGCCCCGTTCGACCGCTCCGAGCTGGACGCCCTGCTCGACCTCGCCGCCGCGGGCTGCGCCGAGCTGACCCGCCTCCAGAACGAGGCCCTCGCCCGATGACGCGGATCGTCCTCGCCACCCACAACAAGGGCAAGGTCGCCGAACTGCACCGCATCCTCGGCGCGCTGGACGTCGTCGGCCTCGACGAGTTCCCCGGCGCCCCCGACGTCGCCGAGACCGAGCTGACGTTCGAGGGCAACGCGCTGCTGAAGGCCCGCGCCGTCGCCGCGTTCACCGGCCTGCCCGCCGTCGCCGACGACTCCGGCCTCTGCGTGGACGCGCTGAACGGCATGCCGGGCGTCCTGTCCGCCCGCTGGTCGGGACGCTACGGCGCCGCCACCGGCGACCGCGACACCGCGAACCTGCGGCTCGTCCTCGACCAGCTCGCGGACGTCCCCGACGAGCTGCGCGGCGGGGCGTTCGTGTGCGCGGCCGTGCTGGTCGTCCCGGGCGGGGTGGAGCACTGCGTCGAGGGCCGCCTGCGCGGCACGGTGATCCGCGAGCCGCGCGGCACGGGCGGGTTCGGCTACGACCCGATCTTCGTCCCGGACGGCGGCACGCGCACCACCGCCGAGCTCTCCGCCGAGGAGAAGGACGCTGTCAGCCACCGCGGCCGGGCCTTCCGCGCCCTGGCCGAGCTGATCCCCCAGGCGCTCAACTAGCAATTCTGAGCTAGCACTTCACGTGCAGGCGGACGAACGTGCCGTCCCAGCCCGCGCGGAGCTCCATCAGGTCGACGAGGAGCCGGACGGTCCACAGCCCGAAGCCGCGCTGGAGGGCGGAGTCGGGCGGGATGAACCCGGTCAGCGGGCTCGGGCCGGGACGCCAGAAGCCGTTGTCGCCGACCTCGGCGATCAGGCTGGAGCCGTCGCGCCACAGCCACAGCCCGATCGGGGGCGTGCCGTGCTGGAGGGCGTTCGCGGCGACCTCGTTGACGGCCGTGACGAGGTTGCGCGCGGGCTGCCCGGCGAGCCCGTTCCGGCGGGCCCGCTCGCCCACGAACGACCGGAGCCTGTGCAGGTCGTCGCCGTCGATCGGGAGGTAGTCGGCGCCGCGCGGACGGTCGAAGCGGACCCGCCGGTCGCACCCCGACCCGAACGTCTCGGGGTCGATGTACTCCTCGCTGGGAGCGCTGTCGCCGCCCGCGAGCAGCAGCGGGTGGGTGCGGCGCGCCTCCGCGACGACCCGGGGCGGCAGGGCCTCGGTGTCGTAGGGGCACAGCGCGCGGGCCCCGGAGTTCTCGAACACGACGTTGATGAGGGACTCGTAGCGGACCCATTCGAGGGTCTGGCGCTCGTCCCAGCCGTCCCAGACCGGCTCGGCGAGGGCGCGGACGGTGCGCGGCTCGCTCTTCTTCACGATCGCCTGGTAGTCGCGCAGGGTGTGGACGGGATGCCGGTAGAACTCGGCCGAGTCGCGGTACAGGATCGGCGTGCCCGCCGTGCCGAGCACGTCGCGCAGCGCGGACAGGTTCGGCTCGCGGGCGACGGCGACCACGGCCTCGTCGCGCTCAAGACCGGCTTTCAGGAACGGGACGGTCACGGCGAGGAACTCGTCGACGTCGCGGTACAGGAAGGCCCTGTGCTCCAGGCTCATCGGGCTCCGCCTCTCCGAGGGACCTCCCGCGAGGTTCCCGGAGCGGGCCCCCGGAAACCCGCGCTTCGCCGCCGTCACCGGGAGGTCTCCTCTCCACCCGTCGTTCGTTCGGCGCCGCGGGTGAGGCCGGGGAGGCGGTGCCAGCCGACCATCTCGATGACGTGCTCCACGTTCGGCGTGAGGTTGTCGAGCACCAGCGGCTCGCCCGCGGGCAGCGCGACGGCGTGCTGCGCCAGCAGGTTGAGGCCGCCGAGGTCGATGAAGCCGAGCCGGGACAGGTCGAGGTGGAGGCCGCCGCGCGGCACGCCGGAGCGGCGGGTGCTCACCTGGACGAGCTGCTCGGCGAACACCGTGTGCCGCGCGGCGTCCAACTCGCCCTCGACCCGCAGGCCGTCGGGTTGGAACGTGCGCACTATCTTCAGGATCCCGTCGTCGAATTCGGGGTTCACTTCCACGAGGACCTCGTGTGCGTCGCGGAGGGCGGTGAGCTCGTCGCGCCGGCAAGCGCGGCGGTCGATCTGGCAGATCGCCATCGCCATCGTGCTCGGGGACACGGCGTCGCCGACCCGGTGCTCACAACCCAGCACCGGGCCGAGATCGGAGCGCCCCGGCTCGTTCACCAGCCAGCTGTAGTCGGTGGTGATGCGCACGGCCCGGAAGCCCTGCCCGAACGCCGCGTCGACCTCGCGGGCGAGCGTGTCGAGCATCATCGCGGGTTCGAAGGTGCCGTGCCGGTCGAGGCAGGCGTCCCGCCGCGAGATGACCCGCAGCTGGCCGGACCTGCCGTGCGCGTGGACGTCCACCAAGTGCCGCGGGCCGAGGCCGGGGAGGCGGTCGGCGGGGGCGTCGGTGACGTAGACGACCTTCTCGTTCGTCGCCAGCCCTTCCCGGACGAAGGGCCCGATGACGCTGTCACGCTCTTCGGCGCCGCTGTAGGCCAGCCAGGCGTGGTCGCCCGGACGCACTTGGCTGACGGGACGCTTGGCGAACCAGGGTGTCTCCATGGCCTGTCCATCGAGGTCGGTGATTTGTTCAGCGTACGCCGTGACCCGGTTTTTGGAAGCCCAACGCACGGAGTTCCTCACGCTCTGTTCACCCCTCCGCTCACCCCTTCGCACCGGGTTCGGGCAGGGCAAGCCGCAGGCGGACGACGCTGCCGCCGTCGCCCGTCCGGATCTGGACGATCGAGCACAGCAGCCGGACGGCCCACAGCCCGAACCGCCCGCCGGACGCGGGGCCGCCCGGACGCGGCGGGATCAGCCCGTAGCCGCTGCCGGACGCCCACCGCCCGCCGTCGCTGACCTCGCAGACCAGGGCGGGGACGCCGTCCGGCGCATCCGTCCACATCCGCAGGACGATCGGCGGCTCGCCGTGCCGCCACGCGTTGGTGACGACCTCGGTGACGGCGACGAGGAGGCGTTGCAGGTCGTCCTCGGGCAGGGGCGTCGACCGCGCGTAGTCGGTGACGTAGGCGCGCAGCCAGAACAGGTCGGGGCGTTCGAGCTTCAGCGTGTCCGCGCCGGCGGGCGGGCGGGGCAGCGGCTCGGCGTCGCACTGCGCCGAGTACGCCCACGGGTCGACGAAACCGGGGTTCGGGACGGCCCGCGCGCCGCGCACCGTCTCGGGATGCGTCCGGCGGGCGGCCGCGACGACGCCCGCGGGCAGCGACGCCTCGTACGGGCAGAGCAGCGCGGCGCCGGTGCCGCGGAACGCGACGTTGAGGACGGCCTCCACCCGCTGCCACTCGACGACCTCGAGCCGCGACCGCCGCGCCCACACCGGATCGCCGAGGACGCGGAGGCGGCGGCCCCGCCAGGCGGTGTCGTCGGCGTCGCTGAGGCAGTCGGCGAGCGTCCGGGACGGGTGCCCGTACCAGGTCGCGGCGTCGGTGAACTCGATGCTCTCGGCCGCGGGGCCGAGAGCGTCCCGTAACAGGGACTCGCGGTCGGGGCGGCACACGGCGAGCACGCGGTCGCCCACGTCGACCCCGTCGAGGAGGAACGGGACGGCGCCCGCGAGGAGTTGGCCGGGGCCGTCGTAAGGGAGCACGCGGTGCGTGAAGGAGTCGCTAGCGGCGGTCCCCGCCGGGCTTGTGGTCATGGAGTCACCGACTGGGTGGCGGACGGACCCGTCAAGCCTAGGCCGCCCGGGCGCGCCCTGCCGAGGGCGTGCTGCAAATGCAGTGGCAAGATTGCCGGAGGTCGTGTCCGCAATCGCAGAGAGGGGCGTCCCATACGGGGACGGGCTTCGCGTGGGACGGCCGGACACGGCCGTCCGGGCCGGATAACGGCACCACGCCAGCGGATCATGGCGATAGGCTGAACAAGTTCCCACGCGGGAGTAGGGCGGGCGTGGCGAAATCAGGTATACGCGGCAGGTTTAGGTCCTGTTGGTGGCGACACCGTGGGGGTTCGAATCCCCCCGCCCGCACCGGCCGGGACACCGGAACGGCCCGCGCGCCACGCGCGGGCCGCCTTTATGTGCACGCTCAAACGCGCAGACCCGCGGCGCGCCCGAATCCCGGACGCGCCCGCGCGGGCGTGTCCGATCAGAGGCCGAGCTCGCGGCGGAGGCGCTCGACGTGGCCGGTGGCCTTCACGTTGTAGTACGGCTTCTCGATCTTCCCGTCGGCGTCCACCAGGAACGTCGAGCGGATCACGCCGACGACCGTCCGGCCGTAGAGCTTCTTCTCGCCGTAGGCGCCGTAGGCGCGCAGGACCTCGGCGTCCGGGTCGGAGAGCAGCGGGAACGTCAGGCCCTCCTTCTCGCGGAACTTCGCGAGCTTGGCGGGCTTGTCCGGGGAGATGCCGACGACGGCGACCCCGGCGGCCTCCAGGTCGCCGAGGCTGCCCTGGAAGTCGACGGCCTCCTTGGTGCAGCCGGGCGTCAGGGCCGCCGGGTAGAAGTAGAGGATCACGCGCTTCCCGCGCAGGGACGCCAGCGACACCGGGGAGGCGTCGGCGTCGGGAAGCTCGAAATCGGGGGCGACGTCGCCCGGCTGCAGCCGCTCGGACACCCTGACCCGCCTTTCGTTCGAATGGTTGGTCCAACGGTACCCGCGGCCGGGGTGCGGCGGACGTCCGGGGCCCGGACCTGCCACACTGTTCGGACCATGCTTCGCAGCTCATGGTTCCGCCCGACCGCCCGACACGATTAAGGACACGGCATGGCTGACAGGTCCCGCGACCCGGAGGAGCTGGAGCGGGAGATCGAGCGCACCCGCCGGGAGCTCGCCCGCACGATCGACGAGCTGGCCGACCGGGTCAACCCGAAGAACGTGGCGCACCGGGGCGCCGAGCGGTTGAAGGAGGAGGCGGGCCAGGTCGCGAAGGCCGCCCGCGCGCTGGTGCGTCCGGCCGAGGGCGCGGTGGACGACTACCGCGACGACGCGGAAGGCGGGATCGACAAGCGGCTGCTGCTGGTGGGCGTCGGGGCCGCCGTCACCGTGACCGCCCTGGTCCTCTGGGGCCGTAGGCGCAGACGGCGCTGAAGCCCGTCCCGGAGGCGCCGGCCCGCGATCCGCGGTCGGCGCTTCGGCGTTTTCGGCCCGACTGGTCCAGGGCGGAGCGTCTTAGGGCGGAGCGTCTTAGGGCGGAGCGTCGTGAGGCGGAGCGTCGTGAGGCGGCGGGCGGGCGGACGGTGCGGCGCAGGAGTTCGGCGACCTTCCGCAGCTCGGCGAGCTCGGCCCGGCACGGCGGGCAGCCGCGCAGGTGCGCCGCCAGCTCGGCCGCCTCCGCCCCCGGCAGCCGGCCGAGCGCGTAGCCGCCGAGGCCGAGGCGGTACTCCCCGCAGTCCGTTCGTCCCACGTCCTGGAATACGGGCGCGGCGCCGGGCGCGTTCAGTCAGCGGGAGCCGAGGTCGGGCGGGCTCACCGTGAAGCGGGCCTCGACGGCCGCGCGGACGATCTGCGTCGCGGGCTCCAGGTCGATCGGCTCGGGCTCGTCGGAGGCGGCGGCGCCGGGCGCGCCGCCGTACGCGGCGGCCAGCGTGACGGGCCCGCCGCCCTGGTCGCGGCCGAGGCCCTCGTCCGACAGCTCGACCAGGCCGACGAGCTCGCTGCCGAGCGCGTCGGCGTAGCGGCGGGCCCGCTCGACCGCCTCGTGCGCGGCCTGCCGCGCCGCCTCCCGGTACACCCCGCTGTCGCGGCGCAGGTCCCACTGCGGGCCGTCGACGAACGTGCGCTCCAGGTCGCCGAGCCGGGCGACCAGCTCGCCGAGCACGCCGAAGTCGCTGACCGTGATCTTGATCCAGACGGTGCCGCGGTAGGCGCGGACGTCCCCCTCGCGCCGCCGGTACTTGAGCACCGGCGTGATCGACAGCCCGCCCGTCTCCAGCCTCTCCACGGCCTCGCCGTAGGACTTCACCAGGTCGAGGCACCGCTGGTTGCGCTCGGTGAGCCGGTCGAGGGCCGCCCGCCGGTCGGACTCCTGCGACTGGACGTGCACCGACAGCCGCGCGATCTCCGGCTCGGCCTCCAGCACCGCCTCGCCGCGAACACTGATCAGGGGCGCGTCGCTCATACCCCCAACCTAAGCCCAGGCGCACGGGTCGTGCGGCCGGAGGGCGGCCACGCCCGGAGGCCGCACGACCCGCCGAGCCGGTCGACCGGAGCGCCACGCACAGACCCGCACGGTCACATCAACCGCAAGAGTGGCGTGAGGATCGACCGGCTCGCCGGGGGTCGAAGGGGGTCGCCCCCCTTCATAGAAACGTCTTCCCTTCGCCCCTGTAGGTGGGGACGGTCCTGACGACACGGTCGCCGTCGATCAGGTGGAGGGCGTCGAAGCGCTCGCAGAGCTCGCCCGCCTTGGTGTGCCGGAACCAGACGCGGTCGCCGACGGACAGCAGGTCGGCGGAGCGGCCGAGCAGCGGCGTCTGCACCTCGCCCGCGCCCTCGTTCGGGTCGTAGGACAGGCCGGTCGGCAGGTACGGCTGGGGCAGCCGCACGGCGTCCGCCGGGCCGGACGCCAGGTACCCGCCGCCGAGGCAGGTCGCGACGCCGGGCGCGGGACGGCGCGCGACGGGCAGCGCGAACAGCGCGGCGGGACGTCCGGCGAAGTTGGAGTACTGGTCGAACAGGTGCGGCTGGTAGAGCCCGGACCCGGCCGCGACCTCGGTGACGGCGCGCTCGGCGGCGGTCTTCTCGACGCTGCCGGTGCCGCCGCCGTTGACGAACTCCAGGTCGGTGAGCTCCCGCACGGCCCGGACGATCGCCGCCCGCCGCCGCGCCAGCTCGGTCCGCGACCGCTGCTGCATGGCGCGGATCACCCGGCCCCGGGCGGGCCGGCCCGGCGGGACGTCCCCGACCCCGGCGATCTGGGCCTCGTAGGCCATCAGCCCGACGAGGCGCAGCGGCGGCCGCTTGATGACCTGCTCGGCGAACGCCGCGACCTCGGCGGGGGTGCGCAGCGGGGAGCGCAGCGCGCCGATCCGGACCCGTCCGCCCAGGGGGCGGTACGAGGCGTCGACGTCGACGCAGACCCGGATGCGGCGGTCGCCCACCGCCGCCTCGATCAGGTCGAGGTGCTCGGGGCAGTCGACCATGAGCGTGACGGCGCGGGCGGCGGACGGGTCGGCGGCGAGCGCGGCGAGGGCCGTCCGGTCGGTGGTGGGGTAGGCGACGAGGATGTCGTCGCTGACGCCCTCCGCGGCGAGCCAGAGCGCCTCCGGGAGGGTGAAGGCCATGATCCCGGCGAAGCCGTCCATGGCGAGGACGTCCGCGAGGAGGGCGCGGCACCGCACCGACTTGCTCGCGACCCGGATCGGCTTCCCGGCGGCGCGGCGCACGAGACCGGCGGCGTTGGCGCGGAAGGCCGCCAGGTCGACGGCGGCGAACGGGGCCTCGATCCCGGCCGTCGCGGCGTCGTAGCGGTCCCGGAGGTTCATGCTCGTCACGGTGCCAGCCTAGCGGCAAATATGAAATCCTCTCACGTCCACCGTTCGGGCCGGTCAGCGGGCACGTGGATGCGCGGCGAAGAAATCCCAGAGCACGGCGCTCGCGCCCGGCGGCCACCGGTGCGTACCGCCGTCGACCGTGCAGAAGGCGACCGCGACTCCGTCCGCGCCGCTGCTCTCGCAGCGGGCGCCGGAGACGCTCGTGTTGATCTTCTCACCCTTGGCGGGGAGTCCGGCGACCCGGCGCCAGAAGGCGACGGCGCGGGACGCGGGCGGGAACGGGCGGCCGTCGTTGAAGTCGCGGCGCCCGCCGCCGTGGTAGGGGACGTTCTCGTCCGCCGTCCCGTGGAAGATCATCGCCGAGACCGGGCGGCCCGGATCGCACTTCGTGACCAGCGCGCCCTCCACCACCCCGATCGCCGCGATCTTCCCGGGACGCTCGCACGCCATCCGGTACGCCATCCCCGCGCCGTTGGAGAAGCCCGTGACGTAGACGCGGCGGGGATCGGCGAGCCCGGCCCCGGTCAGCCGGTCGATCAGCTTGGCCAGGAACCCGACGTCGTCGATGTCCCCGACCTTGGCCGGGCCGCAGCAGTCGCCCGCGTTCCAGGTGGTCATGAACCCGTCCGGGTAGGCGACCAGGAAGCCCTTCTCGTCGGACAGCCGGTCGAACCCGGTCAGCTTCTCCATCTGGCCCATCGTGGCCAGCCCGCCGTGCAGCGCGACGACCAGCGCGGGCGGGTCGGCGGGCCTGCCGTCCTCCCACCGCCCGCCGGACACCTCGGCCGGGACGTGCAGCAGGTACTCGCGGTGGCCGAACGTCCCGACGTCCAGCTTCTGCTTGTGCGTGCCCGCGGACGTGGGGACGCCGCCGACCGTCGCGGGCCGCCCGCTCCCCGCCTTCCGGGGCGTCCCGGTACATCCCGCGACGGCGAGCGCGATCACCGCCGAGATCACCACGATTCGCCGCATGAAGGCCAAGGTAGCCCCGGCCTCCGACGCGACACGGGCAGCCGGCATGGAACGCGCCGGGGACGGCCGGACGCCGCGTAAGCTCGGCAGCGATCCGATCCGCCATTCCGTCGCTCCCGCCGAGAGTTGAGACCGTGAACGAATATGTGCTGACCCTGTCCTGCCCGGACCGGCCCGGCATCGTCGCCGCCGTCTCCGGCCTGCTCGCCGAGCGCGGCTGCAACATCGTGGAGAGCCAGCAGTTCGGCGACGGCGGGTCCGGCACGTTCTTCATGCGGGTGCAGTTCGGCGCCCCGGACGGCGCCGACGCCGACGAGCTGCGCGGCGCGTTCGCCTCGCTCGTCCCGGAGCTCGGGCTGGAGTGGCGGCTGCACACGCTGGCCGAGCGCCCGCGCGTGCTGATCATGGTGTCGAAGGGCGGGCACTGCCTGAACGACCTCCTGTACCGGACGCGGTCCGGGCTGCTCGACATCGACATCGTCGCGGTCGCGTCCAACCACCCCGACCTCAGGCCGCTCACCCAGTCGTACGGGATCGACTACCACCACCTGCCGGCCGGGCCGGGCGGCAAGGCCGCGCAGGAGGCCGAGATCCTGACGCTGGTCGAGCACTACGGCGCCGACCTCGTCGTCCTCGCCCGGTACATGCAGATCCTCTCGGACGACTTCTGCGCCAAGCTGCCCGGCGCGATCATCAACATCCACCACTCGTTCCTGCCGAGCTTCAAGGGCGCCCGCCCCTACCACCAGGCGCACGCGCGCGGCGTCAAGCTGATCGGCGCGACCGCGCACTACGTCACCGCCGACCTGGACGAGGGCCCGATCATCGAGCAGGAGGTCGCGCGGGTCGACCACACGCACAGCCCCGAGGCGCTGGTCGCGGTCGGCCGCGACGTCGAGTGCCTCGCGCTCGCCCGGGCGGTCCGCTGGCACTGCGAGCACCGCGTCCTGCTCAACGGCGACCGCACGGTCGTCTTCCGCTGACCTGCGCTTTCCCCGTTCCGGCAAAGGCGGGCGAGATCGGCATGGCGGGTTTCGCTCCGCGTGACCATGACGCACGATGAGTGACGTCGGACGTGCCGATGGCTCACGGGGGTGGCTGTGGCCGAGACAACACTCGTACAGGACGTGCTCGGGCAGGACGAGATCACGCGGGACGCGGTCGAGCGGGAGCGGGCCGCGCGGCGGCTCGCCGTCCGGGAGTTCCGGCCGCCGCGCCCGCTCGCCGGGATCGCGGCGGCGCTGCTGGTGACCGCCGCCGGCGGGACGGCGGCGGTGGAGCTGCTCGCGGCGGCGCTCGGGTCGGGCGTCCATCCGCTGCCCGGCGCGGCGGCGGTGACGGAGGCGCTGCGGCACCGCTCTTGGAACGATCCGGCCGTGCTGGCCGGGGCGGGCGCCGCGCTGGCGCTCGGCCTGGCGTTCCTGCTGGCCGCGCTGCCCGGACGGCCGCGCGGCGTCCCGCTGGACGGCGCCGACCCGCGCCTCGCGGGCGGCCTCGGCCGCGCCGACCTGCGCCGGACGCTCGCCGACGCGGCGCTCGCCGTCCCCGGCATCGAGCGCGTCCGCGTCCGCGCCCGCCGGTGGGGGCGCGGGACGTTCCGCCGCGGCCTCGTCGTCCGGGCGACCACCTACTACCGCAACCCGGCGAACCTGGACGACCTGGTCCGCGACGCGGTCGACGAGCGGCTGGACCGCGTGGAGCCCATGCACCGGCCGCGGGTCGACGTCCGGCTCGGCTGGCGGAAGGACTGACATGAGGATCCCGCTCGCGGTGACCGGCGCCGTCCTCCTCCTCTGCGGGAGCGCGGCGCTCGCGGCCGGGCTCGGCGCGTTCGACGCGCTCGGCGCCCTGTCGGGCAGGCCCCCGCTCGATCCGTCGCTCGTGCGGTACGCGCGGGACGAGGGCTGGTTCCTGCCCGTCGCGGCCGGAACGGCGGAGGCGGTCGCGCTCGCCGGGCAGTTGTGGCTGGTGCTCCAGGGGAGGGCGCTCGTCCAGCGGCGCTGGCCGGACGTCGATCCGCGCATCCGCGCGCTCGCCGATGTCGCGTCCGGCGAGCTGGCCTTGGCGGCGCGGGAGATGCCCGGCGTCCAGGACGCGCGGGTCAGGCTGACCGGCTCCGCGCACCGCCCGCGCCTCAGGATGCGGGTCGACTGCGCGCGCGACGCCCTGGTCGGCGAGGTGTACGGGGAGCTCGGCGCGGGCCCGGTCGAGCGGTTCCGGCGCGCGGTCGGGATGCCCGACCTGCCGGTCGTGATCAGGTTCAGGACGGCCGCGGCGCGAGGCGGGAGGCGCCGCCGCCCGCGGCCCGGGCCCGCCTGACCGCGCGGGGCGCGCGCCCGCGTCCGGGGCCGGGGTCCTCGGGGCGGCGGCGCCCGTCCGGGTCCTGCGCCTGGCACGGGCGCGGACCTCCGGACGGGCGCCCGCGCTCCGGCAGACGCCCATGCGCCAGCGGAGAGGGGCGCATGCACACGGCGGGCGCCTGCACTCGGGTGGGCCGTCGCAGGTCGGGGGAGCATGGTCGGCGGGGGCCTCGGGGCCTGTGCAATCTGGACTATCCGCCGTCCTGTGAGGGTGGTCACCCTTGTGTACATTTCGTTCACGGCGGCGGGTGGACGAAAGGGGCTGACGTGCGGCGTCCGGGATGGACGGTGCCGAGCGGCTGGAGCCTTGCCCGGCAGCTCCTCGTGCTGCAGGCCGCGATCGTCGGGCTGCTGGTGGCGGTCGGCGTGACCGCCGCCTACCTGGACGCGGGCCAGTCCGCCGACGACGCCGCCGGGCGAACGGTGACCGCCGTCGCGATCAGCATCGCGGACGGCCGGAACGTCCACGCCGCGCTCGCCACCCGCGACCCGAGCCGGTCGCTCCAGCCGTACGCCGAGCGCGTCCGCCGCGACACCGGCGTCGACTTCGTCACGATCATGAGCCCGGCCGGGATCCGCTACACGCACCCGAACCCGGCGCGGATCGGCGGGCACTTCGTCGGCAACACCGCGCCCGCCGTCGCCGGGCGCACGTTCACCGAGACCTACACGGGGACGCTCGGCCCGTCCGTCCGCACGGTGACGCCCGTGTTCGACGACGGGCACCGCGTGGTGGCGCTCGTCGCGGTCGGCATCACGATCCGGGTGATCACCAAGGAGCTGCGGCACCGGCTGTACTACCTCGGCGGGGTCGCGCTGGCCGTGCTCGCCGCCGGGATGGCGGGCAGCTACCTTGTGTCCGCGCGGCTGCGCCGGCAGACCCGCGGCGTCGCGCCCGGCGAGCTGAGCGACATGTTCGAGTACCACCGGGCGATCCTGCACGCGGTCCGGGAGGGGCTGCTGCTGCTCGACAGGGAGGGGCGCGTCGTCCTCTGCAACGACGCCGCCCGCGAGCTGCTCGACCTGCACGGTGACATGCACGGCGACCCGCGCGGACGCCCGGTGGCCGAACTCGGCCTCCCCGACGAGCTGGTCGCGACCCTCGTGTCGGCGGAGCCCCGGTCGGACGAGATCCACGTCGGCGACACCCGCGTCCTGGTCGTGAACACCTCGCCCGTCCGGTCGCGGGACAGGGCGCGCGGCAACGTCGTCACCCTGCGCGACCACACCGAGCTGCAGGGCCTGACCGGGGAGCTGGACACCGTCCGCGGCTTCGCCGAGTCGCTGCGCTCGCAGGCCCACGAGGCGGCGAACCGGCTGCACACGGTGGTGTCGCTGGTGGAGATGGGACGTCCCGAGCAGGCCGTCGAGTTCGCCACCGCCGAGCTGGAGACGGCGCAGCGGCTCACCGACCGGGTCGTCGGCTCGGTGTCGGAGCCGGTGCTCGCCGCCCTGCTGCTCGGCAAGTCGGCGGAGGCGGGGGAGCGCGGCGTCGAGCTGGCCGTCGCCGAGGACACCGTGATCGACGGCGTGGTGGAGCCCCGCGACCTCGTCACCATCCTCGGGAACCTGATCGACAACGCGGTGGACGCGGCCATCGAGGGCGCCGCGGAGCGTCCGCCGCGGGTCGTGGTCGGCGTCCGCCGGGACGCGGGCGGGCTCGTCCTGGAGGTGTCCGACAGCGGGCCCGGCGTGGACCCGGACGCCGTCCCGGAGATGTTCCGCCGCGGCTGGACGACCAAGACGTCCGGCGGCCCGGTCGGGCACGGCCTCGGCCTAGCGCTCGTCGGCCAGGCGGTGCGGCGGCACGGCGGCGACGTCCGCGTCGGCTCGGGTCCCGGAGGCAGCGGCGCTGTCTTCACCGTCCGGCTTCCCTTGGAGACCCGATGACCGGAGCGAAGCGAGGATCTTCGGGCCTCCGGCCCGGGGGTCCGGGGGGCGCCCCCCAGGAAGGCAGGGCCCGATGATCAGCGTGTTGATCGTCGAGGACGATCCCGTCGCCGCCGAGGCGCATCGCTCCTACGTCGAGCGGGTCGCGGGGTTCAGCGTGGCGGGCGTCGTCCACTCGGGCGCGGACGCGCTCCGGTTCTGCGAGCGCAACCGCGTCGACGTCGTCCTGCTGGACTTCTACCTGCCGGACACGCACGGCTTGACCGTGTGCCGGGCGCTGCGGGCCGGGGGCAGCGAGGTGGACGTCATCGCCGTCACGTCCGCGCGGGACCTTGCGGTGATCAGGTCGGCGGTGTCGGTCGGGGTCGTCCAGTACCTGCTCAAGCCGTTCACGTTCGCGTCGCTGCGGGACAAGCTCGTCCGGTACGCGGCGTTCCGCGAGCAGGCGGGCGGCGCCGGGGAGGTCGCCGGCCAGGCCGACGTGGACGGCATGCTCGCCACCCTCCGCACCCCCGACCACCGCTCGCTGCCGAAGGGCATGAGCGCCGAGACGCTCCAGGCGGTCACCGAGGTGCTGGCGAGCGCGGCCGGCGGGCTGTCCGCCGCCGCGGCGGCCGACCTCGCGGGCGTGTCCCGGGTCACCGCCCGCCGCTACCTGGAGTACCTCGCGGAGAACGGGCTCGCCCGGCGCAAGCCGCACTACGGGCAGGTCGGCCGTCCCGAAGTGCGCTTCTACCCGCGGTAGACGGGGTACGCATGTGACGACCGTGAAACGACATCGGGGGGAGTCGTCGTGAACGAGAAGCCTGGCCGGGCCGAGGACGAGACGACGGGCAGCACCGGCACCGACCGCGGGAGGCGCCCGCCCGCCGAGGGCAAGCCCCAGCCTGACCAGCCCAAGCGCAAGCCGGGCGACGCCGCGCGCAAGATGCGCCAGATGTTCAAGGGCGCCGACCGCGCGGGGTCGTCGGGGCGCGCGTCGGAGCGGTCGTCCCAATCCTGACGAAGCCTTTGACGTCTGTTGGGCGTCAATCGCGGTTCACCGGACTAGCGTCCGAGGGGAACCTGGCGTCGAGGGCGATGAGGGGGTGCTGCTTGTCCGATCTTCCGGCTTCGGGCGGCTCCACCAGGGGGCCCTTGGACGTTACGTAGGGATACAGACGGACCACGGCATGGGCCCCTCCCGCTGAGCGGCCCGATGGCCCGGGGGCCGCGGCGATGACGTCGCGGCCCCCGGGTTCTTTCATGCGCGGGTGACACCGCGAACACTCCCGGAATGCGATAGAGAAGGGGGATCTGCCGGAAGGGAGTCGGATGTCCGCGATGCCGCTGGAGGCGGGGGATCCCCCGCTCGTCGGCCCCTGGAGGATCCTGGGACGGCTCGGGGAGGGCGGACAGGGCGTCGTCTACCTCGGCTCGGGTCCGGGCGGCGAGCGCGTCGCGGTCAAGGTGCTCCGCGCCCTGGACGCCGACGCCCGCCGCCGCATGGAGCGCGAGGTCGAGGCGGCCCGCAGGGTCGCGCCGTCCTGGACGGTCCGCGTCGTCGACGTCCGGCTCGACTCCACCAGCGCGTACGTGGTCAGCGAGTACGTGGACGGGCCGTCGCTCCAGGCGGCGGTGAAGGCCGAGGGGCCGCGGCGCGGCGACGCGCTGGAGCGGCTGGCCGCCGACACGGCCGCCGCGCTGGCCGCCGTCCACGAGGCCGGCGTCGTCCACCGGGACTTCAAGCCGCACAACGTCCTGCTGGGCCCGGACGGGCCCCGCGTCATCGACTTCGGCATCGCCCGCGCGCTGGACGTCACGTCCTCGCTGACCAAGGGCCCGATCGGGACCCCGGCGTACATGGCGCCGGAGCAGATCGAGGGACGTCCCGCGACCGCCGCCGCCGACGTGTTCGCGTGGGGCGCGACGATGGTCTACGCGGCGACCGGGCATCCGGCGTTCGCCCGCGACTCCGTCCAGGCCCTCTTCCACCAGATCCTCAGCGAGGAGCCCGACCTCTCCGGGCTGGACGGACGGCTGCGCCCCCTCGTCGCGTCCTGCCTGGCGAAGGATCCGGGTCTGCGTCCGTCCGCCGCCGAACTGGTCGGGCGGCTCCAGGCGCCCGCCGCCTGGGCGCTCCCCGTCGCCCTGCCGCAGACCACCGCGCCGCCGGTGTCGCTGCCGCCGACCGGGCCGCCACCGATCACGCACCCGCCGATGAGCGTCCCGCCGACGACCGCGCCGGCCGCGCCGCGCCGCAGGCGCCGCCTCTGGGTCTGGCTGGCCCCGGCCATCGCGCTGCCGGTCAGCGCGGCGATGATCGCGGGCGCCTTCTTCGCCGTCCAGCGGCTCCTGCGGCCGGACGACACCGTCGACGCCCTCCCCGGCGACATGTGCCGGATCTACGACTCCGACGACGGGCGGACGATGCTCCGCGGCCTCGGCGCCGCCGAGGGCAAGCGGATCCCGCAGAGCAGCCGCGACGGCTACGGCGAATGGCGGCTGTGCGCCTTCGGCACCGCCAGGTTCCCGCCGAAGGACACGTTCCAGATCCAGCTCAACCTCTACAACCGCGACGACCCCGACAAGGGCGTGAAGGAGGCGCGCTACGCCCTCCACGGAGGGACGGACTTCGGCTGCACCGCCCCGTCCGCCGACCACGGGATCGGCGACGAGAGCTGCGAGGGCCTGACCAAGGACTCCTGGGCGCAGGTCGTCGCGCGCCGGGGCAACGTGATCGCCATGGCCACGTGCTCGGCCCGCGACATCGCCGCCGCCGACCGCGACGCCCTGCGCCGCGCCGCCGCCCTCGCCCTGGACGAAGTGTTCTAAGGCCGCGCCATCAGCACTCGATGACGTTCACGGCGAGCCCGCCGCGCGACGTCTCCTTGTACTTGTCCAGCATGTCGCGGCCGGTGTCGCGCATCGTGGCGATGGCCTTGTCGAGCGAGACGAAGTGGCGGCCGTCGCCGCGCAGCGAGATGCGGGCCGCGCTGATCGCCTTGATCGCGCCGACCGCGTTGCGCTCGATGCACGGCACCTGGACGAGCCCGCCGACCGGGTCGCAGGTCAGCCCGAGGTTGTGCTCGATGCCGATCTCGGCGGCGTTCTCCACCTGCTCCGGCGTCCCGCCGAGCACCTCGGTCAGCCCGGCGGCGGCCATCGAGCAGGCCGACCCGACCTCGCCCTGGCAGCCGACCTCCGCGCCGGAGATGCTCGCGTTCTGCTTGAACAGCACCCCGATGGCGGCGGCCGTCAGCAGGAACCGGACGATCCCGTCGTCGTCGCAGCCCGGCACGAAGCGCGCGTAGTAGTGCAGCACCGCCGGGATGATCCCGGCCGCGCCGTTGGTGGGGGCGGTGACGATCCGTCCGCCCGCCGCGTTCTCCTCGTTGACGGCCAGGGCGTACAGGGTCACCCAGTCCATGGCGTGCAGCGGGTCGCCGGGCTTCTCGGCGGTGAGCTGGCGGTGCAGCTGCGGCGCCCGCCGCCGCACCTTGAGCCCGCCGGGCAGCAGCCCCTCGCGGGTGCAGCCGCGCTCGACGCACGCCGCCATCACGGCCCACAGCTCCAGCAGCCCGGCGCGGATCTCGTCCGGGGTGCGGCCGAACGCCCGCTCGTTCTCCAGCATCAGCGCCGACACCGAGAGGCCGGTCTCGCGGCACCGGTCGAGCAGGTCGGCGGCCGTGTCGAACGGGTGCGGCAGGACGGTGTCGTCGGGCTTGATCCGGTCGGCGCCGGTCGCGGTCTCGTCCAGGATGAAGCCGCCGCCGACCGAGTAGTACACCTTCGAGCGCAGTTCGTTGCCGTCGGCGTCAAGCGCGGTGAAACGCATTCCGTTGGGGTGGCCGGGCAGCGATTCCTTGCGCTCGAAGACCAGATGCTCGCCGACCACGAAAGGGATCTCGTGGTCGCCGAACAAACGCAGCTCGCCCAGCGTGCGGACGCGCTCGATCCGCTCGTCGACCCCGTCCACGTCGACCAGTTCGGGCTTGTCGCCCTCCAGCCCGAGGATGACGGCCTTGTCGCTGCCGTGCCCTTTCCCGGTCAGCCCCAGCGAGCCGTACAGGATCGTCTTCACGGACGCCGTCTTCTCCAGCAGCCCGTCACGTTCCAAGCCCCGCGCGAAGCGGTGCGCCGCCGCCATCGGGCCGCCGGTGTGCGACGACGACGGGCCGATGCCGATCTTGAAGAGGTCGAAAACGCTGATGGCCATGGGGCTTGCCTCCCCGTTCACGGGCGCCCCCTCCCGCGCGGGGAGGGGGCGCCGGGACGTCACAGGTCCGGGTACAGGGGGTGCGCGGCCGCGAGCGCCGAGACCCGCGCCGCCAGCGCGGCCCGGTCGAACGACGGTTGCAGGGCCAGCGCGATGACGTCCGCCACCTCGGCGAAGTCGGCGGCGGTGAAGCCGCGGGTGGCGAGCGCCGGCGTCCCGATCCGCAGCCCCGACGTCACCATCGGCGGACGCGGGTCGTTCGGCACGGCGTTGCGGTTCACGGTGATGCCGATGTCGTGCAGGCGGTCCTCGGCGTCCCGGCCGGTGAGCTCGGAGTCGACCAGGTCGACCAGGACGAGGTGGACGTCCGTCCCGCCGGTCAGCACCTTCACCCCGGCCTTGGCGGCGTCCTCGGCGAGGAGCCGCTCGGCGAGCAGCTTCGCGCCCTCGACCGTGCGCTCCTGCCGGGCCTTGAACTCGTCCGACGCGGCGACCTTCAGCGCGACCGCCTTCGCGGCGATCACGTGCTCCAGCGGGCCGCCCTGCATGCCGGGGAACACCGCCGAGTTGATCTTCTTGGCGTACTCCTCGCGGGCGAGGATCAGCCCGCCGCGCGGGCCGCCGAGCGTCTTGTGCGTGGTGGTCGTGACGATGTCCGCGTGCGGGACGGGCGACGGGTGCAGCCCCGCCGCGACCAGCCCGGCGAAGTGCGCCATGTCGACCATGAGCAGCGCCCCGACCGAGTCGGCGACCTCCCGGAACTTCGCGAAGTCGAGCTGCCGCGGGTATGCCGACCAGCCCGCGACGATCATCTTGGGCCGGTGCTCCTCGGCGAGGGTGGCGACCTCGTCCATGTCGACCAGGCCGTCCTCGGCGCGGACGTGGTACGGCACCACGTTCAGCACCTTGCCCGAGTAGTTCAGCCGCATCCCGTGCGTGAGGTGCCCGCCGTGCGCGAGGTCGAGGCCGAGGATCGTGTCGCCGTGCTGGAGCAGGGCGAAGTAGACGGCCGTGTTGGCCTGCGCCCCGCTGTGCGGCTGGACGTTCGCGTGCTCCGCCCCGAACAGCGCCTTGGCACGGTCGATCGCGAGCTGCTCGGTGACGTCGACGTGCTCGCAGCCGCCGTAGTACCGCCTGCCCGGGTACCCCTCGGCGTACTTGTTCGTCAGGACGGAGCCCTGCGCCTCCAGCACCGCGACCGGCGCGAAGTTCTCCGACGCGATCATCTCCAGGGTGGACTGCTGGCGCCGCAGCTCGGCGGCGACGGCCGCGGCGACCTCCGGGTCGGCCGCGGCCAGCGGGTCGTTCAGGCCCACGGTCAGCCCTCCTCGATCAGCTTCTCGTAGGCGACCGGGTCGAGCAGGTCGCCCGGCTCCGCCGAGAGCCGCACCTTGAAGAGCCAGCCCTCGCCGTACGGGTCGTCGTTGATCACCTTCGGGACGTCCACCACGGCCGAGTTGATCGCGGTGATCTCGCCGCTGACCGGCGAGTAGATGTCGCTGACCGACTTCGTCGACTCGACCTCGCCGCAGACCTCGCCCGCCTCGACGGCGCCGCCCTCGGCCACCTGGAGCTCCAGGTAGACGATCTCGCCGAGGGCGTCGGCGGCGTGCGCGGTGATGCCCACGGTGACGATGTCGTCCTCCGGCGTCGAACCGGCGGGGCCGAGGCCCGCCACCCACTCGTGCTCCTCGCTGTAGCGGAGCTGCTCCGGAACGCTCACGATCACTTCTCTCTTCTCTGTACGGGGTTCGCTGCGGGGGGACGGTCGGTCCCGCGCCCCCGGGACGGCTTCCTTAGGAACGCTTGTAGAACGGCAGGTCGACGACGTCCACCGGCTCCTGCCGGCCGCGCACGTCCACGGCGAGGCCGGTCTCCGCGGCGCCGCTGTCGAGGTACGCCATGGCGATCGGCGTGCCCAGTGTGGGCGACGGCGCGCCGCTCGTCACGACCCCGCACGGCGTGCCGCCGGACGCGACGACCGCATACCCCTTCCGCGGCGCCCGACGCCCGCGCGCGACGAGCCCGACGAGCCTGCGCCCCGGCGGGGTCTGCGCCTGCGCCGCGAGGGCGGCCTTCCCGACGAAGTCGACGGGCTTGTCCAGCTTCACCACCCGGCCGAGGCCCGCCTCGAACGGGGTGGTCTCGGCGGTCAGCTCGTTGCCGTACAGCGGCATCCCCGCCTCCAGGCGCAGCGTGTCGCGGGCGGACAGCCCGGCCGGGACGACGCCGTCCACGGCCGCGAGCGCGTTCCACAGCGGGACGGCGTCGGCCGCGTCGACGAACAGCTCGAAGCCGTCCTCACCGGTGTAGCCGGTGCGGGCGACCAGGGCGTCGACCCCGGCGACCCGCCCGGCGAGGATCGCGTAGTACTTCAGGTCGGCCAGCGGAGCGTCGGTGAAGCCTTCGAGAATCTTCTGCGAACGCGGGCCCTGGAGGGCGATCAGCGCGTAGGCGTCGGACCTGTCGTCCACGGTGGCGTCGAAGCCGGAGACCCGCTCGGTCAGCGCGTCCCGCACGACGTCGGCGTTCGCGGCGTTCGCGACCACCATCCACGTCTCGTCGGCGAGGCGGTAGACGATCAGGTCGTCGAGGACGCCGCCGTCCGGCCCGCAGATCATCGTGTACCGGGCCTTGCCGACCTTCATCGGCGACAGGTTCCCGACCAGCGCGAAGTCGAGCGCCGCGGCCGCGCCCGGCCCGGCGAGGAAGATCTCCCCCATGTGGGACAGGTCGAACAGGCCCGCGCCGGTGCGGACGGCCTGGTGCTCGGCCGTCTCGCTCGCGTAGCGCAGCGGCATCAGGTAACCGGCGAAGTCGACGAGGTTCGCGCCGAGGCCCTCGTGGACGTCGTGCAGCGGCGTCTTCTTCGGGTTCTTCACGGCGGTCTCGGCGTCGTTCCTGTCGGCGGACATGGGTTCGGCTCCTTCGTCACGGGCGCGCGTGGCCTCATCGTCCCACCCGCGCACCGGGCGTCTCGGTGCCTCCCCCTCTGTCATCGGCGCCTGAGAGCTTCACCCGTCCCGGAGAGGTCGGGCTTTCACCTTCGGCGGGGGACTCGGTCCCCGCTTTCCAGAGGTCGCCTGGCCCGTGCGGTCCGTGGGCCTGAGAGGTTCCGGGGAGGATTTGCTCCTTCGGCGTCCCCCGCCGGCTGCGAGGGACTCTCCCGCACGGGATAGTCGGCTGCGGGCAAGGCTAGCAGTTCCCTTTGTCCATGCCCTATGGCTGAGCTCGTGCGTTAAACCGAATGCGGGCCCGTGACGTACTCTAAGACGGTTGCTGGAGATCACCCTGGGTGCGCGGGGTGCACGACCCGGAGGGGCAATCCGCATGGCCTACCTGGCTGGAGCGTTGATCCTGTTCTTCGGCCTGCTGGTGTCCATCGCCCTGCACGAGCTCGGGCACTTCTCGTTCGCCAAGCTGTTCGGCGTCCGCACGACCCAGTTCATGGTCGGCTTCGGCCCGACGATGAAGTCGTGGCGCCGCGGCGAGACCGAGTACGGCGTGAAATGGATCCCGCTCGGCGGCTACATCCGCATGATCGGGATGCTGCCGCCGCGCCGCGGCGACGCCCCCGGCCAGGTCCGGCGGATCAGCACCGGCCCCTGGCAGGGCCTCATCGAGTCCGCCCGCGGCGCGGCGCTGGAGGAGGTCAGGCCCGGCGACGAGGACCGCGTCTTCTACGCCAAGAAGTGGTGGCAGAAGGCGCTGATCATGGTGGGCGGGCCCGCGATGAACCTCGTCCTCGCCGTGCTGTTCTTCGCGATCCTGCTGATGGGCATCGGGACGAGCCAGCCGCAGCCGGTGATCCGCGAGGTCGCCGAGTGCATGGTCCCGGCGAGCCAGTCGGCCGACGTCAAGGGCTGCCCGGCGAACGCGCCCGCGACGCCCGCCAAGCAGGTCGGGCTCAAGCCCGGCGACCGGATCGTCGCGTTCGGCGGCGAGAAGATCGGCGACTACCGCGAGCTGCAGGAGCTGATCCGCGGCGACGGCGGCAAGTCGGTGCCGATGACCGTCCGGCGCGACGGGCACGACATCACGCTCACCGTCCCGATCACCCGCAACCAGATGTACGACCTGGAGGACGAGAACAAGGTCGTCAACGTCGGCTTCCTCGGCATCACGCCCGACAGCGCCGTCGAGCGGCAGGGGCCGGGCGCGGTCGCGAGCACGATGGGCGACCTGACCTCGCGCACGGCGGGCGCGCTGGTGCGGATGCCGCAGAAGATGGTCGGCGTCTGGAACGCCGCGTTCGGCGGCGACAAGCGCGACCCGAACGGCCCGATCGGCGTCGTCGGCGTCAGCCGGATCGGCGGCGAGGTCGCCGCGTCCCAGGAGTTCACCGGCACGCAGAAGATCTCCTACTTCGTCATGCTGCTCGGCTCGCTGAACCTCGCGGTGGGGCTGTTCAACCTCGTCCCGCTGCTGCCGCTGGACGGCGGCCACATCGCGGGCGCGCTGCTGGAGGCGATCAAGAAGGCGTTCGCGCGGGTGTTCCGCAGGCCCGACCCCGGCTACGTGGACGTCGCGAAGGCCCTGCCGGTGACGTACGTGATGGCGGCCGTGCTGATCGTCATGGGCGGGCTGCTGATCTACGCCGACCTGTTCAACCCCGTCCGCGTCACCGGATAGCCGTCACCGGATAGCCGTCACGGGACCGCCGGCAGGTCGCCCGTCTTGATGAAGGCGTCCAGCGCGGCCCGGTACGGCGCGATGTCGAGGCCCTGCCCGGCGAGCCACTCGTCCGACCCGTAGGTGCCGCTGTAGCGCTCGCCGCCGTCGCAGATCAGCGTGACGACGCTGCCGCGCTCCCCGCGCGCCCGCATCCCCGCGATCAGCTCCGCCGCGCCCCACATGTTCGTGCCGGTGGAGCCGCCGACGTCCCGGCCGCTGACCTCGCTCGTCCAGCGCATCGCCGCGATGGACGCCGCGTCCGGCACCCGGATCATCCGGTCGATCACCGTCGGCAGGAAGGACGGCTCGACGCGCGGCCGCCCGATGCCCTCGATCCGCGAGCCCGCCGCCGTCCGCTCCGGGTCGCCGTCGGCGTACGAGCCGTGGAACGCCGAGCCCTCCGGGTCGACGACCGCGAGCCGCGTCTGGAACCGCCGGTACCGGACGTACCGGCCGATCGTCGCGGACGTCCCGCCGGTGCCCGCGCCGACCACCACCCAGGAGGGCTCCGGGAACCGCTCCAGCCGCAGCTGCTCGAAGATCGACTCGGCGATGTTGTTGTTGCCGCGCCAGTCGGTGGCGCGCTCGGCGTAGGTGAACTGGTCCATGAAGTGGCCGTCGCACTCGGCGGCGAGGCGCCGCGACTCGGCGTAGATCGACGACGGGTCGTCCACCAGGTGGCAGTGCCCGCCGTAGAACTCGATGAGCTGGATCTTCTCCGGGCTGGTGGACGCGGGCATCACCGCGACGAACGGCAGCCCGAGCAGCCGCGCGAAGTACGCCTCCGACACCGCCGTCGACCCGCTGGACGCCTCGATGATCGTCGTCCCCTCGCGGATCCAGCCGTTCGCCAGCCCGTACAGGAACAGCGACCGCGCCAGCCGATGCTTGAGCGACCCCGTCGGATGGACGGACTCGTCCTTCAGGTAGAGGTCGATGCCCCACTCAGGCGGCAGCGGGAACACGTGCAGGTGCGTGTCAGCGCTCCGGTTGGCGTCAGCATCGACAAGCCGAACGGCCTCGGCGACCCAAGCCCGCCCGCCCGGATCACAACGGTCAACAATCCGATCCAAATGGGGCCCCCCGACGTCTCATCAGGGGTCCCACGATATCCGTGCATGTCGCCGGGCATCATGGAGGCTGCGGGGGGCAGATGATCGAGATGTTCGACGAGCGGATCGTGGAGACCGGGCGGCTGCCGCTGTTCGGCTTCTTCGTCGCGTTCATCGTCACGTTCGTGTTGACCAGGGTGAACGTCCGGATGATCCGGGCGGACGTGCGCTGGTTCCGGAACGTGACGGCCGGAGACGTGCACATCCACCACGTGGTGTTCGGGGTCGTGCTGATGCTGGCGGGCGGGGTGGCGAGCCTCGCCGTGCCGGACGGGCACGTCCGCCTGGAACTGGCCGCGGCCATCGTCTTCGGGATGGGCTCCGCCCTCGTCCTGGACGAGTTCGCCCTGATCCTGCATCTCAGCGACGTCTACTGGACGGAGAAGGGCCGCGCGTCCGTCGACGCCGTGTTCGTCGCCATCGCCGTGACCGGGCTGCTGCTGCTCGGCGTCCGGCCGTTCGGGTACGACGGGCTCGGGCTCGACCCGGGCGGCGTCGCGCTCAGCCGCCTGTACGCGGCGTCGCTCGTCGTCAACCTCGCGCTGGCGGTGATCACGCTGCTCAAGGGCAAGATCTGGACGGGCCTGATCGGGCTGTTCGTGCCCGCGCTGCTGGTCGTCGGGGCCGTCCGGGTGGCGCGGCCGGGGTCGCCGTGGGCGCGGTGGCGGTACGACGCGGGGTCGCGCCGGTAC
The DNA here is from genome assembly GCF_008121305.1 of Actinomadura decatromicini. Lineage (NCBI taxonomy): Bacteria > Bacillati > Actinomycetota > Actinomycetes > Streptosporangiales > Thermomonosporaceae > Actinomadura > Actinomadura decatromicini. Next base: position 1,038,251 of record NZ_VSRQ01000001.1, on the reverse strand, counting down.
CAGCGGGCCGTCCGGCGGGAGAAGCTGTACCGGCGGCCGCTGATCAACGGGAAGATCTGGGTGCAGGAGTTCATCGCCGGGCGGCACGACCTGATCCCGCCCGAGCTGCTGCAACGCCGCGCCGACGCGGCCGAGCGGGCGCGCCGCAGGCTGCGCGGCGGACGTTCGCCCGCGCGCGCCCGGCGGCGCGCCGCCGCCCGCGCCGAACGCCGCGCCGCCGCCCGCTCGGACCGGCGCGCCGCCGTGCGCCTGGAGCGCCGGGCCGCCGCCCGCACGGGACGCCGGTCGCCGGGCCGCCGCACCGGACGCCGCAAGGCGGCCTGGGCCGAACGCCGCGCCGAGGCCCGCGAGCGGCGCCGCGCCCTGACCCGGAACCGCGGGGTCGCCAGGGAGCGCGGGAAGCCCGCGTCGCGGCTGCGGATGCGCGCCGCGTCCCGCCGGGCGCGCCGTCCCGTCCCCGAGGAGGATCCGCCGACCGCCACCCACGCCACCGCGCGGCTGGGCGAAGAGCGCCAGGAACCGTCGGCTAGTCCATGACGGGCGCGACGGCGCGGACGGTGTCGATCGTGTCGGCCTCCGCCGCCGACTTGTCGGGGCGGTAGCGCAGCACGCGGGCGAACCGCAGCGCGATGCCGCCCGGGTAGCGCGGGCTGTGCTGGACGCCGTCGAACGCGATCTCGACGACCAGCTCCGGACGGACGTGGACGGTCCAGTCGTCCTCCCGCACGGCCAGCTCGCGCAGCTTCGCCGTCTGCCAGGCGAGCAGCTCGTCGGTGAGCCCCTTGAACGTCTTGCCGAGCATGACGAACCCGCCGGTCTCGGGGTCGCGGGCGCCGAGGTGCAGGTTGGACAGCAGCCCCCGGCGCCGCCCGTGCCCCCACTCGACGGCGAGGACGACGAGGTCGAGCGTGTGCCGGGGCTTCACCTTGATCCAGCCCGCGCCGCGCCGCCCGGCCGTGTACGGGGTGTCGAGTGATTTGACGACGACGCCCTCGTGGCCGCGCGCGACGGCCTCGTCGAACACCTCCTTGGCCCGCGCCGGGTCGGCGGTGACGACGCGCGGCATGCGCAGGCCCTCCGGGACGACCTCCGCGAGCGCCGCGTTCCGCTCCGCGCCCGGCGCGTCGAGCAGGTCGCGCCCGTCGAGGTGCAGCACGTCGAACAGGAACACCGCGAGCGGCACCGTGCCGGTGGTCTTGGCGGTGCGGGTAGCCGTGCGGGCGGAAGTGACCTGGAACGGGTGCGGGCTTCCGTCCGGCCGGAGGGCGATCAGCTCGCCGTCGAACACCGCGTCGCGGACGGGCAGCTCCCGCACCGCCGCGACGACCTCGGGCAGCCGGGAGGTGATCTCGTCGAGCGTCCGGGTGAACACCCGCACCTCGCCGCCGGACACGTGGATCTGCGCGCGGATGCCGTCGAGCTTCCACTCCACGGCGGCCTCGGCCGCCAGCTTGCCGAACGCGGCGTCGACGTCGGGCGCGGACGCCGCGAGCATCGGCTTGATCGGGCGTCCGACCTCCAGGGCGAAGCCGCGCAGCCCGGCCACCCCGTCGGCGAGCGCGGCGGTGGCGACCGGGCCGAGCGAGCCGCGCAGCATGACCGCGCGCCGCACCTCCGCCGACGGCACCCCGGCCGCCGCCGCGATCGCCTCGGCCATCACGCCGTCCAGCGCGCCCTGCCGCAGCTCGCCCGCCAGCAGCCTGATCAGGAAGTCCTGCTCGGGACGGGTGGCGCGGCCGAACAGCGCCGCGACCAGCTCGCGCCGCCGGGCCACCGACCCGGCCCCGGCCACCGCGCCGATCTCGGTGAACGCCGCGTCGACCGCGAGCACGGTCAGCGACGGCTCCGGCGCGGGCGGCGGGACGTCGCGCAGCGCCGCGTAGCCCACCCCGATCTGGCGCTGCGGCAGCTCGCCGGACAGGTACGCGACGACGATCGCCGCCTCCCTGGGCTCGGCCGCGCGCAGGCACTCGGCGAGCGACGCCACCTTGGCCTTCCGGCCCGAGGTCGCGGCGACGTCCGCCGAGGTCCGGGCGATGTCCGCGATCAGCACCCCTCCATTGTGACCACGGGGTCTGACATCGGGCTCCGTCAGGGGGCCTGGTCAGCGGGCGCGGTCCTTACTACCTTGACGGGTGGCGGACCGGGAAGCGCTACGGGGGAGGGGGAGCGGGGTTTGGGCCTTCAGCGTCCTCCGGACCCGTTCGACCGGGTCTATTCCGCGCCCGAGCCGCCGTCGCCGGGCCGCCGCCGGTCGCGGCGGGTCGCGGTGCTGGTAGCGGTCGTCGCGTTCGGCGCGGCGGCGGTGGCGGTGTTCCTGCTCGCGCCCGTCCGGGGCGGCGGGGACGGCGCGGCCGTGCGTCCCACCACGTCCCGCACGGCCACCACGTCCCGCACGCCCACCGCCGACAGCACGCCCACGGACGGCGAGACGCCCGCGGAGAGCGGCGGCCAGGTCGTCAAGGCGCTGCCCGCGCCCTGCGGGACGGTCTCGCAGCGCACCGTCGACAAGACCGTCCCGAAGGCGACGCGGCGGGAGAGCGCGAACTCGACGCTCACCACCTGCACCTACTCCTCCACCGGACGGGACTTCCGCTGGCTCCGCATCGAGGCGCACCTCTACGCGCCCGGCGACACCCCGAACCCCGTCCGCGACGCCGAGAGCTACTACGACGCGCAGTGGACGCAGGCGCACCACGCCCCCCTCGTCCGGACGATCTCCCTGGAGCCGCACAAGGGGCTCGGCGACGAGGCGTACCGCTGGTTCAAGGCGGACGAGGGCCAGCCGACCGTCGTCGGGCAGGTGACCGCCCGGCTCCGCAACGCGGTCTTCACCGTCAGTTACAGCGAACGCGCCCCGGCCAAGGGGCGGCAGGACGAACGGAAACGCGCGTGTCTCGCCAAGGCGACCGACGTCGCCCTCGAAGTCATGACGGCGCTAAATCATTTCTGACCTGAATCGGCCGATCATGGCATATCTTCTGTCAGTACCTTCTAGGGTGATTCGGTAAAGGGGCGGGTGTGCGCCGGTCTTGCTCCCGGAGCAGGCCAGGTGATCGGCGTGCTCGCACAGCCCGGGGAGGAGGAGGTCGGCGTCGTGACCGTGCAATCGGTAGGAGTGTCCTGGGTCCGGTGAGCCCAGGTCAGTAACCTCTCACGTCGACGGGCCGCGGAGTGGACCACCGCTCCGCGGCCTCCTCGGTTCCGGGTGGTGTACCAATGCCTACCATTTGTGAACCATTTTCTACTCCCCGTTCGGAAACCGGGAAATGGCCGCCGAATGCCATTAGCCGCGGGGCGCGGGGATTCGCGCCAGCAGGCGCAGGGACGCGGGCGAGACCCGCGACAGCGCCCGCAGGAGATGGCCCTCGGCGGTGACGGGCACCACCGGCTTGTTCTTGACGATGGCGTTGACGATCCGCTCCGCGACCCGCTCCGGCGGGTAGTTGCGCGCCTTCAACGCCTTGAGGCTCCGCTGCCGCGTCCGCTCGCCCGCCTCCGCGTCGCCGACGAAGGTGCCGTTCGCGACGATGTCGGTGGTGACGAAGCCGGGGCAGACGGCCGTGACGCCGATGCGGGAGCCCGCGAACTCGGCGCGCAGGCACTCGCTCAGCATGAGGACGGCGGCCTTCGTCGTGCAGTAGGCGGGCAGCGTCCGCGTCGGCGTGTACGCGGCGGCGGAGGCGATGTTGACGATGTGCCCGCCGAGGTTCGGCTTGTCGGGCTTGTTGGGCAGGGTGTGCACGCGGTCGTGCATCTGCCTGCCGAACAGCCGCGAGCCGTGGACGACGCCCCACAGGTTCACGCCGACGATCCGGTCCCAGTCCTCCAGGGACGTGTCGAGGAACGAGCCCGCGACCGCGATCCCGGCGTTGTTGACGACGATGTCCGGCGCGCGGTGGGCCTCCTTCACCGCGGCGGCGAAGCTCTCCATCGCGGCGGCGTCCGACACGTCCACCTGGTAGGCGGTGCCGCCCGCGCCGACCGACTTCGCGAGCGCGGCGGTGCGCTCGGCGGCGGCGAGGTCGATGTCCGCGGCGACGACGTTCGCGCCGCGCTCGGCCAGCGCGAGGGCGGTCGCCCGGCCGATCCCGGCGCCGGCTCCGGTGACCACGGCGAGCGCTCCGTCGAACTGCGCGAGTGGCATGCAGACCTCCGAGGAATCCGGACGGAATGGAGTGATCCAACCGTACTCAGCGGGCGTCCGGAGCGCGTTCCGCGGCGTCCGGGAGGTAGGGGCTGAGGCCGCTCCAGCAGAAGTCGGTCATATGGCGGGCGGCCTCCTCGGCCGACACCTCGGGGCGGCGCGCCTTCCACTGCGCGAGCCGCTCGCTGCCGCCTAGGATGATCTGCGTGAACGCCTCGATCACGGTGGCGGGGGCGGCCGGCGCGAACGCGGTCAGCACCCCGGCGATCAGCGTGCTCTGCTGCTCGCGCGTCGCCTCGATCGCCTCCGCCGTGGACGGCGGCGCGGACAGCGACCCGCGCAGCAGCATCGCGAACGACCTGCTGTGCGCCTCGACGAACCCGAAGTAGGCGAGCATGCCGTGCCAGAGGATCTCGCGCGGCGTGCTCGCCCCCGCCATCGCCTTCCGCGTCACGTCGAACAGCTCGGCCTTGGAGCGCCCGATGCAGGCGAGGAGCAGGCCGTCCTTGGAGCCGAAGTACTCGTAGAGCATCGGCTTGGAGACGCCGCAGCGCTCGGCGATCTCGTCCATGGACGTGGCCTGGTAGCCGCGGTCGCCGAAGACCTCCTCCGCCACGTCCAGCATCTGCCGCTCGCGCTCGGCGCGGGACATGCGCCGCCGTCGCGGTGTGGTGCTGCTCACAGGAGAATCCTAGTCATTGGACCTACCGTCAGTAACCTACTCCCGGTAACTTACCCGGAGTAGGTTACGCGAGAGGGATGGATCATGAGCGAGCGCGCCCCGGCGATCGTCGTCATCGGCTCCGGCTTCGCCGGCCTCGGCATGGCGATCAGGCTCAAGCAGTCCGGCTTCCACGACTTCGTCGTCCTCGAGAAGAGCGAGGCGCTCGGCGGGACGTGGCACGACAACACCTATCCGGGCTGCGCCTGCGACGTCCCCTCGCACATGTACTCCTTCTCCTTCGAGCTGAACCCGGGCTGGTCGCGGATGTTCGCCCCGCAGCCCGAGATCCGCGCCTACCTGGAGCGCACCGCCGACAAGTACCGGGTGCGCGAGCACATCCGCTTCGGCGCGGCCGTCGACTCGATGGAGTACGACGACGGCGCGCGGCGCTGGAAGGTGACGCTCGCGGACGGGACGGTCCTCACCCCGAAGGCCGTCGTGTCGGGGATCGGGGCGCTGCACGTCCCGTCCTACCCGGACCTGCCGGGCACCGAGCGGTTCCGCGGCACCGCCTTCCACTCCGCCGAGTGGGACCACTCCTACGACATGACCGGCAAGCGCGTCGCCGTGGTCGGGACGGGCGCGTCCGCGATCCAGTTCGTCCCGAAGGTGGCAGAGCAAGCAGGGCGGGTAGTGGTGTTCCAGCGGACGCCGCCGTGGGTGCAGCCGAAGCCCGACCAGCCCATCCCGAAGCCCGTCCGGACGGTGTTCAGGCACGTCCCCGGCGCGGCGCGGGCGTTCCGCGCCGCGATCTACTGGACGCTCGAGGCGCGCGCGGTCGGGTTCACGATCGACCCGCGGCTGTCCGGCGTCCAGGACGCGATCGCCCGCCGCCACATCAAGTCCCAGATCGACGACCCGGAGCTGCGCGCCAAGGTCACGCCCGACTACACGATCGGCTGCAAGCGGATCCTGCTGTCCAACGACTACTATCCGGCGCTCACGCGGCCGAACGTGGAGCTCGTGACCGACGCGATCACCGAGGTCCGCGAGCACTCCGTCGTCACCGCCGACGGGCGCGAGCACGAGGTCGACTGCATCGTCTACGGCACCGGCTTCAAGGTCACCGACGCGCTCACCGACCTGCGCGTCACCGGGCGCGGCGGCGTCAAGCTCCAGGAGATCTGGGCGGACGGCATCGAGGCGCACCGCGGCACGACGATCCTCGGCATGCCGAACTTCTTCATGCTGCTCGGCCCGAACACCGGCCTCGGCCACAACTCGGTCGTGTTCATGATCGAGGTGCAGATCCAGCACGTGCTGAGCTGCCTGCGGCTGCTCCAGGAGTCGGGCGCGGACACCATCGAGCCGAAGCCGAGGGCCGTCCGCCGCTTCAACGACCGGCTGCAGCGCCGGCTCCGCCGCGCCGTGTGGAACGAGGGCGGCTGCAGCAGCTGGTACCTGGACGACGCGGGCGTCAACCGGACGCTGTGGCCGGGCCACACGTTCGAGTACTGGGCCGGGTCCCGCAAGGCGAGGCCGGCGGAGTACGACCTGGCCCCCTGAGCTACTTGGCGGGCGCGAAGATCGGGCGGAAGCCCGCGATGAGCTGGCGGATCACCGGGCGCTGCTCGGCCGGGGTCCGCCCGCGCAGCTCGTGGATCGGGTCGAGGCCGTCGTAGTACGGGGCGAGCGCGAGGAACGGCAGGATCGTCATCAGCCACGTCGCGAGGACGGCGAGGTCGGCGTCCTCGCGGATCTCGCCCCGCTCCCGCCACAGCTTCAGCGTCGGATGGATGACCTGGAGGTAGTGCTGGTTGGCCGTGTCGCGGACGACCGACCGGACGCTGTTGTCGAGCTCGAAGTTCGTCGCCGCGGTGACGCCGCGCTCCAGCGGGTGGTCGGCCATGTACTCGGTCCAGTCGCAGAGGACGTCGAACAGCCACTCGTCGAAGGACTGCTCGAAGTCGACCCGCGCGATGCGGCGCTCCATCTCCTCGCGGACGCGGCGGGACGCCTCGTCGCAGACGAACGCGTAGAACTCCAGCTTGTCGCTGAAGTACTGGAAGAGGGAGCCTTTGGCGATCCCCGCCTCGCGCGCGATGGTGTTGAGACTGCCCGTCGAGTACCCGTTCTCGCCGAATTCCCGCATCGCCACTTCGAGTACGCGCTCGCGCTTGGCGACATTGAGGCGGAACCAGGTCGACGTTGGCATGGACCCTTCGACTTTCCGTCAGGAACCGGTAACCCGAAGGTCAGGATAACGGTCCATCGCGTCCAGTGTGACCCTAAACATCACCCGTCCCCCTCCGAAACGTCGGAGAGGTACTTGAGCGTGAACGCGGGCGACGCGAAATCGCCGCCCTGCGGCACGTCGGGGCCGACGAACGTGTCCGGGACGCCGTAGGACGCGGCGTCGTCGACCGGCGTGTAGCCGAGGCGCTCGTCCAGCTCCCAGAAGCGGCGGGCGTTGTCCGAAACCGCGTAGGCGGCGAGGAACCCGGGCGCCGGGACGGTCAGCGCCGCCAGCACGAAGCCCGCGCAGTCCCGGTGGCTGAGCCAGGTGGCGAGGTGCCGGGGCTCGCTCGGACGCGGTTCGAGACTGCCGATGCGCAGGCACACGACGTCCAGCCCGAACTTGTCGGCGTAGAGGCGGCCGAGGGCCTCGACGGCGACCTTGCTGACCCCGTACAGGCCGTCAGGTCTCGGCGGCATCACGGCCGAGACGGTTTCGGTCGACCGGTAGAGACCGGTCAGTCGGTTGCTGCTCGCGAGGACGACGCGCGGCACGCCCGCCACCCGCGCCGCCTCCAGGACGCGCTGCGTCCCGAGGATGTTGCCCTCGACCAGGTCGGGGAAGGGCGCCTCGTCGGAGACGCCCGCCAGGTGGACCACCGCCTCCGCGCCGTGGACGACTCGCGCCGCCTCCGCCGGGTCGGACAGGTCGGCCCGGAACACGGCCTCGTTCGGCGCCTCGGCGTCGAGCGGGACGCGGTCGGCGAGCACCAGCCGCTCGGCCGCCGCGCGCAGCGGGGCGCGCAGCGCGGTGCCGACGCTGCCCGCCGCGCCGGTCAGCACGATCGTCCCGAGAGTCATGTCCAGCAGTGTGGCACCCCGCCCGTCATCATGATCAACTGGGGTGTGGTCTCGGGTGATTTGCTGGGAAATGTCGGCAAGGGCGGTCGTGAGCTTTACTCACGTTTTGTGATCATGAAAAAGAAGGACATGGCGGGGTTTAATGATCAATGTCATGGCAATCTCGGAATTCAGGATGACCGGAGACGGGTGGTTGACCTGGGGCTCGATGCGTGGGGTTGATTCGCGTCCTGGGCGCGTGCTTCCATCCAATTCGGCATAATTCGCGGAGACGGCCGCGACGCGGTGGAGGTGCGTTCAGGGTGCGCTCACGATCGGCGGGATCGATCCTGGCTGGACTGGGCGCGGTGGCGCTCATCGGCACGGCGACGCCGCCGGTGACCGCGGCGGAGCCGACGGCCGACCCGAGCGGCGGCGCGTCCGGGACGCCGAGCGAGTCGCCGAGCGAGACGCCCAGCGACCCTCCGAAGACGGACCCGCCCAAGACCGACCCTCCGAAGAGCGACCCTCCGAAGACGGACCCGCCTAAGACCGACCCACCCAAGACGGACCCGCCTAAGACAGATCCGCCCAAGACCGACCCCCCGAAGACGGATCCTCCGAAGACCGACCCACCCAAAACCGATCCGCCCACCGCTCCGCCCACGAAGCCGCCGACCACCGGGCGGCCGACCAAGCCGCCTACGAAGCCGCCCACGAAGCCGCCGGCCAAGCCGAAGACTCCCGTGCTGGCGCTCGGGCTGACGGTGTCGTCGGCGACGGTGCGTCCCGGCGGCTCGGTCACCGCGACCGTGCGGGTCACGTCCGCGAACGCGACGGCGACGGGCGCGGTGCTGCGGCTGTCGGCGTCCGGCGCCTCGGTCGGGCCGCCGGCGCGGAACCTCGGCGGCGTCGGGGGCGGCGGCGTCTCGGCGCAGGCGACGGTGCGGGCGCCGTCCGACGCGAAGCCCGGCGTGATCACGTTGCGCGCGGACGTGTCGGCGGCGAAGGCCAGGGGTGCGTCCGGTTCCTACAAGCTGATCGTGACGGACCCGGCCGGCGCGCCGCCGCCCGGGGTGAGCCTCGCGAACCTGCCGCCCGGCGTCCCGCCGCTGACCCCGTCCGGGTTCGACCCGCTGGCGGGCGTCGCGATACCGCAGGTGGCGCTGCCGCCGGTGGCGCCGCCGCAGGTCGCGCCGGAGCAGGCGGCGGGGCCGTTCGTCCCGGTGGCGAGCCTCCACACGCTGCCCGACAAGCCGTTCACGCTGAACGAACTGGGCGCGCTCCAGGCGGGGTTCCTCGCCGCGATGTCGTCGGCCGTGACGCTGCTGCTGCTCAGGCTGCGGCTCGCGCGCCGGGCGGCGCGGCGGCGGGACGCCGTCCGGCCGGGGCCGGTGCTCGTGCCGCGCGCCGCGCTGCCGCCGCGCGCGGTCCGGCGGCGGCTCGTGCCCGCCGGACGGCCGCTGACCGCGGCGCGGCTGCGCACCCTGCCGCCGCAGCCCGCGCACGTCCGCTCGGTGGGGATCGTCTGGACGCCCGCCCGGTGAGAGGCGTCCGGCGGCTCAGCGGGCGAGCCGGATCAGGATGCGGCACACCTCTTCGATGATCTCCGTCGCGTCGGCCTCGCCCTCGGCCGTCGCGATCTCCCGTCCGGCCTCGCCGATCACCGTCGTGAGGACGAGGCTCAGCACCTGCTCGGGACGTCCCGCCGGCGCCCCGCCGGACGGCCCGCCGAGCAGCTTCGTGTTCTGCGCGATCCACTTCTGCGCCCGGCTGCGCCGCATCAGCGACGACCCGGACGGCCCCTCCCCGGCGAGGAACAGCCGCGCCGCCTCCCGCCGCTCCCAGCACACCCGCAGGTAGGCGCGGGCGCCCGCGATGAACAGCGCGATCGGGTCGGCCTCGCCGCCCTTGCGCGCCGCCGACACCGCCTGCGCCGCGCTCGCCTCCTGCTCGGCGGACAGCTCCTCCCACAGCGCGACGTACAGCCCGGCCTTGCCGCCGTAGTGGTGGTAGAGGCTGCCGACGCTGATCCCGGACCGCTCGACGATCTCGGCGATGCCCGCGTCCGCGTAGCCGCGGTCGGCGAACACCTCGAGCGCCGCGGACAGCAGCGCCTGCCTGGTCGCGTCGGCCCGCGCCCACTGGCGTCCGCCGCCGGAGTCGCCGCCGCCCGAGCCGTCGTCCGCTCCGTTCGCCTGCCGCGCTCTGCCCGTCCGCATCCCACCATCGTGCCAGGCCGCGCCCGCCCGGAGGGATCAGTACCAGTGGTGGGACGACCACCACGCCCACGCGCCGCACGGGTCGGTGTAGCGGGCCTTGATGTAGCCGAGCCCCCAGGCGATCTGCGTCGGGGTGCTGGTACGCCAGTCGGGTCCAGCGCTCATCATCTTGGAGCCGGGCAGCGCCTGCGGGATGCCGTACGCCCCGCTGCCGGGGTTCTCCGCGCGCTCGTTCCAGCCGCTCTCGTGGTTCCACAGCGTCAGCAGCGACGACCAGCAGCGCCCCCAGCCCTTGAGGGCGTTCATCTTCTTGCCGTACTCCTTGTTCTGCCCGGCGCTCGGGTTCATCTTGGCGAGCCGCTCGCGCTCCTGCTGCTCCTTGAGCTTCGCGCGGGCCGCCGCGTCCCGCTTCGCCTTCTCCTTGAGCCGCTTCAGCTCTTTCTGGTGCAGCTCGTACGCGCGCTTCTTCGCGGCGGCGATCGCGTCGGCGGTGACCGCGTCCATGTCGGACGCCGACGTCAGCTTGGCGAGCATGTCGTTGGTCGACAGGTCGGGGGCGGCGGCCTTCGGCGGTTTCGCGCCGCCGTCGACGAAGCGCCCGATGTCGACCAGCACGACCGCCGCCGCCAGCGCGCCGATCGCGACGATCATGATCGTGACGTTGCTCGTGAGCATCCGCCGCAGCCGCCGTCCCCCGGACGGACGGTCGTCCAGCGGGTCGGACGGCTCGCGCGGAGCGGGCACCTTCGGGAGTCCGCGGTCGTCCCGGACGCCGCCGCGTGCCTGGTCGGACCCCGGTCCCCGGGTCGCGCGCCGCGCGCCGGAGCGGCCGCGCCCGGCGGGGGCGGAGGGACGTCTGCGCGTGCCGTGACTCTGTGGCATAGGAGAAGACTGCCTTATCGCCCGGGGTCCTGTCGTCAGGGGACGGCGGCCGTCGACGACCGGCGGCCGTCCGCGCGGCGAGTACCGTCTGCTGAGCAAGTACGGGGACAGAGTGGCACAAGGTTCACCGCCGCGCCCGTCGTCCCGTCCCTTATCCGCGTTGTTCGTCCGGATTCAGCAGTTCGACGTCGCCCGCCGCGAGCCGCGCCGGCTGCAGCGCCTCGAACAGGTCGCGGTGCATGTCGTCGAAGACGGCGAGCGCGCCGTCCGGCGCTTCGAGCGCGAGGGCGACCTCGTTGGCCCGGTCGCGCCCGGCGGGGGTGATCCGGACGAGCGTCGCCCGCCGGTCGCGCGGATGCGGCGTCCTGGCGACGAACCCGGCCGCCTCCAGCTGGTCGACCGTCAGCTTCACCGTCGTCGGGTGCACCATCAGGATCCGGCCGAGCGTGCTGAGCCGCGCCTGCCCGCGGGTGGTCAGGGCGAGCGTGGTCAGCAGGAAGTAGCCGGTCCGGGAGAGGACGAGCCCCTTGAGCTCGGCGTCCAGGGCCTTCTTGAGGAGCTGGTTGAGCCGTCCCACCGCGCAGATCGCCATGAACGGCCAGGGGCCGCCGCTGAGGCCCTGCGCCTCCCAGCGGTCCCGGACGCCCATGACCAGCGGGTCCACGCCGTCGCCCGGATCGCCCGGGTCGCCCGCGAGTTCCTCCGGGTCGTCCGTGAAGTCCTCGGGATCGCCCGCGAGATCCTCCGTGGTGTCCTCCGCGAGTTCCTCGGTGACGTCGGCGGTCATGTCAGCGGTCATGTCAGCGGTCATGTCGGGGTCGTCCTGTCGCGCCTCGGTTGCACCGGCCGATCGTAGCTTCGGACAAATCCCTTATGTAAGTACTCGCTTCTTAGACCTTCTTCCAATAGAGTGCCTCAGATCACAGGCGGTGCCCGAGTGCTTGCCAGGGCGCGGGCGCCGCGTGTGATCCCGGTCTCGGCCGAGACCACGGTGGCGCGCGAACGAGCAGTACGCGGCGCCGCCGTGCCCGGCGACGACCGGAGCATCGGATGAGCGCCGACGTCCGAGAACGAAGGAGGCTGGTATGTCCCTTCACGACCCTCCCGCGGAGGGAACCGGGTCCCCCCGGAGCGGCCCGCCCCGTCCAGGGGAGGACAGCGGCTGATGGCCGCGAGCCTGGCCAAGGCCCCCGACCTCGCGCGCAGGCGGTTCGGACGCGCGCTCGACGAGACCGGGCTGCTGTGCGTGACCCTCCTCGAAGGGCTGCGCCGCACCTGGGACCTGCGCCAGTGGTGGGGCGAGTTCGTCGAGCAGTGCTGGTTCCTCGCGCGCGTGACGAGCGTCCCGGTGATGCTCATCGCGGTGCCGCTCGGCGCGACCATCTCGCTGCAGGTCGGCGACATCGCGCGGCAGCTCGGCGCGCAGTCCGGCACCGGCGCGCTGCTGACCGCCGCGATGATCCAGCAGGTGGCGCCGCTCGCCGCCGCGCTGCTGGTGTCCGGCGTCGGCGGGTCGGCGATCACGTCCGACATGGGCGCGCGCAACATCCGCGACGAGCTCGCGGCGATGGAGGTCATGGGCATCAACCCGATCCACCGCCTGGTCACCCCCAGGCTGTGGGCGGCGAGCACGGTGTCCGGCCTGCTCTGCTCGGTGGTGATCCTGGCGGGCGTCGTGGGCGGCTACTACTTCAACGTCATCCAGCAGGGCGTCAGCCCCGGCGCGTTCTTCGACGGCGCGACGACGCTGCTCCAGTTCTCCGACCTGGTGATCACGCTGTTCAAGGCGTGGGTGTTCGGGTTCATCGCCGCCGCGGTCGCCTGCTACATGGGCATGAACTGCGACTACGGCCCGGTGGGGGTGGGCCGCGCGGTGAACCGCGCGGTGGTGGTCACCTCGATCGTGGTGTTCGCGACGAACTACATCCTCACCATGCTCTACCAGGTCCTCTTCCCACCGAGGTTCTGATGGTCGCCATTTCCCCCGTCCGCAGGTTCGGCCGGGCCGTGCGGGGCCGGACCGCCGGGCTGATGCCCTCGGCCGACCTGCCGGTCTTCCTCGGCCGCGTCCTGTACCACCTGTTCGTCGACATCATCCTGCGGCGCAAGTACGGCAAGACGCTCGCGAAGCAGGTCAGCGACATCACGGTCGGCGTCGGCGCGCTCGTCATCGGCGGCGGCATGATCTTCGTGATCGCGACGATGTCGCTCGCCACCGGCGCGATGGTCGGCCTCCAGGGCTACCCCGGTCTTGAGCGCATCGGCGCGGAGGCGTTCACCGGGCTCGTGTCGTCGTACTCCAACGTCCGCGAGGTCACCCCGATCATCGCGGGCGTCGCGCTGGTCGCGCAGGTCGGCACCGGGTTCACCGCGGAGATCGGCGCGATGCGGATCTCCGAGGAGATCGACGCGCTGGAGGTCATGGGCATCAACTCGCTGGCCTACCTCGTGTGCACGCGGGTGGCCGCCGGGGTCATCGCGCTGGTGCCGCTCTACCTCGTCTCGCTGTTCATGGCGTTCTGGGCCACCAGGTTCATCACGATCCAGTACTTCGGCCTGTCGCCCGGCATCTACGACTACTACTTCCACCTCTACCTGCCGCCGATCGACGTCTTCTACAGCGTCATCAAGGTGGCGGTGTTCGCGTTCATCATCATGTTCATCCACTGCTACCGCGGCTACTACGCGGCGGGCGGCCCGGTGGGCGTCGGCGTCGCCGCCGGGCGCGCCATCCGGGAGTCCACCATCCTGATGATCCTGATGAACCTGGTCCTGTCGTACATCTTCTGGGGCCACGGCAGCACGGTGAGGTTGACCGGATGAGCGACGAGACACTGTCCGCCCGCTCCCGGACGATCTTCGGCCTGGTCGGCGCCGGGGTCATCGCGGCGGCCGCGGCGTTCGTCGCGCTCGGGTCGACGCAGTCGCACGAGGGCTCCACCTACTACGACGCGAGCTTCGGACGCGCCGGGCAGGGCCTCGACCCCGGCAAGTCGGACGTCAAGGTGCGCGGCATCGCGGTCGGCGCCGTCGACAGGATCACGCTGTCCGGCGACGGGCGCGTCAACGTCCGGTTCCGGGTCGACAAGGGGATCAAGGTCGCCGACACGGCGGTCGCGTCCGTCGAGCCGATCTCGGTGTTCGGCCCGAAGGACCTGACGCTCGAACTCGGCGCGCACGAGCTGACCGGCCCCTACCTGAAGGACGGCGGACGGGTCGTGAAGACCCACGACCCGGAGGAGCTGTCCGACACGGCTTGGCCGACCTACCGGCTCACCAAGGCCATCGACCCGGACGAGGTCGGCACCATCCTGCACGTGTTCGGCTCCGGTCTGTCCGGCCAGGGCCCCGCGCTGCGCCGGACGATCGGCAACGGCGCCACCGTCATCGACGCCACCCACAAGGACAGGGCCGCGATCCAGGCGCTGCTGGACGACATCAACGGCCTGTCGGGCACGTTCGCGTCCCGCGGCGGCACGATCACCGGGCTCGCGGGCGACTTCAACCGGCTGTCGAAGGCGGTCAGCGACCGTCCGGACAAGGTGTCGCAGCTCCTCGACCAGTCGAGCCGCCTCGGCGACACGCTCGGCACCAGCCTTCAGCAGCACGGGCGCAACCTCGGCTCGATCATCGACACGGGCGGGCAGGTCGCCGCCGTGGTGAACGGGCGCCGCCGCGACCTCCCCGTCCTGGAGGACAGCCTCACCGGGTTCTTCGGCCTGCTGTCGCAGATCATCCGCGTCCCCGGGCCGGAGGGCACGCTGATCGCGCAGGCCCGCGACGACCTCCCGCTCGACATCTGCCAGATCCTCATCGACATCTGCCCCGTCAAGCCCGCGCGGACGGCCTTCGACACGCCGCTCCCCGGCGCGGGCGCGGGGGGACGGCCGTGAGCCCGCGCATGCGCGGCAAGGCCGCGCGCGGCCCCGAGTACGCCACGATCGTGAAGTTCCTCGCGTTCGTGGCGGTGACCGGGCTGCTCACCTTCTCCATCGGGCAGCAGATCCTCGGCACGAGCTTCACCCCGCGCTACCGGCTGACGGCGACGTTCGACGACGTCACCGGCCTGCTGGAGGGCGACGCGGTGAAGGTCGCCGGGACGCCCGTCGGCCAGGTCAAGGGCATCAAGGTGGTGCGCGGCAAGGCCGTGGTCGAGTTGGCGGTCGACAAGGACGTGCGCGTCCCGTCCGACTCGACGGCCGCGATCCGGTGGCGCAACGTGATGGGGCAGCGGGTCGTCTACCTGGAGCCGGGGACGAGCCCGTCGAAGCTGGGCAATGGCGACCGGGTCCCGCGCACCCGATCAGTGGTGGACCTCGGCGACATCGTGAACAGCCTCGGCCCGCTGACCCGCAACCTCGACCCGAACCAGCTCAACAAGATCCTGTTCTCGTTCTCCCAAGCATTGGACGGCAACGAGCAGAACGTCTCGCTGCTGACCGACAACCTGGACGCGCTGCTCCAGACCTTCGCGGCCCGCAAGAACACGATCAAGGGAATGATCGCGGACTACGAGACGGTCAGCGCGGCGGTCGCCACCCGCGACCGGCAGATCGCCGCGAGCATCGACAACCTGGCGTCGCTGACGAAGGTCTTCGCGAACAACCGGCGGCTGCTGGAGAGCGCGGTCGTGGAGATCTCCGGCGTCACGACCAACCTCAACCAGGTGCTCGGCGGCAACGACGCGCAGCTCGCCCGCATCATCGGCAACCTCGGAAAGTTCGCCGAGACGTTCCGCCTCAACGTCGACAATCTGGAGACGATGGTGCGGCAGTTGCCGCTCACCCTGCGGCAGCTCTTCGCGTCCGCGAACGGCGGCCACTACCTGCGCACCAACGCGCTCTGCCTGAACATCATGCAGGGCCCGTGCCCGTTCCCGATGCAGCTTCCGAAGTCGCCCGGCGCCGGGTCGCCGTCCGCCGACGACCTCGCCAAGCTCAAGAAGATGCTGCTGGGGGTGGGCGGCTGATGGCCCTCAAGTCGCTGCGGGACGTCGACCAGAAGCTCGTCGCGATCGTCACCCTCGCCGCGCTCGCCGCGGGCTGCGTGTTCGCGTTCGCGGTCGGCCAACTCCACCTGTTCGAGCGCGGCTACACGATGAGCGGCGAGTTCACCGACGCCGCCGGGTTGAAGAAGGGGCAGGACGTCCGCGTCGCGGGCGTGAAGTCGGGCCGGATCACCTCGGTCGAGCCCGACTTCCGGCATGGCAAGATCATCGTCACCTGGCACGTGAACTCCGGGATCGACCTCGGGCCGAAGACGCGGGCGGAGATCCAGACGACGACGCTGATGGGCGGCCGGTACCTACGGCTGTCCGGACCGGTCGGGAAGCCGTACATGGCGGACGTCCCCGAGTCCCGGCGGCGGATCCCGCTGACGCGCACGAGCGTCCCGTTCACCGTCCCGGACGCGCTGGAGGGCGCGCAGAACATCGTCGGCACGCTCGACCAGCGCAGCATCGACAAGCTGCTCACCGAGGTCACCGAGATCAAGTCGCCGGGCGCGGTGAAGCTGCGCCGCGTCCTCGTCAACGTCCAGGACCTGTCGCGGATGCTGAACGACTCCTACCCCGAGGTCCAGAAGCTCATCGAGAACAGCAAGACGATCACCGGCACGCTCGCCGCGAAGGACGCCAAGCTCCGCGAGATCCTCGACGCCAGCCAGGTGCTGCTGCGGACGCTCGTCCAGCGGCGCGACGAGCTGGCCGCGACGATCGGCCAGGGCAACAGCACGGTCCGGACGCTGTCGAACGTGATCTCCAGGAACCAGAAGGAGATCGACTCGCTGCTCGACAACCTGCACCTGCTGACCACCCGCCTCGCGCCCAACATGGACGCGCTGAACGCCGACTTCTCGCTGCTCGGCCCGACGTTCCAGCAGGTCGCCAACCTCAAGGGCAACGGCCAGTGGATCGAGGGCGTGCTCACCGGGCTCGGCCCGCTGCAACCGCCCGGACCGATCTCGACGCGACGCCAGCAGGGAGGCGGCTGATGAGGAGGATCGCCGCCGCGCTCGGGCTCGCCATGGTGGCGACGCTCGGCGGGTGCTCGGCCGTCCCGTCCGGCGGGGACGGGCGCACGATGGTCGTCTTCGTCCCGAAGGCCCGGTCGTTCTACCCGGAGTCGAAGGTCAAGGTGATGGGCGCGGACGTCGGCCTGGTCGACAAGGTCGAGAACCAGGGCGACAAGGTGAAGGTGACGTTCCACCTGCGGCGGGACGTCCCGCTGCCGCGCGGGGTGCAGGCGTCGATCGTCCCGCTGAACCTGATCGGGGAGCGGAACCTCGTCCTGCATCCGGCGTGGCATCCGGGTGAGCCGAAGGAGACCGCGAACGTCATCCCGATCGAGCGCACCCACGTCCCCGTCGAGGTGGACGACGCGCTCAGCTCGTTCACGAACCTGGCGAACGCGCTCGACCCGACGAAGATGCAGACCGCGCTCGGCAACGCCGCCGACACAGTGAACGGCAACGGGAGGGAGTTCAACGCGACCCTTGAGCAGAGCGCCCGCCTGGTCGAAAACGTCGCCGGGCAGGACGAGGAGCTGATCGAGGTCGCGCGGAACCTCAGCCGCCTCGCTGGGGTGGTGCGCGGACGCGAGCAGGTCCTCGGCACGGTGATCCGCGACTTCGGCGAGGCGAGCCGGGTGCTCGCCAACGAGCGCGGTGAGCTGCAGCAACTCATCGACGGCGTCCTCGAACTGGCGAAGAACGGCGACAGGCTGCTCAAGAAGTACAAGGGCAACCTGCCGTACGACCTGGCCGTGCTGACCCGGACGGCGCTCGTCCTGAAAGGCGACGCCAAGGAGATCGCGCAACTGCTGCACGTCCTCCCCGGCATCAGCGAGGCGCTGATCGGCGGCTACAACCCGAAGAACAAGTCGCTGCAGATCCGCTTCGCCACCGACGCCTTCCTGCGGACGTGGCTCAAGGGCCTGATGAACAGCGACAACGTGGGCTGCCCGCTGCCCAAGCCCAACTCCAACTGTCCCTGGCAGAACGGAGCCAACTGATGGGCCGCCGACTTCTGATCGTCCTCGTGGCGGCCCTCGCGGTCGCGGGCTGCTCGTACAAGACGGCGGGCTCGCCGGGCGGCGGACTGAAGCTGACCGCCACGTTCGACGACGTGCAGGGGCTCGTCGCCGGGCACAGCGTGAAGATGTCCGACATCACGATCGGCAGCGTCACGAAGGTCGAGCTGGCCGGCTACAAGGCGCGGGTGACGCTGTCGATCGAGGACGACGTCAAGGTCCCGAAGGGCACCAGGGCCGAGATCAAGGTGACGTCGCTGCTCGGCGAGAACTACGTCGACCTGCGGATGCCGCCCGGCGCGCGGATGGACCGGGGCCCGTTCCTCGCCTCCGGCGACCGCATCGCCGAGACCAGCGTCCAGCCCGCGTTCGAGCAGGTCGTCGGGCAGGCCGGGCCGCTGATCCAGAAGCTCGCGGGCAACGACGTCGCCGCCGTCGTGAACGCCGGGGCCACCGCGCTGGACGGCAACGGCCACAAGCTGAACACGACGATCGCGCAGACCAGCGACCTGCTCCGGATGTTCGCCGAGCAGCGCCGCGAGCTGGGCGAGTCCGTGGACCGGTTCGCCCGGCTCGGCCGGTCGCTCGCCAAGGGCTCGGACGCGCTCGACGAGGCCCCCGGCCGCCTGGAGCGCACGACCCGGATGCTGAACGACGACAAGTACAAGATCATTAAAACGGTCGACCGGCTGACGAAGATGGCGCGCGAGCTGAACGACAAGGTGCTGGAGGGCCGCATCGGCCGGTTCCGCGCCCTGCTGAACGACGTCGACCCCGTCCTGCAGCAGCTCGGCAACGACCGCAAGCGGCTCACCGCCCTGGTGGACGGCCTCGTCGAGTTCAGCGACAAGCTGCCGAAGGCCAGCTACGACGGCCAGCTCCTCCTGTATCCGATCGTCCGAATCGTCTGGCCGGACGGCACGCCGATCTTCCCCGGCCTCAGCGCCCCGCCGAAGACGAAGAAGGCGCCCGGCGCGCGGCAGGACGGGACGCCGAAGCTGCCGAAGGAGCTCGAAGGCGCCCTGCCCGACCTCGACGAGATCCTGGGAGGACGGGGATGAGCCGGCGGCTGACGATCAACCTGGCGGTCTTCGCCGGGCTCGCCGTGCTGATGGCGGTGTGGGCGTTCAGCAACGTCATCCGGTTCGACTTCATCGACCGGCCGTACCACATCACGGTGGAGTTCGAGTCGTCGCCGGGCCTGCACCCGAACTTCGAGGTCGACTACCTCGGCCTGCGGGTCGGGAAGATCGACTCGGTGAGGCTGGCCAAGGACCGGGTCGTCGTCCGGCTCGACATAGACCGCGGCGTCAAGATCCCGCAGGGCGTGCGGGCGGCGGCGGCCCGCAAGTCGGCGGTCGGCGAGCCCGTGGTCGAGCTGACCCCGGGTCCCGGCAAGGCGGGGGCGCCGCCGATGCGGCCGGGCACGGTGATCCCGGTGTCGCAGACCAAGGTCCCGCCCAAGTACGGCGACCTGTTCGGCGCGGTCATCGACACGCTCAAGGCCATCGACCCGGACGACGCGAAGGTGCTCACCCACGAGCTGGCCGAGGGCTGGTCCGGACGCGAGGACTCGCTCCGCCAGATCATCAACGGCGGCGACGACCTCACCAAGACGTTCGCGGAGAACACCGAACTGCTCGACGGCCTCACGAAGGACCTCGGCCGCGTCACAAGGGTGCTCAACCAGAACCGCGGCTCGCTGGGCGCGGGCGTCGACAACCTCGCCGCGCTGATCCAGGCGCTCAGCCAGGTGCGCGGCCAGATCGCCGAGCTGCGCGACCGGGGGCCCGGCCTGCTCGACACCGTCAACGACCTGCTGGACAAGACCGAACCCGACTTCGGCTGCGCCGTGGACGCGCTCGGCACGTGGGGCCTGTCCCGCTACAACCCCGACTACCTGAACGACCTGAGCGACACGTTCAAGTACGCGCCGCAGTTGAAGGTCGTCCTGGACAACGTGATCGGGATCGACCAGGGCAAGCCCGTCCTGAACGTCGTCTTCCAGGTGACGTTGAAGAAGCTCGCGACGGTCGAGTACAAGTACCCGCTGGCCCAGCCGCGGGTGAACAAAGTGCCGACCTGCCCCGGCGGGCGGATGCCCGCCGACACCAAGCAGAAGCCGTACAGGGCGAAGGATCCGGGCGGGACGATCCCCACCCACGACCCTTCGCTCGACCAGAAGAACCTGCAGGCCAGGAAGGCCGCGAACAACGGCGACGGGTCTTCCGGCGGGCCGCCGGCGTGGCTAGTGTACGTGCCCCCGGTCATCGCCCTGCTGGTGCTGATCAGGGTCATGATGGGCTCGGTGCCCGTGGTGTCCCGCCTTGCCCGGCTGCGCCGGCGCAAGGACTGACCCCAACCGCGAGGAGTACCCGAAGTGACAGCCAAGACCACCAAGGGCGAGGCCGTCGAGGACGCGGCGGTCCAGGCCGAGGAGGACGCGGCGGCCGAGGAGGCGGCGGAGGCGGCGTTGGCCGAGGAGGAGGCGGCGGCCGTCGTGCGGAAGGCGCGTCCCGCCGCCAAGCGGAAGCGCCGGGTCCGGGTCATCGAGGTCATCGACGACGAGGACCTGGACGACGTCCTGGAGGCACTCGACGCCGAGGACGAGGCCGAGGAGGCGGAGGAAGAGCCCGCGCCCCGTCCCGCCAAGGCGAAGCCGAAGCCGAAGCCGGTCGCCAAGGCGAAGCCGGTCTCGACCGCGAAGCCGGTGAAGGCGCCGCCGAAACCGCGCCCGCCCGTGGAGGACGCGGAGACCGCGGACGAGCCGGACGAGGAGCCGCGCCCCGCCGGGCAGACGGTGTTCGGGCTGGGCGTGCCGCAGGCGGTCGTGGTGGTCGTGCTGGTCGCCCTGCTGGCGAGCCTCGCGCTCTGGCAGTGGCGCAGCGCGAGTGCCCAGTCGTCCAAGCAGGACGAGCGCGACGCGGTGAGCAAGGTCGCGTCCGCCTACGGGGACATCGTCTACAACTACAACGCCGGGAACTACCAGGCGCAGTCGGCGAAGGTGCAGAAGCTCCTCGCGGGCGACCTGCTGGAGGAGTACAAGAAGAACGCGCTGCCGACCGTGGCCAGCGCGTTCCAGGCCGACCCGCAGATGGTGCTGACCACGAAGACCAACCAGGTGTTCGTCGGGAGCGTCGACGGCCGGTTCGCCACGGCGGTGCTCATGCTGGACCTCACGTTGAAGACCAAGAGCGGCGCGGTGGACGAGCCCGCGACGCTGCTGCGGCTCTCGCTGGGCAAGATCGACGGAGAGTGGAAGATCACCCAGCAGTACCCGTCCGGCATCAACGACCAGAACAGGAACCGCCAGCAGGGCGGGCTGCCCGCGGTCCCGGGCGGCGGCGCGACGTCGCCGACGCCGAAGGCGGAGAAGAGCGACAAGCCGAAGAACTGACGAGGAACCGGACGCGACCACCCCGGGCGGAAGCCGCGCGGGGTGGTCGCGCGTTATGCGGACGACCGGAACGCACGACGAAGGCAGGGCATCATGGCGACCGTGACGAAGCCGCAGGAAGAGCGGGGCGCGGTCGTCCCCGACGCGCTGGTGCACGAGTTCGGCGCGCTGCTCAGCGCGGCGTCGGCGCTGGAGCGGATCGCGGGCCGCGAGCTGGAGCGCCGCTGTGGCATCCGGCACGCCGTGTTCGAGGTGCTGCTGAAGCTGTCCCGGCCGGGCGAGGGGCCGCTGACGATGGGCGACCTCGCCGCCGACCTGATCCTGACCAGCGGCGGCATGACCCGGATCGTCGACCGGATGGAGGACGCCGGGTTCGTCCGCCGCACGCAGGCGCCGGGCGACCGCCGCCGCCAGCTCGTGGAGCTGACCCCCGCCGGGCGCGCGAAGCTGGACGAGGCGCTGCGCGTCCACGCCGAGACCCTGCGGGAGCACTTCGCCGGGCCGCTTCCGGACGAGCAGCGCCGCGTCCTGGTGGACGCCCTCCGCACCCTCCGGGCGACGGCCCGCGCGGAGCTCGGCGCGCTGCACTGACCCGTCTCCGGGCTCGCCGGGGTTGTCCGACCTGCCTCGTTGGTGGTTAGGTATGCCTAAGTTAGGTAACCCTAACTTCCTGAGCGGAGGAGGCACGGTGGCGGGAGCGGAGACCACGCGGAGCACGCGGACCGGGCAGGGGCCCACGGCGGCGGAGCGCGCCCGCACCCTCGCCTACGGGATGGCGGACGGCGTCCTCACCGCGCCCGGCGTCCCCTGCGCGCCCGTCCCGGCGCATACCACCGACCGCGGCGGGCGGCCGCTGCTGCTGGTCCGGTCGACGTCCGCCGCCCGCGCCGCGCTCGCCGCCGCGCCCGCGGGCGCCCCGGGCCCGCCCGCCACGCTGCGGGTGTTCGACGTCGCGCCGGTCGCGCTCGCCGACCGGGTCCGCGGCCGGGCGCGGCTGCGCGGCCGGCTGACCGAGGTCCCGGACGGCGAGCTGCGCGCCGCCGCGCTCCGCCTCGCGCACGCGCACCCGCGTCCCGAACTGCTCGACCTCGCCGCCCCGCACGAAGGCGACCGGGAGTGGACGATCCTCGCCCTCGACGTCGAACAGGTCGAGATCGAGGACGCCTGGGGCACCGCCACCCTCGAACCGGGGGAGTACGCGGACGCCGCGCCCGACCCGTTCGTCGCCGTCGAGGCGGGCATCCTCACCCATCTCGACAAGTGCCACCGCGACGACCTGACGCGGATCCTCCCGGACGCGGCGCCGCCCGGACCCGTCCGGCCGCTCGGCCTCGACCGGTACGGACTGTGGCTGCGCCGCTCCGCGCCGCCGCCGCGCGGCCCGTCGTCGTTCGATCTGCGGGCGCCGTTCGCCGAGCCGGTCAGTGATCTCCACGGCCTGCGGCGCGGGTACCGACGCCTGTTCGCGCGGGCCACCCCGTAGCGAACCCGTACCACGTACGTACCCGACCCGCACCGGCGCGCCCGACATGGCGGTGATCTCCCGGATGGTACGCGGGCGCCCGAGACGAGATGCTCTTTTCACCGGCCGAGGGACATCGACCGTCCCCCGACCGGAACGACCCGATCGCCGGCTCGCCCTCGCGGGGTGGGTGAGCCGGCGACGGGAACCGTACCGGGCGGCGGGGGCGCCGGTGCGCCCCCGGCCGGGCCTTTGGCCCCGGATGGGGGTCCGGTGGGGGTCGGGGGACCCCAGCGGGACGAGCGGGTGGTCCGGCGCCGCGAGAACGACGGGGGCGCGGCCCGGGCCACTGCTCGCGATTGGCCGTTTCCGGTGGCCGGGCCGCGACGCAGGCTGGGGACATGACCGGACACCATCCGCAGACCCGAGCCGTCCACCCGCCGGTGCTCCAGCCCGCGGGGAGCCGTCCGCTCGGGGTGCCGATCTACCAGGGCCACCTTTTCGCGTTCGACGCCGCCGACGACCTCGCCACCGCCTTCACCGGGCCGGACGAGGCGTACATGTACGCGCGGATGAGCAACCCGACCGTCCGCTCCCTCGAACAGGCTCTCACCGAACTGGAGGGCGGGCAGGGTGCGCTCGCCACGGGGTCGGGCATGGGGGCCGTCAACGCCGTCCTGATGGGGCTGCTGCGCGGCGGCGACCACGTCATCGCGCAGACCGCCCTCTACGGCGGGACGTTCGCGCTGCTCCAGGACCTCGCCGAGCGGTGGGGCGTCGACGTGACCTTCATATCGGGCGACGACCCGGACGAGGTGCGCGACGCCCTCCGTCCCGAGACCCGCCTCCTCTACCTGGAGACGGTCGCGAACCCCACCACGCACGTCACGGACCTGCCCGCGTTCACCGCCGCCGTCCAGGGAACGGACGTGCTGACCGTCGTCGACAACACTTTCGCGCCGCTCCTGTGCAGGCCGATAGAGCACGGCGTCGACATCGTCATCCATTCCACGACGAAGTATCTGAGCGGGCACGGTGACGTCATCGGCGGCGCCGCCGTGTTCGCCGACTCGGACGTGCGCCATCGCGTGTGGGACCACGCCGTCGAGCTGGGTTCGGTCGCCGACCCGTTCGCCGCGTGGCTGACCGTGCGGGGGCTCGCGACGCTGCCGCTGCGCGTGGCGAGGCAGAGCGAGTCGGCGCTGGACCTGGCGCGCCGTCTCGCGACGCACCCGTCCGTCGAGCGCGTCCACCATCCGGGGCTCGCCGAGCACCCGCAGTACGAGGCGGCGCGGCGGCTGCTGCCGGACGGGTGCGGCGGCGTCCTCGCCTTCGAGCTGACCGGCGGGCGGGAGGCCGGACGGGTGTTCTCCGACGCCGTCCGGCTCATCTCGCTCGGCCCGTCGCTCGGCAGCGTCGCGTCGCTCGTGATGCACCCGGCGAGCACGTCCCACCGGCGGATGGACGCCGCGTCCCTCGCCGCCGCCGGGATCGGCGAGGGAACCGTGCGGCTGTCCGTCGGCCTTGAGCACCCGGACGACCTCTGGGCCGACATCGAGCAGGCCCTCGCCAAGATCGGCTAGGGCAGAACCCGTCAGAGGTAGAAGCCGGTCGCGGTGGCGGGCGCGTCCCGGTTCTCGGGGCGCCGCTCGCCCTTGCGGAGCGCCGCCAGCTCGGCGAGCGTCGCGCCGTCCGCCGAGATCTCGGCCGGGTCGGCGTCGGCGCCGTCGAGCCAGG
The DNA here is from genome assembly GCF_008121305.1 of Actinomadura decatromicini. Lineage (NCBI taxonomy): Bacteria > Bacillati > Actinomycetota > Actinomycetes > Streptosporangiales > Thermomonosporaceae > Actinomadura > Actinomadura decatromicini. Next base: position 1,013,637 of record NZ_VSRQ01000001.1, on the reverse strand, counting down.
CCACGGACTCGGCCCGGGTGAGCCGTCCCACCTCGATCTGCGCGAGGCAGCGGCCCGGCCGGACGACCGCCGGGTGCAGCATCGCGAGATCCTCGTTCGTGGTGATCGCGACGAGGACGTCCCGGCCCTGCCCGAGCATCCCGTCGGTGAGGTTCAGCAGCCGCGACAGGCCCTGGCCCGTCGACTGCTTCGCCTCGCCGCGGATCAGCTCGTCGCAGTCCTCCAGGACGAGCAGCCGCCAGCGCCGGTTCTCGTCGTCGTCATCGCCGTCGCCGACCGCGACCTCCATCAGGTAGCTGGGCGTGCCGAACAGCGCCTCGGGGTCGAGGACGCAGTCGGACTGGCACCAGTCCTTCCAGGCGCGGGCGAGGGCGCGCAGCGCCGTCGTCTTGCCGGTGCCGGGCGGGCCGTGCAGGAGCAGCAGCCGTCCGGACACGTCCTCGCGGGTCAGGGCCATGACCTCGTCCAGCGCCTCCGCCACCTGCGCGGTGTAGTTGGACCGGATGTCGTCCCACGAGTCGGCGGTGATCGCGCGCTCGTTGCGGACGGGCCCGTGCGTCCCCATGTGCCAGAAGCCCATCTCGACGCTGGACTCGTCCACCTTCGGCGGCTCGGTCGCGTCCTTCACGGACGTGTCGAAGACCTCCTGCGCCAGCTCGTCGCTCACCGCGGACACGGCGAGGTACGCGACGCCGCTCTTCCACCGGTTCGTCAGCAGCGTCCAGCCGTCGCCCTCGGCGAGCACCGACTCCTTGCCCTTCTCGTGCGCGACCCGCACGATCCGGGCGTCGGCGGGACGCAGCGGCGCGTCCGCCCGGACGTTCTCCAGCCGCGTCGACCGCGACCACGGCTGCTCCCCGGACGCGAACGGGCGCAGCGACAGGACGTCCATGACGTCGGCGGGCGAGTTGTTGTCGCTGAGGTTGAAGACCACGGGCAGCGTCGACTCGGCACCCGGGTCCGTGACGTTCTCCCTGGGCTCGACGAGATGAAGGACTTCGCGCGACCTCTCCTGCGACGTGGTCATGGCAAGAATGATCGAGGTCGGCGGTGGACAGCGTCCACTCAATTAGCGGTTGTCAGCCGTCCTCGCGGGCGGCGCGGCGGGACTCGGCCTCCTCCAGGTCGAGCTTCTCCGCCTCCTCCGGCGTCGGGGCCGTGCCGCCGAGGTAGGCGGGCTGCCACCAGGTCTCGCCCGGCTTCGGGACGTCCGGGTACTCCCGCTGCGCCTTCTCCAGCATCTCCGACATCGCGGCGTGCAGGTCGCGGGTGATCTGGTCGTAGTCGTCGCCGCGCTTCGGGTACATGGGCTCGCCGACGAGGATCGTCACCGGCACCCCGCGCTGCAGCAGGCGGCGCTTGTGGCCCTTCGTCCAGAGCCGCTGCGGACCCCAGAGCGCGACCGGGATCAGCGGCACCTTGCCCCCCACCGCCATCCGCACCGCGCCGCTCTTGATCTCCTTCACCGTGAACGAGCGGCTGATCGTCGCCTCCGCGAACACCCCGACGATCTCGCCCGCCTTCAGCGCCCGCAGCGACGCCGCGTAGGACGAGGCGCCCGCGTCGCGGTCGACCGGGATGTGCTTCATCCCCCGCATCAGCGGCCCGCCGATCCGGTTGTCGAAGATCTCCTTCTTGGCCATGAACCGCACCAGCCGCTTGTTCGGGTGCGCGGTGAGGCCCGCGAAGATGAAGTCGAGATAGCTGACGTGGTTGCTGACGAGCACCGCGCCGCCGGTGCGGGGGATCCGGTCGGCCCCCTCCAGACGGATCTTGATGTTCAGGACTTTGAACACGGCCTGAGCGGTCTTGATCACCGGCGGGTACACGATTTCGGGCATGTGAGCACCGTACTTGCTCCGTTCATGATCAGCGAGCGTGGGCGGGCTTCGCGATGGATCGCACAACGGGCCGGAAACCTGAGAAGGTAAGGGGGTGACGTGATCCGCTGACGGCCGAAAGGGCCCCGAAGGGTGAAAGGGGATGAGCATGGAACCGTTGGACGCGGCGGCGGACGTGCACGCGCTCATCCGCGACGTGCTTCCCGCCCTGGCGCCCAGCGCCTGGTTCGACTCCGGCACCTCCGAGGTCGTCCTCCCCGTCGGCCGTTCGGAGGCCCGCGCCTCCAGCTGGACGGTGCTGGAACGCTGCGCCCGGGCCCCCCGCTCGGCGTGGCCGCGGGTGGTCGACGAGTGGGTCCGCGAGGTCGGCGACCGCGCGTTCCTCGCCGTGGGGGAGATGGAGCTGTTCGGCGACGTCCGGGAGCTGCTGCGGCTGCGCATCGTGCCGAAGCTCGCGCCCCGCGACCGGGAGGGCCTCGTCGTCGTCCCGGCGGGCGACCACTTCGACGCCATGGTCATGATCGAGCACCCGCGCTACGGCGGCCCCCTCACGAAGGCCCGCGCCGGGCTGCTCGGCCTCCACAAGCTCGGCTATGTGATGACGAACACGCACGACCGCGAGCTGGCCGACGTCGCCGTCCGCGATCAGCCGCTGCTGCCGGGACGCAACGTCCGCGTCGTCTCCAAGCCGGGCAGCCGCTACGTGTCGGCGCTGCTCAGCGAGGTCGACCAGTTCCTCCCGTGGCCGAACGAGCACGGCGCGCTCGTCGGCGTCCCCTGCCACAGCACGCTGCTCCTGTACCCCATCACCTCGACGGCCGTCCGCGAGGTGCTCCCGGTGTTCGCCGACGTCGTCCGCGAGATGCACGCCGACGCCGACGACCCCTGCGCCCCCGGCGTCTACTGGAGCCACGGCGAACGCCGCCTGACCCCCCTCTCCGCGAGCCCGGAGGCCTCCGGCGAGTTCGCCACCCTCCTCCACCGCCTCCCCGACGACTACGCCTGAGCGACCTTCCGGGTCGGGCGGCCGGAGGCCGCCAAGGCCGGAGGTCGCCCGACCCGCCGAGCGAGGGGCCGTTTCCCGAGAGCGAACGCGATTCGGGAAACGGCCCCTCGCGAGCAACGGGGGTTCCAGGGGGTCGCCCCCTGGGAGTTAAGGCAGCTTCCAGTCGACTGGGCTTGCGCCCTGTTGTTCCAGGAGTTGGTTGGCTCGGGAGAAGGGGCGGGAGCCGAAGAAGCCGCGGTCTGCCGAGTAGGGGCTCGGGTGCGGCGACTCTATGCAGGGGACGTTGCCGAGCAGCGGCTTGAGGTTGCGGGCGTCGCGGCCCCAGAGGATCGCGACGAGCGGGCGGCCGCGGGCGGCGAGGGCGCGGATGGCCTGTTCGGTGACCTGCTCCCAGCCCTTGTCGCGGTGCGAGCCGGGCTTGCCGGGCATGACGGTCAGCGCGCGGTTGAGCAGGCAGACGCCCTGCTCCGTCCAGGGGGTGAGGTCGCCGTTGGACGGCTCCGGGTGCCCGAGGTCGCTGCAGTACTCGCGGTAGATGTTGATCAGGCTCGCGGGCAGCGGGCGGACGTCGGGCGCGACCGAGAAGCTCAGCCCGACCGGGTGGCCCGGCGTCGGGTAGGGGTCCTGCCCCATGATGAGGACGCGGACGTCGTCGAACGGCTGGGTGAAGGCCCGCAGGACGTGGTTCCCGGCGGGGAGGTAGCGGCGCCCGGCGGCGATCTCGGCGCGCAGCCAGTCGCCCGCGGCGGCGATCGTCCCGGCGACCGGCTCCAGCGCGGTCGCCCACCCCGCTTCGACGATCTCCGAGAGTGGTCGTGCCGTCATGGGGCACAACCCTAGTGTGGTGATCATGTGGTCGTCCGGGGAACGGATCCGCTCGGTCGGACATGTGAAGTTTTCTGACAGCATCAGGATTGATGGAGGCAAAATCTTCCCCCGGTGCTGAGAAACAGCCAGATGAAGTGCGTGAAACGCCCTGTTAAGTCCTAGTTACTTCCATGCGGGCAGCGTTGACCTGCCGTCCCCCGAGCGCATAACTCCTAGAAGAGCAGGTATGGCGCACGACGAGCGGACGAGCGGACGGACGAGAGAGCCCATGAGCCAGTTGACCACCGTGGACGCCACCTTCCTCAACGCCGAGACCGGCACCACCCACGCCCACATCGCGGGGCTGGGCATCGTCGACGCGGCCTCGTGCCCGGACGGCCGGCTGACGGTCGAGGGGGTGGCCGAACTCGTGCGGAGCCGGGCGCACCTCGCGGCCCGTCCGCTGCGGCAGCGGCTCGTCCAGGTGCCGTTCGGCCTGGACCGTCCGTACTGGGAGGACGACCCCGACTTCGACCCCGGGCGGCACATCTTCGAGATCGGGCTCCCGGCCCCCGGCGACGACCGGCAGCTCGCCGACGTCGTCGCGATGCTGCACGAGCAGCCGCTCGACCGGTCGCGCCCGCTGTGGGAGATGTTCCTGATCCAGGGCCTGATCGGCGGCCGGACCGCCGTCTACGTGAAGGTGCACCACGCCGCGATCGACGGCGTGACGGCCGCCGAGACGCTCGCCGCGCTGCTGGACCTGTCGCCCGAGCCCCGCGACGTCCCCGCCGACGAGACCGAGCCCGCACGCGCGCCGCGGCCCGCCGAGATGGTCCGCGCGGGGCTGCTGAACACGGCGATGCACCCGGTGCGGTCGGCGCTGTCGGTCGCGCGCGCGGCCCCCTACCTGGACGAGATCCCCGGACTGTCGTCGCTTCCGGGGGTCGGGCTGATGTCGTCGGTCGTGCAGGGCGCGCTGCGCCGCCGGGAGGTGCCGCGCGCGCCGCGGATGAGCGCGCCGCCGACGCCGTTCAACCAGCCGATCGGCCGCCGCCGCTCCGTCGCCTGCGGCGAGCTTCCGCTCGACGACATCAAGCAGATCCGGCGCGGGCTCGGCGGCAGCGTCAACGACGTGGTGATGGCGCTGTGCGCGACCGCGCTGCGGCAGTGGCTGGACAAGCGCGGCGAGCTGCCGGAGCGTCCGCTGGTCGCGGCCGTGCCGGTGTCGCTGCGGCGGCGCGGCAACCGCGGCGACGGCGGGAACCAGGTGTCGGTCATGGCGACGCCGCTCGCCACCGACGTCCCGGACCCGGCCGACCGGTACGCGGCCGTCCGCCGCGACATGGACCGCGCCAAGCGGCGGTTCACCGGGTCGTCCGGGAGCTGGGTGCAGGACATGAGCGGGCTGATCCCCGCGCCGGTCGCGGGCGCGCTGACCCGGCTCGCGCTGCAGGCCGCGCCCGCGATGTCGCTGCGTCCGATCAACCTGATCGTGTCGAACGTGCCGGGCCCGCAGTTCCCGCTGTACCTGTGCGGGGCGCGGGTGCTCGGCTACTACCCGATCTCCGTCATCACGGACATCACCGGCGGGCTGAACATCACCGTGTTCTCCTACGACGGGAAGGTGGACGTCGGCATCGTCGCCTGCCGGGAGCTGATCCCCGACCCGTCCGAGATCGTCGACCACCTGGTGGACGCGCTGGACGAGCTGCGCGAGCTCAGCCGCGAGGCCCTGGAAGAGCGGGCCCTCGAAGAGCAGGAGCGGGTGCTCAGCGGGGAGTGAGGCCGAGCGCCGCGCGGTGCCGCCGGGCGAGTCCGAGCGCGGCGGCGCCCGCGGGCTGCATCGGCGCCGGGACGGGCCCGTCGAACGGCGCCGTCGACACCTCGCCCTCAGCGTTGACCGCGACGAGCCCGCCGAAGAACTCGGCGAAAGCGTCGTCGTCAACGACGACGACCGTGAGCAGGTCGAGCGCGAACGTCAGCGGGTCGACGCCGAGGCCGAGGAAGTGGGCGCGCAGCCGTCCCTCGGCGCGGGCCGAGGTCAGCGCGCGGTGGAACGGCCATTCCTCCTGGACGAACCCGTCGCCGTAGTCCTCGTCGCCGCCGAGCAGTTCCTCGGCGTACTCGCGGACCATGCAGGACCACATGTCGGGCGGCTCGTCCCCGAGCGGCTGGAACAGCCCGACCGGCATCACCTGGTAGAGCCCTCCGGCGTGCGCGACCTTCGCCGGGTCGCGCCGGTGCAGCACGTACGACCCGGACGCGGTGACGGTCAGCGTCGTGATCGCGGGCAGGGCGGCGCGGCGGGCCAGGTCGCACGGGTCGCCGATCCGTCGCCGGACGGGGAGGCCGTCCACTTCGGCGGACAGTTCGTGCGCCACCGCTTCGGCGACGTTCACGCCGTCGAAGTACCGGGCTGGGCCGAGGCGGAGCACGGGGGGACGCGCGGCGAGGAGGCGGTGGCTCGGCCGGTCCTCGAACACCTTCGGCGGCGCGAGCGCGGCCATGGCCTCGGCGTACGTGCGGTAGCCGGGCGGGAGGCCGTCGGGCGGGTCGGTGACGGCCGCGGGTTCGGGACGGGCGTCCCATTGGAGGCGGACGTCCTCCAGCGGGATCGGGGCGTCGGGGATCCATTCCGGACGGCACAGGAGCGGTGTGCCTGCTACGCGCGGGACGTCCGGATACAGGGCGGACGCCGCCTGGCCGAGGCGTCCGCGAGAGGCGTTCAGCACCGCTCGCTCGTCCCGCCACCGACGCTCGCCCGGTTCCATGGCCGACCAGCCTAGCTCGTGCCCGTTTGACAAAACGGATTGCCGTTCCTGCAATGAAGGCATGGAGACGACCGAAGAGGTCCTGGCCGGGGTCGGGCCGAGGCTCAAGCGGCTGCGGCAGGAGCGGGGCATCACGCTCACCGCGCTGGCGGAGACGACCGGCATCTCGGTGAGCACGCTGTCCCGGCTGGAGTCGGGCAAGCGGCGGCCGAGCCTCGAACTGCTGCTCCCGCTCGCGCAGGCCCACCACGTCCCGCTGGACGAGCTGGTCGGCGCACCCGAGATCGGCGACCCGCGGATCAGGCCGCGGCCGCGCCGGATGAACGACATGGTCGTGCTGCCGCTGACCCGGCGCGCGGGCGGGCTCCAGGCGTTCAAGATGATCGTCCCGGAGCGGATCCCGGAGCCGGAGCCGCGCGTCCACGAGGGCTACGACTGGCTGTACGTCCTGAACGGCCGGATGCGGCTGCACCTCGCGGGCCGCGACCTGATCCTGGAGCCGGGCGAGGCCGCCGAGTTCGACACCCGGCTGCCGCACTGGTTCGGCGGCCACGGCGGGACGGTCGAGGCGCTCAGCCTGTTCGGTCCGCAGGGCGAGCGGCTCCACCTGCGCGCCCGCCCGCGCAAGGAGTGAGGCGCAGGGAGTGAGGCGTAGGGAGTGAGCTAGCGGCGGTCGCAGAAGGCGGCGAAGTCGTCGATGACGTCCCGCGCCGGGCCGTCCGCGCCGCGCAGCGCGAGGATCGGCTCCGCCAGCCCGGGACGGACGGTCATCAGGTCGCCGACCGCGTACACCAGTGCCCGCACCACCTGCCGCTCCGGGTGCAGGACGGCGTGCTCGACGGCCGTCCGGTAGCGGGGGTCGGCGGGCGGCTCGGTGCCGTCCGCGCAGTTCCACATGTCGGCGGCGCGCAGGCCGTTCAGCGCGCGGATGCTCTCCCGCGCGTCCGCGTGCGGGACGGCCAGCAGCACGTCGAGCAGCGCGTCCGGCGCGACGGTCGGCAGCGCCGCGCGGACGACGCCGAGCGTCTCGTCCACCACGGCCGCGTCGTCGCCGGTCACCCGGACGACCCGGTGCCCGAGCACGTGCACCTCGCTGTAGAGGACGAACGCGACGCCCGCCTGCCACGCGACCTGCTCCATCTCGCCGAACCCGGCGGTGCTGATCGCCGCCCGCCGCCAGCCCCGGCCCGCGGCGAGGGATTCGAGCACGCCGCGCTCCGCCTGCTCGGCGAGCAGCACCGTGCCGTCCTGAAGCACCGCCTCCTCGGCGGCGACCGTCCCGGTCACACGTCCCTGCCTTTCTGGGGGGCGACCCCCAGGCCCCCGAGAGGAGGACGTCGTGATCCTCGCTTCGCTCCGGTCACACGTCCTCCTCGTCCCACGTGTCGACGGGGAGGCCGGACTCGTCCACCATCACGGGGGCGCCGCCGAAGTCGTCGCGGAAGGCGTTGAAGGCGTCCGGGCCCGGCGCGCGGTCGAGGAGGTCCTCCAGCCGCGCCAGCTCGCCCGGGTCGGTCTCGGCGAGCGCCAGCTCCTGGAGGAGGAACCGGTGGTCGTAGGAGTGCGCGACGAGGACGAGGTCGGCGCGCACCGCGGGATCGGGGTGGGCCGCCCATTCCCGCAGCTCCAGCGTCCGGCGCAGGTCGCCGTGCCGGAGCGCGGCGAGGCAGCGCAGCGCGAACCCGGCGGTGTCGGCGTCCGGGTCGTCGAGGTGGTGGTACAGGTCGTCCTCGACGTCGAACTCCCAGCCCGCGAGGACGCCGACCGCGTCGAGCGGCAGGTCCTCGGGGAAGCGGTCGCCGTGCACCTCGTTGACCCGCCGCACCACGGCGCGGTGGCTCTCCGGCGACGGCCGGTACCGCACCGCCGCGCAGACGACCTCCCGCGTGTGGATCTCGACGGACAGGTGCGACCTGGAGTGCAGCGTCCGCCACGTCATGGACGGGACGCGCCCGAGCCGCTGCATCCGGTGCCCGTCCCGGACGGGCAGGAAGTCCGTCAGGTGGCCCGCGTCCCAGGGCAGCTCCTCGGGGTAGGGGTCCTCCTCGCGGGCCCCGCCCCACGGCTGCGGGTCGGCGAACTTCACGGTCTTCATGTAACGGTCCAGGGCCGCGCCGTCCAGGGGGACGAGCTCATCGGTCGGGACGGCCGCCCACGACGGGTCCTCCACCGGCACGTACGGCACCGTGACCTGGTGCAGCGCGCCGAGGAACCCGCGGACGAACCTGGTCAGCTCCGCGCGCGGCGCGGGCCGCGCCGGGAACGGCGCGCCGAGCACCGCCCGGACGCCCGCCGCCGTCGGCCGCAGCGGGATCCACAGCCAGGCGGGGTAGAAGCCGCCGAGCGCGCACCACAGCAGGCCGGGCTCGTCCGGGTCGAAGTACCAGGCGGCGGCGAGCCGCTGCCCCGTCCACCGGCGGACCGTCCCGGGGCCGGTGCCGACCAGCAGCTTGCCCTTGCGCAGCAGTTCGTCGTCCAGGTCGCGGTGCTCGCGGGACATCGTCCCGGACTCCTCGACGTGCTGCCAGGCCGGCTCCCAGTCGGCCGGGTCGAGCCAGTCCACGCCGAGCCTTTCGGCGGTCAGCCCGGCCCACCAGTCCGGAACGCTGCATTCGGTCACCCGGCAAACTTAGTGGGCGTCCGTGCGGCGGCGGCACCCCTGTGTCCGGCAGGGGTCAGAAGCGCAGCTCAAGGGTGCAGCATTTCGGTCCACCCCCGGCCTTGCGGAGTTCCGACATATTCACGGGAACGGGCTCATATCCGTGGATGCGAAGGCTCGCGATGAGCCCGGTCGCCTCGGCGTCGATGACGATGTGGCGTCCGTCGCACACGGCGTTGAGGCCGAGGACGGCCGCGTCCCGCTCGTCCGCGACGACCGCGTCCGGGAACAGCCGCTCCAGCACCGTCCGGCTGCCGGGGGAGAACGCGCCGGGGTAGTAGGCCACGTTGCCGTCGCCGAGGGGGAACAGCGCCGTGTCCAGGTGGTAGAAGCGCGGGTCGACGAGCCGGAGCGTCACCACGGGACGGCCGAGGAACTCCTGCGCCTCCTGGTGGGCGGCGAGGTCGGTGCGGAACCCCGTTCCGGCGAGGATCACGTGGTCGAGGGTGAGGAAGTCGCCCTCGCCCTCGTTGGTGTGCTCGGGCTCCAGCACCTCGCCGAACCCGTTGCTCCGGAACCACGCGCTGTAGGCCGGGCCCTCCGCGTGCCGTTCGGGGTGCGCGAACCGGGCGCCGTAGACGCGCCCGCCGACGACCAGCGCGCCGTTTGCCGCGAACACCATGTCGGGCAGGCCCGCGACCGGGTCGATGAGGCTGACCTCGTGCCCGAGGGAGACGTAGGTCGCCCGCAGCGCCTCCCACTGCTCGACCGCCTTCGCCGTGTCGGTGCCGGCCGCCGGGTCCATCCACGGGTTGATGGCGTAGGCGACGGTGAAATGGTCGGGACGGCACATCAGGAAGTGCCGCCGCGTCGCCGTCCGCTGGGGGATTGGATCGGTCGCCGGCAGAACGCTCATGCGCATCTCCAGAGGCGTTCGTTGGGAAGGTCGGACAGCGAAAGCCTAGAAACGAACGACGTGCGATCCAATCCGCGAACCTTGCTCTGATCTGGTCTTTCGTTGCGTCTTTCAACGCTTTCCGCGCTATTCGTTGCGCGTCGCGGGGTCCTCTTCGAGGGCGGTGAGCTGGAGGCGCAGCGCGAGCCGCCGCCGGGGCGAGGAGAGGTCGAGTTCCGTCACCTCGGACATGCGCCGGAGCCTGTGCCGCAACGTGTTCGGGTGGACGCCGAGCGCGTCCGCCGTGCCTTTCGTGTCGCCGAAATGGTCGAGCCAGGCGGCGAGCGTGGAAAGGAAGGCCGTCCCGTTCGCGGCGTCGTGCGCGCGGAGGTCCGGGACGGGCCCGCCGGGCACCGGGCCGCCGGCGGCCCTGCGCGCGCGTTCGACGACGACGGCGTCCCAGGCGTCCTCCAGCAGGACCGTCCCGGCGGGCAGCCGGCCGGACGCGACGAGGCCCGCGAGCTCCGCCGCCTCGGACCGCGCGCGGGGGAGGTCGGCGGGGGAGGGGGCCGGGCCGCCCGCCGCCGCGTAGAGGGTCCGGTCGTGCGCCCGCACTTGCACCAGCACGTTCCGCAGCCACGCCATCGACCCCGCGTCCCGGCGCGGGCCCGGCGGGTCGGTGAGGACGGCGAACAGCGTGTCGTCGACGTCGGTCAGCAGCGGGCGGTGCCAGCCGAAGCGGCGGGCGATCGCGTCCCACAGGTCGAGCCGCTGCCGGAGGTCGCCGTCCGTGCCGCCGCCGAGGGCCGCGACGCGCCACGGCGGCGGGACCGGGACGCCGTCCGCGCCGTTCCGCAGCGCGCCGCGCAACTGGTCGGCGAGCACCCGCCGCGCCACCCCGGCCTCGGCGCGCAGCCGCAGCAGGTGCAGCGCGAGGACGGACGCTAGGTCGGCCAGCCGCCGCACCCGGTCCGGCGGGACGGGCGTCCGCGCCACCACCCAGATCGAGCCGAGCCACTCGCCCCCGGCGCGCACCGGGATCACGAGCCGCGGCAGCATCCCGTCCGGCCCGGCCGGGACGTGCACCGGATCGCTCGACCGGGCCAGGCTGCGGAACACCCCGCAGGCCCGCAGATGCGCGATGACCTGCGCCGGGACGCGCCGTCCTACGATCGTGGAGACGCGCGCCGGGTCGGCCCTGTCCTGCCGTCCCGAGTAGGCGAGGACGCGGGAGCGGGCGTCCTCCAGCGTCACCGGGGCGTCCGCGATCTCCGCCGCCGTGTCGGCGAGCGCGAACAGGTCGTCGTGGACGCCGCCGTCCGCCGCGCCGGGCTGCGGCGCGTAGGCTCGGTCGATGGCGCCGCGCGCGAGCCAGACGACGTGCGTCCACGACGTGTCCGGCTGAAGCTCGACGAGCGCGGGACGCAGCCGCCCGGCCGCGTCCACGACGGCGGGGTCGTCGGCGAGCGGCGCCTTCAGCACGACCCCGGCGGCGCCCGCGGCGGCGGCGCGTTCGAGCAGCGCCACCGCGTCGCGCGGTCCGGCGACGCCCGCGCCGAGGACGAGTTCGCCCGGCTGCCCGGCCGCCTCGCCGGGCTCGGCCAGGACGACGTCGTGCACCTGCGGGTCGCCGTTCACCCCGGTGCCCGCCGTGACCAGGCGGAGCAGGCCGGGGCCGAGGGCGTCGACGAGGTCGGTCAGGCTGAGCATTGTGCCTTTCACACTATGCGCCGCACCGATATTGGCCGAAATGGACAGAGGCTCCGGCGGCGTCCCGCGTCACCATCGAGGTGTCACCGTCGACTTTGGAGGGGAAGGGCCATGGCTACGAACGCCGGTCCGCGTCGTGTCGCCGTCGTGGGCGCGGGCATGGTCGGGCTGTCCACCGCGTGGTTCCTGCAGGAGCACGGCGCCGACGTCACCGTGTACGACAAGCGGGACGTCGCGGCGGGCGCGTCCTGGGGCAACGCGGGCTGGCTGACGCCCGGCCTCGCGACCCCGCTGCCCGAGCCCGCCGTCCTCTCCTACGGGCTGCGCGCGGTGCTCAGCCCGACGTCGCCGGTCTACGTCCCGCCGACCGCGAGCCTGCGGCTGCTCCGCTTCCTCGCCGGGTTCGCGCGCAACAGCACGGCGGCCCGGTGGCGGCGCTCGATGGAGTCGCTGGTGCCGATCAACGGCCGCGCGCTGCCGAGCTTCGACGCGCTGGTCGCGGGCGGCGTCAAGGCCGAGACCCGCGACGCCGGGTCCTTCGTCGCCGCCTACCGGACGGCCGACGAGCGCCGCTTCCTGCTGGACGAGGTCGAGCACATCCGCGCGGCGGGCCAGGCCCTGGAGTACGAGGTCATCGACGGGGACGAGGCCCGCCGGGTGGCGCCCGCGCTGTCCGACGAGATCGGCGCGGCGGTGCTGCTGCGCGGCCAGCGGTTCGTCGAGCCGGGACGGTTCGTGCACGCGCTCGCCGACTCCGTCCTCGACCGCGGCGGCAAGATCCAGGCGGGCGCGGCCGTCACCGAGATCCGCGACGTCCCGGGCGGCGTCGCCGTGCGCACCGCCGGGAGCGAGGCCGAGCGCTACGACACCGCGGTGATCGCGAGCGGCGTGTGGCTCGGCGGGCTGGCCCGCCGGTTCGGCGTCCGCGCGCTCGTCCAGGCGGGCCGCGGCTACAGCTTCAGCGTGCCGATGGACCGCGTCCCGGACGGCCCCGTCTACTTCCCCGCCCAGCGCGTCGCCTGCACGCCGATGGACGGCCGGCTCCGCGTCGCCGGGATGATGGAGTTCCGCGACCCGGAGGCCCCGCTCGACCCGCGCCGGATCGACGCGATCGTCGCCGCCGCGCGCCCGCTGCTGCGCGGCGCCGACCTCGACGACCGGCGGGACGAGTGGGTCGGGTCCCGCCCGTGCACCCGCGACGGGCTGCCGCTGATCGGCGCGACCCGCTCGCCGAACGTGTACGCGGCGGGCGGGCACGGCATGTGGGGCATCACCCTCGGCCCCGCCACCGGAAGCCTCCTCGCCGAGATGATCGCCACCGGGCGCCGTCCGGCGGAGCTGGCCCCGTTCAACCCGCTCCGCTAGCCGGTCCGCAGCCGGTCCGCAGCCGGTCCGCGCCGCGCTCGCGGCCCGTCTGCCTGGGGGTTCTGGGCGGTTCTGACACATTCGTCCGTACAGCCCCCCTGGCGCGCTACCGTCACTGGGTGATCTAGCCACCCCGTGCGGGAGGAACGCCGATGGACGAGGCGCGGACGGCATCGACGCCTGCCTCGACGCCTGCCCAGACGCTCGCCCCGGCGCCGTTCTCCGGGGCGCCGGTCTCGCAGGCGCCGCTGACCAGGGCGCAGCGCGTCCTGGCCGGTGCGGGCGGGCTGTTCTTCGCCGGGCTCGCGGGCCTCGGCGGGTACGGGTCGTTCGCGTCCGTCCAGGACGTGGCCGAGCCGTGGTTCGGAGACCAGGCGTGGATCGTCCCGGCCGGGGTGGACCTCGGCATCCTCGCCCTGGTGTCGGTCGCGCTCCTGCTGGAGTGGCTGGCCATGCCCATGCCCGCGCTGCGCTGGATGGCGTTCGCGTTCACCGCCGCGACCGTCTGGCTCAACGTGTCCGCCGCGCACGGCGACGCCACCGGCATGGTCATGCACGCCGCCATGCCGGTGCTGTTCGTGACGTTCATCGAGGCCGTCCGGCACGCCATCCGCCGCCGCGCGGGGATCGCGGCGGGGCTCGTCCGGGAGGGCGTCCCGGTCGCGCGGTGGCTGCTCGCGCCGTTCTCCACGTTCCGGCTGTGGCGGCGCATGGTGCTGTGGCAGATCACGTCCTACCCCCGCGCGCTGGACGCCGAGCAGCGCCGCCGCCACGCCCTCGCCCTGCTGGGCGACCACTACGGCCGCAAGTGGAAGTCCAAGGCCCCGGCGGACGTGGTGTGGATGCTGCGCGACGGCGTCATGCTTGACCAGGCGCTCGTCCGCGTCACCGACCTCACGGCCCCGGAACCGCCGAAGCCCCCGGAGCCGCAGCCGGTGCCGGTTCCCGCTCCCGCGCTCGCGCCGGACAAGCCCGCGCGCCGGAAGGCCCCGGCGAAGAAGGCCCCGCGAGACCAGACCCCGCCGGATCAGACCCGGCGCAGCCAGATGCCGCGCAGCGTCGCCACCGACACCGAGGCCCGCGCGCTCGGCATCATCGCCGCCGAACCCGGCATCACCGGCGCCGAGCTCGGACGGCGTCTGGACATCAGCGCCCGCCAGGGCCAGCGCCTGCTGAGCCGCCTCGCCCGTCCCGCCCCGGCCGCCGCCGAGCCCGCCCCGGCTCCGGCGAACGAGCCCGCCGGGGAGACGGCCGCCACACCGGCGTCCTGAACGGTCACCTTTCCCTCCTCCGCTCCGTCATCGCGGTGTACCGGAAGGAGAGGAACCATGGCCAAGTACGACTGGACCGCCATGTACGTCATGCACAACGCGCTCCGCAGGGAGCTGGAGCACCTCGCCAAGGTCGCCGCCCGCCCCGAGGACGAGGCGCGCCGCGTCCTCGCGGAGGCGCCCGGCTGGGAGCTGTTCAAGAAGGCGCTGCACGTCCACCACAGCGCCGAGGACGAGGTGCTGTGGCCCGCCATGCGCGAGGCCCTCGCCGGACGCCCGGACGACCTCGCCCTCATGGACGCGATGGAGGCCGAGCACGCCGTCATCGACCCCGTCGTCGAGGCGATCGACGCGGGCACGGAGCCGCTCGCGCCGCTCGTGGAGGCGCTCGCCGGCGGCGTCACCGCGCACCTCCGGCACGAGGAGGAGGCGGCGCTGCCGCTGATCGACGAGGTGCTCGCGCCCGAGCACGTGGCGCGCTTCGGGCAGGTCCACGGCACGAAGATCGGGCCCGACGGGCCGCGCATCTTCCCGTGGCTGCTGGACGGCGTCGACGAGGGGACCGAGGCGGCGATGCTGGGCGTCCTCCCCGAGCCCGCCCGCGCCGCGTTCGAGACCGCGTGGCGTCCCGCCTACGCGGCCCTCGACCGGTGGGGCGCGGCCGGCTGAGCCCGGGTGGCCCGGCCGGCGCCCGCGGGGCGCCGGCCTTCGGCCGTCAGAGGTTGATCATGTGGCCGGCGAGGCCGTGCACGGCCTCCTTCATCGCCTCGCCCAGCGTCGGGTGCGCGTGCACGTTGCGCGCGACCTCGTGGACGGTGAGGTCCCACTGCTGGGCGAGCGTCAGCTCGGGCAGCAGCTCGGTGACCTCCGGGCCGATCATGTGCGCGCCGAGGATCTCGCCGTACTTGGCGTCGCTGATCACCTTGACGAAGCCGTCGCCCTCGCCCATGCCGAGCGCCTTGCCGTTGGCGCTGTAGGGGAACTTGGCGGTCTTGACGTCGTAGCCCTGGTCGCGGGCCTGCGCCTCCGTCCAGCCGAAGGAGGCGACCTGCGGCTGGCAGTACGTGGCGCGGGGGATCATCACGTAGTCGAGCTCCATCGTCTCGGCGTCCGCGATGGTCTCCGCCGCGACGATGCCCATCGCCTCGGCGGCGTGCGCGAGCATCAGCTTGGCCGTCACGTCGCCGATCGCGAAGATGTGCGGGACGGACGTGCGGCACCGGCCGTCCACGTCGATCGCGCCGCGCTCGGTCAGCGCCACGCCGGTCTTCTCCAGCCCGTAGCCCTCGACGTTCGGCTGGAACCCGATGGCCTGGAGGACCTTGTCGGCCTCCAGCACCTTCTGCGCGCCGTCCTTGCCGGTGACCGTGACCTTGACCTTGTCGCCGGAGTCGTCGATGGCGTCCACGCGGGTGGAGGTCAGGACGTCCACGCCGAGCTTGCGGTAGCGCTTCGCCAGCTCCTTGGAGATCTCGGCGTCCTCGTTCGGGACCATCCGGTCGAGGAACTCGACGATCGTCACCTTCACGCCGTAGTTGTGCAGGACGTAGGCGAACTCGACGCCGATCGCGCCCGCGCCCGCGATCACGATGCTCTCCGGCAGCTCGGAGCTGAGGATCTGCTCCTCGTAGGTCACGACCCGCTCGGACAGGGACGTCCCCGGCAGCAGCTTGGTGTGCGCGCCCGCCGCGATGATGCAGTGCGAGAACGTGACGGTCTCGGTGGACCCGTCCGACTTCGCCACCTGGAGGGTGTTCGGGTCGGTGAACGTCCCCCGCCCGTCATAAGACGTGATCTTGTTCTTCTTCATCAGGAACTGGACGCCCTTGACGAGCTTCTCCGACACCCGCCGGCTCCGCTCGTACGCCACGCCGTAGTCGAAGGACACCCGGCCCTCGACGTTGATCCCGAACGTCTTCTGCTCGGCGGTGAAGATGTGCGCCAGCTCGGCGTTGCGCAGCAGCGCCTTGGAGGGGATGCAGCCGACGTTGAGACAGACGCCGCCCCAGTACTTCTCTTCGATGATCGCCGTCTTCAGCCCGAGCTGCGCCGCCCGGATCGCGGCGACATATCCGCCCGGGCCCGAGCCCAGGACCACGACGTCAAAGTTTTCGCTCATATACATGGACGATATTCGGCGCGGAGCGGTGCTCGCATCCCGGACGGAGCGCCGCGGCCGAGGCGGTCGTCACGTCCTGTTAGTGTTTCGAGCGGCCTCCCGCCGGTCAGGGATCGCGGGGGGCGCCGGCGGCGCCCGGACGGCGCGCGCCCGCACCGTACCCGGTCGCTGAGCTGCGGAGCCCGGCGGCGCACCGGCTCGCTCCGGCGCGACGGCGCCGCGATCGAAAATCGATATCGGGACCATCGTCGCCGGAACATCGCGCGGCGGCCCGGTCGTTGTCCCCGTTCCAGCCGAGTGGAGGAGAAGAGGAGTGAGGATCCCCAAGCGCGTCAACGCCGTCCTCGACTGGATGGAGCATCGCTATCCCGCGCTTGGGGCGGTCGTCGCGCTGATCGCGGTGGCGCTCGCGGCGACGGTCGCGCCGCGCGCGGTCGGGTTCCCGGTCGCCGGCTTCATCCTGGGCGTCGCGGCGGGCGGGTTCGCGGTGCACGTCCGGATGAGCCGCCGGGTCGCCCGCGCCCGCGCCGACGTCGACAACCTGCTCCGCGAGAACGGCGCGCTGCGGCACCGCAACACCGTCCTCGCCAGTGGGGTGATCACCCGGGAGGCGCAGGAGACGCAGGCGCTGATGTCCATCCCCGAGGACGACCTCCTGCCCGTCGAGCCGGGGCCCCGCGAGGGCGACACCCAGAGCACCGCCACCTTGGACGAGCTGCTCGACGGCGGCGACGGCGATCCGCAGCGGACCGACGAGCTTCCCGACCCCGTGCCCGAGCCGGAGGCGGAGTCTGAGCCCGCCACTGAGGAGAAGGCCGCCGTGAAGGACGTCGAGGACGATCCGCAGCGCACCACCGTCCTCCCGACGCTTCCGGACGAGTTCCTGAAGGACGACGCCTCCGGATCGGCGCGTCCCTCCCGTCCCGCGCGTACCCGGGGCCCGGCGAAGCGCACGCGCAAGTCCTGACGGCGGCCTTCCCACCGGCCCCGAGGGCACCGGGGAATGGCGTTAGCTTTGCCGATCTTCGGGCAGAGAACGCCCGTGGAGACGCCGTTTGACGCCGGTCCGGGGCCCGGCCGGGAGCAGCGCACCGTGCCAGGTGGAGCGCGCCCGGCGAAGGAGGAGGACAACCTGCCCGCCGTCCATCGGGCGGTGATCGCGTCCGCGATCGGCAACTGTGTGGAGTGGTTCGACTTCGGGGTGTTCAGCGCCGGCGTGATGACGGCGATCATCGGCACGGTGTTCTTCCCGGCGGAGGCGTCCGGCAGCGCGTCGCTGCGCTCGTTCGCGCTGATCGCGGCGGCGTTCCTGGCCCGCCCGTTCGGCGGCATGTTCTTCGGCCCGATGGGCGACAAGCTCGGCCGCAAGCGGGTGCTCGCGACCACCATCATCCTGATGTCGACCTCCACGTTCGTGATCGGCATCCTGCCCGGCTACGGCACCATCGGCATCGCCGCGCCGCTGCTGCTGCTCGCGGTCCGGCTGATCCAGGGGTTCTCGACGGGCGGCGAGTACGGCGGCGCCGCGACGATGATCGCCGAGTACGCGCCGACGCACCGCCGCGGGTTCTTCGGCAGCTTCCTCGAACTCGGGACGCTCACCGGCTACATCCTCGGGGCCGGGTTGGTGCTGCTGATGGACCTCGCGCTCAGCCACGACGCGATGTACGGCTGGGGATGGCGGATCCCGTTCCTGCTCGCGCTGCCGCTCGGGCTCGTCGGCCTCTACGTCCGGACGCGCATCGAGGACACCCCGACCTTCCAGCACATGGAGGAGGCGGGCAAGAAGTCCCAGTCCCCGTTGAAGGAGACGCTGCAGGGCTACTGGCGCGTCATCCTGATGCTCATCGGGATCGTGTTCCTGCTGAACGTCGCCGACTACACGCTGCTGACGTTCATGCCGTCCTACCTGGTCGACTTCCTCGACATGGACGACACGACCGCGCAGCTCATCACGATCGGCGTGGAGGCGGTGATGATCACGGTGATCGTCCCGCTGGGCGCGCTGTCGGACCGGATCGGGCGCCGCCCGCTGCTGATCACGGCCGCGATCGGCTACGTCGTCCTGGCGTGGCCCGCGTTCGCGCTGATGCAGACCAACAACCCGGTCGGGGTCACGGCCGGGTACGCGATCGTCGGCGGGCTGCTGGTGCTGATCCTCGCGGTGATCGCCGCGACGTTCCCGGCGATGTTCCCGACGAAGGTCAGGTACGGGGCGTTCGCCATCGGCTACAACATCTCGACGTCCCTGTTCGGCGGGACGGCCGCCGTCCTCGTCGGCTCGCTGATCGACGTGACGGGCTCCAACTACATCCCCGCCTACTACCTGATGCTCGCCGGGCTGGTGGCGCTGGTGCCGATCTTCAAGCTGCGGGAGACCGCCGGGGTGCCGATCGAGCAGGCCGGGGAGAAGGACGCCCCGAAGCCTGCCGGCTCCGGGGCGAGGTAGTCCGTTTCCTCGTGGTGGTTCGCGGGGTCAGCCCGCCGACGGCTCGGCGGGCACGGGCACGGGTTCGGCCGTGGCGAAGAGCCGGCGGGCCCAGCCCGCCAGCGAGGCCGAGATCACCAGCGCGGTGCCGGTCTCTATCGTGAGGGCCGTCCAGACTGCGGTCACCGTGAGCCTCCCCTCTGGATGCGGCCGGGCCCGTCCGCGGGCCCGGTGCTCACCCTTGGCAACTTCAGGACCACGTCAGGATTCCTTACCAAAGCCACCCGAAACGGTGATTTCGCTCACCCTCCGGGTCGCTGACCTGCGATGAAAGCCTTGCCGGAGGTGCCGGGCGGCAAGTCATTCACCAGCGTCGAGGTGGCGTTCCAGGGCGTCGAGCCGAGAATTCCACGCGCGCCGGTACGGGGCGAGCCAGGCGTCCAGTTCGGCCAGCGGTTCGAGGCGCAGCTCGTAGACGCGGCGCTGCGCGTCCCGGCGGGCCCTGACGAGCCCCGCGTCGCGGAGAACGCGCAGGTGCTTGGACGTTCCCGGCTGCGTCAGCCCGAGGGTCTCGACCAGTTCGCCCACCGGCCGGGGGCGCTCCAGCAGAAGGTCCAGAATGCGGCGGCGGGTGGGTTCGGCGAGCACGGCGAACGCTGACGACATGGGCCGATGATAACCGTCCGCTCATATGCGCCGGTTCGCATATAAGGCCGCCACCGGGCCGCGTTGTCACGTACGGGTGCGACTTGTGTGGCGCTGCGGCAAAGCAGAGATGGGGTCAATGGCTCATTGCGATCTGACGATTACCGTCTGTAGCGTCACCGTTGGCCGAACGCGGCCGTTTCCATCAGCCCGGCGACGAATCGGTGGTGTGGACGTGACCGAACAGCAGGAACAGCAGGGCCAGCAGGACCAACAGCAGTTGAGCCTGGGTACCGCGGCGGCACGGAACCTGGCGACCACGACCAAGTCCGTCCCCCAGATGCAGGGCATCACCTCGCGGTGGCTGCTGAAACTGCTGCCCTGGGTGCAGGCTGCGGGAGGCGCCTACCGGGTCAACCGTCGCCTGACCTACACGCTCGGTGACGGCCGGGTCAGCTTCGTGAACACCGGCGCCGACATACGCGTCATCCCGCGCGAGCTGGGCGAACTACCGCCGCTGCGCGGCTACGACGACGACCTGACCCTGGACGCCATCGCGGGCCGGTTCACCCAGCAGGAGTACGAGCCCGGCGACGTCGTCGTCGAGCGCGGCACCCCGGTCGACCGGGTCATCCTCGTCGCGCACGGCAAGCTCAGCCAGATAGGCCAGGGGGAGTACGGCGCCGACGCGGTCCACGCGACCCTCGCCAACGGCGACTTCTTCGGCGAGCAGGCCCTCGTCGGGACGGCCGAGGGCGCCGAGCCGGAGCGCTGGGAGTACACGGTCAAGGCGCTCACCGCCTGCACCATCCTCAGCATGAGCGCCGCCGACTTCCAGGAGACGCTCGGCCAGTCGTCGTCCCTCCAGGCCCACATCGACGAGTTCCGGTCCGGCCCGGCGCGGGCGCACAACGAGCACGGCGAGGCGACGATCGACCTCGCGTCCGGGCACGAGGGCGAGCCGACGCTGCCCGGCACCTACGTCGACTACGAGCTCCACCCGCGCGAGTACGAGCTGAGCGTCGCGCAGACCGTGCTGCGCGTCCACACCCGCGTCGCCGACCTCTACAACGAGCCGATGGACCAGGTCGAGCAGCAGCTCCGGCTGACCGTCGAGGCGCTGCGCGAGCGCCAGGAGCACGAGATCGTCAACAACCGCGGCTTCGGCCTGCTGCACAACACCGACCTGTCGCAGCGCATCCACACCCGGTCCGGCCCACCCACCCCCGACGACATGGACGACCTGCTCGCCCTCGTCTGGAAGGATCCCGCGTTCTTCCTCGCCCACCCGAAGTCCATCGCCGCGTTCGGACGCGAGTGCAGCGCCCGCGGCGTCTACCCCGACAGCGTCGACGTCGGCGGGCACAAGGTGCCCGGCTGGCGGGGCGTCCCGATCTTCCCCTGCAACAAGATCCCCATCAGCCGGACCCGCACCAGCTCCATCCTGCTGATGCGCACCGGCGAGGAGGCGCAGGGCGTGGTCGGCCTGCACCAGGTCGGGCTGCCCGACGAGTACCAGCCGGGGCTCTCCGTCCGGTTCATGGGCATCGACGAGAAGGCGCTCATCTCCTATCTGGTCAGCGCCTACTACTCGGCCGCCGTGCTCGTTCCCGACGCGCTCGGGATGCTGGAGTCCGTCGAGGTCGCCCACGGTGGTGCCGCGTCGTGACCGAACTCCCCCCGGCGGCGCCGAACGGCGCCGAGATCCAGCGTGCGCTCGGCACCAGGGCCGCCCGCAACCTCGCGACGACCACCAAGTCCGTCCCGCAGATGCAGGGCATCACCCCCCGGTGGCTGCTCAAGCAGTTGCCGTGGGTCCGGGCGGACGCCGGCACCTACCGGGTGAACCGGCGGCTCACCTACCGACTAGGCGACGGGCTCGTGACGTTCGTCAACGACGGCGCGGCGGTCCGGGTCGTCCCGCCCGAGCTCGCGGAGCTGCCCCCGCTCCGCGAGCTCGGCGACGCCGCGACGCTCGACGTGCTCGCCGGACGGTTCGTCCAGCACGAGTACGCGCAGGGCGACACGATCGCGGAGGCCGGGCGTCCCGCCGACGGCGTCCACCTCATCGCGCACGGCAAGGTCGAGGTGACCACGCCGGGCGAGTACGGCGCCGACGCGCACGTCGACATCATCGACGGCGGGCGGTTCTTCGGCGACCGCGTCCTGTTCGCGCGGGACGAGGAGTGGCCGCACACCTACCGCGCGCTCACGCCGACGACCGTCCTCACCCTGTCCCGCGAGTCGGTCGAGGAGCTGATCGACCGGCACGACGCGCTCCGCGCCCATCTGGAACGAGCCAGGGACGCGCCCACCCCCGCGCAGACCCGGCACGGCGAGGCGGCGATCGAGCTGGCGTCCGGGCACGAGGGCGAGCTGGAGCTGCCCGGCACGTTCGTCGACTACGAGACCTCGCCGCGCGAGTACGAGCTGGCCGTGACGCAGACGCGGCTGCGCGTCCACACCCGCGTCGCCGACCTCTACAACGGCCCGATGAACCAGCTCGAACAGCAGCTCCGGCTCACCGTGCAGGAGGTCCGGGAACGGCAGGAGTACGAGCTCGTCAACAACCGCGACTTCGGCCTGCTGCACAACGCGGACCTGCGGCACCGCATCCAGACCCGGGGCGGGCCCCCGACCCCCGCCGACATGGACGAGCTGCTCGCCCGCCGCCGCAAGACGCGGCTCTTCCTCGCCCACCCGAAGACGATCGCCGCGTTCGGCCGCGAGTGCACCCGCCGGGGCGTGTACCCGCCGCCCGTCGAGGTCGACGGGCGGCGCGCGCAGGCGTGGCGGGGCGTCCCGATCCTCCCCTGCGACAAGATCCCGATCACCCCGTCCGGGGCCAGCTCGATCATCGCGCTGCGCACCGGGGAGGACGACCAGGGCGTCATCGGCCTGACCCGCACCGGGATACCGAACGAGGTCCGCCCCGGCCTGTCCGTCCGGTTCACCGGCATCGACGACAAGGCGATCATGACCTACCTGGTCAGCACCTACTATTCGGCGGCCGTGCTGGTCCCCGACGCGCTCGGTGTGCTGGAGAACGTGGAGATCGCCCGCTAGCCGGGACGCGCGACGAGAGGGGACGACATGCCCGTCTGGGGAGACGACCCGGCGATGCTCCGCTGCGACCACCGTCCGGAGCCGGACGATCCCCGGCCGGGCGCCGCCCGCCCGGCGGCCGAGATCCTCGCGTGGAGCCGCCGCCTGCTCGACCCCGCCCTGCGGGACGCGGTCGAGACGATGCCGGACGCGATGCGCGGCATCGCCGCGTTCCACTTCGGCTGGCGCGACGAGCGGGGACGCCCGGCCGTCGGCGGGGGCGGCAAGGCGGTCCGCCCCGCCCTGACGCTGCTCGCCGCGCGGGCCGTCGGCGGCACGGCGGACGCCGCGCTGCCCGCCGCCGTCGCCGTCGAGCTGGCGCACAACTTCTCGCTGCTGCACGACGACGTGATGGACGGCGACCTCACCCGCCGGCACCGTCCGACCGCCTGGAGCGTGTTCGGGACGAGCGCCGCGATCCTCGCCGGGGACGCGCTGCTCGCCGCCGCGTTCGAGGCGCTCGCCGTCGAGGGCTCGCCGGTGATCGCCCGCGCGGTCCGCGTCCTCGGCCGGGCGGTGATCGAGCTGGTCGAGGGGCAGAGCGCCGACCTCGCGTTCGAGGAGCGCGGCGACGTGACGGTCGAGGAGTGCCTCACGATGGCGGGCCGCAAGACCGGCGCGCTGCTCGGCGCGTCCTGCGCGCTCGGCGCGCTGCACGGCGGCGCCGACCCCGTCCGCGTCGAGCGGCTCCGCGCGTTCGGGGAGCGGCTCGGGCTGGCCTTCCAGCTCGCCGACGACCTGCTCGGCATCTGGGGCGACCCGGCGGTCACGGGCAAGCCCGTCCATTCCGACCTGCACACCCGCAAGAAGTCGCTGCCGGTGGTCGCGGCGCTGACGTCCGGCGGCCCGGCCGCCGCCGAGCTGGCCGCGCTCTACCTGCGCGACGCGCCGCTCACCCCGGACGAGGCGTCCGACGTCGCCATGCTGATCGACGCCGCGGGCGGCCGCGCCTGGGCGGTGGCCCGCGCCGACGCCCTGCTCGCCGAGGCCCTGCGCGACCTCGACGGCGCCGCCGTCCACCCGGCCGCCGCCGCCGAACTACGCGCCGTAGCCCAGTTAATGACCCACCGAGACTTCTGAAACCGGGCTATAGACTCGACAGTATGTTCGAGTAGGGTAGCCCGATGCCCTCCGAGCACCACGCCCTACCTCCAGACCACCCCACGCCCACAGCCGGTACCACGCCCACGGGTGGTGCCGCGCCTAGGGGTGGTGCCGTGCCTAGGGGTGGTGCCGTGCCTAGGGGCGGTGCCGTGCCTGGCGGCCGTGCGGCGTCCGGTGGTGGTGCGGCGTCCGCAGGGCGGGCGGCGTCCGTGGGCGGTGCCGGGGCGGCGGGTGGTGGGCGTGGTGGGGGCGCTCGTGAGCATGTGCCGTTCCTGTGTCCGGCTGGGCACCGGCTCGACCCGGGGCGTGTCATCGTCGGGTGGTCGCCGTGCGTGTGCCCGCCCTGCGACGCGCGGGGGCGCGGACTGCGCGGCCACCGCACGTACCTGTGCCTGGCCTGCAAGGACGAGCATGTGACGACGAAGTGCTACCTGCCACACCACGTCCCGGTAGCCGACGCCGACTACCGCTGGCCCTAGCCCGCCCCGGCCGGGGCAGGCGGCGCGCTGTCGTTAGGTGGCGCGCTCTTGGGCTACCTGGGTGCGGACGATCGGGACGACTTCCTCTGCGAAGCGCTTGAGCTGGGTTTCTTGGTCGCCCTCGGCCCAGAGGATGAAGGAGTCCATGCCGGAACCTACGGCGAGGTCGGTGAGTTCGTCCGCCCACTGGGACGCGGGGCCGCGCAGGAAGCCGTCGGACGCGCCGTCGGTGATCGTCCCGTTGACGTTGTAGAGCCTGCGGACGTCCGCCGGGTCGCGTCCGGCGGCGACCGCGGCCTCGTCGATGCGGGCGTGCAGCGCGGGCAGCTTGTCCGGGGTGGCCCAGGACGACGAGGGCAGCCAGCCGTCGGCGGCCCGTCCGGTGAGTGCGAGGCCGCGCGGTCCGCCGGTGCCGAGCCACAGCTCGATCCGGTGCGCCGGGACGGGCCCCGCCTTCGCGCCCCGGAGCCGGTAGTGGTCGCCCTCGAAGCGCAGGTTGCGGCCGCCGCTCCACACCTCGCGGATCACGGTGACGGCCTCGGCCAGCGCGTCCGCCGTTTCCTTCGGGGTGCGGCGGGGGCCGCCGAACGCCTCGACCGCCTCCGGGAAGCCGCCGCCGCCGAGGCCGAGCTCGGCGCGTCCGCCGCTCAGCGCGTCCAGGCTCGCGGCGGCCTTGGCGAGCACGGCGGGCGGACGCAGCGGCAGGTTCGCGACGTCCGGGAACACCCGCACGCGCTCCGTGACCGCCGCGATCATGCTGAGCAGCGTCCACGTGTCGACGTAGCGTCGCTGGTAGGGGTGGTCCTGCACGCCGATGAGGTCGAGGCCCGCGCGGTCGGCGGCGCGGGCCAGGTCGAGTAGCCGGTCGTCCGCGTTGGGGACGAGGAAGTACCCGAACTCCAGTGGTCTGCCGTAGTCGCCCATGTCCGCCGGAACCCCGGCCCGGGTCCCCTTGTTCCCGACTGCGGCCGTGCCCACGGGACGGCGAGGTCAGCCCTTGATCTGGGTCCAGGCTTGGGCCCAGCGGGAGTAGTCGACGCATTTGTCGCCCCGGTCGTCGCCGCAGTCCTTCACGGGCGTCTTCCAGAACGCCAGGCGTTTGTAGAAGCCGGGGTCGCCGACGTGGTACGTCGAGCAGAAGCCCCTCGCGGTGAAGCCGCACGCCTTCGGGTTGGCGGGGGCCTCGCCGAACCACTGCGCGACCTCGGCCTGCACCTTCGGCGTCGTGATCCAGTTCATCCACTTGTACATGCAGGTCGGATGCTGGGCCTTGGACGAGACCATCCACGTGTCGGACCAGCCGGTCGCGCCCTCGTCCGGGATCGTGGTCGCCACCGGCGACCGCTCCGCCAGCGCCAGGTTCGCGGTGACCTGCCACGCGGTGCCCGCGTAGTTGTAGCCGCTCTTGAACGACTGGAGTTCGTCCAGGTAGTTGGCCCAGTACTGGTTGACGTTCGGACGCTGCCGCTTGAGCAGCCCGACCGCGGCGTCGAACTGCTCGTCGTCCAGCGCGTACACGTCGGTGATCTTCAGGTCGGGGCGGTGGGCCTTGAGGTACAGCGCTGCGTCGGCGATGTAGATGGGGGAGTCGTAGGCGACGACGTGCCCGGCGGCGGGGGACTTCTCGTCCCAGACCACGCTCCAGGACGTCGGCCGCTGCGAGATCTTGTCCGTCCGGTACATGAGCATGTTGGCGCCGTAGCCGTGCGGCACCCCGTACATCTTGCCGTCGACGGAGTTGTACGGCTGGTTCTTCAGGTAGCCCGCGATGTCGCCGTAATTGCTGATCAGGCCCGTGTTGACCGGCGCGACCAGCCCGCCGTAGATGAGCCGCAGGCTCGCGTCGCCGGACGCGGACACTCCGTCGTACCGCCCGGTCTTCATCAGCGCGACCATCGAGTCGGACGTGTCGGCCACCTTCGTGTTCACCTTGCAGCCCGTGGCCCGCGTGAACGGGGTGACCCAGTCGACCTTCCGGTCGTTCGAGCCGTTCTCGGCGTACCCCGTCCAGGCGACGAGGTCGAGCCGCCCTTCGGGCGCGCCGAGCTGCTGGGGCATGTCGATCCGCGGCGGCGCGGCGGGCGAGCCGGAGCCGCCGCTGCACGCGGCGAGCGCCAGTGCCGTGGACAGCGCGCCCACCGCCGGCGCGGCCCTCGTGAGCAGGGCCCGCCGCCGCTTCGGGCGCCGCGATTTCGTCGCTGGAGGAGTACGAGCCATCACGCTGAGGCATCGTAGGGGCATTTCGCCGTGTTCGTGCATACAAAACGTGATGATTTGGAAACTGTCGACACACGGCGGCGCGCGGTTCTAGGCTCTCCTGGGTCGCGCGCCGACCCCCCGCCCCTCTCGTCCCCCGTCCGTTCCGTATTCCCGCCCGCCCCGCCGTCCCCCGCCCGCTCCGACCCTCCGGCTCCGATCATCGCCCGCCCGCCTGCTCCGTCGCCCCCGATCCCGTTTCCCCCCGCCCGCTCCGACCGCCCCGGCTCCGCCGGTTCCCCGCCCGCTCTGTTCCCCGCCCGTCCGCTTCGTTCCCGCTCGCTCCGTCGCCCCCCGGTCCCGTTCTCCGCCCGCCCCGCCGTTCCGTTTCCCGCCCGCTCTGTCCGTCTCGCGCCAGAACCCCGTCATCGTCGTCCGTCCGAGCGAAAGTTCAGCCGCAGTGTCGAAACGAGGCCCCGCCGTCGAGTCAGCCGCCGGCCACCGGCGGGCTCCCAAGGCCGCGCGATTCCGCTCCATCCGGTTCAAGGTCATCCTGATGGTCACCGTGTCGGTGGTCTCGCTCACCGTGCTGTGGGGGTTCGCCGCGAGCATCGCGCTCGGGGAGGGCCTGAACCTCCGGCACGTGAAGACCGTCCAGGAGCACTACGGGTACCCGTCCGGCGCGCTCGGCAGCGCGCTCCAGGCGGAGCGGCGGCTGTCGGTCGTCTACCTCGGAGGGCGGCTGGAGGGCGACCGGGCCTCGATGGAGTCCGGACGGCTCGTCACCGACCGGCAGGCCGACCTGTTCCGCCGCCTGGCGGCCGACGAGTCCGCCCGCGACGCCGCCCCGGCCGACACCCGGCGGCTGGCCGACCGGATCCTCGCCGAGCTGAACGGCCTGGACGCCCGCCGCCGCGCCATCGACGCGGGCCGCACCGACCGGGGCCGCGCGTTCGCCGACTACACGGCGCTGCTCGCCGACGTCGGCTCGCTGCAGGGCTCGCTCGCCACGCTGAACAACTCCGAGGTCGCGAAGGACGCCCGCAACGAGGCGTCGCTGACCCGCGCCCGCGAGATCCTCGCCCAGGAGGACGCGCTGCTCGCGGGCGCGCTCGCCGCCGGGCGGATCACGCCCGAGGAGCACGCCCAGTTCATCAAGCTCGTCGGGACGCAGCGCGCCCTCTACGGGTCCGCGTCCGCCGAGCTGCGCGCCGCCGACCAGGCGTACTACCGGCGGGTCGTGGCGATGCCCGAGCACGGGCGGCTGCGGACGCTGGAGGACCGGTTCGTCGCGTCGGCCCGTCCGGTGGCGTCCGCGGGCGGGCCGGGCGGGGTGCTGTGGAAGACCACCGCCGACTCGAACCTCACCCGGCTGCGCGGCCTGGAGCTCGCGGTGTCGGCGGGCGCGGAGAAGCGCGCCGAGCCGATCTCGTCGGGCATCATCACGCGCGTCGTCCTCGCCGGGACGCTCGGGCTCGTCGCGGTCGTCGCCTCGCTCGTCCTCGCGATCTGGGTCGCGCGGTCCGTCATCCGCGAGCTGGCGGGGCTGCGCCGGGAGGCGCTCGACCTCGCCGACGTGCGGCTGCCCGGCGTGGTCCGGCGGCTGCGGCGCGGCGAGGAGGTCGACGTCGCCGCCGAGGCGCCGCCGCTCGCGTTCGGCACCCGCGAGATCGACCAGGTCGGGGACGCCTTCAACGCCGCCAGGCGGACGGCGATCCAGAGCGCGGTCGAGGAGGCCACGCTCCGCCGCAACGTCAGCGACGTGTTCGTGAACCTCGCCCGGCGCAGCCAGACGCTGCTGCACCGCCAGCTCAAGCTGCTGGACGCGATGGAGCGCCGCATCGAGACCCCCGACGACCTGGAGGACCTCTTCCGCGTCGACCACCTCGCCACCCGCATGCGGCGGCACGCGGAGGGCCTGATCATCCTGTCCGGGCAGGCGCCGGGCCGCGGCTGGCGCAGCCCGGTCGCGATCGTGGACGTCGCCCGCGCCGCCGCGTCCGAGGTCGAGGACTACACCCGCGTCAACGTCGCGCCGATGACCCGCGCCGCGATCGTCGGGCCCGCCGTCGCCGACGTGATCCACCTGCTCGCCGAGCTGATCGAGAACGCCACGGCGTTCTCGCCGCCGCACACGACCGTCCAGGTGCAGGGGCAGGCGGTGTCGCACGGCTTCACGCTGGAGGTCGAGGACCGCGGGCTCAGCATGGACGAGCCGAGCCTCGCCGCCGCGAACGAGCGGCTCGCGACGGCCGCCGAGTTCGACCTGTCCGACAGCGCGCAACTCGGCCTGTTCGTGGTCGGGCGGCTCGCGCGCCGGCACAACATCCGGGTCACGCTGCGGACGTCCCCGTACGGGGGGATGACGGCGATCGTGCTGCTGCCGGAGGATCTCGTCGTCCCGGACGACGCGGACGCCGAGCGCGGCGCGCCGTCCCTCACCACGCGCCGGGCGGAGGACGCGCTCGTCCCCGTGGGCACGGTCGTCGGCGGCCAGCGCCGCGGCGCCCCGCCCGGGCTCGGCGCCCCGTTCGACGACGGCTTCGACCAGGGCGCGGGCCTCGGCGCGGAAGCGGGGCTCGGCCCGGAACCGGCGCTCGGCGAGGGCGGGTCCGTCCTCCAGTTGCCGGGACGGCACGCCGCGTCCCCGCCGCCGCCCGCCGCCTCCGCCCCGCCGCCGCGGCGGGAGAGCCCGCCGCCCGCCCCGCGCTCCGGCCCGGACGCGCAGACCGGTCCCATCCCCGTGTTCGAGGAGCCGGTGCAGGGGCCGCTGCCCAGGAAGCGCCAGGCGCCGTCCGCGTGGGGCGAGCCGCCGTCCGCCGCCGAGCCGCCGGCTCCGCCGCCCCCGCCGCCGCCCCCGAAGCCGTCGAAGCCCGGTGTGCCGAGGTCGCCGCGCGACGTCCGGCGGCGTCCCGCGAGCGGGGACGCGGCCGCACGCCCGTCGCTGCCGAAGCGCGTCCGGCAGGAGAACATGGCGTCGCAGCTCCGCGAGCAGCAGCCGCTCGGCGCGCCGCCCCCGCCGGGCGCCGCCGAGCGCCCCGGCCGGAGCCCCGAGGAGCTGCGCTCGATGATGTCGTCCATCCAGCGGGGCACGCGGCGCGGCCGCGCCGAGATCGTCGACGGCGCTCGCGGAGCCGACGTCCGCAGAGACGGGGCCCGCGGAGACGACCCACGCAGAGACGACGCCCGCGCCGCCGGCGACGAGGACACGTGACGGACCGATGACCGGTCCTGGCAGCGAATGGCTCGATGACGAGGCGGGGCCCATCGTCCGCTCGTACGCGCTCACGCGCGGGCGCGCCCGCCCCGCCACCGGCGAGGCGTTCGACATGATCACGATCATCTCGACGGCGGCGCGGCCCCGCGGCGGCGCGCCCGGCATCGGGCCCGAGCACTTCGACATCCTGGAGATGTGCGTGCAGCCGCAACCGGTGGCGGAGATCGCCGCGCGGCTGCGGTTGCCGCTCGTCGTCGTCCGGGTGCTGCTCGGCGACCTGCTGCACCACCGGCTGATCACCGCGACCCGCCCCCGACCGGAGAGCACGCTCTCCAAGGAACGTCTGCTGAGGGAAGTGCTCCATGGTCTCCAAGCGCTCTGAGGTCGCGCGCTCCGACGAGGCCGCCGGGGATCCGCCCGCCCCCGAAGGGGCGGTCCCGGTGGCGGTGAAGATCCTCGTCGCGGGCGGGTTCGGGGTCGGCAAGACGACGCTGGTCGGGTCGGTCAGCGAGATCCGCCCGCTCCAGACCGAGGAACTGCTCACCGACCGCGGCGTCGGCGTCGACGACACCGAGGGCGTCGAGCAGAAGACCACCACCACGGTCGCGATGGACTTCGGCCGCATCACGATCCGCGACGGCCTCATCCTCTACCTGTTCGGCACGCCCGGGCAGGACCGGTTCTGGTTCATGTGGGACGAGCTGTCCTACGGCGCGCTCGGCGCGGTCGTGCTGGCCGACACGCGCCGCCTCGCCGACTGCTTCCCCGCCGTCGACTACTTCGAGAACCGCGGCCTGCCGTTCGTCATCGCCGTGAACTGCTTCGACGACGGCTACGACTACACCCCGGACGAGATCAGGGAGGCGCTCGACCTCGTCCCGGAGACGCCCGTCGTGCTCTGCGACGTGCGCGACCGCACGTCCGGCAAGGACGTGCTGACCACGCTCGTCAAGCACCTGCTGGCCGTGCACGAGGCCGAGACGGGGCACATCACCCCCGCGCTGTAGGGTCCCGGTCGTGCACCGGACCCGCGCTCGGCTGTCGGACGGCCGCGAGATCGTCTACTACGACGAGGCGCCCGGCCGGACGCCCGTCCCCGACCCGCGCGGGCTGCCGCCCGTCGAGCCGGTCTGCGAGGTGCGGCGCGACCCGCTGACCGGCGACCACGTCACGATCACCGCGCACCGCAACGCCCGGACGTTCCTGCCGCCCGCCGACCGGTGCCCGCTGTGCCCGGGCGGGCCCGCGTCCGAGGTCCCCGACCCGGCCTACGACGTCGCGGTGTTCGAGAACCGGTTCCCGTCGTTCGACGCGCGCACCCCGCCCGTCCCGGCGGCGGCCCCGGACGGCGTCGAGCGCACTCGCGGCGCCGGACGCTGCGAGGTCGTGTGCTACACCGACGACCATTCCGCGTCGCCGGCGACGCTGCCGGTGTCCCGCGTCCGGACGGTCGTGGACGCCTGGGCCGACCGCACCGCCGAACTGTCCGCGCGTCCGGACGTCGAGCAGGTCTACGTCTTCGAGAACCGGGGCGCCGAGATCGGCGCGACGCTGCACCACCCGCACGGGCAGATCTACGCGTACCCGTTCGTCCCGCCGCGCACCCGGCGGACGCTCGCGATGGCGGCGGCGCGGCCCGGCCTGTTCGGCGACGTGCTGGCGGCCGAGCGGGACGGCCCGCGCGTGGTGCTGGCGGGCGGGCACTGGACGGCCTACGTCCCCGCCGCCGCGCGCTGGCCGGTGGAGGTGCACCTGACGCCGCACCGGCACGTCCCGGACCTCGCCGCGCTCGGCCCGGCGGAGCGCGACGAGCTGGCCGTCCTGTACCGCGACCTGCTCCGCCGCTGCGACGCCCTCTACGCCGCGCCGCTCCCGTACGTGGCGGGCTGGCACCAGGCGCCGGTCGGGGAGGGGCGGGACCTCGTCCGGCTGCACCTGGAGCTGTTCTCCGTCCGGCGCGCCGCCGGAAAGATCAAGTACCTGGCCGGGTCGGAGTCGGGCATGGGGGCGTGGATCAACGACGTCCCGCCCGAGGAGGCGGCGGCACGGCTCCGCGCCGCCGGTGAACCGGCCGCCTAGCACGATTCGATCCACTCGGCGCGCCCACCGGACGGGCACGGTTTCGCCACTTCGCGGAACGATCTCCGTCCGGTGCCCTACCCTCCCTCGCATGCCCGAAAGCGTGCTGGCGTCCCCGCTGGCGGACGGCTCGTTCGACGGCGTCGCCGCGGCGTCCGGGGGGACCGCGCTGGCGTTCGCCTCCCAGGCCGGTCAAGGCGCCAACGCCGGTCTCGTGTTGGACCTCGTGGCGCGCGCCGTGCTCGGCCCGCCGATCCCCGACTTCCCTGCGGACCGCGCCGACTGGACGTTCGGCGTCCCCGTCGCGGACACCCCGATCGTGGCCTGGACGCACCGCGACCGCGTGCACGTCCAGCGTCCCGGCACCGGGCACGAGCTGGTCATCGACGGCCAGCCCGACATGCTCGGCCTCGCCGCGCACGGCGGCCGCGGCGCGGTCGTCGCGGTGTTCGGCCCGGCGAACGACGCGCGCGTCGCCGTCTGGGACGCGCTGTCCGGCGACCGGCTCGCGGAGTTCGCGCTCTGGCTCGGCCACGGCACGGCCATCGACCGCTCGATCCTGCACGCGGCGCCCGCGTCCGGCCCGCTCGTCGCCCTCGCCGGTGAGGCCGACGTCCTCGTCCTGGACGTGGAGCGCGGCGAGGACATCGCGGCCCTCCCGTTCGGCGACGTGGTGCTGGCCGCGTCCGCGCGGGGGCCGGTGCTCGTCCAGCCGGCGCGGAACGCGCTGCACGTGCGGTGCCTGAACGGCGACTGGGTCGCGGTCCTCACCGTCCCCGGGCCGTGCCGTCCGGTGGCGGCCGCGGGGGCCGGCCGCTCGCTCCTCGTCGCCGCCGCGCTGGACGACGACCCCTGCACGATCCTCGCCTGGGACACCGACGACTCCACGCCGTCCCACGACGTCAAGGTCCCGGCCCCGGTCGCCGAGCTGGCCCTCAGCCCGGACGGGACGCTCCTCGCCGCCACCGACGACGGCCTCTACACGGCCCGCCTGCGCCCCTAGCCGCCCGCGTCCTCAGCCGCCTGCGTCCTTAGCCGCCTGCGCTCCTAGCCGCCCGCGTGCCCGATCAGGCCGACGAGATGGTCCGCGAACGGCCGTAGCCGGGGACGGAGGTCGTCCCAGCGGTCGCCCTCCCGCCCCAGGTAGACCGACTTGGCCCGGGCGAGGACGGGACGGTGCTCGTCCGGCAGCCGGTCGAGCGCCCAGTCGGCGGCGGCGTCCTTCGCGCGGATCTCGCCCGTCGCCGCCGTCGCCCAGACGCGCGCCAGCGTCAGGACGACGTTGCGCGTGTCCGTCTCCAGCTCCGCGAGGAGGCCCGGGATCTCGGCGGTCATCCCGCGGACGAGGTCGCCCTGCGGGACGGGATCGAGCACCTCGCCGGGCGGGGGCCCGAACAGCGCCACGCCGCCGAACAGGACCATGGTGAGCAGCGGGGCCAGGTCGGGGCTCGGGCCCGGCGGCGACGTCCACCCGCGCTCGAATTGGTCGCGCAGCCATTCGCCGTACTGGAATTCGCACTCCGGCGGGAAACGCCACGGCCGGATCACGTCCTGGACGACCACGGTCAGCTCCACCGGACGCTTCTCGCCGCGCGCCGGATAGCACGATTCTTTGAGCAGCCATCCGCTGAGAATCCGGCGCTGGGCGTCTGTCATCGACCGTTTCACGACGGCGAGGACGTCCAGGTCGCTGTGCGGGCCGAGCCCGCCGAGCACGGCCGAACCGTGCAGGTAGGCGCCCACGGCGTCGTCGCCGAACACGTCCCGGACGAGCCGGACGACGGTCTCCGTCTGCGTCAAATGCCGCCCCCCTTCCCGTCCCCGCGGACGCTACCGCCGGACGCGCGGAGCCACAGGTCGCACGCGTCGGCGCTCGCGGGACGGCGGAAACGCGAAGCCCGCCCGCGCGTCCCGGGCGGGCTCCGATCTATTCGGCCGGACGGCCGTCAATGCGCGGCTCCCTCTCTCGCCTCCGCCTCGGCGGGACGCTCCGCGTCCTGCTCCGCCGGGCGCCGCTCGGGCCACGCGACGATCTTGGTGCGACGAGGGTTCGCCAGAGGGGTGCTCATCTTCGGTACTGTCCTCCTGATTCGG
Organism: Actinomadura decatromicini; assembly: GCF_008121305.1. Classification (NCBI taxonomy): domain Bacteria; kingdom Bacillati; phylum Actinomycetota; class Actinomycetes; order Streptosporangiales; family Thermomonosporaceae; genus Actinomadura; species Actinomadura decatromicini. The sequence goes on along the minus strand of NZ_VSRQ01000001.1, from coordinate 979,903 downwards.
CCGGGCCGCGAACACGGAAATGTTCCCGACCCCGGACCCGGTTCCGCAAAATGGTCTAGACCGCGTGCCCCCGCGCGGGCCGCGGCGCACCTTTCAACCACCGTCGCGGTCCGTTGATTCCCGGGGCGAAGAAAGGATGCCGGCCATGGTGGACAGCGAACGGCGTGACGCCCTTTCGGCGCGGTCGGTGGCGGAACTGATCCCGGCCGCCGAGGCGGGCGGCGTGAAATACCTGTTCTTCTGGGGCCATCAGAAGCCGGGGCCGGGCTATCTCAGCCAATGGTGGCTCGCCGCCTTCACCGTGGACGGGACCGTCTACGCGACCGCCGAGCACTACATGATGGCGGAGAAGGCCCGCCTCTTCGGCGACGCGGAAACGGCGGAGGCGATCGTCGCCGCGTCCCATCCGAGCGAGGCGAAAGATCTCGGACGGCGGGTCCGAGGCTTCGACGACGACGCTTGGCGGGACGCCCGGGTCGCCATTGTCGTCAAGGGCAACGAGGCGAAGTTCGGGCAGCACGAAGAACTGCGCGAATACCTCGTCGGCACGCGGAACCGCGTCCTGGTCGAGGCGAGCCCCCTGGACCGCGTCTGGGGCATCGGCCTGGCCGCCGACGACCCCCGCGCCGAGCGCCCGGCGGAGTGGCGGGGCCTGAACCTCCTCGGCTTCGCCCTGATGACCGTCCGCGATTCACTCGGCTCGGATCTGCCCAGGGAATGACCATCGGGTCTCCCGAGGGTGAGGTGTGGCGGTGCCGGCTGATGTACAGCGGGTGACGCGCAAGTAGCATGGCGCGCGGTTCGTGCGTGTTTCCGGCTCGGAGGATGTGTATGCGGGGGCGCCGGCAGGGTCCTGTCTTTCCCGGCTATTTGATGATTCTGCTGGTGGCGCTGCTGGGCCTGGCATTGCAGGTCTCGCCGCAGACGACGCACGTCGTGCAGAAATGGGCGCTGCCCGTCATCATCCTGTGCATGTTGCTGATCCCGGTCGTCCTGGCCTGGGAGAAGGGGCAGGAACGGCGGAATCTGGCGCGGCCGACCTGGAAGAACGAGCGGTCCCCCTATCCTGGGCTGGACGCGTTCACCGAGGACGACGACGGCGTCTTCTTCGGACGCGACGCCGAGATCCAGGAGCTCGTCGAGCGGCTCCGGCCGGGCGGCGAGCCGCGGTCGATCGCGGTGACCGGGCCGTCCGGCGTGGGTAAGTCGTCGCTGCTGCACGCCGGAGTCCTGCCGCGCGTCGAGCAGCAGCGCCGCTGGCTTGTGCTGCCACCGATGACGCCCGAGGACGACCCGTTCCGGTCGCTGGCCTACAGCATCGCCGACGCCCTCGGCTCCGACGCGCCGGACGCGGACGTCATCGCGGACGAGCTGCGCCGCGACCCGCGGCGGCTGCGCCGCTACCTCGGCTCGCTGCGCCGCGGGCGCCGCAACAGGTCGGTGCTGATCGTCATCGACCAGGCCGAGGAGATCCTCACGCTCGGCGGCGACGACGACGCCTTCCTCGGCATGGTCCGCGACGCCCTCGGCGCCGACCCGAAGCTGTGGGTCGTGTTCGTGTTCCGGGCCGAGTTCCTGACGACGTTCCTCAGCGGCGCGTTCGCCGAGATGTTCCGGCACCCGTTCGCGGTCACCGCGCTCGACCGGGCGGCGCTGCGGACGGTGATCCGCGAACCGGCGGAGCGGGCGGGCCTGACGTTCGAGCCGCCGGAGCTCGTCGCGCAGATGGCCGACGACACCGGCGACGGCACCGCCCTGCCGCTGCTCGCCTACCTGCTGCACGAGCTGTACCTGCACGTCGGACGGAACGGCACCGTCACCGCCGAGGACTACCGCCGGACGGGCGGCGTCGACGGCGCGCTGACCCGGCGGGCCGACCGGCTGCTGGCCGAGCTGGAGGCGCTCGACCCGGCGCCGCCCGTCCTGCCGACGCTGCTGAGGTTCGTCAAGTTCACCGAGGGGCGGCCGACCCGGCGGCGGGTCGCGGCGGACGAGCTGGACGGGCCCGCCCGCCTCGTCGTGGACGCGTTCGTCCGCGAACGGCTGTGCACCAGCGGGCGCGACGGCGAGCAGGCCGTGTTCGACGTCTCGCACGAGGCGCTGTTCTCCGCGTGGGCGCCGCTGCGGCAGACGATCGCGCTGCACGCCGAGACGCTGCGCCGCATCGCCGACCTGGAGCAGTGGGCCGCCGAGTGGGACCGCTACGGCCGCCAGGAGGCGTACCTGCTGCGCGGCGACCGGCTGGCCGGGGCGCGCAAATGGGTCGCGGAGGCCGCGGGCCTCGCCGCGGTCGAGCCGCTCGCCGCCGAGTTCGTCGAGATCTCGCACCGCTCGGACGGCGTCGCGATGCGGCGGCTGGCCGACTCGATCGCCCGGCAGGCGCTCACCGGCTTCCGCACCGACCCGGAGCGCAGCCTGCTGCTGGCGCTCGCCGCGCACGAGGAGTGCGCGCCGACGCCGCTGGCGCGGCGGGCGCTGTCGGCGGCCCTCGCGGTGTCCCGGGTGCGGGGCGTGCTGCGCGGCCACGAGGACCGGATCTGGTCCGTCGCCTGGTCGCCGGACGGCGCCCTGGTGGCGACGGCGTCGTCCGACCGGACGGTGCGCGTCTGGGACGCGGCCACCGGCGCCGAGGTGGCCGCGCTGCGCGGGCACGAGGGCCCGGTCGTGGCGGTGGCGTGGTCGCCGGACGGACTGCGCCTCGCGTCCGCGTCCGACGACGGGACGGCGCGCGTGTGGGACGCCGCCGCGCACGCCCGCGTCGCCGTCCTGCGCGGGCACCGGGACATGCTCTGGGGCGTGACCTGGTCGCCGGACGGCGCGCGCGTCGCGACCGCGTCCCGCGACGGGGACGTCCGGATCTGGGACGCCGCGGACGGCACGGCGACCGCGACCCTCACCGGCCACGGCGGCTGGGTCCGGGACGTGGCCTGGTCGCCGGACGGCACGCGCCTGGCCAGCGCCTCCGACGACCGCACGATCCGGATCTGGGACGCGGAGACCCACCGGGAGACGGCCGTCCTGGAAGGGCACGAGGACACCGTCCGCACGGCCGTCTGGTCGCCGGACGGGAAGCGCCTGGCGAGCTGCTCCTACGACCGGACGGGCCGCGTCTGGGACGTCGAGTCCGGCGCGTCTGGCCCCGTGCTGCGCGGCCACGCCGACCTGGTGTGGTCGATCGCCTGGTCGCCGGACGGCGCGCGGCTCGCGACCGCGTCGCACGACCGCACGATCCGGCTGTGGTCGGCGGCGGAGGGCACCGAGCTCGCGGTGTTCCGCGGGCACGGCGAGCCGCTGCGGGCGGTGGCGTGGTCGCCGGACGGCGACCGGCTGGCCAGCGGGTCCAACGACCGGACCGTCCGGTTCTGGGACGCCGAGCGCGCCGCGGAGACCGAGGTGCTGCGCGGCCACGAGGGCGCGGTGTCGGCGGTCGACTGGTCGGCGGCGGGAGTGCTGGTCACGGCGTCCGACGACCGGACGGCGCGGATCTGGGCGGCCGGCGGCCCGCGCGTCCTGCGCGGGCACACGGACGCGGTGTGGGCGGCGGCGTGGTCGCCGGACGGCGCGCGCGTCGCGACCGCGTCCCGCGACCGCACGGTGCGGATCTGGAGCGCGGACGGCGCGGAGCTGGCCGTCCTGGCCGACCACGACGACTGGGTGCGGGCCGTGGCGTGGTCGGCGGACGGCGACCGGCTCGCCTCGGCGTCCGACGACCGGACGGTCCTCGTGCGGCGCTGGCGGGACGGCGGGGAGCCGCTCGTGCTGCGCGGGCACGGCGACACCGTCCGCGCGGTCTCGTGGGCGCCGGACGGCGAGCGCCTCGCGAGCGGGTCGGCCGACGGCACCGTGCGGGTCTGGGAGACGCGGACGGGCCTGCAGCTCATGGTGCTGAACGTGCCGAAGAGCGCCGTCCGGACGATGGCGTGGTCGCCGGACGGGCGGTTCGTCGCGGCGCTGTGCGGCGACTCGGAGGTGCAGGTCTGGAACGCCGTGGACGGCGCGGAGGTGTCGGTGCTGACCGGGCACGACGGCTGGCTGTGGTCGGTGCGGTGGTCGCCCGACGGGTCGCGGGTCGCGACCGCGTCGATGGACCGGACGGTCCGGATCTGGGAGCCGGAGACCGGGCGGGAGCTGTCGGTCGCGGCCGTCCACGACGACGAGGTGCTGGACGTGGCGTGGTCGCCGGACGGCGGCCGCCTCGCGACCGCGTCCGCGGACCGGACGCTGCGCGTGTGGGAGGCGGTCACCGACGGCGCGGCGCTCGTCGAGCGGGCGCGCGGCCGGGTCTTCCGGCGGCTCACCGACGACGAGCGCCACACCCTGATGATCCCCGCTCAGCGGCCCGCGCCGGAGGGCGAGCCGTCCCCGGCCTGAGCGCGCGCCGAGCCGGCGCCCGCGGCCAGGCGGAAGGCCGAGGTGCCGAGCCCGGACGGTGACGGGACGCGCGGGCGCGGCGCCGCCCGCTCGTGGTAGCGGTCGCTCTCCCGGTGCCACTTGAGGATGCCCGCCATCCAGTCGCGCAGCTCGTCGAGGTAGGAGGCCAGCGCGGTGCGGGCGGTCGTGCCGAGGCCGAGTTCGTCGCAGAGGGCCGGGAGCTCGTGCTCGGCGAGCTGCTCGAACTGGTGGCGGCGGGACGTGATGAGGTCGTTGACGATGGGCAGCGCCTCGTCGCGTCCGCAGCCGAAGAAGTTCTGCACGGCGAGGACGCCGTTGTTCAGCTCCCCCTCGTACTCGATCTCCTTCTGGTAGGAGAAGCAGTCGTTCATGAGGCAGCCGACGTCCATGACGGACGCCTCGATCTCGCGGAGGGTGCGGGTCTCGAAGACGTGCGCGGGAATCTCGTGGGCGCGCCCGATCCGGGCAAGGGCGATCGTCAGCTCGGAGCCGAAGGTGCGGCGGCGCATCTCGATGTAGTCGACGGGGTCGGGGATGCGCGACTGGAGGTGGTTGTTCAGCTCCCAGAGCCAGCTTTCGACCATGTGCTCGACGGCCGCGCGGAACTCGCGCCTGCCGTCGTGGGTCATCGGTTCGGCGGTGCGCCGCCAGACGTCGCCGAGGGCGGTCTCGAAGGCGTTCTCCGGGGCGGGAGCGACGCCGCAGTCGAGCGGCATGAACGCGGACGCGCGGGCGGCGAACAGTTTCGCGCCGCCCATGTCGCGGTCGCGGTTGTACACGGCGGGGAAGTAGTCGTCGCCGTAGGTTCCGCAGGCCAGCCACTGGACGGCGAGGTCGAGGGCGTCCGGGGAGGCGTCCGGGGCGAGGGACGCGCCGCAGATCTCCAGCGCCATTCCGGTGACCGACTCGGCGCTCCAGATCGGGTCGGGCAGGCGCGGCTGCGGGGCGAACATGCCCATGTCGCGGCACCATTCGACGGTCTTGCGCCCGGCGGCGGCGCGGTGCGGGTTGACGCGGGCCGGGTAGGGGACGTCGAAGTCGGGCAGCGGCGTCGGCCCCACCCGCTGGTAGGGGACGTGCGGCAGGCTGATCCGCGCGGACCTCAGCAGCGCGGGGATCCGTGTCGCCGACATTCCGATCGGCTTCTTCTTGTTCATGTAGCGGCTGGAGCGCAGGTGCCATTCGTGGCATCCGGACTGCCAGTCTTGGAGCGCCTTCACGTAGGCGGACACACTCGCCCGCTCCACGGGTTTCAGGCGATGGTCCTCGAATAGGTGCGGTAGCTCGGTGACCGTCGTGTTCTCGAACTGGCGGAGCCGGGACGTCAGCAGGTCGTTGACCGTGTCGGCGGCGACCTGCGGGACGACGTGCAGGAACCGCTCCATCACCAGGACGGAGTTGTTGATCTCGCCCTCGGACTCGGTCTCGCGCTGGTAGGAGAAGATGTCGTTCCGCAGGTGGACGCCGTCGGCGAAGGTGTCCTTGAGGACGCGCAGCGGCCGCGTCCCGACGACGCGCTCGGGGACCTCGATGCCCGCCGCGTGCTCGGCCAGGTCGGCGGACCAGGGCGCGCCGCCGACCTTGCGGCGCATCTCGACGTACTCGACCGGGTTCGGGATGCGCCCCGTGCTGATGTTGGACAGCTCCCACCGCGACTCGCGCAGCAGGTTGAGCGTGCTCTCGGAGAAGCGGGCGAGCCACGCCTGCGACTTGGCCGGGACGGTGCGCGCCCACAGGTCGGCCAGCCCGCGCTCGACGGCGTTGCGGGGCTCGGGCGGGTCGAGCGACATGAACAGCGGGAGCCGGTCGAGGTAGACGCGGGCGCCCTCCTGGTCTTGCGGCTTCTTGAAGACCTCTAGGAAATGGTCGTCGAAGTAGAACACCCAGACGTACCAGTCGGTGACGAGGTCGAGTTCGGTGGCGTCGCAGTCGGGGTGGGTGTAGGCGCAGAGGAGGGCGTAGTCCATCGCTTCGAGCTGGGACTCGGTCCACACGTCGGGAGTGCCGGGGTCGCGGGCGTCGTCCAGCATCCGCATCTCGCGCGCCCAGGCCACGGTGTGCGACCGCGCGCCCTCCAGATGCGGGTTCAGCCGGGCGGGATACGGGACGTAGAAGTCGGGCAGCTCGAACGGTTGCATGGACCGGCCTCTCTGTCGGAGTCGGGATCCTCCGGGACTACCGGGAACGCAACCTACCGCAGTCGACAAGTTACGAACGGTGACATTGTGCTCTCCCGATTCTTCGGCAAAGCCCTGGGTAAAGCGTGGTCATGAAGGAGTCGCGCGATCCCGCGCGGACCGGCGACCCGCTGGAGGAGAACCTCCTGATCGCCCGGCGGGTCGCCGACGCCGCGCAACAGGAGATGCTGGAGAAGGCCAGGCGGCGCGTCCCGGCGTTGCGGCTGGGCGTCGTCGCCGGGGCGTTCGGGATGCTGGCGACGGCCGCCACGTACCGGATGAACGTCCTGCTGCTGGAGCGGAAGCTGCCGCCCGAGCTGGCGGCGCTCGTGGCGGCGGCCGTGTACGGCGGCGGCGCGGGCGCGGCGGCGCTGGCCGCGTCCCGGAAATGGCGCGGGCAGCCCGCGCCCCTGCCCTCCGAGACGGCGCGCCAGCTCGCGGAGGTGCTCACCGGGACCGAGCTGCCGACGCTGCGCGACCGGTCGGATTGACACCGGGCCGCGGACGTCACCAGACTCGGCGGCGTGCGGATCAGTGAGCTCGCCGGCGTGCGGGCCGCCAGGCCGGAGGCGATCGCCGAGGCCGCGGCGGCGCGGGCGCGCCGGGACGGGCCGTCCGGGCGGCTGCTGCTCGTCGCGGCGGACCAGCCCGCCCGCGGCACGCTTGGGGTGGGCCGCGACCCGGTGGCGATGGCCGACCGCGGCGAGCTGCTCGACCGACTGTGCGTGGCGCTGGAGCGTCCCGGCGTGGACGGTGTGCTCGGCACGCCGGACGTGATCGAGGATCTGCTGCTGCTGGGCGTCCTGGACGGCAAGGTCGTGATCGGCTCGATGAACCGGGGCGGTCTGGCCGGGACGTCGTTCGAGATCGACGACCGCTTCACCGCCTACGACGCGCGGGCGATCGCTGCGTCCCGCCTGGACGGCGGCAAGATGCTCCTCCGCATTGACGACTCCGATCCCGCCACCGCCCGGACGCTGGAGGGCTGCGCCCACGCGGTGACGGCGCTGGCGGCGCACCGGCTGATGGCCCTGGTCGAGCCGTACGTGTCGCACCGCGTCGAGGGGCACGCGCGGAACCTGCTGTCGCCCGAGGCGATGATCCGGGCGGTGTCGGTCGCGTCCGGGCTCGGCGTCACCTCGGCGTACACGTGGCTGGGCCTGCCGGTCGTGGCGGAGGTCGAGCGGGTCGTGGCGGCGACGACGCTGCCCGTCCTGCTGCTCGGCGGCGACGCGTCCGGCGATCCGGGCCCGGCGCTGGACGGCTGGCGGCGCGCCCTCCGGACGCCCGGCGTGCGGGGCGTCGTCGCCGGACGGTCGCTGCTGTACCCGCGCGACGGAGATGTGGGCGCCGCCGTGGACGCGGCCGCCGAACTCCTGCGAGCCGCCGAACCCCTGTGATCGGCGGGCGATCCCGGGTAGGGGCCCGGGCATGGACAGCGAAGCCATCCCGGTGCACGCCGACCTCACCCTGGTCGTGAACGGACGCGAACACCGGCTCAACGTCGACACCCGCGCGTCCTTGCTGGACGTCCTGCGCGAGGACATCGGGCTCACCGGCTCGAAGAAGGGCTGCGACCACGGGCAGTGCGGCGCGTGCACCGTCCTGCTAGACGGACGCCGCGCGAACGCTTGCCTCGCCCTGGCCGTCGCCCATGACGCGGCCGAGGTCGTCACGGTCGAGGGACTCGCGGACGGCGAGCGGCTCAGCCCCGTCCAGGAGGCGTTCATCGAGAACGACGCCTTCCAGTGCGGGTACTGCACGCCCGGCCAGCTCTGCTCCGCGACCGGCATGCTGGACGAGGTCGACCAAGGCTGGCCCAGCGCGGCGACAGCCGACGTCAGCGCCGAACCCGTCCTGGACGACGACGAGATACGCGAACGGATGAGCGGCAACCTGTGCCGGTGCGGCGCCTACGTCGGCATCGTCGCCGCCGTACGCGCGGGGGCTCGGAGCAGGGAGGCGGCGGAGGCATGAGGCCGTTCACCTACGAGCGCGCCACCAGCGCTGAGGACGCCCTCAACCGCCACAACGGCGACGCCTACTACCTTGGCGGCGGCACCAACCTGGTGGACCTGATGCGCCTCGGCGTGGAGACCCCGACCAGGATCGTGGACGTCGCGCACCTCCCGTACGACCAGATCCAGTTGAACCCGGACGGCGGCGTCCTCATCGGCGCGGCCGTGACCAACAGCGCGCTCGCCGCCGACCGGACCGTCCGCGAAGGGCACCCGATGCTGGCGCAGGCCGTCCTGGCAGGGGCGTCCGGACAGATACGCAACCTGGCGACGGTCGGCGGCAACCTCCTCCAGCGCACCCGCTGCTCCTACTTCCAGGACATCGCCAAGCCGTGCAACAAGCGAGACCCCGGAAGCGGATGTCCGGCCATAGAGGGCGAGCACCACAACCTGGCGATCCTGGGTCATTCGCAAGCATGCGTGGCGACGCACCCGTCCGACATGGCCGTGGCCCTGGCCGCGCTCGACGCGCTGGTGCACATCAGGGGTCGCGCCGGAGCGCGCGTCGTCCCCATCGAAGACTTCTACCGGCTCCCCGGTGACGCACCGGAGCGCGACACCGTGCTCGAACCGGGCGACCTCATCACGGCGGTGGAGGTCCCGCCGCCCGGCATGCCGTCCCGGTACCGGAAGGTCAGGGAACGTGCGTCATTCGCGTTCGCGCTGGTCTCGATAGCCGCTTCCCTGGACGTGGTCGGCGGCCTCGTGCGCGACGTCCGGCTGGCGCTGGGCGGCGTAGCCCACAAGCCCTGGCGCGCCCGCCGCGCCGAGGAGGAGCTGCGCGGCGCACTCGCGACGCCCGACGCGTTCCGCCGCGCCGCCGACGCCGAACTGGCCGAGGCCGAGCCACTACGCGACAACGCCTACAAGGTCCCGCTAGCCCGCAACCTGATCGTCCAGACGCTCACTGAACTGGAGGACACACTATGACGGAGCGTCTGGAGAGTCGGGAGAAGGTCACGGGTGCCGCGCGTTATGCGTTCGAGTATCCCGTGGAGAACGTCGCGTATGCGGCGGCAGTGCAGGCGAGTGTCGGACGAGGCGAGGTCCTGTCCGTCGACGTCGAGGCGGCGCAGAGCCTTCCTGGGGTACTCGCCGTCCTTTCTCATGAGAACGCGCCGCGAGTGGACAGCGAGGCAGACGGCGAGCTAGCGCTGTTCCAGTCCCGGATGGTCTCCTACCGCGGACAGTTCGTCGCGGCCGTCATAGGCGAGACGCTCGAAACCGCGCGGGAGGCGGCACGTCTGGTCCGGGTCGAGTACGCGGCTGAGGAGCCCGACGTAAGGCTCCGCACCGACCACCCCGGTCTCTACAAGCCCGACAAGGTGAATCCCGTCTTCCCCACCGACACCGAGCTAGGCGAACCGGAGACGGCGTTCGCCGATTCGGCGGTGCGCGTGGACGTCACCTACACGACCCCCGCCGAGCACAACAATCCGATGGAGCCGCACACGACGCTCGCCCTCTGGGACAAGGACGGGTCCCTTCTGCTCTACGACTCGACCCAGGGCACGTCGGCCGTCCAGTCGACCATCGCGAAAGTGTTCGGTCTCGACCCGGCGCAGGTACGTGTCATCGCCCCGCACGTGGGCGGCGGGTTCGGTTCCAAGGGCATGCCCAAGCCCAATGTCGTCGTGGCGGCGATGGGGGCGCGGGTGACGGGGCGTCCCGTCAAGTTCGCCGTCCCCAGGCAGCAGATGTTCGCGACGACCGGCTACCGGACGCCGACCGTCCAGCGGGTCAGGCTGGGCGCGGACCCGGACGGACGCCTCAACGCCATCCTCCACGACGTGTTCGAGCAGACGTCCACGGTCAGGGAGTTCGCCGAGCAGACGGCGACACCGACCCGGACCATGTACCAGGCGCCGCACCGGCGGACGTCGCACCGGCTCGTCGCCCTGGACGTCCCCACCCCGTCCTGGATGCGCGCCCCCGGCGAGACCCCCGGCATGTACGCGCTGGAATCGGTGATGGACGAACTCGCCGTCGTCACCGGCGTCGACCCGGTGGAGCTGCGCGTCCGCAACGACACCGACCGGGAGCCGGAGAGCGGCCTGCCCTTCAGCTCCCGCAACCTCGTCGCCTGCCTCCAGGAGGGCGCCGACCGCTTCGGCTGGGCCGGACGCGACCCCGCCCCCGGCGTGCGCCTGGAGGGCCGCAAGCTCGTCGGGACGGGCGTCGCCGCGTCCACCTACCCCGCCTACATGCAGCCCGGCCGGGCGACCGCCCGCGCGGAGCCGGACGGGACGTTTACCGTCCGCATCGCCGCCGCCGACATCGGCACCGGCGCCCGCACCGCGCTCACCCTGATCGCCGCCGAGACGCTCAAGGAGGACATCGGCCGGGTCACGGTCGAGATCGGGGACAGCGCGTTCCCGCGCGCGTCGGTCGCGGGCGGCTCGTCCGGGACTGCGAGCTGGGGGACGGCCGTCGTCCGCGCCTGCGAGTCCCTGCGGGGCAGGCTGAACGGCGAGGTCCCGCCCGAGGGGCTGGAGGCGTCGGCCGACACGTCCGCCGAGGTCAAGGACCGGGACGAGTACGCCCGCCACGCGTTCGGCGCCCAGTTCGCCGAGGTCGAGGTGGACGCCGACACCGCCGAGATCCGCGTCCGCCGCATGCTCGGCGTGTTCGCGGTCGGGCGCGTCCTCAACCCGCTCACCGCCCGCTCCCAGTTCATCGGCGGCATGACGATGGGCATCGGCATGGCGCTGATGGAGGAGAGCGTCATGGACGGCGAGTTCGGCGACTACCTCAACCGCGACCTCGCGCAGTACCACGTGCCGTCCTGCGCCGACGTCCGCGACGTCGACGCGTTCTGGGTGGAGGAGTCCGACCCGCACCTGAACCCGATGGGGTCCAAGGGGATCGGCGAGATCGGCATCGTGGGCGCGGCGGCGGCCGTCGGGAACGCCGTCCACCACGCGACGGGCGTCCGCGTCCGCGACCTGCCGATCACCCCGGCGAGGCTCCTGCCGCACCTCTGACCGGGCGCGATCCTGCCTGCGGGCCCTACTGCCGGTAGCCCTCGACCTCCCCGGCGGGACGGACGTGCGCGTCGTCCGGGTTCTGACCGGCCGCGATGCGCGCCCGGCGCTGGCGCAGCAGGTCCCAACACTGGTCGAGCGCCACTTCGAGCCGGCGGAGCCGCTGCTGCGCGTCCGCATTGCTGGTCTCGGCGCGCTCGTGCGACTGCCGCAGCGCGTGCTCCTCCTCGATGAACTCGTTGATACGTTCCAGGATCGCCTTCTCGTCCATGAAATGGCTCCCGATCGTGGTTTTCCGGCCCGGTAGGGCTCAGGAGGGGCCGACAGATGAGAGCCTTGCATATACGGAGCCGCACACGGTAGTGGCGCCCCCGGTCCGAGGCGAGGAGCGGATGACGGTCTGGCGGATCACCGAAGGCGAGGGCGGCACCGAGCCCGGCGAGCGCGGCGTGCCGTGCGACATCGTCGAGCACGACACGGCGCTGCTGCGCATCGCCGCCGCGACCGGGTCCCCGTGGCTGCTGATGGCCGGGGAGATCGACGTCTCGAACTCCTCGGACGTGACGCGCGCCGTGCGCGGCGCCCGCGCCCGCGGGGCGGGGGACGTCCACATCGACCTCGGCGCCGTCGACTTCGTGGACGTCGCGGGTCTGCGCGCCTTCACGCTGGCCGCGGGCGAGCTGCACGAGCAGGGGCGGATGCTCGTCCTGCACGCGGTGTCGACGCACCTCGACAAGCTGTTCGGGCTGATCGGCTGGAGCGACACACCCGGCCTGCGCATCCACTGCCGTCCCCGCGCCTGAACGCGACCGGCGAAAAGGCCGCTCGGACCACCCGGCGGGTAATCGGTTCGCCATGCCTTTCTCGCCATTCGGCAAAGGCCCGAATCATTTGCCGGATATATCCATCAACATCCGGTCTGGGGCAGTTTGATCCACTAAAGCCCGGTTAGGAGGGGTCTACAGCTCTCGATTCCAGAGGGGGATCTCATGGTAAGGCGTAGAGAGCGCGCGGAAACGCCGGTGTCCCACGAGCACGCCGGGGCGGCCGAGCCCGCCGAGGGCGCCACGACCGTGGCCCCGGGCCATCGCGGGGGCGACCTGCCGGGCGAGCACGCCCTGTGGGAGGACAGGACGCGAATCTCCTTGACGCCCATCGCGGCGCCGTCCATCCTCGGGCTGTTCGGGCTCGCGGGGGCGTTCATGATGGTGGGCGCCTGGCAGGCCGGCTGGTACGGCAACGCCGCCACGCCGCTGATCCTGTGGCCGTTCGTGCTGACCTTCGGCGGCCTCGCCCAGTTCCTGGCGGGCATGTGGGCCTACCGGGCGCGGGACGGCCTGGCCACCGCGGTCCACGGCATGTGGGGGGCGTTCTTTCTCGGCTGGGGCTTCTTCTTCATGCTCGTCAGCATCGCCGCGGTCCCGGTCGCGCTGGTGCCCACCATCGGCAGCCTCCGCGAGGGCTTCGCCTTCTGGTGGGTGGCCCTGGCGGTGATCAGCGGGCTGGCGGCCCTCGCGGCGCTCGGCGCGAACCTGATGTTCTCGCTGCTGCTGGCGTGTCTCGCGGTCGGCTCGGGGTTCACCGCGGCCGGCTACTGGACCCCGTCCACCTGGGCCGTGCACGTCGGCGGCTGGCTGTTCGTCGCGGGCGCCGTCCTGGCCCTGTACGTGGCCGCCGCGATGATGATGGAGAACACCTTCGGCCGGACCATCCTGCCGACCTTCAAGACGCGCGTCGCGGGCAACGTCCCCGGGCGTCGCGGGACGAGGCCGCTCGAGTACCGCATGGGCGAGCCCGGGGTCCGGATCGGCCAGTGATCTCCGGCGTTTCGCCTTGACATTCCCGTTGCCCTATGCTGGGCCGATCCTGGGGAACAGCTCAAGCGGAGGGGACGACCCTCCGCACCCCCGGAACGGCTCGGAAGGGGAGCGGGAATGTCATCGGCGGTCCGGCGGACGTGGCGGCGCCTCGTCCAGAGCTACACGCTGCTGTGCGCGCGTGACGACGCGGCGGAGCGCGGCGTCACGATCCCCAGCGGCATCTGGGCCTGTGTGCGCTGCCACCAGGCCCATCTCGAACTCTCGACCCTCCACCACCACCTCCGCACCGAGCACCCCTGACCCGCCCCTGACCCGCCTCGGAGGCTCGCTCAGAGGAACTGGGCGATGGCCTGCTCCAGGCGGTGGACGGACAGCGACTCCCCGGCCAGCCCCTTGGTCACGTCGACCAGCTCCTTCAGCCCGCCCGGATAGTCCAGGCAGGTCATGAGGATGGCGAAGCAGTCGAGACGCGCCTCGGCCTGCCGGGAGACGGCCCCCGCGATGTCCCGGCGCAGCGCGCCGACGACCCGCTCGCGGCCCTGCGCGGAGCCCAGCAGCGGGACGTCCAGCATCCGGTCCACCAGCGTGAAGATCGTCGGCCGGTCCGGCGCGGGCTCCCCGGCGAGCGGCGGCGAGGTCGTCGCCACGTCCAGCGGAGCGCGCGCGACCGGGGCGGCGGCCCCCGGGATCCGGATCCACGCGGAGGCGTCGGTCTCCTTGACGGCGACGTCGACGCGCCGGTAGTCGTCCGGGACGATCCGTCCCGCCGCGCGCCGGACGACCTCCTCGAAGACCCGCTCGGACACGATCAGCGAGAACCACGCGCCCGACTCGCGGAGCGCCTCCTTGAAGGCGGGCGCGTCCAGGATCCGGAAGGCGTGGTTCACGGCCGCGCCGACGAGCCCGCGCCCGTCGAACTCGGCGTCGCCGGTGTGCACCGACACCCGCAGCCTGATCCGGGCGATGTCCGCGGCGACCTTGTTGTAGCGGGCCAGTTCGGCGCGCAGCGTGTCGGCGACGTCGACCAGCAGCGGTTCGACGGGGACGTCGGGCGGCAGGGCGAGGAGCACGCCGTCCCCGCGGTCCTCCCAGTAGGAGTCGGCGAAGGAGACCCCTCCGGCCGCGAGGCTCGTCTCCAACCGCGTGTACAGGGCGTCGCGCATGTGCCGCCGGATGTCGTCGCTCCGGTCCGCGTCCCCGAAGCCCGCGATGTCGCATCCGACGATGACGCAGTGCCCCGAGGGACGCCATCCGGCGCGAGCCCCCTCGCGACGAACAGGTTCGTCCGGCGTCATAGGCCCGCTGGTCCCTCCGTCGTCGTCAGGCCCCCGGTCTCAACTCTGCTGCCTTTCGGTCGTCCCGGCAAGCGCCACCGCGCACTACCGTAGGCGGGCAGGGATGATGCAGGGACGACACCTGCGGCGGCTGCGCGAGGGCTCGGCGGACGCCGCCGGGCCCGACCTGGCGCACTTCGCGAACGTGGCCGTCGCGGCGGGCGTCCGGGCGGGGCTGTCGTTCACCGCGCCCGCCGTGGTCCGGGTTACGCCGACTGTCGGTCACCGCTGGGGAAAGCACGCTCGACGTCCATCTCGACGACCTCGACCCCTACCGGGACAACCACCGGCTCGGGCCCGCCGACCGGCTGGACGGCGCCGCCGCCGACGCCTGGCGGCGCACCCTGGACGGCGCCTGGCGCTTCATCGCCGCCGACGACCCCGGTCGGGCCGCCGCGATGGCCGCCGGGCTGAACGCGCTCGTCCCGCTGGCGACCCGCGACGGGCAGGGCGGGCAGAGCGGGCAGGGCGGGCGGCGGGGCCTCAGCGCCACCAGCGCGGACGCCTTCGGCGCCGTCGCGATCACCCGGCCGCGCGACGCGCTGCTGTTCGCGGAGTCGCTCGTCCACGAGTTCCAGCACGTCAAGCTGTGCTCGCTGCTCGGCAGCGTCCCGCTGTACGCGGACCGGCCGGGCGAGCGGCACTACTCGCCGTGGCGCGACGATCCCCGCCCGCTCGGCGGCCTGCTCCAGGGCGCCTACGCCTACCTCGGCGTGACCGCGTTCTGGGGACGGCGGCGCGGGCGGCTGACGGGCGGCGACGCGGCGTACGGCGAGTACGCGTTCGCGCTGTGGCGCGAGCAGACCGCGTACGCGATCGGACGGCTGCCGGCCTCGGGCCGCCTCACCGAAGCGGGCGAGCGGTTCGTCGCGGGCATGCGCGCGTCCCTGGACCGGTGGGCCGACGTCTCGCCGCCCACCATCGCGCGGCGGCAGGCGGAGAGCACCGCCGCCGACCACGCCCTCGTCTGGCGGCTCCGCAACCTTCGCCCCGACCCGGACGAGGTCCGCCGCGCCGCCGCGCGCTGGCCGTCGGCCGACCCCGGCCCGGCCGTGGCGGCCGCCTCGCTGCTGCCCGCCGACGTCCGTCCCGGCACGCCCGGCGCGCGCTCGGACCTGCGGGCGCTGTCGCTGCGCGACCCGGCGGCGTTCGCCCGGCTCGCCGCGCAGGGGGAACCGGCCGCAGACCTCGCGCAGGTGCGGGGACGGCACGACGCCGCGATCGCGTCCTACCGGGCGCTCATCGCGGCGGAGCCGGAGCGTCCCGAGCCGTGGGCCGGGCTCGCGCTCTCGCTGCTGGGCCGCGGCCGCGACGACGCGGCGCGGACGCTCGCCGCCCGTCCCGAGGTCGTCGCCGCCGTCTACCTGCGGATCGTCCAGGACAAGGGCGCCTCGCCCGATCCGGTGGAGGTCGCCCGGTGGCTGGCCCCGGCGGTGCCCGGCGACGCCTCGCCGGTCGCGCCGCGCTGGGACGCCTCAGAGCGGCGTCGGGGCGATGTCGCAGTCGAGTAGCCGTCCGCTCTCCGCCGCCCGCACGTCGGGATGGCCGGCGCCGAGCGCGTCCGCCAGCGCCCGGACCGGCTCCCCGCCGTCCCCCTCCAGGCCGAGCGCGGCGCGGATCACCTGGTGGTTGTGGGCGGACGCCAGCGCGTAGACGTGGCCCGGCCCGTACCGTGCCCGGAACCGCTCCAGCGTCTCGTTGGACCGGATGCGGGCCGCCTCCAGCCGCCCCATGTGGAACAGGTCGTTGACCAGGCCGACCGAGCAGCACAGCGCGAAGTAGTGGTCGGCGCCGAGGCTCTCGCGCAGCGCGTGCGCGGACGTGTCGTCGAGCACCCGCGCCCCCTCGTGGTCGCCCGACTCGCGCAGCGCCGTCGCGAGGTCCGCCGCGCAGGCGTGCGTGAACGGATGGTCCATGCCGAGGACGTCGCGGTGCCCGGCGAGGGCCGTCTCGCCGAGCCGGTGGGCGCTGCGCGCGTCCCCCGTCGCGAGGTACGCCTGGACGAGCACGCGCCGCGCGGCGAGCGTGTCCGGGTGGTCGTCGCCGTAGCGCTGCCGGTGCAGCCGCAGCGTGTCCTCCGCGAGCGCCCGCGCCGCCGCGTGCGCGCCGAGCTTGCGCAGCGCGACGGCGTAGCTCATCTCGGTGTGCAGGACGAAGGCGTGGTCGGACGCGAGCGTCTCCCGCATGATCGTCAGCGCGTCCCGCTGGAGCGCGGCCGCCGCGCCGTAGTCGCCGAGCCCGTGCAGGTCGCGGGACAGCTGGCTCATCGCGAGCAGGCTGTTGCGGTTGCGCGGCCCGAGGCTCGCGCGCAGCTGGTCGAGGGAGTCGGCGTCGATCCGCCGCGCCTTCTCGAACTCGCCGAGCAGCCGCAGGTCGATGCCGACGTTGTTGGCGACGCGGAGCGTCTCGACGTGCCCGCTCCCGAACAGCCGGGCCATCCGGCGCAGCGTGTCCTGGTCGAGGTCGAGCGCCTGCCGGAACGCCCCGCGCAGCCGCCGGTCGGCGGCCACGTTGCGGGCGGCGCGCATCGTGGTCGAGTGGCCGGGGCCGAACCGCTCGGTCGTCCGCCGGTGGATGTCGGCGTTCAGCGCGTTCGCGGCGGTGAGGTCGCCGAGGGCGCGCAGCACGGTGCCGAGCTCGCGGCCCGCGATCAGCACCGACTCGTCGTAGGGGCCGAGCTCCGGCCGCCAGCGGGCGAGCGCGGTCTCGGCGAGCGCGCGGCTGCCCTCGAAGTCGCCGAGCAGGTAGAGGTAGCGCATCTGGTCCAGCGCCACCCCCCGGACCTCGGTGGACGCGCCGTCGATCACCCCGGCGGGCAGCACGTGCGGGGCGATCTCGGCGCGGATCTCCCAGGTGGTCTCGTCGTCCGGCGGGGTGCGCGGGGTGGCGGCGGCGAGGATCCGGTGCACCCGCTCCTGGACGGCCCCGCGCTCGTCGTCGGCGAGCCTGTCCTGCAGCATCGCCCGGACGAGCCGGTGGACCTGGAGGCTGCACGTCCCCGCGTCGTAGCGGCCGAGGGCGTAGCGGTTGATGTCGGACATGGCGCGGCGGAGCAGGTCGGTGTCGGCGAGCGTCGCGCGCAACTCGTCGGGGAGCGTGTTGTCGGCCGCGCCCGCCGACAGCAGCCCGCGCGCGACCGGCTCGGGGCCGAAGAACGCCCACAGCTCCAGGAGGCGTCCGGCGGCGGGGGAGTCCTCCAGCAGGCGCTCGAAGGCGAGGCCGAGCGTGGCGGCCAGCTCCGCTGGATAGTCGAGGGACGGGGTCGTCCCTGGCGCCCGCCGCAGCCTGCGGTTCAGCAGCCGCAGGTACTCCCGGCTCGGACGGCCCGTGACGGCCTGCCACGCCGCCGCCTGCTCGACCGCGAGCGGCAGGTCGCCGACCCGCTCGGCGAGCCGGTCCGCGTCGGCGGGGGTGAGGCCGGGCGCGCGGCGGCAGAGCAGCGCGACGCTCTCCGCGCGCTCGAACACGCCGACGTCGGCGGCGGCGGTGCGCTCGGCCCACCGGCGGTCCCGGGACGTGACCAGCACGTGCCCGCCGGGGACGGCCGTCGTCAGCGGCCCCTCGGCCGCGTCGCGCCGGACGGGCATCAGCGGGACGATCTCGTCCGGGTCGGCGGCGTTGTCGTAGATGAGCAGCCAGCGCCCGTGCCGGCGGCCGGCGCGCAGCGCGTCCAGGAGCCGCTCGACGGTGCGGTTCACGTCGTCGCTCAGCGGCGTGCCGAGCCGCCGGGCCAGGTCGGCGAGCGACGACCTGGCCAGCGTGATCTGCTCGGCGGGCACCCACCAGACGAGGTCGTAGTCGGCCGCGTGGCGGTGCGCGTACTCGACGGCGAGCTGCGACTTGCCCTGCCCGCCGAGCCGCCGCGGGTCGGCGGGGAGGAGCGACGTCACGGCGGTGGACAGCTTCGTCCCGACGTCGCGGAGCAGCGTGTCGCGGCCGGTGAAGTCGGGGTTGCGCGACGGCAGGCCGCCGCCGAGCAGCGGGGCGGGGGCGTCGCGAGCGCCGTCGTCGGGCTCGTCCCGGCCCGCGCCCTCGCTCGCGGACGGCGGACCGGTCGGCGCCGCGCCCTCCGCCGCCGCGCCCTCCGCCACCTCGGCCAGCCGCTCGGCGAGCCGCGCGTACCGGCCGCCGAGCCGGGCCAGGACCCGCGCCGCGACCTGCGCGAACGGCGGGTCCTGGCGGAGGTCCTCGGAGCCCTCCCGGACGGCCCGCAGCAGCGCGGGGAAGTCCTGCGCCGAGCCCCACCGCCCCCGGACGACCTCCCACACGCTCCGCAGGACGCCGAGCGCCTCGGCCCGTCCGAGCCCGCTGAGCAGGACGTCGCGCACCCCGTCGTGGAACTCGTACTCGACCCCGTCCGGGTCGACGCCCGGGCGGGCGCGGCGCATCAGGCCGCCGAGGAACACCTCCGCCAGGTGCGCCGAGGTCGACTCCGGCAGCGTGGCCTGCTGGACGAGCGACATCACCTCCAGCCGCAGCGGCGCCGCCGCGAGGTAGCGCGCGAGCCGGAACGCCGTCGGCGAGGACGCGGCGCGGAAACGCTTCACCCGCTCGTCGGCGGGGCGGTCGCCGTCCTCGTCCGCGTCGCCGGGGACGTCCCGGACCGGCGGCGCGCCGGTGAACACGGCGACGGCGGCGGTCGGGCCCGTCCCGTCGCCGACCAGCTCCGCCCACGGGCGCAGCCAGCGGGGCTCCAGCTCCATCACCGGGACCGCGACGCCGGGCGGGACGCCGAGCCCGCCGCGCGGCCGGACGGTGAGCCGGTCGTTCGGCTGCCCCGCCCGGTCCGCGCCGATCCAGACGGGCTCGGCCGCCGCCGCGCACCGCCACCACAGCCGCTGCGGCAGCGGCTGGAGGATCGCCACCGGGGCCGTCCGCGCCCACCGCTCCAGGACGGCGGCGGCCCGCCCGTCGCCCCAGGCCCGGCCGATGCAGTCGCTGAAGACGAGGACGACGCGGCGGCGGGTCGGGTCGATCAGCTCGTCCGGGCTGCGCCCCGGCCCGGACGACGCCTCCCCGGTGCGCAGCACGAGCGTCCCGTCGTCGGCGTTCAGCCGCCACACGCGGACGTCCCGGAACGCGCCGAGCCGCTCCATCAGCGTGCGCAGCTCGGCGGCGAGGCGCGTCCAGACGACCATGGACGAGCTGCCGTCCACGACGAGCGCGAGGTCGAGCCACCGCTCCGGGGCGGGCTCCATGACCGGTTCCCAGATCCCGGTCTCCGCGATGCGCTGCGCCGTCGCGCCCTCGACGAGGTGCTCCACCGTCCGGGACGAGGACCGGCCGCGCAGCGGGCGCAGCGCGCGGGCGAGGCTCAGCGCGCGCGGGATCGCGGGCGCCGCCGGGGCGCGGACCGGGTCGCCCGCCGCCCGCGCCGTCCCCCCGACGTGCAGCCGGGCCTGCGGCGACGCCGCCGCCGGACGGGCCGGCCGGGGCGGCGCGGCGAGGCCCGCGTCCGGCGGCTCCAGGACGGCGGGCGGCGGCGCGTCGCGCGCCGGTTCGGGACCGGGCGGCGCGGGCGGCCGCGCGGCGGCGGGCTCCGCCGCGGGCGCGAGCCGCGCGAGCCAGAGCGCGTCGGCGATCTCCTCGGCGGTGGGCTGCGGATCGAGCGCCTCCAGCGCCTCGATCAACCGGCGGATCATCCCGGTCCGGCGGCGCCCAGCGGGCGCAGGATCGCGGTCACCAGCTCCCGCAGCGTCGCCTCGGACGGCCGCGACCCCGTGGTGCACAGGTAGACCGCGTTGAGCAGCTGGTCGGTGGCGAGGTCGCCGCGCTCGCGCCGGTCCAGGAACTCCCGGACGAGGTCGGCGCTCGCGGTCCGCGCGTCGGCGCCGAGATGGGCCTCCACGATCGCGGCGAGCTGCTCCGGGCTCGGCGGCTCGATCACCAGCCGGACGCACCGCCGCAGGAACGCCGGCGGGAACTCCCGCTCGCCGTTGCTCGTGATCACGACGAGCGGGAACGCGTCGCACTGGACCCGGCCCCGGTCGACCGGCACCCGCTCGGCGCCCTTCGCGGGCATGACGTGCACGACCGCCTGGTCCTCGGGGAGCCGCTCCAGCTCCGGGATCGTGTAGCCGCCCTCCTCGAACACGTTGAGCAGGTCGTTCGGCAGGTCGATGTCGCTCTTGTCCAGCTCGTCGATGAGCAGCACGCGGGGGCGCGGGCGCGGCAGCAGCGCCGTGCCGAGCGGGCCGAGCCGGATGTAGCGGCCGATGTCGGGCGCCTCGGTGCCGGCGCCGGGCGCGGCGGCCTGGCGCAGGCTCGTCTCGTGCAGCCGTCCGATCGCGTCGTAGCGGTACAGGCCGTCCTGGAGGGTCGCGCGGCTGGTGATCGGCCAGTCGAGGACGGTCCCGAGCCCCAGCTCGTGGGCGACGTTGTAGGCGAGCGTGGACTTGCCCGTCCCCGGCTTGCCGGTGACGAGCAGCGGACGCCGCAGGTGGAGCGCGACGTTCACCATCGTCACGACGTTCGGGTCCGGCCGGTACGACAGCGCCCGCTCCAGGCCGCCCCGGTGCGGCCGCGCGCCGTTCCCGGCGTCGAAGCGGCGCCAGGGCGGCGGCTCGGGCAGCCGGTCCAGCCCGTCGTGCGTCGTGCCGTCCCCCCGGTAGATCATCCAGTCCGTGTTGACTGGGACCGTGTCGACCGGGTCCGTGTCGTTGGCCACGGAAACCTCCCAGAGGCGGCTCAGGCCGGCGCGTTCAGCCGGACGTAGGGTTCGGGCAGCCGGTCGGCGTCGTCGAAGAGCAGTGTCAGGTCGAGGCCGAGGTGGTCGCCGTCCGGCGCCTCGTCGAGCGCGCGCAGCGCCTCCCGGCGCAGGGACAGGACGCTCTCCGGCAGCGTCAGCGCCCCCGTGTCGAGCAGCTCCTGGAACTCGTGCGCGAAGCGCTCCGGGTCGCGTCCGCGCCTGCACCAGGCCACGATCGGGACGCCCGCCTGGAGCGCGGCGCGCAGCTCGGCGGAGGCGTCGCCGCCGTCCGGGCCCGGCGGGAACGCCATGGCGAGGCACACCGAGGGCGTCTCCGCGAGAAGCATGCTGTAGAGACTCTCACCGCCGTACCGGCCGGGCTGTGTCACCCAGCACACCTTGGCGCTGTGGGGGTTGTCGCGCAGCCAGTGCCATTTCCGGAGCCAGTGGTGGTGGTAGGACCGCCTGCGCATCCGGTCGAGGCTCCGGACGACCACCGGGTGCTCGATGCCGAGCCGCCGCTCCAGCCCGTCGACCGAGATCCGCAACTGGTCGAACGGCGTCCCGAGCAGGTCGCCGGGCAGCACGAACTCCAGCGTCATGTCCGGCGTGGGCCGGTTGACGACCTGGGGGTTCTCGCTCAGCAGCTCCTTGACGAGGGCGGGCAGCCCGTCGAACGGGACGGGGTCGCCGTCGTCGCAGTGCAGCATCAGCCCGTGCTCGCCCTCGACCTGCAACCACGCCGACGCCAGGTACCGGTCGGCCGCGGCCCCGTCCGGCCGCAACTCGATGATCAGATAACTGCGCGGTGCGGTGGCGCGCCGCGGAGCCGCGGCGATGCCCCGGCGCACGCCGAGCCGGTGCGCCGTGTCGTCCGCCCAACGTCGCAGGCCGGCGGCGACATGGCCGGTCGCGTACGCGGCGAGTTCGTCGACGAAGGCCAGCAGCGGCGGGACGCCGTCGCCGCCGAAGGTGAAATCCTCCAGCCTGGCGAGGACGCGCCGCAGATCGCCGGGGTCGAGGTCCAGCGCGGGACCGGACGGGCCGGCCACCTCCCAGTAGAGGGCCCGGATCGTGGCGGGCGCGACGGCTTCGGCGGCGTGGTCGCCGAGGGCGCGGACGAGACGGTCCAGCTCCCGCCGCTCCCGGGGGAGCAGCAGAGGCTCGGGCAACAGCTCGTCGACCAGGTGGCGGACCTCCTCCAGCGGCGTGCTGGCGCCGTGGAGATGCTCGACGACGGTCATCAGCGCGTGGAGGGCGCCGGTGTGGGAGAGGCAGTAGTCGACGAGATTCCAGACCTCGTTGATGTCCTTGTCGTCCCGGGTCAGGGGGAGCGGGTGGCCGAGCTCCCGTTCCAGCAGCGAAAAACACAGTTCACGGGAACTTCGCTTGCGTAACGCGTCCATTCTCCATAGGGCCTGTACCAGGCGGGACTGATCTTCCACCGTCAGCGACCAGGTCACGTTCGACATTCCCCCACTTCGCTACCGGACTACGGCGGCTCCCCCATCGGTGGGCATATCGTACGCGCCGGAGGTCGTTCGTCCGGGATGGCCATTTCCGGCTCAGTCGAAACTGCGCTATTGGGCTCTGTCGAAATTGGGCTCGCTGTCCGGGCTGGATTGCGGGACCGGTGGCGGGGCATGGTGCGGCGATTCATCCTCCCGTGCGGCACGTCGCTTGGCGGCGCGGGCCCCTCGCCACGCTCTGGAATCGTCCAGGAGTGCGAAGAACCGCCACCCGACTCGCCCTTTCAGCGAGAGGCGGCATGAGCTGAACACGGCGACGGCGAGGGTGACCGCCATGACGATCCCGGTGACGATGCTGGTGTTCGACACGAGCGACAGTAGATATCCGGCGGACAGCGAGCCGAGCGGCACCGCCCCCTGGGTGACGACACCGGTGACGCTCGCCACCCTCGCCAGGTTCTCGTCGGGCACCCTGGTCGCCTGGTAGACGGTGAGCGCCACGTTCATGTGCGCGCCGATGAAGCTGATTCCGGCCCAGGCGGCCAGCCCTGTCAGCGGGCCGTTGCCGATCGCCACGATCGAGGTCATGACGAACCAGCCCCAGACGCAGAAGAGCGGAACAAGCATCTCCCGTCCGCTCTCGGCCAGCCTGTAGCGCCGGAAGAACCGCGGTGCGACGACGGCGCCGAGCGTCCCGCCGAATCCGGACGCCGCGAACAGAATGCCGATCATCGAGGTCGAGGCGAATTCGCGATCGGCCTGGATGATGAGCATCAAGAAGATGGTCTGAAAGGCGAAGTTCGTCACCGCGAAAATGATGAGCATCATCCAGAGGAACGGATGATCCATCAGGAGTCTGAAGCACTCCCGGAAACCGGATAACTCCCGATCCGTGCGCCCCTCCGCCCGGAAGCCCTTGTGTTGCATGCAATGGAGGGTGAATGCGGAGAACAGCGAGGAGGCGGCGTCCGCGACGAAGGGCAGGGAGCGGTGGAGGCCGTAAAGGAAGCCGCCGAGCGGCCGGCCGAGAAGCATCGCGATATGGCTGCGCGCCTCGTTTCTCGCCATCGCCTCGGGAAGGGCGTCGGCCGGGACGATGCGGGGTACCACGGTGACCTCGGTCATGTTGTAGAGGGCGGCGAGCGCTCCTTCCGCGGCCGCCGCGGCGACCAGCAGGTGGCCGGGATGGAAGTCGAGGACGAGCCCGACGGCCAGCATCGTCGAGATCGCGAAGCGGGTGTACTGGCAGGTCAGCATGATGCGGCGGCGATTGAAACGATCCGCCACCATCCCGGCGGGCAGGTAGAGCAGCAGCCGCGGCCCGGTGCCGACGGCGGCGACCCAGCCGGCGAAGGCCGGGGAATGCGTGAGCGACAGGGCCAGCAGCGGAAGCGCTATGGCCGCGTTCATGCTCCCGAGTTGGGAGGCCGCCGATCCGTTCCACAAATAGGCGAAATCTCTCGGCAACGCCGCCCGTGATTTCACGTGGCCTTTCACGTCGTCCGGGGCGGCCACCTTGTGTCCCCTCCTTGTCACTCATGGTGGCCGGTTTCGCTCAGGGAAACTCGCCCGCCGATCGGGAGCCGGGCAGGACATGCGCCAAACCCGTGAGATTCCCACTCATCGACGGCTACGGTAAAGCGTGTGGAATGTCGCTGATGACGTGCTGACCCGAGCGGAACCTACGGCACCGCAGTATGGGACCGCAGGCAGAACTCTAGTGGAGTCGGTGGCCGAGTCTGGATCATTGCCGGAATTGGCCCGCTTCCAGCGAGTCCTGTGCCGCATTCCTACCGCGCAGGGCCTCGTTCGCCCCGTATGGCGGGTGTTCAGCGCTCGGACGGCGGCGGGGCGGCGATGCTGTCGAAGCCGCAGACGGCCGACTCGCCCGGCGCGGCGAGGATCTCGCGGAGCGTCTGCTCGAAGACCGACCCTCCGATCTCGTCGCCCAACTGATGGAGGGAGAGCCCGGACACGTCGATCAGGCCGCCCTGGATTGTGGTCTCCTGCTGCTGCATGATGCCTCCTCAGGCAGGGTGCCGCCCGCGGGCCGCCATCCGCGCGAAGGCCGATAAAGCTACATATCAGTAAATGTATCAACGAAGCTAGGGGATTCCTAGGTCGATCGCGGTTCGTCCGCTCGCGCGGCCCAAGGGTGAATCGTGTTGCGGCGGTGTCGAAACACCCTGGAGTGTGGACCGAAATCCGTTCGACAAGAAAACCCGGCTGTTCGTGGATTTGTGGCTGGTGACCTATTTCGCCGCTGCCGTGACTGGGATATTACGGTAACCGGACGTGCATGACGGCTTGTCGTCCGACAGTGATTCGGCGAAGTGCGGAGGTGGGACGCATGACGCACCCGCAGGCGGTTCCGGCTGTGTGGGGGAAGGTTCCGCTGCGGAACAAGAACTTCACCGGACGTGAGGAGTTGCTGACCGAGCTCAAGACCGCTATCTCCCGACAGGTCACCGCCGTGCTGCCGCACGCGCTGCACGGCTTAGGCGGGGTGGGCAAGACCCAGATGGCGGTGGAGTTCGCGTACCGCTACCAGGTCGACTACGACATCGTGTGGTGGATTCCAGCCGACCAGCCGAAACTCGTTCTGCCGATGCTCGCGAATCTGGCGCCGCACCTCGGGCTGCCGTCGCCCGCGATCCTCGGCGCCGAGGACGCCGCGAACGCGGTGCTCGACGCGCTGCGGAGGGGCGACCCGTACGGGCGCTGGCTGTTGATCTTCGATAACGCGGACGAGCCGGAGGATCTCCAGGGTCTTCTGCCGCAGGGCGGCCACGTCCTCATCACCTCGCGCAACCCGCGGTGGGACAGCGTCGGCCACACCGTCCAGGTGGACGTCTTCACCCGCGAGGAGAGCATCGCCTTCCTCGGCAAGCGCCTTCCGCGCACCATCAACGAGGAGGACGCCGATCGCCTCGCGAACGAATTGGGCGACCTGCCGCTCGCACTTGAACAGGCGGGCGCCCTCCAGGCCGAGACGGGCATCTCCGCCGCGGAGTACCTACGGCTGCTCGCGGAGTACACACGTCGGCTGCTGGAGGAGGGGAAACCCACTGAGTATCCGGCCTCGATGACGGCGGCGTGGCGGCTGTCGGTGGACAGCCTTCGCAAGAAGCTCCCCGAAGCCGTCGAGCTGCTGCGTTGCTGCGCCTTCTTCGGACCGGAGCCGATCCCGCGGGAGGTCTTCAGCCGCACCCCGCCCGGCATGAGCCAGCCGCTGGCCGGGCTGCTGCGCAACCCGATCAAGCTCGCCCGGGCGTTCGGCGAGGTGGGGCGGTACGCGCTTGCCAAGATCGACCCAGAGAGCCGGACCGTCCAGGTGCACCGGTTGATCCAAGCCCTGCTGCGGGATGAGTTGCCTCCCGCCGATCAGGCGCGGTTCCGCGGCGAGGTGCACATGCTCCTCGTGGCGGCGATGCCGTCCGAGGACGTGGACTCCCCGGCGAGCTGGCGCCGCTATGCGGAACTGACCCAGCACGTCGAGCCTGCCGCCGTCGCTCAGAGCCAGGACCCGGACGTCCGCAAGTTCGCTCTCAGCATCGTCCGGTACCTGCGGCAGTCGGGTGACTTCGCGTTCGCGCAGACCTTGATCGAACGCCTCCTCGACCAGTGGGCGGCCGACTCCGGGGAGGACGATCTCGACCTCCTTGGAGGCAAGCGGCATTTCGGCATCATCCTGCGCGACAGAGGCGAGTACAGCGCCGCCTACGAGTCGAACCTGAAGGCCATGGAGCGGACGGAGGCGCTGGTCGGCCCGCGTCACAGCATGACGCTGCAGCTCCTGAACTCGCTCGGCGCCGACCTGCGGGCCCGCGGCGACTTCGCGGACGCCCGCGATCATGACCTCCGTTCGGTGGAACGGCACGAGGAGGTGTTCGGTCCCACCGCGGTCGACACACTGCGGGCGATGCACAACCTGGCGCTGGACCACGGCCTGAACAGCGACCATGTCAAGTCGCGGGACATGCACGAGGACGTCTACCTGCGCTACCGCGAGTCCATGGAGGACATTTCCACGACCAACCTCAACAGCGCGCTCGGCGGGTTGGCGCGCTCGGTGCGCCTCTGCGGCGACTTCGCGGAGGCGTGCGACCTCGGCGAGGAGGCGCACGCCAAGTGCGTGGACGAGGTGGGCCCCGAGCACCCGCTGACGCTCCATGTGGCCAAGGACCTCGCCATCGCCTTGCGCCGGGCCGGCGAGCTGGCCCGGTCGCTGGAGCTGGCCGAGGAGAACCATGCCCGTTACGTCCGGCTGTTCGGGCTCGACCACCCCGACACGCTCGCGTCCGCGATGTCCCTCGCCAACAGCCGGCGCAGCCTCGGCGAGCTCGACTCGGCGCTGGAGCTCACCGCCGACACCGTCGTCCGGTATCCGAAGGTCTACGGCCCTGAGCACCCGTACAGCCACGGCTGCGTCGGGAACCTCGCGCTGCTGCGCCGGGTGTTCGGGGACGCGGAGTCCGCGCGGAAGCTGAACGAGAAGGCGCTCGCCGGGCTCGAGTTCAAGCTCGGACGCGACCACCACTACTCGCTCACCGTGGCCACCAACCTGGCCAGCGACCTGCTCGTGCTGGGCGAGACCGAGTCGGCGTGCCGGCTCGGGCGCGGGACGCTCCGCAGGCTGAAGGCGACGATCGGCGAGGAGCACCCGATGACGCTGGCCTGCGCCGCGAACCTGGCCATCGCGCTGCGGGCGAACGGCGACGAGGAGGCCGCGCGGCTGCACAAGGAGACGATGGAGGTCTACGCGCGCAAGCTCGGCCCGGAGCACCCGGACGCCGTCGTCGCGGCCGAGTGGCGGAGCCTCGACTGCGACTTCGACCCGCCGCCCATCTAGCCCCGGTCGACGGGCATGCCGTTGCGCCGCCGCCAGGCGGACAGGTGCCGGTCGGCGGCGTCGCGGGCGCGGCGGAGCGCCTCGTCCGGCACCGGCTCGTCCAGCCAGGCCCGGACGGTGCGGCCCATCTCGTCGACGAACAGGGCGCCCTCGGGAGTGAGCCGGCCGTTGGCGGCGAGGGTGCGGATCACGTACTCCGTGGCCGTCCGCCAGCGCGCGAAGTCGCGACCCGCGCGCAGCGCCGCCGCGCCCTTCTCGTGACGGCGCTGCGCGCGCCAGAACGCCGTGATGCCGAGGTGGGCGTAGGCGCCCTGCAGCAGCCCGGCGGTCGGCCTCGGATCGTCGCGCCAGGGCGCGTAGTGGGTGCTGCCGTCGTCGGGTCCGGTCAGCCGGACGAGGTCCAGCAGCGCGGCCAGCTTGGCGTGCTGGACCTCGTGGACCAGCGTGACCGCGAAGGAGGCGGCGTCGGGAGGGCTGGAGAGTCCGACGCTGCCGAAGACGTCCCGGGAACTGGCGCTGGACATGCCCCGGACCGGCGGGGCGAGGGGGGTCAGCACGGTGATGAGGGCGGCGACCTCCTCGGCCGCCGGGCGGTGGTGGTCGACCAGGATCCGCCAGGCGTCGGCGAGGGTCGAGCGCCAGTGTTCCAGCTCGTCCGGGGGCAGGCGGTGGGGGAGCCGCCCGCCGCCGGGCATGCGGTCGGGGTCGTGGTCGTCCAGGAGGAAGGCGACGGCCGCGCCCCGGTGCGAGGCGGTCAGGCGGCGCAGCGCCTCCCAGCCCGGAGCGTCCTCGTGGACGTCGGCGGGGAGCCGGGTCCGGACGTCCCCGGCCGTGATCTCCGCTCCTCCGGGCCCCGTCCGGACGAGCGTGCTCGCGTGGCCGGGCACCGGTGCGCGTCCCAGTCCGGGCAGGACGACGAAGCCGGAACGCGCCGGAACCTCGATCTCGGCGCGGAATCCGGCCTTGACCGCCGCCGCGGCGGCGAGCGCGGCGTACTCGCCCGGGCGGGCGGCACCGGGGTCGGCGAGGGTGCGCCGCGCCCATTCGCCGACCGTCGGATACCGCAGCACGGCATCGACGGCCCGCGGGTCGGCGTCCTGGATCCGCGCGAGGAGGCCGTGGGCGCGGGCGGCCGGGCCCGCCGCGCCCAGGACGCCGCGCAGCAGCAGGAGGCGCTTGCTGTACTGCGACCTGAGCAGCAGATCCGCCGCGGACTCGCCGCCGCCTCCGGCGGCGAGCGCCAGGAAGAGCTTTTCCGGGATCTCATGGACGCTGGGGTTCATGCACCCCGCTCCTCGGCGGACGCCACGTGTCCGGACACCCTGCGCCTGAGCGCGTCCATGTCCTCGGCGACCACGTCCCGGATGTGGGTCACGAGGCGGAACAGGTCCCGGCAGTAGACGGAGGCGTTGGCGAACCCGGTGCCGGACCGGTACCGGTGCGTGTAGAGCCCGCCGCCGCACACCCGGTGGATCGAGCAGCCCGCGCAGGTCGGGGCCAGCGCGCGGCGGCCGATCTGGCGGGCGGCCATGGCGGGCAGCATGAGCGCGGCGTCGAACGGGTCGCGGGCGACGTGCAGGGACGTCCGGGTCGCGCCCTCGTAGGCCGACTTGAGCGTGTCGACCTGCTCGATGGCGCCGTTCGTCTCGACCACGGCGACCGCGACCGGCGACAGGCCGATCCCCTCGCTGAGCGAGGGCCGTCCTAGGAGCAGCCGGATGATCTCGGCGAACAGCCGGACCCGCGTCTCCCGGACGGGCGCCCGGTACCAGCGGTCGAACACCGCGACGAGCCAGTCGCCGTAGGGCGTCCCGGAGCCGGTGCCGAGGCCGGGCGGCGGGGTGTCCCAGTTGCCGTGCGGGAGCAGGAAGTCGACGACGCGGGGACCGTGCGCGACCAGCGCCTCGTAGGTGGCGACCGGGTCGTTGTCCAGGTCGATCGTGCTGAGCAGCCCGGTGAAGAGGTGGCGGTACGCGGGCGCCGTCAGCCTGCGCAGCCCGGCGGTGACATCTTGATGGCTTCCGGTTCCGTTGGCGCGGCGGCGGTGCCGGTCGTGGCCCTCCTCGTCGCCGTCCAGGCTGACGCTCACCAGAATGCCGAGTTCGTCGAAGAGTTTCAGGTAGACCGAATCCAGCAGTACGCCATTGGTCTGCACATGGAAAGTCACCGAGGTCGAAGAATCGACGGCCGAATTGACCGCGTCGACCGCGTACCTGATGTGTTCGGGACCGGCGAGCAACGGTTCTCCGCCGTGCAGGATCACGGCGATACGGGGCAGCGCGTTGGACCGCGCGTGCTCGGCGATCCGGGCGGCGACGTGGTCGATCGTGGCCCGTGACATGCGGCGGGGCTGGCGCCGCCAGCTCTGGTCCGCCATCTCGTACATGTAGCAGTAGTCGCAGGACAGATTGCACCTGCTGTGTATTTTCAGGACGAACTCGCGGAAGGGGCTCGGCCGCCAGCCCTGTTCGAGCAGCTCCTGCACGCTGAGCGTGGCGGGCCATTCGCCCGCGGTGGACGCCGGCGCCGCACGCACGGTCACACCGATCAACTCCCAGGTCGAGTTCCGGCACGGCAGAGTACGCCCCATAACATTTATATACACATCTTCGTGATCAGTGAATAGCGCGGGCGCGGCGGTTTTCGCGGGTCGGCGTACGCTCTTCGGGTGCGCACCATCATCGCTGCTTATGAGCAGACGGTCCGGTCCAGCCTGGAGCTTGCCTCGACGCTGGACGGGCGCGACTGGGACCTCCCGACCGAATGCCCCGGCTGGACGGTCAAGGACCAGTTCTCCCACCTCGCCGGGGTCGAGCTGGCCCTGCTGGGCGACCCGTCCCCGGACGTCGAGGTCCCGGAGTTCGAGCACGTCCGCAACGACTTCGGGAAGTTCATGGAGCTCGCCGTCCACGCGCGGCGGCCGGTGCCCGGCCCGGACGTCGCGGCGCAGCTCGCGGGCGCGCTGGAGCGCCGCCTCGCCGAGCTGCCCGGCCTGGACCCGGAGCGCGTCGTCATGTGCCCGGACGGCCGCGAGGGCCCCTACACCCGCTTCCTGAAGTTCCGCGCCATGGACTGCTGGACGCACGAGCAGGACGTCCGCCGCGCGGTCGGCCGTCCCGGCAACCTCGACGCCCCGGCCGCGCGGTGCTTCTGGGAGCTGATGAGCCCCGGCCTGCCGCGCGTCGTGGCGCGGAAGGCGGGCGCGGAGCCCGGCCGGTCGGTCGCGTTCCGGATCTCCGGCCCGCCCTCCTTCGACGTGACCGTCCGGGTGGACGACGACGGCCGCGGCCACCTCGCCGAGCCCGCCGACGCCGACGCCGAAGCCGAAGCCGAAGCCGAACCGGCGGTCGAGCTGTCCATGGACTGGGAGACCTACGTCCGGCTGACCGCGGGGCGGTGCGCGCCCGACGCCGTCGCGGTGACCGTGAAAGGCGACCGCGGGCTGGCCTCGCGGGTGCTGACCGCCATGGCGATGACGCCCTAGCCGTCCTCAGGCCCGGGACGGTGCCGGACGGCCCCCGGGAAGTGCGAGGCGAGCAGGTCGGGCGACTCCGCGCGGCCGTCCAGGACGCGGCTCGTCCGGTTCACCACCCGCCAGCCGAGCGGCGTGCGGCGCAGCCGCCAGCGGTTCGCGGTGGCGCGGCGCACGAGGAAGCCGTCCGGCCCGTGCACGATCATCAGGGTGTAGCCGGTCGCGGTCGCCTCGTCGCCGGACACGATGACGTGCGGCGGCCCGGCGAAGTGCGCGCAGCCCCCGGCGATCCAGCCCTGGTGTCCCTCGGAGCGGACCATCGCCTCGACCTCCGCGCGGCCGGACATCAGCAGCTCGTCCACGTCGTAGACGCCGTCCTCGGCCCACAGCGCGGCGACGTCGGCGGCGCAGCCGCTGTCGACCAGCGGGGCGTAGGACAGGATCAGCCGGGTGACGGCGCGCTCGTCCTCCAGGAGGCGGAGCCGCGCCTCAAGCGCGTTCAGCCGGGCCTCGACGTCGGTCATCGCACCTCCCCGAAGGTCAGCTCGA
The DNA here is from genome assembly GCF_008121305.1 of Actinomadura decatromicini. NCBI lineage: Bacteria > Bacillati > Actinomycetota > Actinomycetes > Streptosporangiales > Thermomonosporaceae > Actinomadura > Actinomadura decatromicini. The sequence continues at coordinate 948,148 of NZ_VSRQ01000001.1, read as the reverse complement.
ACGGGTCGGCCAGCTCGCGCAGCGCGGCGAGCTGGTCCAGGTGATGGTCGGGGGAGGTGGACGCGAACCGGGCGCCCGCGATCGTCGCGCCCGCCTCGCGCAGTTCGGCGAGGGCGGCGCCGGTCGCGTCCGGGTCGCCGATCGGGTCCAGCGGGCGGGACGTCCCGAGCACCACGTCGAACCCGGCCGGGACGTCGGCGTCCGCGAGCATCGAGGCGAGCGTGCCGAGCGGGAGCCCGAACGGGACCCAGCCGTCGGCGTCCAGCGCGCGGCGCAGCGAGCGGGCCGTCCGGCCGCCGATCCAGATAGGGACGCGCTCCTGCACGGCGTGCGGCTCGACGACCAGCCCGGCGAAGTCGTAGTACTCGCCGTGGTACTCCGGCAGCCGCTTCGACAGGGACGCGCGGAGCGCGGCGATCGCGTCGTCCGCGCGGGCGCCGCGGTCCGCGAACGGGGCGCCGAGCAGCGCGAACTCCTCCTGGAGGCTGCCGACGCCGAGGCCGAGCGTGAGGCGCCCGCCGCTGACCCGGTCGAGCGTCCCGTACCGCTTGGCGATCGCGAGCGGATGGTGGTAGCCGACGACCAGGACGTGCGTGGCGAGCCGGATCCGGGACGTCCGCGCCGCGATGTGCCCGAAGGTGGCGAGCGGGTCCCAGTACACCCCGCCGCGCTGCTCGGCCGCCTCGACCGGGACGGCGACGTGCTCGCTGCAGCTCAGATGGTGGTAGCCGAGCCGGTCGGCGGTCTCGGCGATCCGCGCGACGTCCTCGATGCCCGCGTCCCGCTCCCAGGCGGCGGCTCCGGGCGGCGGCTGCGCCACCACCGGTGTGACGATGCCGACACGCATCGTTGCTCCCCTCGTCGCAGGAAAACGTTCTATCACGGTGTTTTGCCCACGACGCGGGCCGGGGCGGGCTCGGGAAGCTCGGGCTGACCTCGCTTTACGCCACCTCTTCCCAGAAGACCAAGCGGTTGCTAGATTCCAGATAACCAGAATTCATTTCAGTTGTTCTCTGGGAGGTGCGATGACCGAGGTCATGGCGTCCGGACCACCGCCGCGCCAGGCGCAGTCGCCGCCGTCGATGATCGAGCGGATGACGCTGATCCTGGACGCCTTCAGCGGCCCGACGGCCCGGCTGACCCTGGAGGACGTCGCCCGCCGCACCGGGCTGCCGCGCTCCACCGCGCACCGGATCCTGGACCAGCTCGTCCGGCAGCGCTGGCTCGCGCACCACTCGTTCGGCTACGGACTCGGGCAGCGCGCCCTCGGCCTCGGCGGCCGGGACGGCGGGCACGGCAGGGTCCGCGAGGCGGCGGCGCCGCTGCTGCACGAACTGCAGGTCACCACGGGGCTCGTCGCGCACCTCGCCGTCCTGGACGGTGCCGAGGTCTACTACCTGGACAAGCTCGGCGGGCGGCTCGCCGCGTCCGTGCCGTCCAGGGTCGGCGGGCGGGCGCCCGCGCACTGCACCGCGCTCGGCAAGGCGATGCTCGCGTGGCTGGAGCCCGAGCGGGTGGACGCGCTGCTCGGCCCCGAGATCACCCGGCTCACCAGCCGCACCATCGGCGAGCTCCGGACGCTGCACCAGGAACTGCACCGGATCCGGCAGCGCCGCGGGCTGGCGTTCGAGCGCGGCGAGTCGTTCCCCGGCATCGCGTGCGTGGCCGCCGCCATCCGCGGCGCGGAGGGCCCGGTCGCGGGGATCTCGCTGGTCGGCGACATCCGCGCGCCGCTGGAGAACGTCGCGCCGCTCGTCGTCACGGCGGCGCGGGAGACGTCGCGGATCCTGTTCCCCGGCCTCGGCTCCACGACGCGAGGCGGCGGCCGGGCGGGCGCACGGGCCCGGCGGAGCGCGGCCGAGCGCGGCGCGGAGGCGGCGACGTGGTCGCCGGAGACGATGAACCGGCTGCTCGCCGTGGACGGCCGCGGCGACTGGATGTGAGGACGAGCCCGCCCGCGGGTCAGCCCCAGCCCCAGCGGTCGCCGACGCCCCACGGGTCCGGCGCGATCGGCGCGTCCGGCTCGTTGATCCCGAACCGGCTGCGGAAGAACACCATCGGCCGCCGCCAGGCGCCGTCCCGGACGTCGTGCCGCTCGACGCCGAGGACGCGGCCGATCACCACCTCGTGGTCGCCCGCCCGGTGCACGTCGTGGACGACCGCGTGCACGCAGAGCAGGACGTCCGGCAGCACGGGCGTGCCCCAGGGCGACACCTCCCAGTCCAGGCCGTCGAACTTGGCGCCCCGGCTCGACCCGAACCGCTCGCACAGGTCGCGCTGCTCCTCGGCGAGGACGTTGACGCAGAACCGTCCCGCGGACCGGATCCGCGGCCACGACCGGCCGCGGACGTCCGCGCAGAAGAGGATCAGCGGCGGCTCAAGCGACACCGACGCGAACGACTGGCACGCGAACCCGACGGCCTCGCCGCCGTCGAGTGCGGTGACGACGGTGACGCCGGTGGCGAACTCCGCCATGGCCTTGCGGAACTCGGCCGGGTCGGGAGCGTCGCCGGGCGCGGTTCCGGGCTTGTCGGTGAGCGCTCGGTCGGCTGGCATCTGTCCACCTCTGGGGTCGTCGCGGGGGCTGCCCGCGTCCAGAACTCGGTTCGGGTCGTACGGGTGGTGCTAGTCAAAGTGTCCATGACGGTCAAGTGCCCCGGACGGTCCCGATGAGCGGAAGGCGCCGCGGACCCGGCCGGGGACGGCCGCCGTGGGACGCGCGTCCCGCTGATCGGGATCGGCGGGACGGCCCCGGCCCGGCCGCGATTACGTTCCGGGCAAGCCCATCCTCGGAGGACAGTGAGACCATGCCCACGGAGTTGACCCACGAGTCGACGTCGCGCGAACTCGCCACCGACCGGGGCGTCCTGCGCTACCACGAGGCGGGCGAGGGGCCGCCGCTGCTGATGCTGCACGGCTCGGGCCCCGGCGTCACGGGCTGGCGGAACTTCCGGGGGAACCTCGCCCGGTTCGCCGAGCGCTTCCGGTGCCTGGTCCTCGAATTCCCGGGGTTCGGGGTGAGCGACCCGACCGACGAGCACCCGATGGCTGCGGCGGGCGGCGCGGTCGTCCGCTTCCTGGACGGCCTGGGCCTCGACCGGGTGGACGTGATCGGCAACTCGATGGGCGGCATCGTCGGGACGCAGGTCGCCGTGGAGCACCCCGACCGCGTCCGGCGGCTGGTCACGATCGGCGGGATCGGCCGCAACGTCTTCAGCCCCGGCCCCGGCGAGGGCATCAGGCTGCTGATGGAGTTCACCGACGACCCGACCCGCGAACGCCTGATCCGGTGGCTGCACTCGATGGTCTACGACCGGCGGATCGTCACCGAGGAGATGATCGAGGAGCGCTGGGAGCAGGCCACCGACCCGGACACGCTCGCCGGCGCGCGCCGCATGTACGGGTCGAAGGCGATGGCGGCCCGCGCGAAGGCGATGGCGGCTTCGGACGAGCCGCCGTACTGGGCGATGCTCCACAAGCTCACGGCCAAGACCCTCATCACCTGGGGACGGGACGACCGCGTCAGCCCGGTCGACATGGTCCTCGTCCCGATGCGGACGATCCCCGACGTCCAGGTGAACATCTTCCCGAACTGCGGGCACTGGGTGATGATCGAGCAGAAGTCCGCCTGGGAAAGCGCCGTGCTCGCCTTCTTGACCCAGGGGGACGAATCATGACCGGCTGGGACCACGAATTCGACTTCGTCGTCGTGGGCAGCGGGGGCGGCGGAATGGCCGCCGCGCTCACCGCCCGCGACGCGGGAATGAGCGTGCTCGTCGTCGAGAAGGGCTCGAAGTTCGGCGGCTCCACCGGAATCTCCGGCGGCGGCATCTGGATCCCGAACAACCCGACGCTGAAATCGCGCGGCCACGACGACAGCCGCGAGTCGATCCGCCGCTACCTCGACCTGCTCACCCAGGGCCGCGTCCCGGCCGCGCGGCTCGACGCCTTCGTCGACAACGGCCCCGCCGCCATGGAACTCATCTGCAAGAGCAAATGGATGCGGTTCTTCTGGACGAAGGGCTACGCCGACTACCACCCCGAACTGGACGGCGGACGCCCGCTCGGCCGCTCCATCGAGGCGAAGCCGTTCGACACCCGCAAACTCGGCGAGGACGAGAGATACCAGCGTCCGAACAACATGAAGGGCCCGCTCGGCCTCTGGATCACCAGCAAGGACTACCACGACCTCGCGATGGCGAAGCGCACCTGGGCGGGACGCCGGGCGTCGCTGGTCGCGGCGTGGCGGGTGTCGTCCAACCTCGTCCGGCGGCGGCACATGGCGACCGGCGGGCGCGCGCTCGTCGCGCGGCTGCGGATGGCGCTCAAGGACGCCGGGATCCCGCTCTGGCTGAAGACCGGCATGAAGGAGCTGGTCAGCGAGGACGGTCGCGTCACCGGCATCGTCGCCGCGAAACGGGACGGGACGACGCTGCGGATCCGCGCCCGCAAGGGCGTCCTCCTCGCGACCGGCGGGTTCGACCACAACCAGGACATGCGCGACCGCTACCTGCCGAAGGGCGGGCGGGAGGACTTCGCCATGGGCGCCCGGGAGAACACGGGCGACGGCATCCGCGCGGGCGAGGGCCTCGGCGCCGCGCTCGACCTGATGGACGACGCCTGGTGGATGCCCGCCGTCCGGCACCCGGCCGGGGCGACGATCCCGCTCGTGTCCGAGCGCGCCATCCCGCGCCAGGTCATCGTGTCTCCGGCCGGGACGCGCTTCACCAACGAGGCCGCCCCGTACGTCAACTTCGTCCACGACCAGCTCGCGGGCGGGCACGTCCCCGCCTGGTTCGTGATGGACGCCAAGGCCCGCGCCCGCTACCCGTTCGCGCAGATCCTGCCGGGCGCGCCGATCCCGAAGGCGTTCTACGACGCGGGGATCGTGTTCAAGGCCGACACGATCGAGGCGCTCGCGACCGCGATCGGCGTCCCGCCGGACGCCCTGGCGAAGACCGTCGAGACGTTCAACGGGCACGCCCGCGCGGGCAAGGACCCCGAGTTCGGACGCGGCGACTCCGCCTACGACCGCTACTACGGCGACCCGAACCTGCCGAACCCGAACCTGGACGTCATCGACACCGCGCCCTACTACGCCTTCCGCCTGGAGGTGGGCGACCTCGGCACGAAGGGCGGGCTGGTGTCCGACGAGCACGCCCGCGTCCTGCGCGAAGACGGCTCGGTCATCGAGGGCCTGTACGTGACGGGCAACTCGTCCGCGTCGGTGATGGGCAACGAGTACGCGGGGCCGGGCGCGACGATCGGCCCGTCCATCGTGTTCGGCTACATCGCGGCGCGGCACGCCGCCCGCGCCGGAGGCGCCGGGACATGACGGCGTTGAAGGCGCGGGTCGTCGACGTCGTCCACGAGACGGCGGACGCGCGCTCGCTCGTCCTCGAACCCGCCGAGGGCGACCGGGACCGGTTCTCCTACCGGCCCGGGCAGTTCCTGACCGTCCGGGTCCCGGCCGGGGACGGCTGGGCGGCCCGCTGCTACTCGCTGTGCAGCTCGCCGCTCACCGACGACCGGCTGAAGGTGACGGTCAAGCGGGTGGACGGCGGCCTCGGCTCCAACTGGATCTGCGACGACGTCACGGCGGGCGACGTGCTGGAGGTGCTGCGCCCGGCGGGCACGTTCACGCCGTCCTCGCTGGACGACGACCTGCTGCTCGTCGCGGGCGGCAGCGGCATCACCCCGGTCATGTCGATCCTGAAGTCGTGCCTGGCGGGCGGGCGCGGCAGGGTCGCGCTCCTCTACGCCAACCGGGACGAACGCTCGGTGATCTTCGCGGGCGAGCTGCGCGCGTTGACCGAGCGGCACCCCGACCGGCTGACGGTCGTCCACCTGCTGGAGTCGGTGCAGGGGTTGCCGACGTCCGCCGCCGTCCGCTCCCTGGCCCTGCCCTACACCGGACGGCAGGCGTTCGTCTGCGGCCCGGAGGTCTTCATGGACCTGGTCACGGGCGTGCTCGGCGACCTGGGGCACCGCGTCCACGTCGAACGGTTCTTCTCCCTGGAAGGCGACCCGTTCGAGGACCCCGGCGAACCAGAGGCGACAGAGGCGAGCGCGGACGCCGCCGAGATCGAGGTCGAGATCGACGGCGAGACGCGGACCGTCCCGTGGCCGCGATCCGAGCGTCTCCTCGACGCCCTGCTCCGCGCCGGGGTCGACGCGCCGTTCTCGTGCCGAGAGGGCAACTGCTCCGCCTGCGCCTGCGTGGCGCTGGAGGGCGAGGTCACGCTCGACGCCAACGCGGTCCTCGACGAGCGGGACCTCGCCGACGGCCTCATCCTCGCCTGCCAGGCGAGGCCGGTCAGCGACCGGCTCAAGATCACCTACGACGGCTGAACACGGACACGGGAGAGGCGATGACAGCAGGGCGGGCGAACCGCGTGCTCGACACGATCATGGAACGGGCGGAGCAGATCCGCGAGCTCGGCCCCGCCAACGAGGCCCTCGGCAGGCTGGACGACAAGGCCGCGCAGGCGCTCCGCGAGGCCGGGGTCGTCCGGCAGCTCCAGCCGGAGGCGCACGGCGGCCTTGAGGTCCACCCGCGCGAGTTCGCCGAGACGGTGATGGGCGTCGCCTCGCTCGACGGGTCCACCGGCTGGGTCGCGGGGATCGTCGGCGTCCACCCGTGGGAGATGGCCTACGCCGACCCGAGGGTCCGCGACGAGATCTGGGGCGACGACCCGGACGTGTGGATCGCGTCCCCCTACGCGCCGATGGGCGTCGCCCGCCCGGTGGACGGCGGCTACGTCTTCAACGGGCGCTGGCAGTTCTCGTCCGGCACCGACCACTGCGACTGGATCTTCCTCGGCGGGATGGTCGGCGACGCGGACGGCAAGGTCGCGCAGCCGCCCCGCTCGCTGCACCTCATCCTGCCCCGGTCCGACTACGAGATCGTCGAGGACTCCTGGGACGTCGCCGGGCTCAAGGGCACCGGCAGCAAGGACGTCATCGTCAAGGACGCCTTCGTCCCCGCCTACCGGACGCTGGAGTACGGCAAGGTCGTGGACGGTTCCGCCGCGCGCGAGGCGGGGCTGACCAACCCGTCCTACCTGATGCCGTTCTCCTGCGTGTTCCCGCTCGGCATCACGTCCGCCGTCATCGGGATCGCGGAGGGCGCGCTCCACCACCACCTCGCCTACCAGCGGAACCGCGTCCAGATCACCGGCACGAAGATCAAGGACGACCCGTACGTGCTGTACGCGATCAGCGAGGCGGCGGAGGAGATCAAGGCGTCCAGGACGGCGCTGCTCGACAACTGCTCGCGCGTCTACGACCAGGTCGCGGCGGGCCACCGGCCGACGTTCGCGGAGCGTGCGGCGGGCCGCCGCACCCAGGTCCGGGCGGCGTGGCGGGCGGTGCAGGCGATGAACGAGATCGTCGTCCGGTCGGGCGGGAACGCGATGCGCAACGACAACCCGATCCAGCGGTTCTGGCGGGACGCGCACGTCGGGCTCGCGCACGCCATTCACGTCCCCGGTGCCGTCTACCACGTGTCCGCGCTGACCGAGCTGGACATCGAGCCCCCGCACGGCCCGATGCGCTCCATGATCTGAACCACGAGGAGAGGTGCATTTCAAGTGACGCAGATCCGAGGGCTCGGATATCTGAAGGTCCAGACCCGCCATATCGACCGGTGGCGCGAGTTCGCGCTCGACGGGCTCGGGTTCGCGGAGGGCGCCGGACCCGACCCGGACGGCCTCTACCTCCGCATGGACGAGCGCCGCTCGCGCCTCCAGGTATTGCCCGGCGACAGCGACAGAGTGCTGGCCGTGGGCTGGGAAGTGCGCGACCAGTACGCGCTGGCCGCCGTCCGGGAGGCGGTCGAGAAATCGGGCCGCGAGGTCCGGACGCTCGCCCCGAAAGAGGCCGCCGAGCGCGACGCCGAAGAGGTCATCGCGTTCACCGACCCCGGCGGCACGCCCGCCGAAGTGTTCTTCGGCCCGGTGCTCGACCACAGCCCCGTCCGGACGGGATTCGCGCAGAAATTCATCACCGGCGCCATGGGAATGGGGCACGTCGTCCTTCCCACGCCCAACTTCGCCGAGACGGCCGCGTTCTACAACGAGGTTCTCGGGTTCCTGCCGCGCGGTGCGATGAAGGTCGGCGGCGGCCGGGTCCGCATCCGGTTCATGGGCGTCAACCAGCGGCACCACAGCATCGCGATCTGCCCGGCCCCGCACGACGGGGACCCGGGGCTCGTCCACCTGATGGTGGAGGTCGACACGCTGGACGCGGTCGGCATCGCGCTCGACACCGTCAAGGAGAAGGGCTTCTCCATCTCCTCGACACTGGGACGGCACACCAACGACAAAATGGTGTCGTTCTACGTCCGGGCGCCCGGCGGATGGGACATCGAATACGGCTGCGAGGGCATGCTCGTCGACGAGACCTACTACACCGCCGAAGAGATCACCAAGGACAGCTACTGGGGCCATGACTGGTCCGGCTCCGAACCGCTGGCCGCCTTCGTCCCGCCGGGGAAATAGATGACCTCCCGTTCTTCGGTCGAGCCGTTCGCGCTGCGCGACGTGGCCGCGTTCGACCACGAGTGCGACGTGCTGGTCGCCGGATTCGGCTGCGCGGGCGCGGCGGCGGCGTTCGAGGCGGCGCGGGCGGGCGCGGACGTGCTCGTCCTGGAACGGGCGAGCGGCGCGGGCGGCTCATCGGCACAGTCGGGCGGCGAGCTCTACCTGGGCGGCGGAACCGCGATCCAGAAGGCGTGCGGCTTCGACGACGACCCCGACACGATGTTCGCCTATCTGGAGGCGGCGCTCGGCCCGCACGCCGACACCGAGAAACTCCGGCTTTACTGCGACGGAAGCGTCGAGCATTTCGAATGGCTCCGGGAATGCGGCGTGCCGTTCAACTCGACCTTCTATGACAAGCCGACGTGGATGCCCATGTCCGACGACGGGCTGATGTGGCTGGGGGAGAACTCCTGGCCGTACAACACCGTCGCGAGGCCCGTGCCGCGCGGGCACCGTCCGGCGGCGGCCGGGTTCGGCGGCGGGATCCTCATGGAGCGGCTGGCGGCCGCCGCGCTCGGGGCCGGGGCCGCCGCGCACACCGACACGCTGGCGACGAACCTCGTCCTGGACGACGACGGCCGCGTCGCCGGGGTCGTCGCGCGCAAGTACGGCAAGACCGTCCTCTACCGGGCGCGGACGGCGGTGATCCTCACGACCGGCGGGTTCGTCGACGACGAGGAGATGCTCGCCGACCACGCGCCCGTCCTGCTCGGCCACGGCAAGGTCAGCGACGGCCTGGACGACGGCTCCGGCATCCGGATGGCCGCCGCGGTCGGCGCCGCCACCCGCCGGATGGGCGTCGTGGAGATCGCGCTCACCGCCCTCCCCGCGATGGTGTGCCGCGGCATGCTGGTGGACGGTCTCGGCCGCCGCTTCATCAACGAGGACGTCTACCCCGGCCACTGGAGCGTCCACGCGGTCAGGCACCAGCCCGGCCCCTACTGGACGATCATCGACGAAGAGGGGTTCGAGGACGTCCCCGAGCCCGACCGGTGGGGCCTGCGCCCCCGGTACGTCACCGAGACGCTCGCCGAACTGGAGGCGTCGCTCGGCATGCCGCCCGGCTCCCTGGAGACGACCGTCGAGACCTACAACCGGCACGCAGAGAAGGGCGAGGACCCGTATTTCCACAAGGACCCGAAGTGGCTGCGCCCGTTGAGAGCCCCGTTCGCGGCGATCGACCCGCGCGCCGGGTTCTTCGGCGGCGGCGCGGGCCAGGGCGGCAGCGGCGTCGCCGGGTTCACGCTCGGCGGGCTGCGCACCACCGTGGACGGCGAGGTCCTGAACGGCTCGGGCGTCCCCGTCCTCGGCCTGTACGCGGCGGGACGCGCGGCGTCCGGCATGCACGGCGAGGGCTACGTCTCCGGGACGTCCCTCGGCGACGGCACGTTCTTCGGCCGCCGCGCGGGCCGCGCCGCCGCCGGCACGCCCTGAGCGCCCCGGAGTTGCGACGCTAATCCTGGATGTCTAATATCCAGATTATGCGGATGAGCGAGGGAGTCGAGTGGGCGATCCACAGCTGCCTCAACCTGACCTGGGTGGAGCCGGGTGAGGCGGTTCCGGCGGCCAGGCTGGCGGCGTTCTACGAGCTGCCCGCGGCCTACCTGAACAAGCAGTTGCAGGCACTGGCCCGCGCGGGGATCCTCGCGTCCACCCCCGGCCCGCGCGGCGGGTTCCGGCTCGCGCGCCGCCCCGAGGACATCACGCTCATGGACGTGGTGGCCGCCATCGAGGGCCCGGAGGAGGCGTTCCGCTGCGAAGAGGTCCTCCGGCGCGGCCCCGGCGAGCACGAAGGGGTCGACTACCGCAGGCGGTGCCTCGTCTCGCAGTCCATGCGGCGGGCGGAGCTCGCCTGGCGCCGGGAGCTGGCCGCGCAGACCCTCGCGGACCTGCGGGAGACCGTCGAGCGGCGGCGTCCGTCCACGCCCGCCGAGACCCGCGCCTGGTTCGCCGCCCTGCGCACCTGACCGCGACGCGCCCGGGCGTCCGCGTCCACGAATTCTGGATATTCCATAGCAAGATCTAGGGAAGGAAGCAGCATGCAGGCACGGATGAGCATCCGGAAGCCGGCCGCCGAGGGCTACAAGGCGATGCTCGCGCTGGAGGGGTACATCAACGCCGGCGGCGTCCCGCGGAGCACGCTCGACCTGGTCAGGCTGCGCGTCAGCCAGATCAACGGCTGCGCGTTCTGCGTGAACATGCACGCCGGGGACGCCAAGAAGGCGGGGGAGACCGACGAGCGGATCTGGTCGGTGGCGGCCTGGCGCGAGGCGCCCTTCTACACCGACGAGGAGCGGGCCGCGCTGGCCCTCGCCGAGGCCGCCACGCGGATCGCCGACGACCCCGCCGGAGTGCCGGACGACGTCTGGAACGCCGCCGCCGACCACTACGCCGAGGCCGACCTCGCCGCGCTCGTCATGGCGATCGCCGCGATCAACGCCTGGAACCGGATCAACGTCACGCTGCGCAACCCCGCCGCGTCCCACTGAAGGGAACGCCGATGGCAAGCGGCCCGCCCGCGGCAGGTGTTCGGGCGAGCCGCTCCGTCGCGCGGCGCTACCCGGCGGCGCCGACGGTCAGGACGACCTTGCCGCGGCCGTGGCCGGTCGCGACCTCGCGGTGCGCGTCCGCCGCGCGGTCCAGCGGGAACACGCCGCGCACGTGGACGCGCAGCCGACCCTCGGCGTAGAAGCGGCCCGCCTCGGCGACGCGGGACGCCGCCCGCCTGTCCGGCGTGGTCCGGACGCCGAGCGACGCCGCGCGCGCGTGGTCGACCAGCGTGATGATGCGGTCCCTGTCCTTGACGAGGTTCAGCGACACGTCGAGGGCGTGGCCTCCGGCGCCGTCGAGCGCGGCGTCGACCCCGCCGGGCGCGGCGGCGCGGACGCGCTCCTCCAGCCCGTCCCCGTAGGCGACCGGGATCGCGCCGATCGAGCGCAGGTAGTCGTGGTTGCCCTCGCTCGCGGTGCCGACCACGGTCGCGCCCGCGATCCGGGCGAGCTGGACGGCGACCGTCCCGACCGCGCCCGCCGCCGCGTGCACGAGCAGCGTGTCGCCCTCGCCGACGCCCATCGCCTCAAGCGCGATGTGCGGGGTCATCACGGCCGCCGGGAAGCCGCCCGCGACCTCCCACGGCATGCCCTCCGGCCGGGCCGTCACCGCCGCCGCCGGGACCGCGACGTACTCCGCGTACGCGTGGAGGCGGCAGTTGCCGACCACCTCGTCCCCGATCCGCACGCCGGCGACGCCCGCGCCGACCTGGTCGACGACGCCCGCGAACTCGTTGCCGGGGACGCGCGGGAACCCCTGCGGCGTCCCCGGCGGCGTCCAGCCCTCCCGGACGGCCAGGTCGTACGGCTGCACACCGGCCGTCACCACCCGGACCCGCACCTCGCCCGGCCCCGCCTCGGGCGCCGGGACGTCCAGCACTTTCAGCACGTCCGGTCCGCCCGGCTCCTCGAATCCCGCGACCCGCATGGTCGCCCCCTCCCTCGTCGTCTGGAAGGGGACGCTATGACCTCAACCAAACCTGAGGTCAACTTCCCGGCAGCATCCGCCGCATCAGGGCGTGCGCGTCCGCGACCAGCTCGGCGCGCGGGAACCCCGCCCGCCTCCGCGCGGTCGCGTAGTTGCCGCCCGCGACCCAGACCGGGCCGTCCGCCAGATGGTCGAGGCCCTCGCGGGCGACGTCGTCGGGATCGGCGACGAGCAGGCCGGGGATGTCCATGTCGAGCCCGGCGCGCTCCATCGCCGGGGTGCGGGTCACGCCGAGCACCAGCTCCAGGACGTCCACCCCGTGCTCGCGCATCTCCAGCCACAGCCCCTCGGCGAAGATCCGCCCGAACGCCTTCACCGCCGAGTAGACGCTGATCCGCGCCTGCCCCATGTACCCGGCGAGGGACCCGACCAAGAGGATCCCGCCGCGCCCGCGCTCCTTCATCGGCGCGCCGAAATGGTGCGTCAGCACGAGCTGCGCCGTGATGTTGAGATCGATGACGCCCTGGAAGCCGTCCAGGTCGCCGGTGACGAACTCGTGCCGGTAGCTGTTCGCGCCCGCGTTGAAGACGAGCAGGCCGACGTCCAGGCCGTCGGTGACCTCACGGACCTTCGCCAGCGCGTCGGGGGAGACGAGGTCGAGTTCCAGCGTCCTGACCTCGACGCCCTTCGCCCGGACGGCGTCCGCCGTCTCCGCCAGCGGCCCCGGCTTCCGGGCGATCAGCACGAGGTTCAACCCCGCGTCGGCCAGCCGGTGCGCGAACGCCGCGCCGACGCCCTCCGAGCCGCCCGCGACGACGGCCCACGGCCCGTACCGGTCGATCACGCGCTCACTCCATCACCGCTATGGCGCCGGTCAGCGCCGCCTCCTGGATCGCCGAGCGCAGCGCCGGGCACGTCGCGTGCGGGTCACCCTTCAGGCCCGTGCACGCCGCCCGCGCCGCCGCGTTCCACTGGATGCTCGTCTGCTCCCAGCTCGCCTTGCGGACGAGCACCTCGGCGTCGCAACGGCGGCACCGGACGGGCAGCAGCGGCCCGTCCAGCAGCCGGTCGTCCTGCCGGACGGTCACGCCGAGGCCCCCTGCGCCTCGCGGCGCGCGAGGTTCTCCTCGACCTCCCGCTGCCACGACTCGACCGGACGGGTCGTGTCGATCTCGAACTCGAACCGGTCGGTCATCTCCGGCGTGACGTCCGCGACGTCCACGAAGAACTGCCGGTACCAGCGGCGGAGCTGGTAGACCGGGCCGTCCTCCTCGCACAACAGCGGGTTGTCGATGCGTGTCTTGTTCCGCCAGATCTCGATGTCCTGCTCGAACCCGGTCAGGATGAAGTCGGACAGCTTCCGCGCCGTCGCCTCCGCCGCCTCGGGCGGGAGCGCGTCGCTGTGCTGGACGATGATCCCCGAGTGCAGGGAGAAGGAGTCCTGGTCGATCGGATAGTGGCAGTTGATCAGTACGGAGCGCAGGTCGTAGCCCTCGTAGTGGTACGTCAGCTCGTCGATCATGAAGGAGGGGCCGTGGTAGGACGCGACGGAGCTGTTCCCGAGCATCCGCGGCCCGCCGCCGCCTCCGCCGTCCCGCTGCTCGCGCGCGTCGTCCCTGGACCGGCCCCGCATGATCTGCGTCGCGACGTGCCCCTCGAAAATGTTCTTGAAGTACGTCGGGAACGACTTGTGGATGTAGAAGAAGTGCGCCATGTCCACGACGTTGTCGATGACCTCGCGCGCGTTGGTGTGGACGGTCGTCTCCGTCCAGCGCCAGTCCGTCCAGTCGTCACGGGTGGCGCCCTCGATGACCGGGATCGTCACGTCGTCCGGCGGCTTGTTGCCCTCGGGGTCGTTCCAGACGAACAGGAGCCCGTCCTGGACCATCGTGGGCCACGCCGCCGTCCGCGCCCGCAGCGGGACGCGCCGCGAGTACGGGATCTTCTTGCACCGCCCGTCGCCGCCCCACCGCCAGTCGTGGAACGGGCACGCGATCTCGTTCCCCTTGACGGTGCCCTGCGAGAGGTCGCCGCCCATGTGGCGGCAGTATCCGTCCAGGACGTTGGTCTCGCCGTCCGCGCCGGTGAACACGACGAGCTTCTGACCGAAGGCGTTGACCGTGTGGGGCTTCCCGTCCCGGTACTTCTCGGCCAGCCCGAGACAGTGCCATCCCCGGGCGAACCGGGAGGAGACGGCCTCCGCCTCGATGGCGCGGACGGCGTCCGGCTCGGTTGCGGTCACGTTGGATCATCCCTTCGGCGATGGGTCGTCCAGTCGAACGTTAGGTCGCGGCCGCCTGTGCGGTCCGGTGAGTCCCGGTGGCCGGGACGCCCGCGCCCGCGCCGTAATGTCGCCATGGTGTCCTGCCGGACAGAGGGAAGAAAGGGACGGAGCAGGGATGAGCAATGAGGTCTTGGACGCGGTGCGCGGCCTGCTGCCCGGCATCGCCGAGCGGGCCCGGTCCGTGGACGAGAAGGGGCGCATCCCCGCCGAGACCGTCCGCGACCTCACCGCGGCCGGGGTGTTCCGCATGCTCCAGCCGACCCGGCACGGCGGCGCCGAGGACGACCCCGTCGCGTTCTACGAGGTCATCCGCGCGATCTCGGGCGCCTGCGGCTCCACGGGCTGGGTCGCGGCGGTGCTCGGCGTCCACTCCTGGCACCTCGGCCTGTTCCCGGACGAGGCCCAGAGCGAGGTGTGGGCGGCGGGCCCGGACACGCTCGTCGCCTCGTCCTACGCCCCGATCGGACGCCTCACCCCTGTCGACGGCGGGTTCGAGCTGACCGGCCGGTGGTCGTTCTCGTCCGGCTGCGAGTTCACGTCGTGGGCGCTGCTCGGCGCGCTGGTCGTGGGCGCGGAGGGCCGCCCGGTCGACTTCATGACGGTGCTCGTCCCCGCGACGGACTACGAGATCCGCGAGGTCTGGGACTCGATGGGCCTGCGCGGCACCGCCAGCGACGACATCGTCGTGGAGCGGGCGTTCGTCCCGGGCCACCGCGCGATGCGCAACTTCGAGCAGGCGCAGCTCCGCAACCCCGGCCGCAAGGTCAACCCCGGCCCGCTCTACCGCATGCCGTTCGGGACGATCTTCACCGGCACCGTCACCGCCAGCGTGATCGGCATGGCGGCGGGCTGCCACGACCTGTACGTCGCGCGGATGCGCGACCGGATCCGGCTCAGCCTCGGCGGCGGCCGCTTCGTCGAGGACCAGTTCGCCCAGGTCGCCGTCGCCCGCGCCGCGTCCGAGATCGACGCCGCCATCCTGCAGACCGACCGGAACGTCCGGGAGATCCACGAGTACGCGCGGCGCAACGAGAAGATCCCGATGGAACTGCGACTGCGCGCCCGCCGCGACCAGGTGCGCGGCACCGAACGCGCCATCGAGGCGATCGACATCCTGTTCAAGACGGCCGGAGGCAATTCCCTGCACCGAGGAAACGTCATCGAACGCGCCTGGCGCGACGCCCACGCGGGCAGCGTCCACGTCGCCAACGACGTCGAACACGCCCTCTCGATGTACGGCCGCGGCGTCTTCGGCCTGAAGGTGGAAGACAACCTCGTCTGACCGCCCGGCGTTGCCGAAACCGCAAACATCCGCGCTCTTTCGGGAAGGGCTGGCAAGACTGGCCGAGCCCTACCGAAGGAGCCACCATGCCGCCCACACGCCGCCGCGACACGCCACCGCCCCGGACCGGAAACAGCGAGACCGAGACCCTCCGCGATTTCCTGGACTACCTCCGCACCTCGATGGCCGCGAAGGTCGACGGCGCCCCCGAACCCGGGGTCAGAACGCCTGGAGTACCGTCCGGCACGAACCTGCTGGGCCTGCTGAACCACCTCACCCACGTAGAACGCGCGATGTTCCTAGGCGACGAAGTCACCGACTGGCAGGCGACCTTCCAAGCCGCCCCAACAGACACCGCGTCCGACGTCCTGACCCGCTACCGAGACGCAGTCGAGGAAGCGAACAAGGTCCTCGACGCCTGCACAGACCTGGCCGCCCCGATCCCCCGCCCCGGCCGCCCCGCCCCCAGCGTCCGCTGGGCCCTGACCCACATGATCGAAGAAACCGCCCGCCACGCCGGCCACGCCGACATCCTCCGCGAACAACTCGACAACACCACCGGCCGCTAACCCTGCCCGCTACACGCCTAGCACGCCACCCACGTCCAGGGGCGTCACCACATATCACGCCGGGTCGTGGTGTCCGGCTCGGATCTGGGTTGTGAGGGTGGCCCATGCCTTCGGGGTGAGGGTGATGTGGCCGTGCTCGGGGGCCTTGCTGTCTCGGATGCCGATGTTGGTGTCGAGGCTCGCGACTTCGACGCAATTGCCGTTGGCGCCGCTTCGACTACTCCTTCGCCACCGGGCATGCCAGGGGTCATGCGGGGCGATCATGTTGCTCCTCAGGTCCGATGCAGGTCTTTCGCGGCCGTGGCGATCAACGAAGCGGATGCGCTCGGGCTGAGCGCTCCCGCGCGAAGATGCGTGCTTACGAGGTTATACCGGGCGATGTCCGCTTCCTCTTCGAGGAAGAGGTCTTCCGCCTGGCTCTCGATGTACACGATGTCAGGCCCGATGGCCTCGGCGAAGTTCATGATGACGAAGGAGCCGTGCATACCGGCATGCGCTCCCGTATCGAATGGGATCACCTGGAGATGCACGTTCGGAAGTTCGATGGCGGCCAGCAAGTGCTCTAGTTGCTCCAGCATGACCTCACGACCACCGACGACACGGCGTATGGCGGCCTCGTCCACGATTGCCCAGAGCTTCAACGGCTGATCTTTTGTCAAGGCTTCCTGCCTCTTCAATCGCGCGTCGACCCGGCCTTCGATGCGTGCGCGCGTGGACTCTGGGTCACTGCCGGAGACGGCGGCGCGGGCGTAGCGCTCGGTTTGGAGGAGGCCGGGGATGAACAGGCATTCGTAGTTCAGCACCTCGCGTGCCTCTGACTCGAACTCGATGTAGGAGGCGTAGCGCTCCGGCAGGTCGGAGGCGAAGGTGTGCAGCCAGCCGCGGTGCGCCGACTCCTTCAGCAGAGTCGTCAACTCGGAGCGCTTGGGGTCGCGCACCCCGTACGCGTCCATGAGGGCGGTCAAGGTCCGGGCCTGGGGACGGACGCGGGCGGTCTCGATGCGGTAGAGCGTGGTCACGTTGACGCCGGTGCGTTCCACGACCTCCTCGCGGGTGAGGTCGGCGTCCTTGCGGAGCCGGCGCAGTTCAGCCGCGAGGCGCCGCAGGCGCACAGTCGGAGTTTGCATGTCGGCTTCTCTCCCTGGGACGACTTCGGACGCGGGGCCCACGCTGCGGCATGCTCGGGGCGATCTTGAGTATGCAAGCAATGCTAACGCAACCCTTGCACTACCACTCTGAGTAATGCATCATTTGCAGAGCGTTCCATGGGACGGCGGTCGCACGCAGGAAGTCCCGGGAAATGGAGCGGCCCCGGGGTGGTGATGACAGCACCGCCCCGGGGCCTCAGCCCGACTGGAAAGGAGTCGGACTCATGCTGAACCTATTCAACGGCTCGCCTCCGGCAGCGGAGGTTCGCTGGGCGGGGGTGGCGGTGTGATCGTTTGGACAGAGGTGTTCGGCGGGCGGGTTCGGGCGGACGTGCGGGAGGTGCGCGGGCGGGTGCGGCGGGCCCTGGACGGGTGCGCGGGGTCCTTCGACCTTGGCGATGTTGAGTTGATGGTCTCCGAGGTCGCCACCAATGCCGTCCGGCACACCGCGAGCGGTAGGGCCGGGTGCGGGACGGGGGACTGTGCGTCGGACGGGCCCAGGCGTACCGGGCGGCGGCGCGGCAGGTCGAGGACGTCCTGATCGAGTCGCTCGACCTCTGGGGCCAGTACGAGCGGCAGGCTGGGGAGAGCGGGCGTCGACCTGTGCGTTCAGCAGGTGGTGGGCGTGGGAGCGTCCTGGCGGAGGGACTCGGTGAACTGTAGGGACGTCTCGAAGGACGCGTTGATGCTGCCCCGGTGGTCGGCGCCGTCGAACGTCCGGTAGGCGATGCGGTCGTAGCGTTTGCAGAGGTCGTTGACGATGTTCCGCGTCGCGGCGGGGGAGACCTCGCGGTCGGCGGTGCCCTGCGCCACCAGCGTCGGGACGTTCAGGGTGAGACCGAGCGCCTCTTGCGAGTTGTAGTAGCTCTCGAAGCGGGTGAGGTCGGCGTCCGGGCGGAAGACCTTGTCCAAGGGGAGGCCCGCGCTCATCTGCCGGAGTTGCGCGAGGCAGGCGGACGTCCGTCCGGCGGCGGCCAGGGGCGCGGCGTCGGCGGTCAGGAGGGCTTCCGGGACGAACGTCGGGTCGGCCGCGTTCGCCCCGTTGAGCAGGACGAACAGGAACGGCAGCGCCGCCTCCGCCCCCGGGTGCTGGGACTTCACGTACACCGCGGTCTGGCTCATGTTCGAGCCCGGCGCGATCGCCACCGCGCCCCTCAGCCGGACGTCGTTCGCGCTGGTCGCCGCCGTGTAGAGCGCCGCCTGGCCGCCCTGGCTGTGCCCGGCGACGAACCAGTCGCGGCCGATGCGGTGGTCGACGCGGCGGGCGGCGCGGACGACGTCGAGGACGGTGTTCGCCTCGCTCGCGCCGTTCATGTACGGGTGCCCGCCGGGCGTGCCGAGGCCCTCGTAGTCGGTCTGGACGACGGCGTATCCGCGCGACACCCACCGGTCGAGGTACGCCTCGGTGATCGACAGGTAGTCGTGCGCGGGGCCGGTGGCGGTGTCGGCGGACGGCGCGCACGCGTCGGCCGTCCCGGTCGTGCCGTGCGCCCAGCTCAGCACCGGCCAGCCGCCGCGCGGCGCCCGGCCCCGGGGAACCGCGACCGTGCCGGTCACGACGATCTTCCGGCCGCCGACGCCCTCGGACGTGTAGGCGATCGCCCGGTTCGCCGCAGCGCTCGGCAGCGCCGCCGCGTTGGCCAGCGGCCGGACGCTGATCAACTTTCCGCGTTTGCCGGGCGCGGCCTGGGCGGCGGCGGGGACGGCGATGCCCGCCGTCCCCGCGCAGACGGCGGCCGTGACGGCGAGACCTCTGAGGGCTCTCATGCGTCCTGTCTCCTCCTCGTGTCCTGGACGGCGCGGTAAGCGTTCAGGCCCCCGCGCACGGGGCGAAACGGTAGGCGCGCGGGTCGCGGCGGCGGGACGGAGCGTCCCACTGACCGGTATCGACGATCGCGGGCATCGCCGCGACTGCCGGATATTGTTCCTTGTCAGCACCCGAGCCGCCGCTGAGCGAGCACTCGGGCAACCCGGCCGGAACCCGTGGGGGAGGGATCGTGGCGAGGATCTCGTCGGCGCGGCCGTCCGCCGAGCCGAGCTCACCCGAGCAGCACGACCGCCGCCGCCGGATCCTGCGCGCCGCGGCCCGGATCGGCGGGGAGAAGTCGCTCGAACGCGTCCAGATGCACGAGGTGGCGAAGGAGGCCGGGGTCGCGATCGGGACGCTGTACCGGTACTTCCCGTCCAAGGTCCACCTGTTCACCGGGGTGATGGCCGCGCAGGTCGACCGGCTCCGCGAGCAGGTCCACGCGCCCGCGCCGGGCACCAGCCCCGAGGACGCGGTCGCCGACCTGCTCGTGCAGGCCAGCCGGTACCTCATGGCGCAGCCGGTGCTGTCGGCGTCGATGCTGCACGCCTCCAACACGGCGCACGTCGCGACCGTCCCGGACACGATGCACATCGACAACACGTTCCGCGACATCCTGCTGCGGGCGGTCGGCATCGACGACCCGACCGTGCAGGACGTCACGCTCGTCCGGCTCGTCATGCAGTGCTGGTACGGGGTGCTCCAGTCGAGCCTGAACGGGCGCGCCTCCATGGCCGACGTGGAGAGCGACATCCGCCTGGCGTGCCGCCTGCTCCTCGCGCCCCGCTCGAACGCGCCGCGCTCCAAGAAGCGCCGGGCTTGACACCGCCTCCGCAGAACGGCCAGGACGGCCCGCCGACGCCTTTCCGGTGTCATGGCCCGGAGCGTCGCGTCCGCCGCCGAGGCCGGATCCGGACGCGATGGGCAGGGCGGCGCGCGCCGGGACGAGAGAGAGGGAGACCATGACGGCTCGCACGATCGCGGTCAGCGGCAGCGCGTCCGGCATCGGGAGGGCGCTCGCCGCGCTCCTCCGCGACCAGGGCGACCGCGTCATCGGCATCGATCTGCGCGACGCCGACGTGACCGCCGACCTGAGCGTCCCCGAAGGACGGGCGCGGGCGGTCGCGGAAACTCTGGAAAGATGCGGCGGCGCCCTGGACGCCGTCGTCGCCAGCGCCGGTGTCTCGCACTTCACCGACCTCACCGTCAAGGTCAACTACTTCGGCGCGGTCGCGCTGCTGGACGGCCTCCGTCCCGCCCTCGCCCGCGCCGAGAGCCCGCGCGCCGCCGTCGTCGGCTCGATCTCCGGGACGCAGCCCGCGGACGACGCCGTCGTCCGCGCCTGCCTGGACGGCGACGAGCCCGCCGCGTTGCGGGCGGCCGCGAAGGTCGTCGAGGCCGGGGCGGGGCACAGGCTCTATCCGTCGTCGAAGGCGGCGGTCGCGCGCTGGCTCCGCCGCACCTGCGTCACGCCCGGGTGGGCGGGCGCCGGCATCCCGCTGAACGCGGTCGCGCCGGGCGTCGTCCGGACGCCGATGAGCGCCGCGCTGTTCGAGGACGAGCGCATGCTCAAGGCGATGAACGACGCCGTCCCGATGCCGCTGAACGGCTACGCCGACCCGGAGGTGATCGCCGAGGCGCTGCGCTGGCTCGTCTCCCCGGCGAACACCCACATGACCGGCCAGATCGTCTACGTCGACGGCGGCGCGGAGGCGACCCTCCGCGGCCCGGACGTCTTCTAAACCGTGCCCGTTTCGTCGAGTGCGGCGACGCTGTACGCGGCGTAGGTCCGGTGCGCGTCGCGTCCCTCGAAATAGGGGGTGAGCCGCTCGCCGAGCTCCTCCGCGGAGAACACCCCGGAGGCCGCGGTGAACTTCCGCTCGACGGTCGGCGCGGCCATCAGCGCGACCATGTCGCCGTAGACGACGAACACCTGCCCGCTGATCTTCTCGGCGGCCGGGGACGCGAGGTAGCCCACGAACGTCCCGACCCGCTCGGGCGCCATCGCGTCGAGCCCGCCGGGGGACGTCCCCGCGCCGAACGACGCCTCGGTCATCGCCGTCCGGGCGCGCGGGCAGATCGCGTTCGCGCGCACCCCGTACCGCGCGAGGCCCGCCGACGTGGACAGGGTCAGCGCCACGATCCCGGCCTTCGCCGCCGAGTAGTTCGGCTGCCCGGCCGACCCGAACAGGAACGCCTCCGACGCGGTGTTGACCACCCGCCCGTAGACCGGGCCTCCGGCGGCCTTGCTGGCGGAGCGCCAGTACGCGGCGGCGGCGCGGGACACGGCCGCGTGCCCCTTCAGGTGGACGTGGATCACGTCGTCCCAGTCCCGCTCCGACAGGTTGAACAGCATCTTGTCGCGCAGCACGCCCGCGTTGTTGACGACGACGTCCAGGGAGCCGAACGTGTCGACGGCGGCGGACACCAGTGCGTCGCCCGTCGTCCAGTCGCCGACGTCGCCCTGCACCGCGACGGCCTGTCCGCCCGCCTTCACGATCTCGGCGGCGACGTCGTCCGCCGCAGGGCCCGTGTCGTTGACGACGACGGCGGCGCCCCGCGCGGCGAGCGCGAGCGCCTCGGCGCGGCCGAGCCCGGCGCCCGCGCCGGTGACGACGGCGGCGCGGCCAGCGAGCGAGAGGTTCATCGGGTCCTCCGGAAAGAAATGCGTGATGGACGTCCGACGGACGCTAGTACGTGTTCTAGTTCGGGGGCCGGGATCGTCCCGCTGAGCGGTCGCCCCGCGAATGCGCCGGACGGACGCACGTCGACCAAGGTCCGGCCAAGATTGCGGCGGCCGATGTCCGCCCCTCGCCGGACGAGGTTTGCGGCGCGCCGCCCGCGCGCATAGTCGGCGGGAGCGCTCCATCCCCGCCAACCGGAAAGTCTGGAATGTCCACCGAATGCGCGTGACCGACGAGAAGCAGGCTCTCGGGACGGACGCCCGCCTTGCCGAAGGCTGACCCCCGCCCGGACACGGCACGGACGACCGACCCGTCCCGCGCCCTCCTGCCCGCGCGCCACCCGCTCGCCGGACGCCGCCGCCCGAGGCTGCAACTCCGGCACGGCGAGGGGGACCGGCACCACCTGACCAGCGTGCAGGGCCTGGTCGCGCTGTCCCTGGACGCGCTCAGCTCCGTCGCCTACGGGCCGGAGGCCATCGCGCTCGTGCTGGTCGCCGCCGGGACGTCCCGCGTCCGGCTCACGCTGCCGGTCACGCTGGTCATCGTCGCGCTGCTGACCGTGCTCGTCGTGTCGTACCGGCAGGTCATCGCCGTCCACCCGGACGGCGGCGGCTCCTACGCGGTCGCCCGCGACGACCTCGGCCCCCGCGCCGGAGTCCTCGCCGCCGCCGCGCTCGTCATCGACTACGTCCTCACCGTCGCGGTCAGCCTCGCGGCGGGCGCCGCCACCCTCGCCTCCGCCTTCCCCGCGCTGCTGCCCTACCTGCTGGAGACGTCGCTCGCGGTGCTCGTCGTCCTGACCGCCGTGAACCTGTACGGGATCGCCGACAGCGCGCGCGTGCTGATGCTGCCGACCCTCCTGTTCATCGTGACGATCCTCGGCATCGTCGCGGTCGGGCTCGCCCGCACCCACCCCGCCGCGACGGTCGGCTCCGGCGTCGTGTCGCACGCGGACGAGGCGCTCGGCGTGATGCTGCTGCTCAAGGCGTTCGCGGCCGGATGCACCGCGCTGACCGGCGTCGAGGCGATCGCCAACGGCGTCCCGATGTTCCGGCGTCCCCGCGTCGCGCACGCGCAGCGCACCGAGCTGATGCTCGGCGCGCTCCTCGGCGTCATGCTCGTCGGGCTGGCGCTGCTGATCCGCCGCGACATGGTCGTCCCACGGGACGGCGTGACGATCCTCGCCCAGCTCACCGCCGGGGCCTTCGGCTCGGGCTGGACGTACCAGGCGGCGAGCGTCATCGTCGCGATCGCGCTCACCCTCGCCGCCAACACGAGCTTCGGCGGGCTGCCCGTCCTGCTCAGCCTCCTGGCCAAGGACCGCAGGCTGCCGCACCTGTTCGCGCTGCGCGGCGAACGTCCCGTGCACCGCTACGGCGTCCTGGCGGTTGCCGCCGCCGCCGGACTCCTGCTCATCGCCGTGGACGCCCGGACGAACCGTCTGCTCCCGCTGTTCGCCGTCGGCGTGTTCACCGGCTTCACGATCAGCCAGATCGGCCTGGTGACGCACTGGGCCCGCGCCCGTCCGCCTCGCTGGGCCGGAAAGGCGCTGCTGAACGGCACGGGCGCGGCCCTCACCGCCGTCGCGACCCTCGTCCTCCTGGTCACGAAGTTCACCGAGGGCGCGTGGGTCGTGGTCGTCGTCGTGCCGCTGCTGATCGCGCTGTTCACCCGCATCCGGCACTACTACGACGGGGTGGCGCGCGAACTGCACCTCGGCACGCTCCCGGAACGCCGTCCGGAGCCGTCTCCGGCCGGACGCCTGGTGATCGTCGCGCTGCACCGTTTCGGCGCGATGACCGGCCCGGCGCTGAGCACCGCGCTGAGCCTTGGCGAGGAGACGGTCGCGGTCATCGTGTCCACGGACGAGACGCACGCCCGCACCCTCCGCGACCAGTGGGAACGCTGGGATCCCGGCGTCCGCCTGGAGATCGTCCCCAGCCCCCGCGAGACGCGGATCCGCCCGCTCCTGGAGTACATAGCGCGAACCGCCGCGCAGGACGAGCGGCCGCTGCTCGTGCTCGTCCCGACCGTCCGCTCGACCCGCCCCCGCTACCGGTTCCTCTACGACCAGGGCGCGATCCTGCTGGCGGAGTCCGTGCGCGAACACGTCCCCGGTGCCCTCGTCTGCGTAATGCCCTGCCACGTCCACACCTGATCACGGGACGAGGAGGAGTTGTCGGCGCATTGCTCGTCGGGGGGATGACGGAGGGGCCGGACGAGTCACACCCGGTACCGATGAGGGAGTCACGCCGGGGGGCGATGTGGGGCGGGGCTGGCGGCGACATGCTTCTGGGAGGTCCAGGGTGTGTTGGCCGAAGGGATTCTCATGGCTGCTCGTGCGGCGCTGTCTCGGAGTCGCGGACTCGTCCCCGCGGTGCTCGTCGTTTTGGTCGCGGCCCTAGGGGTCGCGTTCGTTTTCGTCCCTTGGATATTGGCGGGTGTGGGATCTGGCGGCGGCTTCGATGATGAGCCCGACCTTCGCGATGCTGTTCGTGAGTCGTTCGTCGCATACTGGAGGTCGGGCGACCGGGATGTGACTCCGGGACTGGATCGGGTGGTCGACTACTGGTTCCGTTTCCACCTGGTCAAGGGTGCGATCTCCGCGCTCATGCTGGGGGTGCTGATCGCGCTCGGCATCATCGTCTGGAAGGCGTTCGTGAGGGCCGACGCCCTCGGGGCGGGGAAGCGGGCCGCTCTCGTCTCGGCCGGGGTCGTCGTCTCGCTGGGGGCGGTGTTCTCGCTGGCGGCGCTTATGGCCAACGTCCAGGGCCTGGTCGCGCCGCTCTCCTCACTGATGCCGATGCTGATGTCCGGTGGCAAGGCCGACCCGGCGCTCACCAGCACGTTGGGTCAAGTCCGGGGGCAGTTGGCCGCCTCGCCGGGCGCGGGCGGGCACTCGCCGGCACTCGACCTGCTGATCGACGATTTCGCCCGCTACCACGCGGCGATGGCCGTGACAGCCGCGACCGTCCTGGCCGTCTTCATCGCCCTCAGCGTCGCGCTGTGGAGACGATTCGCCAGGACCGACCGGTCGGGCCGACGGGCCAGGCGCGTCCTCGCCTCATTCGGCGCGCTGACCGTGCTGCTATCGCTGGCCCTGATCGTCGTCACCGTGGCGAACACCTACACCGCAGGACATTCCGCCCCCGCCCTCCAAGCCTTCTTCAACGGCTCCTGGTAAACCATCCGAACACCCCTGCCCCGGTGATTCGGGTAACGTCCGGAAATGAAGCGCACTACAAGTCTTTCGGGCGCTTGTGCGTTTTCGGGGTGGTGGGCCAGGCGAATTCGTCTATTGCCAGCCACAGTTCACCGGCAACCTTCGTCGGGGTCGTGCCGGTGAAGGCGACTACGTCGCGGTGTAGGTGGGATTGGTCGGCGTAGCCGGTCTCCGCCGCTACCCGGGCCGCGTCCTCGCCTTGCGCGAGGCGGTGTGCGGCATGGTCGAAGCGGACCAGCGTCGCGGCGCGCTTCGGCGGCAGTCCGATCTGCGAACGGAACCGCGACCACAGGCGCTTGCGGCTCCATCCGACTTCGGCGGCGAGGCCGTCCACTCTGGTCAGGCCGCGTCCGGCGACGATGCGCCGCCACGCCCAGGCGACCTCCGGGTCCAGGGACGGCCGCGCGTGGCGGTGCGCGAGGAACGCGTCCGTCAGCGCGAAACGCTCTGGCCAGGATGATGCCGCGTCCAGTCGTTCGCGGATCTGGGACGCCTCCCGTCCCCACAGTTCGTCGAGCCCGACGACCGCGCCGGACAGTTCGGCGGGGGAGACGCCGAGGATCGCGCCCGCGACCAGCGGAGACAGCCGCACCTGCACCGCCTCGAACCGCTCGCCCCGCACCCACGGCGTCCCGGATCCGAAGCCGAGCCCGGCGGCGACGCTGCCGCGCACCCGCCGTCCGGCCGGGTCGTCCACGAGGAGTGCGCCCGCGCCGAGCTCCAAGGCCAGCGACACGGACGGATGCGGAACCGCCCGGTGGGCCGCCGCCGACACGCCCCGGTCCCGGAATCCGGCCATGCTGACACCGGGTATCCGGCTCGGCTGTTTCGGACGCGCGACGTCCCATACCGCCGAGCCGTCCCGTTCATGCAGCTTGGGCGGCATGCGCCCCATGCTAGGCGGGGCCGGGAACGCCGGAACATTCGTTCAAGCCACCGGCCGGACGAGACGGCGACAGTGGCGCCATGACTACCTGGAAAAGGCGCGTCGTCATCGCCTCGGCCGTCCTCGTCACGGTGGCGGGGCTGCTCGCCGGGAACGCGGTCGCGGTGTCGCGGCAGGACGTCGGGGCCACCGGCGAGGCGCTGTCCCTTCCCGGTGGGAGCGTCTTCGTCCGGCAGGACGGCCCGCGCGACGCCCCCGCGCTCGTCCTGATCCACGGGCTCGGCGGGTCGACCCGCTGGTGGGACGCGGTCGTCCCGCTGCTGGCAAAGTCGCATCGCGTCGTCCGGATCGACCTGCTCGGCTTCGGGAGGTCGGCCAAACCGTCCGGCGACGGCTACGCGGTCGGCGAGCAGGCGCGGCAGGTCGGCGCCGCGCTGAACCGGATCGGCGTCCGGCGCGCCACCGTGGTCGGCCACTCGACCGGCGGCTCGGTCGCCACCGCCCTCGCCGAGCGCCGCCCCGACCTCGTGTCCGCGCTCGCGCTCATCGACTCCGGCCCCCGCCTGGACGCCTTCATCTCCGACGGGTTCGTCGGAAACCTGCTGTTCGTCCCCGGCGTCGGGCAACTGCTGTGGCGGTTCCGCACCGACGGGGTCGTTCGGCGGAGCCTGGGCACGGCGTTCAGCCGT
The DNA here is from genome assembly GCF_008121305.1 of Actinomadura decatromicini. Lineage (NCBI taxonomy): Bacteria > Bacillati > Actinomycetota > Actinomycetes > Streptosporangiales > Thermomonosporaceae > Actinomadura > Actinomadura decatromicini. The sequence goes on along the minus strand of NZ_VSRQ01000001.1, from coordinate 921,556 downwards.
CCCGGCTACGAGATCCCGCGGGCGCTCATGGACGACGTCCGCGCCACGACCTACCACTCGCTCACCGCCACCTCGCGGGAGGCCGAGCATTACCTGGAAGAACGTCCGCTGCCCGATCGCCTGGCACCGCTCGGCAAGCCGTTGCTGGTGATCTTCGGGCAGGACGACCGGCGCTGGCGCGCGTCGTCCGCCACCGACTACCGGGCCGTTCCGGGCGCGACGATCGAGCTGATGCCCGGAATCGGGCACTCGCCCATGCTGGAGGACCCGCCGCACACCGCAGCGTCCCTGCTGAAATTTGCCGCGTCCCACCCCGCCTAGCCCGTGTGCTAGCGTCTGCAGCGACTTCTCACCGTAGGGTTCCGCCCTCGCTTTCCAGCCTCCTGATGTCCGGTGACATCGGGAAGGTGGAAGTCACACCTTCTCCTGACATGGGGTGTGACGATGGGCGCTGCCCAGGTGGCGGATCCGGCCGTCGAGGCCGTCGATCTGGTGAAGAAGTATCCGGCGGGACGGCGCAAGACGCCGGTCGCGGCGCTGCGCGGGCTGACGTTCGCCGCCGCGAGAGGGAGTGTCTTCGGGCTGCTCGGCCCGAACGGCGCGGGCAAGTCGACCGCGATCAAGATCCTTTCGACGCTCTCGGCCGCCGACGCGGGAACGGCGAGGGTCGCCGGGATCGACGTCGCGAAGCGCCCCGGACGGGTGCGCCGCACGATCGGCTTCGTGTCCCAGAAGCCCGGCACCGACCCGGCGAGCACGGCGACCGAGAACCTGGTCCTCGCCGGACGCCTGCACGGCATGTCCCGGCGGGACGCCGTGGCGCGGGCCCGCGAGCTCGTGAACAGGTTCGGCCTGGCCGACGCCGCCGACCGGCCGGTGCGGACGTACTCCGGCGGCATGGCGCGCAAGCTCGACGTCGCCCTCGGGCTGACGCACCGTCCCGGCGTGCTGTTCCTCGACGAGCCGACAACGGGACTCGACCCGCAGGCCCGGAGCGAGCTGTGGGCCGAGATCGCGCGGCTGGCCGACGAAGAGGACATGACGGTCCTTCTTACGACGCACTACCTGGAGGAGGCCGACCACCTTGCCGACCGTCTCGCGATCGTCGACCACGGCACGGTCGTCGCCGAAGGCACCCCCGCCGAACTCAAGAGCGGCCTGCGCGGCGACGCGGTCCACGTCGAACTCGCCCGACCCGACGGCAGGGCGCTCGCGGCGCTGCGGACGGTCCCCGAACTGCGGGAGATCACCCTGGACGGGAGCACCGTCCGCGGCCGTACCGATGACGGCGCCCGAGCGCTGCCGCCCGTGCTCGCCGCGCTGGACGAAGCGGGCGTCACGGTGGCGTCCGCGACGCTCGCCAGACCCTCCCTCGACGACGTCTACCTCCGGCACACCGGCCGCGCCCTCGACTCCGGCGCCGCCCCGAAGACCCTGGAGGCGGCGGAGTGACCACCGCACCCTTGATCGTCCACTCCGCGCTCCTGACCGGCCGTCTGCTGCGCGGCCTGAGGAGGATGCCCGCCTTCCTCGTCATCGGCCTCGTCCAGCCGGTGATCTGGTTGCTGCTGTTCGGGCAGCTCTTCCGTTCGGTCGTGGACCTTCCCGGGTTCGCGCACGGCGGCTTCCTCCAGTTCCTCACCCCGGGAGTGGTGATGATGACCGCGCTGTTCGCGAGCGCGTGGGCGGGGACGACCCACCTCCAGGACATCGACCGTGGCGTCATGGACCGGATGCTCACGTCCCCCGTCCATCGGGGAGCCCTGGTGATCGCGTCCCTGGCCTATCAGGCGGTGCAGACACTCGTCCAAAGCCTGGTCATCATGGCCGTCGCCCTGGCCGCCGGTGCCCGCTTCTCGGGCGGCGCGGCCGGGGTCGGCGTCACCGTCCTCGCCGCGGTGCTCCTGACGGTGATCTTCTCGGCGGTGTCCGGCGCCGTCGCGCTGCTGACCCGCCAGCAGGCGACGCTCATCGCGATCTCCCAGTTCACCACGCTGCCGCTGATGTTCCTCAGCTCGGCCGTGATGGACCTCGGCCTCGCGCCCGCCTGGGTCGGCCGCGTCGCCGACTACAACCCCGTGGAATGGGCGGTCGCCGCGGCACGGGAGGCCATGCTCGCCCACCCCGACTGGAGCACGGTGTCGGCGCGCCTGGGACTGCTCGCGGCGGCGGCCGTCGCGACGGGTCTGCTGTCCACGCGCGCCTTCCACACCTACCGGAACTCCGCGTGATCAGACGAAGGCGCTCAAGCCCTCGTATTCACCCTGTCGGGCCCGGCCGGTCGTCTCGTATTCGAGGAGCAGCAGCCCGTTCGGCGTCGCCTCATGCCGGACGAGCCGCAGCCCGGACGGGTCGCCCGCCCCGGACAGCAGCCGCCGTCCACCGCGCAGCACCGTCGGCGCGACGACGAGCCGCAGCACGTCGACCAGGCCCGCCTCCAGGAGCGTGTCGGCCAGGTGGGCGCTGCCGTGGACCTGGATCTCCCGCCCCGGCCGCGTCCTGAGCTCGGCGACCGTCCGGACCGGATCTCCGGCGAGGACGGTCGTCGGGTGCCAGGGCCCCTCGGTGAGCGTGCTGCTCACGACGTACTTCGGGAGCGTGTTCATGCGCTCGGCGAACGGGTCGGCCGGGTCGGTGACCTTCGGCCAGTCGCGGGCGAACGCCTCGTAGGTGCGGCGGCCGAGCAGCAGGCCGTCCGCGAGGTCGAGCCAGCCGGACGCGCGCCGGACGAACGTCGCATCCATGTGCGGGACGAGCCATCCGCCGCGCGCGAAACCGTCGCTGGTGTCCTCGTCCGGGGAGCCGGGGCCCTGGCTGACCCCGTCGAGCGTGACGAACTGGCTGACCGTGATCTTCATTGTTCCCCCTCGGTGAGTGCGGCGAGCTGGGCGGCGGTCGTGCCCCAGCCGTCCGCGAAGCCGAGCTTCGCGTGCCGGTCGCGGGACTCCGGGTCGCCGTGCCGGACGAGCATCCGGTAGTCGGTGCCGTCCGGGTGGTCGCGCAGCGTGATCGTCGCGGTCATCGCGACGGGGTCCGGGGCGGCCGGACGCCAGGCGCCGTCGATCGCGTTGGTGAACACGATCCGCTCCAGCTCGTCCACGGCGAGGAAACAGGCGTCCAAGTGCGGGACGAACTCCGCCGTCCCGTCCTCGCTTAGCCGCGTCACGAACGCCCCGCCAGGACGCAGGTCGAGGCGCTCCACCCGGCAGCGGGACGGCGCCGGAACCCACCACCGCTCCAGCCGGGACGGGTCCGTCCAGGCGCGCCACACGGTCGCGCGCGGCGCGCGGATGACGCGCTCCAAGGCGAGATCGAGATCGGGGTTCACGGGGTGTCCTCCTCGGTGACGAACCGTTCCAGGCGGTCGGCGCGCTCCGCCCAGACCCGCCGCTGCTCCGCCAGCCAGTCGTCGACGAGGGCGAGCCGCTCGCGGTTGAGCACGCAGGTGCGCACCCGTCCGGACTTCACCGTGCGGATCAGCCCGTTCGCTTCGAGCGTCCGCACGTGCTTCAGGAACGAGGGGAGGGTCATCGGGAACTCGCGCGCGAGGTCGCCGACGCTCGTGGGCCCGTGCCCGAGGCGCCGGACGACGGCCCGCCGGGTCGGGTCGGCGAGCGCGACGAACACGCCGTCCAGCTCCGCCGAATACTGTGCCATGAGGCAAAGTATTGCGAGCAGACGATGGTTAGCGCAAGGGCTAACTATCGGTTCACCCGCCGAAGACGGTCTTCTCCGCCTGGTTCAGGAGGGTGGTCAGCTCGTCGGCCTCCGCCTTGTCGAGGGACGCGAAGGCGGGCGCCATCAGCTCGTCGGTGAGGCGCTCCGCCTCGTCGTGGCGGCGCCGGATCTCGTCCGTGACCTCGGGATAGGGGCGCGGCCAGCCGAAGTACTCGGCGTTCGGCTCGCCGTCCGGGAGCAGCGGCGAACGGCCGCTCAGCACCGCCTCCAGCGGGCTCAGCCCGCTCGCCAGCACGGCGACGACGTGCAGGCCCCCGCGCAGTTCCCGGACGACGTGCGCGAGCTGGATCACCCGGGCCGGGCCGTCCTCGGGCAGCGGCATCGCCCGCCAGCCCGCGGCGACCGGCGCGCCGACGACGTCGGCCGTGCGGGCGACGCGGTGGAGCAGGTCGGCCAGCCGGTCCGCGGCGGCGAAGCCGGCGAGCTTGCGGCGGCCGAAGCCGTGCGCGACGGCGGCGTACCGGCCGGCGGCGTCCGCCGCGGGGAGGCCCGCGCCCGCCTCCCACGCGTGGCGCACCGTCGTGGCCGGGAAGAACCCGGCGGCGGACAGGACGACGTCCGCGTCGACCTCGCCCAGGACGCCGAACCGGCCGCGGAAGTACGGCGTCCAGCCGGACAGGCCCGTCTCCGCCGCGAAGGCCTTCGCCTCCCGGGAGATCATGAACGCCCCGCCCAGCCGTCCGATCGGCTCCGCCACCGCCGCCGCGATCTCCCGCATTCCCGTCGCCCTTTCCTAGAACCGAATTTCATTCAACCACGGTCCGAGGGGCGGGCCCGGTTCAGGTCTTGCGGCCCACGCCGCCCGCGCAGGACACCAGGGGCGGGTCGCCGAACGGGTTGGGGTCGGGCCGCCAGTCCGGCACGAGGACGACGCCGGGCTCCAGCACCTCCAGCCCGTCGAGGTACCGCGCGATCTGCTCGATGGAACGCGGCGTGTAGGGGACGGCGCCGGTGCCGGAGTTGTACCGCCGGATGGCCTCGACATATCCGGGATCGACGTCGGTGCCGTCGTAGACGGCGAGATGACTGCCCGAGGGCAATGCCGACATCAGCCGGTCGACGATCGACAGCGCTTCGTCGTGATCGGCGACGAGACCGAGGATTCCCATGAGCATCAACCCGACCGGACGGCTGAAGTCCAGGGTCTTGGCCGCCTGCTCCAGGATGGCCTCGGGATCGCGGACGTCCGCCTGGATGTAGTCGGTCGCCCCTTCGGGCGTGCTCGTCAGCAGAGCCTGGGCGTGGACGAGCACGAGCGGGTCGTTGTCGACGTAGACGATGCGCGATTCCGGCGCGATGCGCTGCGCGACCTCGTGGGTGTTGTCCACGGTCGGGAGGCCGGTCCCGATGTCGAGGAACTGGCGGATTCCCGCGTCCGCGGCGAGGTAGCGCACCACCCGCGCCAGCATGTAGCGGGAATGGCGGGTGAGGTCGACCATGCCCGGGAAGACCTGGCAGACGGCGTCACCGGCCGCCTGGTCGACGGGATAGTTGTCCTTGCCGCCGAGGAGGTAATTCCAGACGCGTGCCGAATGCGGAACGGTCGTGTCGATCCCGGGGTCTTTGCTCACGGCTGCTCTCCCTGCTCTCCGTGCTCGCGACCGATGCTCCCAGGCGCACAACCCGCCCACAACCAGCACGGCCACGCCGAACCGGCCATTCGGTACGGTCGAGGCATGCCTGTGGACGAATTCGATGTGGACGCGGGTGGCGGGCGAAGGCTGCACGCCTACGACACCGGGACGGCCGCCGCCGGTGCGCTCGTCGTTTTCTGGCACCACGGCACACCGAACATCGGCCTGCCTCCGCGTCCGCTTTTCGCGGGCGCCCCGGACATTCGGTGGGTGTCGTTCGACCGTCCCGGATATGGCGGCTCGGATTCGGTTCCGGGGCGCGATGTGGCGTCCGCCGCCGCCGATGCGGCGGCCGTCGCCGACGCGCTCGGCATCGACCGGTTCGCGGTCATGGGGCATTCGGGCGGCGGCCCGCACGCGCTGGCCTGCGCCGCGCTTCTGCCGGACCGCGTTCTCGGGGCGGTCAGCGTCTCGGCATTGGCGCCCTTCGGCGCGGACGGGCTCGACTGGTTCGCGGGAATGGGCCCCTCCAGCGCCGCCTCGCTGCGCGCCGCCACGGCCGGACGGGCCGCGAAAGAGCGATACGAAGCGGCCGCCGAATACGACCCGGAAATGTTCACTCCGGCCGACCACGCCGCCCTCCAAGGCGAATGGTCGTGGTTCGAGGACGTGGTCGGCCCCGCCGTCGAGAACGGAATCGGCGGTCTGGTCGACGACGATCTCGCCTACGTCGCGCCTTGGGGATTCGACCCGGCCGCGATAAAGGCGCCGCTGCTCGTCGTCCACGGGGAGCGGGACCGGATCGTCCCGAGTTCCCACGGCCGGTGGCTGGCGCGGAACTGCCCGACCGCGCTGCTGCGCATCACACCGGATGATGGGCACATCTCCGTCCTCGGTTCCGCGCCCTCGGCCCTCGATTGGCTCCGCGCCCGCGCCCGCGCCTGATGAGGTTCACGTCACAAAAGGCCATGTCACAAGAGTCCATGTCACATCCACCGGTGGATGGTCCGTCCTTGGTGGTGAACCGCGCATCGAACCGGTTCGGCCGGGGACGATCCCCCGGCGAGGGCTTGGAGGAGTCATGGCGTCAACGATCCTGGTCACCGGCGGCACCGGAACGCTCGGACGGCAGGTCGTCCCGCTGCTGCGGGACGCGGGCCGCGACCTGCGCGTGCTCACCAGGCACGCCCGCGCGTCCGCGGACGGCGTCGACTACGCGACCGGCGACCTGGCCAAGGACGAAGGGGTGCGGGCGGCCGTCGAAGGCGCCTCGGTCGTCCTGCATCTGGCGGGCGGCGCGAAGGGCGACGACGTGGTGGCGCGCAATCTGGTGCGGGCCGCGAAGGCCGCCGATATCGAGCACCTGGTGCTGATCTCCGTCACCGCCGCGGACCGGCTCCCGGTGAAATGGGTGAGGACCCAGAACGAGGTCGAGAAGATCGTGAGGGAATCCGGCGTGCCGTGGACGATCCTGCGCGCCGCGCAATTCCACGACCTGATCCTGAAAGTGGTGCGGACGTTGACGAAGTCACCGGTCGTCCCCGTCCCTCGCGGAGTCCGGATGCAGCCGGTCGACGCCCGCGACGTCGCGGAACGGCTCGCGGAACTGACGCTCGGCGCCCCCGCCGGCCGGGTGCCGGACGTGGTCGGCCCCAGGGTGTACGGGATGGACGAACTGCTCCGGACCTACCTGCGGGCGAGCGGGAAACACCGCGCGCTGCCGACCATTCCCGTCCCGGGCAAGGTGGGCCGCGTCTATCGCGCGGGCGAAAACCTCGTCCTGGAAGGCGCCGACCATGGCACCCACACCTGGGAGGAATTCCTCGCCGAACACGTGAGCCGCCCCGCGAAGGCCCCCGCCGCGTCCAGGTAATCGGGTCGAGGTCGGCGGATATACGGCGGCGCGGCCTGGCGGAGGATTCAGTTCATGTCCGCCTCGACCTGCTTCCGCATGACCTTTCCGGTCGCGTTGCGGGGGAGCGGGTCGGACGTGATGTGCCAATGTGACGGCACCTTGAAATAGGCGAGGCGCTCGCGCACATAGGCGGTCAGCTCCTCCGGGGTGGGCGGGAGCCCGGTGAACACGACGACCGCCGCGACCTCCTGTCCGAGGTCGGGATGCGGGACGCCGAGGACGACGCACTCCCGCACCGCCGGATGCTCGGCGAGAACGTGCTCGATCTCCGCCGGGTACACGTTCTCCCCGCCGCGGATGATCAGGTCGGAGCGGCGGGTGGTGAGCCGCAGCCGCCCCTGCTCCAGCACCCCGATGTCGCCGGTGTGCAGCCAGCGGTCGGCGTCGATGGCGCGCGCGGTGGCGCCCGGGTCCCGCCAGTAGCCGATCATGTTGTACGCGCTGCGGGCGCAGACCTCGCCCTCGACGCCGTCCGGGACCGGCCGGTCGTCCGGCCCGCGGATCTCCAGCTCGACGCCGATCGTCGGACGGCCCAGCGTGCCGGGCGCCTCGGCGAGGTCGGCGGGCGTCGCGACGGAGATCGCGGTGCACGACTCGGTGAGGCCGTAGCTGTCGACCAGCGCGCCCTTCGCGGGCGGGAACACCGACCGCAGCCGCTCCTTGAACGCGGCCGACGACGGGGCCGTGGCCAGCGCGAACGCCGTCAGCGACGACACGTCGTAGCGGGACAGGTCGCCGTGCTCGACCAGCCGGCGCGCCATCGTCGGGACCGCGCCCCAGTTCGTCACCCGCTCCTTCTCGATCAGCCCGAGCACCCCGTCAACGTCGAAGCCGCCCTCGTGCATGACCACCGCGGTGCCCGTGGCGAGCCGCGGGACGGCCAGGTTGTGCAGGCACGCGATGTGGAACAGCGGCAGCGCCAGCAGGTACCGGCGGGCGGACGGGTCGTCCCCGGACGCGCGCAGCATCGCGTCGTTGAACCGGTGGTACTCGATCACCGAGGTCAGGTTGCGGTGCGAGTGGACGGCGCCCTTCGGGCGTCCCGACGTGCCGCTCGTGTAGAGGACGACGGCCGGGTCGTCCTCGGCGGCGTCGGGAATGTCCAGGTCGGCGCCGGGATAGCGACGGGTCAGGGAGGGGACGTCGGTCTCGACGGTGAGGACGTCCTCGGACGTCAGCGCCGCCCGCTTCTCGTCCGCGACGACGATCTTCGGGTCGGTGTGGCCGAGCGCGTACTCCACCTCGCGCGGCGCCCACCAGGCGTTGTAGCCGACCGCGACGGCGCCGGCCGCGATCGCCGCCCAGAACGAGATGATCCACTCCGGGCTGTTGGCGGCGTTGATCGCGATGCGGTCGCCGGGCTCGACGCCGAGATCGTCCCGCAGCGCCTTCGCCATCGACGCGACCGCCGCCGCGTGCTCGGCGAACGTGATCCGCCGGGACGCGGTGACGAGGTAGTCGCGGTCGCCGTACGCGGCGGAGCGTTCGAGGACCTCGCCGAGGCTCCGGGCGCGGTTGGCGAACACGGGCAGCCGGGCGCCGAGGACGTCCTCGGTCCGCAGCTCGAATTCACCGCCGGGGCCGGTCAGCTTCCGGACGATCTCCATCGGACTGGACACCCGCGACCTCCTCGTGCGCACCGGACGGCCCATTCTCCGTCCCCGCCCGCGTCGTCCACGAGGCCGTACCGCTCAGCGGGACGGTCTTGAACGGCCCCGTCCGGACACTCGCTTCGGCCGACTCCGGCGAATGGAAGCGCTGTCGCATTGGCGTAACGGTCAAATAATCTGGATTGGTGGCAACCACGGTCCCGGCACTCCATGATTCGGACGCCGGAGTAGAAAATCGTGAAATCGGTCTTTTATCGCGGAAAGCCGCCGTCCCGGGGCATGATCCGGACGCGCCATGGCTCGCTGCCGATGGTAGGCCGGGACGGCGCTGATGGGAACTCTGTCGCTGGTCATCCCCCTGGTCGGCGCGGCGGCGGGCGTCGTCGCCGCGAGCGCCGGCGTCGTCGGCAGCGTCCACGCGGTCCGGCAGTTCCGCCTGTCGCGCGCCGCGACCCCGCTCCCGCCTCCCGCGTCCCCCGGCCCTCCGCCGTCCTCGCCTGCGGCGTCCGCGGGAGCGTCGTCGGCGTCCGCCGCGTCGGCCGGAGGACAGACCGGTGATGATCGGGACGTGTTCGTCGCCTACGCGCGCGACGACGAGACGTGGGCCCGGGGGCTCGCCGTCCGGCTGGAGGCGGCAGGGTTCACGGTGTGGCTCGACGTCTGGGACGTCGGCGAAGGCGACCTGTTCGTCGAGCGGGTCGAGGCGGGGATCCGAGGGGCGCGGAACGCGCTCATGATCGTCGGGGCGCGCGCCCCGGACGAGCCCGTGACCCGGGAGGAGTACGCCGCGCTGATGACCCGGTCGATCGAGCGCGGCCTGCGGTTCATCCCCGTCGTCCACGGCGCGGGCGAACTGCCGGAGTTCCTCGCCGCGCGCCGGTGCGTCGACTTCCGCGCCCCGGCCCCGTTCGAGGAGAGGTTCGACGTGCTGGTCCGGGCCCTGCGCGGTCAACGACCCGCCCGCGTGTGAGCCCCGGGCCGCGCGGCCCGGGAGCCGCGCGGTCGCCGCGCCCCGTCAGACGGTCTCGCCCGCTTCGCCGACGTCCTGTTCGTCCGCGCGGAGCGGCTTCTCCGGGCCCGACGGCTTGGTCGGACTCGACGGATTGTTCTGCGGATCGGGCTTCTTGTCGGCCTGCGTGATCTGCTGGACGGGCGGCGCTTCGGCGACCGCCTTGTCCTTCTCGGCCTGGCGGAGCTGCTCCAGCAGGTTGCGCACCAGGTTCATCGGCATGGACTCCAGGTAGCCCGACAGGTCGCCGCCGATGTAGTTCGGGACGGGCAGCTTCGACATGTCCTGGATCATCCGCGAGAGCCGCACGTGGTCGGCCCCGAGCAGCTCCGCCTCGGCCGTGATCTCGAGGACGAGGCGCTTCTTCTCGGTCTCCATCCGCTTGAACTCGATGGCCTGCTCGGCGTCGGCGTGCTCCAGTTGCCTGGTGAGGAGGTCGCCCCGGGTGTCCTCGCTGAAGATCCGCTGCCGCTCGTCGTAGTACACCTGGTCAAGCGACCTGACCCGTTCGATGTTGGTGCGGACCGCCTCCACTCCCCACGCCTTGAGCGCGTTGCGCACCTGCGAGCTGAGGTTCGTGCGGATGTCGAGGATGCCCGACAGGAACTCCTTCACCGTGGAGTCGGCCGTGATCTCCACGAAGTAGTTCTCCACGGTGGCGCCGAGGACCCGTTCCACGAACCGCTGGACGGGCTGCGGGTCGTCGGTCAGCGCGCCGCCGGCCAGCCGTCCCGAGTCGGGGGAGCTGCCGAACTCGCTGACCAGCCGCGGCGCCACGGCGGACGGGATCCGCAGGGACTGCGACACCTCGACCCGCAGCCGGATCCCCTGGCTCGTCTCCAGGTCGAGCTCGTGCAGCCGGGCGTCGTAGTTGCCCTTCTTGGCGGAGTCCTTCTTGTTCCACTCCATGTTGAGCAGGAACGTCGGCACCAGCAGCACCCGGACGAACCACGGGTTGAGCGCGTACTCCGAGCCCTCCTTCAGGGTCTCCTGCTGGACGCCGCGGCGGCCGCCGTTCGCGACGAACTCCCAGGGCAGCCGGAAGTTGCGGTGCCCGTCGACCCGCGGGCCGACCTTCTCCTGCTCGTCGGGCTCGGCGCCGTCGCGGGTGATCACGACGCCGGTGTGCCCCACCGGGACGGACGTCAGCTGGAGCTGCGCGGCGACCAGCCCCTCCTTGCCCTCGCCGATGTTCTCCGTGGTCAGCACGTCGAACATCTCCGGGTTGATGTCGTAGAAGGTGCCGCCCGCGAGCACGGCGAGCTGCCGTCCCTGCTCGCCGCCGCCGCGCAGGAACGCCGTCCCGTCCTGGAAGTCGTCGCAGGGGACGTGCCGCGCGAACGGCTGGCCCGCCTCGCGGACCCTGCCGTCCTTCGCCTTCACGAGGCCCACCGTCCCGTCGGGGACGTAGGCGCGCGGCACGGTCCGCACCTCGAACAGCGCCGTGTTGATCGAGTAGGAGGAGCCGCCGGGCAGCGTCACCGCCTGCGTCCCCTCCTCGCCGCCGCGGAGGAGGAACGCCTCGCCGTTCTGGAAGTGGTCGCAGTCCACGCCCTTGGGCAGCAGCGCCACCTGCCGGTCGCGCGGGCGCTTGCGGCCCTCCCGCGCCACGACGACGCCGATCATCCGCTCCGGGATGTGGATCCGCGGCACGGCCTCGACGGTGTAGAGCCAGGGCATCAGCCAGGTCGGCCGCTGCGGGGGGAGGGTGCCCGCCAGCACGCCGCGCCCGGTGTTCGGCACCACGTTCCGGTACGTCCCGTCCGGGTGCGGACGGCCCCACACGCGCCGGACGACGCCGACGTGGTCGGCGGGCACGACGTGGCGGCCCAGCCAGTAGACGTAACCGGCCGCGGCTCCGGCCAGCAGGAGGAGCAGTAACAGGATGAAGACGCTCACGGTCGGACTCCGCACTCTCGTAGCCGGGCATGGACGGTCAGCGCCATCTGGGTCCAGTTGTCGTACCAGTCCATGCGCTGTTCGCCGCGCGGGTTGCGCAGCGTCGGGAAGAAGCCGGACCGGTCGAGGGCCCGCGCGGCGAACTCGCGATAGGTGGGCACCGCCTCGTCGTCCGAGACGCGCCAGCCGAGTTCCTTCGACAGCGCGAGGAAGTCGGAGTGCCGCCTGCCCTCGATCGGCGCCATGCCCACCTGGACGCGGAACCCCATGCGGCCGCCGGTGGCGGCGGCCCACAGCTCGTCCACCCCGACCAGCAGGTCGCGCGACAGCGCCGCGGCGTCGCGCCGCCGCAGCACCCCGGACTCGAGCCGGTTCGCGGCCTCCAGCAGCAGCGTCGTCGTGAGCAGGTCGGCGTGCTCGATCTCCCGCTCGGCCAGGGCGGCGCGCAGCCGCGTCAACGCGAACGACGCCGGAACGCGGCCGGACCGGGCCCCGGACGACCGGACCTCGGACGACCGGCCCGCGGACGACCGGGCCGCGAACGGGGGCGGCGCGGACGGCAGCTCCGGCTCCGGCAGGGGACGCCCGCGCGACGACGCCTCATGGAGCGCGACGAGATGCGCGAGGGGCGCGTCGCCGAGCGGGCCGCCCGCGTGCGCGTCCGCGCACCACAGATCGGCCAGCAGGTAGTGGCTTCGCCCGGTGACGAGCACGGGGAAGAAGGGACGTTCGTGCCACTGGGCTTCGAGGATCATGCGGGTGACGTCCTCGGAGTCCTGCGCGGCCGGGGACATCACCACCACGACCACCGTCGCGTGGCGGAGCTGTTGCCGGGTCGTCCAGACGAGGCGGTCGCCGGGACGCAGGCTCCGCACCGACCAGACCGGCAGGCCCGCCTCGTGGACGCGCTCCACCAGGCTCCTGCCGTACTCGGCGTCCGCCGGGGCGTAGCAGACCACGACGGAACGCCGCGCGGGTTCGCGCAATGGCCGGGGCGGCTCGCGCAGCACGTCCCCTTCGTGCAGGCCGGCGGTCGTGTCTCCGCCGCGGAGGGTGTCCGCCAGCCCGGCCGCCAGATGATCGAATTTCTCGCCGCCGGGGTCGGCGTCGGCGAAATCCAGCCAGGCCCAGTCGCGGGCGAAGGGCGGAATCGGCGCGCCGCCGAACGTCACCGGAATGAACGGCAGCCCCTTTTCCGCGCAGGAGGCCAGTAGCGCGTCGTACTCGGTGAGCGCCCAGCGGTCGCCCGCGAGCCCGGGGCCGAACACCGCGATTCCCGCCGTCGTGTCACGGAGCGCCTGTTCCAACGAGTGGATGACGCTGTCCCCTGGCAGGACGAGTTCGTCGAAGAACGCGTCGACCCCGTGCCGGTGGAGTTGGCGCCACAGTTTCCGGACCCATTGGGCATCCGCCCTCCCGTACGCGAGGTAGGCCTCGACCAAAACACGCCCCCGATCACGGCCGGGAATTGACCTCGCCTCCAGCGTAGGGCGGACCTTCCGACCCGCAGGCTTGATCGCGTTTTGTTGCCTTATCCGGCCAGCATGAAACCGGCCCGGCCAGGACCGTTTCCCGCATAAGTTCCGGCCGAATTGTTTTCCGTAACACAGATGTCGAAGCCGGCGCCGGGGAAATAGGAATAGAAGTTCAGTTTCGGGTGAGGGACGCCGTCCGGCCCCCGCCGGGTCAGCGGGATGTGAGGTCCCGCGCCGCCTGGTCGACCGGGGCCCCGGAGCGCCGACCGCCATGAAATTGACCCATGGATCTCGCCCCCGAATGAACCATGAGATGGGTCTCTGCGCGCCGTAGATTCATCGGTGTCAGCACGAAGTTCCTGGTGAGAAGCCGGGGCCGACATCGGGAGGATCCATGAACGCCACCTCGAACCAGCAGCCCGCGCCCGTCCTGGTCCGCGCCGAGCACGCCGAGTCGCTCCAGGACGGCGCGACGAGCCTGATCACCCTGCTCGCCGACGCGGACGCGACGGGCGGCGCACTCACCGCCAACAAGGCCACGCTCCACAAGGGGTCGCCGGGCGCTCCCGCGCACTTCCACACCAAGGCCACCGAGATGTTCCTCGTCCTCGACGGCACGCTGCGCGTCCTGGTGGACGAGGAGATCGTGACCCTGGGCGAGGGCGACTTCCTGACCGTCCCGCCGACCGTGCCGCACGCCTTCGCGCCCGCCCCCGGCAGCGCGGCCGAACTGCTGGTGGTCTTCACGCCCGGCCTCCAGCGCTTCGACTACTACCGGCTGCTGGAGCGCGTCTACCAGGGCGAGGCCACGGTGCAGGACATCCGCGACAGCTCGCAGCAGTACGACAACCACTACTTCGAGAGCCCCGTGTGGTCGAAGGCGCTCGCCGAAGGCTGAACCCGCGGAGTGTCGTTCAGACGTCCGCAAGGACTCGGCACAGCGCGTGGAGCGCCGGTCGGTAGCGGTGTTCGGACGGTGCGGCGTACCCGACGACCAGGCCGTCGCGGTGCGGTTCGGGGCTGTCCGGGTGGCGGAACGCCGCGAGGCCGTCGAGCGCCACGCCCGCCCGCGCGGCCGCCTCGACGGCGGCCGCCTCGGTGCCCGGCGGCAGGCGCAGGACCGCGTGCAGCCCGGCCGCGATGCCGGTCACGGCGACGTGCGGGGCGCGCTCGGCCAGCGCCGCGACGAGCAGGTCGCGGCGGGCGCGGTAGCGCTGCCGCATGCGGCGGACGTGCCTGTCGTACTGCCCGGACTCGATGAACTCCGCGAGCGCGAGCTGGTCGGTGACGCCCGTCCACGCCTCGCGCTGTCCCTTGGCGGCCAGCACATCGCCGACCAGATGCGGCGGCAGGACCATCCAGCCGAGCCGGATCGCCGGGGAAAGGCTCTTGCTGACCGAGCCGATGTAGACGACGTGGTCGGGATCGAGCCCCTGGACGGCGCCCACGGGTTCCCGGTCGTAGCGGAACTCGCCGTCGTAGTCGTCCTCCAGCACCACGCCGCCCCGGCCGCGCGCCCAGTCGACGGCCTCGGCGCGGCGCGCCGGAAGCAGCGGGCCGCCGGTCGGGAACTGGTGGGCCGGGGTGAGCAGGACGGCGCGCGGCCCGCGCCCAGACGCCAGTTGGTCGGTGCGTGCGCCTCGGTCGTCCAGGCCCAGGGGGAGCGTGCGCACTCCGGCGTCGGCGAGGATGCCGCGGTGGAACGGCAGGCCGTACGGTTCGACGGCGAGCGGCCCGGACAGGACGCCGCCGCCGAAGAGCAGCCGCAGCCCATGCGCGAACCCGGCGCAGACGACGATCTGGTCCGGCGTGGCCGCCACGCCGCGCGCCCGCGCGAGGTATCCGGCGAGCGCCCGGCGCAGTTCGGGACGCCCGTGCGGGTCGGCGGGCGCGAAGGCGTCGGGCGGCGCCGCGGTGATCGCGCGGCGGACGGCCGCGCCCCAGGCGGCGCGGGGGAAGGACGCCGCGTCGGGCTGCCCCTGCCGGAGGTCGTGGGCGGCGGGCTCGCGCTCGGGGCCCCTCCGCGGGACGGGCTTCGGCTTGGCCGCGACGCGCTCGGCCACCCGGGTGCCCGAGCCCTGCCGGGCGGTCAGCCATCCCTCGGCGACCAGTTCGGCGTACGCGTCCGCGACCGTGTTGCGGGCGACGCCCAGGTCGGCGGCCAGCGAACGGTACGGCGGCAGCCGGGTCCCGGGCGCGAGCCGCCCGCTGCGCACGGCCGCGCGCAGCCCCGCCGCCACCGCCGCCCGCCGGGGCCCCGAGGCCGACACCTCGAGATGCAGGTCGGTCCCCGCCTCCGAAGCGGAATTGACCCGAGACTCCGGCACCAGACCACCCACCTCATCCGGTCTCTTGACCGCCAAGGCTAATGGTCCACCGGCAGGGATCAGACGGGTGGGGCGACGGCGGCCATGGCTCGGGCCTGCGAGACCATCTGCGCCGCCCATGATCCGCTTTGCGGGCCGGGTGCGAACTGGACGGTGTGGTACAGCCCCGGGCCGGTGACCGATACGGACACGAACCCCGAATAGCGGCGTTCTTTCATCAGCAGGAAAAGCAGGCCGAGAAGGCAGAACCACACGAAAATGATCGTCAGGACGATCGCGACGGTCGGGATTCCCTCGTGGACGTAGGTGGAGTCCTGCACCGTCCAAACCGTGCCGTTGAGCGGGTACTGGCCGTGCGGAACGATTACGTGAGTGGACGTGAGCGAGATGTCCCCTATGGCCAGCAGGACCGGCTGGTTGCCCATTGGGTACATGCTCACAGTGCACCATCTCCTCACGGCGGAACGTCCCGTACGGTTAAGTCGAATAATCCCCGAGTGGACGCCGCTTCATAGGAAGCCCGCACACCCCCGTTGAAGACGTGACCCGTCCGAGTTCAACTTGTGACGGGTGCCGCGTCAAGGCAGAACGACACTTTCGTCCTGGCGACATCGCCCGCTGGGCGTGAAGACGGATCAGGGTGTCGGGGCGGTTCGGGCGCGGTGGCGGCGGACGGCGTCGCGGTTGGCGCAGCGGTGGGAGCAGTAGCGCTGCCGTCCGAGACGGGTCGTGTCGGCGAAGATCGTGGTGCATTCGCGGACGGCGCACCGCCTGAGCCGGTGCATGCCGCGTCCGGTCAGGTGCAGCGCGGTGCCGACGGGGATCAGCGCGGACAGCACGACGCCGAGCGGCTGGAGGTCGTCGCGGTAGTGCAGATGCCAGCCGCTGCCCGCGTGGTCCGTCAGCCGGGGGTAGGCCACGGCCGCCGCGAGCAGCCGGTTGACCCGCTCGGCGCGCTCGGGTTCGGCCGCCGCGTCGACGATCTTCACCCACTCGTCCAGGAGGGCCAGGGTCTGGTCCAGGTCGCGCGGCGTGACGGGGCGTTCCAGTACCAGGCCGGCGGCGCGGCAGCGGTCCGCGAGTTCTTCGGCTGTCGCGGGACGCCGGTTGGCCAGGTCGGCTGCCAGTTTCACGGCATCCGCGCCGTAAGGGTTGAGATGCATAAGCCTATTACAGCACCGTGGGCGCCATGGCATCTGGCACCCTGGTCCGGCAGGCGACGGAGACCGACATCGCCGAGCTCGTCCGCCTCCGCGCGCTGCTGTTCGACACCCTCGGCGGCGATTTCTTCAACCCGTCCTCAGCGGGCGATGAATGGCGCGACGCGCTGGCCCGCGTCTTCAAGGAGAAGCTGAAGGACGACGACGCGCAGATCCTGGTCGTGGACGGCGACGACGGCGGGGGCCTGGCCGCCTGCGGCATCGGGACCGTCGAGCAGTGGTTCCCCGGGCCGCACTCGCGCAACGGCCGCATCGGGCACGTCATCGGCATGGTCACCGATCCAGCCCATCGGCGGCGCGGCCACGGACGGGCGATCATGCAGGGACTGCTCGCCTGGTTCCGCGAGCGCGACGCCGTCCGAGTGGATCTGTACGCGTCGCACGACGGGGAGCCGCTCTACCGGGAACTCGGCTTCTTCGACCATCCCGATCCCGCGTTGTGCTGGCGCCCGTGACGGACGTCCGCCCGCACCCGCCGACCGGCACCACGTCGCACCAGACTCCGCGATACCGGTGGACCATCCTCGGCGTCGCCACCTTCGCCCAAGCCGCCTCCGGGTTCTTCGTGCAGGGCATCGGCGCGATGGGCGTCCATCTCCAACGTGACCTGCACCTGAGCACGGCACAACTGGGACTGCTCCTCTCGGCCGCCCAACTGGTCCCGCTGGTCGGACTGCTGGTGGCGGGAGAACTCCTTGACCGCTACAACGAGCGCTGGGTCGTCGGCGCGGGCGCGAGCGTCGTCGCCGTGAGCCTCGGCCTGGGCAGCATGGCGCCGGGATATGCGTCGCTGCTCCTCGTCCTGCTGATGGTCGGCGCGGGGTACAGCACCGTCCAGCCTGGCGGGAGCAAATCGGTGGCGTCTTGGTTCGCCGAGTCCCAGCGCGGACTGGCGATGGGCATCCGGCAAGCGGGCCTGCCGCTCGGCGGGGTGTTCGCCGCCGCCGTGATGCCCGCCCTCGCCACCGCCCTCGGCTGGCGGGCCACGCTCACGCTCGGCGGGCTCGTCGCGCTCGCGGGAGCGGCCGCGTTTATGGGCCTCTACCGCAGGCCGCCCGTCCACGGCCCTCCCCAGGAGCGCGCACATCAGGACGTCACGCTCAGGGCCCGGCTGCGGATACTCCGCGAACCGCCCATGGTGAGGATCGTCCTTTCCGGGGTGTGCCTGGTCTCCGTGCACAGCGCCGTGGGCGTCCTGACCGTGCTGTATCTCCACGAGGCGGCGTCGATCGGGGCGGGCGACGCGGCTCTCGTCCTCGTCGCGGCCCAAGGGGCGGGCGCCGCCGGACGGGTCTGCCTCGCGGCCTGGAGCGACCGCGGCGGATCGTCCGGACGCTACGGCACCGTCATGACCTGCATGGTCGCCGTGACCGCGGGGATGATCGCGTTGATGACCCCCGCCGGACACTCACCCGTCGCGGCTTCCCTGCTGTTCCTCTGGCTCGGGTTCTTCGGAATCGGCTGGTACGGCCCGTGGGTCGCCCACCTGGCCGAATCGGCGCCGCCCGGCCAGACCGGATTCGCCCTCGGCCTGGCCATGGCCGTCACCCAGGTCGCCATCATCCTGGCCCCGCCGTCCCTCGGCCTCCTCAAGGACGCGACCCACAGCTTCACACCGGTCTGGGGCGCCCTATCCGCGATGACCGTCCTCGCCCTGGTGATCACGGCCCGCGGCGGACGCCGTTAGGGCCCTGGTGATGAGTTCTCGCGCCCGAACCCGTCTTACCTGTGAAAGGACGCGACGAAGCGGAAGGGTGACGGTATGAACGCGAACACGCTGCTGGAGGAACTGGGCGTGAGCGGTCTGGGCGAGGTCGACGAGCCGGTGTTCTCGGGGCTGGCGGAGCGGCACCGGCGGGAGCTGCACGTCCACTGCTACCGGATGCTCGGGTCGTTCGAGGACGCCGAGGACACCGTCCAGGAGACGTTCCTGCGCGCCTGGCGGCGGCGCGAGACCTTCGTTGGACGGTCGACGTTCCGGGCGTGGCTGTACCGGATCGCCACCAACGCCTGCCTGGACCTGCTGGCCCGGCGCCGCCCGGAGCCCGCGTCCGGCGGCGAGGTGCCGTGGCTGCAGCCCTACCCCGACCGGCTGCTGGACGAGCTGCCTGCCGGCGACGCCGACGAGCCGGAGAGCGTCGCCGTCGCGCGGGAGACGATCGAGCTGGCGTACCTGGTCGCCGTCCAGCACCTCGCGCCGCGTCCGAGGGCCGTGCTGATCCTGCGGGACGTGCTCGGCTGGCCCGCGAAGGACGTCGCGGAACTCCTCGGGGACTCGGTCAATTCCGTGAACAGCGCCCTGCAACGGGCCCGCGCCGGCATGCGCGAGCACCTGCCCGCCGAACGCCAGGACTGGACCGGCGGCGCGGAGGACGCCGGGACGCGCGAACTCGTGCGCCGCTACACCGAAGCCAGCGTGGCCACGGACATCGACGGCCTCACGGCGCTACTGCGCGAGGACGTCCGCTTCTCGATGCCGCCCACGCCGGGCTTGCACGTCGGCCGGGACACGATCGTGAACGATTGGGTCGACAGCGGCTTCGAGGACCTGAAGGGCCTGCGCGGCGTCCAGACCGCCGTGAACCGGCAGCCCGCCGTCGCCTTCTACCAGTGGCGCGAGGACGCGTACCTGCCGCTGACGATCGACGTCCTGCGCGTCACCGGCGGGACGATCACCGAGATCACCACCTTCCACGGCGACCGTTTCCCGCAGCTCGGACTCCCCGAGCGACTCCCGGCCGAGTAGCCCCGGTGCCGACGCTCGCGCTACGCGGCGGCGAGCGTGTCGCGGTTGTCGCCACCGAATGGCGCGACGCGTTCGCCGTCGTCATCCAGGGCCGGGTGCAACTGGAACTCCGCGACGGCGAGCCCGGCCCGGTCCTCGGCCCCGACGCCGGATTCTGGCTCCACGGCACCGGCGTCCGCGCCCTACGCAACCCCGACCGCCGCCCGGCGACGGTGCGCATCGTCACCCGCCCCTCAACAAACCCCGACGCCATTCACTCCATGGAGCACAACATGAACGACACCGGGATCGTCGCGCCCTCGGCATCACACCGAATCCGCGGCCTCGCAGCCACCGGCTTGATCGCCACACTCGCAGCAATGGCGGCCACCACCCTGGCCGCCGCACTCGCTCACGCCGCCGGAGCCGACTTCGAAATCCCCGACGGAGGCGAGCCGATCCCGCTCCCCGGCTTCGCCGTAGTAACCGGCTTCTTCTCGATAGTGGGCACCGTAATCGCTGCCGCACTCCTCCGCTGGAGCGCTCGCCCCGCCACACGATTCCTCTGGACGACGGTGTCCCTGACCGCGATCTCGCTGATCCCACCCCTAATCGCCGGAGCGAACACCGCCACAACCACGGCCCTAATTGCCCTACACCTCATCCCCGCGACAATAATGATCCCAACCCTGACCCGCCGCCTCCGCACCCCGTGACAGGTTCAGCCGGTGGGGGGTGCCAGGCCGATTCGGTAGGCGAGGACGACGGCTTGGACTCGGTCGCGCAGGCCGAGTTTCGACAGGATCCTCGATACGTAGGTCTTGACCGTCTCGGGGGTGATGAAGAGCTTCGCGGCGATCTCCGCGTTCGACAGCCCTTCGGCGATCTGCTGGAGTACCTCCAACTCGCGCGGGGTCAGTGCCCGGACCACGTCCTCCCTGGCCGACCGGGACGTATCGGCCGGGCGCAGGTGTTCGGCGAAGTGGCCGATGAGGTGGCGGGTGACGGCGGGGGCCAGCAGGGCCTCGCCTCTGGCGACCGTCCGGACGCCGTTGACCAGCTCCGCCGGGGGCGCGTCCTTGAGGAGGAAGCCGCTGGCCCCGGCCCGCAGCGCGTCGTAGACGTAGGCGTCGACGTTGAAGGTGGTGACGACCAGCACCTTCGGTGGCGCCTCGGCGTCGGGACCGGCCAGTTGCCGGGTCGCCTGGATGCCGCCGAGCAGGGGCATCCGGATGTCCATCACCACAACGTCGGGACGCAGGCGCCCTGCGGCCTGGACCGCCTCGTGCCCGTTCTCGGCCTCTCCGACGACCTCCATGTCGGGCTGGGCGGAGAAGATGGTGACGTAGCCGGTGCGCACCAGTGCCTGATCGTCGCAGACGAGCACACGGATCGGTGGCGGCGCATCGCTCACGGGGTCACTCCGATGCGGGCTTGGACGGAATCGTGGCGTGGACCTCGAACCCGCCTTCGGGCCGGGGTCCGGCCTTCAGTTCACCATCGACCATCCGTGCCCGTGCACGCAGCCCCGCCAGTCCACGCCCGCCCGCGGGGGCCGCGTCCCGGACGGCGGGTGCGGCCGCCGGGGAGGCGTCGGTGGTCACCGTGATCTCGATGCGCTCCTCGCCGTGCCGGACCAGGACCTGTGTCGGCTGCCCGGCGGCGTACTTCATCGCATTGGTGAGCGCCTCCTGCACCACCCGGTACGCGGCCAGTTCCACGTCCACGGACTGCGCTCGCCGCTCGCCCCGCTCGCTGAACTCGATCGGCTGCCCCGACCTGCGGGCCTGTTCGACGAGGTCCCCGAGCCGTCCCAGGGCGGGTGCCTGGTCCGCGCGCGCCGGGTCCGCGGACGCCGACTCGCCGGTCGCCTCCAGCACGTCGAGCAGGTAGCGCAGCTCTGTCAGCGCCCGGCGGCCGGTGTCGCTGATGGCCGAGAGTCCCTCGCCCGCCTTGTCCGGCGCGGAGGTGAGCACGAACTGTGCCGCGTCCGCCTGGACCACCATGGCCGTCACGTGGTGGGTGACCACATCGTGCAGCTCGCTGGCGATTCGTGCCCGCTCCGCGGCCGTGGCCACTTCGGCGGCCAGCCGCCGCCGCTGCGCCTCTTCCGTCCGCCGTGTGCGCACGATGCTCCCCACCAGCCAGAACGCGGCAAGAACCAGGTAGAACGCGAGATAGTCCGCGATGCCCAGCGGTGAGCGGAGGCGGTCCAGGACGAGGGCGAGCACGGCATAGCCCGCGCTCACCGCGCCCGCCAGACCATGGCGGAGGCGGACCTGGTGGGCCCCGGCCGAGTACAGGGCCAGGTAGAGCCCCAGACTCCCGAACGTCGTCGCGAAGCCCAGCGCCTGGTACGCGGCGAACGGGCCCGCGACGACGGCAAGACAGCCCGCGGGCCACCTCCGGCGGACCGCCAGCGGCAGGGTCTGGGCCAGGATCAGCCCGACGCTCAGCGCGCTCGCCGGGCGCTCGGGCAGATCTCCGATCTGCGCTCCGATGCCGGACAGGGTGGGAACGAAGGCCAACAGGGCCAGTGCGAGGGCGAGGACGCCGTCCTTGAGGAAGGCGTCCTGCTCCTTCCACCAGTCGAGCGGCCCCCGGAGCAGCGCGCGGCTCCAGGGCGCCTGAGCGGACATCACTACCGTTTCCTCCGGTCAACCGGTCTGAGTGCGTCGTGCGGATCGGCGGGGCAGCAGACGGCCGCCGCGGCGGGCGAGGACGAACATCCGGAAGGCGAGCAGCGTACCGATGACGACGGGCACCAGCGCTGCCTCCAAGCCGAAGCCACCGCCGCTCAGCACAGTGGAGCCATGCACGTCGACGGTGAACAGGCCCTCGGATGCGTGCCCGGAGACCGGGATGCCGAGCAGTTGCTCGGTCGTGTTCCAAGCGAAGTGCAGGCCCACGACGAACCAGATGTTACGCCGCCACAGGAAGGCGGCACCGAGCATCACGCCCGCCTCCAACGCGATCGCCAGCGCACTCCACGCATTGGCTCCCGGAGTGCCCAGATGGGCGATGCCGAAGAACAACCCGGTGATCACGATCGCGGCCCGGCTACCCCACCTCTGTTCCAGAGCCTGCAGCGCGAGCCCGCGGAACATCAACTCCTCGGTGACCGCGGCGCCGATCTGCACCATGACCGCGGACCAGACGACCGCCATGAAGCCATGGCCCGCCCAGGAGAACGAGTAGCCGCCGAACGCCGTGATCAGCAAGGCGGACACCGCGACGAAGCCCAGGCCGATCGCGCCGCCCAGCAGCGCCTCCCGGCCGGCTCCCCGCCGGGCGATCTCCGGCGTCGCGCGTCGCGCGAGACGGCGCATGACCAGCCAGTACACGGCCACCGCGGCCACCGCGCCCAGTGCCGGAACCGGACCGGGACCCGTGGCGGTCAGGCCCGAGACCACGCCGACGCCGACCATGCCCGTCAGCATCCAGCCGAGCGGAGAGCGGACGATCCGGCCGAGACGACCACCGCGAGCGTCGTGACCGTCGGGGCCCACGTCCGGGCCGGGGCCTCCGGCGTGCGGTGCGGTGGACGTTGTACTCATCGTGGCCTCCTCTGTAGCGGTCGCACCGGCTGCGACCTGAAAGCCACGCTAGAAATCCGGCGCCGTCCGCGAATCACCCGCACATGGACAGCTCCTGTAGCTCTCGCGGGGGATGCGCCCCGAAAGCGGTGAATTCGTGCTGCAAGTCGCGCTGGAACTGCCCGACGGCGCCGATCACATTGATGAGCAGCACACCGTCGGACCGCTCCTGAGCCGACGCCCCGGAGAACGGTAGGCTCCCCGAAATGAGCGAGGATGAGTGGAATCGCATCATCCGTTCGGTGAAGCAGGGCCAGCTCGGCCCTTGGACGTGCCCTGAGTGCGACGAGTACGCCGTCGAGTTGGGCCAGCGGTTCGCGCAGGGCCACGTGGTGGAGCGCACACTGCTGTGCTTCGCCTGCCAGGCAAAAGTCGCCGCACCTGCCTGAACCCGACCGAGCGCTCATCGCAGCACCCTGCGTCCTGGGAGACGGCGCCTAAGTCGTAAGAATGATTTGTGAGCGTGCGGCTCACAACGTCCGTAAAGGCAGCATCGGTCGGCCACGCTGCCAACGCGGCAGGTCACTGACGGCGGCTGGCGCAATCACCGCAGGGCGTGATCCGCGTGATCGACGGCACGCGACCACACGGCCTCGAATGCGTCGGCGCACAACTTGATCACCGACGGGTCTTCGCTGAACTCGTCGTCGAGAGCGTGTCCGTCTCCCGAGAAGTGGTGGAACCGCACCAGCCGGTCGTCGAATACCCAGAAATCGTTGCCGGGCAGCGCCAGGTCAGAGGCGCGGCGCCGGGACAACCATCGGACCTGCTCTCCGGCCGGAACGTTGTGTCGACCGGTCACGGCATGCTCGAAGCGGATGTAGTCGGTGACCGGCTCCGAGACGAGGCGGGCCCGCCGGACGGTCACGCCACGGGCGACCGCTGAGCGGATGAGGTCGAACCATGCGGTGCCCGCGCCGAATCCTTCGAGCGTGCCGGTTTCTCGCCATGCCAGATACTTCGGATCCGCCGGGGTGTAGGTGTCCCGCATCTCCAGGTGAATCGCGGAGAACTTCGTCGAGCCGAGCAACTCAGCAAAGCTGGGGACGTTCCCCGACATCAGATACCTCCAGTGCCTTCAGCCCAAGATGTTCACGGCTTGAGGGCTTGGACGATGAGGGTCCCGACGTGGTCGGGTTCTAGGGCGGACTCGACATGGGCGTCGAGGACGGCGAAACCGTGGTCGGTGAGGATGTCGGCCCAGGTTTCGGGCTCGTAGGCCCATCGATGGATCCAGACCTGTCGGCCGGTGAGCCCGTCGCCGTACATTCCCTGGACGCCATAGGCCTTGGGAACGGCCGGGGCATGGGAGAAAACGACCCTGCCGCCGGAGACCAAGCGGTCATGGACACGGGGGAGTAGATCGTCGGGATCGGTGAACCACAGCGCGCCCCAAATGGAATAGATCGCGTCCCATTGGCGGTCGATACGGGCGAGGTACTCCACGGCGTCGCCGTGCTCGAAGCAGGCCCCGGGCAGGTGGCCCCAGTGTTCACGGGCCTGGTCGCATTGCACGGGCGAAAGGTCCAGGCCGGTCGCGGCGATCCCTTTGGCGGCCAGGGCGGCGACGGCGTCGCCACGTCCGAATCCGAGTTCCAGGGCCGTCACAGGATCACCGAGAAGTTCGTCGCCGGGCCCATGCCCGGGGTACTGAGTCCAACCGAACGCGTTCTTCAGCGCCTCCTCGGGACTGGACGCTTCTTCCTGCCTCTCGGCGTACCGATCCCAGTAGCCGGTGCGGTCGCTAAGGCTGGACGACATGGGCGAGTCCCCGGGCTCGGCTACGACGGAACCCGCGCCACGATAGTGCTGACCAGACGCCCGCGCTCGCGCGTACGCGGAACAGGGCCGGAGTTCATCGGCTCCGGCCCTGCTGCCCGTGCGCTCAGGCGGTCGACTGCCTCGTCAGTGGCAGTTGCTTCCCGGGTAGCACGGGGTGCACTTTGCGAAGTCGGCCTCCCAAAGCGGTCGGTCTATTGCGAACCCGTTGTTTTCGATGACGTGGGCGGTGCGCTCGACCGAGCCGTCGTACTTGAACTCGATCGCCGGGACGTGGTCGAGGAACCGGCCGAAATGCCGGTCGCAGAAGTCGCGGTAATTGCGGGTGTCGAGGATGAACCCGTGGACGGCGATGTCGACCAGGGGACCGCAGCCGATCTCCAGTTTCCGGTCCCACATCTCCATGGCGGTGACGAGGTAGGCGACGGCCTGACCGAAGAGGCGTTCGGCCATCACGGTGTCGAAGGGGTGGTCGCGGGCGAGAAGGGCAATCTGCCTCTCCCAGACCTGCGGGGTGACGAAGGAGCGCGGGTCGCGTCTGGCGCGAGTACTAGCGGAACCGGTGGTGGGCTGAACGGTGGTCGTCATACATGCCTCCCCGATGGTGGCTGGTACGGCACCCTGGTCGGCGCCGTCGTCGTGGCTCTACCGTGCGTCGTGTAAGACCGACCGACCAGGTGCTGGTGCATGTCGCGCACATCGTGTGCGGATTGTGCACACGAGTTGGTGCGGCGGCCAGTGGCGTGCTCAGGGCGAAGGGGCGCTTCACCCGAGACGGCAGCGGGCGGCCAGGCCGCGCAGGTCCGGCGAGGTGCGGCCGGTGGCCAGCAACCCGCTCACCAGCTCCCTTACCGCCGGGCGAGTACGGGTTTCCTGGGGTGCGATCCGCTCGGCGATCAGCAACGCCCGCAGTGTTTCATCCCGGCGTCCCCACATCCCGTACGCGCGTGCCACATCGGTGAAGTACCGGGCCCGGCGTTCGGCGGTCGGCAATGCCTGTGGTCGCACGGCGCGGGCTGCCTGGACCGCCATGGCCGGATCGCCGGCGGCGTACTCAGCCGAGATCAGGTGTAGACGGACGGCGGTGACTCCGAATCCGCCGCCGTTTTGGCGGAGGAACGTGCCGCCGCCGAGCCGGGCGGCGATCGACATGGCCTGACCGGTCAGCTCACGCATCCCGCCTCGGTCGCCAGCGTGGGCTGCGGTGTAGGCCGCCGACATCACCAGTTGTCCGCGCGCCGCCACGTGCGCCGGCCGGTCGTCCTGTAGCCCGTCGTCGTCAGCCGCTGCCATGGCGAGGCCGGTGGCTTGGTCGAACCAGTCGTTGCGACGCGCGAGCACCGCCAGTTGCCGGGCCGCCTCGGCGGCCGCGAGTACATCACCGCTGAGCTCGGCGAAAGTTCGGGCACGGTCGCCGGCCAGCCAACCCAGCGACTCGTCCAGCTTGATCATCAGTCGGGTGATCAGGTTGTAGGTCTGCGCGAGCACTGTGGCGGCGCCCGCGTCACCCGCGGCTGCGTGACCACCGGCCAGAAGACGCGGCAGGCCCTCGGCGAGACGACCGTAGTCGCAGGCGTCGTAGTCACGGCAGGCGGCGGCCAGCGCGGCCGCCAACTTGGACGGCGGGATCGGTTCGGCGCGTGCACCGGTACCGAGCAGAACGTCCCGGAGACGCGTCACAAGCAGCGCACCCTGCCCGTTCGTACCGCCCGGGCCTGCGGAGCGGAGGGCAGGGCCGGTGACGGTCGCGCCCGCGGTGACGGCAAGAGTGGCCAGCAACTCGCGGCGCCGCACATCGTCCTCCCCGGGTGACTCGCCTGTCACCGTAGCGGTCACACCGAACAACTCCGGAGGGATTTCCAATACATCGGCGAGGCGCCGGAGGGTGGCGACATCGTCCAGCAGCCGGGAACCGGTCTCGATACGGGACACGGTGGAACGTGAGCAGTGGAGACGATCAGCCAGGTCCGCCTGCGACCAACCGAGGGCAATGCGCGCGGACCGTATGAGCGGACCCGACCGAGCGCTCATCGCAGCACCCCGCGTCCTGGAAGACGGCGCCTAAGTCGTAAGGATAAATTGTGAGCGCTGCGGCTCACAGCCTCGGTGAAGGCAGCATCGGTCGGCCACGTTGAGCGCGCGGCAGGTCACGCGCACTCCTCGTGCCTCACAGCGTCCGTGAACGTGCGCAATGCGGCGCGCGAAACATCAGCATGGGGCCTATGGGGTCTATGCTGTCCCGCACGGCGACGGCGTGGGAAAGCCCCGCGACCTCCACGCACTCTCGTGGCGCAGAGTTGGACCGTGTGCTCTTTCGCTCGATGACGTGGGAGAGGTCCGTGCAGGGCATGGCTCGCGCTCCTGAGTCGTGGTTCACGATAGGTCGAGGTGACCGTCTCGTATCTTGGCCACGAATGCGGCCCATGCCTTGGCGCTGAACGAGAGGTGACCGGTGCCGGGTGCCTTGCTGTCGCGCACGCCGATGCCTGCTATGAGGCTTGCCACCTCGACACAGTTACCAGTTCCTCCGCTATGGCTGCTTGTCCGCCAAATCGATTTAGTTGGACGTGGCCGCATATGTGCTCCCTTCTACGGTCAGAGCGTATCTGCCGTAAGCGAGCTGAGGAGGTCCCGACTGTCCCTGGGGGACAACGCTGCTGCGCGGATGCGGTTGAAGGCGTCACCGTAAGTCTGCAGATCGTGCGGCTGCTCCAGGATCAAAGCGCTGTTCATCGTCTCGATGTAGACCGCACCCGCATCCTCCTCGGCAGGGAAGGTGAAGACTGAGAAGGACCCGACCATGGCTGGGTGCTCTCCGGCGGTGAATGGAAGAATCTGGACCACAACGTTGCGCTTGTTGTGCGCCTCGGCCAGGCTCCTCAGTTGAGACGCCATGATCTCGCGGCTTCCAACCATCTGCCGGGCAGCTCCTTCGTTGATCACGACCCAGAGTTGCGGTGCGGTGTTCTCTTCCAGTAGGGCCTGGCGGGCAAGCCGCACCTCCACGCGCTCGTTGATGACCTCCCGTGAATCGGTGGGACGTGCCGCGCTTATCACGGCGTTCGCATAGTCGGGAGTCTGCAGCAGGCCAGGGATAAGGGCCTGCTCGTAGGTGCAGATCAACGAGGCTTCTGTCTCTATGCCGATCATGGTCCGGGTCTCGGTCGGCAAGGTCGCGGCGTACGACTCCCACCATCCGCGCTCCTTCGCCCTACGTGCCATCTCCGCCAGGCGGTCTACCTGCCGAGGATCGTTCACGCCATAGAGGTCGAGGAGCTTTCGCACGTCAGCGGTGCTGATCCCGATCTGCCGGTTCTCGATGCGGGAGAGCTTCGATCCCTGCCAGCCGAGTTGCGCGACCACCTCCGTTATCGACATCCCTGCATCTGTCCGGATCCGTCGCAGTTCCGCTGCCAGACGTCGCCGCCGCATGGTCGGAGATCCTGCCATGATCACCTCTCTGTGCAAATTGTTCTCGCCGAGCATATTGCACGAGCGCTGCAATCGGGTGCATGCTGTGCGGACACAGAATGCCACCGAGTGACCACGTGGCGCAGGGAAACGAGCGGCCTTGGGGCGGTGATGGCGCACCGGCCAGGGCCTCGGGCCGACTGGGAAGGAGCTGGATCCATGGCGGATTGCGAGGGTGGGCCGCTGGTGGTGTTGGCGGGGGAGCTTCGGCGGCGGGGGATTCGGGTGGAGTCGTGTGAGGGGACGTTGGTCGCCTCGCTCGGGGTTCACGGGGAGCGCGTGATCGCTTGTGACGGGACGTGGTTCCGGTGGGGCGGGACGCGGGGGCACGTGCTCGGGGACGTCGGGCATGAGGCCGCCACGGCGGACCGGGTCGTCATGGTGCTGCGGCAACTCTTCCGGTGGTCGTGATGGAGTGCCCGTCCGCGAACGTCGCGACAGGGTGCTTGGACGTGCGGTTTCTCGCGGCGCGGACGGCTCCCGCGCAGGTGCGGATGCTGGTGGAGTTGCGGCTGGACGCCTGGGGCCTCGCGGCGCTGCGCGATGACGTGAAGCTGATCGCCAGTGAGCTGGTGACGAACGCCGTCCTGCACACGCCTGAGCGCGAGATCCGCGCGCGCCTCACGCGGGAGGCGCGCGGCGTCTGGTTGGGGATCTGGGACTCGTCGGACGTCATGCCGGTGCGCAGGGATGACGACGACGGACTCGGCGGGCGGGGGCTGCCGCTCGTGGCGGCTCTGGCGTCCGGGTGCGGGGCCTTTCGGGCCCTGCCGTACGGGAAATGGGTGTGGGCCCGGGTCGAGCGAAAGGGTGTGTGAGGTGGCGCGGGGTGTGTGTCAGGCGGTCGCGCGGTGGCGGCTCGTCCTGGAACTGCGGACGCACCTGGGTCACGACGAAGCGGTCAGGCGGTTGGAGCTGCTGCGGGTCGCGCTCGTGCCGAAAGGGTGGCGGTGCGTCGGGCTGTACGAGAAGCGGGAGTTTCGGTTTCCCGTTCCGTTGCTGTGGGTGTACGCGCGTGGGGCGGCCGATGATGTCGGGGCCGTGGTCACCGTCCGGGCGGTGCCGGGTGAGGCGTGGGCGTACTTCGAGGCGGGGAACGGGCGCGCGGGGTTCGTCTCGCCGTGCGGGGACGTCGAGGCCGCGGCCAAGGCACTGGACCTCATCCTGAGGGACCGCATGTTCCCGCGCCGGGACTGGTAGCGCTCCCGGTCAGCGGGATCTCCGGAGCCGTCCGCCGTCCCGCTGATTAACGTCGTGGGCCGGACGGAGGACTCATGGACGACCCGATACCCGACGTGCTCGCTCCCGCGAAACTGGGGCCCGTCACCTTGCGGAACCGCGTGATCAAGGCGGCCACGTACGAGGGGCTCAGCAAGAACAGCCTGGTCACCGATGAGTTGATCGAGTTCCATGTGCGGCACGCGGCCGGGGGCGTCGGCATGACGACCGTGGCGTACTGCGCGGTCGCGCCGGACGGCCGCACCGAGCGCAAGCAACTCCTCTGGACGGACGACGCCCTCCCCGGCCTGCGGAAGCTGACCGAGGCCGTGCACGCCGAGGGCGCCGCCGTCGCCGCGCAGATCGGGCACGCGGGGCCGGTCGCCGGGTCGAGGAGCAACCGCCTGCCCGCGCTCGCGCCCAGCCGCTTCTACGCGGCCGCCAGCACCGGCTTCACCAAGGCGGCGACGCAAGCCGACATCGACCGGGTCGTCCAGGGGCACGCGCACGCGGGGCGGATGGCGATCGAGGCCGGATTCGACGCCGTCGAGATCCACTTGGGCCACAACTACCTGGCCAGCTCGTTCCTCAGCCCGCGGATCAACCGCCGGAAGGACGGGTACGGCGGCTCGCTGGAGAACCGGGCCCGCTTCTCCAGGGAGATCGCGCGCGCCGTCCGGGACGCCGTGGGCGACCGCATCGCGATCACCGCCAAGCTCAACATGGACGACGGCGTCCGCCGCGGCTTCGGGCTGGACGAGGCGACCCGGGTCGCGCGCTGGCTGGAGGCGGACGGCTCCCTCGACGCCCTCGAACTCACCGCGGGCAGCTCGCTGCTCAACCCGATGTACCTGTTCAAGGGGGACGCGCCGCTCCGCGAGTTCGCCGCCGCCATGCCGCAGCCGGTGCGGCTCGGCATGCGGCTGGTCGGCCGCTGGTTCCTGCACGAGTACCCCTACGAGGACCTCTACCTCCTCAAGGACGCCCGGCGGATCCGCGCCGCGGTGAAGATGCCGCTGATCCTGCTGGGCGGCGTTACCGACAAGGCGGGCATGGACACGGCGATGGCGGAGGGCTTCCAGTTCGTCGCGATGGGGCGGGCGCTGCTGCGCGAGCCCGACCTGATCAACCGCATCAAGGACAAGCCGGACACGACGTCGCTCTGCATCCACTGCAACAGGTGCATGCCGACGATCTACACCGGGACGCGCTGCGTCCTCGTCGAGCAGCCGGGCTGAGCGCGCATGCGGGACGAGACGATCGCCGCGATGCTGCTGGCCAGGCTGGGAGACGACCGTCCCGGCCTGCGCAGCCGGGACCGGACGTGGACCTGGGACGAAGTCGTCCGGGAGAGCGCGACCCGCGCCGGGCTGGCTCGCGCGCTGCGCCGGGAAGGACCGTTCCACATCGGCGTGCTGCTGGACAACGTCCCCGAGTACGTGCTGTGGCTCGGCGCGGCGGCGCTGAGCGGCGCGACGATCGTCGGGATCAACCCCACCCGGACCGGCTCCTATCTGGAGCAGGAGGTCAGACATACCGACCTCCAAGTGCTCGTCACCGATCGCGCCGGGGTCGAACTGCTGGACGGGCTCGACATCGGCGTCCCGCGCGACCGTTTCCTGCTCGTCGATGACGACGGTTATCGAGCCAAGGTCGAGGCGCATGTGTGCGAGCCCGAGCACGACCCCTCGATTACTCCCAAGACGCAGCTGCTTCTGCTGTTCACGTCCGGGACGACAGGCTCGTCAAAGGCTGCGCGCTGTTCGCAGGGCAGGCTCGCCGAGTTGGGGCGCAACAACGCCGCCAAATACGACGTCAAGCGCGACGACATCAGCTACTGCCCGATGCCCCTCTTCCACGGCAACGCGCTGATGGCGCTCTGGGCGCCGTCGCTCGCGGTCGGTGCGGCCGTGGTGCTGACGGAGAAGTTCTCCGCATCCGGATTCCTCCCTGACGTGCGCTATTACGGCGCGACGTTCTTCACCTACGTCGGCAAGGCCATCGGCTACGTTCTCGCCACGCCGGAACAGCCGGACGACAACGACAACACGCTCACGCACGGGTTCGGCACGGAAGCGTCCCCGGAAGACAAGGCCGAATTCCGCCGCCGCTTCGGCGCGGAACTCCTGGAGGGCTACGGCTCCAGCGAGAGCGCGGGGATGATCAAGCGGGTGCCGGGCACCCCGCCGACCGCGTTCGGGAGACCGGCCCGCGACGGCGTCCGGATCGTCAACCCTGAGACCCGCGAAATCTGTGCCCCCGCCATCCTCGACGAGCACGGCCGCGTCACCAACGCCGAAGCCGCCATCGGCGAAATCGTCGACATCGACGGCGCCGACCGCTTCGAGGGCTATTACAAGAACCCGGAGGCGGACGCCGAGCGCGTCCGGCACGGCTGGTACTGGACGGGCGACCTCGGCTACGTCGACGGCGACGGCTTCCTCTATTTCGGCGGACGGTCCGGCGACTGGATCCGGGTCGACTCGGAGAACATCTCCGCGCTGCTCACCCAGAACGTCGTCCGGCGGCATCCGAAGGTCGTGGACGCGGTGGCGTTCGGCGTCCCCGACCCGCGCTCCGGCGACCAGGTCATGGCGGCCATCGAAATCCCCGACGGCGTCGATTTCGAGGATCTCGACTTCCCCGCCTTCCTCGCCGCTCAGGACGATCTCGGCACCAAGGGGGCACCGCGTTTCGTCCGCGTCTCGCACGCGCTGCCGACGACCGGCTCCGGAAAGCTCAGAAAGAAGGAGATGCAGCTCGACGGCTGGCGCACCGCCGATCCCGTCTACCGCTGGGCCGGACGGGGCGCGCCCGAATATGCGCTGATGACCGAGGCCGACAAGGAGGCGCTCCGCGCGGAGTTCGCCGCCGCCGGACGTCAGCGCTTCCTTCCATGAGGGGTTGGTATGGATCTGCGTGAGACGGCGGCGCACCGGGAACTGCGCGCGGAGCTGAGGGCCTATTTCGCGAACCTGCTGCCCGCTGACGTGCGCCGCCGCGCCGGGGAGCAGGGCGTCGGCGGCGACCGGTTCCGCGAGATCGTCAAGATGCTCGGCAACGACGGCTGGCTCGGTTACGGCTGGCCGGAGGAGTACGGCGGGCAGGGGAAGTCGATCTCCGAGCAGTTCGTGTTCTTCGACGAGGTGCAGCGGGCCGGGCTGCCGTTCCCGTTCGTCACCGTGAACACGGTCGGTCCGACGCTGATGCGCTACGGAACGGACGAACAGAAGCGCGCATATCTGCCCGGCATTCTCTCCGGCGACATCGTCTTCGCCATCGGCTACACCGAGCCCGACGCGGGCACCGATCTCGCGTCCCTACGCACGAAGGCCGTCCTCGACGGCGACCATTTCGTCATCGACGGCAGCAAGGTGTTCACCAGCGGCGCGAACACCGCCGACCACATTTGGCTCGCCGCCCGGACCAACCCGGACGCCCCCAAACACAAGGGTATTTCCATCCTGATCGTGCCGACCGACGCGGACGGCTTCTCGTGGAGCCCGATCCAGACCGTCGGCGGAATGGTCGTCACGGCCACCTACTACAACGGCGTCGAAGTGCCCGCGTCGGCCATGGTCGGCGACGTCGACGGCGGCTGGACGTTGATCACCACCCAGCTCAACCACGAGCGCATCGGCCTCGCCGCGCTCGGCGGCCGGATGGTGCGGCTGTGGGAGGACGTCCGCGACTGGGCGCGCGAGAACGGCGTCCTCGACCTGCCCTGGGTGCGCGCCGACCTGGCCCGCACGCACGCCCGGCTGGAGGCGATGCGGCTCATGAACTGGAAGATGACCATGGCCGTGGAGGCGGGCACGCTGACCGGCGCGCAGGCCGGAGCCGCCAAGGCGTACGGGACGGAGACGCACATCGACGTCCAGCGCACGCTGACCGGCATCCTCGGCGCGGCCGGACGCATCCGCCCCGAGTCGCCCGGCGCCGTCCTGCACGGGCAGATCGAGCAACTCTCCAGACAGGGAATCGTGAACACGTTCGGCGGCGGCGTCAACGAGGTGCTGCGCGACATGGTCGCCGTCCAAGGGCTGGGCCTGCCGAGGTCGAGGCGCTCATGACCGACTACGAGGCCCGCCTCCAAGCGTGGACGGGACGCGAGCTGATGGCGCCCCGCTTCGGCCAGGACGCGGTGAACGTCCCGATGATCCGCCATTGGGTCGAGGCAATGGAGGACGACAATCCCGTCTACTTGGACGAGGAAGCCGCAGAGGCGACGGGCCGCGATGGGATCGTGGCGCCCGCGTCGATGATGCAGGCGTGGACGATGCGCGGCTACGCCGCGTCCGTCCGGCCGTCCTCCGACCGCTCGCCCGCCGATGAATTGACCGAACTGCTCGCCGAAGGCGGATACACGTCCGTCGTCGCGACCGATTCGGAGTTCGAGTTCCACCGCGAACTGGTGCCGGGCGACCGCGTCAGCGTGGAGGAGACCGTCGAGTCGATCTCGCCGGAGAAGAAGACCGCACTCGGCCCCGGGCGCTTCATCAGCACCCGGAAGACCTACCGGGACGCGAACGGCGAGGTCGTCGCGACTCAACTGTGGCGGATACTCCGCTTCCGTCCCGCCGAAAAGCCGCCGAAGAAGCCCCTGCGCCCACGACCGGCGATCAACCATGACAACGAATTCTGGTTCGACGCGGCCCGCGAGCACCGCCTCGTCATCCAGCGGTGCGTCGAATGCAAATCGCTGCGGCATCCGCCCGGCCCATGCTGCCCGCAATGCGGCTCCTTCGACTGGGACACGGTCGAGTCGACCGGCGAAGGACACGTCTACACCTACGTCGTCAACCACCACCCGCGCCACCCGGCATTCGACTACCCGCTGGTCGTCGCGGTGATCGAGCTGGCGGAAGGGACGCGACTGATCGCCAACCTCACGGGCGTCGAACCCGCCGACGTCGAAATCGGAATGCCGGTCGTCCTCGACTGGATCGACCCGGACCCCGACCTTTCCCTGCCCGCGTTCCGTCCCGCCGAGAAGAAGGGCAGCTAAATGGACTTCACCCTTGGCGAGGAATTGGAGGCCGTCCGGGACCTCGCCCGGCGGATATTCACCGACCACGCCACGCAGGAACGGATCAGGGCCGCGGAACGATCGGACACCGGATTCGACGAGACGCTCTGGGCCGCGCTCGCCGACGCGGGCCTGCTCGGCGTCGCCCTCCCCGAAAACGCGGGCGGTGCGGGGCTCGGCGTCGGCGGGCTCGCCGTCCTGCTGGAGGAGCAGGGCCGCGCGGTCGCGCCCGTCCCGGTGTGGCCGGCCGTCGTCGCCGCGCTCACCGTCGCCGGGCACGGCACGCCTCAGCAGCGCGAACTCCTGCCCGCGTTCGCGGACGGCTCGCACCGCGCGACCCTCGCGCTCGAAGAGTTCACCCCGGGCGAGCCGCGCTGCATCGCCGCACCAGGTGGCGACGGCTGGGCTCTGACCGGCACGAAGGCGGTCGTCCCGACGCCGTACGGTGCGAGCCACGTGCTGGTCTCGGCCCGCTCCCAGGACGGCCCCGGCCTCTACCTCCTCGACGCGACCGCGCCCGGCACGTCCTGGGAGCGCGCCGAGACCACCACCCACGACAGCGCCGGTCACCTCACCCTGAGCGCAGCCCCCGCCCAACCCCTCGGCCCCGATGCGCTCGGCACCGCGCTAAGGCTGGCGCGCGTCGCGGTCGCCGCCGCCCAGGTCGGCGTCGCCGAGGGCGCGCTGAGCCTGGCCGCCGCCCACCTCGCCGGGCGGGAGCAGTTCGGACGCCCGCTCGCCGCGTTCCAGGCCGTCCAGCACCAGTTGGCCGACTGCTACATCGAGATCGACGCGCTCCGCGTCTGCCTGTGGCACGCCGTCTCGCTGATCGCCGCCGGGGAGGACGCCGAGACGGCCGTGCTCGTCGCCAAGTGGTGGTCGGACGAGGGCGGGCTGAACGTCGTCCACCGCGTCCAGCACCTGCACGGCGGCATCGGCGTGGACGTCGACTACCCCGTGCACCGGCACTTCCTGTGGGGCAAGCAGCTCTCCGGGACGCTCGGCGGCGCGTCCGCCGACCTGGCCCTGCTCGGGGCGGCCCTGTGAGCCGCCGCTTCGAGGACATCGCCGTGGGCGACGAGCTGCCCCCGCTGAACATCCCGCTGACCCGGACGCTGATCGTCGCGACCGCCATCGCGAGCCGCGACTACCAGGACGTCCACCACGACCCGTCGCTCGCCGTCGAGCGCGGCTCCAAGGACGTCTTCATGAACATCCTGACCACGAACGGGCTGGTCGACCGGTATGTGACCGGCTGGGCGGGGCCCGCCGCCGTCGTCACGGCGATCAGGATCAGGCTCGGCGCGCCGAACTATCCCGGCGACACGATGGTCCTGACCGGATCGGTCTCGGCCAAGCACGCCGAGGACCGCCGCGTCGAGATCGCCGTGCGCGGCGTCAACGCGATCGGCCCGCACGTCACCGGCACGGTCGTCGTCCGACTGGTAGGAGAGGACGGGGCATGAGCGTGCTGCCGGGCGCCGCCGCGATCGCGGGCATCGGCGCGACCGAGTTCTCCAAGGACTCCGGACGCAGCGAACTGCGGCTGGCCTGCGAGGCGGTGCTCGCCGCCGTCACCGACGCGGGGCTCCAGCCGTCCGACGTGGACGGCATGGTCACCTTCACCGCCGACACCAGCTCGGAGATCCACATCGCCCGCAACCTGGGCATCGGCGAGGTGAAGTTCTTCTCCCGGATCGGGCACGGCGGGGGAGCGGCGTGCGCGACCGTCCAGCAGGCGGCGATGGCCGTCGCGACGGGCGTCGCGGACGTGGTCGTCTGCTACCGCGCGTTCAACGAGCGGTCCGGCGAACGGTACGGGCTGGGGCAGGCGGACCGTCCGCTGGGCGCCGGGGCGGACCGCGCCGCCTACTCGTGGATGACGCCGTTCGGTCTCGCGACGCCCGCGCAGTGGGTCGCCATGTTCGCCCGCCGCTACATGCACGAGTACGGCGCGACCAGCGAGGACTTCGGCCGCGTCGCCGTCGTCGACCGCCGCCACGCCGCCGCCAACCCGGCCGCCTGGTTCCACGGGCGCCCGATCACGCTTGAGGACCACCAGGCGTCCCGCTGGATCGCCGAGCCGCTCCGCCTCCTCGACTGCTGCCAGGAGAGCGACGGCGGGCAGGCCGTCGTCGTCGTGTCCGCCGAGCGGGCCCGCGACCTCCCGCACCGTCCCGCGCTGGTCTGGGGGGCGGCGCAGGGGTCCGGCAACGACCAGCACATGATGACGAGCTACTACCGCTCCGAGATCACCGGCATCCCCGAGATGGGCCTCGTCGGACGGCAGCTCTACGCGCAGTCGCGGCTCACCCCGGCCGACGTCCAGGCCGCGATCCTGTACGACCACTTCACGCCGCTCGTCCTGCCGCAGCTCGAAGAGCTGGGCTTCTGCGCCAAGGGCGAGGCCAAGGACTTCATCGCGGACGGCAACCTCGAAATCGGCGGACGGCTCCCGTTCAACACCCACGGCGGGCAGCTCGGCGAGGCGTACATCCACGGGATGAACGGGATCGCGGAGGGCGTCCGGCTCGTCCGCGGCACGTCGCCGAACCAGCCGGGCGACGTGCACAACGTCCTGGTCACCGCCGGGACGGGCGTCCCGACGAGCGGCCTCATCCTCGGCGCCGACGCCTAGCGAGCCGACGCGGAAAGGGCGCGTTAGCCAGGTTTTCACCGCCGCGACGGTCCCGCGTACCGCCTCCCGGCACCCCTTCTGGCAGCCGTCGTCGCAGGTCAGCCACCCGGCCGCGAGGAGCCAAGGGCAGCTTCCGCCCAACCCGCCCCGCGCCTTGGGCAAAGCGTGACATTTAAGACACTTACCGTAAATGTCACGGTCCTAGTGCCGCCGTTCCCGCCCCCCTCAGGAGCCTCCGGCCCTGGCCGGGAACGGCCGCAGGAGGGCACCCCATGCGACGAATGGTCCTGTTCCCGCTGCTCGCCGTCCTCGGCGCGGTGCTGCTCGGCGTCCTCGGGACACCGGCGTCCGCGACCCCGCCGAACATCCCGTCCGCCGCCACGGCCGCGTCCCGGCTGGCCGAGCTGACCGTCGCCGCCGAGTCCCACGGCGACACCTACGACCGCAGCCTCTTCCCCCACTGGATCACCATCTCCGGCACGTGCAACACCCGCGAGACGGTCCTCAAGCGGGACGGGACGAACGTCGTCACCGACTCCTCGTGCGCCGCGACGTCCGGCTCCTGGTACTCGCCCTACGACGGCGCCACCTGGACGCAGGCGTCCGACCTCGACATCGACCACATGGTCCCGCTCTCGGAGGCGTGGGCGTCCGGCGCCTGGTCCTGGACGACGGCCCGCCGCCAGTCCTACGCCAACGACCTCGGCGGCCCGGAGCTGTGGGCCGTGACCGACAACGTCAACCAGGCCAAGGGCGACAAGGACCCGGCCGAGTGGCAGCCGTCGCGCACCGCCTTCCGCTGCACGTACGCCCGCGCCTGGATCCAGGTCAAGTGGTACTACGGCCTCACCGTCGACAGCGCCGAGAAGAACTCCCTGACCACGATGCTCGGCACCTGCTGACGACCGCGCCGCGGGCGGCGTCCGGCCGCCCGCGGCCCGGGGTATCGGTGAGCGGGACTGCGCGATGCTCGCGGGCCGGGGTGGTGGTCATCATGGAAAGTTATGGACGAGCTGACGATTCCGGGTGTGCTGGCGCGGGCGGCCGAGGCGTTCCCGGACGTGGAGGCCGTCGTGGACGGGGACGTCCGCGTCACCTACGCCGAGCTTCGGGAGCGGGTGCGGGAGGCGGCGGGCGCGTTCGCCGCCGCCGGGATCCGGTCGGGCGACCGCATCGCCATCTGGGCGCCGAACAGCCTGCGCTGGATCGTCGCCGTGCTCGGCGCGCTGCACGCGGGCGCGACGCTCGTCCCGCTGAACACGCGCTTCAAGGGGGACGAGGCCCGCTGGCCGCTCACCAAGGCCGAGGTGCGGATCCTCTTCGTCGAGGACGGGTTCCTCGGCATCGACTATCCGGGCATGCTCGGGCTCGACGCCTCCGGCGACGTCCCCGGACTGCCCGCGCTGCGAACGATCGTCACCTTCAACGGCCCCGCGCGGCCGGGCGTCACCGCCTGGGACGACTTCATCGCCAAGGCCGCGCCGCCCGGCGAGGCGGCGGTCGAGCCCGATGACATCGCCGACATCCTGTTCACGTCCGGGACGACGGGACGTCCCAAGGGCGTGATGTGCACGCACGAGCAGAACGTCCGCACGTTCCTGGCGTGGTCGGGACGGACGGGCGTCCGGCCGGGCGACCGGTACCTCATCGTCAATCCGCTGTTCCACTCGTTCGGCTACAAGGCGGGCGTGCTGGCGTGCCTGCTGATGGGCGCGACGATGGTGCTCCAGCGGACGTTCGACGTCCCCGAGACGCTGGAGCTGATCGAGCGGGAGCGGATCACCGTCCTGCCGGGGCCGCCGACGATCTACACGTCGCTGATCGACGCGCCCGGCCGGGACGGCCGCGACCTGTCCTCGCTGCGGCTCGCCGTGACGGGCGCCGCCGACGTGCCGGTCGCGCTCGTCCGGCGGCTGAGGGCCGAGCTGTTCCCGCTGGTCGTGACCGCGTACGGGCTGACCGAGGCGACCGGGACGGTGTCCGCCTGCTCGGTGGACGACGACGCCGAGACCATCGCCACCACCTGCGGCAGGCCCATCGCCGACGTGGAGGTCGCGATCGTCGACGAGGCGGGCGGGCGGCTCCCGGCGGGGACGGACGGACGGGTCCTCGTCCGCGGCTACAACGTGATGAAGGGCTACCTGGGCGACCCGGACGCGACGGCCGCCGCGATCCAGGACGGCTGGCTCGACACCGGCGACCGGGGCCGCCTGGACGAGCGCGGCAACCTCGCCATCACCGGACGGACGAAGGAGATGTTCGTCGTCGGCGGGTTCAACGTGTACCCGGCGGAGGTCGAGGACGTCCTCGCCCGGCACGACGCCGTCGCCGAGTCGGGCGTTGTCGGCGTCCCGGACGCCCGGCTCGGCGAGGTGGGGCGCGCCTACGTGCGGCTCCGCCCCGGCCGCGCCGCCACGGCGGACGACCTCGTCGCCCACTGCCGGGAGCGGCTCGCGAACTTCAAGGTCCCCCGGGAGGTCGTCTTCGTGGACGACCTCCCGAAGACCGCGTCCGGCAAGATCCGCCGCGTCGAGCTGAAGGACCTCGTCACAAGGCGGCCATGACGCGCGCCCGGTGCTCGGACACCGAGCCCCACGCCGCGTACAGGGCGCGCGCCTTCCGGATCCACAGCGACGGGTCGTACTCGTCGGTGTAGCCGATCGCGCCGTGCACCTGGAGGGCGGTCTTGGCCGTCCCGTAGGACGCCTCCGACGCGGCGACCTTGGCGGCGGAGACGTCGCGCGCGAAGTCCGGCGTCCCGTACGACAGCGCCGCCCCGTAGACCAGCGGGCGGGCGAACTCCAGCTCGACCAGCGCGCTCGCCAAATGGTGCTTGACCGCCTGGTACTCGCCGATCTGACGCCCGAACTGCCGCCGCGTCTTCGCGTACTCGACGGACACGTCCAGCAGCGCGCGGCCGAGCCCGATCTGCTGCGCCGCGCACAGCAGGGCCCCGAAATCGGTGAACCCGCCGCCCTCGGGGACGCGGAACAGCCGCCGCGCCGGGTCCAGCGACGCGGCCCGCTCCCCGGCCGCGCGCTCGACGCCGTCGAGGGTGAGGACGAGGTCGGCGGCGTCGGCGTCCAGCGCGTGCGGGACGGCGAGCGACACGACCGCCGCGCCCTCCGCGATCCGCCGCAGCCACGGCGACTCGCCCAGCAGCTCCGCCGCCGCGAGCGTCTCCACGTACGGGCCGGGCGCGGCGGCCCGCCCCAGCTCCTCCATCGCGACGACCAGCTCGACCGGCAGCGGCCCGGCCCCGCCGAACTCCTCCGGGACGGCCAGCGCGAACACCCCGGCCTCCGCGACCGCCGACCACAGGGCGCGGCCTGGGGCCGCGTCCCCGGCCGCCCACGCGCGGATCGCCTTCGGCGTCCCCGCCTCCGCGAGCAGCTTCCGCAGCGTCGCGCCGAACATGGCCTGCTCATCCGACAGAACGAACTTCATCGTGAACCCCTCGGAAGGCTGAGCAGGCGTTCGGCGATCACGTTGCGCTGGATCTCGTTGGTGCCCGCGTAGATCGGTCCGGCGAGGGAGAAGACGTAGTTCTCCAGCCAGTCCGACTCCAGCTCGCCGTCCGGGCCGAGGAGGTCGAGGGCCGTCTCGTGGAGCGCGACGTCCAGCTCCGACCAGAAGACCTTGTTCAGGCTGGACTCGGAGCCGATGTCGTCGTCCCGGGAGATCGTCTCGAAGCCCTTCAGCCGGTACGCGCGGGACCTGATCCAGGCGTCCGCGACCCGGTCGCGCAGCGCCGTGTCGGACGGGTCGGCCCGCTCCTTCCACAGCGCGACGAGCCGCTCCGCCGCCGCCGTGAAGCGGCCGGGGGAGCGCAGGGTGAGGCCGCGCTCGTTGCCCGCCGTGGCCATCGCGACGCGCCAGCCGTCGCCGGGGTCGCCGATCACGTCCTCGTCCGGGACGAACACCCCGTCGAGGAACAGCTCGGCGAACGCGGGCTTGCCGTCCAGGCGTCCGATGGGGCGGACCGTCACGCCGTCCGCGTCCAGCGGGAACATCAGGTAGGTGAGCCCGCGGTGCCGCTCCGCCTCCGGCTCGGAGCGGAACAGCCCGAACCCGCGGTCGGCGAACGCGGCACGCGAGCTCCACGTCTTCTGCCCGTCGAGGAGCCAGCCGCCGCCCGTCCGGGTGGCGGTGGCGCGCAGCCCGGCCAGGTCGCTGCCCGCGCCGGGCTCCGACCACGCCTGCGCCCAGATCACCTCGCCCGCCGCCATCGGCGGCAGCACCCGCGCGAGCTGGTCGGCCGTGCCGTGCTTGAGCAGCGTCGGCGCCAGCAGGTTGATGCCGTTCGCGCTGACCCGGCCCGGCGCGCCCGCCGCGTAGTACTCCTCCTCGAAGATCAGCCAGCGCAGCGCGGACGCGCCGCGCCCGCCGTACTCCGCCGGCCACGACACGACGCCGAGCCGGGCCGCGCCGAGCGTCCGCTCCCACTCGCGGTGCGCGGCGAAGCCCGCCGCCGTCTCCAGCGACGGCAGCGGCTCGGCCGGGACGTGTCCGCGCAGCCAGGCCCGCACGTCGGCGCGGAACTCCTCGTCCGCCGCTCCGAACTCCAGGTCCATCTCGCCCCCCTTCTTTCTAACAATTGTTTGGTAGAGTAAACGCCCGGCGGCCGGTCGCGCGAGCCCCCCTCCCGACTTCCGGGACGGGCCGCGGCGACGCCGGGCCCGCGCCGTCCGGGGACCGCCCCTTGGGACCGCTTGGCGAGTGGACGCCGCCGCCCGCCGCGCTCCGCCCGACGGAATCTGTCAAACCCGCCGAGAGCGGACTTATCGTCCTGCCGCTGAGTCAACACTTCTCATCCGGCCCGCCTCACCGGGGCAAGGCCCGTCCTCACCCGACCGAGGATGAGAGGTGATCAGCCGACGGGACCGCCGACGCCGAGGTCGGCACGAGGACCGCGCGCATGTCGGACGCCCGTCGAACCGCTCCCGACGGTGAAGGAAACAGGCATGAAGACACCGGGCAAAGCACCGGGCAGAACGCGGAGATGGCTGCTTCCGGCGGTCAGCGCGGCGGTGGTCGCGCTCACTCCCGCGATCCCCGCCGCCATGGCCGACGACGGAGGAGGCGCCGCCAAGATCGCGGCGTGTACGGACGGCACGACCGTCACCACGGACAAGGGCCCCGTCTGCGGCACCATCGCCGACGGCGTCAAGACGTGGCTCGGCGTCCCGTACGCCGCGCCGCCCCTCGCCAACCTCCGCTGGGCCGCGCCGCAGCCGCACGCGGCCTGGACGACCCCGATCCAGGCCACCGAGCAGGGCCAGCCCTGCGCGCAGCCGCAGGGGCTCGGCAACCAGTCGACCAACGAGGACTGCCTGAAGGTCAACATCACGGCGCCGCAGAACGCCACCGGCCCGCTGCCGGTGATGGTCGAGCTGCACGGCGGCGGCTTCAGGTTCGGCGGGCCGTCCGACGGCAAGACCCTGGTCAAGGCCGGGCCGGTCATCCACGTCGGCGTCCGCTACCGGCTCAACGTGATGGGCTTCCTCACGCACAAGGGCTTCGGCGAGCACGCGGGCAACTACGCGTTCCGCGACCAGCAGGCCGCGCTGCGCTGGGTCCAGACCAACATCGCGAAGTTCGGCGGCGACCCGAAGAACGTGACAATCTTCGGTGCGTCCGCGGGCGGGTCGAGCGTGTGCGCCAACGCCGTCTCGCCGGGTTCGAAGGGG
Source organism: Actinomadura decatromicini (assembly GCF_008121305.1). Taxonomy (NCBI): domain Bacteria; kingdom Bacillati; phylum Actinomycetota; class Actinomycetes; order Streptosporangiales; family Thermomonosporaceae; genus Actinomadura; species Actinomadura decatromicini. The sequence continues at coordinate 878,643 of NZ_VSRQ01000001.1, read as the reverse complement.
CTCTTCCAGAAGGGCATCCCGCAGAGCGGCGAGTACAACTCGCGGCTCGGCAACGACGTCCAGTGGCAGCCGCAGGACTGCGCCGCCAAGCTGCCGACCGAGGCCGAGGCGCAGGCGGCCGGTGACCGCTTCGCCGCCGCCGTGGGCTGCGGGAACGTCGCCGACGCGGCGGCGTGCCTGCGGGCCGTCCCGGTGGAGAAGCTCCTCCAGCAGGCCGGCGGGGGCGTCGGCGCCAACGTCGGCACCCAGGGCCCGGTCGTGGACGGCGAGGTCCTCCCGCAGTCGCCCGGCCAGGCGTTCGCCGACGGCAACATCAACGACATCGTGATGATGCACGGGGTGAACCGCGACGAGACGCAGCTCCCGGCCGCCACCACGCCAGAGCAGTACAAGACGAACGTCCAGCAGCAGTACGGGCCGATCGCGGACCAGGTCATGAAGCTCTACCCGATCGAGCGGTTCCCGGACCCCACCGGGTTCATCGCCTACCGGACGATCGTGGCCGACTCCAACTCCGTCTGCCCCGCGCTGGTCATCGACCAGCGGATGGCCAAGAAGATCAAGGTGTACGCCTGGCAGAACGACAACGCCGACGCGCCGCCGATGTTCTTCCTGGACAAGACGAAGCCGAACGGCGCGTACCACATCAGCGAGAGCGCGTTCCTCAGCCCGCTGCCCAACCAGGCCGCACTGACCCCCAACCAGGCCGCGCTCGCCGCGCAGGTCGTCTCCCAGTGGACGGGCTTCGCCCGCACCGGGACGCCCGAGGTGCCCGGCACGCCCGCCTGGACGCCGTTCACCACGTCCGACAACGCGGTGCTTTCGCTGGTCTCGGCCGGTGACAGCGAGCTGACGCGGGAGATCTCGCAGCAGCACCACTGCGACTTCTGGTCGAAGTACGTCGCGTTCAAGAAGTGAGTTGTTGTGGGATGCCGCAACGTGTGCCGTACGTGCCAGATGTCGCATGCGCCCCTTGATCGTCCTCGGTCGCGCGGATTCCATGAACCCATGGGAGCCACAGTGATCGTGGTCGTCGTGCGGTCCGGGGAAGGCGGGGACCGCAGGGACGACGGCGCCGACGAGCTGATTCCCGTCGGGCTGGGGCGCGCGGTCCGGTTCGTCCGGCGGTCGGACGTCCGGTACGCCGAGGCGCAGGGCGACTACGCGCGCCTGTACACGCAGGCGGGCAGCCACCTCGTCCGGGTCTCCCTCGCGGCCCTTGAGGAGGCATGGGGGGACGCGGGCTTCGTCCGCATCCACCGGTCGCACCTGGTCTCGCTCGCGCACGTCGACGAGATGGTCGTCGAGTCGGGGCGGTGCACGCTCCGGGTCGGCGGCGCGCGGTTGACCGTGAGCCGGCGCAACACGGGCGCGCTCCGGGACCGGCTGGTCCGGGGCGTGCTGCCTGGGGCATCCCGCAACACCCGGGCACCGCGGGGAGCGCGCGATCCCCGCGGCGCCCGGGCCCTGCCCAGCCCCTGAAACCCCGCCAGTAAACCCCTCGCCCCGGGCCGTCGGCCCGTGGGCCGCCAAGCTCCTGGCCCCAGAGGGTCCGGATGATCGGAGGCTCCGGCGCGCCGGAGCCTCGCACCCCCGCCAGCCTCGGGCCCACGATCGCCTCGGGCCCGAGGCGTCCAGCTCCCGAAGGGAAATCGAGACATGCGTCTCACGAGACGTGCGGCGGCGCTGGTCGCCGCCGCGTGCCTGGTCGTGAGCGGAGCCGTCGCCTCCGGGCCGGCCGCGTCCGGGCGCCCGCGCGCCGCGGACTGGCCGTCCTGGCAGAAGGACACCAACGGCACCCGCTACAACCCGGCCGAACGCGCCATCACGCCGGAGAACGTCGGCAACCTGAAGCTCAAGTGGGCCTTCGGCTTCCCGAAGCAGGCCGGCGCCCCGCACAGCCAGCCCGCCGTCGTCGGCGACACGATCTACTTCGGCGGCCCGGACGGGATCTACCGGGCGGCCGACGCCAAGACCGGCAAGGTCAAGTGGCAGTTCAACGTCGGCACCGTCGGCACCGGCCAGGCGCAGGTCCGCGACGGCGCCGCCGTCGCGGGCGGCAAGGTGTTCTTCGGCGACACCCGCGGCTACTTCTTCGCCGTGGACCAGGCGACCGGCAAGCTCGCCTGGTCGCAGCGTGTCGACACCACCGTCAGCGCCAACACGACCAGCTCCCCGATCGTCTACGAGGGCCGGGTCTACGTCGGCGTGTCCAGCGGCGAGAACATCCTCGGCAAGGACCACGCCTGCTGCACGTTCCGCGGCCACCTCGACGCGATGGACGTCAACACCGGCAAGCTCGACTGGCGCTACTACACCGTCCCCGAGCCGAAGCAGAACGGCACCTGGCCGAACGGCCAGCCCCGCTACGAGCCGTCCGGCGCGGGCGTGTGGAGCACCCCGTCGATCGACCCTGAGACCAAGACCATCTACGTCGGCACGGGCCAGAACTACACCGGCAGCGGCGGCCACTTCGACTCCGTCCTCGCGCTCGACACCGCGACGGGCAAGGAGCGCTGGACGCGCAAGATGACCGACGTCGACACCTGGCGCCGGGAGTGCAACAGCCAGAACCCCGAGGACCAGAAGTACTGCCCGAACCTGAAGGACGGCACCGCGCTCGACTTCGACCTCGGCGCGGCCCCGAACGTGTTCACCGCGGGCGGCAAGCGGCTCGTCGGCATCGGCCAGAAGGTCGGCGTCTACCACGTCCTCGACGCCGCCACCGGCGACATCGTGTGGCAGCGCCAGCTCTCCACCCCGCAGCCCGGCGGCGGGCTGAGCGGCATCCAGTGGGGGACGAGCTTCGACGGCCAGCGCCTCTACGTCGCGACCTACATGGGCAACCCCGGCACGCTGTACGCGATCGACCCCGTCAACGGCCACATCATCTGGAGCACGCCGAACCCGTCGGACGGCTGCACCACCGGCGGCGCGGCCCAGTACCCGAACGTGTGCAGGCTCGCCCACCCGCCCGCGGTGTCGAGCACGCCCGGCATCGTCTGGGAGGGCAGCGGGGACGGCAAGTTCCGCGCCTACTCGGCCGAGACCGGCAAGGTGCTGTGGGCGTTCGACACGATCGCGGACTTCCCGACCGTCAACGGCGGCACCGGACGGGGCGGCGCCCTCTCCGGCGGCGGCGGCGCGGTCATCGCCGACGGGATGGTCTACGTCCTGACCGGCGAGATGTTCGTGAACTACCCGAATGACAAGGGCTACGTCCTGCTGGCCTTCGGCCAGTGATCGTGCCCTGAAGAACGCGCGGGCGGCGTCGTGCACGGCGCCGCCCGCGCCTTCGCTTGTGTGCGGCTCTCAGCGGCGGCGGGCGTCGGTGAAGACGCCGATGCCGTTCGCGACCGCCCGTTCGTTCCCGTCCGACGGGACGTTGCGGACGTCGATCTCGTCGCCGTCGCGGGTGACGACCGCGGACGAGCCGCCGCCGTCGAGGTTCACGCCGTCGTCGGCGCCGACCTCGTCCAGCAGGGACGCCAGCTCGGCGACCGTCAACCCGGCGCTCTCGGCGGAGCGTCCGTCGACCACGACGAGGAGCACGCGGCGGCCGTCGCGGCTCACCCCGGCGGCCGTGCGCGGGGCCGGGCCCTTCGGGTCGAGGCCCTGGAGCGGCTCGCCGTCCCGCAGGATCGGGAACCCGCCCACCGCGAAGCGGTAGCGGGTCGCGAACTGGTAGTCGACCTTCACCTTGTCGCCGGGACGGAGGCGGCGCAGGTCGTCCGCGCCCTTCTCGCGCCCGACCAGCACGACCGTGTCGGCGGGGATCGCGCCCGCGCCGACCTCGTCCGCCACCGCCGTCACGACGCCCCGCCGGACGGTGACCTCCGCCGTCTCGGTGCTGCACGGGGCGTTGCGGGCGGTGTCCGTCCCGCAGACCGCGCGCCGCCGCGACACCGCGCCCCAGGCGGCGGTGAACGCGCCCGCGCTCCCGACCGGGATCGCGTACTGGTTGAGGCCGCGCAGCGGCAGCTCGACGCCCTTCCTCCCGCCGCCGCCCGTGCGGACGACGCCGGTCAGGTGCAGGCGCTCCACGCGGGCGCGGCCGTCGGCGGCGATCCCGACGACGTCCTCGGCGGACGTGCCGGGCGGCAGCGCCGGGCCGAACCGCTGGCCGTCCGGCACCGCGCCCTTGAGCGGCCGCCCGCCGTCCACCTCGGGGCCGGACGACGAGCCGGTCGGCGGCACCCCGGGATGCGTCTCGCTGATGTTGAAGAAGTCGCCGTTGATCCCGGCGACGGCCCGCTGGGCCTCCGCCATCTCCGACACCGTCTGCCGCTGCGCGATCGCGGGCGGATGCAGCAGGCCCACCCGGACGCCCGGACTGCGCAGGTCCACGTTCACCAGGTAGCCGACCACCGGGCCGCCGACGCCGGTCGTCTCGAACGTCCGGAACTCCACGCCGGGCGCGGGACTGCTCGACGACGTGAACCGCGGCGTCCCGACCCGGGCGGACGGCGGCAGCGCCCGCGCCCGCGCGTCCGGCCGCTCACCCGAACCGGCGCCGTCCGCGCCCCGCGCTCCCGGCGGCGGCGGCGCGCCCGCGGACGCCGGGACGACCCCGGCCACGACGACCCCGGCGGCGACCACTCCGACCAGCACTCTTCGCACCGCGACGCTCCTCTCAACGGGTAACCGGCCCGCTGATCATGACGCATGGCGAATTAAGGCAGGGCGTTCTACGGCTCAACAGATTTCGAAGTTCGGGTTGCCCCGGTCACGGGACGCGGGCGACCCCGCAGAAGGCGTCCACCGCGGGCGGCTCGCCGAACGGGGACGGCTCGGGACGCCACCGCGACACCGTGACCACGCCCGGCTCCAGCAGTTCCAGGCCGGAGAAGTAGCCGGTGATCCGCTCGGGCGAGCGCAGGTTGTAGGCGACGCCCCCGGCCTGGACGTACCGGGTGATCGCGCGGGCGCGGGCGCTCTCGTCGACGCCGTCCGCGCCGGGCGTCCCGATCACGTCGGTGCCGTCGTTGATCACGACGTGGCTGCCCGGGGCGAGCGCCGCGACGAGGCGGCCGAGCACGCCCTCCGGGTCCTCCTCGTCGGTGAGGTGGCCGAGGATGCCGAGCAGCAGCAGCGCCACCGGCTCGTCGAAGTCGAGGGTCTCGGCGGCCTTCGCGAGGATCGCGTCCGGGTCGCGGATGTCGGCGTCCACGTAGGCCGTGGCGCCCTCCGGCGTGGACGTGAGCAGTGCGCGGGCGTGGACGAGGACGAGCGGGTCGTTGTCGACGTAGACGATGCGGGCGTCGGGTGAAACGCGCTGCGCCACCTCGTGCGTGTTGTCGACGGTCGGGAGGCCGGTGCCGACGTCGAGGAACTGCCGCACCCCCGCCTCGCCCGCCAGGTACCGGACGGCGCGGCCGAGGAACGCCCGCGAATGGCGCGCGATATCGACCTGGCCTGGGAAGATGCTGACGAAGTCGTCTCCGACCTCGCGGTCGACCGGGTAGTTGTCCTTGCCGCCCAGCCAGTGGTTCCAGATCCTCGCCGAATGCGGGACGGACGTGTCGATCTCCGGATGCCCCGTCATGGGGTCCCTCCAACGCGGGGAAGTCGTGGACGCCGCGAGTTTCCCACGGCCGGAAGATCTTCGCGAGATACAATGCGGCCGGGTGGGACGTTCCACCCCACCCGGCCCAGGAGCTGACCGCCGCTACGTCATGTGGACGAGCACAGCTGCGCTCGCTTGGGCCGCGGTCACCGCCAGGGTGGTCGCGGCGAGGGCGGCCACGAGGAAAACGCGCTTAAGCAAGAAGTTTTCCTATCTATCACTACAATCCGGGGCTTTCCCGGCCTTTCGCCTGACTGTAGCGGGTCCGTCCCGGCAGCGTGGCAGATTTCGGATCATCAGGGGATCAGTCCCCCTACCACTTTGCTTGGCATGGTTACGGGTGGTTTGTCCTAGGTGCCGGTGATCTCGTCCGAGTCGGCGAGACGTCCACGGAGGTCGTCGGTGGGGAGGCCGATGGACTCGAACACGCGGACCGCGTCGCGCCAGTGCTCGTGGGCGGCTTCCTGGCCCTGCACGTGAAGCAGCGCCGTGCCCAGCCCCTCCAGCGCCTTGCCTATCTCGAACGGCACCCCTATTTCGGTCGCCAAGGCGTGCGCCCGCCGGAGATGGTCGACGGCCGCCGGATAACGGCCGGACGCCGCGAGAGTTTCACCAAGATGGCGGAGCGCGAGGGTCTCCTCATAACGTTCGCTGATGGCGCGGGAAATGACCAACGCCCGCTCGTGGTGAATGAGCGCCTCGCGAAATCGGCCGATATTGTGCAGGGTCGCGCCGATGCCGATCAGCGTCTCGACAGAACTGCGCTTGTCGCCGATCTCCATGGAGATGGCGAGCGCCTTCCGGTAATTCAGCAGCGCGGGCTCGGGCTCGTCGGTGTGCCGGTGCACGTTGGCCATATTGATCAGGGAGATCGCCTGGTGCTGGCGGCCGAGTTCGGCCGCGGCGGCGGCCGTCCGCTCGTAGTAGTCGACCGCCCGGTCGACGTTGCCCATGCGGAGCAGGAGATCGCCCATGTTGTTGAGCGCCATCGTCCGGCCGCGCGGGTCGTCCAACTCGGTGAACATGTCGATCGCCCGCAGCCGCAGCCGCTCCGCCTCCCGGTGGTCGCCGGTGAATTCGAGGAAGATGGCGGCGTGGTCGAGGCTGCGCGCCTCGCCGTGCCGGTCGCCCATGGAACGGCGGATGTCCAGCGCCTCGCGGCAGCGCTCCAGCGCCTCGGGGAAACGCGACAGGTGCCAGTGGACCAGGCTCAGATGGCCGAGGACGTCGGCCTCGCCGTGCCGGTCGCCGGTGGCGCGGTGGATCGCCAGCGCCTCCTCGGCGTCGTCCCGCGCGGCGCCGTACTCGCCGCAGCGGAACCGGACGAGGCTGCGGTCGGCGAGCGCGCGGGCGGTGCCGGGCGCGTCGTCCAGGCCGCGCAGCGCGGCGATCGCGCGGGTGTGCAGGCGCGCCGCCGCGTCCCACAGGCCGCGCGACTCCAGGTGCCCGGCGAGGGCGTGGGCGAGCCCGGCGACGTGCGCGGGCAGGCCGCTCCGGTCCGCCTCGGCGGCGGCGTTCAGCAGGCAGTCGTGCTCGGCGGTGAGCCACGCCGCGGCCTGCGCCTCGTCCTCGAACTCGGGGAGCTCGGGGGCCGGGTAGCGGATCAGGACGCGGCCCGACCGCCGCTGCGGGGACAGCAGCCGGTCCGCCCGGTCCGCCGCCGCGAGGTAGTAGTCGAGGATGCGGTGGACGGTCCGGCGCCGCTCGTCCTCCGGGTCGACGTCGCGGGCGAGCCGCCGCGCGTAGTCGTGCACGAGGTCGTGGAACCGGCACCTGCCGCTGACCGGCTCGGTGATCAGGTGCCGGTCGAGCAGCTCCTCCAGCACCCGCTCGGCCTCCCGGACGGGACGGCCGAGCGCCGCCGCCGCGGCCGCCGCCGTCAGGTCCGGCCCCGGATGCAGCCCGAACGCCCGGAACGCCTCGCGGAGCTGCGCCGGCAGCCCGCGGTAGGAGACCTCGAACACGGCCGTGATCTCGTTGTTCTCGACGCGCAGCTCGTCCAGCCGCCGGTCGCCGGGGCCGAGCCGGGCGAGCAGGTCGCCGACGCTCCACGCGCGGCGGTGCCGCAGCCTGCTCGCCGCCATCCGGACCGCGAGCGGCAGCCGCCCGCAGCGCCCGACGACGGCGGCGAGGTCGGCGTCGGTGCCCTCCAGGCCGGGCCCGGCGATGGTCATGAACAGCGCGATCGCGTCCCGGACGGGCAGCACGTCCAGCGACAGCGGCACCGAGTCGTGCAGCCCGGTCAGCCGCCGCCTGCTGGTCACCACCACCAGGCACCCGGCGGACGCGGGCAGGAGCGGCCGCACCTGCTCGTGGCCCGCGGCGTCGTCCAGGACGAGGAGCAGCCGCCCGCCCGCGAGCCGCGACCGCCACAGCGCGGACCGCTCGTCCAGCGAGCGCGGGACGCGGGTCGCGGGCACGCCGATCATGCGGAGCAGCGTGTCCAGCGCCGCGGCCGCGTCGACCGGCTCCTGCCGGGCGTCGTGCGCGTGCAGTTCGAGGAAGAGGGCGCCGTCCGGGAATTGGTCCGCGAGCCGGTGCGCCAACCGGACGGCCAACGCGGTCTTTCCCACTCCGAACATTCCGTCAATGGCGATTACGGTCGTCACCGAACCCGTCGGCGGTGCCGCGTAATCCGCTTCGCGGACGGTCGGCGCCGCGTCCAGGAGGCGCCGCAGCTCTTCCTCTCTGCCGACGAAGGAACCCTGGTCGTGCGGCAGATTGTGCGGACGCTGATCGACGTTCAACTGCGTCCGCGGAACGCGCAGCAGCGCCGGATCATTGCGCAGAATCTTTTGCTGCAATTCCTGTAACGCGGGCCCGGTGTCGGTGCCGAACTCCTCGACGTTGCGGTCGTGGGCGGCGCGGTAGACGTCCAGGGCCTCGGCGGGGCGCCCGCACCGGTAGAGCGCGACCATGAGCCGCTCGGCCGGCCGCTCGTCCAGCGGGAACCGCTCGGCCAGCTCCGCCAGCTCCTGGACGAGGTCGGAGTGGTTGCCGCGGTACAGCTCCATGTCGATCCGCTCGATCGCGGCGGCCAGGTACTCCTCTTCCAGGGTCTGCCGGGTCCGCTCCGCCCAGTCGCCGGTCAGGTCGGCGAGCGGCGCGCCCCGCCACAGCTCGGCCGCGCGCCGGTGGTGGTCGAGGGCGTACTCGTCGTCGCCGCTCTCGGCGATGGCCCTGGCCTGGATGCGCAGCGACCGGAACAGGTGCAGGTCGACGGACTCGTCCGGCACGTCGATCAGGTAGGCGCCCTGCCGGGACACCAGCGCGGCGCCGTCGACGTCCGCGAGCCGCCCCCGCAGCCGGGCCATGTAGGTGTAGAGGCCCTGCTTGGCCTTGGCGGGCGGGCGGTCGCCCCACACGCGGCGGATGAGGGAGTCGGCGGGCACCGGCTGCCGCGGGCTCAGCAGCAGGACGGCGAGGACGCACCGTTCCTTCGTCGTTCCGAGGTCGCGCCGCCGGCCGTCTGTCCACAGCTCAACGGGGCCTATCACGCGGAACTCCACAGGTGCCCCTTTGTGGAAATCTCCTCCTGAGCCGATTTTTGCATCATCCGTCCGCAATGGCCAGGCCCGAGCACGTCTCCCATGGCCACCATGGGACGGACAACTTACCAAGTCAGGACGATTGCAAGTTTTCGTCAAGTTCGCCGATCGACACTCGAATGCGGAGGGCAGGTCATTTCGATCTGCGACGGAGGAGAGCGGGTTCCCGCATCCAAGGTCAAAGGGGGTTCATTGGCGAAGATGTCCGGCTTCGAATGGCGTCGGGCCCTGACCGGCGTCGACCCGGGCTGGTGGGGCCGCCCGGGCGACCGGCGCACAGTGCTGATCGTGGTGGGCGCTCCCGTGCCGGGGCAGCCCGCCCTCGACGTGGCGCGGCTCGCGGCCGCGGACCCGCGGCTGCGCGTGGTGTGCGCGGCGGCTCCCGGGCCGTCCGCCGCCGCCGTGGAGGCGATGCTCCGGGACGCGGGCACCGCGCCGCTGTCCCGGCGGGACGCCGAGGGCGGCGGCTTCGGCCTCGCCGTCACCGCGTCGCCGCAGGCGGCCGGGGCGGGGGCCCCGCTGGTCGTCCGGCCCGGGACGCCGCGGCCCGTGCCGGGCGGGGCGCGGGCCGTGTACGCGTGCGCGCACGACCTGGACCGCCCGGTCCGGGGCGCGGCGTCGGTCGTGGTCGGCGACGCCACGCACGACCGGCTGGTGGCGAGCCTGCCGCTGCGCGACTTCTACCGGCGGGCGCTCGGCGCGGGGGAGCGCGCCCGGCTCGCCGTGGTCGCGCTCCCGGACGCGACGCTTCCCTGCGCGGGCGCGCGCTGCCGGTCGGCGGACGTCGCGCAACGTCTGGACGTCGTGCGCCGCCTGCTCGGCGGGGCCGCGTCCGGCTACCACGTCCTGGGCGTCCCGGAGCCCGGCCCCGGCGCCTGGGACGCCGGGGCCCCCGGGCTGGGCGCCCACCTGCGGGACGGCCTGCGGCTCCTGCCGCCGGACGCGGACTGGCGCGCAGCGCTCGTGGCCGCCGACTGGATCGTCGGCGCGCCGGGCCCGGTCACCCGGTACGGGACGCTCGTCGGCGTCCCCGTCCTGCTCGCCGGGGCCGCCCCGGACGCGGGGGAGGGCTGGGACGGCGCCGTCCGGCTCGTCCCGGACCGCCCGGTCGCCGCGCAGCTCGCCGAGGCGGCCGGGCGGTGGCGGCCGGAGCGCGTCCGGCCGGTGGCGGAGCGGATCACCTCCGCGCCCGGCCGGTTCGACCGCAACATGCGCCGGCTGATGTACGGGCTGCTGCGGCTCCCGCAGCCCGCCACCATCCCGGTCGCGGACCCGGTGCCGCCGCCGTACCGCATCGAGACCGTGTTCGCCCCGTCCGTTCCGTCCACTTCATCCACTTCGTCCGCGCGGGTGTGCCCGGCGGGCCGCCCGAGCCACGCCTGCCAGGGAGGTTGAGCATGGACTGCACGATGGACGCCTGGGCGTCCGGTCCCTTCGGTTTAGACGCGCGGCGCGGATCGACGCTGCCCGCGCGGCGCACGGTCCTCGCCGTCGCGCACCACCTGACGGCCGCGACCCGGCTGTCGGACGTCCTGCCGCTGCTGGAGAGCGACCGCCGGGTGGCCGTCGCCTACACGGCCGCGCCCGCGTCGCCGTTCACCGGCGGCCTGGACGACTTCCTCCGCGACCTCGGCGGGTTCGTCATGCCCTGGTCGCAGGCCGTCCGGTCGCGCTTCGACCTCGTGGTCGCGGCGAGCCACGGCATGCTGGAGAACCTGCACGCCCCGGTCCTGACCGTGCCGCACGGCTCGGGGCCCGGCAAGCTGCTCGGACGGCGCCCCGGCCTCGGCCCGCCCGCGGAGCGCCCCGTCACGGGGCTGATCCGGGAACGGCTCGTCGTCGCCGGGCGGGTGGTGCCGTCGTCGGTCGTCCTGCCGCACGACCGGCACCTGCTCGGGCTCGCCCGCGAGTGCCCGGAGGCGCTGCCGGTCGCGTTCGTCGGCGGCGACCCGTGCCTCGACCGGCTGGTGGCGAGCGTGCCGTACCGGGAGACGTACCGCGCGGCGCTCGGCGTCCGGCCGGACCAGTGCCTCGTGTTCGTCAGCTCGACCTGGTGCCCGGACTCGCTGCTCGGCGGCGACCCGGAGCGGCTGTACCGGATCGCGGCGGAACTGCCGCGCGACAGGTACCAGGTCGTCGCCGCGCTCCATCCGCACATCTGGACGTGGCACGGCAGGCGGCAGATCCTGTCGTGGTACGCGGACTGCCGGCGGCTCGGCGTCCGGCTGGTCCCGCCGGAGGAGGGCTGGCGCGCCGCGCTGGTCGCCGCCGACCGGGTCATCGGCGACCACGGCTCGGTGACCTGCTACGGCGCGGCCCTCGGCGTCCCGGCGCTGCTCGGCGCCTTCCCCGAGGACAGCGTCGCGCCCGGCTCGCACGTCGCCCGGCTCGGCGCGGTCGCGCCGCGCGTCGACTGGGACCGGCCGCTGCCGCCGCAGGTGGACGACGCCGTCCACGCCTACGGGCCGCTGGTGCACGAGGCGCTCCGGCACGACCTCAGCTCGCGTCCCGGGCAGGCCGCCCGGCTCATCCGGGGGGAGATGTACCGGCTGTTACGGCTGCCGGACCGGGACCGTCCGCCCGACGTGACCCCGGTCCCGATGCCGGGCTCGGTGCCCTTCCCCGCGCTGCGGGCGGCGTGATGGGCGCGGACGTCGCGCTCGTCCGCGCCTGGGACGACCCTGCCGGGCCCCGCGCCCGGCGGGGCTCCGGCGCGGAGGGCGTCCTGATCGACGCCGCCGGGACGGCCCCGCTGTTCGTGCACCTGCGGCGCTCACCCGTCCGCGATGCCGCGCGGCTGGACGGGACGGCGGCCGACGAGCACCTCGTGGCCGGGCCCGGCGTGACGTCGTGGGCCTGGCTGTCGTGCGCGGACGTGATCGTCCGCCGGCCGGGCGGCGGCGGCCCCGGGGACTTCCCCGGGTGCCTGGTGCTCGCCGTCGCCTCGCCTCGGGGATGCCTCCTCGCGGTGCGCGGGTGGCGGGCGCGGCTCGTCCCCGTCGCGGGCGGCGGCGCGTGCGGCGACGACGACGTGGCGCGCTGCGCGTCCGCCCTGCACCTGTGGGTGTGCTCGGGCCGTCCGCCGGCCGCGCTGGCCGGGGCGCGGCTCACGGTCGTCCGCGGTCAGGCGCCGGAGGAGGCGGGCGGCGTTCCGGCGAGCCGCCGCCTGACGGCCTCCGTCTGCGGCGAGCCGAGCCTGGCGTAGATCGTGAGGGCGCGTTCGAGGTCGCGGCGCTCGGCCGTCGCGTCGCCCCGGCGCGCCGCCACGACGGCGAGGTCGAGCAGCGCGTCGGCCTCCACGTGCGGCGCGCCCGCCGCGCGGGAGATCTCCAGCGCGCCGCGCAGCGCGTGCGCGGCCTCGTCCAGCCGCCCGGCGCCGAGCCGCGCCCTGCCGAGGCAGGTCAGCGTGCGGGCCCGGTGGTACGGCTCGTCCAGCTCGGTGAAGGTGGCGAGGACGTCGGTCAGTGTCTCGATCGCGGCGTCGTGCCGGCCGGCCGCGCTGAGCGCCTCGCCGAGGTGCCGCCGCATCAGCGCGACGCCGCGCGGCCGGTCCAGCTCGGCGTGCACGTCGCGGGCCGCGCCGAACAGCTCGGCCGCGCCGGACGGGTCGCCGGTCGCGAGCGCCGCGTTGCCGAGCCCTTCGAGGGCGGACGCCTCGCCGAGCCGGTGCCCGGTCGCCCGCTCCAGCTCCAGCGCCGCCTCGAAGCACGGCCGGGCGGCGGCGGTGTCGCGGAGGTTGAGGTGGGCCGTGCCGAGCCCTTCGAGCATCCGCGCCTCGGCCCGCCGGTCGCCGCACGCGGCGGCGGCGTCCCGGCCGAGCTCGTGCGTCCGGATCCACGACCGGTAGTGCTTGCGCTGGACGAACAGCGGCCACATCGCCTCGCAGAGCTGCCACGCCATCGCGTGCAGCCCGCCGTCGTGCGCCGCGCGGGCCACCGCGGACAGGTTCTGGTGCTCGCGTTCGAGCCAGTCGACGGCCTCCCGGCGGTCGGGGAAGACGTCCTCGCGGCGGACGGCCCCGTAGCGGGGGCCGAGGTGCCAGCGGCCGGGCAGCAGCGCGAGGTCGGCGGCGACCGCCGTCGTCAGGTACCAGTCGGCGAGCCGCGCGAACGCCGCCGCGCGCTCCGGCTCCGCGCCCGGTTCGCGCGCCTTGTCCCGCGCGTGCAAACGGACGAGGTCGTGGAATCGGTAGCGCTCGTCGGCGTCCTCCAGCAGGAGGCTCGCCTCGACGAGGCCCTGCAGCAGCTCCCGCGCGGCCTCCGCGCCGCGGTCGAGCAGCGACGCCGCCGCGGCCAGCCCGAGGTCGGGCCCCGGATGGACGCTGAGCAGCCGGTACGCCCGCGCGTGCGGCTCGTCGAGGGCCTGGTAGGAGGCGTTGAACACGGCGTCCACGGAGATGTCGTCCTCACCGGCGCGCAGCGCCGCCAGCCGGCGCGCCTCGTCGTCGAGTTCCGCGACCGCGCGGGCGATCGGCCAGCGCCGCCGGGCGGCGAGCCGGGCCCCGGACGCGCAGACCGCGAGCGGCAGCGTCCCGCACAGCGCGACGAGCGACCGGGCCTGCTCGCGCTCCGCGCCGATCCGGTCCGGGCCGATGAGGCGCTCCAGCAGCTCCAGCGCGCCCCGGGTGCCGAGCGGCGGGACGTCGAGGAACCGCGCGCCGTCCACCACCAGCCCGGACAGCCGCCGCCGCGACGTCACCACGACCAGCGAGGAGCCCGCGCCGGGCAGCAGCGGCCTGACCTGCGCGGCCGACGCCGCGTTGTCGAGCATCACGATCAGGCGGCGGCCGCTGGTCAGCGACCTGAACAGGGCGGCCTGCTCGTCCACCCCGGTCGGCGCGCTCTCCGCGCCGGCGCCGAGCGCCCGCAGGAAGCGGCCGAGCGGCTCGTCCGGCGGGAGCGGCTCGGCGCCCGAGAAGCCGCGCAGGTCGACGAACAACTGGCCCTCGTAGTCGGCCTTGACCTCGTGCAGCCAGGCCAGCGCGAGCGTCGTCTTGCCGACGCCGCCCGGGCCGTTGACGACCACGAGGCCCGCGCCGTCCGCGAGCGCCCGCAATTCCGCCAATTCGCCGTGCCGGTTCGCGAACAATCCGGGGGCCGGGAGTTGCGCGGGCGACGGAAGCGACGCCGGAAGCCCGGTGTTGATATGCACGCCGCCCGTGATGGAACCGGCCTGGACGCTGGAGCCCGCTATTGTCCCGGTGAGCTCGTTGGCGCGGATTTCCGGTTCGTCGGGAGACTGCACGATCCCATCCATCCCATCAGCGTCCGCTCGGCAGCGGACCGCCTCGTCCGCACCTTACCCGCTGATAGCGCGGCCGGAATTAAAGCGTGCATGAATTGGTTGATCTGGCCTGTAAGAATGGCGGTCAGGCGCCCGGATCGGGCACCTGGGTCAGGCTTCCGCGTTCAGGCCGTAGCGGGCCTGGTCGCAGGGGCGGGGCGCCTCCGGGCCGTCCCGGCCGAGCCGCAGCATCCGGGACACGCGGACGGTGCGGAACTCGCGTCCCCGCACGACGATCCGGTGCCCGGTCGCGGCCCGCACCCCGGCGGCGAGCGCCTCCCACTCGGCCACCTCCTCGGCGGACGCCGGGTCGCCCTGGAACTCGCGCAGCCTCGGCAGCAGGTCGGTGAAGTGCCGGGCGAGCCGGTCGACGGCCTCGTGCGGGGCGTCCCCGCCGGTGATCGGGGACCAGGCGTCGCCCGCCACCTCCACCACGACGAACGTCGGCGGCAGCAGCACGACGCCCGGGTGCGTGCGGATCGCGTGCCGCGCCTCGGCGCGCACCTCGTCCGGGACGGTCCCCGCGACCGGCATGTACCCGACGAGGTTCAGCCGCAGCTGCGCCTCCCACTGCCCGCACGGCGCGGCCGGGTCGAGCGGGTGGCCGCGCAGCAGGCCGTCGGCGGCGAGGTCGGCGTCGGTGGCGCGCGGTGGCTCCATCACCCGGTCGCCGATCAGCATGAACTTCTCCGCGCGGACGATCCGGTAGCGGCGGGGGCCGAGCTCCCACTCGTCCTTGGCGAGCTGGTCGCCCTCCTCGGGGTCGAGCCGCGCGGCGGCGGCCTGCATCGCCTCCGCGGTGCCGGGGTCCGGCTCGTCGGCGGCGGCCGTCCGGAGGTCGAAGGCGAGGCCGTATCTGGCCGAGGACGGGTCGTCCGAGCCGAGCGACCCGATCCGCCACTCCCCGTCCTCCTGCACGGCGTGCCCGAACTCGGGGGACCCGGCGGGGAGCAGCTTCGGGTATTCCAGAATTCGCTCGCCGAGCTCCCGGTCGCGCACCGCCGCGACCGGATCGAGCGCGGCCACGACATTGATGTGGTCGTACCCGTGCATGAGCGGGAAGGTCATGCCCCGCATCCTGGCCGTCCGTACCCGTTCACCGCATGATTTTCCGTATATCGCGGGCCCGGCTTGCCCTATTTCTGCGGTTAATTATGAATTGTTTTTTCGATCAAGAGCCGGGGCCGCGCGGCGGTCAGTCGGCCAGGGTGATGACGACCTTCACATCGTCCCGGTGGCGGGTGAAGGCGTCCGCGAAGCGCTCCAGCGGGACGCGCCGCGAGATCAGCCCGCCGAGCCAGCCGGGGTCGGCCTTCGCGAGGGCTCGGGCGGCGGCCGCGTAGTGCCCGAGGTTGGCGTTCACCGACCCGATGATCGCGTCGTTCTCCAGGACGATGTCGCGGTTCAGCCCGCCCATGTCCACGTGCAGCATCCGCCCGGTGGGCGACACCCCGGTCAGGCAGACGACGCCGTACGGCGCGTTGTTCGCCATCGCGCCGAGGACGAGCTCCGAGGCCCCCGTCGCCTCGATCACGATGTCGGGCGTCGCGACCGCGACCGCGTCGTCCAGCGTGCCGTGGTGGTAGGCGGCGCCGAGGTCGGCGACGAGCCCCGGCTTCGGCCCCTCGGTGACCTGGTCGAGGACGTGCACCTCCAGCCCCCGCTGGACGCCGAGCAGCGCGGCCAGCAGCCCGATCGGCCCCGCCCCGGTCACCAGCGCCACGCGCGGCTCGAACCAGGCCCGCGCGCCGACCTTCTCGATCTGGTCCCACGCCTTGGCGACGACGGACGTCGGCTCCATCAGCACCCCGACCTCGGCGAGCCGCGGGTCGAGCGCGACCGCGTAGGCGGACTCGACGGCCCATGTCGTGCTCGCGAAGCCGTCCAGCCCCTTGATGCCGCGCTCGGTGTAGCGGCCGTTGCGGCACATGTCGAACTCGCCGTGCGCGCACGCCCCGCACGGCTCCGGGTCGGGCCGCCGCACGACGCCGACGACGAGGTCGCCGGGGGAGAACCCGCTGCCGGACGGCGCCTCCAGCACCCGGCCGAGCGACTCGTGCCCGAGGACGAGCCGGTCGCGGCCGGGCGGCGGGCTGCCGTAGTCGCCGTCCGCGATCTCCCGGTCGGTGCCGCAGACGCCGACGGCGATGCCGTCCACGAGCAGGTCGTCCGGACCGGGCTCCGGGTCCGGGACGTCCACGACGGCCAGCGACCCGCGCTTCGGCGGCTCGACGGTCAGGGCGCGCATGCCGAATCTCCTCCCGAATGGTGAGCGCCCCTGACCTACCCACGATCGTCCCGGTCTGTCGCGCCGGGCCTCAACGTTCCGGTCAACTCGCGCCCACGGCGCCGCCGGAAGGCGCGCGGCGGGTTGGCACGGAGTTCATGATGTCTGGCACGCACGTCCTCGGAATGCGGTCCGGCGCGTCCTTACGATTCGGTGCGCCTCCGGGTGGGCGTGCCCGCCCGGCCCCGCAACCGAGAGGAAGGTGCACCATGACCGAGAACACCTGGGTCACTCCCGACTACGAGATCGTGGAGACCTCCATGGAGGTCACCGCCTACCTGACGGACGAGGGCTGACCGACCCGCGATGCGCGTGCTGGTCCTCGGCACCGCCGCGGGCGGCGGCGTGCCCCAGTGGAACTGTTCCTGCGCCGGGTGCGCCGCCGCCCGCGCGAACCCGTCCTGGCGGCGGCGGCACGCCTCCATCGCCGTCGAGGCCGGGGCGGGCCGCTGGTACGTCGTCAACGCCACACCCGACATCGGCGAGCAGATCGAGGACCATCCGGCCCTGCATCCCGGCCCGGAGCGGCGGGCCACGCCGGTCGCCGGAGTGATCCTCACCGACGCCGAGCTGGACCACACGCTCGGCATCGCCCGGCTCCGGGAGGCGTCCGAGCTGCGGATCGCGGCGACCGGCACGGTGCGGTCGGCGCTGTCGGTCTGCCTCCGGCTGGACGCGGTCCTCGGCCCGTACGCGGGCGTCTCCTGGACGACGCTCCCGCAGAAGGAGACCGAGCCGATCGACGGCGGGCCGCTGGAGATCCAGGGCGTCCGCGTGTCGGGCAAACGGCCCCGGTACGCCGCCGACCTGAGGGAGCCGGACGACGCCTGGGTGGTCGCGCTGCGCGTCCGCGACCGGCGGGACGGCAAGGTCGCCGTGTACGCGCCCGCCCTCGCCGACTGGCCGGAGGAGTTCGAGCGCGCCGTCCGCGACGCCGACTGCGTCTTCGTCGACGGCACGTTCTGGGACGACGACGAGCCCCGCCGCACCGGCATCGGGCAGAAGACGTCCAGCCAGATGGGCCACCTGCCCATCACCGGCCCGAACGGCACCGTCGAGCGGCTCGGCGAGCTGCCCGCGGAGCGGCGCCTCTACACGCACCTGAACAACACCAACCCCCTCGTGGACCCGGACGACCCCGGGCACCGGCGGCTCGCCGCGGCGGGGATCGAGGTCGCCGGAGAGGGAGCGGTGATCGAAGTATGAGCGCCGACCGAACGAGCGCCGACCGAACGAGCGCCGACCGAACGAGCGCGGACCGTATGAGCGCGGACCGCCGAATGAGCAGGGTGATCGACGAATGAGCATGGTGATGCCGGCGCAGGACGTCTCCGCGCCGCTGCCCTGGCCGGACTCGGTGCTGGACGAGCGGCTGCACACCCTCGCGGAGCGCCGCTACCACCACCGGCACCCCTTCAACCTGCGCATGCACGAGGGCGCGCTGACCCGGGCCGAGCTGCGCCTCTGGGTGCTGAACCGGTTCCACTACCAGCGCAACATCCCGATCAAGGACGCGCTGATCCTGGCGAAGCTCCCGTCCCGGGAACTGCGCCGGGTGTGGATCCGCCGGATCCACGACCACGACGGCGCCCCGGACGGAGACGGGAGCGACGGCGGCATCGAGCGCTGGCTGCGGCTCGGCGAGGCGGTCGGCCTGGACCGGGACGCGCTGCTGTCCGGCGAGGGCGTGCTGCCCGGCGTCCGGCTGGCCGTGGACGGCTACGTCGGCTTCTGCCGGACGAGCTCCGCCCTTGAGGCGGTCGCGTCGTCGCTCACCGAGCTGTACGCGCCCGAACTGATGGCCACGCGGATCGCCGCGTGGGAACGCCACTACCCGTGGGTCGACCCGGAGGGGCTGCGCTATTTCCAGGTGCGCGTGGGACAGGGCCGCCGCGACTCGGAGGAGGCGCTCGCGCTCGTCCACGCCTGGGCGCGGACGCGGGAGGACCAGGAGCGCGTGCTGGCCGCGTTCACGTTCAAGTGCGAGGTGCTGTGGGCGCTGCTCGACGCCGTCGAGAAGGCGTGCGAGCTGAGCGGGGCCGCACCCGATGACTGACCCGGCCGCCCCGGCCGACCCCGCCGGCTCCGCCGCCCCCGCCGCCCCCGCCGACTCCGCCGACTCCGCCGACGCGGCGTGGCGTCCGGCGCTGGACGGCTCGATCGTCCTGCGGTACGACCGCGTCCGCGGCGCCGACCTGCTGCTGATGCCCGAGCGCGCGGTCCGGCTCAGCGGGACCGGCGGCCGCATCCTGCGGCTCTGCGACGGCAGCCGCACCGTCGACGGCATCATCGCCGAGCTGGCCGAGACCTTCCCGGACGCGCCGCTCGACGCCGAGGTGCCCGCGTTCCTGGACCGCGTCCGCGCGCAGGGATGGCTCCGATGACGACCGCCGACGTTCCCCCGCCGTGGGGACTGCTCGCCGAGGTCACGCACGCCTGCCCGCTGCACTGCCCGTACTGCTCCAACCCGCTGGAACTGGTCCGGCCGAGCGCCGAGCTGTCCGCCGCCGAGTGGACGCGGGTCTTCGCCGAGGCCGCCGAGCTCGGGATCGTCCAGGCGCACGTGTCCGGCGGGGAGCCGCTGCTGCGCGCCGACCTCGCCGAGATCGTCGCGGCCGCGCACCGTTCCGGGATCTACACCCAGCTCGTCACGAGCGGCGTCGGCCTCACCGCCGGGCGGCTGGCCGAGCTGCTCGCCGCCGGGCTGAACAGCGTCCAGCTCTCCCTCCAGGACGCGCGCCGCCCCGGCTCCGACCTCATCGCCGGGCGGGTCTCCTACACCGAGAAGGAGGAGGCCGCCGGGGTGATCCGGGACGCGGGCGTGCCGTTCGGGCTGAACGTCGTCCTGCACCGGCGCAACCTCGGCAACCTCCGGGAGATCATCGAGGTCGGGGCCCGCTGGGGCGCCGACCGGATCGAGCTGGCCAACACCCAGTTCTACGGGTGGGCGCTGCGCAACCGCGCCGCGCTGCTCCCGACCCGCGACCAGCTCGACGCGGCGAAGGCCGTGGTCGCGGCGTGGCGGGCGGAGCGGGACGCGCCCGAGCTGGTCTGGGTGCTGCCCGACTACTACGAGGGCGTCCCGAAGCCGTGCATGGGCGGCTGGGGCGCGCGGACGATCACGGTCGGCCCGGACGGCACCGCGCTGCCGTGCCCCGCCGCCTACGCGATCCCCGGCCTGGACGCGCCGAACGTCCGGGAGCGCCCGCTCGGCTGGATCTGGACGGAGTCGCCCGCGTTCAACGCCTACCGCGGCACCGGGTGGATGAGCGAGCCGTGCCGGAGCTGCCCGCGCCGCGAGGTCGACTTCGGCGGCTGCCGCTGCCAGGCGCACGCCCTGACCGGCGACGCGGCGCGCACCGATCCGGCGTGCGCGCTGTCCCCGGACCACGACCTCGTCCGCGCCGCGACGGAGGCGCCCCGGGCCGACGAGTTCGTGTACCGCCGGCCGGGGCGCTCCGTGTCCGGATGAGTCACCGGTCCGGGTAGACGAGGTCCATCTCGCGGTCGAAGTAGTCGGGGAGACCGCTCCAGGGGTTCGCGCCCGCCCGGTCCGTGACGTAGACGACGCCCGCGTTGCCGCGTCCCGCCTGGGCCAGCGCCCCCGCGAGGACGGCCTGCGGCGCCGCGTACACGAGGTGGCAGAACGTCTCGGCCGGGACCCTGGCCGCCCACGCGGGCGGCCGGAAGTGCTGGTACGCCGACCACGGCCCCTCGAACGTGACGAGCATGTCGGCGAGCCGCGCGTACGCGGGGTCCGGGTAGATGCCGTGGTTGAGGACGACGCACTCCGCGCCCCGCCCCTGCGCCGCCCCGACGGCGCGGCAGTAGCGGGGCACGTGCCCGGCGATCGCGGACACCTGGTCCATGAACGCCGTCCGGATGCCGTACCACTTCCGGTACCGCGCCACGTCGTCCTCGATGTCCTCGGGCGGGCGGTCGCCGTAGGCGGTGTCGATGTAGCCCGCGAGCTCCACGCCGTTGGCCGCGAGGCGGTGCGCGACGGCGGCCCACGCGCGGTCCCGGACGCTGCCGGGGCCGCTGGCGATGTTGAACACCACCCACTTGAGGCGCTCGTCCGTGAGGTCCGCCCATTCCGGGGCGTCCGGATGGAAGTACGCGGGTACGAGGACGGACGAGACCCGCCCCCGCGTCCTGCTCATCTGCCAGGCCATGCCGTCTCCGCCCATAGGTCGCGCAACGAGGTGGTGAGGTCGGTCGCGGGCTTCCAGCCGAGCGCGCGCCCGGCGGCCCTGACGTCGGCCTGCTGCCAGCCGACGCCCGCCGATCGTTCGGATCCGGCGGCGGCTTCGATGATCCGGCGCCCGGAGCCGGTGACGCGCACCAGCCCGGCCGCGAGGTCGCGCAGCGGCGTCGCCCGCCCGCTGCCCACGTTCAGCACGGGGGGCAGCGGGCCGTCCGCGCGGACGGCGGCGAGCACCGCGTCCGCGACGTCCCGGACGTCGATCAGGTCGCGGCTCGCGGCGAGCGAGCCGACCCGGATGTCCTCCGCGTCGTCCCGGGCCGCCGCGCCGCGCAGCTCGGCGGCGAGCCGCCCGGCCAGCGTCGACTCGGGCGACCCTGGGCCGATCGGGTTGAACACGCGGAGCACGACGGCGTCGAGGCCGTCCCCGGCCGCGGCGCGGACGAGCTCCGTCCCGGCGAGCTTCGTCACGCCGTACGCCGACACCGGGCGCGGCGGCGTGGCCTCCGAGACGGGGACGCCGCGCGGGACCTCCCCGTACTCGGCGGCCGACCCGAGGTGCACGAGCCGCGCCTCGACGCGGGACGCGGTCAGCGCGGCCACGAGGTTCGCGACGGCGACGACGTTGCCGCGCACGAGGTCGGCCGGGTCGCCGCGGGTGACGCCCGCGCAGTTGACGACCGCGTCCGGGCCGACGTCGCGGAGCGCGTCCGCCACCGGCCCGGCCCGTTCGGCGAGGTCGAGCGTCAGCCCGCCGAGCTCGGGCGTCCGGGCGGCCGGCACGACGTCCACGCCCGCGGCGGCCGCCCGCGCGCGGACGTGCCGTCCGATGAACCCCGTCGCGCCGACCAGCAGGACCCGGCTCACGTGCCACCGCTTCCGGCGGACCCGTTCTGGCCGGGCGTACCGCCCGCCGTCACCGCCACGCGGCCCTCCATGAGCTGCGGCCGCAGCTTGGAGAACTCGGCGTTGGCGCGGTCGTAGTCGTCCGGGCGGCCGATGTCCAGCCAGTACCCGTCGAACCGGTACTCGCGCGGGTGCCGGCCCTCCGCGAGCAGGTCCAGGACGAGCTCGTCGAAGCCGAGCGCGATGCCCGGCTCGTACTTGGCGAGCGCCTCGTTCGAGACGCCGTAGACGCCCATGCTGACCTGGTAGTCGAGCGTCGGCTTCTCGCTGAAGCCGATGACCCGGCCGGCCTGCGTCGTGAGGACGCCGAAGTCGATGTCCACCTTCCGCGCGTACGTGGCGACGGTCAGCGGGGGCCGCGTCGCCGCGTGTTCGAGGAGCAGCGCGGCGAAGTCGATGTCGGTGAGGATGTCGCCGTTCGCGACGAGGAATTCGGCGGGGAGCCTGTCCCGCATCGTGAGCAGCGGGCCGATCGTGCCGAGCGGCGCCTCCTCGACCGCGTAGTCCACGCGGAGGCCCCAGCGGCTTCCGTCGCCGACGTACGACCGGATGAGGTGGCCGAGATGCCCGATGGCGAGCGTCACCGACCGGAACCCCTGCCGGGAGAGCTGGTGGAGCATGATCTCCAAGATCGCGTACTCGTCGCCGATGGGGACGAGCGGCTTCGGCAGGGTCGTCGTGTACGGCCGGAGCCGCACTCCCTTGCCACCCGCGAGGATTACGGCGTGCATGGTCTCTCTCCGTGCCTCTAGTGGCTAGATGTTGTACGTGGACGGCCGGTAGCGCGCCAGGTTCGCGGGGTCGAGGAACCATTCGACGGTGTCCTTCAACCCCTCTTCGAGGGTGTGCCGGTGCCGCCAGCCGGTGGCGCGGCGCAGCTTGCCGCTGTCGCAGACGAGGCGCATGACCTCCGACGCCGCGGGCCGCTCCCGGGCGGCGGCCGAGCGGAACTCCGGCGCGGCGCCCATCAGGCCCGCGATCGTGCGGGCCAGGTCTCCCATCGAGATCTCGTGGCCGGTGCCGGAGTTGAACACCTCGCCGACGACGTCGGCGGCGGGCGCGGTGCCCACGGCGACGAACGCGTCCGCGGTGTCCTTGACGTAGCTGAAGTCCCGGGTCGGCGCCAGCGACCCCACCTCGACGGCGCCGGTGTCCGCGGCGATCTGGCTGATCACGGTCGGGATGAACGCGCGGGCCGACTGCCGGGGCCCGAACGTGTTGAACGGCCGCAGCGTCACCGCCTGCACCCCGAAGGACGCGTGGTAGCTCGCGACCAGCTGGTCGGCGGCGACCTTCGTCGCCGCGTACGGCGACTGCGCGTGGATCGGGTGCGACTCGTCGATCGGGACGCGCTGCGCCGTCCCGTAGGTCTCGCTGGTGGAGGTGTGCACGAGCCGCGGCGTGCGCAGGTCCCGGGCCGCCTCCAGGACGTTCAGCGTCCCGGCGACGTTCGTGTCCACGTACGACTGCGGCGCCCGGTAGGAGTAGGGGATCGTGATCAGCGCCGCGAGGTGGTAGACGACCTCGGCGTCCCGGACGAGCTCGCGCACCGAGGCCCGGTCGCGGACGTCGCCCGGCTCCACCTCGACCTCGTCGAGGACGTCCGGCGCCAGCGAGTCGAGCCAGCCGTGCGACCCGAACGAGTTGTACTGGACCATTGCCCGGACGCGGTGCCCGCGGTCCACGAGCGTTTCGACGAGGTGCGAGCCGATGAAACCGTCGGCTCCCGTCACGGCGACCATGCTGTTCATATGGAACCTGGCCTTTCAGCGGGGGGACTATCTGTGGGAGGTCGCGCGGGCTAACACACGTGCGGCGTACGCCGACAGGGCGGCGAGCAGCACTCCGGCGATGACGAGCTGGACGGTGCCCGGCGCGACGCGCGGCACGGCCAGCGCGGCCCCGGCCTCGGCGGCGAGGGCACAGGTGTAGAGGGCGAGGACGACGCCCACCCGGGCGCACGCCTGCAAGATCAGAGCGAGGAAGAACGCGCAGCCGAGCTCGGCGAAGCCGCCGAGCGTCCGCAGGTTCACCCCGGTCGCGGGGAGCCGCGCGACGATCGCCGCCGCGACGACGAGGCCGAGCAGCGACGCCGCGTACCGGGCGAGGGCGCCGCCGAGCGCGGCGCGGGCGGCGCGCGTGAAGGCGTCCATGCCGGTGTGGGTGCGGAGCAGGTCGTGGACGCGGCGGCGGTAGGCGTACAGGATCCATTCGGCGCCGCCCATCGACAGCGACAGCGACAGCACCGCCACCGTCGTCGTCCCCGCCGGGACGGACCGCCCGGCGAGCGCCGACAGCAGCGTGTACGTGAGGAGCCCCCCGGTCAGCAGGCCGAACAGGGAGAACGGCAGCGCCGACCGGAGGTCGCGGCGGGTGACGACGCGGCCCGGGGCCCGCTTGCGCCCCGGAGCGCGCTTGCGGCCCGGCTCGCGCGGCCGCCGCGTCGCGAGGACCGCCAGCGCGGTCGTCGCCGCGAGCGACATCGCCCACGCCGCCCACACGGCGGTGGGCACCGAGTGCAGCGGGCCGCCGTGGTGCCGGGCGAGCTGGACGGCCGCCGTGCCGACGCCCGGCAGCAGCGCGAGGAACAGCCGGACCTCGCCGCCGTGCACCTGCACGACCGTCGCGGACAGCAGGTAGCAGCCGAGCCCGGCGGACATCGCGGTCGCCATCGCCCCGGCGTCCATCAGCTCGCCCGCCGCGACCGTCACCGGCACGACGAGCAGCAGCCCGGCGCCGAGCCCGTACCGCAGCACGAGCGACGCGGCGTCGCGCTTGCCGTACCCGAGCCGGACGTACCCGAGGTAGGCGGTGCCCTGGCTGACCGTCCAGGCCAGCACCAGGGACAGGACGAGCAGCACGCCCGCCCCGGTCCGCGTCAGCACCGGCGCGCCGACGACGTAGCAGAGTCCGGGCAGCCCGAACAGGACGCCGCGCAGCAGGTGCCGCCACGGCACCGCCCGCCACGGCGCCTCCGACCGCTCGCCCTCCGGCGGGCGGCGCGGCGTGCTCGTGTAGAGGTCCTCGGCGAGGGAGAACACATCGGGGTGGCCGTAACCGCGGGCCGCCTCGTCGTTGATCCCCTCCGCCTCCAGCCCGGCGGTGACCTCCAGCGGGTCGACGGCCCCGGCGCACAGGTCCGCCATGCGCTCGCGCAGTTCCGCGACGCGCTCCCGCCCCGTCCCGACGTCCCCCGGCGCGGCGGTCATGCGAGCCTCGCCTCCGCCTCGGCCGGCGCGCACCGCTCCGTCCCGTCGGCGGCGACCAGCCCGTCGTAGATCGCGCGGAAGGAGTCCACCGCGCGGTCGACGGTGAACAGCTCCAGCGCCCGCTCGCGGGCGGCCCGGCCGAGCCGCCGCCGGGACATCTCGTCGCCGAGCAGCCGCAGGCAGGCGTCCGCCATCTGGCGCGGCTGCCGCGGCGGGACGACGAGCCCGGTGTCGGCGATCGCCTCGGTGACCCCGCCGACGTCCGTCGAGACCGTCACGCGGCCGCAGGTCATCGCCTCGATCAGGGTGTAGGGGAACCCCTCGGAGATGCTGGACAGGACGACGACCGTGCCCGCCGCGTAGGCGTCCTTGATGTCGTCGACCCGTCCCTCGAAGGAGGTGTGCTCGAGGACGCCGAGGTCGCGGGCGAGGTCCTCGCAGCGGGTCTTGTACCGCTCGCCGCCCGCCGGGGTGCCGCCGAACAGCCGCAGCTTCGCCTCGGGGACCTTCTCCCTGACCATCGCGAACGCCCGGATCAACGTCTCCAGGTCCTTGATGGGGTCGACGCGGCCGGCCCAGCTCAGGGTGGGCACCGCGGGCTCGGCGCCGGCCGCGGGAAAGCGCGCCGGGTCGACGCCGTTGTAGACGGTCTCCATGATCTCGGGGTCCGCCCCGCAGCGCACCTCCCAGCGCTGGTTGTAGAGGTTGCAGGGGGTGAGCAGGTCCGCGGCCTTGTACCCGGCGACGCACAGCAGCCGCATGAAGCCGAGCAGCACCGACTTCACCGGGTACGGGTACTGCGCCCGGCGCATCCCGATGTAGCGTTCGCGCAGGTAGATGCCGTGTTCGGTGAGGCAGAACGGTGTTCCGTAGGTCCACTTGGCGGCGAGGCACGGCAGGACGGGGATGCCGTTCGACACCGCGTGCACGACGTCGCCGCGCGGCGGCGGCCCCTGCAGCGGGCGGAGCATGTGCTCCAGCAGGTCGATGGTGGTCAGGGCGTCGTGGACGGTGGGCCGCACGCCGACCTCGTCGAACCGGGCGCGCTGGTCGTTCCAGGCGTCCATCAGCCAGCGGACGGGCCCTTCGGTGCGGAGCGCGGCGCCGAGGTCGTTGGTGCGCCCGAAGTCGAAGAGCCCGCGCAGGATGTGGGGGAACACGTCCGCCATCCGGCCGGACGGGGAGAGCACGGTATAGAGGAACGAGCGGAACAGCCGCTCGAAGCGCCGCGCCTCCCCGCGGGACGGGGGCCGCCCGGAGGGCGGCCCCCACATCGCGACGGGTTCCACGGTCACGTGCCCGGGCAGATCCCAGACGGTGGGCTCCGCTCCGGTGGTGGTGAGCGCCAGGACATTGAACCGGTGTTCCGGCATGCCCCGCACGAGCTGGTCGCACCAGACGCTCACACCACCGAAGTTGTGCGGATAGGTCCCCTCCGTCACCAGGGTGATCTCCAAGGTCAGGCTCCGGGCACCGTGAGCGTCACTCCTCCGGGCACGTAGGCTGACCGGTCGCCGGCGTACGCCTGGCCGAACACCTTGCCGCCCGTGCCCTCCTTCGTCCCCTCCGGCGCGGTGACGGGGATGCTGAGGCCGTCCGGCCCGCTGACCGTGACCTTGCCGTCCTGGACGTAGGCGGTGATGTTGGAGTTGTTCTTCAGCGCGGCCTTCCAGAGGTCCTGGCGGCGCAGTTCGGCGCCGAGCGACGCCATCGGGTCGTTCACGACCGGGGTGTTGTCGTCGAACGCCATCCGGTACTCGCCGAGGACGTTGTCGAGCAGCGTGTACAGGGTCCGGTCCTCGGTGATGTTCGACTGGTGCGCGTAGTGCGGGCGCGGGTCGTTGCCCGTGACGTGCGACAGCGTGATCCGGGTGTCGGACGGGACGATGTAGGACTTGAACCCGGTCTCGGTGGAGAGCGGCTTGATGCAGGTGGTCACGTCCGGGTGGTCCTCGCAGATGCCGCTTCCGCCGTCCGCCCGCTTGGTGTAGATCCAGTTGTACTCGTCGACCTCTTCCTGCTCGGTCCCGACGTTGAAGAACACGCTCATCGGGTGCCGGGGGATCGTCCGCGCCTGCCCGATGGAGCGCATGGCGGGGTCGCGGGAGGCGTCGCCGGCGAGCCAGGTGATGTCGGTCTGGTCGAGCGCCGGGGCGAGGTTCGGGTTGTCGTTGGGCTGCTGCGGCAGGACCTTCATGCCGGAGTGCTCACCGGTGACGACCTCGGTCTTCGGCACCGAGAGGCCGTTCTCCTGGGCCCAGTCGAGGTTCCTGGTGATCTCCTGCTCGATGGTGCTCTCGTCGACGTACTCGATGTCGCCGTCCGAGTCCTTCACGCACTGCCACGGCCGGACCGACGTGTCCTGCTTGCAGCCGAGGAACTTGTGCCCGTAGGTGTGGTTCAGCCAGCGGAACTGGGCCTTGGCCGCGAGGAGGGAGTCGCCCAGCAGGTCGAGGCCGTGATCCTTCCGCCAGTCGACGGTGCCGCCCGCGTTGTACGCCAGGTCGAGCTTGAACTTCTGGTACTGCTGCCACATGGTCGCCTGCACCACGTCGTCGACGTCCATGCGGATATCGGGCGTCGTGACGCCGCTCGGGCAGTCCTCGCCGGGCGTGCAGTTGTCCTTGGTGCTCCACCGCGCGTCGGGCATGAACACGTCGTCGACGTGGACGGCGAGGTAGTTGCGGTTGTAGCCGAGGTGGACGCCCTTGGTCAGCCAGCTGATCAGCCCGTGGCCGAGCGTCCTGGACTGCCACTGCTCGTAGTTGGCGCTGTAGGTCAGCACCATCTCGCTGCGGCCGTCGTGGGTGTAGACGCCCGCGATGGTGCCCGTCTTGTCCTTGATCTCGACGTTCACGAACGGCTTGAACGTCTTCCCGGCGACCTTGTTGTCCGGCAGCGGGGTCGAGACGTAGCCGTAGCTCTCGTCGATGTCGGGGGCGAGGTCGTTGAACCGCACCGGGCCGCGCAGGTACCGGAACGCGTCGGAGCGCCCGGCGGGGAGGACCTCGGCGACGGTGCCGTCGAGGATCCCGGAGTAGGTCGGGGTGTTCAGGCCGACCGCGGCGGACGGGTAGACGTAGGCGTCGAGCTGCCTGATCCCGAACTTCACCTCGTAGTCGGCGATGGCCGTCATCTCGGCGGTGTCCTGGAACGGCGCGTAGTTGGGAAGCACGACCCCCTGGTACTTGGCGCGCGGCGTCCCGTTCACGGTGTCGGAGAGGAAGGCCGCGTCGATCTTGGGGCGGCCCGCGTCGCGCAGGTCGACGGTCTTGTAGGGCACCCCCTCGGCCGCCAACTGGCCGGCGACGGCCGACACCGAGGCGCCGCCGTCGCTGACGACGAGGACCTTGAGGTCGACGCGGGGACCCGCGGCCGAGGCCGCCCCCTGTGGACCGACGGTCAGGACGCCCGCCAACAGCACCGCAGTAAGGGCGCCGAGAGCGGGCCGGCGAAGGAGTTTCACCAAGCCTCCCTGGACAGGATGACGACCGCAATCGAAATTCAACAGCCGTTCACAACGCTGGCAGAAATGGAATTAATAACCTTTGGATCGGGCCTAAGAGATCATGCGGCGGCCTCGCCGGGCAAGTAAAGCCCGGCGGGGGCCCATCTTGGGATGGGCCGGGTCCTAGGACTCCGCGGGCATGCGGAAATCGGTTTTCCGCGGCGCTTTGCCTGGTTAGGGCCGGTCCGTTGCAGGGGGGCCCGAATAAAGTTCGAGCCAGCGCTCGGCCGCGTGCTCGCGGCCGTCCGCGCCGAGCCGTTTGTAGATCTGGTGCGCGTGGTTCTTCACGGTCTTCTCGGAGATGACCAGCCGGCGCGCGATCTGGCGGTTGGTGAGCCCCGCCGCGATCAGCTCCAGGATCTCCGCCTCGCGGGCGGTGAGGCCGCTGTCGTGGCGGCGTGTCCCGCCGCCGTCGTGCAGCCACCGGACGAGCGCCGTCACCACCGGCGGCGACAGGCACGCCTCCCCGCGACCCGCGGTGACGAGCAGGTCAGGGAGGTCCTGTGGCTCGAAGTGGCCGTAGACGAGGCAGCCGTGCGCGCCCGCGGCGATGGCCTGGACGAGCAGCGGCGGGTCCTGCGCGGTGGTGACGACGACGACCCGGCCGCCGGCCCGGGCGAGCCGTCCGATCCCGCCCGCGGGCGGCGGCGAGGCGTCGAGGAGCACCACGTCGGGGGCGTGCGCGCGGACTCCGGCGACCGCGCGGGCGACCGTTCCGCCGCCGGTGACGCGCACCGCCGGAGAAGCGCCGAGCAACGCCTGAAACCCGATCCGCGACATGGGATTGTCGCTGACCACCAACACCCGGACGGCTTTCGCGTCGGACGCCGGGCCGTTGGCACGGTACATCGGAAAATCACCGTTCATGGCACTGTCCCGCAATTCTCCGGGGGCGCGGGCGATCCGGCGGCACGCGACCGAGCGTCGGCACTGTTCGGGACCGGCGCCGGAACATGCGTCAACGATAAAGGAAGCGTGTCCTGAGCAGGAGCCGCGGGTTCCCAACGGACCGCCGTTATTGACCCATTGTGAAAAGTCTTCAACAGGCACTGGAGGGAGAGTGGATCGGTCGCGGGGCGGGACGGACGGGAGTGCCGTTGTGAACGGGACCGGCCGATGTGAACGAAGCCGGGGCGCCGGGGGACCGGATCTCCGGTCGCCCCGACGCCCCGGTCGGGCTCAGCCGATCAGCCGGTGAACGGCGCGAACCGCAACCAGAACCCGCAGTGGTGCTGCTTCGCGATCTCCGAGGTCATCCGGCTGTCCCCGGCGGGCAGCAGCGACATCTGCGCCTGGTTCGCCGAGGTGAACGGCGTCCAGCGCGGGGCGCCCTTGACGGTCGGGTCGCCGCCGCGGGCGAAGCCCGTCCACTCCGCGACGAGCTGCGCCCGCATCGGCTTCTGGTTCGGCGTCAGCGGGGGCTGCCCGGGGAACGTGCCGTGGAACAGGTAGCTGAACTCCCCGACGTGGAACGCGCCCACGGGCTTCGAGTTGTCGATGAACGGCAGCGGCGGCGCGTTGGTGTCGTCGAACCGGTAGGCGTAGACGGGGACGTGCTTGCCGAGCCGCCGGTCGTTGAGCAGCGCCGGGCAGACGGAGCTGGCGTCGGCGAGGACCGTCCGGGACGCGATGTACGGCGCGGGGTCCGGGAACCTGGCCAGCTTGTAGCGCTTCAGGACCTCGGGGGCGTGCGTCCCGTAGTGCTGGTTGATCAGCGCCTCGTACTGGGCCGGGGTCTCGGCCGGGGTCATCTGCGTCTCGTCCCTGGCCACGCCGTGGATGACGGGCACCTTGTTGAAGTCCCCGGTGGCGAACGCCTCGCCCGGCGACTTCGTCAGCGTCTTCCCGTCGACGATCGGCGCGAGCGTGCCCTTGTCGGGGCCGAGGCCGTCACCGGCCGCGTCCAGCAGCGTCTGCACCGGGACCTGGCGCAGGCAGGCGGCGACGTCGGCGGCCGTCCCGCAGCCGACGGCGGCGGCGAACCGGGCCCCGGTCTGCTGCGCCTCGGCCTGGGTGGGCAGCCTGGTCGCGCAGTCCTGGCGCTGCCAGGTGGTGTTCACGCCGAGCAGCCCGTTGTACTCGCCGCTCTCGATGATGCCCTTGGCGAACAGACCGTGCGCGGTGGGGGACGCCATGTTGGCGCACACGCTGGAGCCCCCGGCGGACGGTCCGAAGATGGTCACGTTGGCCGGGTCGCCGCCGAACTTCGCGATGTTCCGCTTGACCCAGCCGAGCGCGGCCTGCTGGTCCTGGAGGCCGTAGTTCCCGGCGTTCGCGCCGAGCGCCGCGTGCGACAGGAACCCGATGATGCCGAGCCGGTAGGTCACCTCGACCTGGATCACCTTGCCCTCGGCGGCGAGGTTGCTCCCGTCGGACGGCGACCCGAGCCGGAACCCGCCGCCGTGCAACTGCACCATGACCGGAAGTGGCCCGCTTCCCGCGTCCTTCGGCACCCGGACGTTCAGTTTCAGGCAGTCCTCGTTGGTGGATCCGGGCATGAAGTCGGCGGGCTGCGGGCAGCGGCTGCCGAGCTCGGTCGCCTGGAGCGGCGTCGTCCAGCCGGGGTGCGGCGCGGGCGGCGCCCAGCGCAGCGCGCCGAGCGGCGGCGCGGCGTACGGGACGCCCAGCCAGTTCGTGACGGCGCTGCCCGCGATGCCGCAGACCGGACCGGTGTCGGTCTGGACGGCGGTGCCGTCCGAGCAGGCGGGCGCCGCGTTCGGGGCCGCCGTCGCGGCGTGCGCGCCGGTCAGCCCGGCGGCCGCGACGACGATGGACAACGCGAGCTTCAGGGCGGTTCTGGGTCTCATTGTGGTCCTCCCAGTCAGAGACCGTGCGGAATCGTGGTGCCCCGATCATTGCAGCGTTGTTCGATAGGAAAACTATCTGACTCAGCCTTGTCCCATAACGGATCATTCCCGTCAGCACGGCAGGCGAAAGGCGGGGACGGAGGGCTCCGTCCCCGCCTTTCGGCCGGTCCAGCGCGGTTCAGCGCGGTTCAGCGCGGGCCGGGCGGGCTACCGGGCGAACGCCTGGAGCTCGGCGGCCCGGACGATCCCGGCCCGCGGGCTCGCGGTCGCGCAGTCGGTGTTGGACCGCGGGTCGTCGTCCTGCTCACCGGCGTAGTGCGGACCACCGGTGCACTGGCTGGAGACCACCTGGAGCCGCAGGTGCGTCGCCGAGACGTCCCGCAGGTCGAACGACCGCATGATCAGGTCGGGCGCGGTCGGCCGCGGACGGTCCGCGGGGAAGGCGTCGGACGGGCTCGTGTAGACGGTCCGGTACGACGTGTTCTGCGTGCAGTCGGCCTTGGTCGCGTCGCAGGCGAGCAGCCGGAACGCGCGCAGCGCCGTGAAGCGGTTCTGCGAGGTGTTCGGGCCCTCCGGGTCGTCCGCGACGGTCGGCCGCAGCAGCGCGCTGACCTGCACCCGCCCGACCCGCACCGGACGGTCCCCGGCGAGGTCGACGGTCACCTGCCGGCCCGCGACCGGCGCCGCGACCGACTGCCAGTTGGTGGTCTCGGTCTCGTCCAGCAGCGCGGGCTGCGAGCCCCCGTCGCCGGACGCGGTCGCGCCGTTCGCGGCGGCGGCCTCGTTGCGGGACATCGACACCGGCAGCGTCCGCTGCGACGCGCGGACCGTCGCGGTGAACCGCTTGTGCCCGAAGCCGGCGCCGACCGCGAGGAACGAGTAGCGGCCGGGCGCGAGCTGGAACGAGTCGCCGAGCGGCGTGGCCGGGTCGGTGTCGGCCACCGGGACGGCCCGCGCCTCGTAGTCGCCCACGTACAGCCGGACCTTGCCGCCCCTGGCGTCGCCGCCGGGCTTGAGCGTCAGGTCGGCGTTCCGCGACAGCGGGGACGCGAAGCTCGGCCGCGCGTCGGCGTCGTTCGGGCCGGTACTGGCCGCGTCCTTGCCGAGGCCGTGCCGCGCGAAGACCTTCCACATCAGCTCGTGGTCCTTGCCGCCGAACCGGATGGCGTCGGCGGCGAGCAGCGCGTTGCGGTGGTCGACGTAGCTGACCGCGCCGCTCGCCATGAGCAGCAGCGCGTCGAACGAGAGCTGCGCCCAGCGCCGGTTGCCCGGGCACTTGGCGACGGGGACCTTCCCCTCGGCGCACTTGCGCTGCAGGGTCGCGTTGCCGCGGCCGTACTCGTCGACGAACGCCTGCCGGACGTCGAACTGCGTGGCCGTCCAGATCTCGCCGTCCGCGTGGACCTGCGTCCCGACGAGGTCGTAGCCGAGGTCGCTGTAGTTCAGCGGGCTCTTACTCATGTCGTAGTTGCGGATGCCGGTGCGCCGGTCGCCGGTCACGTACGCGCCGGTGACGTACTGCGTCAGGCCGGGCGTCCGGAACCCGTACTCGTTGAGGTACTCCATGGCGAACAGGTCGGACGTGCTCTCGTTCATCGCCCCGGCCTGCGCGCCCTGCCAGCCGCCGTCCGGGCCGCCGATCATGCGTCCGGAGATGGCGTGGCTGAACTCGTGCCCGATGACGCTCATGTCGTAGTCGCCGTCGACGCACGGGGAGTAGAACGAGCCCGCGATCGGCTGCCACAGGTACATGTTGGTGATGGCCGGAGTGCCGTCCGGCGGCGTGATCTGGTTGGCGTTGTCGCGGACGGTCCCGAACCGGCCGCCCGCCTGCGCGTTCCCGAGCTCGGGGTCGCCGCCCTTGCCGCCCCGGTTCCCGTTGTCGACCTGCATGTTCCAGGCCGACTCGGTGAACCCGAGCCGGTACGACCAGTCGTGCATCCGGTTGTGCTGGACGAACAGGTTCGAGATGGCCGCTTCGAGGTCGGCCTCCTGCGGGCTGTCCAGCGTCGCCGGGTCGCACTTGCTCCGGAACCACTGGTTGGTCCAGGGGTAGGTGTAGTTGCGGTCGGCCTTGGGCGCGTTGGTGCGCGTTCCGACCGTGAACGGGTCGCTGCTCGCGCGGTTCTCGTAGGTGCGGGCCGCGTTGCCGAGGCTCGTGTTCGTCGACGCGCCGGTCGCCGGGTCGACGTCCCACGGACGTCCGCTGGACGGGTCGCCGCCCGGGACGTACCGGCAGCCGGGCGCGGGCGCGAAGCACCACGTCTGGCGGGTGTCGCGGGACGAGTAGTCGCCCGGCGGCGTCGCCGGGAACACCGACCAGCGCGGGTTGTCGCTGTCGTGGTCGACCAGGTTCTCCCGGACGAGCACCGCGCCCGAGCGGGCGTCGACGTAGGACGTGACGGCCTTCGGCTCGGCGCCGGAGGCGTCCATCAGCGTGACCTGGTAGGCGCTGCGCGCACCCTGCGCGGTGGGCACGGCGACGAGCCGCGCCGCCCGGGCGCTCTTGGCGGCGATGCCCGCGTCGCGCCCGGCGGCCTTGACGGCGTCGTCCCGGGAGAGCGTCGCGGGGGCCGGGGCCGCGCCGTCGCGGGACAGCGTCGAGGTGACCGAGACGACCTTGCCGCCGCTCACCCCGATCGCGACGAGCCCGTCGTATCCGGCGGGCAGCCCGCCGAAGCGCTGGCGGAGCAGGACGGCCGCGCCGTCCCCGATGGGGTTGACGGCGACCTTCTCCAGCGCGGACACGGCGGCGGCGTCCAGGCCGAACAGGTCGCTGTGGCCGGTCAGGTACGCGCGCGCGACCTGCTCCGGCCCGCCGGGCAGGCCGTCGGCGAGGGCGCCGTCGCGGGTGACGACGGCGGGCGTGCCGAGCCGGTTCCAGCGGACGGTGACGCCGCGCGCCGCGCTCTGCTGGCGCGCGGTCGGCGCGAGCAGGCCGGGACGGACGTCCTTGTCCGCCAGTTCGGCGCGCTCGCCTGGCGGCGGTTGCGGACGGGACTGCGGCGGCTCGGCCCGTCCGGGGACGGCGAGGCCGAGTGTGAGAAGGGTTCCGGAGACCGCGACCGCCGTGGCGGCGGTCAAGCGTGTCCTGGGCAAGGTGCCTCCTGGAGCGGGGGGACGGACCAGGCTCGACGCGCCCGGCCGGACGGCCGGGCGCGCACACGAGACAAGCAGCACCTCAACTGGGCAACTACGGCGAATTAGTACGTTTCACACGGGTGTTCCGGAGGCGATCTCCGCCGTTGACAAAAGCCGCCGCGCGTGGGTCGCGAGATCCGTCCGAGCGCGGCGGGGCGGGCGTCGGCCCCGCCCGGCGCCGGGCGAGGACGGCCGTGAGCAGCGCCGCTCCGGCGCGGAACCGCGGCCGGTATTTCGGGTGACCTCATTGACGGATGCTTCCGGAGGAAATACTTTCTGTGGAAAGTAAATGGGAGGCTCGTCATGGTGACCTACCAGTACCGATGCCCGCGCTGCGGGCCCTTCGACCTCGCGCTGCCGATGGGCGAGGCGCGGTCCGAGCAGCGCTGCGCGCTCTGCGAGGGAACCGCCCGCCGGGTGTGGACGGCGCCGTCGCTCACCCGTCCCGGCGCCCCGCTGACCCGGGCGCTGGACGCCCAGGAGGCGAGCAGGCACGAGCCGCGGGTCGTGTCGGGCCCGCCCCCGGCGCGGCGGCGTCCCGCCCCGCCGTCCGATCCGCGCCACGCCCTGCTCCCACGGCCCTGAGGAGGACGCCATGGCGAGCGTGGGCCTGCTCTACGTCGGCGCGGTGCTCTTCCTCAACGCGATGATGCTGCTCGGCCGCGTCGAGGCGCGGGCGGCGGCCGTGCTGAACCTGTTCGTCGGCGCGATGCAGGTGATCCTGCCGACGATCCTGCTGGTCAATGCGGGGGACGACGTGTCCGCGATCGCCGCGGCGGCGGGCATCTACCTGTTCGGCTTCACCTATCTGTACGTCGGCATCGGCCTGCTCGCCGGGCTCGACACCACCGGCGTCGGCTGGTTCTCGCTGTTCGTGTCCGTGGTCGCGATCGTGTTCGCGGGGATCAACTTCTTCGACGCCAAGGACCATCCGTTCGGGGTCATCTGGCTCTGCTGGTCCTTCCTGTGGTTCCTGTTCTTCGTCGTCCTCGGGCTCAAGCGGGACGAGTTCACCGCCTTCACCGGCTGGGTGACCCTCGCCGCGGCGTGGGGCACGGCGGTGCTGCCCGCGTTCCTGCTGCTGACCGACCACTACTCGACGTCCGGCGCGTTCGCGGCGGTCTTCGCCGTCGCCGCGGTCTTCGTCGTCGCCGGGCTGTGGGTCCTCGCCCGGCCGGGACGCACCGGCGCCGCGGCGCCCGCCGAACCCGCCGAACCCGCCGAACCCGCCGAACCCGCCACCGGAGCCTGACCGCCGCCCGCCCCGGCGGTCCAGAAGTTCACACGGCAAACATCTTCAGGAGGTAAGGCAATGCCCGAAGTCGTCTTCAGCGTCGACCAGGCACGATCCATGCGCGAGCAGGCCACGCCCGGCCACAACCGGTGGCATCCCGACATCCCGGCGGCGGCGACCGTCCGTCCGGGAGCGGAGTTCCGGGTCGAATGCCGCGAATGGACGGACGGCCAGATCGGCAACAACGACTCCGCCAACGACGTGCGCGACGTCGACCTGTCGCCGTGCCACATGCTGAGCGGCCCGATCGCGGTCGAGGGCGCCGAGCCCGGCGACCTGCTCGTGGTGGACATCCTCGACATCGGGCCCGTCCCGCAGGAGACCGGGCCGCGGCCCGGCCAGGGATGGGGCTACACCGGCATCTTCGCCAAGCAGAACGGCGGCGGCTTCCTCACCGACCACTACCCGGACGCCTACAAGGCCATCTGGGACTTCCACGGCCAGCAGGCGACGTCCCGCCACATCCCCGGCGTGCGGTTCACCGGCATCACGCACCCGGGGCTGTTCGGGACGGCGCCGTCCCCCGAGCTGCTCGCCCGCTGGAACGCCCGCGAGCAGGCGCTGATCGACACCGACCCGACGCGGGTGCCGCCGCTCGCGCTGCCGCCGCTGCCGGAGGGCGTCCTCGCCGGGAACCTCGCCGGGGACGCGCTCGCCAAGGTCGGCGCGGAGGGCGCGCGGACCGTCCCGCCGCGCGAGAACGGCGGCAACCACGACATCAAGAACTTCACGCGCGGCGCGCGTGTGTTCTACCCGGTGCACGTCGCGGGCGGCCTGCTGTCCGGCGGCGACCTGCACTTCAGCCAGGGCGACGGCGAGATCACCTTCTGCGGCGCCATCGAGATGGGCGGCTTCATCGACTTCCACGTCGACCTCATCAAGGGCGGCATGGAGAAGTACGGCGTGACGAACAACCCGATCTTCATGCCCGGCAACGTCGAGCCGCGCTACTCGGAGTTCGTGTCGTTCATCGGCATCTCGGTGGACCACGAGACCGACACGAACCTCTACAACGACGCGACCGTCGCCTACCGCAACGCCTGCCTGAACGCCATCGAGTACCTCAAGACGTTCGGCTACAGCGGCGAGCAGGCGTACCTGCTGCTCGGCGCCGCGCCGATCGAGGGACGGGTGAGCGGCGTCGTCGACATCCCGAACGCCTGCTGCTCGCTCTACCTGCCGACCGAGATCTTCGACTTCGACATCCGGCCGACGGCCGACGGCCCGCGCCGCGCCGACCGCGGCCAGTGCGCCGTCTCGTCCTGATCCACGCCCTCTGACCCACCGATCGTGGCGGCCCGGCCGCCTCGCCGGCACTAGAACGCCCCGTGTCGTGCCACGCGAGGCAGCCGGGCCGCCGCATCACGCTTTCCGGTTCTCCTTCCGGCGGACGAACTTGAGGCCGGACCAGTCGTCGCCGAGCGCGGCCACCTTGACGTCCACGACGCCGAGCGGCAGGAAGACGTCGCGCAGGTCGTTCTCGGTGATGTCGCTGACGTGCCCGGCGGCCTTGCGCGGCCACGCGATCCAGAGCATGGCGTGGTCGGCCAGGTCGGTGACCAGGTCCGGCCCCTCGGCCGCGAGGTCGCCGAGCTCCCGGAAGAACGCCACGGTGACGTCGGCGTCCGCGGGCCCGCCGGCGGCGACCGCGCAACCGTCGGGGAGGTCCGGAACCGTCCACGATTCCGGACGATGGGTGAATCGCACCCGGTGACCGGCCTTGATGCCGATCTTCTTAGCGAGCGGAGTGCCGGAGTATCCCGAGGTGGCCACGGGCCAACCGTAGCCCGGCCCGGCCACGCTCGTCGCCCGCTCGACCGACCGGTACGGCCCCGTCGAGCGGGCGACGTGCCGCGCTAGGAGAGGGCCTCCAAACCGCCCGCGATCGACAGGAGGCGGTGCTCGTCGTAGTGGCGTCCGATGAGCTGGATCCCGGCCGGGCGGCCCTTCGGCGCGGTGCCCGGCGGGACGGACACCGCCGGGTGCCCGGTGTGGTTGGCCAGCGAGGTCAACCGGACCATGGCGGCCACGGCATCCTCGGGACGCCCGCCCAGCTTCACGACCGTGCGCCCCATCTCCGGCGGGTCGATGGCGAGGGTCGGCAGCACGATGGCGTCGACCCTGCCGAGAACCCGGTCGACCTCCGCGCGCAGCGCCGGACGGCCGCGCTGGGCGGTCAGGTACTCCTCCGTCGTCACCGTCGCCCCGGCGGCGATGCCGTCCTTCATCGGCGGCCTGTAGCGGTCCTCGGCCGTGCCGAAGCGGCGCAGGTGGTAGGCGGCCATCTCGGCGGACAGCACCGGCCAGTGGACGGCCTTCACCCGCTCCTGGTCGGGCAGCTCCACCCCGACGATCTCCGCGCCCGCGTCGGCGGCGGCGGCGAGGGCGGCGCGGAAGTCCGCCAGCAGGTGCGGGTCGGTGACGCTCAGATACTCCTCGGACGGCACGCCGAGGCGCACGCCGCCGAGCCCGGCCGTGAGGGGCGTCGTCCCGGTGCCGCTGAGCAGGACGTCCAGCGTCGCCGCGACGTCGGCGGCGGTGCGCCCGATCGGGCCCGCGTGGTCGAGCGACCAGGCCAGCGGGACGATCCCGTCGGTCGGCACCAGGCCGTAGGTGGGCTTCAACCCGACGACCGCGCAGCACGCCGCCGGGATCCGGACGCTGCCGCCGGTGTCGGTCCCGACGGCCGCGAAGCACATCCCGGCCTGGACGGCGACCGCCGACCCGCCGCTGGAGCCGCCCGCCGTGCGGGTCCGGTCGAACGGGTTGCGGGCCGGGCCGAGCGTGGTGAGCGCGAACTCGTCCATGGTGGTGGTGCCGACGATCACGGCCCCGGCCTGCTTCAACGCGCCGACCAGCGTCGCGTCCCGGCCCGCGAGGCGTCCTTGCAGGACGCGCGAGCCCGCGTCCTGCGGCAGGCCCGCCAGCGCGACCATGCTCTTGACCGCGACGGGCACGCCGTCGAGCGGGCCCAGCGGCTCGCCGCGCGCCAGCCGCGCCGTCGCCGCCCGCGCCTCGTCGCGGGCCTCGTCGGCGCGGACGTGCGCGAACGCGCGCAGCTCCGGCTCGGCCTCGACACGGCGGAGCGCGTCGTCGGCGGCGTCCATCGGGGTGACCTCGCCACGGGAGTACAGCTCGCGCAACTGGCGGATGGTCAGGTCGTCGGGCAGGACGGTGGGCATCGGGGCCTCCTCAGACGCTCTCGGAATCGGCGTGCCAGACCCGCTCCGCGCCGACCCAGGTGGACAGGACGGGGACGTCCGCGAGCGCCTCCGGCTCGACGCCCAGCGGGTCCTCGCCGAGCACGGTGAAGTCGGCGAGGCGGCCCACGGCGACGCGGCCCTTGTCCGCTTCGTCGCCGGACGCCGCCGCCGACCCGGCGGTGTAGACCTCCAGCGCCTCGTACGGGGTGAGCCGCTGGTCGGGGCCGAGGACGGTCCCGTCCTGCGCGCGGCGGGTCGTCATCGACCGGAGCGCGAACAGCGGTTCCAGCGGTCCGCACGGGTAGTCGGACGACCCGGCCACGGTGATCCCCGCGTCGCGGAACGTCCGGTGCGGGGAGATGCGCGCGGCGCGCTCCGTCCCGTAGTGCCGGACGAGGTTGTGCCCGTGGTAGGAGATGAACGCGCCGAACGGCACGGGGATCACGCCCAGCCGCCGGATCCGCTCCACCAGCTCGGGATCGACGACCGAGCAGTGCTCGATGCGGTGCGTCTGGCCGGGACGCGGGGGAGTCGCGGCGGACGCGGCCTCGATCGCGTCCAGCACCTTGGAGATCGCGAGGTCCCCGTTGGCGTGGACGGCGAGGCGGCTGCCCGCCGCGTGCACCCGGTGGACGACCTCGGCGATCTCCTCGTCCGGCATGACCTGGATCCCGGCCGTCCGCTCGCCGAGCGTGCCCAGGTACGGGGCGCGGCACAGGCACGTCCCGCCGGACACCGCGCCGTCCGTCATCATCTTCACGCCGGTGAACCGCAGCATCGAGTCGCCGAAGCCGGTGCGCATGCCGAGGGCCCGCGCGGGCTCGAAGAACTCGTACCAGAGCAGCATCCCGACGCGGGCGGTGAGCGCGCCCGCGTCCCGCGCGGCCTGGTAGAGCGCCCAGTCGGCGGGGTGGACCATCGCGTCGGTCACCGAGGTGATCCCGGCCGCGTTCATCCGGGCGAGCATGCGGCGCAGCGACTCGACCCGCGCGTCCATGGTCGGCTGCGGCACCAGCGGCGGGCGCGACCCGTGCCCGAGGTAGCCCTCCATCCACGCCCGCTCGTACAGGACGCCGGTCAGCCGCCCGCCGTCGCGGACCAGCTCGCCGCCGACCGGGTCGGGGGTCGTCTCGTCGTATCCGGCCGCCGCCAGCGCCCGCGAGTTCGCGACCGCGCCGTGGTACGAGTAGTGGATGATCAACACCGGGTGCCGGGTGGAGACGCGGTCGAGCAGCGCCCGGTCGACGCTCGGCCCGTCCTCGGTGCGGGACACGTCGAAGTTGTGGCCGACGACCCACTCGCCCTCGGGCGTCCGCGCCGCGCGTTCGGCGAGCGCCCGCCGCACCTCCTCCGCGCTGCCGGTGACCGAGGGCGCGAGGTCGACGTAGAGGCCGCCGTCCGCCAGCACGGACGGGTGGGCGTGCGCGTCGTCGAACCCGGGCAGCAGGACGCCCGAGCCGAGGTCGACGTCCTCCGCGTCCGGGAAGCGGTCGCGCAGGTCGCGGCGCGTCCCGACCGCGGCGACGCGCTCGCCGAGCGTGGCGACGGCCTCGGGCTCGTCGCCGTTCATGGTGACGATCCGGCGGGCCGAGAAGATCTTCACGCGGGACGCGCTCATACGAGCCCCGCCGAGTCGAGCAGCTTGAGCACGGGCACTCCGATCAGGGTGATGACGGTCATCGACATGACGCTGCCGATG
Organism: Actinomadura decatromicini; assembly: GCF_008121305.1. Classification (NCBI taxonomy): domain Bacteria; kingdom Bacillati; phylum Actinomycetota; class Actinomycetes; order Streptosporangiales; family Thermomonosporaceae; genus Actinomadura; species Actinomadura decatromicini. The sequence continues at coordinate 837,988 of NZ_VSRQ01000001.1, read as the reverse complement.
AACGGATGGAAGTCGGCGGGCAGCCGCACCGCGATGGCGCGGGCCAGCGGCGGCCCCGCGACCGCCCCGGCCGCCGACGCGAGGACGATCACCGGCCAGCCGCCGCCGACCGCGATCACGGCCGCCGGGACGAGGGAGACGACCGGCACGAACGTCGGGTACCAGCCGTGCCGCCGCCACTGCTCCGAGTACAGCCAGACGGCGAGCACGGCCGTGAGGATCTGCGCGGTGAGCAGGTCGGGGAACACGCCGCTGCCGTACGCGGGCCCGGCCGTGTTCACGACCCAGCCGAGCACCGCGCCGCCGATCAGCCCGAGCGACGCCCACTCGTTCCCGTGGAACTGCGCCTCGCTGAAGTCGGCGAGCGCCCGGCGCGGCAGCCACGCCCTCGGCTCCTCCCGCCCGGCCGCCTCCGGCGCGGCCGCCTCCGGCGGGGGCGGCGGGACGGTCATCCAGGGCAGCCCCCGGCAGACCGCGAACGCGAGCAGAGCGCCGACCCACATGCCGGTGACGTTCCCGATCACCGCCGGGAGATCCAGCGGCGTGCAGAAACGCTCGACCACGAGGATCGACACCGGCGTCGTGAGGACGGCCCCGAGCCCGGCGGCGGTCAGCGCGACCCGCCACCCGGCCCCGTATATGAGGACGACCGAGGGCGCCACCGACACGAACGGCACGAACGTCGGCTGCCAGAGGTCGGGCGCGAGCGTCCAGCCCCACAGCAGGTTGGACAGCAGCAGCGAGAGCCCGGACGCGGCGAGCAGCCACGGCCACAGGCCGGTGCCGTAGGCGATGTCGAAGCCCCTGGCCCGCAGGCGGCGGCGCGCCGCGTAGTGCGCGCCCGCCGCGAACAGCAGGAGCCCGAGCCCGGCCAGCGAGGTCTTGTAGAACTGCGCCTCGTTGGTGTCGCCCAGCACCCAGACGGCCCAGGCGCGCAGGCCGCGTCCGGCGGGACTCGCCGCCTCCGGCGGCGCGGCGGGCAGGGCGTCCTCCGCCGCCTTCATGATCACGTTGAGCAGGACGGCGCCGCCGCAGAGGAGGAGGGGCCAGGCGACCGGCCGCGTCCGCCGCGGGGTGAGGATCCCGGTCGCCATGCGCACACCTCCCGGCTGGGAACACCGTCTGAGCAAACGTTTGGCTATAACGTTTGCACAATAAGAGACTGCTAACCTGGGACCTGTCAAGAGCCGTGCGCGGAATCGTCCGGCGAGTGGATGGCCAGGGGATTCGGGTGGTCATGCGAGGGGCGGCCCCGCAGGAGGCCGGCGGCCCGGCGCCGCGGGCGACGCCCGGCCGGGCGACGCTGAAGACGATCGCCGAGCTGACCGGGCTGCACGTGTCGACGGTGTCCCGGGTCCTGAACGGCACGACCAGCGGGGCGCGGGCCGCGTCGGCGGCGACCGCCGAGCGGGTCCGGCAGGTCGCCCGCGAGGTCGGCTACGTGCCCGACATCCAGGCGGCCGGGCTGCGGCGGCAGAGCACCCGGCTGCTCGGCGTCATGATGGCGCGGCTGACCGACCAGGTGCTCGCCTCGATCTACGAGGGCGTCGAGCGGGCCGCGACCCGGCACGGCTTCCACACCATGGTCAGCAACTCCTGGGACGACCCCGCCACCCGCCAGGCGCACGTCGAGATGCTGCTGTCCCGCCGGGTCGACGCGATGATCTTCGGGGACGCGCACGTGGACGGCGCGTTCGTCGCCGAGTTCGCCGCGTACGGCGTCCCGTTCGTGCTGGTCAACCGGCGCGCCGCCGACCACCCCTCGGTCACCTGCGACGACCTGCTCGGCGGCCGGCTCGCCGCCGAGCACCTCTACGCGCTCGGGCACCGCCGGGTCGGGGTGGTGGCCGGGCTGCCGTACGCGGCCAACGGCATCGACCGCACGGCCGCCTTCACCCGCTACTTCGCCGACCGCGGCCACCCCGTGCCGGCGCACCGGGTCGTCCACGCGAGCTTCGACGCGGCGGGCGGCGCGCTCGCCGCCGAGCGGCTGCTGGCCGACGACCCGCATCCGTCGGCGATCTTCGCGGTGAGCGACTTCGCCGCCATCGGCGTGCTCGGTGTGCTCCGCGAGCGCGGCCTGCGCGCCGGCCGGGACGTCGCCGTCGTCGGCTTCAACGACGTGCCGATCGCCGCGCAGCTCACGATCCCGCTGAGCAGCGTCCGCTCGCCGATGGAGCAGGTCGGGGCGCGGGGCGTCGACCTGCTCGTCAGCATGATGCGCGGCGGGGAGCCCGAGCGGGTCACGCTGCCGCCCGAGCTCCAGATCCGCGAGTCCAGCGCCCGCCCCTATACGGGCGGCTGACCGTCCTCAGCGCACCTCGGGGATGACCTCGGCCGCGAACCGCTCCATCTGCTCGGCGTCGTCGAAGAGCGGGGTGAGGAGGACGAGTTCGGCGCCCGCGTCCACCACGTCGCGGATTCCGCGCACGCAATCGTCCGGCGGGCCGGTGACGGCGACGGGAAGCAGGTCGCCCGACCCGTAAATGCGTTCGAGGGCGGCGGCCGACCTTTCCCGCGCGCGGTCGGCGTCGTCGTCCATTCCGACGTAGACGCGCTTGGCGATGCGGAAACCGGCGGTGTCGCGGTCGGATTCCGCGAGCGCCTCCCGGACGATCCCCACCTGCTCGACGAATTTCTCGGTCGTCGTCGAGCCCGCCCCGAAGAACCCGTCGCCGTGCTCGACGGCGCGGCGCAGCGCGTTCGGATGCCGGGCGCCGAACCAGATCGGCGGATGCGGCTTCTGGAACGGCTTCGGCTCCATCGCCGCGTCGTGCAGCTGCCAGAAACGCCCGTCGAAATCGATGGACGGCTGCGTCCAGCACGCCTTCATCAGGTTCAGGCCCTCGACGAACCGGGTGATCAGGCCGTCCGGGGAGACGTTGAACGCCGAGAACATCCGGCCCTGCCCGCCCGAGCCGACGCCGACCTCGACGCGGCCCCGGCTGAGCTGGTCCAGCGTGCTCAGGCTCTTCGCCAGATGGACGGGGCTGTGCAGCGGCGTCACGAGCACCGAGCAGCCGAGCCGGATCCGCTCGGTGCACGCGGCGGCGAACGTCATCGCCTCCAGCGGGCTCGACCGGGCCGCCTTCCCGAGCACCTGCTCCTGCGTCCAGGCGCTGTCGAAGTCGAGTTCCTCGGCCCGCCGCATGAACGCGCGGAACTCGTCCGGGTCGAACTTGTGGTCGTCGAGGTCCTGCGGAATGGAAATGGCGAAGCGCATGTCATCCACCGGTATTCGTGAGCGGCCGGTCCGGCCGGTACGGAGCGAGTTCGGGTGCGGGATCGCCGTCGATCTCCCGGTCGATCAGCCTGGCGAGATGGGGCGCCAGTGTTATCCCGCTGTGGGTGACGGCGGTGTAGAGGCCGGGCGCCTGCGGGCCGATCAGCGGATATCCGTCGATCGGCAGCGGGCGGACGCACCGCCGCATTTCGGCGACGTCCGCGTCCAGTCCCGGGATGACCGCCCTGGCACGGGAGAGCAGCTCCTCGCCGACCTCTTGGACGCGTTCCGGCGAGACGGACTCGTCGATGCCGGCGTCCAGTTCGACGGCCTCCAGCACGAGCCCTCCGTTTCCCGTCGCCCGTGCGGACAGGCCGGGCGCGTGGACGAGTCCGTTCAGCACGCTATCCGTCGCCGTGGTGGTCGCGACGAGGCAGGGTGCGGCCGAGCCGGGCGCGGCCGGGTCGACCAGCGGGAGGTCGAGCCCGGCGGTGCCGAGGAGGGCGGGGCTGTGCCGTCCGGCGGCGCAGACGGTGAGGTCGGCGGGCACGTCCCGGCCGTCGTCCAGCCGGACGCCGGTCACCCGGCCGCCGTCGAGCGTGAGGCGCACGGCGCGGTGTCCGGTGACGACCTCCGCGCCCGCGTCGTGCGCGCGCCGCACGAGGCCGCGCGCGGCCGGTTCCCCGTGGATGTGGCCCTCGTCCGGGAAATGCGCGATGAACGCGTCGTCCGGGGCCTGGACGTGCGGTTCGATCGCCCGGAGCCGTTCGGCGTCGATCTGCTCGGCGGCATAGCCCAGGGCGGTAAGGCGCCTTACCCGGTCCGCTAATTCGGCCTTCGCGCCGCCGGTCGCCCACACGGTGTTCCCCGTGGGGCGGTACCAGTCCGGGTCGCCGAGCCCGGCGGCCAGGTCGCGCCAGGTGCGCAGGGCCTCCGTCCGGAACCGGTAGTACACCGGGTCGTGAGGATCGTTCGCGTTCAGCCAGGCATAGCTCGTGCCGGACGTCCCTCCACCCGGCCATAGCTCCTCGACGATGGTGACATCCCGGTCCGGGCGGGTGAGCCGGTCGGCCAGCGCGGCCCCCACGATCCCCGCGCCGACGATGAGAATCCGCATGCCACCACCCTGGCACCCGGTCCCGGCGGCGGACAGCCCCGCCCCGTCCGCGCGTGCCATAACCCACGGCTATAGGCGGGTGGGATTGGGCATCGCCCCCCGCGCGGGTCAGCATGTGATGGAGTCCACAACCCGAGGAAGTGGCACGATGCACTCCGAACCATCGTCGGCGTCAGGCGCCCGACCGCGCACGGATCAGCAGAGCGACGACGATCTCTGCGATCAGGAACTGGCCCGGATCAGGGCCGAGTTCAACAGCACGCCGGCGGGTGGATGGGGGATCGTGCTCGACCGGCGCAGCCGCCGCTGGACGGCCGTGCGCGGCGTCGGCGGCGGCAGCCTGATCGTCCACGCGGGCAGCGCCGACGAACTGCGCGAACGCATCACCACCGGCCAGTGGACGATGGGCGCCGTCCCCGGCGCTCGCTGACCCCGAGGACCGCGGCCACGACCGTCTCCCAGTCGGCCCGCTCCAACCCGTGTCCTGCTCCCTCCAACGGAACGAGCGCCGCGTCCGGAATCACGTCCGCGAGCGCCTCCCCATGGCCGATCGGGAACATCGGATCGGCCGTCCCGTGAAGCACCACGGTGGGCACGTCGATCGTGGAGAGCGCTCCCCATTCCCGGTCGTCGTCCGGTAGGGAATCGTGGTTCCGCGTGGCCGCGAAATCGCGGGCGCGCGCCACGTCGCGGCGGATCAGAGCCCGCGCCGCGTCCTCGTCGAAGGGCCGCTCGGCTCCGGCGAGCATCCGCGCGAAACCGACCTGGTATTCGACCACCGAGTCGGCGTCCGACCAGTCGACGTCGGCGGTGGAGAGGAAACGTCCGAAAGCCTCGGCGGGCGGCGGCAGTTGACGTCCCGGCGGCACCGCCGCCGACGTGCTGACGAGCGTCAGCGAGAGGACGCGGCCGGGACGGCCGAGCGCGAGGAGCTGCGCCAGGCCACCGCCCGCCGAGACGCCGACGACGTGCGCGGCCGGGACGCCGAACGCGTCGAGCACCCCGGCCGCGTCGTCGACCAGGTCGGAGCCGGTGTACCCGGGACGTCCCGGCGGCCAGGCCGCCGAGCGTCCGGTGTCGCGGTGGTCGTAGCGGATCACGTGCCGCCCGCCGGACGCGACGCGGCGGCAGAACTCCTCGTCCCACCACAGCATCGACGCGCCGAGGCCCATCACGAGAAGGACCGCGGGGTCGGCAGGGTCGCCGAACTCCTCGGCGCAGAGTTCCACGCCGTTCGCCTGGATGAAACGTTCCGCCATGGCGTCGCGCTAAGGCTTGCGGCCGACGGCGCAGTAGAAGTCCATGTCGCGGTCGGCGTAGAGGGTGCCGGCGTCGGGACGCCATTTCGGCAGCGGGACGAGCCCCGGTTCCAGCAGTTCGAGGTTCTTGAAGAAGCGCGTCAGCCCGGCGGCGCTGCGCATCACGATCGGGGTCGCGCCGCTGTCGTTCCATTTCTGGGCGACCTCGTCCATCGCCTCGGTGTTGGTCTCGTTGCTCGGACAGGCGATCGCGAGATGGCTGCCCGCCGGGAACGGTTCGAGCAGCCGGTCGACGACCGTGTACGCCTCGTCGGTGACGCTGAACTCCAGAATGCCCATGAGCGTGATGAGGACGGGCTTGGAGAAGTCGAGCGTGCGCGCCGCCTCGGTCAGGATCGTGTCGGGGTCGTGCAGATTGGCGTCGATGTAATCGGTGGCGCCCTCGGGCGAACTGGTGAGCAGCGCCCGCGCGTGCGCCAGCACGATCGGGTCGTTGTCGACGTACACGACCCGGCTTTCCGGGGCGAGCCGCTGCGCGACCTGGTGGGTGTTGTCGTTGGTGGGAATTCCGGTGCCGATGTCGAGGAACTGCCGGACGCCCTCGCCGATCACGTGGCGGACCAGGCGGCCGAGGAACTCGCGGTCGGCGCGCGCCCACAGCACCACCTCGGGAATGGTCGCCTCGAGCTGGTCGCCCACTTCCTGGTCGGCGGGGTAGTGGTCCTTTCCGCCGAGCCAGTAGTCCCACACACGGGCCGGGTGAGCCACGCTCGTGTCGATCTGGATCTCCGGCTCCTGGCCGGGGGCGTACGGGTCGCCGGTCACGACTTCGCCTCCCACTGTCGCGGTCGTTCAGGGCTGCGCCCATCGGGCATGAGCGTGCTGGGCGCCAATTCTCGCCCGGTCGTGGGGAATGTGCAATGAAAGTGGCGACCGGGAAAGAATATGACCCGACCCGTTCCGGTTCCGGCTCAGCGGAGCGCGGCGAGCAGTTCCGTCAGCACGCGCTCGGTGTCGGCGGGCGGGGCCGCGTTGACCGACAGCCGGTCGAGGTGCCGCTTGTAGACCTGGAGGTCGGCGGTCTTGTCGAGGTAGAGCGCGCTGGTCAGCTGCTCCATGTAGACGACGTCCGGCAGGTCGGGCTCGGCGAACCGCAGCAGCGAGAACGGGCCGACCATCGCCGTCATCGCGCTGCGCGCGGGCGGCACGATCTGCAGGGTGACGCGCTTCGAGCGCACCACGTCGAGCAGGGCGCCGAGCTGGTCGCGCATGGTGTCGGCGTCGCCGATCGGACGGCGCAGGGCGGCCTCGTCCACCAGCGCCCACACCTGCGGGGGCGCGGCGCCGGCGAGGATCCGCTGCCGCCGCATCAGCACGTTCACCCGGCACTCGATCTCGTTCGAGGACGCCATCGGATGCATGATCTGGAGCGCGGCGCGGGCGTAGTCCTCGGTCTGGAGCAGCTTGGGGACGAGCCGCGTCTCGTGCACGCGCAGCGTCGACGCCGCCTCCTCCAGCCCGATGTACACCTCGAACCAGGGCGGCAGGATGTCGCTGTAGCTCTGCCACCAGCCCGGCCGGTTCGCCCGCTCGGCCAGGTCGAGGAGGGGTTCGCGCTCGTCGTCGGCCAGCACGCCGTACAGCGTGAGCAGGTCGGCGACGTCGCGCTTCTTGAACCCGACCCGGCCGAGCTCCAACCGGCTGATCTTGGACGCGGAGGCGCGGATCGCGTCGCCCGCGTCCCGGGGCGAGATGTCCCGCGCCTCGCGCAGCCGCCGCAACTGGCCGCCGAGCAGGATGCGCAGCACTGTCGGGCCGCTCACGGCGGGGTGGTGGACGAGTCGTCGCGGCTCCGGGACGCCGTCCGGTCGGGGTGCGTTCACTTCCGCTCCTACGCACTACTGTGCGGCGCGTATCGACAGCGTTCTGTGACGTCCAGCGTAGTGCCGACACGCCGCCGAAGCGGGCGACTTTGCCCATCAGTGACGCAGACCTCGCGCGGCCCGTCCGGTCGCCCGCGGGGCTACCCGTCCGGCTGCCCGGGGGCGTCGTCGAGGTCGGGCAGCACCCGGAGGGCGACCTCCAGCGCGATGTCCAGGATCTCGCTCTCCTCGGCGCCGAGCTCCTGACCGGTCATCACCGCGATGTTGACGCTGAGCACCGCCATCCGCGCGCGGATCCGGTCGCGGACGGACGCGTCCGGCCCGATCAGGATCGTCACCAGCTCGGTCAGCCGGCTCGCCATGCCGGTGCGCAGCGGCGCCAGTGCCTTGATCGACTCCTGGTTGGCGACGGCGAGCCTGATCAGCTCCATCCGCCGGTGCCGGGTGGCGTTCGCCCACCGGGTGAGCACCTCCCGGCGCAGGTCGGGGGACGGCGGCTGCGACGCGGCCCAGGAGATGATCTCGTCCCAGGTGGCGAGGTGCTCCTCGAACAGCGTCCGGATGATCTCCTCTTTGCTGCTGAAGTGGTAGTAGAGGGCGGGCTTGGTGATCTTGAGCTGCTCGGCGATCTCCCGCATGGTGGTGGCCTCGTAGCCGTTCCTGGTGAACAGCGCGAGGGCGACCTTCTCGATCTCGGTCTTGGTCTCGCTGCCGGTGCGCCGACGGTAGACCTCCGTCGGCGGACTCATCGGCAGGGCCCGGTGGTACCGGCGGTGACTTCAGGCAACTTCATCAGCCTCACGAAGACGGACGGAGTGCGCGCGTTCGGCGCGCCGCAACTCCTCGGGTGTGGTCTCCACCCGCGCCATGCAGGCGCGGAGGACGGGTGGTGCCATCAGCGAGGTCACGATGGCGACCAGGATGATGATGGTGTACATCTCGGGGCTCAGCACGCCGAGCCGCAGCCCGACCATCGCGATGATGACCTCGATGACGCCGCGCGCGTTCATCCCGGCGCCGAGCGCGGCCGCCTCCCAGCGGCCGAGCCTGCTGAGCCGGGCCCCGAGGTAGGCGCCGAGGAACTTGCCGACCACCGCGGCGGCCAGCACGCTCACGCCGACGAGCAGGACCTTCGGACGGCCGAGCGCGGTGAGGTCCATGCGGAGCCCGGCGGTGGCGAAGAACAGCGGCGCGAAGACGGCCCGGACGACGCCGCGCAGCGGGCCGAGCTTCGCGTGGTCCAGGGCCGGGCTCCGGCCGATCACCATGCCGGCGACGAGCGCGCCGAACACCGCCTCCAGCTTCATCGCCTGGGTGGCGGCGGAGCTGAGCAGGATCAGGGTCGTCACGACGGCGATCGTGGTTCCGCCGCCGCCGGCCCGGCGGTCGGAGGCGTCCGCCAGCCGAAGCGCCTTGCCGACCAGCGGGTAGGCGAGCAACGCGCACACGATGACGAGGCCCAGGTAGCCGAAGGAGAGCGCGACCTCGCCCGCCCGGACCCCGGTCGTCGCCATGGCCGAGACGACCGACAGCAGCAGCCAGCCGACGATGTCGTCGATCAGCACAGCGCTCAGCGTCAGCTGGCCGATGTCGCGCTGGAGGAGGTTCATGTCCATCAGCGTCTTGGCGAGCACCGGGATGGCGCTCACCCCCATCGCGACGCCGAGGAACAGGACGAACGTGCTCCGGTCGGCCCCGTCCGGGACGAACGAATCGGGCAGGGCGAGCCCCGTGAGGACGCCGAGCGAGAGCGGGATCGCGATCCCCGCGATGCTGACCCGCGCCGCGGTGGTCCCGTAGCGGCGGGCGAGCCCGAGGTCCATCGAGATGCCGGTGAGGCCGACGAGCAGCAGCACGCCGATCTGGCCCGCCGCGTCCAGGAGGTGGAACTGGGCGGCGTTCCGCGGCAGCAGCCAGTCCGACAGCTCGGGGGAGAGCTGGGCGAGGACGGACGGCCCCGCGATCACCCCGGCGCACAGCTCGCCGACGATCGGCGGCAGCCTCAGCCGGGACGCCAGCTCGCCGAGCAGCAGGGCCAGCAGGAGCAGCAATGCCACCTGCAACAGAAAGATCATGAATTCGCGCGCCCCCAGGGGCGCCACCGGGCCGACCGCGAATGCCATTTTCCTCCTCGGCCGAACGCGCCGTTTCTCGGTCGAAAATCAGTGCCCGAATAATATAAGCGTGATTTTCGCCGCAAAACCCCTATTCAGGGGAACCGGGACCCTTGTCCCGGCCGTCTAGGGGTTGTCGTCCGGTCGCGCTGAGTCAGCCTTCGGGGCGGCCCGTCGCATGCTCTCCCGGACCGGCGCAGTGGGCGGCCAGCTCGGGTTCCTCAGCCCCGGTGCGCAGCCTGCCCGGCAGGTCGGACCGCCGGTTCACGTTGAGCTTGCGGTACACCCGGGTGAGGTGCTGCTCGACGGTGCTGACCGTGATGAAAAGGATGCTGGCGATCTGCCGATTGGTGTGGCCGCGTGCGGCCAGGTCGGCGACCCGCCGTTCCGCGCCGCTCAGCTCCTCCGGCGAGTGCCCGCCGCCGAGGTCGTCCTCCTCCTCTTCCAGCGAAACGTCCGACGCCATTTCCGGAGGCGGAATATGGATCGGCGACAACTGTTCTTCCGGAACGCCGCATTCTTCGGCGAGGCGGCGCGCGCGGGCGGCCGTCTCCGCCGCCTCGGCCCGTTGGCCGAGCATCTGGTGGGCCTGGCTCAGCGCGGCGAGCGCGCGGGCCAGCTCCCAGCGGTCGCCGCACCTGTCGAGCGTGGCGACCGCGTCCTTCAGCAGGGGGAGCCGGTCGACCGGGTCGCTGGCGGCGGCGAGCACGCCGAGCGAGACGCCCCGGACCTGGGCGTGCTCGGAGGTCAGCCGGGCGAGTTGCTCGTGGACGAGCCCGCGCGCCTGCCGCCGCCGTCCCATGGCGAGCAGCGCGCGGGCCGCGTCGGTCCGCCACGGGACGAGGATGGGCAGGTCGAGCCCCCACTTCACCATCAGCTCGCCGCACATCTCGAAGTCGCCGAGCGCGGCCTGCCCGTTGTCGGTGGCGAGCTTGCACCGTCCCCTGGCCTGCATGTAGTGCAGGCCGAGCGGGGTGCGGAGCAGCACCTCCGGCACCGGCATCGCGAGGTAGCGGGCGGCCTCCAGGTACTTGCCGAGCGCGGTCGTCGCCACCAGCATGATCGTCACCGGCAGGCCGATGAACATGCCCCAGTCCTGCGGGGAGATCAGGTTCAGCGCGGTCCTGGCGGACGTCTCGGCGGCGGCCATCCGGCCCTGCCGGACCTCGATCGCGCCCCGGATCGCCCACAGCAGCGCCTGCTGCGCGAGCGCGTGCCGGTTCGCCGGGGTCATGATCAGGGCGTCGCACCAGAGCGCGGCCTTGTCCAGCTCGCCCGCGAAGATCAGCGCCGCGACGGCCGCGAACGTGGAGGCCATCGGGGTGTTGCTCCACTGCGCGCCCTGGAGGACCTGCTCGGCGGCGACGACGGTGTTGTCGTCGATGTCGCCGTCGAGGGCGTCGGTGAGGACGTCGGCGGCGCGCAGTTGGCCGAGGGCGCGGAACGAGACGAGCCCGGCGGGCTGGGGAACGCTCCAATCGGGTCGCAACGCCCCAAGGTGCTCAGGGAACAGGCAACACACCCAAAGCCGCAGCGTTTCGAGCCCGACCTGGGCCTCGTCGCCGGGAGTGCCCTGCGCCGGGCGCCGTTCGAGGACGGTCAGCAGCCCGACCACCTCGTCGAGCCGGCCGTGCCAGATCAGATGGCCGATCAGGGCGGACACGTCCTGCCAGCTCAGCCGCCCCTCCTGCGCGTGCAGGATGAGCTCGGGCAGGTGCCGGGCGGCGGCGGACGGCGAGACCCGCCACTCGGCCCGGACCAGCGCGGCCTTCAGCGCCGCCCGCTGCTCGTCGTTGGTGGCGAGGTCGTGCGCCCGCCGGAGGAACTCCAGCGCCCGGCCGATCGCGCCGTGCTGGAGGGCCTCCTGCGCCGCGTCCTCCAGGACGGGGACGACCCACGGTTCGTCGACCTGGTCGGCGCCGAGCAGGTGCTGCGCCAGCACCGTGACCGACGCGCCGTGGTCGTGCAGGACGCGGGCCGCGCGCCGGTGCGTCGCGGCCCGGTCGGCGGCGGTGATCGTGTCGGAGATCGCGGACCGGACGGCGTCGTGCCGGAACCGCCCGCCGGTGAGCAGGCCGACCGCGGTCAGGGTGCCGACGGCCCGGCCGACCGACTCGGGGTCGAGGTCGAGCACCTCGGCGAGCGCCGCCGGGGCGACCTCCTCGCCCAGCAGATTCAGCGCGCGGGCGACCTGCATGGTCTCGCTGCCGCACCGGTACAGGCACGCGGTCACGGCCTGGGTGAACGCGTCGCCGAGCGGGACCTCGGACGACACCGAGCCCTCGGCCACCGAGGTGGGGAGGTGGTCGTCCAGCAGGGCGTGCACGAGCAGCGGGTTGCCGCCGCTCAGCGCGTGGAAGGTCGGCGCCAGCCGGAGCGCGGCGGACCGCCCGTAGGTGGTTTCGAGGAGCCCCGCCACCCCCTGCTCGGAGAGCAGGCCGAGCCGGATGGTGCGGCAGTGCGGCTGGCGGGAGAGTTCCGCGCGGAACTGCAGATAGTGCCCTTGGACGCGCCGGTCGCACTGGCTGAGGATGATCAGCAGCCGGGTGGTGCGCATGCGCCGGACCAGGTAGAGCAGGCATTCGAGGGAGAACGGGTCGGCGTAGTGGACGTCGTCGATCCCGATGATCACTTGGCGGTTCTCGGCCAGGTGGAGAATGAGATTGCAGAGGCCGCGCAGCACATGCGGCGGCGTTCCGGTCGGGGGGTGTTCGGGGGACCCGGCCCGCGCGGCGGAGTGGACGCCCTCGTCGATGAGCCGGGCGACGTGTTCGGTGGTCTCGGCGGGCAGTTCCATACCGTGGAAGAGCTGCGCGATGACACCCAGGGGCTGGCCCTGTTCGGTGCGCGAGGCGATGGCCTCCAGAAATACGGCCCCTACTTCTCTGACCTGCTCGGCGAACTCTTGCAGCAGTGCCGTCTTTCCGGTCGCGGGCGCCCCGCTGATCAGCGCCAGTGAACCGTCGCCGTCCCCCTGGCCGGCGAATGCGTCGGCGAGCATACGAAGATCGTTATCTCGTTCGACCAGCCTCATGAGGAGCCCCCGGTCAAGTTCCCGCACGTAACCGAACCGAATTCTAATTCCCTGCGCAGTCGCCCCCGCGCGGTGCCAGGCATCATGCTTAATTACCGGTAAGTCTATCAGCGGGCTTCCGGCGCGACCAGCGGTGATGTGGGCCCGGAATGGATCGGGCGGCGGCCGATGAGGCTCTGAGCAGGTATTCGCAAAGGTTGACCTGGAGTGGACCGAGATCTGGGAACTTGATCACAGAGTCAGGGTCGATTTGTTTCGGTCATCGAGTTGGGGCGTTGTGGCCGGGCCCCATCGGGAGGGCCGATGTTATGGCAGCCGCTGACGCTACTCGGCCCCCTGAATCGCCTTAGGGGTGGAGTAAGGGTGCTAGGGGTGTTCCGTTACAAACCGTGATATTCGCATCATTGATGCGGTGTGGTCGACACGGACCACCTTCGGGAGTTGGAGGGTCTGTCAAATGAGTGAAGCCGACAGCAGGTCCGCCGGCGCTCGCGCGGCGGAGCCCGGAACGGTGGAGGCCGCGCTCGTCGGCGGCCCCGCGGACATCCCCGAATCGACGCGCCGGTGCCGGGCGGACGCCGGCGCGCGGACGATCAAACTGGCCCACCGCGGAGGGTACGAGCACTTCGAGTTGGTCGACGCGGCGGACGCCGCCGCGGACGGACCCGCGGTCTTCCGGTGGACCACCAGGACCAAGATCGCAGAGTGACGAGGCCGGTCCACAGGCCGAGAAAGGACCAGCACATGCCACGCTCCCGCGAGGACGACCGTTGGATACGCCGGTTTCATCCGGACGGTCCCGGTGACGTCCAGCTCGTTTGCTTCCCGCACGCGGGCGGTTCGGCGAGCTACTACTTCCCGATGTCGAAGGCCATGCCGCCGGAGATCGACGCGCTCGTCCTGCAGTATCCGGGGCGCCAGGACCGCCGTCACGAACCGCCCGTCGACAGCGTCCCGCGGCTGGCCGACCAGATCTTCGCCGTGCTCGCGGACCGGCTGTCGCCGCGGTTCGCGTTCTTCGGCCACAGCATGGGCGCGGTCGTCGCGTTCGAGGTGGCGCGCCGGTTCGCCGCCGAGCGGGGCACGGCGCCGCTGTGGTTCTTCGCCTCCGGGCGGCGCGCGCCGTCGCGGCGGCGGGCCGGGACCGTCCACACGATGGACGACGCCGAGCTGATCGCCGAACTCGGCCGGGTCGGCGGCACCGACGCGCGGCTGCTGCGCGACGAGGAACTGCTCGCGTCCATCCTCCCGGCGGTGCGCAACGACTACCGGGCCATCGAGCGCTACGCGTGGACGCCCGGACCACCCGTGGACTGCCCCGTCACCGTCCTCGTCGGCGAGTCGGACCCGCAGACCACGGTGGACGAGGCCATCGCGTGGCAGGAGCACTTCACGGGGACGTGCGACCTGCGCGTCTTCCCCGGCGGGCACTTCTACCTTGAGGACGCGTCCGCCGAGGTGATCGACACCGTCGTCGGAACGCTCGGCGCCGCGCGGGCGCTTGGGGGGAGCAGAGCGTGAGGTACGAGCTACTCGGGCCGATGCGGCTGGTCGACGGGACGGGGACGTCCGCGATCAGCGCGCGCAAGGTCGAGACGGTACTGGCGGTGCTGCTGATCCGCTCCGACCAGGTCGTCTCGTTCGACCGGCTGATGGCCGAGATCTGGGGCGACGGGCTGCCCCGCCGGGCCACCGCCGGGTTGCACGTCTACGTGTCCCAGCTCCGCAAGTTCCTGCGCCGTCCGGGCCGGGCGGACAGCCCGGTCGCCACCCGGGTGTCGGGCTACATCCTGCACAAGGGCGTCGACGAGATCGACTTCCACGTGTTCCTGCAGCTCATGAACCAGGGCCGGGCGCACGCGCGGGAGTGTCGCCACGCGGAGGCCATCGCCTGTTTCGACGACGCGCTGAACCTGTGGCGCGGACCGGTCCTCGGGGGCCTGCGGTCCGGTCCGATCGTCGACGGCTTCGTCACCTGGCTCACCGAGTCGCGGCTGGAGTGCATGGAGCTGCTGATCGACGCGCAGTTGCAGCTCGGCCGGCACCGGGAGCTGGTCGGGCGGCTCTATTCGCTGGTCGCGGAGAATCCTCTGCGAGAGACCTTCTACCGTCAGCTCATGCTCGCCCTGTACCGGTCGGAGCGGCAGGCGGACGCGCTGAAGGTCTATCAGACGGCGCGGTACACCCTCAGCCAGGAGTTGGGGCTCGAACCGTGCCGGGCGTTGCAGGATCTCCAGCGGGCGATCCTCGCTGGTGATCGCGGGCTCGACGCCTGCGCCATCTGAGCGCGGCCCGGGCCGTCCCCGCCTCCCCTTCGCGACAGGGAGGCGGGGATCACTGGTGCGAGGGGTCCGGGCGGGGTCAGGAGCGGTTTCGGGAGAGGCGGCCGCGGGCGCGTTCGGCCTTCAGGAGCAGGCCGATCAGCCCGCCGGCCGGGGAGCGGACGTTCCGGCAGCGGAACAGGGACGCGACCGTCCAGAGCTGCGTCTCGCGCTGGTGCCCGGGACAGCCGTGGACGTCGTCGTGCTCGACGAGTTCGAGCCGCCGCACGTTCTCCCGCAGCAGCCGGACGTCCCCGGGCGGGATGATCTCGTCGCGGAGGCTGGCGGTGTAGCAGACGGGGACGTCCAGCTTGGCGAGCCGCGCGGCGGACAGCGCCCACTCGCCGAGCCCGCCCGCGACCTCGCCGGACGGGACGCCGATCATGTGCGCGAGGGCGTCCACGGTGATCCGGGGCAGCCGCCGCTGCCAGCCGGTGTCGGTGAAGAACTCGCCGACCGGCGCGCCGACCGTGATGACGCCCCGCAGCCTCGGGTCCTCGGTCGCGCAGCGCAGCGCCATGTGCCCGCTGAAGCTGAGCGCGATCGCGTAGGTGTCGGCGACGTCGGCGCGGCCGGCGACGGCGTCGAGGATCGCGGGGAGCATCCGCCAGGAGTCCGGCTCGTAGCGGAGGCCGTTCTCGCCGGTGCCGGGCATCTCGGTGACGAGCCCGGCGACGCCGAGCCGCCGCATCCCGGCGAGCAGCGGCGCCCACTGCTCCTTGACGGTGACGATCCCGCCCATGATCACCAGCAGCGGCTTCGGGTCGGCGGCGGACAGGCCGCTCGCCCAGCACCGCACCGTCCCGCCGTCCGCCTCGATGGTGAGGAGTTCGACGTCCTGCCGCTCGGCCGCCCACCGGTCGATGGAGCGGACGCCGCGTTCCAGCGCGTCCTGGCGGTCGGGGCCGTCCACGAACGGGAACCTGGCCATCGTGTAGTGGCGGGCGGCGTCGAGGTGGCGGCCGCGCCGTTCCAGCGCCTCGCCCGCGCGGACCCATTCGCCGACCCAGCTCCCCGGGCCGCCGCCCTCGTCCGCCTCGATCCGGTCGAGCAGCTCGCGGTAGCCCTTGATGCGCTGGCCCTGGGCGTGCGCACCGACGTAGCGCTTCAGTTCCTGGACATCGTTCATTCCCGCCCCTCCCCGGCCACGGGAGCCAGGTCGGGGGGCAGGTCTGCGGGCTTGACCGTCTCCAGGGCGTCGCGGAGGTCGGCGAGGACGTCGGCCGCCTCGGCGCCGTCGATGACCCGGTGGTCGAACGTGAGGTTCAGCCGCATGACCGGCGCGACCGCGACCCGCCCGTCCCGGACGACGGGGCGGTCCGCGGTGCGGCCGAGCCCGAGCGTGATCGTCGTCCCGCCGACCGAGTGGAAGCCGTCGACGGGACGGTGCGCGAGGGACGTGACGGCGAACGTGCCCATGGTCGCGGAGCGGCGGCGCAGCGGCCGCACCCCGGCGCGGAACGCGAGCGTGCCGAGCGGCCAGGGGAGCCGCCGCAGCAGCCGGGCCCCGGCGAACTCCGGCATCGTCTCCGGGTCGCCGTCGCGGAACCGGTCGAGCCGCTCCTGGATGTCGTCGAGGCTCGCACGCTCCAGGCCGTCCAGCACGGCGGAGAGGACGACGCGTTCGCCGCCCAGCGTCCGGTCCATGGTGAACTTGCCGTTCACGGTGTCGTACCGCGCGACCCTGGGCCGGACGCGGCCGCGGATCGCCGCGTTCGCGGCGGGCCGGGCGGCGAGCACCCGCGCGGCGGCGTGCAGCACGTACGACGTGGTCGAGTAGTGGCGGCCCGCGGCGTGCGCGGCGGCCCGGTGCGCCCGGACGCCGGTCATGTCGACCTCGGTGTCGAGGTGGACCGGCGCGAACGACCGGATCTCGTCGAGGAAGCGCAGCGTGGGGCGGCGCTCGCGGGCGATCGGCGCGACGCTCACGGCGCCGTCGTCCGGGTGTCCGTCCGGGTGCCCGTGGGGGTGTCCGTGCGGGCCAGCCCGAAGATCTCGGTGAGCGTGCTCGCCTCCAGGAACCAGCTCAGCGGCAGGCTGCGGCCGGTCCGCCGCTCCAGCAGGGTGAGCAGGGAGAGGACGTGCACGGAGTCCCAGCCGGGGACCTGGTCGAGCGGCGCGGCCAGGTCCTCGTCGGTCACGGGTAGTCCGAGCTCCTCGCGCAGCAGCGCGCGGAACTCCTCGATGGTGTTCACGAACCTTCGCCTCCAAGGCCGTTGATCAGATGGATGTGCTCCGGGGGGTCTGGGATGTCGGCGAGGTCGTGGTCGAAGCGCGCGGCCGTCCCGTCGCCGTGCTCGTCGCCGCCGGCCGGGACGAAGCCGTTGCGCTGGTAGAAGTCCGCGACCTTGCCGTTCTTCGGGCTCGTCCGGTAGTGCCCGGACACCCGGGTCGCGCCGGTGCCGTGCGCGTGCGCGAGGACGGCCGCGAGGCACGCCTGCTCGATGCCGCGGGAGAACACCCGGCAGCTCAGCAGGAAGTTGTCGATGTGGAGCGTGGCGCCGTCGCGGCGCAGGAACAGCGCGCCGACGACGCCGTGCTCGCCGAACCGGTCGCCCGCCTCGACGGCGAGGACGGACGTGTCCGGGCCGTCCAGCAGGGCCCGCACGTCGGACGGCTGGAGCCTGACCGTGGTCAGGTTGAACTGGTTGGTCCGCAGCGTGATCTGGGAGAGGCGCGGGACCTGCGCCTCGTCCGCTTCCGCGATGCGCACCTTGAGGTCCAGGCCCCGCAGGTAGTCGGCGAGGGAGTCGAAGGTGTCGAGGAAGTCCTTGCGGTCGAGTTCCGCGCGGTAGCGGCCGACGCGGGCGTGGTCCTCGTCGGTCAGCGCGCGGGCGTCGAACCAGCCGTCCCGGAGCAGGGCCTCGACGTGCAGGGCGGGCTCCTCGTCCACCGCGACGACGGCGACGCCGGGCAGCGCGTGCCGGACGAGGCCGCGCTCGTAGGGGCTGTCGTCCACGAACACGAACGAGTCGACGCCGATGCCGAGCGCGGCGGCCAGCTCGGTGAGGTTCTCGTGCTTCGGACGCCAGTTCGCCACGATGCGGACGAGGTCGTCCTCGCGCAGCGTCATCCCGGGCAGGTCGCGGAACGCGGCGGCGACGGGCTCGGGGTCGTTCTTGCTGACGACGGCGAGCAGGACGCCCTGCGCGCCGATCTGCTTGACGGCGCGCTGGAACGCGGCGAACGCCTCGCCGCGGTAGCCGTCCGCGACCTCGATGCCCTCCGGTCCGGCCTCGCCGACGATGCCGCCCCAGACGGTCCCGTCGAGGTCGAGGACGAGCGCCTTCTTCGTCCGTCCGGTGACGTGCCGGGCGAGGTGCCCGACCTGGCGGGCGTACCGGGCGAGCAGGCCGGGGGACAGGTGCGCCTTCGCGTACTGGCTCAGCCTCGGGTCGGTCGCGGCCTCGCCCTCGGCGACGAGCGGGTCCAGGTCGAGGACGGTCACCGCCGGGAACCGCTCCGCGAGCCGCAGCAGCCGGACGTTGAACTCGCGCCACAGCACGCCGAGCCGGGCCCGCGAGCCGTGGTCGACGAGCTGGGCGGCGAACCGGTGCGGCAGCGGGACGGTGTTGAGCACCAGCGTCCCGCGTCCCGACTCCTGGAACCGCTCCGCGAGCCGTTCGACCAGGCCGGCCTTCTCGCGGGTGACGCGCTCCACGTCGTCCGGCCGCCAGGGCAGCGGCAGCTCGTCGAACACGATCATGTGGTCGAGCACGCACAGCGTCAGGTCGGGCCCGGCCGCGTACAGCCCGCTCTCCGGGTCGCCGAGGTCGAACACCCAGCCGTCGAAGTCGGAGACGAGCGGGCGGGCGAGCAGGCCGTGCCTGGCCAGCTCGGCGGTGAGCGGCGGGACGAGCTGCGCCAGCGTCCCGTGCCCGGTGACGGCGACGGTCACGGCCGGGACGCCGGGATGGGCGGCGGCGACCTCGTCCGGGTCGAGCCGGGCGAGCAGCCGCCCGGCGGTGACCAGCTCGGCGCCGGACAGCTCGGCGAGCAGCCCCGGCACGGCCGGGTAGCGGTCCACGAGCTTGCCGCTGCGGTGCAGGTCGAGCAGGGTCTCTCGGCTGTCGGAAGTGTCCATGGGGGTCAGACCTTCTCCAGTGCGAAGCCCGCTTTGATCCACTTGCTGGACTCGACGGCGACGGCGGCGGCGCGGTCGCCCGCGACCATCCGCGGCAGCGCCCGTTCGAGCTGGAAGAACGGCAGCGCGTTCCCGGTGTTGCCGGTCTCGGCGACGCAGGAGACCTCGTGCGCGCCCGGCACGTCGAGCCGTTCGACGATGCGGGCGGTCATCCGCCCGGAGAGCTGCGGCGGCAGCAGGTAGTCGAGGTCTGACTCCTTCCAGTCCAGGTCGTCGAGCAGCTCGTCGAGCGCCTCCGCCGCGAGGACCGGGACGGACTCCTCGATCGCCTTGTAGTCCTCGCCGATCGGCCGGTCCCCGCCGGTGCGCCCGCGCTCCCCGTACCAGGCGACGGTCTGCCCCGGCGCACGGCCGAGCCCGGCGAGCTTCAGCAGCACCCCGCGCAGCACGGCGCGGCCGGGCACGGGCTCGGTGCTGAGCACCATCGCGCCCGCGCCGTCCCCGAACAGGACGCCGTTGATCTGCTCGGCGGGGGTGAGCGTGGCGGGGTCGACGGTCACGTCGAGGTGCTTGGCGCAGGAGTCGGCGCCGAGGACGAGGGCGGTCCGGCCGCGTCCGGCGCGCAGGAGCTGGCAGGCCACGTCGATCGCCTGCACGGCGCCGGTGCAGCCGGACTGGAGCTGGTAGGCGGGCAGCCCGTCGATGCCGAGCCGGTCCGCGACCATGTTGACGGTGGCGGGCATGAGCATGTCCGGGGACGACGTCGCCAGCACCATCAGGTCGACCTCGCCGGGGGCGACGCCCGCGTCGTCCAGCGCCTTGCGGCCCGCCGCCGCGCCGAGGTCGGTGAGCGTGTGCCGGACCTCGCCGGTGCCGAGATCGACGGCGAAGTGCCTGGTCCTGGTGCCGACGAAGTCGTCGATCCAGGTCTCCCAGGCGCTCGGCATGGAGAACCTGCGGGTCAGCGTCGCGTTGTCGACGGCGGGCCCCGGAAGTGTCGTCGCGACCGAGCGTAGCCGGATGTCGGGGACGGTCATCGGGCACCTTTCCTGCACGTTTTCGGCTTGGGATCCATCGTGGGACCCCGGGCTAAAGCGTCCCTTGTTCGCCGTTCGTCCCGGTGCCGCCGCCCTTGCCCGGCACGTTGAGCGTCTCGTCGATGAGGCTGAACATCTCGTCGTCGGACGCGGTGCCGAGCCGTCCGACCAGCTCGCTCGCGGGCCCGTTCGCGGGCTGCGCCGCGCCGGTCAGCCGGGTCAGCAGGCCGGACAGCCGCCCGGCCAGCTCGTCGCGCAGGTCGGGGGAGAGCGTCGCGAGCGAGCCCTCCAGCCGGTCGAGCTCCGCGAGGACGGACGGCCGCGCGTCGCCGCCCACGTCGAGCCGGTCGCGGAGGTAGTCGGCGAGGGTGTCGGGCGTCGGGTAGTCGAACAGGAGCGTGGTCGGCAGCCGCAGCCCGACGGCCCGCTTCAGCCGGTTGCGCAGCTCGACGGCGGTGAGCGAGTCGAAGCCGAGGTCCATGAAGCCGCGGTCGGCGTCCACCGCCGCGTGCCCGCCGTGCCCGAGGACGGCGGCGGCCTGCGACCTGACGAGGTCCAGCAGCGCCGCCCGCCGCTCGGCGCCGGACATCCCGGCGAGCCGCGCGGTGAGCTGCGGCGCCGCCTTCCCCGCGCGCCGGGCCGGGGCGCGGACGAGGTCGCCGAACAGCGGCGGGAGCGTCCCGTCCTCGGCGCGGGCGCGCAGCGCGGCCCGGTCCAGGTTCAGCGGGACGAGCACCGGCGGCGCCCCGGCGGCGAGCGCCCGGTCGAGCAGGCGCAGGGCGTCCGCGGTGGGCAGCGGCAGGATCCCGTTCCGGCCGAGGCGGGAGCGGTCGGCCGCGTCGAGCCCGCCGGTCATGCCGCTGTCGGTCGC
The DNA here is from genome assembly GCF_008121305.1 of Actinomadura decatromicini. Lineage (NCBI taxonomy): Bacteria > Bacillati > Actinomycetota > Actinomycetes > Streptosporangiales > Thermomonosporaceae > Actinomadura > Actinomadura decatromicini. The sequence continues at coordinate 817,045 of NZ_VSRQ01000001.1, read as the reverse complement.
CCACAGCCCCCACGGCAGCGCGACGCCGGGCAGGCCGCGGTCGCGGCGGTGCCGGGCGAGCGCGTCGAGGTAGGCGTTGGCGGCGGCGTAGTTGCCCTGACCGGCGTTGCCGAGCGTCCCGGCGGCGGACGAGAACAGCACGAACGCGTCCAGGTCGCCGGTGAGCTCGTGCAGGTTCCAGGCCGCGTCGACCTTCGGGCGCAGGACGGCGGCCAGCCGCTCGGGGGTGAGCGAGGTCAGGACGCCGTCGTCGAGGAGCCCGGCCGCGTGCACCACGGCGGTGAGCGGGTGCTCGGCCGGGACGCGGCCGAGCAGGTCGGCGAGCGCGTCCCGGTCGGCGGTGTCGCAGGCGGCGACGGTGACGTGGGCGTCGAGGTCGTCCAGCGCGTGGGCGCCCTCGGCGTCCGGGCCCCGGCGGCTGACGAGCAGCAGGCGCCGGACGCCGTGCCGCTCGACGAGGTGGCGGGCGACGAGCGTGCCGAGCGTCCCGGTGCCGCCGGTGATCAGGACGGTGCCGTCCGGGTCGAGCGCGGGCCCGGCGCCGGCGTCCGCCGCCGGGACGAGGCGCGGCACGCGCGGAGCGCCGTCGCGCAAGGCGACCAGCGGCTCGCCGCTCGCGATGGCGGCGCTGATCGCCGCGTCGCCGGATGCGTCGTCGACGTCGATGATCTGCACGCGCTCGGGGTGCTCCGCCTGCGCGCTGCGGACCAGCCCCCACAGCGCGGCGGCGGGCAGGTCGCGGACGGCCTCGCCGTCGCTCGCGGACACAGCGCCGTGCGTGAGCACGACCAGCCTCGTGTCGGCGAACGCGTCGTCGGCCAGCCATTCCTGGAGCAGGGCGAGCAGCGCGCGGGTGAGCGTGTGCGCGTCCGCGGCGGGGTCGCCGCCGTCCGACCGCCAGGACGTGACCACGAACTCGGGCGCCGGGGTCCCGGCGGCGATCGAGTCGCGGAGCCCGGTGACGTCCAGTTGGCCGGGGGTGAGGATCGCGAGGTCCCCGTCCGGCGCGGCGTCCGGTGCGGGGAGGGGCTTCCAGACCGGCTCGAACAGCGAGTCTCCGCCTGGACGCGACGCTTGCGTGAACAGCTCGTCTCCGGCCGGGCGCGTGCTCAGCGACTGGACGGACACGACCGGCAGCCCGTTCTCGTCGGTCGCGGCCAGCTCCAGCGAGTCCGGCCCGGTCGGGGTGATCCGCACCCGCAGGGCCGTCGCGCCCGTCGCGGACAGCGTGACGCCCGTCCACGCGAACGGCAGCGCGAGCGCGTCGCCGCGCTGCGCGAACGGGTGCAGCGCGGCGTCCAGCAGCGCGGGATGGACCGCGAACGCGGCCGCGTCCGGGACGTCCTCGGGCAGCCTGACCTCGGCGTACAGGTCGTCGCCGTGCTCCCACAGGGCGGCGAGGCCCTGGAAGGCGGGGCCGTAGGGGAGGCCGAGCGCGGCGAGGCGGTCGTAGGCGTCGTCCGGGTCGAGCGGCGCGGCGTCCGGCGGCGGCGTCGTGCCCGGCCCGCCCTGCTCGGTCTCGTCGGCGGCGCGGAGGACGCCCGCCGCGTAGCGGGTCCAGCCGTCCCGCTCGCCCGGACGGTCGGCGGGCCGCGAATGGACGGTGAAGTCGTGGCGGCCGTCCGTCCCGGACGGGTTCGTGACGATCCGGATCTGGACGGCGCCCTCGCCGGGCAGCACCAGCGGCGCGTGCAGCACCAGCTCGTCGATCGTGTCGCAGCCGAGGTGGTGGGCGGCGTGCAGGACGAGGTCCGCGTACGCGGCGCCCGGCAGCACGACCGTGTCGTGCACCCGGTGGTCGGCGAGCCACGGGTGGGCGTCGAGCGAGACCTGCCCGGTGAACAGGTGGCCCTTGTCGTCCGGCAGCTCGATCACCGCGGCGAGGAACGGGTGGCGGGTCGCGGCGAGCCCGGCGCGGCCGAGGTCCCCGGCGGGCGCGGTCGGCTGGATCCAGTACCGCCGGTGCTCGAACGGGTAGGTCGGGACGTCGGCGTTGTGGTGGGTGCGGGCGCTGAGCGTCCCGTGCCAGTCCTCGGGGATCTCCTCGGGGACGTCGGGCGGGGTGGCTCCGGACGCGAAGGCGTCCAGGTCGCGGAGCAGCTCGCCCGTGTCGGTGGCCGTGAACGTCGCGGTGTGGTCGAAGGTGCTGCGTCCGACCGTGAGGGTGTAGGCGATCTCGGTCAGGTCGGCGTCGGGGTTCTCCCTGACGAACTCGCCCAGCCGCGCCGCCTGCTCGCGGAGCGCCGTCTCGGTCTTCGCCGACAGCACGACCGGCAGCGGCCCGTCGACCGGTGCCGCGGCGGGCTCCGGCTCCGGCGCTTCGGCGAGGATCAGGTGGGCGTTGGTGCCGCTGATCCCGAACGACGAGACGGCCGCGTGCCGGGGCCGCTCCGCGTCCGGCCAGGGGATCGTGTCGGTGAGCAGGCCGACCGCGCCGCTCGTCCAGTCGACGTGCGGGGACGGCTCGTCCGCGTGCAGGGTCTTCGGCAGCGTCCGGTGGCGGAGCGCCTCGACCATCTTGATGACCCCGGCGATCCCGGCGGCGGCCTGGGCGTGCCCGATGTTCGACTTGATCGAGCCGAGCCACAGCGGACGGTCCGCCGGGCGCTCCCGGCCGTAGGTCGCGAGCAGGGCCTGCGCCTCGATCGGGTCGCCGAGGACGGTGCCCGTCCCGTGCCCCTCGACGGCGTCGACGTCGGCCGGGTCCAGCCCGGCGTCGGCGAGCGCGGCGCGGATGACGCGCTGCTGCGACGGGCCGTTCGGCGCCGTCAGCCCGTTGCTGGCGCCGTCCTGGTTGACCGCCGAGCCCTTGATCACCGCGAGCACGGGGTGGCCCGCCGCGACCGCGTCCGACAGCCGCTCGACGATGACGAGGCCGACGCCCTCGCCCCAGCCGGTGCCGTCCGCGGACGCCGCGAACGACTTGCACCGGCCGTCCGGGGACAGGCCGCGCTGGCGGCTGAACTCCACGAACGTGTCCGTCGTGGACATCACCGTGACGCCGCCCGCGAGCGCCCGGTCGCACTCGCCGTTGCGCAGCGACTGGACGGCCAGGTGCAGCGCGACCAGCGACGACGAGCACGCCGTGTCGACGCTGACCGCCGGGCCTTCGAGCCCGAACGTGAACGCGAGCCGCCCGGACGCGACGCTGCCCGCGCTGCCCGTGCTCAGATAGCCTTCGAGGCCGTCCGGCGCCCGGTGCAGCCGCGAGGCGTAGTCGTTGTACATGACGCCGACGAACGCGCCGGTGCGGGTGCCGCGCAGCGTCGCGGGGACGATCCCGGCCCGCTCCATCGCCTCCCACGCGGTCTCCAGCAGGAGCCGCTGCTGCGGGTCGGTGGCGAGGGCCTCGCGCGGGGAGACGCCGAAGAAGTCGGCGTCGAACCCGTCCGCGTCGTGGAGGAAGCCGCCGCCGCGCGCGTACAGCTTGCCGGGGGCGTCCGGGTCCGGGTCGTACAGGTCCTCGACGTGCCAGCCGCGCGTCTCGGGGAAGCCGGTGATCGCGTCGTCCCCGTCCGCGACGAGCCTCCACAGGTCGCGCGGGCCGCGCACGCCGCCGGGGTAGCGGCAGGCCATCGCGACGATCGCGATCGGCTCGTCGGCGGACGCCGCCGCCCGCGCGGGCCGGTGCGCGTCGTCGTCCCGGCCGAGGATCCGGTCTTCGAGGAACGCGGCGAGCGCGCCGGGGTTCGGGTGGTCGAAGACGAGCGTGGCGGGCAGCCGCAGCCCGGTCGCGTCGTTCAGCCGGTTGCGCAGCTCGACCGAGGTGAGCGAGTCGAAGCCCAGTTCCTTGAAGGCCCGGTCCGGCTCGACGGAACCGGGTGTCGCGTGCCCGAGGACGGTCGCGACGTTCGCCCGCACCAGGTCGACCAGCGCGGCGGTGCGCTCCTTCGGCGGCAGCGCGGCGAGGCGCTCGCGCAGCGCGTCCGCGCCGCCCGCAGCCGCCTCGTCGGCGCGCGGCACCGCCGGGCGCACCAGCCCACGCAGCAGCGGCGGGATCTGCTCCCGTCCGGCCCGGACGTGCGACGCGTCGAGCCTGGCCGCCGCGACCGCCGGGCGAGTGCCCGTCCACACGGCGTCGAACAGGGCGAGGCCGTAGTCGGCGGACATCGGGGCGAGCCCGGCGCGGCGCATCCGCCGCAGGTCGCGGTCGCCGAGGTCGCGGATCATGCCGCCGTCGTCCTCCCACCAGCCCCACGCCACCGAGCACGCGGCCAGCCCTTCCGACCGGCGCCGTGCGGCGAGCCCGTCGAGGAAGGCGTTGGCGGCGGCGTAGTTCGCCTGGCCCGCCGTCCCCATCAGCCCGGCCATGGACGAGAACAGGACGAACGCCGACAGGTCCAGGTCGCGGGTCAGGTCGTGCAGCGCGAGCGCGGCGTCGGCCTTCGGGCGGAGCACCTCGCCGAGCTGGTCGGCGGTGAGCGCTTCGAGCACCCCGTCCGCGAGCACTCCGGCCGTGTGGACCACGGCGGTCAGCGGATGCTCCGCCGGTACCCGGGCGAGGAGCGCGGCGAGCGCGTCGCGGTCGGCGGCGTCGCAGGGCTCCAGGGTGACGTCCGCGCCGAGCCCGGTGAGGTCCGCGACGAGCTCGGCCGCGCCCTCGGCGGCCGGTCCGCGCCGGCTGACCAGCAGGAGGCGGCGGACGCCGTGCTCGGTGACCAGGTGCCGCGCGACCAGCCCGCCGAGCGCCCCGGTCGCGCCCGTGACGAGGACGGTGCCGTCCGGGTCGGGCGCGGGCCCCGGCTCCGGCGCGACGCGGCCGAGCCTCGGGATGTACGCGCCGTCGCCGCGCAGGGCGAGCTGCGGCTCGCCGGTGGCGAGGGCGGCGGCCAGCGCGTCCGGGTCGTCCGGGTCGGCGTCCGTGTCGAGGAGGGTGAAGCGGCCGGGGTGCTCGGATTGGGCCGAGCGGAACAGGCCCCAGACGGCGGCGTGCGTCAGGTCGCCGACGGTGTCCTCGTCGCGGACGGCCATCGCGTCGCGTGTCACGACGACTAGGTGGGTGTCGGCGAACCGTTCGTCGGCGAGCCACTCCTGCGTGAACGTCAGGAGGTCGTTCAGGGTGGTGTGGACGTCGGCGGCGGGAGGCGGGGAGAGGAACAGCGTGTCAGGGACGTTCTCGATCGCGTCCTTTTCCGGGTAGGACTGCGCGCCCGGGACGGGCACGCCGATCGCGGCCCAGTCGCCGGTCGGCGCGGCGGTCGGCGGTGCGGTCTTCTCCCAGTTCACCTGGTAGAGGGGCCGGTGCCGGGCGCCCTGCCGGAGGCGTTTGGGGTCGGCCGGACGCAGCGTCAGCGACCGCACCGACGCGACCGGCGCGCCGGACTCGGTCGTCGCGGTCAGGCCGACGCCGTCCGCGCCGATCGCGGTCAGCTTCACCCGGAGCGTGGCCGCGCCCGATGCGTGGAACGACACCCCGGACCAGGAGAACGGCAGCAGCCGGGACTCGCGGGCGCCGAGCGCGCCGAGCATCACCGGGTGCAGCGCGGCGTCCAGCAGCGCCGGGTGGACGCCGAACCCGGACGGGTCCGCGCCCGCCTCCTCCGGGAGGCGCACCTCGGCGAAGACCTCGCCGTCCCGCTTCCAGACCGACCGGAGGCCCTGGAAGGCGGGGCCGTAGCCGTACCCCTGCTCGGTGAGGGTGAGGTAGGGACCGTCGAGCGGGACGGGCGCCGCGCCCGGCGGCGGCCACTCGGCCGGGGCCCGCTCGGCGGGGGCATGGGCGGGGGCGTCGTCGGGGGTGAGGTGGCCGACGGCGTGGCGCGTCCACGGCTCGTCGTCCGGGCGCGAGTGGACGGCGACGCTTCGGCGGCCCGTCTCGTCCGCCGGGCCGACCGTGACCCGGAGCCGCACGCCGCCCTGCTCCGGGACGATCAGCGGCGACTCCAGCGTCAGCTCCTCGATCCGGCGGCATCCGGCGCGTTCCCCGGCGGCGATCGCGAGTTCGGCGAACGCCGTCCCCGGCAGCAGGACGGTCCCGTTCAGCGCGTGGTCGGCGAGCCACGGCTGCGCCTGGAGCGACAGCAGGCCGGTCAGGACGAGGTCGCCGTCCTCGGGCGCGTCGACGACCGCGCCGAGCAGCGGATGGCCCGCCCCGCCGAGGCCGAGCGCGTTCGCGTCGGTCGCGCCGCTCGGCGCGTTGAGCCAGTAGTGGTCGCGCTGGAAGGGGTACGTGGGGAGGTCGTGCGCGATGGCCAGGGCGGTGGGCCAGGTCGGATGCACGCCGTGGGTGTAGGCGGTCGCGACGGCGCGGGTGAAGTGGTGAATGGCTGGTTTTGCGCGGCGGAGGGTGCCGATGGCGTGCGCGTCGTGGTCGGTGGCGTCGATCGTGTCCTGGATCGCCGTGGTCAGGACGGGGTGCGGGCTGCTTTCGATGAAGAGCGTGTGCCCGGTGTTGAGGAGGTTGTGGATCGTCTCCTGGAAGCGGACGGTGTGCCGCGCGTTGCGATACCAGTAATCAGGGTCGAGTCCTTCACCGTCGTGCTTGAACGTGGTGACGGTGGAATAGAACGGGACGCTCGCCGCCCGCGGCTCGATATCGGAGATCGTCCCGATCAGCTCGGCCCTGATGGTCTCGATGTTCGGCGAATGCGACGCGTAGTTGACGGGGATGAGCCGCGCCTGGATGTTCTGGTCGTTGTAGTCGCCGACCAGCCTTTCCAGAAGGTTCACCGGCCCGGAGACGATGGTGGTGCTGGGCCCGTTCGTGGCGGCGATGTGCAGGTCGGGGTGGCGCGGGATCCGGTCCGGCGGGACGGGGATCGACGCCATCGTCCCGGTGTTCTGGAGAGTGGTGAGCGCCCGGCTGCGTTGCGCGATGACTTCCGCGGCGTGGGGGAGGGTGAGTGCGCCCGCTGTGTAGGCGGCGGCGATTTCTCCCTGGGAGTGCCCGATGACCGCGTGCGGGACGATCCCGTAGGTGGTGCGGTAATGGTGGGCGAGGCTGGTCATCACCGCGAACAGCGCGGGTTGGACGATGTCGACGTGGTTGAGCGCTTCGGGGTCGGGGTTGGTGAGCAGGTCGATGAGCGACCAGGTGGTGTGGGGTGCCAGCGCGTCGTGGCACGCCTGGACGTGCTCGGCGAACGCGGGCGCGCTCTCGATGAGTTCGGTGGCCATCGCGGGCCATTGACTGCCCTGCCCGGGGAATACGAACACCACTTTCGGCTGCGCCGGGGCAGTGTTGTAGAGCGCCTCGGACGAGGGCGTTCCGTTCGCGAGGTCACTGAGCGCCGCGAGCAGTTCGCCGCGGTCGGCGGCGTGGATCGCGGCGCGGTGCTGGAAATGCGTCCGCGTGGTGAGCGCTCGAGCGGCGCTATTGAGATCGAGTTCGGGATTCTCCCGGGTGTAGGCGTGCAGGCGCGCGGCGTGCTCGCGCAGTGCCGGTTCGGTCTTGGCCGACAGAAGCCAGGGCAGCGGGTCGCCGTCACCGGTCGAGGTCTCGGCCGCGGGCGGCTGTTCGAGGATGACGTGGGCATTCGTCCCGCTGATCCCGAAGGACGAGACGGCGGCCCGGCGCGGACGCTCGGTCTCCGGCCATTCCTCGCTTTCGGCGAGCAGCGTTATCGCGCCGGACGACCAGTCGACATGCGGGGTGGGCGAGTCGACGTGGAGCGTCCGGGGGAGCCGGGCGTGCTGAATGGCCTGGACCATCTTGATGATCCCGGCGACGCCCGCCGCCGCCTGCGTGTGGCCGATGTTGGATTTGATGGAGCCGAGCCGGAGCGGCCGCCCGGCGGGCCGGTCCTGCCCGTAGACGGCCTGGAGCGCCTGCGCCTCGATGGGGTCGCCGAGCGTCGTTCCCGTGCCGTGGGCTTCGACGGCGTCGACGTCGTCGGGCCGGAGTCCGGCATTGGCGAGGGCCTGCCGGATGAGCCGCTGCTGCGACGGCCCGTTGGGCGCGGTGAGGCCGTTGCTCGCGCCGTCCTGGTTGATGGCGGACCCGCGGACGATCGCCAGAACCGGATGCCCCTTCGCGCGTGCGTCGGAGAGCCGTTCCAGGACGAGCATTCCGGCGCCTTCGCTCCAGCCCGTCCCGTCCGCGGACGCGGCGAACGACTTGCAGCGCCCGTCCGCCGACAGCCCGCGCTGGCGGCTGAACTCGATGAAGGTGTCGGGCGTGGCCATCACCGCCACGCCGCCCGCCAGCGCCAGGTCGCATTCGCTCTGCCGCAGCGCCTGCGCGGCCAGGTGCAGGGCGACCAGGGACGACGAGCACGCGGTGTCCACGGTCACGGCCGGGCCCTCCAGCCCGAACGTGTAGGCGATGCGCCCGGACGCCACGCTGCCGTAACTGCCGGTGCCGAGGAATCCCTCGAAACCGTCCGGGGCCTTCAGGAAACGCGTCCGGTAGTCCCCGTACATGACTCCGGTGAACACGCCGGTGGCGCTGCCGCGAACGGACGGCTCGCTGATCCCGGCGCGTTCGAGCGCCTCCCACGCCGTTTCCAGAAGGAGCCGCTGCTGCGGGTCGATGGCCAACGCTTCGCGTGGGCTGATGCCGAAGAAGGAGGCGTCGAACTCGGCGGCATCGGCAAGGAACCCGCCGTGCCGGGTGTAGGTCGTCCCGGCGTGCTCGCGGTCGGGGTCGTAGAGCTGTTCGAGGTTCCAGCCCCGGTCGGTCGGGAAGCCGGAGATGGCGTCCGTCTCCGTGGCGACGAGGCGCCACAGGTCCTCCGGCGTCTGGACGCCGCCCGGATAGCGGCACGCCATTCCGACGATCGCGATGGGCTCGTCGTCGTCCACCGCCGTGACCGCGATCGGGGCGGCGGTGGCGGCGGCGCGGTCGAGCAGCTCGTCCGCGAGGTGGCGGGCGAGGCCGGTCGCGGTCGGATGGTCGAAGACCAGCGTGGCGGGCAGCCGCAGGCCGGTCGCGGAGTTCAGCCGGTTCCGCAGGTCCACGGCCGTCAGGGAGTCGAAGCCCAGCTCCTTGAACGTGCGGTCGGCGTCGACGGTCCCGGCCGTCGCGTGCCCGAGGACGACGGACACCTGCGTCCGGACGAGGTCGAGCAGCGCCCGCTCCCGGTCCTCCTCGGACATCCCGGCGAGGCGCCGCCGCCACGCCGCGCCGCCCGCGCCGCCGCCCGTCCGCCCGGTGGGCCGCGGGGCCCGGACCAGACCGCGCAGCATCGGCGGCGGCGCGCCGTGCCGGGCCCGGCTCCGGACCGCCGCGACGTCGAGCCGCGCGGGCACCAGCAGCGGCCGGTCGGCGGACAGCGCCTGGTCGAAGAGGCCGAGCGCGTCGTCGGTGCTGAGCGGGGTGAGCCCGAGGCGGCCGATGCGGGCGACGTCCGCGCCGGACATCGCGCCGGTCATCCCGCTCGCCGCCTCCCACAGCCCCCACGCGAGCGACGTCGCGGGCAGCCCCAGCGCGGCCCGGTGGTGGGCGAGGGCGTCGAGGTAGGTGTTGGCGGCGGCGTAGTTGCCCTGGCCCGCGCTTCCGAGCACCCCTGCCGCCGACGAGAACAGCACGAACGCGCTCAGCTCCCGGTCGCGGGTCAGCTCGTGCAGGTTCCAGGCGGCGTCGACCTTGGGACGCAGGACGGCGTCCACCCGCTCGGCGGTCAGCGCGCCCAAGGTCGCGTCGTCGAGCACCCCGGCCGCGTGGACGACGGCCGTGACGGGGTACTTCGCGAGCACCCGGGCCAGGTCGTCGCGGTCGGCGGCGTCGCAGGCGGCGATCGTGACGTCGGCGCCCAGGCCGCGCAGCTCGTCCGACAGTTCGGCGGCGCCCTCGGCGGCGGGGCCGCGGCGGCCGACGAGGACCAGCCGGGTGACGCCGTGGCCGGTCACGAGACGGCGCGCGATCAGCCCGCCGAGCGTGCCGGTGCCGCCCGTGATCAGGACGCTGTCGCCGTGCCCGAGCGCGGGACGCCCGCCGGGCGGACCGGCCGGGCCGAGCCGCGGCACGTGGACGATCCCGTCGCGCACGGCGAGCTGCGGCTCGTCCTCGGCCAGCGCCTTGCGGAGCGCGCCCATCGGCAGTTCGCCGGACGGCCCGTCCAGGTCGAGCAGGACGAACCGGCCAGGGCTTTCCGTCTGCGCCGCGCGGACGAGCCCCCAGACGGGCGCGTGTGCCAGACCGCGCGGGTCCTCGTCCTGGACGCCGACCGCGCCGCGCGTGAGGAACACGAGGCGCTCGTCACCGATGGGCGGGGCCTGGAGCAGGTCGAGCGCGGCGCGGGTCGCCGCGCGCGCGGCGTCGACCGGGTCGCCGCCGTCCTCCGGCGGCGCGACGAGCACGATCGCCGGCGTGTCACCGCTCTCGCGCAGCGCCGCGAAATCGCCGTAGGACGCGATGCCCTCGGGCGCGCCGTCCCCGACGAAGACGAACTCGCCGTCGAATTCGCCGTCGATCTCGTCGGCGGTCTCGGTGAGCGCGGTCCAGCCGACCGCGTACATGCCGTCGCCGGCGGAGGTCAGCGCGGCGGCCGGGGTCGCGTAGGTCGTGAGCCGCTCCACGTGGGCGACGGGCGCGCCGTCCGCGTCGGTGATCGTCACCGTCACCGCGTCCTGTCCGGCGGGACGGACGCGGGCGCGCAGCTCGGACGCGCCCCGCGCGTGCACGGTGACGCCCGTCCAGGAGAACGGGAGCCGGATGCGGCCCTGGTCGTCCTGGCCGAGGAGGCCGGTCAGGCCGAGCGTGTGCAGCGTCGCGTCGAGGAGCGCGGGATGCAGGCCGAACGACCGGCCGCCCGCGTCCTCGGGCAGGCGGACCTCGGCGAACACCTCGCCGCCGCCGCGCCGCCACGCGGCGTGCAGTCCCTGGAAGGCGGGGCCGTATTCGTAGCCGTCTTCGGCGAGTTTCTCGTAGAGGGCGTCGACGTCGACGGGCTCCGCGTCGGCGGGCGTGTCTCCGGGCAGCGTCCGCGGGTCGGCGCCGGGTTCGGCGAGGGCTCCGACGGCGTGCCGGATCCACGGCGAGGTGCGGTCGCGGCGCGAGTGGACGGATACCGCGCGGTGCCCGGAGTCGTCCTGCGCGGACACCACGACCTGGAGATCGACCGCGTCATCGGCCGGGACGACCAGCGGGGACTCCAGGGTCAGGTCGTCGAGCGAGTCGAGGCCCGCGACGCGACCGGCGTGGAGGGCGAGTTCGACGAACGCCGTCCCCGGGAGCAGGACGGTCCCGAGCACCGCGTGGTCCGCGAGCCACGGGTGCTCGCCCAGCGAGACCCGGCCCGTGAGGACGAGTTGCCCTCCTTCGGCGACGTCGACCGTCGCGCCGAGCAGCGGATGCTCGGTCGGTTCGAGCCCGGCCGTGGACACGTCCGCCGTCCCGGAACCGTGCAGCCAGTACCGCTCCCGCTGGAAGGGATAGGTGGGGAGGTCGTGCGCGGTTGCCGGGGCGGTGGGCCAGGTGGGGTGGAGCCCGTGGGTGTAGGCGGTGGCGACGGCGCGGGTGAACTGGTGGGTGGCTGGTTTTGCGCGGCGGAGGGTGCCGATGGCGTGCGCGTCGTGGTCGGTGGCGTCGATCGTGTCCTGAATGGCGGTCGTCAGGACGGGGTGCGGGCTGGTCTCGATGAAGAGCGTGTGCCCGGTGTCGAGGAGGTTGTGGATCGTCTCCTGGAAGCGGACGGTGTAGCGCGCGTTGCGGTACCAGTAGTCCGGGTCGAGGCCCTCGGTGTCGAACTCCTCGGCCAGCACCGTCGAGTGGAACGGGATCTCCGACGTTCTCGGGGAGATGTCCTCGATCGTGGTGAGCAGCCGTTCCCGAATGGAGTCGATGTACGCGGAGTGCGACGCGTAGTTGACGGGGATCAGCCGCGCCTGGACGTTCCGCTCGTTGTAACCCGCGACCAGTTCCTCAAGCACCTCCGTGGGACCGGAGACGATGGTGGTGCTGGGCCCGTTGACGGCGGCGATGTGCAGATCGCGTTGAGCGGGGAGCTGATCGTGCGGCAACGGGATCGACGCCATCGTGCCGGTGTTCTGGAGGGCCGTCAGCGCTTGGCTGCGCTGAGCGATGACTTTCGCCGCGTCCGGGAGCGTGAGGGCGCCTGCCGTATAGGCGGCGGCGATTTCTCCCTGGGAGTGCCCGATGACCGCGTGCGGGACGATCCCATACGTCGCCCGGTAATGGTGGGCGAGGCTGGTCATCACCGCGAACAGCGCGGGTTGGACGACGTCGACGTGGTTGAGCGCCTCGGGGTCGGGGTTGGTGAGCAGGTCGATGAGCGACCAGGTGGTGTGGGGTGCCAGCGCGTCGTGGCACGCCTGGATGTGCTCGGCGAACGCGGGCGCGCTCTGGAGCAGTTCGGTGGCCATCGCGGGCCATTGGCTGCCCTGCCCGGGAAAGACGAAGACGACCTTGGGATCGGACGCCGCGACGTTCTGGACCGCGTTGGACGACGGCGTCCCGTTCGCCAGCTCGTCGAGTGCCGCGAGCAGCTCGCTCCGGTCGGCGGCGTGGATCGCGGCGCGGTGCTGGAAATGCGTCCGCGCCGTCAGCGCGTGAGCGGCGCCGTTGAGATCGAGGTCGGCGTTGTCCCGCGCGTAGGCGTGGAGCCGCGCGGCGTGCTCGCGCAGTGCCGGTTCGGACTTGGCCGACAGGAGCCAGGGCAGCGGGTCGCCGTCGTCATCGGCCGAGGACCGGGCGGCGGGCGCCTGTTCGAGGATGACGTGGGCGTTCGTCCCGCTGATCCCGAACGAGGAGACGGCCGACCGGCGCGGGCGCTCGTCCGCGGCCCATTCCGTCCGCTCGGTGAGCAGGCTGACCGCCCCGGACTCCCATTCCACGTGCGGCGACGGCTCGTCGGCGTGGAGCGTCTTCGGCAGCACGCCGTGCCGCATCGCCTCGACCATTTTGATGACCCCGGCGACACCGGCCGCCGCCTGGGCGTGGCCGATGTTCGACTTGATCGACCCGAGCCGCAACGGCCGGTCCGCGGGCCGTTCCCGCCCGTAGGTGGCGAGCAACGCCTGCGCTTCGATCGGGTCGCCGAGGGTCGTTCCCGTGCCGTGGGCTTCGACGGCGTCGACGTCGTCGGGCCGGAGTCTGGCGTTGGCGAGGGCCTGCCGGATGAGGCGTTCCTGCGACGGGCCGTTGGGCGCGGTGAGGCCGTTGCTCGCGCCGTCCTGGTTGATGGCGGAGCCGCGGATGACGGCGAGGACGCGATGCCCGTTGGCCTCGGCGTCCGACAGCCGTTCCAGGACGAGCATTCCGGCGCCCTCGCTCCAGCCCGTCCCGTCCGCCGACGCGCCGAACGACTTGCAGCGCCCGTCCGCCGACAGCCCGCGCTGGCGGCTGAACTCGATGAACATTCCCGGGGTCGCCATGACGGCGACGCCGCCGGCCAGCGCGACCGTGCACTCCCCCTGCCGCAGCGCCTGCGCGGCCAGGTGCAGGGCGACGAGGGACGAGGAGCACGCGGTGTCCACGGTCACGGCCGGGCCCTCCAGCCCGAACGTGTAGGCGATGCGCCCGGACGCGACGCTCGCCGTCCCGCCGGTGAGCAGGTAGCCGTCGAGCCCCTGGGCGGGCTCGTGCAGCCGGGGTCCGTAGTCCTGGGTCATCGCGCCGACGAACACGCCCGTGGCGCTGCCGCGGATGGCGGACTCGTCGATCCCGGCCCGCTCGATCGCCTCCCACGCCGTTTCGAGGAGGAGCCGCTGTTGCGGGTCGATGGCCAATGCCTCGCGCGGGCTGATGCCGAAGAAGGAGGCGTCGAACTCGGCGGCGTTCGTGAGGAATCCGCCGTGCCGGGTGTAGGTCGTCCCGGCGTGTTCGGGGTCGGGGTCGTAGAGCCGCTCCAGGTTCCAGCCCCGGTCGGTCGGGAAGCCGGAGATGGCGTCCGTCCCGGTGTCGACCAGGCGCCACAGGTCGTCGGGCGTCTGCACGCCGCCGGGATAGCGGCACGCCATTCCGACGATCGCGATCGGCTCGTCGCCGTCCACCGGCGCGGTCTGGACGGTGGCCTCGCGGTCCGGCTCGCCGGTCAGCTCGGTCAGCAGGTGCCCGGCTAGCTCGGCGGGCGTGGGCCGGTTGAAGATCAGCGTCCGGGGCAGCGTGAGGCCGGTCGCGGACGCCAGCCGGTTGCGCAGCTCGACCGCCATCAGCGAGTCGAAGCCCAGCTCCTTGAAGGACCGGTCGGTCTCCACGACGTCCGGCGTGACATGGCCGAGGACGACCGCCGCCTGCGTGCGCACCAGCTCGCGGAGGTCCTGCTCCCGTTCGGCCGGACGCCGTCCGCGCAGCCGCGCCGCGAAGGCCGCGTCCTCGGCCGGGCCCTCGTCCTCGCGGGCGGGGGCCTCCGGCGGCTCGGTCAGGACGAGGGCCGACTCCCCTTCGTCGAGCGCCTGCGCCACGGCCGCGACGACGAGCTCCGCGCTCACGTCCAGCGCCGGGTCGACGACGACGGCCGCGCCCGCCGCGCCGCGGTCGCGGTGCGGACGCACCAGCGCGTCCAGGCGCGCGGCGATCGCGGCAGCCTCGCCGGGAGCCGCGCTCCCCACCGCCACGACGGCCGACATGCCGGGGACGTCCAGCCCCCAGCCCTGGGAGGGCTCGGCGACGACGACGTCCGCCGCGCCGCGCCGCGTCAGCCACCGCGCGATCTCCTCGCTCCACGCGCCCGGCGTCACCAGGACGGTGCCGCCGCTTACCAGCGCTCCGGCGTCCGCGTCGGACGCGGCCTCACGCGGCGCGGCGTCCAGCTGGGGCGCGTGCACCTCGCCGTTACGCACGGCCACCACGTCGCCGCCCGCCAGGCCCGCGAGCACCGCGCACAGCGCGGACCCGTCGCGCTCGTCCAACTCCTCGGGGAGGACGATCAGCCGACCGCGCTCACCGGGCGTGGTCGTCCACACGGGGACGTCCTCGCCGACCGTCTCCGGCAGGGTGCCGTCCAGTGACAGCACTCCGGCGAGCGGCCCGTCGGCATCGAAGACGACCTCCGCGCCATGCGAGGTGAGGGCCTGCTCTATAGCCGGAACCGAACCGGGCGAGGCGGCCAGCAGCCACCGTCCCGACAGCGACACCTCGGCGGGCGCCCCGGAGACGGGCGTCCACCGGACGCGATGGCGCCACGGGCCGAGCACGCTCTCGTGGCGCCGCCGCCGCGCCCATTCCGCCATCGCGGGCACCACGTCCCGCAGCGGCTCGTCGCCGCCGACCTCGAGTTCGCCGGTCAGCGCGTCGAGGTCGCCCTCCTCCACCGCCGACCAGAACCGCCGCTCCGCCGGGGACGCGCCGCCGCCCTCCCCGCCGCCGCCCTCCCCGGCGCCGCCGTCGTCCGGCCAGTGGCGCTCGCGCTCGAACGCGTACGTGGGCAGCGGCACGCGCTTCGCCCCGCGCCCGGCGAACACGGCGGGCCAGGACGGCGACAGCCCGGCGACGTGCAGCCGCGCCGCCGACTCCAGCACCCTGCGGCCGGAGCCCTCGGCGCGCTGGAGCGTCCCGACCGCGATGCACGCGGCCCCGGCACCGCCCGCGTCCTCGAACGTCTCCTGGAGCCCGAGCGTCAGCACCGGATGCGGGCTGACCTCGACGAACACCCGGTGCCCCGCGTCGATGAGCGCGCGGGCGGCGGATTCGAACCGGACGGTACGGCGGCCGTTCGCGAACCAGTACTCCGCGTCCAGCCGGGCCGTGTCGATCGGCTCGCCGGTCACGGTGGAGTGGAACATGACGTCCGACGACCGCGCCTCGATCCCGGACAGCGCCGAGACCAGGTCGTCGCGGATGTCCTCCATGTGGGGGGAGTGGGAGGCGTAGTCGACCGGGATCCGCCGCGCCCTGACGCCCTCGCCCTGCAGGACGTCGACCAGCTCGCCGATCGCGGCGTCCTCGCCGGAGACGACCGTGGAGCCGGGGCCGTTGACGGCGGCGACGGTGAGGCGGCCGTCCCAGGCGGCGAGGCGGGACTCGACCGTCCCGGCGGGCAGCGGGACGGACGCCATGCCGCCCCGCCCGCTCAGCGTCACCAGCGCCCGGCTGCGCAGCGCGATCACGCGGGCGGCGTCGTCCAGCGACAGCGCGCCCGCGACGCACGCCGCCGCGATCTCGCCCTGCGAATGGCCGACGACCGCCGCCGGCTCGACGCCGAGCGACCGCCACAGCCCGGCGAGCGACACCATGATCGAGAACAGCACGGGCTGGACGACGTCCACCCGGTCCAGCGACGGCGCGCCCGGGACGCCGCGCAGCACGTCGAGCAACGACCAGTCGACGTGCGGCCGCAGCGCCTCGGCGCAGGCGTCCATCTCCCGCCGGAACACCTCGGACGACTCCAGCAGTTCCACGCCCATCCCGGCCCACTGCGATCCCTGGCCGGGGAAGACGAAGACCGGCCCGCCGGGGTCGTCGTGGGCCGTCCCCCGGACGGCGCCGGGAGCGTCGCCCGTTCCGGCGAAGCCCTCCAGCGCGCGGAGGAACGCGGCGCGGTCGCTCTCGACGAAGACGGCCCGGTGCCGGAACGCGGTGCGGGTGGTTGCGAGCGACCAGCCCACGTCCGCCGGGGACAGCTCCGGGCGGGCGGTCACGTGCGCGTGGAGCCGCTCGGCCTGCCGGCGCAGCGCCGCGGCCGACCGGGCGGACAGCACCCAGGGCGTCGGCCCGTCCGACTCGTCGCTCTCCGGGGGCTCGGCGCGGGGAGGTTCGCCCAGGACGACGTGGCAGTTCGTCCCGCCCATCCCGAACGAGCTGACCCCAGCCACCAGCGGGGCGGACGGGTCGGGCCACGCACCCAGCTCGTCCTGGACGCGCAGGTTGAGGGCGTCGAAGTCGATCTCCGGGTTGGGACGCTCGTAGTTCAGGCTCGGCGGCAGCTCGCGGCGCGCGACGGCCAGCACGGCCTTGATGAGCCCGGCGATCCCGGACGCGCCCTCCAGGTGCCCGACGTTCGTCTTCGCCGACCCGACGGCGAGCGCCGCCGCGCGCCGCCCGCCGTACGCGGCGCCGAGCGCCGCCGCCTCGATCGGGTCGCCGACCGGGGTGCCGGTGCCGTGCAGTTCCACGTACTGGACGTCCGCCGGGTCCACCGCCGCCCGCGCGCACGCCCGCCGCAGCACCTCCGCCTGCGCGGACGCGCTCGGCACGGTCAGCCCGTCCGTCGCGCCGTCGTTGTTGACCGCGCTGCCGCGGATCACGCCGTGCACGGTGTCGCCGTCCGCGAGCGCCCGCGCGAGGGGCTTCAGGACGAGGCACCCGCCGCCCTCCCCGCGCACGTAGCCGTTGGCGCGGGCGTCGAAGGTGAAGCAGCGGCCGTCCGGGGACAGCCCGCCGAACCGCGCGGCGCGGCGGGTGCCGTCCGGCCCGGCGATCAGGTTCACGCCGCCCGCGAGCGCCAGCGCCGACTCGCCCGAGCGCAGGCTCTCGCACGCCATGTGCACCGCGACCAGCGCGGACGCCTGCGCCGCGTCGACCGTCAGGCTCGGGCCGTGCAGGCCGAGCGTGTACGACACGCGGTTCGCGATGATGCCGCGGTTCGTGCCGGTCATGGTGTGCTGCGTGACGCCCTGCCGCCCGAGCCGGGACAGCAGGACGCTGTAGTCGTCGCCGATCGCGCCCGCGAACACGCCGGTGGCGCTGCCCGCGAGGTCGCCGGGGACGATCGCGGCGTCCTCCAGCGCCTCCCAGGCCAGCTCCAGCATGAGCCGCTGCTGCGGGTCCATGACCTCCGCCTCGCGCGGCGAGACGCCGAAGAAGGCCGGGTCGAACATCTCGACGCCGTCGAGGAACCCGGCGCGGTCGGGGCCGCCGGGCAGCGCGCGGCGGCCGGGCGGCGGCGCGGTGACGGCGTCGACGCCGTCCCGGAGCAGGGCCCAGTAGGCGTCCGGCCCGGCCGCGCCGGGGAACCGGCAGGACATCCCGACGATGGCGATCGTGCCGTCCGGGTGATCGAGCGTGACAGTCATCGTGCGTGGCTTCTCTCTTCCGATGCGGCAGCATCGAACACTCTCCGAAATACCTCTTAAGCAGCGCTAATCCGGTACTTGGCCGGGCGAACTTAGCCTTGCGTTATCCGCGCTTCAGAGATGGCTGGTGCATTGGCGGAACCCGATTCCGCTGCAGATTTACTGCCGCCGACGATAGGGAGCGGAACAATATGGCCGACGACCTGACCACCGACCATCCGCCATTCCCGGTGCCCCGGGGCTGTCCATTCGGGGGGGCGGAGCGGGCCGCCGGACGGGACGCCGAACCGCCCCTGACGAAGGTCACCCTGCCCACCGGCGGGACGGCCTGGGTGGTCTCGGGATTCGAGCGCGTGCGGCGGCTGCTGGCCGACCCCCGGATCAGCTCCGACCGCAGACGGCCGGGATTCCCGCACCTGGCGCCGGTGCCGGTGGGGAACCCGCCGGACGAGACGCTGCCGATGGTCACCCTCGACGCGCCCGAGCACACCGCGCACCGCCGGATGTTCGTCAACGAGTTCACCGTCCGGCGGATGCGCCTGCTCCGGCCCCGCATTCAGGAAATCGTGGACCAGTGCGTCGACGACCTGCTCGCGAGCGGCCGTCCGGCCGACCTCGTGCAGACCATTTCGGTGCCGGTGCCCTCGATGGCCGTGTGCGAACTTCTGGGCGTCCCGTACACGGACCGTGACTTCTTCAAGGCGCGCACCCAGAAACTTCTGGACCGTAGCAATAGCGCCGAAGAAATGCGGAAGGGCTTCGGTGAGCTCCTCGGGTATTTCGACGAGCTCATCACGCTCAAGGAGAAGGATCCGGGCGACGACCTGCTCGGCCGGGCGATCGTGAAGTACCGCGACGCGGGCCGCTACAACCACGCCTACATGGTCAACACCGCCACGATGCTGCTCAACGCGGGCCACGAGACGACCACCAACATGATCTCACTGTCCGTGGTCGCGCTGCTGGAGAACCCGGCGCAGCTCGCCGAGCTGCGCGAGAACCCGGAGCACACCGCCCACGCCGTCGAGGAGCTGCTGCGCTACTTCAGCGTCGTGGACCTCACCGTCGGCCGCGTGGCGATCGAGGACATCGAGGTGGACGGCGAGACGATCCGCGCGGGTGAGGGCGTCATCGCGCGGCCGAGCTCCGCCAACATGGACCCGGAGGTCTTCACCGACCCGCACGTGCTCGACATCCACCGCGAGGAGGCCCGGCACCACGTCGCCTTCGGCCACGGCGGTCACAACTGCCTCGGCCAGAACCTCGCCAGGGAGGAGCTGGAGATCGTCCTGAACACGCTCTTCCGGCGGGTCCCCGACCTGCGGCTGGCGAAGCCCGCGGACGAGCTGTCCTACAAGGACACCGAGCAGGTCTACGGAATCCACGAGGTGCCGGTGACATGGTGAGCAATGACACCGTGAGCACGGCGCGGCTGAACGTCGACCGCGAGCTCTGCCTCGGCGCGGGACGGTGCGTCCTCACCGACCCCGACCTGTTCGACCAGGACGAGGACGACGGCCGCGTCCTGCTGCTGACCGGCCCGGACGAGGAGCCGGAGGTCACCGCGGCGGTCCGGCGGGCCGTCCAGTTCTGCCCGACCGGCGCGCTCACCCTGTCGGACGGCTGACCGTCCGGCCACAGCCCGACGGAGAAGACCGGACGGCCCGTGCGGAATCCGCACGGGCCGTCCGGGTTTCGTGTTCAGTTCCGGGTCGGCTCGCCGAACCAGGTGCGCAGGGCGGTGGCCAGGCCGTCCGCGCCGGACGACGCGCGGGTCGCCCAGGCGACGCGGCCGTCCGGGCGGAGCAGCAGCGCGGCCGCGTCGATCTCCGGGGTGGCGGGCGCGGTCACCGTGTCGACGCGTCCGGTCCAGGCGGCGACCTCGTCCGTCCGGCCGGAGCCGGCGGCGAACTCCAGGAACAGGCCGCGCCCCGGCTCCAGCAGCCGCGCGATCGGCTCCTCCCCGACCGTCACCTGGGGGAGCCTGCGGCCGAGCAGCGGGTGGTCGCCCGCCTCGTACGGGTAGTCGTAGCGGATGTCGAGCCCGCCGACCATCTTCACGAAGTGCTCGTTGACGTCGTCGTAGGCGATCAGCTCGGCGAGCACCTGCCGCAGCGGCGACACCGCCGACAGCGGGTGCAGCAGCGCCACCTGCGCCCGCGTCGTGAGGCAGGCGCGGGCGCCGACCGGGTGCCGCTCGTCGTGGTAGGTGTCGAGGAGCCCGTCCGGGGCGCGGCCGAGGACGTCCGCGCCGAGCTTCCAGCCGAGGTTCACCGCGTCCTCGATGCCGGTGCTGAGCGCCTGGCCGCCGAGCGGGAAGTGGACGTGCGCGGCGTCGCCCGCGAGCAGCACCCGCCCGGACCGGTACCGCTCCGCGTGCCGGGTGGGCGCGTTCCAGCGCGACAGCCAGCGCGCCTCGCCGCCGGTCAGCTTCGCGCCGGACAGCCGCTCGAAGCTCTCCCGCAGCTCGTCGTAGGTCACCGGCGTGTCGTTCGGGACGGCCTCGACGCCGAACTCGCCCGCCATCACCCGCAGCGTGTGCGGGTCGACCGGGCCGACCGCGAACAGCCCGCCGTCGTTCTCGTGCGCGCCGAGCAGCGTGAACAGCGGGTCGCCCGGCTCGACCGGGACGTCCCCGAGGATGCCGCGGAACGGCAGCTCGTCGCCGGGGAAGCCGATCCCGGCGAGGCCGCGGACGGTGCTGTCCGTCCCGTCGCAGCCGACGAGGTAGGCGCCCTCGAACGACTCGCCGGACCGGGTCTTCACCGTCACGCCGTTCGCGCCCTGGTCCAGCGCGACGATCTCGGCGTCGTAACGGACGTCGACGCCGAGATCGCGGGCGCGGGCGGCGAGCTCCGCCTCGATCCGGGAGTGCGGGATCGCGAACGCGTAGGCGTGCTTCTCCCGCAGCCGCTCCGGCCCGAGCCAGAGCTGCGCGAAGTGGGCCCGCGGGAATTCGAGGCCGTGCGGGCGGAGCCGGTCCATCACGCCGCGCTGGTCGAGCAGCTCGACCACCGCCGCGTTGATCACCATGCCGCGGGACCGTTCGTTCGGCCGGTCCCGGCTCTCCAGGACGACCGCGTCCGCCCCGGCGAGGCCGAGTTCGACGGCGAGCATCAGCCCGACCGGGCCGGCTCCGGCGACGATGACACGTTCACTCATGAGGGACTCCCTTGACTTCCGGTGTTGGCGGTGCCGCCGCCGGAGATCCCGTCGAGGAGATGCCGGGCGAGCGCGGCGGGCGTGGGATGGTCGAAGATCGCGGCGGGCGACAGCGCGGGCCCGGCGGGCTGGATGCGGGTGCTGAGCTCCAGCGCGGTGAACGACGACATGCCGAGGCCGAGGAGGTCGTCGTCCGCGCCGATCGCGTCGGCGGCGGCGTAACCGAGGACGGCGGCGGCCTCCGTCCGCACGAGGTCGAGCAGGAACGCGGGGCGCTCGTCGTCCGGGACGTCCGCGAGCCTGCGGACGGCCGGGGCGCGGCCGTCGGCGGCGGCGTCCAGGACCCGCCGCGCCGCCGGGATCCCGGCGAGCAGCCGGGGCGCGGCGGCCTCGGCGGCGAGCGCCGCCCAGTCGAGGTCGGCGGCGACCACGGCCGGGACGTCCAGCGCCGGCAGCCGCTCCAGGACGGGCGGGACCAGCTCGGGCGCCGTCCCGGCCAGGCCGAGCGAGACGGCCGGGGTCCCGGCGGCGCGCAGCCGGGCGGCGAGCGCGTCGAGCACGGCCCGGCGCGGTCCGCCGCCGCCGCCGGGCAGGCCGAGCGAGCGGGCCGTGTCGGAGATGAGCACGACGACGCCGGGGTCGAGGTCGCGGGCGAGGTCGGCGGCGGCGACCGCGGCGGCGACGTCGCGGTCGAGATCGGGCAGGCCGGGGTCGTCGCCGTCCGCGTCCGGCGGCCCGCACACGTGCAGGACGGCCGCCACGGGACCTTCGACCTTCGCCGCCGTCGCGCCGTCCACCAGCACCGACCGAGCGTCCTCCCGTTCGCCGATCCAGCGCGCGAGGTGCTCGCGGAGCGGGGTGTCGGCGCCGGAGAGCACGACGGTGCCCTCGGGCCGCCAGCGCCCCTCCCCGGACGGGACGAACGGCGCCAGGCGGCGGACGAACAGCCCCGCCGGACGTATCGCCAGCTCGCGCTCCGCGCCCTGGGCCAGCGCCCGGCCGAGCCGCTCCGCGATCCGCGCGACCGGCACGCGCGGCAGGTCGACCAGCCCGTACCCGGCGGACGGGCCGAGGCCCCAGAGTTGCGCGCCCAGCGGATCGTCGGGCGGGTCGGACGGCGCGGCGCACACCGCCTCGCGCGTCGCGACCCACACCGGAGCGGACACGCCCAGTTCCGTGAGGGCGTCCACCAGTGAGACGGTCGCGACGAGGCCGGTGGACGCCGCCTCGTACGCGGGGTGCGGGCCGTCCTCCAGGGCCAGGAGTGAGAGGACGCCGTCGACGGCGGGCTTTCCGGCGAGCCGTTCGCGAAGCCGCAGCGCGGACTCCGGGCCGTCCGCGCCGCCCAGGTCCACCTCGGTGGTGATCACGTGGGCGCCCTGCGCTTCGAGGGCGTCGGCGAGGTCGGTCGCCGGGTCCTTCTCCGTCGTCAGGAGCAGCCAGGTCCGTCCGGCGACGGACTCCGCCGGGTCGGCCATCGGTTCCCAGCCGAGCCGGTAGAGGCGGTCCCGGTCGCGGCGCCACGCCGCGAGCGCCGGGAGCAGCGCGTCGAGCGCGGCGC
Organism: Actinomadura decatromicini; assembly: GCF_008121305.1. Classification (NCBI taxonomy): domain Bacteria; kingdom Bacillati; phylum Actinomycetota; class Actinomycetes; order Streptosporangiales; family Thermomonosporaceae; genus Actinomadura; species Actinomadura decatromicini. Next base: position 794,469 of record NZ_VSRQ01000001.1, on the reverse strand, counting down.
GGTCGCCGGGGGCCAGCCGCAGTTCGGCCGCCAGGGCGTCGGCGTCCGCGCCCTCCACGGCCGACCAGAACCTCTCCTCGACGTTCGCCGTACCGGGCGCGTCGGGGTCGGCGGCGTCGATCCAGTAGCGGCGGCGCTGGAACGGATAGGTGGGCAGGTCGGTGTGGCGCCCGGCGGGCAGGATCCTCGTCCAGTCGATGGGGACGCCGGTGTTGTGCGCGTTCGCGACGGCGGTGAGCAGCGCCGCGCTCTGCGGCCGCTTCGGGTTCTGGAGCGGAATGGCCGTCGCGGCGGTGGTGTCGCCGGTGAGGGTGGTGAGCGTGGTGTCGGGCCCGATCTCGATGTACGCGGCGACACCCTGCTCATCGAGATACTGGACGGCCTTGTGGAAATTGACGGTCCCGAGCAGATGCTCGGCCCAATAGCCGGGCTGGTGCTCGGCGGGAAGCCCGGTGAGGTTGGAAATGACCGGGACCGCCGCCGGGTGGTGCGTGATTCCCCGGGCGGCCTCGGTCAAAGGCGCGACGGCCCGCTCCATCAACGATGAATGGAATGCGCGCTCGGTGGTCAGGAGCCGGGCGCGCCGCCCTTCGCCTTTCCAATGCCGGACCATTTCCCGCACCGCCTCGGGCGGCCCCGAGACGACCGTGCTCCGCGCCGTGTTGACCGCCGCGATGCTCACGCCATCTGGGAGGGAGATCTCCTCGGGAGCGGCGTTGATGGCGGCCATCGCCCCTTCCGGGGTGTCGTGCATGGCGCGGGCACGGGCGGTGACCAGCGCGGCCGCGTCGGCGAGGGAGAGCGTCCCGGAGGTGTGGGCGGCCGTGAGTTCGCCCAGCGAATGCCCGACGAGGAAGTGGGGCGTGATTCCCCAATCGGCCAGAAGCGCGTGGAGCGCGGTCTGGTAGGCGAACAGCGCGGGCTGAGTGTAGAGCGTCTGGTTCAGCCGCGCGGGATCGTCGTCGAACATGACCTGCTTGAGTCGCGGGTCGAGATGTTCGCACGCCGCGTCGAGAGCCTCCGCGAACACCGGGAACGTCTCGTACAGTTCCCGGCCCATTCCCGCGTGCTGCGAGCCCTGCCCGGAATAGAGAAAGGCGATCTTCCCCGTCGGTTTCACCGTTCCGGTGATGACGTTGCCCGCGTGCGTCCCCTCGGCGAGGAAGCCCAGCCGTTGCCGGAGGTCCTCGGGGTCGGACGCGATGACGGCCGCCCGGTGCGGGAGGTGGCTGCGCCCGGTCGCGAGGGTGTGGGCGATGTCGGCGAGCGGCTGGTCGTGGACGGAGTCGCGCAGCCGCGCCGCCTGCTCCCGCAGCGCGGGCTCGGTCTTCGCCGACAGCAGCACCGGCAGGGGATGGGCGGGCCGCACCGGCTCGGGAACGTATGCGTCGGGCGCCTGTTCGAGGATGACGTGGGCGTTGGTGCCGCTGATCCCGAACGAGGAGACCCCGGCGCGGCGCGGGTGGCCGTAGTCGGGCCAGGCCGTCGCCTCGGTCAGCAGGCCGACCGCCCCGGACTCCCAGTCGACGTGCGGTGAAGGGGCGTCGATGTGCAGGCTCTTCGGCAGGACGCCGTGCCGCATCGCCTCGACCATCTTGATGACCCCGGCGACCCCGGCCGCCGCCTGGGCGTGCCCGATGTTCGACTTGATCGATCCGAGCAGGAGCGGCTGGTCGGCGGCCCGTTCCTGCCCGTAGGTGGCGAGGAGCGCCTGCGCCTCGATCGGGTCGCCGAGGACCGTCCCGGTCCCGTGCGCCTCGACGGCGTCGACCTGGTCGGCGGTGAGCCCCGCGTTGGCGAGCGCGGCCCGGATCACCCGCTGCTGGGACGGCCCGTTAGGCGCGGTGAGGCCGTTGCTCGCGCCGTCCTGGTTGACGGCCGTCCCGCGGATCACGGCCAGGACGCGGTGGCCGTTGGCGACGGCGTCCGACAGCCGTTCCAGGAGGAGCACGCCCGCGCCCTCGGACCAGCCCGCGCCGTCGGCGGCGGCGGCGAACGACTTGCAGCGTCCGTCCGGGGCCATGCCGCGCTGGCGGCTGAACTCCACGAAGAGCATCGGCGTCGACATCACGGTCGCGCCGCCCGCGAGGGCCAGCCCGCATTCGCCGTTGCGCAGCGCGAGCGCGGCGAGGTGGATGGCGACGAGCGACGACGAGCACGCGGTGTCGACGGTGACGGCCGGTCCCTCAAGGCCCAGCGTGTACGACACGCGCCCGGACGCGATGCTGCCCGCGCTGCCGTTGCCGAGGAGCCCCTCGTGCTCCGGGCGGGCCCGCCCCATGAGGCGGGCGCCGTAGTCCCCGTACATGAACCCGGCGAAGACGCCCGTGTCGCTGCCGCGCAGCGCGTCGGCGGAGATGCCCGCGCGCTCGACCGCCTCCCAGGCGGTCTCCAGCATCAGCCGCTGCTGCGGGTCGATCGTCTGCGCCTCGCGCGGGCTGATCCCGAAGAACTCCGCGTCGAACTCGGCGGCGTCGTAGAGGAAGCCGCCCTCCCGCGCGTACGAGGTGCCCGGGTGGTCGGGGTCCGGGTGGTAGAGCGCGGCGACGTCCCAGCCCCGGTCGGCGGGGAACGCCGAGACCGCGTCGGTCTCGGACGCGGTGAGCCGCCACAGGTCCTCGGGGGAGCGGACCCCGCCCGGGAACCGGCAGCTCGCGCCGACGATCGCGATGGGCTCGCGGCCCGCCGCCTCGGCCTCGGCGAGCCGCTGCCGGGTCTTGTGCAGGTCGGCCGTGACCCACTTGAGGTAGTCGACGAGCTTCTCTTCGCTGGCGTTGGTCATCCCTGCCGTCCGAGTTCGGTGTCGATGAAGTCGAAGATCTCCTCGGTGGACGCCGCGTGGAGGCGTTCCTCGACGGCGGCGTCCCCGGTCTCCTGCCAGGCGGCGGCGAGGGCCTGGAGGCGGCGGGTGATCTCCGCGCCGCCGTTCCGCCCGTTGCCGTTGCCGTTGCCGTCGCCGTCCGGCCGCGCGGCGGCGAGCGCCGACTCCAGCCGGTCCAGCTCGCTCAGCACCTGCTCGTACGGCGACCGCTCCGGCGGCGCGGCCTCGGCGAGGACGTGCCCGGCGAGCGCGTCCGGTGTCGGGAAGTCGAACACGAGCGTCGCGGGCAGCCGCAGCCCGGTCGCGACCTGGAGCCGGTTGCGCAGCTCGACCGCGGTGAGCGAGTCGAAGCCGAGCTCCTTGAACGCGCGTTTCGCGTCCACCGACAGCGGGGAGCCGTGCCCGAGCACAGCCGCCGTGTGGCCGCGGATCACGTCCACGACGAGGTCCCGCCGGTCCGGTTCGCTCAGCGCGGTGAGCCGCTCGGCGAGGGACGGCCCGGCGACGTCCGACCGGCGGGCCGGGACGCGCACCAGCCCGCCGAACACCGGCGGCAGCAGCCCGGCGGCGGCCTGCGCGCGGAGCGCGGGCAGGTCCAGCCGGACGGGCATGAGCGACGCCGCACCGGCGGCGACGGAGGCGTCGAACAGCGCGAGCGCGTCGTCGGTGCCGAGCGGCGCGAGGCCGAGCCGGCCGAGCCGCGCGACGTCCGCGCCCGCCATCTCGCCGGTCATGCCGCTCGTGGCCTCCCAGAAGCCCCAGGAGAGCGAGGTCGCGGGCAGCCCCAGCGCGTGCCGGTGCGCGGCGAGCGCGTCGAGGAACGTGTTCGCGGCCGCGTAGTTGCCCTGCCCGGGACTGCCGAGCAGGCCCGCGGCGGACGAGAACAGCACGAACGCGGTCAGCTCGCCCGTCAGCTCGTGCAGGTTCCACGCGGCGTCGACCTTGGGACGCAGGACGGTCCCCAGCCGGTCGGCGGTGAGCGTGCCGATGGTGCCGTCGTCCAGCGTCCCGGCCGTGTGGACGACCGCGGTCACCGGATGCTCGGCGAGGAGCGCGGCGAGCGCGTCCCGGTCGGCGGCGTCGCACGCGGCGAGCACGACGTCCGCGCCGAGCGCGGTCAGCTCCGCCTCCAGGTCGCGGGCGCCGGGCGCGTCCGGTCCCCGGCGGCTGACCAGCACCAGCCGCCGGACGCCGTGCCCGGTCACCAGGCGGTGCGCGATGAGGCGGCCGAGCGTGCCGGTGCCGCCGGTGATCAGGACGGCGCCGTCCGGGCCGAACGCGGGCGGCGCGTCCGCCGGTTCGGCGGCGGTGAGCCGGGGGACGTGCGGCGCGCCGCCGCGCAGCGCGAGCTGCGGTTCGCCGGACGCGACGGCCGCCCGCAGCGCGGCCGCGGTGTCCCCGTCGAAGTCCCCGTCGGTGTCCACGAGCTGGAGGCGTCCCGGGTTCTCCGACTGGGCGGAGCGGGCCAGCCCCCACAGCGCGGCGGCGGGCAGGTCCTCGGTCTCCGGCCCGGTGGCGCCGCGCGTGAGCACCACCAGCCGGGAATCGGCGAACCGCTCGTCGGCCAGGAACTCCTGGAACAGCGCCAGCCCGGACGCCGCCATCGCGTGCGTCCCCGCCACCGGATCGGCGTCGTGGGAGCGGAACGGCGCGATGACGACGGCCGGGACGGGCTCAGCCGCTCGCAGCGCGTCCAGGTCGGCGTACGCCGGGATGTCCTCGATGGGCGTGTCGCCCAGCACGGCCCAGGCGCCCGCGTCCTCGGTGGCCAGGTCGGCGGCGGGGTGCCAGCCGAGGCGGTACAGCGCCCCGCCCCGCGCCGACCCGACCGACGCGAGCTGCTCGGCGGTGACCGGCCGCAGCTCCAGCGACTCGACGGTCGCGACCGGGCGTCCGGCCTCGTCGGCGAGGTCCAGCCGGACGCCTTCGCCGCCGGCCGGCGCGAGCCGCACCCGCAGCGCCCGCGCCCCGGCCGCGTGGACGGTCACGCCCGACCACGAGAACGGCAGCCGGACGGTCTGGTCGTCCGACCCGATCCGCCCGATCGCGATGCCGTGCAGCGCCGCGTCGAGCAGGGCGGGGTGCAGGCCATAGCCGCCGGTGTCGACGTCCTCGGGCAGGTCGACGTCGAGGAAGACCTCCTCGTCCCGCCGCCACGCCGCCCGGACGCCCTGGAACGCGGGCCCGTACCCGAGCCCGTGCCCGACCAGCTCCTCGTACAGGTCGTGGACGGCGATCGCGGTCGCCGCGGGCGGCGGCCACTCGGCCGGGTCTGCGGCGGGCTCGGGCTGAGGGCCGCCGACCGACAGGGTTCCGGTGGCGTGCCGCAGCCATTCGGTGTCCGGGTCGTCGTCGGCGCGCGAGTGCATCGTGACCGTGCGGCGGCCGTCGTCGTCCGGCGCGCCGACGAGGACCTGGAACCGGACGTCGGCCTTGTCGTCCAGCACCAGCGGGGCGAGCAGCGTCAGGTCGTCGACCCGGTCGCAGCCCGCCTGGTCCGCCGCGTACGCGGCGATCTCCAGGTAGGCGGTGCCGGGCAGGACGACGGTCTCCATGACGGCGTGGTCGGCGAGCCACGGGTGGCGGCTCAGCGAGATCCGCCCGGTCAGCACCCGGCCGTCGTCGTCGGCGCGCTGGACGGCCGCCCCGACCAGCGGGTGGCCGGTGCCGATGAGCCCGGCCGCGGACACGTCGCCCGCACCGCCCGTCGACACCACCCAGTACCGCTCGCCCTGGAACGGGTAGGTCGGCAGCTCCGCCGCCGCGCCGCGCGGCTCCGGCAGGACGGACGGCCAGTCGACCGCCGTCCCGCGCGTGTGCGCCTCCGCGAGCGCGGTGAGGAACTGGCGGCGGCCGCCGAGGTCGCGGCGCAGCGTCCCGATGACGTCGGCGGCGCCGCCGACGCCGTCGAGGTTCTCCCGGACCGCGGGCGCCAGCACGGGATGCGGGCTGACCTCGACCGCCAGGAGCCCGCCCGTTCCGGCGAGCGCGGTGAAGGCGTCCGCGAACCGGACCGGCTCCCGCACGTTCCGGTACCAGTACGCGGCGTCCAGCTCGGCCGTGTCGAGGAGGCCGCCGGTCACCGTGGAGTAGAACGGGACGTCCGACGAGCGCGGCGACACGCCCGCGAGGGCGTCGAGGAGCCCATCGCGGAGCGTCTCCACCTGCGGGGAGTGCCCGGCCGTGTTGACGCCGGGGACGCGCCGGTTGCGGATCTCGTCCGCGTCGAGCGCGGCGGCCAGCTCGGTGAGCGCGTCCAGGTCGCCGGACACGGTGACCGCGGTCGGCCCGTTGACCGCCGCGATCGACAGCCGCCCCTCCCACGGGGCGAGCCGCGCCACGGCGTCCCGTTCGGGAAGCGAGACGGAGTGCATCCCGCCGCTGCCTTCGAGGCGCCGCCACGCCAGGCCGCGCAGCGCGATGATCCGCGCGGCGTCCGGCAGGCCGAGGCCGCCCGCGACGTACGCGGCGGCGACCTCGCCCTGGGAGTGCCCGATGACCGCGTCCGGGTGGACGCCCGCGGACCGCCACAGCGCCGCCAGCGACACCATCACCGTGAACAGGGCGGGCTGGACGACGTCGATCCGGTCCGGCGACGGCGCGCCGGGCGCGCCGCGCAGCACGTCGAGCACGGACCAGTCGAGGTGCCGGTCGAGCTCCGCCGCGCACTCGCGCGCCTCGGCGGCGAAGACGGGCGCGGTGTCGAGCAGGTCCCGCGCCATGCCGACCCACTGCGAGCCCTGGCCGGGGAACACGAACACCGTCCGGTGCCCGGACGGGAGGGCCGTCCCCTCGATCACGTTCGGGTCCGGCTCCCCGGACGCGAGCGACGCCAGCCCGGCCCGCAGCTCGTCGGGGCCGTCGCCCAGCACCACGGCGCGGTGGCCGAACACGGCGCGCGTGGTGGCGAGCGCGTGCGCGACCGCGACCGGGTCCTGCCCGGCGTGGTCGCTCAGGCGCCGCGCCTGGTCCCGGAGGGCGGGCTCGGTGCGGGCGGAGATGGTCCACGGGACGAGCTCCGGCTCCGGCGCGGGCTCGGGCGCGTCGTCCTGGTCTTGGTCGGGGCCCTGTTCGAGGATCAGGTGCGCGTTGGTTCCGCTGATGCTGAACGACGAGACTGCGGCGCGCCGCGGGCGGCCGTTCCGCGGCCACGGCGCCGACTCGCCGAGCAGGGACAGCGCGCCGGACTCCCAGTCGACGTGCGGGGTCGGCTCGTCGGCGTGCAGCGTCTTCGGCAGGACGCCGTGCCGCATCGCCTGCACCATCTTGATCACGCCCGCGACGCCCGCGGCGGCCTGCGTGTGGCCGAGGTTCGACTTGATCGAGCCGAGGTGCAGCGGACGGTCGGCGGGACGTTCCGCCCCGTACGTCGCGAGCAGGGCGTGCGCCTCGATCGGGTCGCCGAGGGTGGTTCCGGTGCCGTGCGCCTCGACGGCGTCGATCCCGTCCGGGTCGAGCCGCGCGTCGGCGAGCGCCGCGCGGATGACGCGCTGCTGCGCCGGTCCGCTCGGCGCGGTGAGGCCGTTGCTCGCGCCGTCCTGGTTCACCGCCGACCCGCGGACCACGGCGAGGACGCGGTGGCCGTTGCGGACGGCGTCCGACAGCCGCTCCACGAGGACCATGCCGACGCCCTCGCTCCAGCCCGTCCCGTCGGCTCCGGCGCCGAAGGACTTGCAGCGCCCGTCCGGGGCGAGGACGCGCTGGCGGCTGAGCTCCACCAGGATGCCCGGCACCGCCATGACGGTGACGCCGCCCGCGAGCGCGAGGTCGCTCTCCCCGTTGCGGAGCGACTTGCACGCCAGGTGCAGCGACACCAGCGACGACGAGCACGCCGTGTCGACGGTCATCGCCGGGCCTTCGAGCCCGAAGCTGTAGGACAGGCGGCCCGAGGCGACGCTGCCCATCGTCCCGGTGAGGAGGTAGCCCTCCAGCGCGGAGGTCTGCTCGCCCGAGTCGATGGCGTAGTGCTGGGGGGTCAGGCCGACGAACACGCCGGTGTTGCTGCCGCGCAGCGACGCCGGGACGATCCCGGCCCGCTCCAGCGTCTCCCACGCGACCTCCAGCAGGAGCCGCTGCTGCGGGTCGGTGGCGAGCGCCTCGCGCGGGCTGATCCCGAAGAACTCGGCGTCGAACCGGTCGGCGTCGGCGACGAACCCGCCCTCCCGGACGTAGGTGGTGCCCGCCCGGTCGGGGTCCGGGTCGTAGAGCCGGTCGAGGTCCCAGCCGCGCGTGTCGGGGAACCGGGTGATCGCGTCGCGGCCGTCCGCGACGAGGCTCCACAGGTCCTCCGGCGTCCGGACGCCGCCGGGGAAGCGGCACGCCATCGAGACGATCGCGATCGGCTCGGCGTCGTCCGCCGTCACCGTCGCCCGCGCGGGGCGCGCCGCTTCGGCGCCGTCGTCCTCGCCGAGGAGGAGGGTGCGCAGGTGGACGGCGAGCCCGGCGGCGGTCGGCCGGTCGAAGATCACCGTGGGCGGGAGGCGGAGCCCGGTCGCGCCGTTCAGCCGGTTCCGGAACTCGACCGCGCTGAGCGAGTCGAAGCCGAGCTCCTGGAACTGGCGTTCGGGGTCGATCGCGTCCGGCGCCGTGTGGCCGAGCACCGCCGCGATGTGCTCGCGGACCAGGTCGAGCAGGGCCCTGTCCTGTTCGGCGCGCGGACGTCCGGCGAGCCGGGCTTGGAGCGTCCCGGCCCCGGCCTGGCGCGCCTTCGCCCGCGCGGGCGGCGCGCGGAACAGCCCTTGCAGCATCGGCGGCAGCACCCCCGCCTCCGCGAGCCGCCGGAAGACGCCGAGGTCGAACCGCGCGGGCACTGAGGTGGGACGTCCCGACCGCTGCGCCGTGTCGAGCAGCGCGAGCGCGTCCTCGTCCGGCAGGGGCACGAGCCCGCTGCGGCCGAGGCGCTTCTGGTCCGTCCCGTCGAGCGTGGCGGTGATGCCGCTGGTGGTCTTCCACAGCCCCCAGGCGAGGGACACGGCGGGCTGACCCTGCTGAACGCGGTGGTGGGCGAGGGCGTCGAGGTAGGTGTTGGCGGCGGCGTAGTTGGCCTGTCCGGGGTTGCCGAGTGTCCCGGCGGCGGACGAGAACAGGACGAACGCGTCCAGGTCGCGGGTGAGCTCGTGCAGGTTCCAGGCCGCGTCGGCCTTGGCGCGCAGCACCGGGGCGAGGCGCTCCGGGGTGAGGGCGTCGACCGTGCCGTCGTCGAGGACGCCCGCCGCGTGCACCACAGCGGTCAGCGGATGCTCGTCGGGGATACCGGCGAGCAGTGCGGCCAGCGCGGCGCGGTCGGCGACGTCGCAGGCGGCGACGGTGACGTCCGCGCCGAGAGCGCGCAGGTCGGCGGCCGTTTCGGCGGCGGTGTCGGCGTCCGGGCCGCGCCTGCTGACCAGCAGCAGGCGGCGGGCGCCGTGCGCGGTGACGAGGTGGCGGGCCACGAGGGCGCCGAGCGTGCCGGTGCCGCCGGTGATCAGGACGGTGCCGTCCGGGTCGATCGGGCGCGGCACCGTCAGCGCGACCTTGCCGATGTGCTTGGCCTGGCTCAGGTACCGGAACGCCTGCGGCGCCTGCCGCACGTCGAACGCCGTGACGGGGAGCGGGGTGATCGCTCCCGCCTCGAACAGCTCGACGAGGGCGGTGAGCATTTCCTGGATGCGGTCGTGCCCGGCCTCGGTGAGGTCGAACGGGCGGTAGGCGGTGTCCGGCAGGGCCTCGGGGTCGCGGAGGTCGGTCTTCCCCATTTCGAGGAAATGGCCTCGCGGTTTGAGGAGGTCGAGCGACGCGTCGATGAAGTCGCCGGTGAGGGAGTTGAGGACGACGTCCATGCCGCGTGGGAACGCGTCGTGGAAGTCGAGCGTGCGGGAATTGGCGATGTGGTCGGCGTCGAAGCCGTTCTTGCGGAGCGTGTGCCATTTGCCGGGGCTGGCGGTGCCGTAGACCTCCGCGCCCCAGTGGCGGGCGAGCTGCGTCGCGGCCATTCCCACGCCGCCCGTGGCGGCATGGACGAGGATGCGCTGGCCGGGCTCGATCCGGGCCAGGTGGTGGAGGCCGTAGTAGGCGGTCAGGAACACGATCGGCGTCGTCGCGGCCTGGACGAACGACCACCCGTCCGGGACGCGGGCGAGCAGCCGCCGGTCGGTGACGGCCGTCGGCCCGACGGCCCCGTCGACCATTCCCATCACCCGGTCGCCGGCCGTCAGCCCGGTGACGGCGGACCCTGTCTCGGTGACGATTCCGGCGGCCTCGCTGCCGATGACCGCCTCGCCCGGATACATTCCCAGGCTGATCAGCACGTCGCGGAAGTTCACGCCCGCCGCGCGCACGGCGATGCGCACCTCGTCCGGGCCGAGCGGGCGCGCCGCGTCCGGGTTCGGGGACAGGACGAGGTTCTCCACGGTCCCCGGCTCGGTGATTCCGAGCCGCCATTGGCCGGTGTCGGCGGGCGGCGCGAGGGCCGGGTCGCTGCGCGTCAGCCGGGGGGCGTGGACGCCGCCGTCGCGCAGCGCCAGTTGCGGTTCGTCGCGGCCGAGCGCGGCGGGCAGGGACGCGGCGTCTCCGGCGCGGTCGTCCAGGTCGACCAGCCGCAGGCGGCCCGGGTGCTCCGACTGCGCGGACCGCACCAGGCCCCACGCCGGGGCGGCGGCCAGGTCGCTGACCGGCTCTGCGAGCTGCGCGGCGACCGCGCCACGGGTGGCGACGACCAGGTGGAGGTCGGCGAACGCGTCGTCGGAAAGCCAGCTCTGGATCAGTTCCAGGAGCCGCGCCGTCGTGTTGTGGACGTTGTCGAGGTGGTTCTCGTTCTCTTCTTCGGAGCGGTGGCAGAAAAGGACGGTCGGCGGGACGTCCTCGCCCGCGGCGAGCGCGTCGCGCAGTGCTGGGAGATCCGGGAATTCCTTCGCGGCTTTGCCGGTGAGGGCGGGGAACGGTTCGCCGATCGCCGTCCACGGTGTTTCGGGGCCGCCGTCGATGGGCGTCCATTCGACGTGGTAGGCGGGCTCGGACGGCGCCGTCCGCGCGGCGGACAACTGCTCGCTCGTGATCGGACGCACGGTCAGCGCGTCCACCGTCACCACGGGAGCACCGGCCGGGTCGGTGACCGCCAGCGACACCGTGTCGCCGTCGCCCCGGCTGAGCCGGACCCGAACGGCGACCGCGCCCACCGAATGGACGGAGACACCGCTCCACGAGAACGGCAGTTTCAGCGCGTCGGCGTCTCCCGCGAGGAGGGTCGCGTGCAGGGACGCGTCGAGAAGCGCAGGATGCACCGCGAAACCCTCGACATCGGTGTCGTCGGGAAGCTCCACTTCCGCGCAGATGTCGGTGCCGTCGCGCCAGGCGGCTTTCAGCCCTTGGAAGAGGGGGCCGTAACGCAGGCCGATCGTTTCGAAGGTGCTGTAGACGTCGCTGACGTCGAGCGGCGTCGCGTCGGCGGGCGGCCAATTCTCCTGTTCGGCGGGCGGGGCCGCGCCGCCCGCTCGGAGAGTGCCGGTCGCGTGGCACGTCCAGGGCCCGTCCGCGTCGTCGGGATCGGACGGTTCGCGCCGCGAATGGATCGTGATGGAATGGCGGCCCTCGGCGTCCGCCGCGTCGACGTAGACCTGGATCTGGACGCCGTCCTTCGGCGGAAGCACCAACGGCGTCTGGAGGGTCAGCTCTTCGACGGTGTCGCATCCGGCGCGCTGCGCGGCGCGCAGGGCCAGGTCGACATACGCCGTGCCGGGCAGGACGGCCGAGTCGTGGATCGCGTGCTCGGCGAGCCACGGCTGGTCCTTGAGGGAAATGCGCCCGGTGAGCAGATGGCCGTTGTCGTTGGCGAGCAATGTCGTCGCGGCCAGGAGCGGATGGTCGGCCGGGGTGAGTCCCGCCTGATCGACGTCTCCGGCGGACGGGCCGCGGTCGAGCCAGAACCGCTCCCGCTGGAACGGGTAGGTGGGGAGGTCGGTGTGGCGTCCGGCGGGCAGGATCTTCGACCAGTCGACGCCCACGCCGCTGTTGTGGACGCGGGAAACCCCGGTGAGCAGCGCCGTGTTCTGCGGTTGTTTCGGGTTCTGGAGGGCGATGGTCGCGCCGGTGACCGTCTCGCCGGTGAGCGCGGTGAGCGTCGCGTCGGGCCCGATTTCGATGAACGTCGTGACGCCCTGCTCATCGAGATACTCGACGGCCTTGTGGAAGTTGACCGTGCCGAGGAGATGCTCGGCCCAGTATGCGGGCGTGTGCTCGACGGGCCGCCCGGTGAGGTTGGAGACCACCGGAATGGACGCCGGGTCATGGGTGATGGCGCGGGCCGCCTCGGACAAGGGCTCGACGGCCTGGTCCATGAGCGAGGAGTGGAAGGCGCGGTTGGTGGTGAGCAGACGGGTGCGTCGGCCTTCGTTCTTCCAGTGTCGTGCGATTTCCTGGACGGCTTGGGCTGGTCCGGAGATGACGGTGCTTTGTGCCGCGTTGATGGCGGCGATGCTGACGCCGTCGGTGAGGGTGATTTCGTCGGGGGCTGCGTTGATGGCGGCCATGGCCCCGGCGGGGGTGTCGTGCATGGCGCGGGCGCGTGCGGTGACCAGCGCAGCCGCGTCGGCCAGGGAGAGGGCGCCGGAGGTGTAGGCGGCGGTGAGTTCGCCCAGCGAATGCCCGACCAGGAAGTGGGGCGTGATTCCCCAATCGGTCAGCAGCGCGTGCAGCGCGGTCTGGTAGGCGAACAGCGCGGGCTGGGTGTAGAGGGTCTGGTTCAGTTCTTCAGGGTCGTCGGCGAACATGATCCGCTTGAGTTGCGGATCGAGATGCTCGCAGGCGGCGTCCAGGGCCTCGGCGAATACCGGGAACGTCTCGTATAGTTCGCGGCCCATTCCCGCGTGCTGCGAACCCTGGCCCGAGTAGAGGAACGCGACCTTTCCGGGCGTGGCACTCGCGGGCGTCAAGTTCTGCAGGCCCGAGACGAGTTCGTCCGTGGAACCGGCGACGACGGCGGCGCGCTGCGAAAGGCGAGCGCGTCCGTTCGCCAGGGTGTGGGCGATGTCGGCGAGGCTCGTCCCGGGGTTCTCGGTGACGAATTCCGCCAGTCGCGTCGCCTGTTCCCGCAGAGCGGGCTCCGTCTTGGCCGACAGCAGTACCGGCAGCGGATGCCGGGGCCGCTCCGGTTCGGGAACGTCCGAGTCCGGCGCCTGTTCGAGGACGATGTGCGCGTTCGTCCCGCTGATGCCGAACGAGGACACGGCGGCGCGCCGGGGACGGTCCCGCTCCGGCCACGGGGCCGCTTCGGTGAGCAGGCGCACCGCGCCCGACTCCCATTTCACGTGCGGTGTCGGCTCGTCGATGTGCAGGGTCTTCGGCAGGACGCCGTGCCGCAGCGCCTCGACCATCTTGATGATTCCGGCGACGCCCGCGGCGGCCTGGGTGTGGCCGATGTTGGATTTGATCGATCCCAGCCACAACGGACGATCCGCGGGCCTTTCCTGCCCATAGGTGGCGAGGAGCGCCTGCGCCTCGATCGGGTCGCCGAGCGTCGTCCCGGTGCCGTGCGCTTCGACCGCGTCGATGTCGTCCGGGGTGAGGAGGGCGTTCGCCAGCGCGTCCCGGATCACCCTTTGCTGCGACGGCCCGTTGGGCGCGGTGAGGCCGTTGCTGGCGCCGTCCTGGTTGAGCGCGGAACCGCGCACCACGGCCAATACGCGGTGGCCGTTGGCCTCGGCGTCCGACAGCCGTTCGACGAGGAGCAGGCCCGCGCCCTCGCCCCAGCCGGTCCCGTCGGCGGCGGCGGCGAACGCCTTGCACCGCCCGTCCGCCGCCAATCCGCGCTGGCGGCTGAATTCGAGGAAGATGTCCGGGGTGGACATCACCGTCACGCCGCCCGCGAGCGCCAGGTCGCATTCGCCGCGCCGGAGCGCCTGCATCGCCAGATGGAGGGCGACGAGCGACGACGAGCAGGCCGTGTCGACCGTGACCGCCGGGCCCTCCAAACCGAACGAATAGGCGATCCGCCCGGAGGCGACGCTCACCGACGTCCCGGTGACGAGGTATCCCTCGACCTTGTCGAGACCGTTCAGCGCGTGCCGGACGTAGTCCTGCCCGTTCGTCCCGGCGAAGACGCCCGTCCGGCTGCCGCGAAGCGACGCCGGGTCTATTCCGGCGTCCTCGAACGACTGCCACGCGGTCTCAAGCAGCAGCCGTTGCTGCGGGTCCATTCCGAGGGCCTCGCGGGGGCTGATGCCGAAGAAGTCCGCGTCGAAACGGTCGGCGTCATAGACGAATCCGCCTTCGCGGACGTACGTCGTCCCGCGCTGTTCGGGATCGGGGTCGTAAAGGGCGTCGACATCCCATCCCCGGCCGTCCGGGAAACGCGAGAGCGCGTCCACGCCGCCCGCGACGAGCCGCCACAGGTCCCGCGCGGACCGCACGTCGCCAGGGAAACGGCAGCCCATGCCCACGATCGCGACCGGCTCATGGTCGCGCGCCTCGGCCTCCCGCAGCCGCTGGTGGGTCAGCCGGAGATCGGCGGTCGCGCGCCTGAGATAGTCGCGCAGCTTCTCCTGGTTCATGCCTGGCGTCGCCTCCTGGAAAACGGACATCTCAGTCGTGGGACACACCGAGCTCGTTGTCGAGCACGTCGAACAGTTCGGCGTCGGACGCCGTGTCGAGATCGCCGCCCGGCGCGGGGCCGCCCGCCGCCGGGACGTCGCCGACCTTCCACAGCAGCGCGCGGAGCCGGTTGGCGATCCTGGTGCGGGCCCCGGCGTCCGGCGCGGCGTCCCGGAGGACGCCGTCGAGCCGGTCGATCTCGGTGATCAGCCGGTCGGCCGGGTCGGCGCCCGCCGGGACCAGCTCCGCCGCGAGGTGCTCGGCCAGCGCCGCCGAGCTGGGGAAGTCGAAGACGACCGTGACCGGGAGCTGGAGGCCGCTGGCGGCGTTGACCTGGTTGCGGAACCGGACGGCGGTGAGCGAGTCGAACCCGAGGTCCTTGAACGCGCGGTCCGGGGCGATCGCGTCGGCGGACGCGTGCCCGAGGACGGTCGCCGCGTGCGACCGGACGAGGTCGAGCAGCACCGGGCCGCGCTCGTCCTCCGGCAGTGCGGCGAGCCGCGCGGCGAGCGGCGGCCCGGACCGGTCGGCGCGCCGCGCCGGGGCCCGGACGAGCCCGCGCAGCACCGGCGGCAGCAGCCCGTCCGCGGCCTGCTCGTGCAGCGCGGACGGGTCGAGCCCCAGCGGGACGAGCAGCGGCCGCCCGCCCCGCAGCCCCCGGTCGAACAGCCCGAGGGCCTCCTCCGTGCCGAGCGGGACGATCCCGCTGCCGGAGAGCCGGGCGAGGTCCGCGTCGCCGAGCCCGCCGGTCATCCCGCTCGCGGTCGCCCAGAGGCCCCAGGCGAGCGAGGCGGCGGGCCGCCCGGCGGCGTGCCGGTGCGCGGCGAGCGCGTCGAGGAACGCGTTCGCGGCGGCGTAGTTGGCCTGCCCCGGATTCCCGAGGACGCCCGCCGCCGACGAGAACAGCACGAAGGCGTCCAGGTCGGGGAGCAGCTCGTGCAGGTTCCACGCCGCGTCGACCTTCGGCCGCAGCACCCGGTGGACCTGCTCGGGCGTCAGCGAGCCGACGGTGGCGTCGTCCAGGACGCCGGCGGTGTGCACGACCGCGCGCACCGGATGCTCGGCGAGCAGCGCGGCGAGCGCGTCGCGGTCGGCGGCGTCGCACGCGGCGACGGTGACGTCCACGTCGGCGGGCAGGTCGTCCAGCTCGTCCAGCCCCTCGGCGGCGGGGCCGCGGCGGCTGATCAGCAGCAGCCGCCGGACGCCGTGCCCGGCGACCAGCCGCCGGGCGACGAGGCGGCCGAGCGTGCCGGTGCCGCCGGTGATCAGGACGGTCCCGTCCGGGTCGAGGGCGATCTCGCCGTCCGCGTCCGCGTCGGCGGCCGGGACGAGGCGCGGCGCGTAGACGAGCCCGTCCCGGATCGCGAGCTGCGGTTCGCCCGTGGCGACGGCCACAGCGACGTCGGCCGAGTCGTCGTCCACGTCGATGATCTGGACGCGCCCCGGGTTCTCGGTCTGCGCCGACCGGACGAGGCCCCAGACGGCGGCGGCCGGAAGGTCGCGGACGTCCTCGCCGGGACGGGCCGCGACCGCGCCGCGCGTGACGACGACCAGCGGCGAGTCGAGCGCCTGGAGCCGCGCGAGGACGTCCTCGACGGCGGTGTGCGCCCCGGCCGCCGGATCGTTGGCCCCGGTGTCGACGGTCAGCGTCTCGTACGCGACGTCGCCGGCCGCCGCCGCCGACGTGACCGGCTGCCATTCCACCCGGTACAGCGGGTCGCGGCCGCCGCGCAGCCGTCCCGTGTCGAGGGGCGCCAGCTCGACGGACGCCGCGGCGACCGGCGCGCCCGCCTCGTCGGCGACGGTGACCTCCACCGCGTCCGGTCCGGGGACGAGCCGGGCCCGCAGCCGGGACGCGCCCGGCGCCGCCAGCGTCAGCCGCGACCATCGCGACGGCGCGCGGACCCCGCCGTCGTCCCCGAGCAGCACCGGCTGGAGGACCGCGTCGAGCAGCGCCGGGTGGACGCCGTACCCGCCGACGTCGGTGCCGTCCGGCAGGTCGAGCTCCGCGAAGACCTCGCCGTCCCGCCGCCAGGCGGCCCGCACACCCTGGAAGACCGGGCCGTGCGCGAGGCCCGCGCGGAGCATCCGCCCGTACAGGCCGTCGACGTCGACGGGCTCCGCGCCCTGCGGCGGCCACTCCGCCAAACCGTCGTCCAGCGCGCGCCCGGTGCCGAGGGTGCCGCTGGCGTGCTCGACCCATTCGGCGGCCATGCCGTCGTCGTCCGGCCGAGCGTAGATGGCGACGGCGCCGTCCCGAACGGTGACGTTGAGCCGGACGCCGCCGCGCGCGGGCAGCACCAGCGGCGCGTGCACCACCAGTTCCTCGACGCCGCCGAAACCGGTGTGCGCGGCGGCGTGCAGGGCCAGCTCGGCGAACGCCGCGCCCGGCAGGACGACGGCGTCCCGCACGGAGTGCTCGCCCGCCCACGGAAGCGTGTCGGCGGAGACCCGGCCGCTGAACACGTGCCCGCCGGTCGGCAGGTCCGCGACCGCGCCGAGCAGCGGATGCCCGGCGGGCTCCAGCCCGAGCCCGGCCGCGTCGCGCGCGGCGGCCGAGCCGTCCAGCCAGTAGGAGCGGTGCTGGAACGCGTAGGTGGGCAGCGGGACGCGGCGCGCCGCCGTCCCCGCGTGCCAGGCCGCCCAGTCGACGTCCGCGCCGCCCGTGTGCGCGTGCGCGAGGGACGCGAGGAACCGGCGCGGCCCGCCGTCGTCGCGGCGCAGCGACTCGACGACCACGCCCTCGTCGCCGAGCGTCTCGGCCGTCGCCCCGGTGAGGATCGGGTGCGGGCTCGCCTCCACGTACAGGCGGTGCCCGTCCGCGTGGAGCGCCTGCACGGCCCGCTGGTACTGGACGGTCCCGCGCAGGTTGTCGTACCAGTACCCGGTGCCGAGCGCGGCCGTGTCGTCCAGCCGCCCGCCGGTCAGCGACGAGTAGAACGCGATCTCGGCGGTGCGCGGCGCGATCCCGGCCAGCCGGTCGAGGATCTCGGCGCGGATCTCCTCCATCTGGTGCGAGTGGGACGCGTAGTCGACCGGGATCGCCTTCGCGCGGACGCCCTCGTCCCGGTACGTCTCGACGAGGTCGAGCACCGCGTCCCGGTCGCCGGACACCACGGTCGCGGACGGCCCGTTGACGGCGGCGACGCTGACCCGCCCGTTCAGCCGCTTCTCGACGTCCCGCGCCGGCAGCGGGACCGACGCCATCGTGCCCCGGCCGTCCCCGCCGGCGAGCCCGGCGATCGCCCGGCTGCGCAGCGCGGCGACGGCGGCGGCGTCGTCCAGGGACAGCGCCCCGCACACGTACGCGGCGGCGATCTCGCCCTGCGAGTGCCCGGCGACGGCGTCCGGCCGGACGCCGAGCGACTCCCACAGCCGGGCCAGCGACGTCATCAGCGCGAACAGCGCGGGCTGGACGACGTCGACGCGGTCGAGCGTCGGCGCGCCGGGCGCCTGCCGCAGGACGTCGTGCAGCGACCAGTCCACGTGCGGGGCGAGCGCGTCCGCGCACGCGTCCAGGTGCTCGCGGAACACGGCGGACTCCGCCATCAGCTCCACGCCCATGCCCGCCCACTGCGCGCCCTGGCCGGGGAAGACGAACGCGACCCGGCCGCCCGCGCCGCTGCGCGGCTCGCGCACCAGCCCGGCGGCGGGCTCGTCCCGGATCAGCGCGGCGAGCCCGCGCTCCAGCGCGTCCCGGTCGTCGGCGACGACGGCGGCGCGGCGCTCGAAGTGCGTCCGCGCGGTGGCGAGGGTGAGGCCGACGTCCGCCGGGTCGAGGCCGGGTTCTTCGCGCAGGCGGGCGCGCAACCGCTCGGCCTGGGCGCGCAGCGCGGTCTCGTCGCGGCCGGACACGAGCCACGCGGTCGGCCGCGCCGGGCGGGGCTCCGCCGGTTCCTCCGCGTCGGGAACGTGTTCGGGGACGTGTTCGAGGACGATGTGCGCGTTCGTCCCGCTGATCCCGAACGACGACACCGCCGCCCGCCGGGGCCGGTCGGCGTCCGGCCACGGGGTCGCCTCGGTGAGCAGGCTGACCGCGCCGGACGTCCAGTCGACGTGCGGGGTCGGCTCGTCCACGTGCAGCGTCTTCGGCAGGACGCCGTGCCGCATCGCCTCGACCATCTTGATGACCCCGGCGACGCCCGCCGCGGCCTGCGTGTGGCCGATGTTCGACTTGACCGACCCGAGCCGCAGCGGCCGGTCGGCGGGACGCTCCCGCCCGTAGGTCGCGAGGAGCGCCTGCGCCTCGATCGGGTCCCCGAGGGTCGTGCCGGTGCCGTGCGCTTCGACGGCGTCGACGCCGTCCGGTGTGAGCCCGGCGTTGGCGAGCGCGGCGCGGATCACCCGCTGCTGCGACGGCCCGTTCGGCGCGGTGAGGCCGTTGCTCGCGCCGTCCTGGTTCACCGCCGAGCCGCGGATCACCGCGACGACCGGGTGCCCGTGGCGGCGCGCGGTCGACAACCGCTCCAGCAGGACGAGCCCCGCGCCCTCGCCCCACGCGACGCCGTCCGCGGACTTGGCGAACGACTTGCTCCGCCCGTCCGGGGCGAGGCCACGCTGGCGGCTGAACTCCACGAACGTCGTCGGCGTCGCCATGACGGTCACGCCGCCCGCCATCGCCAGCTCGCAGTCGCCGTCGCGCAGCGACTGGCATGCCAGGTGGATCGCGAGCAGGGACGACGAGCAGGCCGTGTCCACCGACACCGCCGGGCCTTCGAGGCCCAGCGTGTACGCGACCCGCCCGGACGCGATGCTGTACGAGCTGCCCGTCCCGACGTAGCCCTCGAACCCGTCCGGGACGCGGCCGTAGAGCCGCGCGCCGTAGTCCCCGTACATGATCCCGGTGAAGACGCCGGTCCGGCTGCCGCGCAGCGCGCTTGGGACGATGCCCGCGCCCTCCAGCGCCTCCCACGCGACCTCCAGGAGGAGCCGCTGCTGCGGGTCGATCGTCATCGCCTCGCGCGGGCTGATGCCGAAGAAGTCGGCGTCGAACCGGTCGGCCGGGTGCAGGAACCCGCCCTCCCGGACGTAGCTCGTGCCCTGCTTCTCCGGGTCGGAGTCGAACAGCGTGTCGAGGTTCCAGCCGCGTCCGGTGGGGAACTCGGAGATCGCGTCCACGCCCTCCGCGACGAGCCGCCACAGCCCGGCCGGGGACGCGACGCCGCCGGGGAAGCGGCACGCCGTCCCGACGATCGCCACCGGCTCGGCGGCCTCCTCGGCGAGCCGCCGCCGCTCCGCCTTCAGGTGCTCGTTCTCCAGCAGCGCCGCGCGCAGCGCCGCCACGACCTTGCCGTCGGGGGACGTGCTCATCGCCAGCTCCGTGTTCTGTGCGCCGTCGTCATCTCTCGATCCGTGGTCATTCGGTGTCGCCCAGGGCCAGGCGGACGAGGTCGTCCACGTCCGCGGTGCGGATCGCGTCGGTCCCGTCGCCGCCGGTCCCGTTCGGTTCGTCGTCGTCGCCGGCGGCGAGCCGCAGCAGGGCGCCCATCAGGCCGGACTCCCGGAGCTTCGGGAGCGGGATGGCGGCGAGGGTCCGGCGGATCTCGGCGTCCGCCGCGTCCTCGGGGGTGGCGGCGGCGACGCCCAGCTCCGCGCGGAGGTGGTGGGCGCTCGCCAGCGGGTTCGGGTAGTCGAAGAGGAGCGTCGCGGGCAGCCGGAGGCCGGTCGCCGCGTTGAGCCGGTTGCGGAGTTCGAGGGCGCCGAGCGAGTCGAGCCCCATGTCGAGGAACTTGCGCTCCGCTGGGATCGTCTCGCCCTCCGGACGTCCCTGGACGGCGGCGAGCGCCGTCCTGACGACGTCCACCAGCACCCGGATCTGCTCCGGCTCGCTCTTGCCGGACAGGCGGCGGCGCAGCTCCGTGCCCGCCGTCCCGGACCCGTTCGCGGACGCCCGCGACACCGGCGCCGGGACCAGCCCGCGCAGGACGGCGGGCAGCATCCCGGACGCGGCGTGCGAGCGCAGCGTCCCGAGGTCGAGCCGCACCGGGACGAGCAGCGGCCGGTCCCCGGCGAGCGCCAGGTCGAACAGCGCGAGGGCGTCGTCCGCGCCGAGCGGGACGACGCCCGTCCCGGACAGCCGGGCGAGGTCCGCCGCGCTGAGGTCGCCGGTGATGCCGCTGGCCGTGTTCCACAGCCCCCAGGCGAGCGAGGTCGTCCGCAGTCCGGCGCGGGTGCGGTGGTGGGCGAGCGCGTCGAGGTAGGTGTTCGCGGCGGCGTAGTTCGCCTGCCCCGGATTGCCGAGGGCGGCGGCGGCCGACGAGAACAGGATGAGGTGTTCGGGCTGGTGGGGGTGGTCGTGCAGGATTCGGACCGTGTCGACCTTGGGCCGCAGGACGCCGTGGAGCTTCCGCGGGGTGAGGTTGTCGACGGTCGCGTCGTCGATGATCCCGGCGGCGTGGACGACGGTCGCCGGAGCGTGCTCGGTGAGCAGCCGGCCGAACGCCTCGGGGTCGGCGGTGTCGCAGGCCGCGACGGTGACGTCGGCGTCGAGGCCGTCGAGTTCCGCCGCCGTGCCGGCGTTCCGGCCCCGCCTGCTGACGAGCACCAGGCGCCGGGCGCCGTGGTTCGCGACCAGGTGCCGGGCGATCAGGACGCCCAGGGTGCCGGTGCCGCCGGTGATGAGGACCGTCCCGTCCGGGTCGAACGGGGTGTGCGGCCCGGCGGACGGCTCGGCGGGCGGCCGGGCCCGGACGAGCCTCGGCGCGAACGCCGCGCCGTCCCGGAGCGCGAGCTGCGGCTCGCCCGTGGCGACGGCGGCGGGGAGCGCGTCGGCGCCGCTCTCGTCGACGTCGACGAGCTGGATCCGGCCCGGGTTCTCCGTCTGCGCCGACCGGACCAGGCCCCAGGCCGTGGCGGCGGGCAGGTCGCTGACGTCCTCGTCCGGCCGGACGGCGACCGCGCCGTGCGTGACGACGACGAGCCGGGCGTCCGAGGAGCGTTCGTCCCTGAGCCACTGCTGGATTTCGGCGAGGACGTTCTCGGCGACGGAATGGGCCGCCGCGACCGGATCCGCCGTGTCGGTGGTGACGGTGAGGGTCGTGTATTCGGCGTCGGGCGTCGTGGTGGCGAGGGGGAGGGGCGTCCAGTCGAGGCCGAAGAGGGAGTCCCGGCCGGTGCGGGCCGCCGCGAGCTGTTCGCCGCTGACCTCGCGCAGGGCCAGGGCCCTGACGGTGCCGACCGGCTGGCCCGACCCGTCCGCGAGGTCGAGTGTCACCTCGTCGGGACGGTCGAACCCGAGCCGCACGCGCAGGCTCTTCGCGCCGGCCAAGTTCAGGGTGACGCCGCTCCAGGAGAACGGGAGGCGGACCGGGCCGTCGCCCTGGCGGGCGGCGAGGGTGTGCAGCGCGGCGTCGAGCAGCGCGGGGTGGAGGCCGTAGGCGCTCGGGTCGCTTCCGGTGGTCTCGGGGAGTTCCGCTTCGGCGTAGATCCGGCCGTCGTCGTCCTGCCAGGCCGCTTTCAGGCCGTGGAACGCCGGGCCGTAGGTGAGGCCCTGCGCGGCGAGTTTCGCGTGAAGGTCATCGATGTCGATGGATGTGGCATCGGCGGGCGGCCAGGCGGTGGCCGGGATTTCGGGAATTGCTCCGGTGGCGGTGACGGCGCCGGTGGCGTTGTGCGTCCAGTCGGCGCTGGTGGAGCGCGAATGAATGGTGATGGTTCGTCGGCCGTCGTTTTCCGGCGGCGTCAGCGAAAGGCGGAGCTGGACGGGGTCGTCGGCGGTGACGGCGAGTGGCGCGTGGAGCGTCAGTTCGTCCACGGTGTCGTTGCCGGTCTGCCGCGCCGCGTGCAGCGCCAGTTCGAGGAAGGCCGTTCCGGGGAGGAGGACCGTGCCCTGGACGGCGTGGTCCGTCAGCCAGGGGTGGGAGTCGAGCGATATCCGGCCGGTGAACAGGTGCCCGCCGTCCGGGAGTTCGGCCGCGGCTCCGACGAACGGGTGCTCGGACGTGTCGAGACCGGCGGCGGTCAGGTCCATTCCCGTCGCCGGGCTGTCGAGCCAGTAACGCCGTTCCTCGAACGGGTAGGTGGGGAGATCGGCGTGACGTCCGGCCGGGATGATCCGGGTCCAGTCGACCGGGACTCCGGTGTTGTGTGCCCGGATCGTCTCGCTGAGCAGCGTTGAAGTTTGCGGCCGCTTCGGGTTTTGCAGGGCGATGGTCGTGTTCGTCGTCGTCTCACCGGTGAGAGTGGTGAGCGTTGTGTCGGGGCCTATTTCGATGTAGGTGGTGACGCCCTGCTCATCCAGGTATTGGACGGCCTTGTGGTAGTTGACCGTGCCGAGGAGGTGCTCGGCCCAGTATTCGGGCGTGTGCTCGGCGGGCTCCCCGGTGAGGTTGGAGATGACCGGGATGTTCGCGGAGTGGTGGGTGATTTGGCGGGCGGCCTCGGTCAGGGGTGCGACGGCCTCGTCCATGAGGGAGGAGTGGAAAGCGCGGTTGGTGGTGAGCAGGCGGGTGCGCCGCCCTTCGTCCTTCCAATGCCGGATGACTTCTTCGACGGCGTCGCGCGGGCCCGAGATGACCGTGCTGTGCGCGGTGTTGACGGCGGCGATGCTGACGCCGTCGGTGAGGGTGATTTCGTCGGGTGCTGCGTTGATGGCGGCCATGGCCCCGGCGGGGGTGTCGTGCATGGCGCGGGCGCGTGCGGTGACCAGCGCGGACGCGTCGGCGAGGGAGAGCGTCCCGGAGGTGTGGGCGGCGGTGAGTTCGCCCAGCGAATGCCCGACCAGGTAATGGGGCGTGATTCCCCAATCGGTTAGCAGCGCGTGCAGCGCTGTCTGGTAGGCGAAGAGGGCGGGTTGGGTGTAGAGGGTCTGGTTCAGTTCTTCGGGGTCGTCGGCGAACATGATCTGCTTGAGTCGCGGGTCGAGATGCTCGCAGGCGGCGTCTAGGGCCTCGGCGAATACGGGGAACGTCTCGTACAGTTCGCGGCCCATTCCCGCGTGCTGCGAGCCTTGCCCGGAGTAAAGGAACGCGACTTTCCCGGGGTTCGCGGTGACCGGTTCCAGGTCGTCGTCCAGTCCTTGGACGAGTTCGTCGATGGTCTTCGCGACGATGCCCGTGCGCAGCGGGAAATGGGCGCGTCCGGTCGCCAGCGTCCGGGCGATGTCGGGAAGGCCGACCGAAGTATTCGCGGCGACGAAATCGCGGAGTCGTGCCGCCTGGTCCCGCAGGGCGGATTCGGTTTTGGCCGACAGGAGCACCGGCATGGGATGGCCGGGCTGCTCGGTTTCTCCGGCGTCCGTGCCGGGAGCCTGTTCGAGGATGATGTGGGCGTTCGTCCCGCTGATCCCGAACGACGAGACCGCCGAGCGCCGGGGACGGTCGCTCTCCGGCCAGTCGATCTGTTCGGTGAGCAGGCTGACGGCGCCGGTCTCCCAGTCGACGTGCGGCGAGGGCTCGTCCACGTGCAGCGTTTTCGGCAGGACGCCGTGGCGCATCGCTTCGACCATTTTGATGATTCCGGCGACGCCCGCGGCGGCCTGGGTGTGGCCGATGTTCGACTTGATAGACCCGAGCCGCAGCGGCCGGTCGGCGGGCCGTTCCCGCCCGTAGGTGGCGAGTAGTGCCTGCGCTTCGATCGGGTCGCCGAGAGTGGTCCCGGTGCCGTGGGCTTCGACGGCGTCGATGTCGTCCGGTGCGAGACCGGAATTGGCGAGCGCGGCCCGGATCACCCGCTGCTGCGACGGGCCGTTCGGCGCCGTCAGGCCATTGCTCGCGCCGTCCTGGTTGATGGCGGAGCCGCGGACGACGGCCAGGATCGGATGGCCGTTCGCGCGCGCGTCCGACAGCCGTTCCACGAGCAGCATTCCGGCGCCCTCGCCCCATGCGACGCCGTCGGCGGCGGCGGCGAACGACTTGCAGCGCCCGTCCGGGGAAAGGCCGCGCTGGCGGCTGAACTCCACGAACGTGCTCGGCGTGGCCATCACCGTGGAGCCTCCGGCGAGCGCCAGGTCGCATTCGCCGTTCCGGAGCGCCTGCGCGGCCAGGTGCAGGGCGACCAGCGACGACGAGCACGCCGTGTCCACCGTGACGGCCGGGCCCTCGAAGCCGAACGTGTAGGACACGCGTCCGGACGCGACGCTCCCGGAGCTGCCGGTGCCGACGTACCCCTCGACGTCCTTCGGGATCCGCCGGGCCAGGCGGCCCCCGTAGTCGCTGTACATGATCCCGGTGAAGACGCCGGTCCGGCTGCCGCGCAGGCCGCCGGGGTCGAGGCCCGCCCGTTCGAGCGCCTCCCAGGTCGTCTCCAGGAGGAGCCGCTGCTGCGGGTCGATGGCGAGGGCCTCGCGCGGGGTGATCCCGAAGAAGGCCGGGTCGAAGTGGTCGGCGTCGTGCAGGAACCCGCCGTGCCTGGTGTAGCTCTTGCCGGGACGTTCCGGGTCCGGGTCGTAGAGCGCGGCGACGTCCCAGCCGCGCCCGGTGGGGAACGGCGACACGGCGTCCGTCCCCGACGTGACGAGGTTCCACAGGTCGCGCGGGCCGCGGACGCCGCCGGGGTAGCGGCACGCCATCCCGACGATCGCGATCGGCTCGTCGACGGCGGCGCGCGTGACGGCCGGCGCGGCCGCCGCCTCCGGACTCGTCTGGAGGAGGCGCTCACCGAGCAGGTCCGCGAGCGCGGCGGGCGTCGGGTAGTCGAAGACGAGCGTGGCGGGCAGCGCGAGCCCGCTCGCCCGCTTGAGCCGGTTGCGCAGCTCGACGGCGGTGAGCGAGTCGAACCCGAGCTCCTGGAACGGCCGGTCCGGCTCGACCGCCTGGCCGGACCTGTGCCCGAGCGCCGTCGCCACCTCCGACCTGACCAGGTCGAGGAGCGCGGCGCGCCGGTCCTCGTCGCCGAGCCGGGCGAGCCGCTGGACGAGCGCGGCCGACCCGCGTCCCGGCCGCCGGGCCCCGGTGCGGACGAGTCCGCGCAGCACCGAGGGCAGCGCGTCGTCCAGGTCGCGGAGCGCCGCCGGTTCGAGCCGGACGGGGGCGAGCACGGCGTCGTCCAGCGAACGTGCCAGGTCGAAGAGCGCGAGCCCCTGCTCGGAACCGATCGGGGTGATCCCGTCGCGGGACATCCGCGCCGCCGTGTCCGCGTCGGCCCCGGCGGCCATGCCGTCGGACGCCCACGGGCCCCAGGCCAGCGACGTCGCGGGCTGCCCGGCGGCGCGGCGGCGGTGCGCGAGCGCGTCGAGGAACGCGTTCGCGGCGGCGTAGTTGGCCTGCCCGGGACTGCCGAGCGTGCCCGCCACGGACGAGAACAGGATGAACGCGTCCAGGCCGGCGGTGAGCTCGTGCAGGTTCCACGCCGCGTCGACCTTGGGGCGGAGCACCGCGTCGAGCCGGTCGGCGGTCAGGCCGGTGACGGTCGCGTCGTCCAGGATCCCGGCCGTGTGGACGACGGCCGTGACGGGATGCTCGGCGAGGAGGTCCGCGAGCGCCCGCCGGTCGGACACGTCGCACGCCGCGATCGTGACGTCCGCGCCGTGCGCGGTCAGCTCCGCCTCCAGCTCCGCCGCGCCCGGGGCGTCCGGCCCGCGGCGGCTGACGAGCAGCAGCCGCCGGGCGCCGTGGTCGGCGGCGAGGTGCCCGGCGACCAGCCCGCCGAGCGCGCCGGTCCCGCCGGTGACCAGGACCGTGCCGTCCGGGTCGAACGCCGGGACGGCCGCCGGTGCGTCGGCGGTGGCCCGGGCCAGGCGCGGGACGTGCGTTCCGCCGTCGCGGACGGCGAGCTGCGGCTCGTCGGTCGCGACGGCCGCCGCGACGGTCGCGCGGGCGGCGTCCGCGTCGAGGCCAGGGTCGAGGTCGAGGTCGAGCAGGACGACGCGGTCCGGGTTCTCGGCCTGCGCCGAGCGGATCAGGCCCCACACGGCCGCCGTGGCGGGGTCGGGGTCGTCCATGACCGAGCCGTTGGTGACGACCGCGAGGCGGACCTCGGTGAGCCGCTCGTCCGGAAGGAAGTCCTGGAGAAGGGCCAAGACGTCCTTGGTGAGGGCGTGCGCGTGGGCGGCCGGGTCGGTGCCGTCGTCCGCCGCGCAGCGGACGAAGAGCAGATCGGGTGTCGGCGCGCCGGACTCGATCGCGTCCCGGAGCGCGGCCAGGTCCGGGTAGGCGGGCTCGTCTTCCGCCAAGAAGCCGGGCGGGTCGCCCAGTGCCGCCCAGCCACCGGTCGGGTCCTCGGGGGCGACGGGCTTCGGCGTCCACTCGATCCGGTAGATGGACGGCGGTGCCGCCTTGACGAGCTGCTCCGTCCGGACGGGACGCGTGGCCAGCGCCCCGATCGTCGCGACCGGCGTCCCGGCGGAGTCGGCGAGATGGAGGCCGAGCGTCTCGGCGGACGTCGGGGTCAGCCGGGCCCGCAGGGTTCCCGTCCTGGTGTCGCTCGACGTGACGCCGCTCCAGGAGAACGGCAACCGGATCGCGCCCGGATCGCCGGTCTCGCCGGAGAGGAGGGTCGAGTGCAGGACGGCGTCGAGGAGGGCGGGATGAAGATGGAATCCGGCGCCGGGCTCTTCCGGGAGCTCCGCCTCCGCGTAGATGTCGCCGCCGTCCTGCCAGGCGGCCTTGAGGCCCTGGAACAGCGGGCCGTAGACGTAGCCGCGCTCGGCCAGCCGGTCGTAGAGGTCCGCGATGTCGACCGGAGCGGCGCCGGGAGGCGGCCAGGCCGCCAGGTCCGCCTGGACGGGAATCCCCGTCGCCGTGACGCTGCCGGTGGCGCAGATCGTCCATTCCCGCTTTTCGACGGAATCGCCGTAGGCGCGGGCCCGAATGGTGATCGCCCGGTCGTCGTCGACGATGACCTGGAGCTGCGCCGCCTCGCCGGCGGCCAGGATCACGGGCGCGTGCAGGGTCAACTCGTCGACCGTGTCGCATCCGACATGGCTCGCGGCGTGCAGCGCGAGTTCGAGGTAGAGCGTGGCGGGCAGCAGGACGGCGCCGTGGATCGCGTGGTCGGCGAGCCAGGGGTGGGAATCGAGCGAGACCCGTCCGCTGAGGAGGAGTTCGCCGTCGCCCGGCAGATCCGTGACCGCCGTGAGGATCGGATGGTCGGTGCTTTGCAGGCCGTGGCTCGCGGCGCCCGAGACGGCGAGGCTCTTGGTGGTCCAGTAGCGGTCGTGCTGGAACGGATAGGTCGGCAGTTCGACCTGGCGTCCGGTGGGAATGACCTTCGGCCAGTCGATGGGGACACCGCTGTTGTGCGCGTCGGTGACCCCGGTGAGCAGCGCCGTGCTCTGCGGTTGTTTCGGATTCTGCAGGGCGACGGTCGCGCCGGTGGCGGTGTCGGCGGTGAGGGCCGTCAGCGTGGCGTCGGGCCCGATTTCGATGAACGTGGTGACGCCCTGCCGGTCGAGGTACTGAACGGCTTGGTGGTAGTCGACCGTGCCGAGGAGGTGCTCGGCCCAGTATTCGGGCGTGTGCTCGGCGGGCTGGCCGGTGAGATTGGAGATGACCGGGATCGTGGCCGGGTTGTGGACGAGGTCGCGGGCGGCCTGGGTCAGAGGCTCGACGGCCTGGTCCATAAGGGAGGAGTGGAAGGCGCGGTTGGTGGTGAGCAGGCGGGTGCGCCGTCCTTGGTCCTTCCAGTGTTGGGCGATTTCTTGCACGGCTTCTGCCGGGCCGGAGATGACGGTGCTTTGTGCCGCGTTGATGGCGGCGATGCTGACGCCGTCGGTGAGGGTGATTTCGTCGGGGGCTGCGTTGATGGCGGCCATGGCCCCGGCGGGGGTGTCGTGCATGGCGCGGGCGCGGGCCGTGACCAGCGCGGCCGCGTCCGCGAGGGACAGCGTCCCGGAGGTGTGGGCGGCGGTGATCTCGCCCAGCGAATGCCCGACCAGGTAATGGGGCGTGATGCCCCAATCGGTTAGCAGCGCGTGCAGCGCGGTCTGGTAGGCGAACAGGGCGGGCTGGGTGTAGAGGGTCTGGTTCAGTTCTTCGGGGTCGTCGGCGAACATGATCTGCTTGAGTCGCGGGTCGAGGTGTTCGCAGGCGGCGTCGAGGGCCTCGGCGAATACCGGGAACGTCTCGTACAGTTCGCGGCCCATTCCCGCGTGCTGCGAGCCCTGCCCGGAGTAAAGGAACGCGACCTTCCCAGGACGGCTGACGACCGGCTGAAGGTCGTCCAGCCCCCGGACGAGTTCCTCGGCGCTTCCGGCGACGATCCCGGCGCGGTGGGCGAAGCGGCTGCGTCCGTTCGCGAGCGTGTGGGCGATGTCCGCGACGTCGGCCGCCGGGTCGGAGGCGACGAATTCGCGCAGTCGCGCGGCCTGCTCGTACAACGCGCTTTCCGTCTTCGCCGAGAGCAGCACCGGCACCGGATGGGCGGGCCGTTCCGGCTCGGGAACGTCCGCCCCGGGCGCCTCTTCGAGGATGACGTGGGCGTTGGTGCCGCTGATGCCGAACGAGGAGACTCCGGCACGGTGCGGATGGCCGTAGTCGGGCCATTCGATCGCCTCGGTCAGGAGGCTGACGGCCCCGGACTCCCAGTCGACGTGCGGTGACGGGGCGTCGATGTGAAGGCTCTTGGGCAGGACGCCGTGCCGCATCGCCTGCACCATCTTGATGACCCCGGCGACACCCGCCGCGGCCTGCGTGTGCCCCATGTTCGACTTGATGGACCCGAGCCGTAGCGGCTGGTCGGCCGTCCGCGCCTGCCCGTAGGTGGCGAGGAGCGCCTGCGCCTCGATCGGGTCGCCCAGCGTCGTCCCGGTCCCGTGCGCCTCGACGGCGTCGACCTGGTCGGCGGTGAGCCCCGCGTTGGCGAGCGCGGCCCGGATCACCCGCTGCTGGGACGGCCCGTTAGGCGCGGTGAGTCCGTTGCTCGCGCCGTCCTGGTTGATCGCCGTGCCCCGCACCACGGCCAGGACGGGATGCCCGTTGGCCTTCGCGTCCGACAGCCGTTCCAGCAGGAGCATCCCGGCGCCCTCGCCCCACGCCACGCCGTCGGCGGACGCGGAGAACGACTTGCTGCGCCCGTCCGGGGCGAGGCCGCGCTGGCGGCTGAACTCCACGAACATGCCCGGCGAGGCCATGATCGTGGAGCCTCCGGCGAGCGCCAGGTCGCATTCGCCGTTGCGCAGCGACTGGACGGCCAGGTGCAGCGCGACCAGCGACGACGAGCACGCCGTGTCGACGCTGACCGCCGGGCCCTCGAGCCCGAAGGTGTAGGCGATCCGTCCGGACGCGACGCTCGCCGTGTTGCCGGTCAGCAGGTAGCCGCCGAGCTCCTCCGGCCCGTGATGCTGGAGGGACAGGTACTCGGCGGTCGCGACCCCGGCGAACACGCCCGTCGCGCTGCCGCGCACGGTCGCCGGGTCGATGCCCGCCCGCTCGAACGCCTCCCAGGCGGTCTCCAGCATGAGCCGCTGCTGCGGGTCCATCGCGAGGGCCTCGCGGGGGCTGATACCGAAGAAGTCCGCGTCGAACCGGTCGACGCCGTCGAAGAATCCGCCCTGCGTCGTGTAGGTGCGGCCGGGAGTGCCGGGGGTCGGGTCGTAGAGGGCGGCCTTGTCCCAGCCCCGGTCGGTGGGGAACTGGGTCACGGCGTCGATTCCGTCCGCGACCAGCCGCCACAGTCCCTCGGGGTCGCGGACGTCGCCGGGGAAGCGGCATCCCATCCCGACGATCGCGATCGGCTCGTCGGTCGCCTGGACGATCGCCGACGCCACGGGCGCCGCCGTCTCCGCCGACTCGGCGGACAGCTCGCCCGCCAGGTGGGCGGCGAGCGCCTCGGGCGTCGGATAGTCGAACAGCGTGGCGGCGGGCAGCCGCAGCCCGGTGCTCCGGCTGAGGTGGTTGCGCAGGTCGACGGCGGTGAGCGAGTCGAACCCGAGCGACTGGAACGGGCGCGTCGCCTCGACGGCCTCCGCCGTCGCGTGCCCGAGCACCGCCGCCGCCTCCTCCCGCACCAGGTCGAGCAGGACGGCCTCAAGCTCGGCGCGGCTCTTCCCGGCGAGCTTCGAGGCGCCCGGCCGGGCCGCGGCCGACTGCCGCGCCCGCCGCGCCGGCGACCGCACCAGCCGCGCCGGGACCAGCGCCGCCGCGTCCGCGCCGACCGCGAGGTCGAACAGCGCGAGCCCCTGCTCGGCGGACAGCGGCGCGACGCCGCCGCGGGCGAGCCGCGCCGCGTCCGCCTCGGTCAGCTCGCCGGCCATCCCGGTCATCGCCCAGGGCCCCCAGGCGAGGGACACGGCGGGCCGACCCTGCTGAACGCGGTGGTGGGCGAGGGCGTCGAGGTAGGTGTTGGCGGCGGCGTAGTTGGCTTGTCCGGGGTTGCCGAGTGTTCCGGCGGCGGACGAGAACAGGACGAACGCGTCCAGGTCGCGGGTGAGCTCGTGCAGGTTCCAGGCCGCGTCGACCTTCGGGCGCAGGACGGCGTCGAGCCGTTCCGGTTCGAGGTTCGCGATGGTCGCGTCGTCCAGGACACCGGCCGCGTGGACGACCGCGTTCACCGGATGCCGCGCGAGGAGGTCGGCGAGGGCCTCCCGGTCGGCGGCGTCGCACGCGGCGACGGTGACATCGGCCTGCAATTCCTGGAGTTCGGCGGCGTTCTCGGCGTCCGGGCCCTGGCGGCTGATGACGAGCAGGCGGCGGACGCCGTGCTCGTCCACCAGGTGCCGCGCGAGGAGGCGGCCGAGTCCGCCGGTGCCGCCCGTGATCAGGACGGTGCCGTCCGGGCCGAACGGGCTCGCGGGGGATTCCGCCCAGACGTCGGCGCGCGGGAGGCGGAAGGCGTGCAGGGCGCCGTCGCGCAGCACGAGTTGCCGCTCGTCGCCGACGCCGAGCGACGCCGGGAGGGCCGCCGCGCTCGACTCCTGGTCGTCGAGGTCGATGAGCGTGAACCGTCCGGGATGCTCCGACTGCGCCGAGCGAATCAGGCCCCAGGCGGGCGCGGCGGCCAGGTCGGTGATGGGCTCGCCCGGGCGGACGGCCACCGCGCCGCGCGTGGCGACCGCGAGCCGGACGTCCGCGAGCCGCTCGTCGGCGAGCCATTCCCGGACGAGGCCGAGGAGCCGCCGGGTGGCGGAATGGGCCGCCTCGGCGGAGCCGTTCCCGTCGCCGCCGTGGCACACCAGAATGGTCGACGGGGGCCGCTCGCCGTTGTCGAGAGCCGCGCTCAGCGCGGCGAGGTTGGCGAAGGCGGGAACGTCGGCGGCGGCCAGCGAGGGGAACGGCTCGCCGAGGAGAGCCCATTCCGTTTCGGTGCCGCTTTCGATCGGCGTCCAGTCGACCTGGTAAACGGTGTCGCCGCCGCCGGAGCCGATCCGGTCGGCGGGCATGGGCCGGACGGCGAGCCCGCGGATCGTCGCGACCGGGGCGCCGGAACCGTCGGCGAGGACCAGCCGCACCGAATCGGACGCCAGTACCTCGATCCGCACCCGGAGACGGTCGGCGCCCGGCGCGTGCAGCGACACGCCGCTCCACGAGAACGGCACGCTCAAACGGTCCGCGCCCTGGACGACGAAGGTGTGCAGCGCGCAGTCCAGAAGGGCCGGATGGATGCCGAAAGCGCCCGGTCGGGCGTCGTCGGGGAGCGCCACTTCCGCGTAGAAGTCCTGGTCCTGCCGCCAGGCGGCGCGCACTCCGAGGAATGACGGGCCGTAGTCGAACCCGAGATTGCCGAGGAACCGGTAGATCTCGTCGGGGTCGAGCGGTTCGGCGTTCGCGGGCGGCCACGCGGTCAGCGCCACGGGCTCGGGGGACGTGGTGGTGATCAGGCCGGTGGCGTGCCGCGTCCATTCGGTGTCGCGGGCCGCGTCCTCCGGACGGGAATGGACGGTGAAGGAACGTCCGCCGTTTCCGTCCTCCGGGCCGATCGCCAGCCGGATCTGGAAGACCTCGCCGTCCTGGACGCCCAGCGCGGCGTGATGGGTCAGTTCCTCGACCGTGTCGTAGCCGATGTGGTTCGCGGCGTGAAGGGCGAACTCGACATAGGCCGTCCCGGGGAGGACGGCGGTGTCGTAGACGATGTGGTCGGCGAGCCACGGCTGCGACTTGAGGGAGAGCGTCCCGGTGAAGACGTGCCCCTGGTCGTCGGGGAGTTCCACGACCGCGCTCAGCAGCGGGTGTCCGGTGGACGTCAGCCCGGCGGTGCGCAGATCGGCACTCGTCGCGGGTGCGTCCAGCCAGTAGGGCTCTTCCTCGAACGGGTAGGTGGGCAGGTCGGCGTGGCGTCCGGCCGGGATGATCCGGGTCCAGTCCACCGGGACTCCGGTGTTGTGGACCTGGGTGATGTTGCCGAGCAGCGTCGAGGTCTGCGGCTGCTTCGGATTCTGGAGCGGAATGGTGGTCGCGGTGGTGGTGTCCGCCGTGAGGGCGGTGAGCGTGGTGTCCGGACCTATTTCGATGTAGGTGGTGACGCCCTGCTCATCCAGGTATTGGACGGCCTTGTGGTAGTTGACCGTGCCGAGGAGGTGCTCGGCCCAGTATTCGGGCGTGTGCTCGGCGGGCTGGCCGGTGAGGTTGGAGATGACCGGGATCGTGGCCGGGTTGTGGACGAGGTCGCGGGCGGCCTGGGTCAGGGGCGCGACGGCGTCGTCCATGAGGGAGGAGTGGAAGGCGCGGTTGGTGGTGAGCAGGCGGGTGCGCCGTCCTTCGTCCTTCCAATGCCGGACGATTTCCTGAACGGCCTCGGACGGACCCGAGATGACCGTGCTGTGCGCGGTGTTGATGGCGGCGATGCTGAGGCCGTCGGTGAGGGTGATTTCGTCGGGTGCTGCGTTGATGGCGGCCATGGCCCCGGCGGGGGTGTCGTGCATGGCGCGGGCGCGTGCGGTGACCAGCGCGGACGCGTCCGCGAGGGACAGCGTCCCGGAAGTGTGGGCGGCGGTGAGTTCGCCCAGCGAATGCCCGACCAGGAAGTGCGGGGTAATTCCCCAATCGGTCAGCAGCGCGTGCAGCGCGGTTTGGTAGGCGAAGAGGGCGGGCTGGGTGTAGAGGGTCTGGTTCAGTTCCTCCGGGTCATCGGCGAACATGATCCGCTTGAGTCGCGGATCGAGATGCTCGCAGGCGGCGTCGAGAGCCTCGGCGAATACGGGGAACGTCTCGTACAGCTCCCGGCCCATTCCCGCGTGCTGCGAGCCTTGCCCGGAGTAAAGGAACGCGACTTTGCCCGAGTGCCGGACGGATTCACCGACGATCTCACCCTCAAGGGCCTGGCGCAGCTCGGCCAGGTCGGCGGCGACGATGGCGGCGCGGTGCTCGAAGCGGGCGCGCCCGGTCGCCAGGGTGCGGGCGATGTCCGTGAGTTCGGCCGTGGGCTCGGAAGCGACGAAATCGCGCAACCGTGCCGCCTGCTCCTGCAAGGCGGGCTCGGTCCTGGCCGAGAGGAGAACCGGCAGCGGGTGCTCCGGCCGCACCGGCTCGGGGAGATCCGCTTCCGGTGCCTGTTCGAGGATGACGTGCGCGTTCGTCCCGCTGATCCCGAACGACGAGACCGCCGAGCGCCGGGGACGGTCGCTCTCCGGCCACGCGATCTGCTCCGTGAGCAGGCTGACAGCACCGGAATCCCAATCGACGTGCGATGAGGGCTCGTCCACGTGCAGCGTTTTCGGTAGGACGCCGTGGCGCATCGCTTCGACCATTTTGATGATTCCGGCGACGCCCGCGGCGGCCTGGGTGTGGCCGATGTTCGACTTGATCGACCCCAGCCGCAGCGGCCGGTCGGAAGGCCGCTCCTGCCCATAAGTGGCGAGTAGTGCCTGCGCTTCGATCGGGTCGCCGAGAGTGGTCCCGGTGCCGTGGGCTTCGACGGCGTCGACGTCCTCCGGCTTCAAACCGGAATTGGCGAGCGCGGCCCGGATGACCCGCTGCTGTGACGGGCCGTTCGGCGCCGTCAGGCCATTGCTCGCGCCATCCTGGTTGACCGCCGAACCCCGGACGACGGCCACGATCGGGTGGCCGTTCGCCTGGGCGTCCGACAGCCGTTCGACCACCAGGACACCGGCGCCCTCGGCCCAGCCCGTCCCGTCGGCGGCGGCGGAGAACGCCTTGCAGCGCCCGTCCGGGGAAAGGCCCCGCTGGCGGCTGAATTCGACGAAGACGCCGGGCGACGTCATGACCGTCGCGCCGCACGCGAGCGCCAGATCGCATTCACCGTTGCGCAGCGACTGGACGGCGAGGTGCAGGGCGACCAGTGACGACGAGCACGCCGTGTCGATGCTGACGGCCGGGCCCTCAAGGCCGAGCGAATAGGAGAGCCGCCCGGACGCGACGCTGGCGAGGATTCCGGTCAGCAGATAGCCCTCGGACTCGGGCGGCCCGCCGTACCGCATGGTGGCGTATTCCGCCGTCGCGACTCCGGTGAAGACGCCGGTCCTGCTGCCGCGCAATGTGGCCGGGTCGATCGCGGCGCGCTCAAGGGCCTCCCAGGACGACTCAAGGAGAAGCCGCTGCTGCGGGTCCATCGCCAGCGCTTCCCGCGGGCTGATCCCGAAGAACTCGGCGTCGAACCTTTCGGCGTCCTGCACGAAGCCGCCGCGGACGCAGTAGGTCTTTCCCGGCACGTCCGGGTCCGGGTCGTAGAGTTCGTCGGCGTTCCAGCCGCGTGCCTCCGGGAAACCGGAAATGGCCTCCTCGCCCCGCGCGACGAGGTCCCACAATTCGCCGGGCGAGCGGACGCCGCCCGGGAAACGGCATCCCATCGCGACGATGGCGATGGGCTCGTGGTTCTTCGACTCGATGTCGCGGAGGCGCCGGCGCGCGTCGTGCAGATCGGCGGTGACGCGCTTGAGATAGCCGCGCAGGGTGTCCTCGTTGGTCATTGTCCCGCCAGCCCTAGAGTTCGTTCTCGATGAAATCGAAGAGGTCCTCGTCGGTCGCCGCGTCGAGCCGCGCCGCGATGTCCGCGGAGTCGGCGTCGTCCGCCGCGTCGCCGATCTCGCGCACTTTCTGGAGCAGCGCGGTCAGGGACTCGGTCACTTCCGCGCGCGTCCCCGGATCCGCGGCGGCGGCGAGCACCGCGGACTCCAGCCGGCCCAGCTCGGCGAGCGCGGGCGGGCCCGCCGCCGCGTCGCCGGGGACGAACAGCGCCAGCAGGTGGTCGGCGAGCGCGGCGGGCGTCGGATGGTCGAAGACCAGCGTCGACGGCAGCCGCAGCCCGGTGCGCGTGCTCAGCCGGTTCCGCAGCTCGACGCCGGTGAGCGAGTCGAACCCGGCCTCCTTGAACGCCTGGTCGCTCTTCAGCACGGACGGCGAGTCGTGGCCCAGCACCGCGACCGACTCGGTGCGCACCAGGTCCACCAGCGCCTCGCGGCGATCGTCCTCCGCCAGCTCCGCGAGCCGCCGCTTCCACGCCTCGCCGGTCTCGCCGGACGGGGCCGCCGCCCGCCGCGCGCCGCGCTGGACGAGCCGTCCCAGAATCGCGGGCAGCACCCCGGATTCGGCCTGA
Source organism: Actinomadura decatromicini (assembly GCF_008121305.1). NCBI lineage: Bacteria > Bacillati > Actinomycetota > Actinomycetes > Streptosporangiales > Thermomonosporaceae > Actinomadura > Actinomadura decatromicini. The sequence continues at coordinate 758,723 of NZ_VSRQ01000001.1, read as the reverse complement.
GCCCGCAATGCGGCGGTGTCCAGCCGGGCGGGAATGAGGACCGCCGGGCCCGAGTCGTGGGCGTCGAACAGGGCGAGCCCCTCCTCGGGGGAGAGCGCGCGTATTCCGGTGCGCCGCATTCGGGCGAGATCGGTCTCGTCCAGCTCTCCGGCCATTCCCGAACCGTTGTCCCACAGGCCCCATGCGAGGGACGTCGCGGGCAGCCCTTCGGCTCGGCGGTGCCGGGCCAGCGCGTCCAGGAAAGCGTTGGCGGACGCGTAACCGGCCTGCCCGGCGGAGCCCAGCACCCCGGCGACCGACGAGAAAAGGACGAACGCCGACAGGTCCATTCCGGCGGTCAGCTCGTGCAGATTCCAGGCCGCGTCGGCCTTCGCGCGCAGCACTTCGCCGACGCGTTCGGGCGTGAGCGTGTCGAACGTCCCGTCGTCGAGGACCCCGGCGGCGTGGATCACCGCCGTCAGCGGATGCTCCGCCGGGACGTCCTTGAGCAACTGGGCGAGGGCGTCGCGGTCCGCGACGTCGCAGGCCGCGATGGTGACGTCGGCGTCGAGTTCGCGCAGCTCGGCGGCCGTGCCGGCGGCCGGGCCCCGGCGGCTGGCGAGGAGCAGGCGGCGGGCGCCGTGCTCGCGGACGAGATGCCGCGCCACGAGCGTCCCGAGCGCCCCCGTCCCGCCGGTGATCAGGATTGTCCCCTCCGGGTCGATCGGACGCGGCAGCGTCAGGGCGACCTTGCCGATCGTCCGTCCCTGGCTCAGCCGACGGAACGCCTGCGGCGCCTGCCGCACGTCGAACGCGGTGACCGGCAGCGGGGTGAGCCGCCCGCCCTCGAAGAGTTCGACGAGCGCGCCGAGCATTTCCCGGATTCGGTCCGGATCGGCCTCGCTCAAGTCGAAAGGCGAGTACCGGACGCCGGGTTCGACGGAATCCCGCAGATCGGTCTTCCCCATTTCGAGGAAGTGGCCGCCAGGCTTGAGGAGGTCGAGAGAGGCGTCGATGAAGTCGCCGGAGAGCGAGTTCAGGACGATGTCGAGACCGCCCGGGAACGCGTCCCGGAAGTCGAGCGTCCGGGAATTGGCGATGTGGTCGGCGTCGAGCCCGCGGCCCTCAAGGGTCGCCCACTTGCCGGGGCTGGCGGTGCCGTAGACCTCGGCGCCCCAATGGCGAGCGAGCTGGGTGGCGGCCATGCCGACCCCGCCAGCCGCCGCGTGGATGAGCACACGCTGCCCGGAACGGATCCCCGCCAGATCACGCAACCCGTAATAGGCGGTCAGGAACACCACGGGAGTGGTCGCGGCCTGCGCGAACGACCAACCGCTCGGAATTCGGACCGCCAATCGCCGATCGGTCACGGCGACCGGCCCGAGCATTCCGGTGAACAGCCCCATGACCCGGTCGCCGACCGCCAACTCCGTGACATCGGCGCCGACCTCGGTGACGGTCCCGGCGCCCTCACCGCCCAGGACGGCGTCGCCCGGATACATTCCCAGCGTCATCAGCACGTCGCGGAAATTGACCCCGGCGGCCCGCAGTTCCACGCGGATCTGGCCGGGCCCGAGGGGAGCGGCCGCCTCCGGGTTCTCCACCAACTCCAGGTTCTCCAGCGTCCCGGGCGCGGACACGGAAAGCCGCCAGTTCGGCACGCCGTCCGGCGGGGTGAGCGCCCCATCGGAACCGGCCCGGACGACCCGCGGAGCGAAGACCTCCCCGTCCCGGACGGCGAGGCGCGATTCCCCGGCCAGCGCCTTCGCCACCGCGCCGGGCAGCGCGTCGGCGGAGCCGCTCCGGTCATCGACGTCGATCAGCGCGATACGTCCGGGGTTCTCGGTCTGCGCGGCGGCCAGCAGGCCCCAGACGGCGGCGCGCGAAAGGTCCCGGACGGGCTCGCCGTCACCCACGGAAACCGCCCCGTGAGTCGCCACGACCAGCAGCGAAGAATTCAGCGCCTCGACCGAGAGCCATTCCTGCACCAACCCGAGCGCCTCGCTGACACCACCATGGACGCCCTCGACGAACTCCGATCCACCCGAACCCGCGCAATGCCAAAGGACAGCGCTCGGAACTGAACCGTTCGACAATCCGGCAAGCTCGCCCCTGCCGTTGAGAACGGTAAACGGCTCCTCGGACGCCTCTCCGTCGACGGGCATCCAGTCGAGATGGAACAGCGAGTCCCGATGGCCGGGGAACGACGCCGGACGAGTGGCCAGCGTTTCCACCGACGCCACCGGCGCGCCATCCCCGTCCGCCACGGTCAACGACCACGAACCGGAACCGGACGGCGACAGCCGCACCCGCGTCTCCGACGCGCCCGGCTTGTGGACGGTCACACCCGTCCAAGAGAACGGCAGCCGCGCCGCGCCGGAGTCCTCGACCGCCATGGTCGGGTGCAGCGAGGCGTCGAGCAGCGCCGGGTGCAGCGTGAACGCCGCCGCGTCGGTGATCTCCTCGGGCAGCGCGACCTCGGCCAGCAGTTCGTCGCCGTGCCGCCAGGCCCGCCGCAGCCCCTGGAAGGCGGGGCCGTAGGCGAGGCCCGCGTCCGCCAGGCGGTCGGCGAGCCCGTCGAGCCCGATCGCCTCGGCCCCGGACGGAGGCCAAACACCCGGGTCGGCGGCGGGAACATCGGCAGCCACGGAGAGGACTCCGGTGGCGTGCCGCGTCCAGACCGACTCGGACTCGGCGCGGACGCTCATGTCCCGCCGCCCGGCGCCGTCCGCCGGACCGACCCGGACCTGGAGCCGCACGCTCCCGCCCTCCGGCAGCACGAGCGGAGCGTCCAGCGTGAGTTCCTCGACCGTGTCGCACCCGATCTCGCGAGCCGCGTGCGACGCCAATTCCAGGAACGCCGTGCCGGGGAAGAGCACGGTTCCCTGAACGGCGTGGTCGGCGAGCCACGGATGCGTTTCCAGCGAGACCCGGCCCGTCAGCAGATAACCCTCGTCCTCCAGCGAGATGACCTCGCCAAGGAACGGATGCCCCGAGCCCCCGGCCGTCGCGGGCCGCGCATCGAGCCAGAACCGGCGCCGCTCGAAGGCATATGTGGGCAGCTCAGTGTGACGCCCGTCCGGGAGGACTTTCGCCCAATCCACAGCCGCCCCACTGCTGTGGATGTTCACGACACCGGAGAGGAGTTCCGACGCCTGCGGCCGCTTCGGGTTCTGCAAGGCGATGGTCGCCGCGGAACTGATGTCGGCGGTCAACGCGGTGAGCGTCGCGTCCGGCCCGATCTCGACATACGTCGTGACACCTTGCTCGTCCAGGTATTGGACGGCCCGGTGGTAGTTCACCGTCCCGAGCAGATGCTCCGCCCAGTACGCAGGTCGGTGGTCGGCGGGCTCTCCGGTGAGGTTGGAGATGACGGGAATGGACGCCGCACCATGCGCGAGACCACGAGCCGCAGCCGTCAAAGGCTCGACGGCCCGCTCCATCAACGACGAATGGAACGCGCGGTTCGTAGGGAGAATCCGCGTCCGCCGCCCCTGCTCCTTCCACCGCCCGGCGATCTCCCGCACGGCCTCCGGAGGACCGGAGATCACGCAACTGGTCGCGGTGTTGACGGCCGCGACGCTCACGCCCTCCGGAAGAGTCCCGGCGATCTCGTCGGGCGCCGCGCCGATGGCGGCCATCGCGCCCACCGGAGTGTCATGCATCGCCCGAGCCCGAGCGGTGACCAACGCCGCCGCGTCCGAAAGCGAAAGCGTCCCGGACGTGTGAGCGGCCGTCAGTTCCCCGAGCGAATGCCCGAGCAGGTAGTCCGGTGTGATGCCCCAATCCGCCAGCAGCGCGTGAAGGGCGACCTGGTAGGCGAACAGGGCGGGCTGCGTGTAGAGGGTCTCGTTCAGCCGCTCGGGGTCGTCGGCGAACATGACGTCCTTGAGCTGCGGATCCAGGTGCGCGCACGCCGCGTCCAGCGCCTCGGCGAACACCGGGAACGCCTCGTACAGCTCCCGTCCCATCCCGGCCTGCTGCGACCCCTGCCCGGAATAGAGGAAGGCGACCCTCCCCGCATTTCCGTCGACCGGCCGCACATCCGACAGCCGCTCGACGAGCTCGTCGACGGTCCGCGCGACGACACCGCCGCGATACTGGAAATGAGTGCGCCCGTTCGCCAGCGTGTGGGCGACATCGGCCAGCCCGAGTTCACGATGCTCGGAAACGAACTCCCGCAGCCGCTCGGCCTGCGACCGCAAAGCCGATTCGGTCTTCGCCGACAGCACGACCGGCAGCGGACGTTCAGGCGGCTCCGCGCCGGCCGGAACGGCCGCCCCTTCTTCGAGGATGACGTGGGCGTTCGTCCCGCTGATCCCGAACGACGACACCGCCGCCCGGCGCGGACCGTCCCGCTCCGGCCACGGGGTCGCCTCCGTCAGCAGGCTGACCGCCCCGGAATCCCAGTCGACATGCGGCGAGGGAGCGTCCACGTGGAGCGTCTTCGGCAGCACGCCGTGCCGCATCGCCTCGACCATCTTGATGACTCCGGCGACCCCGGCCGCCGCCTGGGCGTGCCCGATGTTCGACTTGATGGACCCGAGCCACAACGGCCTGTCCGCGGGCCGTTCCTGTCCATAGGTCGCCAGCAGTGCCTGTGCTTCGATCGGGTCGCCGAGCGTCGTTCCGGTGCCGTGCGCCTCGACCGCGTCGACCTCGTCCGAGCGGAGCCGCGCATTGGCGAGCGCGGCCCGGATGAGGCGCTGCTGCGAAGGCCCGTTCGGCGCCGTGAGGCGGCTGCTCGCGCCGTCCTGGTTCACGGCGGAACCGCGGATCACGGCCATCACCGGATGGCCGTTCGCCTGCGCGTCCGACAACCGTTCGAGCAGGAGCATTCCGACGCCCTCGGCCCACCCGGCGCCGTCCGCCGCGGCGGCGAACGATTTGCACCGCCCGTCGGGAGCCATTCCGCGCTGCCTGCTGAACTCCACGAACAGCATCGGCGTCGCCATCACGGTCGCGCCGCCCGCGAGCGCCAGGTCGCATTCGCCGTTCCGCAGCGCCTGCGCCGCCAGATGCATCGTGACCAGCGACGACGAGCAGGCCGTGTCGACGCTGACCGCCGGGCCCTCCAGCCCGAACGAGTAGGCGAGCCGTCCCGACGCGAGGCTGTAGGAGCTGCCCGCGTTGAGGTATCCCTCCAGCTCGTAGGGGACGTTCCCGAGCAGCCGCGCCGCGTAGTCGCCGTACATGATCCCGGTGAAGACGCCCGTCCGGCTGCCGCGCAAGGCGCCCGGCCGCAGGCCCGCCCGCTCGAAGGTCTCCCAGGTGGTCTCGAGCAGGAGCCGCTGCTGCGGGTCGACGGCCAGCGCCTCGCGCGGGCTGATGCCGAAGAAGACCGGGTCGAACAGGCCGGCGTCGTGCAGGAAGCCGCCCTCGCGCGTGTAGCTCTTCCCGGGACGGTCCGGATCCGGGTCGTACAGCGCGCCGACGTCCCAGCCCCGCCCGGACGGGAACTCGGTGACCGCGTCCGTCCCGGACGCCACCAGCCGCCACAGGTCCGCCGGGCCGGCCACGCCGCCGGGGAAGCGGCAGGCCGTGCCGACGATCGCGATGGGCTCGTGCGCGCCCGCGTCCGCCGCGGCCAGCCGCTCCCGCGTCTGCTGCAGCTCGGCGGTCACCCTCCGGAGGTAGTCGCGAAGCCGATCCTCCACAGTCATCTGCTGGGTGCCCCCTTGGTCAGCCGTTCAGGACGAGGCTGGACTTGATGAGCGACGTCTCGGGGTCCGGCCGGTCGAGGAGCTGGAAGGTGCGGGTGCCGGCGAGGCCGTGGTACCGGCCGCTGATCCCGTGCGCCGGGACCGACTTCGGCTCGGTCACCGGGAACATCGTGTACGTGCCCGACCAGGTGACGCTGCCGTCCGCGTAGTCGTCGCGGGCGCTGACGATCTGCATGATCGTGCCGTCCGGCCGGGCGAAGATGACCGAGGTGCCCTTCGCGGTGCCGATCTGCGTGCCGTCGGCGTCGTACAGTTCGTCCTCGAACTCGACGCTGGACCCGAGGTTGACGCCGAATTGCGCGCCCTCTCCGCTTTCCGGTTTACCGCCGAAAACGATGGTGGTGTGGCAGATCTCCTTGATGTCCTCAAGGGTGATGGCTGTCGCGGTGTTCATGGGACTCCCGCCTGATTGGTGGCGCTGCCTGACGCCTCATCGTCAAAGCGGCCGCTAAAGCCGCCCTAGCCCGGGGCTAGGCGCGGTGCAAATTGGCGGCGCATTGTCGCCGCTTCAGCGAGCCCTAGTTCGCTTGCCTTCCCTGGAGGTAAGGGAGGCAAGGCGTGACCGCAGCGAAGCGAGCATCAGGGCGCTCCCCTTCGGGGGTCTGGGGGTCGCCCCCAGAGAGGCGGGGTCTCGTTGAGTGACGTGTTGCGTATCGGTGTCCTCGGTTGCGCCGCCATCGCGGGACGCAAGGTGCTGCCCGCGATGGCGCGGGTCGAGGACGTCGCGATCACCGCGCTGGCGAGCCGCGACCCCGCGAAGGCCGCCGAGTTCGCCGGACGTTTCGGCGGCGCCCCGGTCACCGGATACGCCGACCTCCTGGACCGTCCCGACGTGGACGCCGTCTACGTCGCCGTCCCGACCGGCCTGCACCACCGCTGGGCGCTGCGGGCGTTGGAGGCGGGCAAGCACGTCCTCGTCGAGAAGCCGCTCACCGCCACGCTGGACGAGGCCGCCGAACTGGTCGCGGAGGCCAGGCGGTCCGGGCTGTGGCTGATGGACGACTTCATGTTCCGCCACCATTCCCAGCACACCGCCGTCCGGCGGCTCGTCGAGAGCGGGCGGATCGGCGAGGTGCGGTCGTTCGCGAGCGCCTTCGGGATCCCGCCGCTCGACCCGTCCGACGTCCGCTACCAGGCGGAACTCGGCGGCGGAGCGCTGCTCGACGTGGGCGTGTACCCGGTCCAGGCGGCGCTGATGTTCCTCGGCGAGGAGCTGTCGGTCGCCGGGTCCGTCCTGCGCGTCGACCCGGAGTTGGACGTCGACCTGGAAGGCGCGGCACTGCTGCACACCCCCGCGGGCGTGCCCGCGCACCTCTCGTTCGGGTTCCGGTCGTCCTACCGGTCCATGTACGAGATCTGGGGCAGCGAGGGACGGATCGTCCTGGAGCGGGCCTTCACCCCGCCGCCCACCCTGAACCCGACCCTGCGGGTGGTCCGGCAGGACCACGCCGAGGAGATCACCCTTCCGCCCGACGACCAGTTCGCCCAACTCGTCCGCGCGTTCGCGCGGGGCGTGCGGGACGGCGCGGTCCTCGGCCCGTACGCCGACCGGCTGCTGCGGCACGCGGCGCTGGTCGACGACATCCGGAGCCAGGCGCGACGCGGTCCGGCCGCCCCCACCATTTGACCGGCAGCGATTAACCGAATTTCCACGGAATTGACCGGTACAGGAAGGTCGATTATGAAGGCCCTGGTTTTGGCCGGCGGTCACGGCACCCGGCTGCGGCCGTTCAGCCACAGCATTCCCAAACAGCTCGTCCCGGTGGCCAACGCGCCGGTGCTCTTCCACGTGCTGGACGCGCTCCGCGCCGCGGGCGTCACCGAGACCGGAATCATCGTCAGCGCGCCGGGCGACGCCATCCGCGCCGCCGTCGGCGACGGTTCCCGGTTCGGCATGAGCGTCACCTATCTGCCGCAGGACGAGCCGCTCGGGCTCGCGCACTGCGTCCTCATCGCCCGCGACTTCCTCGGCGACGACGACTTCGTGATGTACCTGGCCGACAACGTCTTCGCGGACGGCATCGGCGAACCCCTCCTCGAGTTCCAGGAGCGGCGGCCCGCGGCGCAGCTCGTCGTCGCCAAGGCCGCCGAGCCCACCGAATGCGGCATCGCGGAGGTGGACGACACCGGACGCGTCCTCGGCGTGGAGGAGAAGCCGGACCGCCCGCGCAGCGACCTCGCCGTCACCGGCGTCTACTTCTTCAGCTCGCAGATCCACGAGGCCGTCCGGGCGATCGAGCCGAGCGCCCGCGGCGAGCTGGAGATCACCGACGCCGTCCAGTGGCTCGTGTCCGAGGGCCGGGACGTGCAGGCCCGCCTGCTCGCCGGTCCCTGGCACGACACCGGCACCGTCGACGGGCTGCTCGACTGCAACCGGACGCTGCTGGAGCGCCTCCGCCCCGAGGTCCGCGGCGCCGTCACCGCCGGGACGGTCATCACCGGCCCCGTCGTCGTCGCCGAGGACGCCCTGATCGAACGGTCCGTGATCACCGGCCCGGCGCTGCTCGGCCCCGGCTGCGTCGTGCGCGGCAGCCGGATCGGCCCCGGCACCTCGCTCGGCGCGGGCTGCCTGCTGGAGGACGCCGACGTCGAGCACTCGATGCTGCTGGACGGCGCGTCCGTCACCGGCGTCGGCCCGCTCGCCGGTTCGGTCATCGGACGGTCCGCGCTGGTCGGGCCGCCGCCCGGCGCGCCGGACGGGGAACGGGCCGCCCACCGCCTGGTGGTGGGCGACGATGGCCGGGTCGAGATCGCTCCCCAGAAAGGCAGGGACGCGTGAGGCTGCTCGTCACCGGGGGAGCGGGGTTCATCGGCTCCCACTACGTCCGCTGCGCGCTCGAAGGCCGCTACCGGGGGCTGGAGGACGCGCGGATCACCGTCCTCGACAAGCTGACCTACTCCGGGAACCCGGCCAACCTGCCGATGTCGCACCCGCGGCTCGACTTCGTCCAGGGCGACGTCTGCGACTCCGCGCTGCTGGCGTCGCTGCTGCCGGGGCACGACGCCGTGATGCACTTCGCCGCCGAGACCCACGTCGACCGGTCGCTGCTGAGCGGGGACGCCTTCGTCCGGACGAACGTCCTCGGCGTGCAGACCCTCCTCGAATCCTGCCGCCACACGGGCGTCGACCGCGTCGTCATCGTCTCGACCGACGAGGTGTACGGGTCGATCGGCGAGGGCGCGTGGACGGAGGAGTCACCGCTCGCCCCGAACTCGCCGTACGCGGCGTCGAAGGCGGGCGGCGACCTGATCGCCCGTGCCTACTGGCGGAGCCACAAGCTGAAGGTCTCGATCACGCGCTGCTCCAACAACTACGGGCCGTACCAGTTCACCGAGAAGGTCATCCCCCTCTTCATCACCAACCTGATCGACGGGAAGGACGTCCCGCTGTACGGCGACGGGCACCACGTCCGCGAATGGCTGCACGTCGACGACCACTGCCGTGCGCTGCACCTCGTCCTCACCGAGGGCCGCGCCGGGGAGGTCTACAACATCGCCGGGGACACCGCGCTGAGCAACCGCGAGCTGACCGGCCTGCTGCTGGACGCGTGCGGCGCCGGGTGGGACCGCGTCCGGCACGTCCCCGACCGCAAGGGCCACGACGAGCGGTACGCGCTGGACGACACCAAGCTCCGCACGCAGCTCGGCTTCGTCCCGGCGACGCCGTTCGCCGCCGGTATCGCCGAGGTCGCCGACTGGTACCGCGAGAACCGGGCGTGGTGGGAGCCGCTGCGCCACAAGGCCCGGCTGTCCGCCGGTTGAGTTGGGGGAGTTGTGATGCGGATCCTCTTCGTGCCCATGCCCGTGTCCACGCACTACCTGTCGATGGTCCCGCTGGCCTGGGCCTGCCGCGCGGCGGGCCACGAGGTGCGGTTCGCGGTGCAGCCCGCGATCGTGGACACGATCCGGCGGTCCGGGCTGACCGCCGCCGTCGTCGCCGACGACTACGACTTCGCGGGCGCGATCGCCGCCCGCCGCCGCGCCCGCAAGGAGAGCGGGCGGCCGCTGACGCCGGACATGGTGGCGAACCTGTCGCCCGCCGAGCGCCTCGCGGTGAAGGAGCGGATGTTCGCCCCGCAGGTCGCCGCCGCCGAGACCGTCGCGGACGGCCTCGTCGCCTACGCGCGCCGGTGGCGGCCCGGGCTGGTGGTCGCCGACCCGCTGGCGCTGGCCGGGCCGCTCGCCGCCGCGGCGGTGGACGCGCCGTTCGTCCGGCACCTGTGGGGACCGGACATCATCGGCACCATGGGCTTCCCCGGCCTCGGCATCGCCGTCGACCACTGGCCGAGCGCGCTGGTCGGGCTGTACGGGCGGCACGGCGTCGAGCCCGCCGCCGACTACGCCGTCCACACCGTCGACCCGTGCCCGCCGAGCCTCCAGGCCAACACCGGGCCGGGCCTGCTGCCGATGCGCTACGTCCCGTACAACGGGCCCGGGATCGAGCCCGGCTGGGCCGCCGGGTCCGGGCGCCGCCGCGTCTGCGTGACGTGGGGGATGACGTCCAGCGCGGTCGGCGGGCGGGAGGGGTTCCTCGTGCCGTGGATCCTCAAGGCGCTCGCCGACTTCGACATGGAGATCGTCCTCGCGATCAAGGCGTCCGACCGCGAGCTGCTCGGCGACCCGCCGCCCGGCACCCTCATCGCGGAGGAGGTCCCGCTGCACCTGCTGCTGCCGTCCTGCGACGCGATCATCCACCAGGGCGGCGGCGGCACGCTGCTGACCGCCGCCGCGCTCGGGATCCCGCAGTTGATCGTGACGAACTCCGGCGACCAGCAGTTCAACGCCCGGCTGCTCACCGCGACCGGGGCGGGCGCCGCGGTGTCGGTCGGCGAGGCCGCCGACGGCCCGCTGAAGACGGCGATCGCGGGCCTGCTGCACGACGACGCCGACGCGCTGCGCGCCGCCGCGGGCCGGCTCCGCGCGGAGATCGAGGCGCAGCCGACGCCGGGCGCGGTCGCCGCCGCGCTCGCCGGGACGGCCTGAACCGGCCCGCCCTGTGCTCCGTCAGTCCGGTTGCGAGGGCCGCCGGAGTTCTGTAAACATTTACTTCATGAGCACGAGCAGAGCGGCACTGTTGGACGCGGCCACCGCGGAGTTCGCCAAGCACGGCCTCCGGGGGGCCCGCATCCAGGACATCGTCGCGCGTGCGGGCGTCAACGAACGCATGATCTACCACCACTTCGGCAGTAAGGAGAAACTGTACGCCGCCGCGCTGGTCGACCGTTTCGCCGAACTGCGCGCGGCGTGGGCGCCCGTACTGGAGAAGGCCGTGACGATGGAGCCCTACGAGGGCATGCGCTTCGCGCTCTCGGGGTTCGCCGACATCATCATGGACCGGCCCCGGCTGGTCGGGCTCTGGCTGCACGAGGCGCTGAACGGCTGGCGGACCCTGCCGCTGCCGACGGCCGACATGCTGCCGAGCGCGCTCTCCGAGATCTACGCCCGCGGGCAGAAGACGGGCGTCTTCAGCAAGGCGCGCCCCTTCGAGCTCGCACACGGGACGGCCATGGCGGCGATGTTCGGCATGGCGGTCATGGCCCCGCGCGGGGAGCAGATCCTCCGCGCGGGGGGACCCGCGCTGGACGACGACGCCACCCGGCGCGACCTCGTCCTGGATCAGCTCATGAACGGCATGGCCACCCCGCGGGCGGACTGAGCGGCGAGGCGCCGGGGCCCCGCGCGGGGAGCGCCGGCGTCTCGCCTTCAGGTCCGCAGTAAATATGTACTGCACCCTCACCTGGAGAACCCGATGAAGGCAGAAGCAGAGACGCCGAAGGCGCGGACGGACGAGTCCCGGCTCCCGCCCGCGCTCGTCAAGCTCATGGTGGTGATCACCCTGGGCGCCCTCATGGTCCAGCTCGACGCGACCATGACGAACGTCGCGTACAACACGCTGCTGAAGGAGTTCGACGTCTCGCTGCTGACCGTCCAGTGGGTCGGCAGCGGCTACCTGCTCGCGATGGCCACGGTCATCCCGCTGACCGGCTGGGCGATGGACCGCTTCGGCGCCCGCTCGGTCTGGATCACATGCCTCGCGCTGTTCCTGCTCGGCTCGGTGCTCTGCGGGGTGGCCTGGTCGGCGAACAGCCTGATCGCGTTCCGGATCGTGCAGGGCCTCGGCGGCGGGCTGCTGCTGCCGCTCGGCACGGCCGTGCTCGCCCAGGCCGCCGGGCCGCAGCGGCTCGGCCGCGCGATGGCCGCCGTCGGCATCCCCGCCGTGCTCGCCCCGATCCTCGGGCCGGTGCTCGGCGGGGTGCTGGTCAGCGACCTGAACTGGCGCTGGATCTTCTTCGTGAACGTGCCGATCTGCCTGCTCGCGATCGCGCTCTCGGTCCGCTCGATCCCGGCCGAGCGGCGGCCCGACACCCGGCGGCTCGACATCCTCGGCGTGGCGCTGCTGTCACCCGCCTGCGCCGTGATCGTCTACGGCTTCACCGCCGCCGGACGCTACGTCAGCTTCGCCGACTGGCACGCCTACACCCCGCTCGCCGTCGGCGTCGTGCTCCTGCTCGTGTTCGCGCTCCACGTGACGCGGACGAAGACCGAGCCGATCATCGACCTGCGGCTGTTCAAGGCCGTCCGGACGTTCACCGCGGGCACCGCCGTCCTGTTCGTCGGCACCACGGCGCTGTTCGGCGCCGTCGCGCTGCTGCCGCTCTACTACCAGCAGCTCCGCGGGTACAGCGCGCTCGAGGCCGGGCTGCTGCTCGTCCCGCAGGGCATCGGGATGGGGCTCGCGCTGCACTTCGCGGGCAAGCTCACCGACAAGATCGCGCCGCGTCCGATCACGCTGTTCGGGCTCCTGCTGACCGCCGTCTCCACCTACGTCTACACGAACCTCGGGCCGCACACGAGCCTGTGGCTGATCAGCGTCATGCTGGTGGTCGGCGGCGCGGGGCTGGGCGCGGTGACCGTCCCGTCCATGGCGATCACGGTGCGGGGCCTGCCGCGCGAGATGATCCCCCGGGCCACCACCGCCAGCCGGATCCTGATGCAGCTCGGCGGCTCGTTCGGCGCGGCCGTGGTGCTCATCGTCCTGCAGAGCAGGCTCACCACCCACGCCAAGGCGGGGCACGGGCAGCTCACCCCGCAGGGCATGGCCGACTCCTTCGGCGTCACGTTCTGGTGGGTGCTGGCGTTCGCGCTGGCCGCCGTCATCCCCGCGCTGCTGCTGCCCGGCAAGCCGCCCGCGCGGCCGGCCCCGGCCGCCCAGCAGGAGAAGCGCCCCGCCACCTCCTGAGACGCACGGAAGCTGAGACGCACGGAAGCGAGAGAAGGAAGAAGGTCTCCCCCTGGCGGCTGGGGGAGACCTTCTCCTGCGGGGTGCGGGGATGCGCCTCGGGTTACCCGGTCGGCGCGCGGAACCGCGTGATGCCCGGGAGGTGCCGTTCGCGCAGCTCGGCGTCGGTGACGCCGAGCCCCTCGTCCGGCGCCATGCAGAGGACGCCGATCTTGCCCTGGTGCAGGTTCCGGTGGACGCGGTGGGTCGCCTCGCCCACCGCGTCCAGCGGCAGCGTCACCGACAGCGTCGGATGGATCTTGCCCTTCGCGACCAGCCGGTTGGCCTCCCATGCCTCCCGGTAGTTCGCGAAGTGCGAGCCGATGATCCGCTTGACGTTCATCCACAGGTACCGGTTGTCGAACTCGTGCCGGAACCCCGTGGTCGACGCGCAGGTGACGACCGTGCCGCCGCGGCGGGTCACGAACACCGAGGCGGCGAACGTGTCCCGGCCCGGATGCTCCAGGACGATGTCCGGGTCCTCACCGCCCGTCAGGTCGCGGATCCGGGCGCCGAACCGCTTCCACTCGCGCGGGTCGGACGTCCCGTCCGGCCGCCAGAACCGGTAGTCCTCGGCGGCCCGGTCGATGACCAGCTCGGCGCCCATCGCCCGGCACAGCTCCGCCTTCTCCGCCGACGACACGACGCAGATCGGCGTCGCGCCGCCCGCGAGCGCGAGCTGCACGGCGTAGGAGCCGAGCCCGCCCGTCGCGCCCCACACCAGCACGTTGTCGCCCTGCTTCAGCCGCGCCCCGTTGCGGGACACGAGCTGCCGGTAGGCCGTCGAGTTCACGAGGCCCGAGCAGGCCGCCTCCTCCCAGGTGAGGTGGCCCGGCTTCGGCATGAGCTGGTTGGCCTTGACGAGGGCGATCTCCGCGAGGCCGCCGTAGTTCGTCTCGAACCCCCAGATCCGCTGCTCCGGGTCCAGCATGGTGTCGTCGTGCCCGTCCGGGCTCTGCATCTCCACGGACAGGCAGTGCGCCACCACCCGGTCTCCGGGGCGCCAGGACTGCACCCCGGGTCCGGTCCGCAGCACCACGCCGGACAGGTCCGAGCCGACCTGGTGGTACGGCCGGTCGTGGTGCGAACTGAGCGGGGAGCGCTTGGCGTAGCGCTCCAGGAACGTGAACGTGGGGAGCGGCTCGAACAGCGCCGTCCACACGGTGTTGTAGTTGATCGCGCTCGCCATGACCGCGACGAGCGCCTCGCCCGGCCCGACCGGGGGCAGCGGCACCTCCTCCAGCCGCAGCGACGCGCGGGGGTCCTTGTCCGCGGTCGCCTGGCCGGCGAACATCTCCGTGTCGTCCCGGTGCACCGTCGCCGCCCGGTACGAGCCGGGCAGCGGCAGCGCCTCGAAGGCGCGCGGCGACGTCTCGCCGGCGAGGATCGCGTCCAGGAACTGCCGGACTGCCATGAGCGGACCTCCCGGTCAGACGACGGTGTTGATGCGCAGCGAGCCCAGGTACGGGTGCCACAGGTGCTCGGGGTCGGCCTCGACGGCCTCGACCACCTCGCGCATGGCGGCGAGGGCCTTCGGCTCCTCCTCGTCGTAGACGTCGCCCTGCAGCATCTTCAGCACGTCGACGCGGTACTGCGGGTCCTTGACGAACGCCGTGAACAGCACGTTCAGCCGGTAGTAGATCGTGATGAACTCGTACCAGTTGCGGACGGCGCGGCGGAGCCGCCGCTCGTACGTCGCGAAGCGCTCCTTGCTGAAGTCGTTCGCCTTGTGGGCCTCGATGATGTCGTAGGACGCGATCCGCGCGCTGTTGACGGCGACGCTCACCCCGCTGGAGAAGATCGGGTCGACGAACCGGGCCGCGTCCCCGATGAGGACGAACCGGTCGCCGCAGATCTCCTTCATGGAGTAGCTGTAGTCGCCCTCGGTCTTGAGCGGGCGGACCTGCTCGCACTTCTGGAGCTCCTTGTGCAGCTCCGGACGGCTCGCGATGAAGTCCCAGAAGAACGTGTCGCGGTCGACGCCCGACTCGCGGAACCGCTTCTTCTGCGTCACGACCCCCACGCTGGTGATCGTGTCGGTGATGGGGATCTGCCAGACCCAGCTGTCGTTGATGGGCAGGTAGTGGATGAAGATGAAGTCGGCCTCGGACGGGTCGGACGACAGCGCGTTCCGGTCCAGCCCCTCGAACCAGGCGTGCACGGCGTACTGGTCGAACACCGGGTCGGGGACCTTGACCTTCAGCTGGCGGCCGAGCAGCGTCTGCCGTCCGGACGCGTCCACGACCATGCGGGACGTGAACGTCGTCTCCCGCGGCCCGATGCGCGTGGTGAGCGTGACGATCTCGGGGTCGGAGAAGTCGACGTTCAGGACGCGGACGCCGTTGAACACCCGCGCGCCGCGGCTCTGCGAGTGCTTCAGCAGGATGGAGTCGAAGCGCCCGCGGTCGACGTGGAAGGTGTAGTCGCGGTCGACGCCCGGCTGGTCGCGCTCGCTGAAGAGGATCTCCGCCGACCGCAGGACCTCCGCCGACTGGATGTGCTCCAGGTTCTTGATGAAGTTCGTCCGCTCGGTGTAGCGGGACTCGGCCGTCGTCCAGGCCGCGCCGTACTTCTTCGGGAACTTCGCCTCCTCCAGCTTCTCCATCACGCCGATCTCGTTGAAGACGGGCGTCGTCGCCGGGATCAGCGACTCGCCGACGTGCTCGCGGGGGAAGACCTCGCCCTCGAACACGACGACCGACAGGCCGGCGCCCGCGAGGTAGGAGGCGGCGGTCGAGCCCGCCGGGCCGCCGCCGATGATCGCGACGTCGAAGTCAGGCTCCATGGTGGGCTCCGTCCGCCTTGGCCGTCTGGGGGAGGTCGTCGATCATCTCGGCGATGCTACGCACGTCCTTGAAGAACCGGGCGCTGACCTTCGCCGGGGGGATGGCGATGCCGAGGTCGTCCCGGATGTGGGTGAGCAGCACCGCCGTGTTGAGGGAGTCGAGCACGCCCCACTCCAGGAGCGGGGACGTCGCGGTCAGCTCGCCGCGCGGGTCGCCGGCGAGGAACCTGTCCCTGATGAAGGAGATCAGGTGCTCGGACAATTGATCATGTGACACTGACTGTCCTTTCGACGTGCCTTTCGACGAGCAGGGTCCGGTCGACCTTGCCGTTGCGCGTGCGCGGGAGTTCGGGCACGAGATGGAACCGGTCGGCGATCATGTAGCGGGGCAGTCGCCGCGAGCTGTGCTCCTTGAGTTCGAGGACGCCGGGCGCCCGCCCCGGCCCGGGCACGATGAAGGCGACGAGCCGCGCGTTCACGGCCGTGCCGACGACGACGACCGAGACCTGGTCGACGTCGGGATGGGCGGCGAGGGCGGCCTCGACCTCGCCGAGTTCGATGCGGTGCCCGCGGACCTTGACCATGTGGTCGCGGCGGCCGACGTAGTCGAACGCGCCGCCGGGCAGGACGCGGACGACGTCGCCCGTCGCGTACGGCCCCTTCTGCGGTTCGCCGCCCCAGTAGCCGAGCATGACCGTGGGGCCGTCGACCATCAGCTCGCCCTCCTCGCCCTCGGCGGCGGGGGCGCCGTCCTGGCGGACCGCCCACACGTCGTCGCCGCAGCTCGGGCGCCCGATCGGGACAGGCCGGTCGCGGCCGAGGTCGGCGGGTTCGACCCGGTGGAAGGTGCAGACGTTGGTCTCGGTGGGGCCGTACAGGTTGAACAGGGGCGCGGTCGTCCAGTCGGCGAGCCGCCGGACGTAGGGGATCGGGAACGGCTCGCCCGCGAACAGCACCGCCCGCAGCGCGGCCGAGGGGGCGCGGTCCAGCAGCCCGCCGTCGCGCATCATCAGGATCAGCACGGACGGGACGGAGTACCAGACGGTGATCTCCCGCTCGTACAGCAGGTCGACGAGCTGCCCCGGCGCGTACCCGAGCGCGGCCGGGATGAGGTGCACCGAGGCGCCGACGGTGAGCGGCGCGTACAGGTCGAGCACCGACAGGTCGAAGGTGAACGGGGCGTGGTTGGCGAACCGGTCGGCGGACGTGGCGTCCAGCAGCCCGACCGCCCAGTCGACGAACGCGAGGGCGGCGCGGTGGCTGATGCACACGCCCTTGGGCGTCCCGGTGGAGCCGGACGTGTAGAGGATGAAGGCCAGGTCGCCGGGGTCGCACGGCTCGTCCGGCGAGGGGCCGTCCGGGGCGGGCGGGTGGTCGAGGTCGAGGTATTCGGCGGCCGCGCCGAGCTCGGCGCGGAGCGCGCCGAGGCGGTCGTCGCCGACGCAGACGGCCCGCGCGCCGCAGTCCCGGGCGAGGGCGGCGACGCGCCCGGCCGGGGAGGCGCCGTCCACCGGGACGTAGGCCGCGCCGAGCCGCAGGACGCCCTGCATCGCGGCCACGACGGCGGCGGACTTGTCCGCCCACAGGACCACCCGGTCGCCGCGCCGGACGCCGAGCGCCGCCAGCCGCCGGGCGATGGCGCCCGCCAGGTCGTCCAGTTCCCGGTAGGTGTGCGTGCCGGCCTCGTCGACGACGGCGGGCGCGTCCGGGCGCCGGGCCGCCGAGTCGATCAGCCGCCGGTGCAGGTTCACAGCCCGGCCCCCTTCGCGATGATCTCCCGCTGGATCTCCGACGTCCCGGAGAAGATGGTGCTCGGCACCGAGTCGCGGAGCTGCTGCTCGATCCCGGCGGGGCTGAGGTAGCCGGAGCCGCCGAAGATCTGGACGGCGTCGAGGCTGTTGGCGACGGACGCCTCCGACACCGACACCTTCGCGACCGCCGCCGCCGTGGTGGCGTCGTGGCCCTGGTCGAGCAGCCAGCACGCCCGGTAGAGCAGCAGGCGGCAGCTCTCCAGCCGCTGCGTCATGGTGGCGAGCCGGTGCGAGACGGCCTGGAACTCGCCGATGCCGTGGCCGAACTGCCGCCGCTCCCGCGCGTGCTGGACGCAGTCGCGGAGCTGCCGGTCCATCAGCCCGACGTAGGCGGCGAACAGGCACGCCCGCTCCCAGCCCATCGAATGCTGGAAGATCGCGCTGCCGTCGCCCTCCTCGCCGAGCCGGTACCGCTCCGGCACCCGGCAGCGGACGAACTCGACCCGTCCGGCCGGGCAGCCGTGCAGGCCCATCTTGCGCAGCGGCGGCCCCACCACGACGCCGGACAGCTCGCGCGGGACGGCGAACGCGCTGATCCCGAGGAACCCCGCGGACGGGTCGGTGACGGCGTAGGTGACGAACACGTCCGCGGCCGGGGCGTTGCTGGCGAACGACTTGACGCCGTGCAGGACGTAGTCGCCGCCGTCGCGCTCCGCCGTCGTCGCGAGGCGTCCGACGTCGGAGCCCGCGCCCTCCTCGGTCATCGCGTTCGCGGCGATGAGGCCGCCGCGGGCGAGGCCGCCGAGCATGCCGTCCCGGATCGGGGCCCGCCCGAAGTCGCGGACGGGCACCGCGCAGGCGAGCAGGTGCGCGGCGATCGCGAACACGAGGCCGGTGTCGGCGCAGCCGCGGCCGAACGCCTCCAGGGCCAGCGCCGTGTCGAGCGCGCCGAGCCCGCGGCCGCCGTGCTCGGCGGGCAGGCACAGGCCGGTGAGGCCGAGGCGCCCGGCGGTGGCCCACTCGTCCGGGGCGAAGTGGTCGGCGGACGACTCCCGGCGGCGGGCGCCCGGCAGGTCCCGGGTGACGTCGGCGAGCGTCCCGTCGTAGAGCCGCTGCTGGTCCGCGCTGAGGCCGAAGTCCATCAGGCCGCCCACGGCGGCGTGTCGACGACCTTCACGACGGCCGCCGAGAGGGTGATGCCGGGGGCGACGCCCATCATCAGCAGGTGGTCGCCGGGCCCCAGCTCGCCCGCGGCGAGGAGGTGGTTGAACGACATGATCTGGTCGCAGGTGCCGTGGCCGATGCCGCGCCCGAAGTCCCAGGTCGACTTCGACAGGGGCAGCCCGAGCGGGGCCATGATCCGCTGCTCGACCATCTCCCTGGAGAAGTTGTTGAACGCGACGCGGGCGAGGTCGTCGGGCTCGATGCCCGCGTCGGACAGGCAGCGGTGCACGATCTCCGTGGTCTTCTTCTGCACCTCGAAGAGCGGGGCCGCGCCGTCGGGGTTGCCCTTGAGCGTCTCGCGGAACGACAGCAGGCGGCCGTTGAAGTCCACGGACCTGCCGAGGGTCACGCTCGGCGGGAACAGCGGCTCGTCCCCGCGGTGGACCTGCTCGGCGGCGGCGACCGTCACCGTGCGGGCCGCGACGACCTGCGCGAACGACGGCCGCTTCGTCAGGACCAGCGCGCTCGACCCGTCCGCCGGGATGTATCCGACGCCCGAGTTCCAGCGGTCCATCAGCGGCGTGCCGAAGTTGTCGGCGGTGACGACCAGTGCGCTGTGGCGGTCGCCGTCCCCGCGCAGGTAGCCGATCGCCAGCTCCAGCGCCGTGAACATCCCGTTGCAGCCCGAGCGCACCTCCACCGACAGGCAGTCGCCGCCGAGGTGGCGCTGGAGGTAGGACTGCGGCAGCCAGCCGTCCGGGCCCTGGTGCCAGGAGTCGGCGTAGAGCTGGACGTCCAGCTCGGCCGCGGGCTGCCCGGCGCGGGTCAGCGCCTCCCGGGCGGCGTGCAGCGCCATCTCCGGGGCCGGGGTGTCGCCCGCGACGCGCACCCCGAGCAGCCCGGCGCTCTCGGCCTGCTCGGCCGGGTAGCTCCCCTCGGCCACCGCGTCCGCGATGGAGACGGTCGGCGGCTCGTACACCCCGACCCCCGAGATGAAGATGTCGTCTGCTGGCACGGAAGCCTCCTCGGTCTGGCTGCGGATCAGTGGTCTGCGTGGGCGGCGGTCAGGCGGCCGCCCGCGCGCACGGCGAGCCGGAGCACGTCGCAGACGCGGTCGACGTCGTCCGGCCGGACGGCGGTTCCCGTCGGCATCACGAGGACGCGGCGGCCGAGCGACTCGGTGCGGGGGAGCGGCGCGGGCGCGTGCGTCTCCGGCCGGTCCCGGTAGGGGGCGAGGCGGTGGCATCCCGGGTGGAAGTAGGTCTGGGCGAGGATGTTCTCCGCCCGCAGCGCGGCGAGCAGGTCGTCGCGGCGCGGGCCGCCCGGGTCGTCGGGATCGCGGGAGCCTTCGTCCAGCTCGACGACCGCGTACTGGAGGTTGTTGAACTCCTCCGGACCCGGCACGCGGACGGTGAGGCCGGGGACGTCGGCGAGCGCCTCCCGGTACCGGACGTGGTTGCGCCGGTTGGCGTCCATGACCTCGTCGAGATGCGCCAGCGAGGTGATCGCCATCGCGGCGCAGATCTCGTTCATGCGGGCGTTGACGCCGACGCCGCGGACCGTCCCGGCGTCGTTGCCGAAGTTGCGCATGGCGCGGATCCTGTCGGCGAGGTCGTCGTCGTCGGTGACGATCGCGCCGCCCTCGAAGGAGTTGACGGCCTTCGTCGGGTGGAAGCTGAAGGTGGCGGCGCGGCCGAGCGCGCCGACCGGGCGGCCCCGGAACCGGCAGCCCGCGGCGTGCGCCGCGTCGAACAGCAGCGGGATCCCGTGCTCGGCGGCGATCTCGTCCAGGGCCGGGACGTCGCACGGCCGCCCCCACAGGTGCACGCCCATGATCGCGCTGGTCCGGGGGGTGATGAGCGCGCGGACGCGGGCCGGGTCGAGGTTGCCCGTGGCGGCGTCGATGTCGCAGAACACGGGGGTGATGCCGTGCCATTGCAGCGCGTGGGCCGTGGCGACGTAGGTGAAGGAGGGGACGATCACCTCGCCGGACAGCCCGAGCGCGCGGGCGAGCACCTCGATGGCGACCGTGCCGTTCGCGACGGCGAGGCAGTGCCGCACCTCGGTCAGCTCGGCGAAGCGGCGCTCCAGCTCGGCGACCAGCGGGCCGCCGTTGGTCCAGTGCCGCCCGTCGAGCGACGCGGTGATGCGGCGGAGGGCCTCGTCCCGGGCGGGCAGGCTCGGCCTGCCGGTGACGAGCGGAGTGTCGAACGCCGGCGGCCCCCCGAAGACCGCCAGCTCGCTGACGTCGCTCTTGCCGGTCGGCATCCTCGCCTCGCAGAAGGTCGATGGCCTTGTGTCGCATCGGCCATACGGGGGTTGCGGTGTCGGAACTCAGGCTCAGACGGAACGCTAAGCGGGCGCTGAACGACCGCTAAAGCATGTGTTTTGTCGCCGCGTTGCCGGAAATTCAGCGGGTGGCGCTGAGGTGGGCTGAACCGAACCGAAGGAGTGCCCGCCATGCCCGGAGCGCAGTCCGCCGTGACCGATGCGAACCGCTCCGCGGGCGTCCGCGAATGGCTGGCCGACCGGGCCCACGCCATTCGCTGCTCGGTGACGCGCGTGCCTTTCGCCGAGCTGGACGCGTGGGGATTCGACGCTGGCACCGGAAATCTCGTGCACGACAGCGGGCGGTTCTTCG
This sequence comes from Actinomadura decatromicini, assembly GCF_008121305.1. Taxonomy (NCBI): domain Bacteria; kingdom Bacillati; phylum Actinomycetota; class Actinomycetes; order Streptosporangiales; family Thermomonosporaceae; genus Actinomadura; species Actinomadura decatromicini. The sequence goes on along the minus strand of NZ_VSRQ01000001.1, from coordinate 737,401 downwards.
CGGTGGCGGGCATCCGGGTGGAGGACGACAGCGGGCTCCGCGCCGCGCAGCCGATCCTGAACCAGCCGGAGATCGGCATTCTCGGCCTTCTGACCAGGGAGACCGACGGCGTCCGGCGGTATCTCGTGCAGGCGAAGATGGAGCCGGGCAACATCAACACGCTGCAACTCGCGCCGACCGTCCAGGCGACCCGCAGCAACTACACGCGCGTTCACGGCGGCCGGAAGACGCGTTATCTGGAGCATTTCCGAGGCGCGGGACGGGGCCGTCCCGTGGTCGACGTCCTCCAGTCCGAACAGGGCTCGTGGTTCCTGCGGAAACGGAACCGCAACATCGTCGTCGAGGCCGCCGGGGACATACCCGATCATCCCGACTTCCGCTGGATGACGCGCGCCGAGATAGATGAACTGCTGGTCCTGGACAACGTCGTCGGCATGGACATCAGGACCGTCCTTTCCTGCCTTCCGCCCGACGCGGGCCACGGCGCTCCGCGCGACGAATTCACCGACGCGCTGCGCCGTTCCCACGACCGCGCGGCGGCGCTGTTCGGCCGGGCGGAGGTCCTGAGCTGGTTCACCGAGGCGCGGAGCGCCTGCGACTGGCGGGTGGCGGCCGTCCCGCTGAAGGACGTCCCCGGCTGGACGGCGGGCCCCGACGAGCTGGCCGCGGACGGCGGCGGCCCCTTCCGCGTCATCGGCGCGCGGGTCACGGCCGGGAGCCGGGAGGTCGCCTCGTGGTCGCAGCCGCTGCTCGAACCGCTCGGCATCGGGATGTCGGCGTTCCTCGCGCGCCCGATCGGCGGCGCGCTGCACCTGCTGGCGCGGGCCCGGCCGCAGGCGGGGCTGCCCGACCTCGTGGAGATCGGGCCGACCGTCCAACTGCCCGCGGACGGCGAGCCGGGCCGCACCGCGCCGTTCGCCGCCGAGGCGTCGACCGAGGACCCGGCGCGGCTGCGGTTCGACACCGTCCTGTCCGAGGAGGGCGGGCGGTTCTTCCACGCGCGGACGCGGTACCGGGTGATCGACGTCGGCGCCGACTTCCCGCTCGACGTGCCGCCGGACTTCCGCTGGGTGACCGTCCGCCAGCTCATGGACCTGGTCGAGCACAAGCACTACCTCAACATCGAGGCGCGCACCCTGCTCGCCTGCGTCCACAGCCTCCGTTAGGACGGCCGCCGTTCAGGACGAGGGCTCGCCCGTCTTGTGGTCGTGGATCAGGCGCATCGCCGCGTCGCGGTCGTGGCGCGCCAGGGTGTCCACGAGGTCGGTGTGCAGGCGGTGGCGTTCGCGCAGGTACGGCGGCAGCGGGCGGACGCCGTCCGGCAGGACGCGCAGCGTGTGCCCCTCGATGAGGTCCAGCAGGTTGGCGTAGAGGGAGCGCAGCAGGACGTGCGGGCTGACCGCCGCGATCCGCGCGTGCAGCCGCCAGTTGGCGCGGGTGAACGCGGTGGCGTCCGCGGCGTCGGCGGCGACGCCCATCTCGTCGAGGATCGCGCGCATGTCGGCGACGTCGGCGGGGGAGGCGTGCCACAGGGCGTCCTCGATGAGGAGCGGGTCGAGCGCGTCGCGGATGCGGATGGCCTCGGCGACGGACGTCCGGTCGGCGTTCAGGGACAGCATCGAGTTGCCGAGCCGCACCATCGGCGACTGCTCGGCGGCGAACAGCCCGCCGCCGGGCCCGGGCCGGACCGACACCAGCCCGCGCGCCTGGAGCAGCCGCAGCGCCTCGTTGAACGTGCTGACCGAGACCCCGCACAGCGCGCGCAGCTCGTTCTTCGTCCCGAGCCGCGCCCCGGGCTCGGCGGACCGGACGAGGCCCGCGACGCGGTCCGCGGCCAGCTCCGCCCGCCCGCCGGCGGGTGAGGGGGTGTCAGCGCGCACGGAGTCCTCCTCCCCTTAATTCAGCATGGACATTATCAGGGGCCGGGCTTGACGTCCCGTCTGATCAGGGAGCATTATCGCCCTAATCATCATGACGAATTAGGAGGACGGGTGCGCGTCGGCAACCTCGCAGGTCGCTCGGTCGTGATCGTCGGAGAGCGCGCGGTGGACGTGGAGACGGCGAGCGGCGGCCGGTTCGGCCCCGACCCGCAGGCCGCCTACCAGGACTGGGACGCCTTCCGCGCATGGGCGGCCACCGCCTCGGAAGCCGCGGGCGCGGCCTTCGACCAAGCGGACCTCGGCGCGCCCGTGCCCGAGCCCCGCCAGGTCTTCGCGATCGGCCTCAACTACCGCGACCACGCGGCCGAGTCCGGGTTCGACGTCCCGGACGGCCTGCCCCCGGTGTTCACCAAGTTCGCGACGAGCATCACCGGCCCGGTCACCGAGGTGGCCCTGCCGCCCGGCGGCAACACCGACTGGGAGGTCGAGCTCGTCGCCGTCATCGGACGGCGGGCGCGGAACGTCGCGGCGGCGGACGCCTGGGACCACATCGCGGGCCTGACCGTCGGCCAGGACATCTCCGAGCGGGTGTCCCAGCTCGCCGGGCCCGCGCCGCAGTTCAGCCTCGGCAAGTCGTTCCCCGGCTTCGCGCCGACCGGGCCGTGGGTCGTCACCCCGGACGAGTTCGCCGACCCCGACGACCTCGCGCTCGGCTCGGCCATCAACGGCGAGGACGTCCAGAAGGCCCGCACCCGGGAGTTGATCTTCTCCATCCCGCTGTTGATCGAGCGGCTGTCGGCGGTGCTGCCGCTGCTGCCCGGCGACCTCGTCTTCACCGGGACGCCCGCCGGGGTCGGCCTCGGCCGCTCCCCGCAGCGCTGGCTCGCCCCGGGCGACGAGCTGGTCAGCTACGTCGAGGGCATCGGCGAACTCCGCCAGCGCTTCGTCTGAACGCGGGGAGCCGGGGACGGGCGGCAGCCCGAATGCCGGACACTCCGGGCGTTTCGGGAGCCGCTCGTTCTAGGCTGTGCGCCGTGACGGCTGAGCGGGTGGTGATCGACGGGCGCTTCGAGCTGCGCGGACGGCTCGGCAGCGGGGGCATGGGCACCGTCTGGCGCGCCTTCGACCTGGCGCTGGAGCGCGAGGTCGCGCTGAAGGAGGTGCGCCTCGCCGACGCCGAGCCGTCCCACCAGGACCCGGGCGTCGCGGCGATGATGCGCGAGCGCGTCATGCGGGAGGCGCGGGCGCTCGCCCGCCTCGACCACCCCAACGTGGTGACCATCCACCACATCGTGGACTCGCCGGACATGCCGCACCCGTGGCTGGTGATGGAGCTCGTCCGGGGGAGGTCGCTGCAGGACAGGCTCGGGTCCGGGCCGCTCACGCCCGGCGAGGGCGCGGTCGTCGGACGCGGGGTCCTCGCCGCGCTGCGGGCCGCGCACGAGGCCGGGATCTGCCACCGCGACGTCAAGCCCGCGAACGTCCTGATGCGGACGGACGGCACGCCCGTCCTCACCGACTTCGGCATCGCGGTGCTGGAGGAGGCGTCCCGCGTCACCGCGACCGGCGGGCTCGTCGGGTCGCCGGAGTACATCGCGCCGGAGCGGCTGCACGGGACGGAGGGCGACCCCGCCTCCGACCTGTGGTCGCTCGGCCTGCTGCTGTACGTGGCGGTGGAGGGGCACAACCCGCTGCGCCGTCCGACTGCCGCCGCGACGCTCGCCGCCGTCATGACCGCGGCGATCCCGCCGCCGCAGCGCGCCGGGCAGTTGGCGCCCGTGCTCCAGGCGCTGCTGGTGCGGGAACCGGCGGCGCGTCCGGCGGCGGCGCAGCTCGACCAGATGTTCGCGCAGGCCGCCGACGCCGTCACCACAGCGCCGGGCCTGGCGTTCCCGCCGCCGCCCGCCTTCCCCACGCCGCCGCCGGCCTTCCCCACGCCGCCGCCCGGCCCCGGCACCCACCCGAACCCCCTGCACACGCCTGCCTCCCCGCCGCACACCACCACGGGCTCCATGCAGCGGCCGCGCCGCAACGGGGCGCGGTGGCTCGTCGGGATCGCCGCCGGGATCGCGGTGTCCGCGGTCGTGGCGCTGATCGCGACGCTGGTCATCGTCGTCCCGAAGATCATGGACGCGACCCGCGGCGCGGCGGCGGCCGGTCCCGGCGCCCGGACGGGGGCGGCGCCCACGACGACCGCGCGGGGGAGCGGAGGCGGCGGCACCCGGGTCGCGACGCTGCTGACCCCCGCCGCGATCCGCGCCGTGATCAAGAAGTTCGAGACGGCGTCGGGCAGCACGAAGTTCGCCGAGTTCTCCGTCTACCCGGACCGCGCCTCCGCCGACGCGCCCGTCGCCGGGCGCCGCTCCGCCTTCGACAACTACACCTACGAGAAGGGCGCGGACGCGGCGGTGCGGAGCCGTCCGAGCGTCGCCATCACCACCGGCGACGCCAAGGTCGACCTCAAGACGTTCAACTGGGAGGCGCTGCCGTCCCTGCTGACCCGCGCCGCGCGCACGCTGAAGGTGCCGAAGCCCACCAACCGGTACATCATCGTCCGGGCCGCCTGGACGTTCAACGGCAACGCCCCCACCATGCTCGTCTACCTCACCGACGACTACGGCGGCGGCTACCTCGCCGTGAACCTGAAGGGGAAGGTCATCAGCACCGTCCCCGCCAACTCCTGACCGCGCTCGTCCCACCCGTAGCCGGTGAGCACCAGCACCGGCAGGGACGTCTCCTCCCGGTCCTGCCACACCGACGGCGGGACCCCTCCCGCGGCCGGGGGTTACGCTGAGCGCGGACGCGCGTGCGGAGCGGACGCGCGGGCACGACGCGCGGAGAGGACGGGTCGCATGCCGATGACGACACGCAAGCCGCCGGGCAAGGTCGACATCCTGCCGAAGGGTTTCGGGAGCCTCGCCACCGGTCTGCCGCCGGCCGAGCCCGGCACGCTGTTCGTCCGGGGGACGAACGGCGGGATGCGGGTGTCCCCGGACTCCCGCTTCACCGTCGTGTTCGGACGCTGCGAGCCCGACGTCCACGTCTGCGTCGGCGGCGACGACAAGCGCGTCAGCCGCAGGCACGGCGTCATCACCCGCGAGCACTCGCGCTGGGTGCTCTACAACGAGGGCAGGCTCGCGATCCGGTTCCCCGGCGCGCGGCTCGTGCTCGGCGGGCACCGGGCGGAGCTGCCGGTCACGTACCTGCCGCTGTTCATCGTCGCGCCGGGGCAGGAGCACCTGCTCGAAGTGCGCATCGCCGCCGGGTCGTCGGGGGCCGGCCCGGTCGACGCGCACGAGGTCGAGACCTACGACCCGCAGCTCGACCCGGAGGAGGCGCACGGCGGCAACCCCTGGTACCTGACCGAGCAGGAGAAGCTCGTCCTGGTCTGCCTCGCGCAGCGCTACCTGCGGCAGGAGCCGTGGCCGCAGCCGCTCACCTGGGCGCAGGTGGCCGACGAGCTGGGCCGCCTCCGCCCCGAGGAGAAGTGGAACGACAAGCGGGCCGCGCGGGTCGTCACCGGCGTCCGGATGCGGCTCAGCCCGTACGTCGGCGGCCTCCGCGAGGAGGACATCCCGCCGCCGATCGGCAACGCGCTCAACCACAACCTGATCAACGTGCTGCTCGTCCACACGATGCTCCGCACGTCCCACCTGGACGACATCGGCGGGTAGCGGGCGGGTTCACGCGGGGAGCTGGGCGGCCGCCGCGTCGGCCAGGGTCGTCGCCATCGCGCACAGCTCCTTGACGGGCGGCTCGCCGCGCGCGACGAGGTACAGCAGCTCGACCGCCTCGTCGCCGTGCTGGTCGGAGTAGGTCCGGTGGACGACGCGGACCACGCACGTCCCGTCGCCGTCGCCCTTCGGCTGGACGAACGCGGGACGCCCCCGCAGCCGGGTGGGGTTCCCGTCGTCGGCGGCGGTGGGCGGCTGGCCGCGGTCGAAGAGCAGGTGGATGTCGATGTCGCGGGTGGTGCTCCCCCACTCGCAGCTCCAGCCGCCGAAACCGACGTCCGGCTCCGCCGCGTTGATTCCGGGGACGATGTCGAGCGCGCCCGGCCCGAGCATCGCGCAGGCGTTCCGGTGCGCCAGCGACCGCGCCGGATACGGCGGCGACCGCCGCGCGAGCGGGCCGCGGTTCAGCGCCGCGACCGCGCGGACGGCGGCGGTCTCGGCGATGGGGCAGAGCGCGACGGGACGGCCCTCCGTCTGGTGCGCGTCGACCAGGATGGTGGTGCCGGAGTCCGGGGGAGGCAGGACGAGGATCCGGCCGCAGAAGTCGTCCTCGGCGCGGTCCTCGACGACGCGGACGCGCCCGATCGTCCGCGCCGGTCCGGCCGTCTCCGGCCCGCCGCCCGTGTCGAGGTCGAACTTGACGTCGACCTCGCCGTCGCCGCCGGTGGACACGAGGACGTCGCACCGGTCGAAGTTGCCGTAGTCGTTGTCGAGCTCCGTCCCGCCGTACCTGCGGAGCGCGGACGGGTCGGTCAGCGCGCACGGGTCGGCGGTGCGCGGGTCGCCGATCAGCGACACCGGCTTCGGTCTCGGCTTCGCCGGGGCCGTGCCGCCGGACGACGGGACCACGATCGCGAGCGCGACCCCTAACGCGACGACCGCGCCCGCCGCCGAGACGGCCACCGGGTGCCGCCGCGCGAACGCCACCGGACGGCGCCACGGCTGGGTGGTCCGGACCTCGGCGGACGAGTCGTCCTCGGTCGGGGCGGCGTAGCCGGGGCGCTCCGGCTCGGCCGTGCCCGCCACCTCCTCCAGCAGCCGCCGCGCCTCGGCGGGGTCGGGCCGGCCGCCCGGCTCGGGCCGCAGCAGCGCCGCGACGACCCCGGCGAGCGGCCCGAGGTCGGCGCCGCGCGCCGCCGGGTCGCCGGGCGGCGCGCCGGTGACCAGCGCCTGGACGGTCGCGCCGAGCGAGAACACGTCCGACGCCGGTTCGGGACGGCCGCGCACGACCTCGGGCGCGGCGTAGGCGGGCGTGTGGCTGACCGACCCGTTCCGCGTGATCGTCTCCCGGCCGCCGAACCGGTAGGCGGCGCCCAAGTCGGTGAGCTTGGCCGTCCCGTCGTCGGTGACGACGATGTTGCCCGGCTTGACGTCGCAGTGCACGATGCCCTCGGCGTGCAGGGCCGACAGCGCCGACGCGATCTGCGCGCCGACGCGGGCCGCGGTCTCCGGCCGCATCGGGGGCCAGGCGTCCAGGCTGCCGCCGGGCACGTACTCAAGGACGAGCCACGAGGTGTCCTCGTCGTCGGTGCGCACCCGGACGGCGTCGTACAGCGTGACCACGTGCGGATGGCTGAACCGCGCCAGCGCGCGGGCCTCCGACCGCAGCCGGTCGAACGCGCCGGGCCCGGCGCCGTCCAGCCTCGCCCGCTTCAACACCACGCGGCGCCCGAGTTCGGGGTCGTCGGCGAGCCAGACCTCACCCGTCCCCCCGCGGATGGGCCCCTTGATCAGCCGGTACCGGCCGCCGACCTCCGCTCCGAGACGCACCGCGACTCCTCTCACCCGGCGACCCACTCGGCGATCCACCCGGCGACGCCCAGCGCCGCGCGCGGCCCAACCTACTGCGTGACGGCGCGGACACACACCGTCCTTCGGGAATGGAATCGGCCGTTCGCGCGGGACGCGCGCCGAATCCCGAGAGGACCGCCTCCAGGATCGGCAGCGCGCGGCCCGCCCTTTTCGCGCGGATGACCAGGTCCCAGGCGGGTTCGAATTTCTTCCACCCGCCGGCGTAGGCGGCGTGCCTGGCCTTTCCGCGCAGCGTCGGCTTGGTGGCGGCGCCGCGCAGGATCGACCCCCACCGGTAGAAGTCGCGGTAGGCGCGTTGGTAGCCGTCCTCCAACTGCTGGGGGGTCATCTTCGCGGGCTTGAACACGACGGTCCGGGTGTCGTAGCTGGACCAGTCGGAATGGAGGAGGCGGCCCGCCTTCGCCATGCGGTCGTAGAGCCGCGTGCCGGGGTAGGGCGTGAGGATGTGGAAGGTGGCCGTCTCGATTCCCCGGCCGACCGCCCATTCCACGGTGCGGTCGAAGACGCCGGGGTCGTCCTCGTCCATCCCGAAGACGAAGCTGCCGTTGACCATAACGCCGTTGTCGTGCAGCCGGCGGACGACCGCGTCGTAGTCGCGGTCGATGTTCTGCCATTTCCGCTGCTCCGTCAGATTGGCGGCGTTGACCGTCTCGAAACCGACGAACAAACTGCGGAGCCCTGATTCGACGGCCTTTTCGAGGAGGCCGGGGCGGAGCACCGCCTGCACCGTTCCCGCGGCCTGCCAGAGCCGTCCCATCCCGCGCATCCCGTCGAACAGCGCGGACGCGAACCTGGCGTTGCCGAACAGGTGGTCGTCCAGGAAGTACAGGTGCCGTCCGGGCAGCCGGTCGATCTCGGCGAGCGCGGCGTCGACGGTCTGCGTGTAGAACGACTTCCCGCCCTCGAAGAACGCCTCCTTGTAGCAGAAGTCGCACACGTGCGGGCAGCCGCGCGACACGACGATCGAGTTCGGCACGAGGTACCGCTCGCGGGCGATCAGGTCGCGGCGGATCGGCGGCAGCGCGGCGAGCGTCCGCTCCGTCGACTCGTACCGCGGCGCCGGGCGCCCGGCGCGGAAGTCGGCGAGGAACCGCGGCCAGGTGTCCTCGCCCGGCCCGAGGAAGACGGTGTCGGCGTGCGCGGACGCCTCGTTCGGGAGCGAGGTGACGTGCAGCCCGCCCAGGCAGACGTAGGCTCCGCGGGCGCGATAGAGGTCGGCGAGCTCGTAGGAGCGCCGCGCCGAGGTGATGTAGACCTGGATCACCACGAGGTCGGGCTCGTCGGAGGTGTCGACCCGCTGCACGTGCTCGTCGGTCAGCGTCACCTCGTCGTCCGGGTCGAGGTAGCCGGCGAGCGTGGCGAGGCCGAGCGGCGGGAACAGCGAATACTTGATCGGCCGGAAGAACGGCGAGGTCGCCTCGGTCAGGGCCGGGAGGATCATCTTCACGCGCATGCTCCATTGGACGCCGCCGGGCGTCCGAGCAGGCGTCCGTCCTGTGCGGATAGTGTGCGGATACCGTGTCGGTTGCCCGCAATTCACTCGTCCTAGAATGAGTTTGTGACCTACGAACTCCTGATCGTCGAAGACGATTTCGACTCGGTTCGGACTTGGTCGCCGTGCTCGGCGCGCACGGATACACCACGGCCCTGACCGCGAACGGGGTCAGGGCGGTGCGGCCCCGCGAGTTCGACCTGCTCCAGCTGCGGAGACGGGCGGCGGCGATCTCCAGGGCCTCGTCCCAGCCGATCCGGACGAGGCCGCCGCGCCCGCGCGCCGACTGGTACCGGGCGCGTGCGGGTGGCGCACCCGCGTGGGCGAGTAGGTGTACCAGGAGAACGAGGCCCCGCGGGGGCACCCGCGGGGCTCGTCCAAAACGCGCTCCTCCGGTGAGCCACGACGATCACAGGAAGAAATTTCACGCGCCTCAAGTCAATGGGTTTTGCCCAACGCTAACCCTGGCGTGCTCCGGCCTGCGGGGCGAACCACGAGTCGAGCGTGAAGTCCTTGCGGACGAGTTTCTGCTCGACGAGGAACGCCTTCGTCCCGTTGAGGAGCTTCAGGCCTTCCGGAGTGAACGGCGCGTCCGGAAGTTGCTCCTTCAAGGTCGTCTTGACGCTGATGTCGGGCGCGTAGCCGCCGGTGCGCGCGACGAACGCGGTGTAGGCGGGCCAGTTCGCCTTCGCGACGGCGGCGGCCTTCGTCTCCGCCCGCTGCCACACCTTCACGATGTCCTTGTGCCCGGCCAGGTACTTCTCCGTGACCACGGTGGCGGACGTGCCGAGCAGGTCCGGGTGGTCGCGGGAGGCGACGTCGATCGACCGGTAGCCCTTCTTCTCCTCGGCCGCCTGGTCGGCGGAGACCAGGCCGCCCGCGTCGATCGAGTTCTTCTCCAGCGCCGCGATGATCGCGGGCGTGTACATGTGGATGATCTGCTTCGGCTTCACCCCCGCCTGCTGGAGCGCGCCGAGCAGGTAGCGGTGGATGTACGAGCCGGTCTGCACGCCGATCCGCTTGCCCTCAAGGTCCTTGAGGGACGCAGGCCCGCCGTCCTTCTTCGCGACGATCGCGGCGTCCAGCCGGACCGAGTTCAGCGAGACGAGCCGGGTCGGCAGCCCCTGGCCCCGGCCGATGATCGCCGGGGTGTCCCCGTACATGCCGATGTCGAGGGATCCGCCCGCGAGCGCCTGGTTCAGGTCGGGGCCGTTCTGGAACGTCGCGACCTGGATCTTGCCGATCCCGGCCGCCTTCAGCTCGGGCAGCAGCTCCCCGCGCTCGTCGAGGAATCCGACGGCGCGGGTGAGCTTGTTGCCGACGCCCGAGCCGATCACGCCGACGCGCAGCGTCGCGGAGTCCCCGCCGCCCGCGGACGAGCCGCACGCCGTCGCGGCCAGGACGATCAGGCCGGCGGTCAGGACCCGGGTGATTTTCACGGTGGTGCCTTTCTCGAAGGGGGTTCTCTCAGGAGGTGAGGGGCGCGCGGGCGGCCCGGTCCAGGGACGGGCCGATCGCGAGCTTGGCGCCGGGGACGCGGCCCCGGCCCCAGCCGATCTGCTTGCGGTAGCTGCCGAGCAGGCCGTCCGCGGCGAGTTCCGCCTCGTCCGGCTTCTCGGGCAGCGGATGCGAGCGCGGGTCGACGAACAGGGCGTCGACCGGGCAGTACGCCTCGCACATGAAGCAGGTCTGGCAGTCGCTCTGCCGGTCGATCACCGGGATGCCGTCGGCGCCCCGGTCGAACACGTTCGTCGGGCAGACCTCGATGCACTTGTCGCAGGCGATGCAGCGCTCCCGCGAGACGATCTCGATCACGAGGCCACCGCCAATGCCTCCGCCCGCGCCGCGGGGGCCGCCTCGGCGGTCTCCGGGCGGGTCCAGACGTCGTCGAGGCCGCCGGTGACGAGGCGGTGGTGCTGCGCCGGGTCCTGGTCGGGCAGGTCCTGGCGCTTGTGCATGCCGCGCGTCTCCGTCCGGGCGAGGGCGGCGGTGTACATCCAGCGGGCGTGCGCGGTCATCGCGGCGGCCGACCGCGCCCGGACCGTCCCGGCGCCGTCCTCGACGAGCGATTCGCGCAGGTCGCGCCAGGTCCCGTCGAGGGACTCCAGGGCGGGCGCGAGGCGGTCGCCGTGCCGCAGCAGGTTCTTCTCGTACGGCAGCACCTCCGCCTGGACGGCGGCCACGTACTCCGCGTGCCCGCCGGCCGGACGCCCGGCCGGGCGGATGCCCGCCTCGCCGAGCGGCCGCACGGAGCGGCGTCCGGCCCGTCCGCCGAGCGCCGCCGCGTGCCGCGCCGCGCCCTGCCCGGCCCACGTCCCGGACGACATCGCCCACGCCGAGTTGTGGCTGCCGCCGCCGGTGAACCCGCCGCAGATCAGCTCGCGGGTCGCGGCGTCGCCCGCCGCGAACAGGCCGGGGACGGTCGTCGAGCAGTCCGGCCCGGTGATCCGGATGCCGCCGGTGCCGCGCACGGTCCCCTCCGCGAGCAGCGTCACCGGGAACAGGTCGTGGAACGGGTCGATGCCCTGCCGGTCGAACGGGAGGAAGAAGTTCGCCTGCGCGAGCCGCATCGCGAGCTGCTCCTCCGGCGTCGCCCGGTCGATGCGGCACAGGACGGGCTCGGTGAGCAGCGTCCGCGCGATGACCGACCGGCCGCGCTGGCTGCCCGCGCCCTCCAGGACCGTCCCGTCCGCGTGGTAGAAGGTGGCGAACGAGTAGAACGCCGTCTTCGTCACGGACGTGAACGCCGGGGCGATCGCGTAGGCGTTGGAGAACTCCATCCCCGACAGCTCGGCGCCCGCCTCGGCGGCGAACAGCGCGCCGTCGCCGGTGTTGACGTCGCAGCCGAGCGCCTTGCTGAGGAACGCGCAGCCGCCCGTCGCTAGCACCACCGCACCGGCTTTGACCTGGAACGGGCGGTCGTCGCGCAGGTGGTGCCCGGCCGCTCCCGCGACGGCGCCCGAGCCGTCCGCGAGCAGCTCGGTGATCGGGCTGTGGTCGAGGACGCGCACGCCCGCGCGGCGCACCCGCACGCGCATCCGCCGCATGTACTCGGGCCCTTGCAGGCCGCGCCGGATCTGGCGTCCGTCCGCGTCCACCGGGAACGGGTACTTGGAGACCTCGGCCAGCTCGTTCATGTTCGCGTACGTCTGGTCGAGGACGCGGGCCATCCAGTCCCGGTCGGCGAGGTAGCCGCCGAGCCCCTCCCGGCTGGCCATCGCCTTCTCCCGGGCCTCCGGCTCCGGCTCGACGTACCAGACGCCGGTGCCGCCGGACGCGGTCGCGCCGCTCGTCCCGAGGTAGCCCTTGTCGGCGAGGACGACGCTCGCGCCCGCCTCCGCCGCCTTGATCGCGGCCCACGCACCCGCGGGCCCGCCTCCCGCGACGAGAACATCGGTGGTCAGATCGGTCATCGTGCCTCCTTGGCAGTAACGGTTCGGGCCGTTGCGACGGCGCGGACGCCGAGCCCGTCGAGCAGGTCGCGCCGCAGCGCGATGAACCGGGGGTCGTCCAGCGACCGGGGCCGGGGAAGGTCGACGACGTACTCCCGCGCGATCCGGCCGTCCGCGAGCAGCAGCGCGCGGTCGGCGAGCAGGAGCGCCTCCTCGACGTCGTGGGTGACGAGCAGGACGGCGGGCCGGTGCTCGGCCCACAGGTCGGCGACGAGCGCCTGGGCGGTGAGCCGGGTCAGCGCGTCCAGCGCGCCGAACGGCTCGTCGAGCAGCAGCAGGTCGGGCGTCCGGACGAGGGCGCGGGCGAGCGCGACCCGCTGCGACTCGCCGCCCGACAGGGTGAGCGGCCAGGCGTCCGCGTGCGCCGTGAGGCCGACCTCGCCGAGCGCCGCCTCGGCGCGTTTGCGCAGGTCCCGGCCTTGCAGTCCGAGGACGACGTTGTTCCACACCCGGCTCCACGGGAGCAGCCGGTGCTCCTGGTAGACGACGGCGCGCTTGTCCGGGACGTCGATCTCGCCGCCGCCCTCGCCGTCCAGCCCGGCGAGCGCCCGCAGCAGCGTGCTCTTGCCCGAGCCGCTCGCGCCGAGCAGCGCGACGAACTCGCCGGGCGCGATGTCGAGGTCCACGCCGTCCAGGACAGCCCGCTCCCCGAACACCCGCCGCAACCCGCGAACCCGCACCTCGTTCCGCACCGCCGTGGTCATCGCGTCCTGCCCTTCTGGGGGAGGCCCCCCAGACCCCCGAGCCGACGGCCCGAAGATCCTCGCTTCGCTGCGGTCATCGGGCCCTGCCCTTCTGGGGGACGACCCCCAGACCTCCGAGCCGGTGGCCCGAAGATCCTCGCTTCGCTGCGGTCATCGGGCCACCAGTCCCCTCCGCCAGGCCAGGGCGCGGCGTTCGATGAGGCGGACGAGCAGGTCCGTCGACACGCCGAGCAGGGCGTAGACGACGAGCACCACGAAGACCGTGTCCATCTGGAGGAACTGGGTGGCCTGGTTGATGACGAAGCCGATCCCGCTGGCGGTCGCGGACTGCTCGACGACGACGAGCGTCAGCCACGCGACGCCGAGCGACAGCCGCAGCCCGACGAGGATCTGCGGCAGCGCCCCGGGCAGGACGACCTTCCGCACCAGCCCGATCCGCCCGAGGCCGCAGGTGCGCGCGGACTCGACGAGCCGCTCGTCCACGCCCCTGATCCCGTGGAACACGTTGATGTAGAGCGGGAACACGACGCCGACAGCGATCAGCCCGACCTTGGACGTCTCGCCGATCCCGAACCAGATGATGAACAGCGGGACGAGCGCCAGGTGCGGCAGCATCCGGACGGCCTGGACGGGCGCGTCGATGACGTCCTCGCTGATCCGGAACAGCCCGGACAGCAGGCCGAGCACCAGCCCGAGCGGCAGCCCGATCGCGAGCCCCTTCAGCACGCGCAGCAGCGAGACGCCGAGGTTCTCGAACAGCTCGCCGGACGACGCCATCTCCCAGCCGCGCACGGCGACGTCGCTGAGCGGCGGCGTCGTGCTGCCGAGCCAGCCCGCGCGGGCGGAGAGCTCCCACAGCGCGAGGACGGCGACCAGCCCGCTGATCTTGCGCGCCCGGCGCAGCAGCCCGAGCGCGGCGGCCAGCGCGGCGGCCGGGCGCGGCCGCGCGGCGGGCGCCGGGCCGGCGAGGTCGGGGAGGGCGGAACGGGGCGGGTCGAGCAGGTCGGCGGACATGCGTCACCTCCGGAGGTACGAGGGAAGAAGGGCAGGGGTCGTCCGGCAAAGGGCGTCGTCCGGCAAAGGGCGGCGTCGTCCGGCAAGGGGCAGGGTCGTCCGGCAGGTGTCGTCCGGCGGGCGAAGTCGTCCGGCGGGCAGGGATCGTCCGGCAGGGCAGGGTCGTCCGGCGCCGATGCCGGGTGACGGGGGGATGGGCGGCCGGTCAGCGGCCGCGAGCTGCGGAGGTGCGGGTCAACAGGACGCGCTGCACACGCGAAGCAGGTCGATGTGGCGCCTCGCCACCAGTGCCGCCGTCGCGTTCATGTGCTCCAGGATGCACACCGGACCGGCCGCTGTGAAGCCCCCGGAAAAGCCCGCTCGACCTGCGGAGACGTCCATGGCGGCGGACAAAGCATGTAAAACCTACCGATTTACCAGGGAATATGTCCTTTGTGGGCACCGCACGCGGATGAGTTCGAAGGTTACACAGATCACACTGTCCGGAAACCCTGATGTGGACGTTCTGTAATGCGCCCCGAACGGAGTGTCCGCGTCCTGACCTGGGCTCGACCTGGGTATGGACGAAGACCGCCAGGTTCCATACTATTCCAGTCGGATTTAGTTGATTTTGAGCGAGAGGCACGCGGATGGCGGACGGACGCGGGGCGCAGGGCGGCGGGCTGAGCAGGCGGGAACTGGCCGGGGCCGGGGCGGCGGTCGCGGGCGGGCTCGCCGCGAGCGCGGCGCTGCCCGGCGGGACGGCCGAGGCGGCGACGGCCAAGGCGGCGGAGCGGGAGTTCCGGGCCGCGCCCGGCGGGCGGCGTCCGGCGCGCCCGAACGTCCTGGTCATCCTCGGCGACGACCTCGGCTGGGCGGACCTCAGCAGCTACGGCTCACCGAACATCCGGACGCCCAACCTGGACCGCCTCGCCCGCCAGGGCCTGCGCTTCACCCAGGCGTACTCCGCCGCCGCCGTCTGCTCGCCCACCCGTTTCGCGCTCTACACCGGCCGCTACCCGGGACGCCTGCGCGGCGGCCTGGAGGAGCCGATCGCGCGGCCCGACGAGCTCGTCGGCATCCCGCCCGCGCACCCGACGCTGGCGTCCCTGCTGAAGTCCGCCGGATACGAGACCGCCATGTTCGGCAAGTGGCACTGCGGCTTCCTGCCCTGGTACAGCCCGGTGAAGTCCGGCTGGGACACCTTCTTCGGCAACCTGTCCGGCGCCGTGGACTACTACTCCAAGGTCTCGGGTACCACCGCCGACCTCTACGAGGGCGAGGTGCCGGTCGAGTCGCTCGACTACTACACCGACACGATCGCCGACCGCGCCGCCGAGTTCGTCCGGCGCGACCACGGCCGCCCGTGGCTGCTGAACCTCAACTTCACCGCGCCGCACTGGCCGTGGGAGGCGCCCGGCGACCGGGACGTCAGCGCCCGCATCACCGCGCGGGCCAAGGCGGGCGACTCCCGCGCGCTCTGGCACGACGACGGCGGCTCGCTCGACACCTACCGCAAGATGGTCGAGGCCCTGGACGCCGGGATCGGCCGCGTCCTCGCGGCGCTGCGCGCGAGCGGTCAGGAGAAGAACACGATCGTCCTGTTCAGCAGCGACAACGGCGGCGAGCGCTGGTCGTACCAGTGGCCGCTGTCGGGCGGGAAGGGCGGGCTGAACGAGGGCGGCATCCGCGTCCCGAACATCCTGCGCTGGCCCGCCGCGATCCGCGGCGGCCAGGTCAGCCACGTGCCCGTCATCACCCACGACTGGACGGCGACGCTGCTGGAGGCCGTGGGCGTGAAGCCGGGCACCGCGCATCCGCTCGACGGCCGCAGCCTCCTGCCGTACCTCCTCGACGGCGCCCGCCCGCCGAAGCACGACCTGTTCTGGCGGACGAAGCAGGAGCGCGCCCTGCGCCGCGGCGACTGGAAGTACCTGCGCACCGCGTCCGGCGAGACGCTCCACAACCTCGCCGACGACCCGCGCGAGCGCGCCAACCTCGCGGCCCACAACCCCGGCCTGTTCGCCGAGCTGCGCTCGGCCTGGGAGAAGGTCGCCGCCGAACTGCTGCCCTACCCGTCCTGACCTGTCCTGATCGTCCAGAAATAAGACCGGAGAAGAGGCTCCCCCCATGGTGAAGAGAACGGTCGTCCTGCTCGGCGCCGCGACGCTCGCGATCGCGGCGGGCGCGGCGGCGTGCGGCGGCGGATCGGACGGCGGCGGAACGTCCGCGTTCGACCCCGGGACGTGCCAGGGCGGCACGCTCACCGTCCTCAACCAGGGCGGCCTGGACGAGTTCGACCCCGCCCGCCTCTACACGTCGGGCGGCGGCGCGCTGCCGACCCTCGTCTACCGGACGCTGACCACCCGCCAGCGCGTCGCGGGCGAGGCGGGGACGAAGCCCGTCCCCGACCTCGCCACCGACCTCGGCACGCCCAGCGACAACGCCAAGACCTGGAAGTTCACGCTGAAGGACGGCCTGCGGTTCGACGACGGCACGCCCATCACGTCCGCCGACGTCAAGTACGGCATCGAGCGCTCGTTCTCGCCCGACCTGCCCGGCGGCGCCCCCTACCTGCACGACTGGCTGGTCGGCGGCGGCGCCTACAAGGGCCCCTACAAGGGCGGCGGCGAGCTGAAGTCGATCGAGACGCCCGACCCGAAGACGATCGTGTTCAAGCTGCGGCAGCCGCACGGCGACTTCTCCTACCTGGCGACCGCGACCCAGTTCGCCCCGGTGCCGAAGGCCAAGGACACGGGTACCAAGTACAAGAACGCGCCCGTCTCCAGCGGCCCGTACAGGGTCGACAAGTACGAGCCGGGCCGGAAGCTGATCCTCACCCGCAACCCGCACTGGTCGCGGACGGTCGACAACCAGCGCCTCGCCTGCCCCGACCGCATCGAGGTCACCTCGGGCCTCGACAAGACGGTCATCAACCAGCGGCTGGTGAGCGGGGCGGGCGCGGATGCCAAGGCGATCACCACGGACACGACCGTCGGCCCCGAGCAGCTCGCGCAGCTCGGCAGCGACCCGAACCTCGCGAAGCGCGTCGCGCGCGGCGTCTTCGGCGAGACGAAGTACCTCGCGTTCGACGCGACGAAGAAGCCGTTCGACGACCCGCGGGTGCGGCAGGCGTTCGCGTACGCGATCAACCGGCAGTCGGTCGTCAACGCGGTCGGCGGCAGCGCGCTCGCCACCCCCGCGACGACGTTCCTGCCCGAGGGCAAGGCGTTCGGCCAGCAGCCGTACGACCATTTCCCAGCGGGTCAGACGGGCAATCCGGGCAAGGCGAAGGAGCTGCTCGCACAGGTCGGGCACGCGAACGGCCTGACGGTCGAGCTGGCCTTCCCGAACTCCGACGCCGACGGCTACGGCCCCAAGGTCGCCGCCGCCGTGCAGGACGCGCTCAAGCAGGCGGGCGTCACCGTCAAGCAGAAGCCGCTCGGCGAGGAGGACTACCGGACGGTCATCGGCAAGCCCGCGACCCAGCCGCCGCTCACCCTCCAGTCGTGGGGCGCGGACTGGCCGGCCGGCGGCCCGTTCCTCATCCCGATCTTCGACGGGCGGCAGATCCTCCGCGACGGCGGCAACTTCAACCTCGCGCAGCTCGACGACCCGGCCGTCAACAAGGAGATCGACGCGATCAACGAGCTGACCGACCCGGCCCAGGCCGCGCCGCGCTGGGGCGCGCTGGACGCCGAGATCGGCAAGAAGGCGCTGATCGTCCCGCTGTACCACCCGAAGGCCGTCGCGCTGTACGGAAAGGACGTGAAGAACGCCTACGTCGACCAATGGCGCGGCTGGTACGACGTGGCCGCGGTCTCGGTGAAGTGACCCTCCGGCCGTGACGGTGCTGGAGACGGACGTCGCCCCCGGGGCGGAGCCGGTTCGGGACGCTCCGCCCCGGGGACGGCAGGTGTGGCGGCGGCTGCGCGCGGACCGTCCCGCGCTGGCCGGGCTCGCGACCGTCGTCCTGATGGTCGCGGTCGCGCTCGCCGCGCCGCTGCTGTGCGCGATCGAAGGGCAGGACCCGACGACGTTCCACAGCGACCTGCTCGACTCGGCGCGCGGCGGCGTGCCGCACGGCTCGTTCGGCGGCGTCAGCGCCGACCACTGGCTCGGCGTCGAACCCGCCACCGGCCGGGACGTGTTCGCGCGCGTCGTGCACGGCGCCCGCGTCTCGCTCGGCGTCGCGCTGGGCGCGACCGTGCTGGAGCTGCTGGTCGGCATCGCGGTCGGGCTCGGCGCCGGGTTCGGCGGACGCCGGGCCGACGCCGTCCTCAGCCGGTTGATCGAGCTGTCGCTGGCGTTCCCGTCGTTCCTGCTGGCGCTGGCGCTGATGGCGATCGTCCCGCAGTCGATGCCGCGCCCGCTCCTGCTCGCCTGCGTCATCACGGCGGTGAGCTGGGGGAACGTCGCGCGCGTCACGCGCAGCCAGGCGCTGTCGCTGCGCGGCCGCGACTACGTGGACGCGGCCCGGCTGAGCGGCGCGCGGCCGAGCCGGATCGCCGTCCGGGAGGTGCTGCCGGGGCTGACCGCGCCGCTGCTCGTGCTCGCCGCGCTCAAGGTGCCGCTCAACATGGTCAGCGAGGCCGGGCTGTCGTTCCTCGGCGCGGGCGTGCGGCCGCCGACGCCGTCCTGGGGGCAGATGCTCTCCACGGCGACGACCTGGTTCAGGGCCGACCCGACGTATGTGATCGTCCCGGGCGGGCTGCTGTTCCTGACGCTGCTGGCCTGCACCGTCCTCGCCGAAGGGGTGCGCCGGGCGATGGACCCGCGGTGGGGCGGCCGGTCATGATCTGGTTCCTGCTGCGCAGGGTGGGCGCCGCCGTCGTCGTCCTGCTCGCGCTGTCCGCGATCGTGTACGCGCTGTTCTACCTGACGCCCGGCGACCCGTCCGTGCTCGCCTGCGGACGCGGCTGCAACGCCGAGCGCCTCGCGCAGACTCAGCAGAAACTCGGCCTGGACGATCCCATCTACGTCCAGTACTGGCATTTCCTCGAAGGTCTCGTCGCGGGCCGCGACTACTCGGCGGGCCCGGACGTCGACCACTGCGCCGCGCCGTGCCTCGGCTACTCCTTCCAGACCGACCGGCCCGTCACCGCGATGCTGATGGAACGGCTGCCCGTGTCGGCGTCCCTCGCCTTCGGCGCGGAGGCGATGGCGCTGCTGCTCGGCGTCTCGGCGGGGCTGCTGTCCGCGCTCCGCCGGGGACGTCCGGCCGAGCGGATCCTGACCGGCGTGACCCTGCTCGGATACTCGACGCCCGTCTTCCTCATCGGGCTCGTCCTGCTGCTGGTGTTCTGCGCGTATCTGCAATGGCTGCCGTTCCCGGCGTACGTGCCGCTGACGCAGAACCCGGGGGAGTGGGCGCGGAACCTCGTCCTGCCGTGGCTCGCGCTCGCCCTCATCCAGGCGGCGGTCTACGCGCGCATCACCCGCGCGGGCGCGCTGGAGACCCTCGTCGAGGACCACATCCGCACCTTCCGCGCCTACGGGCTGCGGGAGCGCCAGGTGATCGGACGGCACGCGCTGCGCGGCGCGCTGGCCCCGCTCGTCACCCTCACCGCCGTGGAGGTCGCGCAGGTCATGACGGCCGCCGTGCTCACCGAGACGATGTTCGGGCTGCCCGGCGTCGGCAAGCTCACCGTCGAGTCGGTCAACTCGGTCGACCTGCCGGTCGTGGTCGGCGTGACCGTCCTCGCGGGGACGGTCGTCGTCCTCGCCAACACCGTCGCCGACCTGCTGCACGCGGCGGCCGACCCGCGGGCGAGGCCGGCGTGAGCGCCGTCCTGCGGGTGCGCGACCTGCGCGTGTCGTACGGCGGGTTCGAGGCAGTCAAGGGCGTCTCGTTCGACCTCGAGCCGGGCCGCGCGCTCGGCGTCGTCGGTGAGTCGGGCTCCGGCAAGACCACCCTCGCCGCGTCGCTGCTCCGGCTGACCGAGGGCGCGGACGTCACCGGCGAGATCACCGTCGCCGGGACCGACGTCCTCACCGCCCCGGAGCCGGAGCTGCGGCGGCTGCGCGGCGGCCGGATCGCGATGGTCTTCCAGGACCCGCTGTCGTCCCTCGACCCGTACCTGCGCGTCGGCGACCAGATCGCGGAGGTCTACCGGGTGCACACGGGCGCGTCCCGCAAGGCGGCGCGGGCCAAGGCGGTCGAGGTGCTCGACCGGGTCGGCGTCCCGGACGCCGAGCGCCGCGCCCGCGCCCACCCGCACGAGTTCTCCGGCGGGATGCGCCAGCGCGCGCTGATCGCGATGGCGCTCGCGCTGGAACCGCGCGTCCTCGTCGCGGACGAGCCGACGACCGCGCTCGACGTGACCGTCCAGGCGCAGATCCTCGCCCTGCTGAACGACCTGCGCGCCGAGACCGGGATGGCGCTGCTGCTGGTCAGCCACGACTTCGGGGTGATCGCCGGAAGCGCCGACGAGGTGCTGGTGCTGCACGAGGGCGAGGCGGTCGAGCACGGCCCGGTGGGCGAGGTGCTCCGCGAGCCGAAGGCCCCCTACACGCGCGAGCTGCTGGCGGCGGTGCCGAGGATCGACGCGCCGCGCCCGTCGCGTCCGTCGCGTCGCGGCGAGCCGCTGCTGCGCGTGACGGACCTGCGGCGCGACTTCGTGTCCGGGCCGCCGCTGCGCCGCCGGACGATCCCGGCCGTGGACGGCGTCACCTTCGACGTCCGGCGCGGCGAGACCCTGGGCGTCGTGGGCGAGTCGGGCTCGGGCAAGAGCACCCTGGCGCGGCTGGTCGTGCGGCTGCTGGAACCGACGTCCGGCCGGATCGAGTTCGACGGGCACGACCTGTCCGGCATGCCGGAGCGGCGGCTGCGGCGCCTCCGCCGCGACCTCCAGATGGTCTTCCAGGACCCGGGTTCGTCGCTGAACCCGCGCCGCCCGGTGGGGGAGAGCGTCGCCGACCCGCTGCGCGTCCAGGGCGAGCCCGCCCCGGCGAAGGCCGCCCGCGCGCTGCTCGCCCGCGTCGGGCTGGACCCGGCGCGCTACGACGACCACCCGCACGAGTTCTCCGGCGGCCAGCGGCAGCGGATCGGGATCGCCCGCGCGCTGGCGCTGCGCCCGCGCCTGCTGGTCTGCGACGAGCCGGTCACGGCCCTCGACGTCTCGACGCAGGCCGCGATCCTGACGCTGCTCGCCGACCTGCAGGACGAACTCGACCTCACGCTGATCTTCGTCTCGCACGACCTGGCGGTCGTCCGCCAGGTCAGCGACCGGGTCGCGGTCATGCGGGACGGCCGGATCGTCGAACTGGCCGACACGGACACGGTCTTCGACTCCCCGGCGCACGCCTACACGCGGAGCCTGCTGAAGGCCGTGCCCGTGCTGGATCCGGCGGCCGTCCGCGGCCCCTAGGGAAGGACTTCGCGGAGGCGGCCGGTCTTCACGTCGTAGACGAAGCCCCTCACCTGGTCGGTGTGCGGGATGAACCGGTCGGCCTTGATCCGCGCGATGGACTGGCGGACGTCGGTGTCGAGGTCGTCGAACGCCTCCGCCGCCCAGTCGGGCTTCACGCCGGTCTCCTCCTGGATCTGCTGCCGGAACCCGTCGTCGGTGAACGTCAGCATGCCGCAGTCGGTGTGGTGGATCAGGATGATCTCGGTCGTGCCGAGCAGCCGCTGGCTGATCGCGAGGCTGCGCCGCTCGTCGGCGGTCACGACGCCGCCCGCGTTCCGGATGACGTGCGCGTCGCCCTCGCTCAGGCCGAGCAGGCCGTAGGGGTTGAGACGCGCGTCCATGCAGGCCAGCACGGCGACGCCCTTCGCCGGGGGCAGCGGCAGGTCGCCCTTGTCGTGCTCGGCCGCGTAGCGCTCGGCGTTGGCGAGCAGTTCGTCGGTGACGCTCATCGTTCGACCTCCAGGGCTCGGGCATCGGCGCCTGACCTCGAATATAGCTAATTGCCTACCTGATTAGTAGGTAATGGGTCACGGTCTGTCGCGGGGAATTCAGTCGGGCACCTACGCCGAGGCCGAGCAGGGCAGCGACTTCCTCCTGGACGGCCTCGACGCCTACCTGCGGACGTCGGCCGCCTAGCCGCCGAGCTCGGTGGAGAGCGCGTCCGCCAGGAGGTCCACCTGGGCCGGGTCGGGGTCGTTGCCGGTGAAGACCAGCTCGTCGCAGCCCGCCCGGCGGAAGTCGGCGACGGCCTCGCGGACCTGCTCGGGCGTGGTCAGCGCGGTGGCGATCCCGTGCTCGGCCCACTCGGCCCCGGCGAAGGCGTAGTAGGGCCCGATCGCGTCGGCCACCGCGGCGCGGGCGTTCGGGCCGAGCGCGAACATCGCCGAGACGACGACCTTCGGGGCGCCGGTCCGTCCGGCGGCGTCCCAGGCTTCGCGGAGCCGCGGGGTGAACTCGGCGACGTCCTCCACGGAGCTGGTCCCGGCGACCCAGCCGGAACCACGGGCGGCGATGCGGTCGAGGGTCGCGGCCGACGTCCCGCCGAACAGCAGTTCCGGGCCGCCGGGCGTGGCGGGGGCCAGGCCGGTGCGGGTGTCGTCGCGTCCGGCCGCCTCCAGCTCGTCGAGCAGGGCGGTGAACTGCTTGCCGCGCGTCGCGTAGTCGACGCCGCTCTCGGTGAAGTCGTCCCGGCGGAACCCGGCGACGAGCCCGAGCCGCAGCCGGTGCGGCCCCGCGAGCCGGTCCAGCGTGATCGCGGACTTGGCGAACAGCAGGTGGTTGGTGCGCAGCGGGGCCAGCACGACGCTGGTCAGCAGCTTGATCCGGGACGTCGCCCCGGCCGCGGCCGCCAGCGCGGTGAGCGGCTCGGGCGTCGGCCACAGCAGCCGGTCGCTGGTCGCGAGACCGGCGAAGCCGCGCGCCTCCGCGCGGCGCGCCCACTCGATGAGAAGGCGGCCGTCCGTCCAGGGGCCGTGGCCGGGGAGGCCGATGCCGATGTCCATGCGTGAACCTTCCTAGGGGCGGGACGGCGCGTGCAGCGCGTCCGAGAAGAGCTGCCGGAGGACGGGCGAGGGCTGCACGCCCGGCACCGGCCGCCCGCCGTCGATCACCAGTGACGGCACCCCGGTGACGCCCGACTGGGCGGCCCGCCGCTCGTCCGCCCTGACGTCGTCGGCATGGGCGTCACCGGCCAGGACGTCGCGGACCTCGGCCGCGTCCAGCCCGGCCTCCGCGCCCAGCCGCTCCAGGACGCCGTGGTCCGCGATGTTCGCGCCCTCGGAGTGGTAGGCGAGCAGGAGCCGCTCCGCCGTCGCGTCGCCCAGGTCGCGGGCGTATCCGAACCGGATCAGCCGGTGCGCGTCGAAGGTGCTCACCGGCCGGGCGCGGTGCAGGTCGAGGTCCAGCCCCTCGGCGGCGCCGAGCCGCCGGATGCGGTCGATCCGGGACGGCGCCTCCGCCCCCCACCACGACGGGTCGGCCATCTGCGCGGCGGCGCTCCGGCCGGGGACGCGCGGCAGGTCGGGGCCGAGCTCGAAGGCGCGCCACCGGACCTCCACCGCCTCCCGGCCATCGAGCCCTTCGAGCGCGGCGGCGAGCCGCCGCTTCCCGATGTAGCACCACGGGCAGAGCACGTCGGCGTACACGTCGATCCGCACGCTCACTCCAACAGTTGACACGTGAATCATTGACCCGTGCACGATATGCGCGAGACGATTCACACGTCAACCGTTGCCGACTAAACTCCGGGGGCATGACGACCGAGTCCGCGCGAGCGACGGAGGACCAGCTCACCGCCTGGCGCGCGCTGTACCGCGCCGACTCGCTGCTGTTCGCGCACCTCAACAACCTGCTTCGGGACAAGGCCGGGATGACCTACTTCGAGCGCGAGGTGCTCGGGGCGCTGGAGCGGGCGGGCGGGCGGCTGCGGATGGCCGCGCTCGCCGAGGAGCTGATGATCTCCCGCAGCGGCGCGACGCGGCTGGTCACGAAGCTGGAGAGCAAGAACGGGTGGGTGCGGCGCAGCCTGTCCGAGTCCGACCGGCGGGCGACCTGGGCGGAGTTGGCCCCGGCCGGGCGGCGGGCGCTCGAAGCGTCCCACCCGGTGGTCGACGCCGTCGTCGCGACGTACTTCGCCGACCACGTGAGCCCCGCCGACCTGCGCCGGGTGGCCGACGCGCTCAACCGGCTCGCCGACGCCAACCCCGGCACGTCGGACTTCGACTGCGGGCTGTGACCCGGGCTCAGGAGACGGGCGCGCGCCGGTCGGCGGCGGTGCGCGGCGCGTGCCGGACGTCCTCCGGCGTGAACTCGCGCAGCCAGCACGCGAACTCCAGCAGGATGCCGTCCGGATCCTGGAAGTAGAACGAGCGGACGTAGACGCCGGGGTGCATGTGCTCGGCGACCTGCGTCTCGCTGTCGTCGTGGTTGACGATCGGCGCGACCTTGACGCCCCGCGCCTTCAGCCGCGCCCGGTACTCCTCGAACTTGTCGGCCGGGACGTCGAACGCCACGTGGTTGAGGGAGCCGATCGCGCTGATCCACTCGCCGAAGCCGGGGACGGCCACCGGCGCGGCGACGCCGGGCGCGGCCGCGGGGGAGTCGGGGAACCAGAAGAACGCGAGCGAGTTGCCGCCGCCCGCGTCGAAGAAGAAGTGCTGGCCCATGCCGTCCGGCAGGTCGATGGTCTTGATCAGCGGCAGGCCGAGGACGCCGCCGTAGAAGTCGACGGTGCGCCGCATGTCCGAGCAGACCAGCGCGACGTGGTTGAAACCGCGGACGCGGAAGACCGGCTCCTCGTTGCCCATGATCAGCTCCTCGGGGGTTCGGGGATAATATTCGATGCTAACATCAGATTCATATCTGCCCCGCGATGTTAGGTTCAGGTGTGGAGAAGGTGCAGACCCCCCGTCCGACGCAGCGCGGGCGCAAGACGCTCGCCGCCATCGAGGCCGCGGCCCGCCGCATCATCGCCCGCAAGGGCTTCCTCTCGATGACGGTCGCGGACATAGCGCAGGAGGCCGGGCGCTCGCCCGCCTCCTTCTACAACTACTACGACTCCAAGGAGGACCTGCTCGCCCACTGGGCGGACGACTTCCGCGCGGAGGCCAAGGGGCGCGCCCTCGCCGCGTACAAGCACGGGGTCCCGCACCGCGAGCGCGTCCAGGAGTCGGCGCGCGCCCACTGGGAGACCTACCGCGAGCGGCTCGCCGAGATGGTCGGCGTCTTCCAGCTCGCCATGATCAACGAGGAGTTCGCCGGGCACTGGCGGGAGCTGTGCGACGACGCCGTGCAGAGCATCGCGGACGGCGTCCGCCGCGCGCAGCGCGAGGGCTACTGCCCCGGCGCCGACCCCGAGCTCACCGCCCGCGCGATCGTCGCGATGCTCAACCAGTTCTGCTACGACCTCCTCGCCGGAGTGGGGGAGGACGCCGACATCGACGACGAGGCGGCCGTCCGCACCCTCGCCGAGATCTGGTACCGCGCGATCTACTGGCGCGCCGACGAGGACTGAGCACGCCCTTTACGCCGGGTCGTCGCGGACGGCTCGGCTTTGATCTCCCCAGGTCGACGTATGGACATCCCCTTGACCGGCGGCTAGGGTCCGAATCCGACGTCAGATTTATGTATGGGAGATCACCATGGCGGTGGAGCGCATCTTCGTCGGCCTCGACTCGCCCACGGCCGCCCGCGCCGGCGCCGGGGGACACCCGTGTCAGGGGGTGTACCACCGCCCGGCCGGCCGGTCCCCGAAGATCGCGTTGATCGCGACGCACTACTCGGTCGACTTCTCCGAGCACTACCTCGCCGACTTCGTCGCGGAGCGCGGGCTCGGGTTCCTCGGCTGGAACACGCGGTTCCGGGGGGCCGAGAGCCATTTCCTGCTCGACCACGCGCTCGTCGACATCGGCCGGGGCGTCCGGTGGCTGCTGGAGGAGGCGGGTGTCGAGCACGTCGTCCTGCTGGGCAACTCGGGCGGCGGGTCGCTGATGGCGGCCTACCAGTCGCAGGCCACGGAGCCGAACGTCACGCCGCTGGACGGGATGCGTCCCGCGCGCGGGGCGGACGACCTCCCGGCGGCGTCCGCGTACATCTCGACGGCGGCGCACCTGGGGCGTCCCGAGGTGCTCACGGCCTGGATGGACCCGTCGGTCGTGGACGAGTCCGACCCCACCTCGACCGACCCGTCGCTGAGCCTGTTCGACCCCGGCAACCCGGCGCCCTACTCGGACGAGTTCCTCACCCGCTACCGCGAGGCGCAGACGGCACGCAACCACCGCATCACGCGCTGGGTGAAGGACGAACTCGTCCGGCTCCAGGAGGCGGGCTTCCGCGACCGCATGTTCAACGTCCACCGCACCTGGGCCGACCCCCGCATGGTGGACGCCACCATCGAGCCCACCAAGCGCAAGCCCAACTCCTGCTACGCCGGTGACCCGGCCCGTGCCAACGCGTCCGTCTTCGGCATCGCGGCCAGTTGCACCCTCCGGACCTGGCTCAACCTCTGGAGTCTGGACGATTCCCAGACCCGCGCTACGCCGCACCTCGCCCGCATCAAGGAACCGTCCCTCGTCGTGAACGCCGACATGGACACCGGCGTCTTCCCCAGCGACGCCGAAGCGATCCTGAACGCTCTCGGCTCCGCGGACAAGGAGTCCCACGTCATCGAGGCCGACCACTACTTCCGTCGCGAGGGAGACGACGACGCGGCCCGCGCCGAGCTGGCCGACCTGGTCGTCGCCTGGACGACGGCGCGCCTGGCATGACCGGCACGTCGGCCGATCTCGGGCTGCTCGCGCTCCGGCTCGTCTTCGGGCTGTACCTCGCCGGTCACGGGCTCCAGAAGTTCGGCCTGCTCGGTGGGCCGGGGCTGACCGCGACCTCACAGGCGTTCGAGAGGGGCGGGTTCCGTCCGGGACGTCCCATGGCGGCCGTCGCCGCGATCCTGGAGACCGGGTGCGGGCTGGCGCTGGCCGCCGGGCTCGCCACCCCCGCCGCCGCGGCGACCGCCGTCGGCGTGATGCTCGTGGCCTGCTCGCTGCACGTCCCGAACGGGCTGTGGGAGAGCCGGAAGGGCGTCGAGCTGCCGGTCCTGTTCGCGGCCGCCGCCCTCGGCCTGCTCTTCACCGGGCCCGGACGCGTCTCCGCCGACCATCTCGCCGGGATCGGCGCGCTCGATCTCCGCGTGACGTTCCTCCTGCTGGCCGTGGTCGTCGTCGGCGTCGCCGCGACCCTGGCCCGGCGCGCCGCGCACCAGCGCGCCGCCGCCGCCGGATCCCGCGAAGAGCGTCCGGCCAACTCTTGACACTGACCTCAGATTCATAAAAGCTAAGCGAACCTGAGGTCAGCATCACATTCCACCTCCCTGGCAGCCTTCAGCGCGATTGACGAGGTACCGCCTTGAAAACACGATTCGCCTGCATCTCCGTGGTGGTCGCCGCCGCGCTCGTCGGCGGCTGCGCCAACGCGGGCACGTCCACGAGCAAGGACGGCGTGCGGGTCGACGCCGGAGTCACCGACGACCAGATCAAGATCGGCCTCTTCAACGGCTACACCGGGCCCGTCGCCGCCGGGGCCATCGCGGGCGCCGCGGGCTTCGACGCCCGGCTCGCGAAGGCGAACGCGGCGGGCGGCGTCTGCGGGCGCAAGCTCACCTCGGTCCGCGCCGACACCAAGTACGACCCGGCCGTCGCCGTCCAGGCGTACCGCGCGAACGTCAAGGACATCGTCATGATCGGGCAGCTGCTCGGCGCGACGAGCATCTACGGGCTGAGCCAGCAGATCGCCCGCGACGACATCGCCACGCTCGCCGCGACCAGCGCCGCCGAGGTGATCAAGCTGGAGAACGTCTACCTGTTCACCACCCCGTTCCCGATGTACGTGATCAACGGGCTGGACTGGGCGAAGAAGGAGCAGGCCGGGTCGGACGGCAAGCTCAAGGTCGGCGTCATCTACCAGGACGACGCCTTCGGCCAGGAGGGCCGCAACGCCGTCCGGTTCGTCGCGAAGAACGACCCGGACATCAAGGTCGTCGCGGAGGCCGGGTACGACGTCAAGGCCGAGGACTTCACCGCCCAGGTCCTGAAGATGAAGAAGGCGGGCGCGGAGAGCGTCTGGATCCACGGCATCGCCTCGAAGACCGCGCCGATCCTCAGTCAGGCGTCCCAGCTCGACTTCGCGCCGCAGTGGCTGACGGTCGACTCCGGGTACGAGTCGAGCCTCGCGCCGCAGCTCGGCCGCCTCCTCGACAAGCTGCACGTGGTGACGAGCAGCGTCCTCTACACCGAGAACGTCCCGGCGATGGCCGAGGTGAAGCAGAACGTCGAGAAGGTCGCGCCCGGCACCAAGCCGGACCAGCTCGTCATCGCGGGCTGGGTCGACGCCTCCGTCGCGGTCGCCGCGCTGGAGAAGGCGTGCAAGGAGAAGGACCTCACGCAGAAGGGCGTGGTGGCCGCCATGTCCGGGCTGACCGTCACGACGGACGGGCTCAGCCCCGACCTCAAGTACGGGACGGGCGACGCCGACAGCCGCATCCCGTCCCGCGAGACCCGGGTCAACAAGATCGACGTGAAGAGCGGGGTGCCGGCGCCGGTCACCGGCTTCGGCACGACCGACCTCGCCGCCCGGTGGAAGCTCGCCGACGGCGCACAGAGCTGACGGGCATCGAGACGATCATGGACAACCTCCTCCAGCTCACCTTCCAGGGCATGGCACTCGGGTGCGTGTACGCGCTGATCGGCCTGGGCTTCGTCATGGTGTTCAAGAGCTCCGGCGTGTTCAACTTCGCGCACCCGGTGTTCGTGATGATCAGCGCGTACATCGTCGCGGCGCTCGTCCCGCACGGGTTCGGCTGGGGCGTCCTGGTCGCGCTCGTGTGCATGGCCGCGCTCGCGATCGTGTGCGAGAAGATCATCCTGCGGCGGCTCGCCGGACGCTCCCTGTACGTCGTGATCATGGCGACGCTCGGCCTGTCGGTGATGGGCCAGGCGGTGGTAGCGATGGCGTGGGGCGTCAACCCGCGCGGGTCCACCGAGGGGCCGATGGGACGCGGCGTCCTGCACGTCGGCGGCGTCGCCCTCCCCTGGACGGGCGTTTGGATCATCACCGTGTCGCTCGTCCTGCTGGCGGTGCTCTGGTTGTTCTTCCAGAAGACCCGCTACGGCCTCGCGCTGCGCGCCGCCGCCGACCACCACGAGGCGGCCCTCGCGCAGGGCATCAACATGCGCTGGGTCCAGACGATCTCCTGGGGGATCGCCGGGGTGCTGGCGGTCGCCGCCGGGGTGTTCCTCGGCGCGTTCCCGCGCCGCGTCTCCCCGGACATGGTCGACACCGCGCTCGGCGCGTTGCCCGCGCTCGTCATCGGCGGGTTCGGCTCGCTCGCGGGCGCGGTCGTCGGCGGGATGAGCGTCGGGCTGCTGCTCGTGCTCGGCTCCGGCTACCTCGCCGAGTACGGGGGCGTGCACGTCGTCCTGCCGTACGTGGCGATGCTGCTGGTGCTGACGCTGCGGCCGTCCGGGCTGTTCGGGCACCACGAGGCGGAGCGGATCTGATGGCGTCGGTCGTGAACGCGCCTCCGGGCGAGGGCGTCGTCTCCGCGCCGGGTCCGGCCCGGTCCGGGTGGACGTCCCGCGCCGCGCACGTCGTCGTGATCGTCGCGCTGCTGGCCGTCCCGCTGGTCAGCACGCCGCAGTGGCAGGCGATCGCCGTGTTCGCGGCGGTGTCCGCGATCGCCGCGCTCGGGCTGCACGTCCTGACCGGGCTCGCCGGGCAGGTGTCGCTCGGGCACTCCGCGTTCGTCGCGGCGGGCGGCTACACCGCGATCTGGCTGGGCGCCGACAAGGGCCTGCCGATCTGGCTGTGGCTGCCCGCGGCGGGCCTCGTCAGCGCGGCGGTGGGGCTGCTCGTCGTGCCGTTCGCGGCGCGGCTGCGCGGGCTGTACCTCGCGGTCGTCACGCTCGCGGTCCTGTTCGTCGCCGAGTACCTGTGGGACGTCTGGGAGGGCGTCACCGGCGGCACGAAGGGGCGCGCCGCGCAGCCGACCGTCCTGTTCGGCCACGACCTGCTGGACGACGTGATCGCGGGCCCGTTCATGCTGACCGGCGACCAGCAGTTCTTCTACCTGGCCTGCGCCGTCCTCGCGGTCGCGGCGATCGCGGCCCGCAACCTGAGCCGGACGCGGACCGGCCGCGGCTTCGCGGCGATCCGCGACCGCGACCTGACGGCGGGCGTCGTCGGCGTCCCGGTCGCGCGGATGAAGAGCGCCGCGTTCGCGGTCGCGGCCGGCTACGCGGGGATCGCCGGGGCGCTGCTCGTCTCGTACCAGACGTACGCGATCCCCGACCAGTGGGACCTGATGCTGTCGGTCGAGTACCTCGCCATGATCATCATCGGCGGCGTCGGATCGCTGCGCGGGGCGATCGCGGGCGCGGTGTTCGTGACCGCGATCCCGCAGGTGGTGACGCTGATCGCCAAGGTCGTTCCGGGGATCTCGACGACGCCGTCGGCGGGCGGCGGGGTGTCGGTGGACGTCCTCGCCAACTGCCTGTACGGGCTCGCCGTCGTCGCGGTGCTGGTCTTCGAGCCGCGCGGGCTCGCCGGGATCTCCGAGCGGGTCGTCGCGGCGGTGCGCCGGAAGGGGCGGTCGCATGCCTGAGAAGGACGCTTCGGCGACGGCGGCGAGCCTCGCCGTCGAGGGGCTCACCGTGGGGTACCGGACGGGCGGCGTCGTCCTGTCGGACGTGTCGCTGACGGTGCCCGCCGGGCAGATCGTCGCGCTGGTCGGGCCGAACGGCGCCGGGAAGACCTCGCTGCTGCGCGCGGTGTCCGGCCTGCTCAAGGCCCACCAGGGCGTGATCCACAAGGGCCGGGTCACGCTGGACGGCGAGGCCGTCACGGGCGCGGACGCTCCGGCCGTCGTCCGGCGCGGCGTCGCGCAGGTGCTCGAAGGACGGCAGGTGTTCCCGAACCTCACCGTCCGGGAGAACCTGCTGACCGGCGCGCACACCCTGCGCCGCGACGACGCGCGGCGGCACGCGACGTTCGAGGAGATCCTCGACCTGTTCGGCGTCCTGCGGCGGCGGCTCGGGCAGCGGGCCGGGTTCCTGTCCGGCGGCGAGCAGCAGATGCTCGCGATCGGGCGGGCGCTGATGACGCAGCCGCGCCTCCTCGTCCTGGACGAGCCGAGCCTCGGCCTCGCGCCCCGCATCGTGGAGGAGATCAGCCGGGTCGTCCAGGCGATCAACGCGAAGGGCACCACGGTCCTGCTGGTCGAGCAGAACGCGCTGCTGGCGTTCCGGATCGCCGAGTACGGCCACGTGCTGGAGGGCGGGCGCGTCATGTTCGGCGGCCCGGCCGCCGAGCTGGCCGGGGACGAGCGCGTCGCCCACTACTACCTGGGCGGCCAGGACATGAGCGGCCGCCGCGCCCGGCGGACGGCGGAGAGGACGGGCCGATGACCGCCACCACGGTCCTCGAACTCGCGGACGTCACCCTGAACTTCAGCGGGGTCAGGTCCCTGGACGGCGTCTCCCTCGATGTCCGCGAGGGGGAGGTGTTCGGGATCATCGGGCCGAACGGCGCGGGCAAGTCGTCCCTGTTCAACTGCGTGTCGGGCGTCTACCGGCCGCAGCAGGGGTCGATCCGGCACCGCGGCCGGGAGATCCGCGGCGCGCGGCCGGACCGCATCAACGCCCTCGGCATCGGCCGGACGTTCCAGAACGTCGAGTCCTTCCCCACCATGACCGTGCTCGACAGCGTGCTGCTCGGGCGCATCGGCAAGCAGCGCGTGGGCGTCCTGCGCGGCATGCTCTGGTACGGCTGGGCCGCGCGCGAGGAACGCGAGAGCCGGGCGAAGGCCGAGGAAGTGCTGGAGATGTTCGGCCTAAGCGCGCTCCGCGACACGCGGGTGGGAGAGCTGCCCGGCGGGACGCAGCGCCAGGTCGAACTGTGCCGGGCACTGGCCGCCGAACCCGATGTGCTCCTGCTGGACGAGCCCGTCGCCGGAATGACGCACGACGAGGTCGAATCGATGGTGTCCGCCATTCTCGACGCCAATGAGCGGCTCGGTCTCACGGTGGTGCTGATCGAGCACAACATGGGCGTGGTCATGGACATCTGCGACCGGATCGCCGTCCTCGACTTCGGACGGCTCGTCGCGGTGGGAACGCCCGCCGAGATCGGCGCGAATCCCGACGTCCTCGCCGCCTATCTCGGCAGCGGCGCGTGAGACACGAAATGGAGGATCGCGTGGCGGAGCCCGATCTGTTCGATCTCACCGGGCGCGGGGTGGTCGTGACCGGCGCCTCGTCCGGGCTGGGGAGGCGGTTCGTCCGGTGCCTGGCCGGGCGCGGCGCCCGCGTGGTCGCCGCCGCGCGGCGCACCGCGGAGCTCGAAGAACTGGCGCGTGAGCTGGGCGAAGACCGCGTCCTGCCGGTGACGGCCGACGTGACGGCCGAGGACGACGTCCGCGCCCTCATCACCCGCGCCCAGGAGTGGACCGGGCGTTTGGACGCCCTCGTCAACAACGCCGGGGCGACCCATGTGAAGACCGTCGCGGAGGAGACGACCGAGGATTTCCGCCGCCTTCTGGACGTCAACCTCGTCGGCCTCTACACCTGCGCTCGATACGCCGGGCTGGCCATGGTCGAGCAGGGCGGTGGCAGCATCGTCAACATCGCGTCGGCGCTCGGACTGGTCGGCTCGAAGCGGATCCCGCACGCGGGCTATTGCGCCAGCAAGGCGGGGGCCGTCAACCTCACCCGCGAACTGGCCTCGCAATGGGCGCGGACGGGCGTCCGCGTGAACGCCATCGCGCCCGGCTATTTCGAGTCGGAGATGAGCCAAGAGCTCTTCTCCACCGACGAGGGCCGCGCGTATATCCGCCGCACCATTCCCATGGGGCGCGGCGGGCGCGCCGACGAACTGGACGGCGCGCTCGTCTATCTGTTGTCGGACGCGTCCAGCTATGTCACCGGCAGCACGCTCTCCGTCGACGGCGGCTGGACGGCGGTATGACGGGCGTGCTCGCAGAGGACGTGGACGCCGTCCGGATCCTCACGCTCGACCGTCCGGCGAAGCGGAACGCCTTCACCCTCGAATCCATGGCCGCGTTGCAGGACCGGCTGGCCGAGGGGATCGCCGATCCGGGCGTCCGCGCGTTCGTCCTCACCGGCTCGGCCGGGACGTTCTGCGCGGGTGTCGACCTCGCCGTCCTGCGGAACGCGACCGTCGCCGGGACCCACGCCAACCTCGTCGCACTCCACCGGACGGTCCGCACCCTCGCGGCGGGCCCGAAACCGGCGGTCGCGGCGGTCGAGGGGCACGCGGTCGGGGCGGGGCTGTCCCTCGCGCTGGCCTGCGACCTGGTGGTCGCCGCCGAGGACGCGACGCTCCGCTGCGCCTTCCCTCGCCTCGGGCTGATGGCCGACCTGGGCCTGCTCTGGTCGCTGCCGCAGCGGGTCGGCCACGGCATGGCCCGCCGGATGCTCCTGCTGGACGAGCCCGTGCGCGGAACCGAGGCCGCCGATATCGGCCTCGCCGACTACCGGTCGGCGCCCGGCGAGGCCCTGGAGATCGCCATGGACGTGGCCCGCGGGCTGGCCGCGCAGCCGCCGTTGGCGGTGGGCTTCACCAAGGCGATGCTCGCCGCCGGTCCCCGGGACCTGGACGGCGTGCTGCGCCAGGAGGCGAGCGACCAGGCGCTGCTGCACGGCACGCCCGACTTCCACGAAGGCTTGCTCGCTTTCGCCGAACGACGAGACCCCGATTTCACCGGCCGCCGCTGAACCGCGCCCGGCCCCCTTTTCGACATGGAGGTACGCCCGTGCCCGCTCCCGGAATCCACCACGTCGCCTACGCTTGCCGCGACCTTGAGGCGACCACGCGTTTCTACGAAGACCTGATGGGCTTTCCGCTCGTCCACACCGAGGTCGCGGCGGGGCCCAACGGCGGGTTCTTCCGCCACACCTTCCACGACACCGGCGACGGCAGTTGCATCGCCTTCTTCGACCTCCACGAGGCGGGGGAGCGGGAGGGCTGGAGTTCGGAGATCTCCACCGGCAACAACCTGCCCCGCTGGGTGAACCACATCGCCTTCAACGTCACCACCGGAAAGGTCGACGAAGTGCGAGCCCGGATGCAGGACGCCGGAGTCAAGCCCTATATGGAAGTGGACCACGACTACCTGCACTCCCTTTACTACATCGACCCGAACGGCATCATGGTCGAGCTGTGCGTCGACACGCCCGGCTTCGAGGCCGACCCGGCGGAGGCGCACCGCCTGCTCACCGCCACCCTGGACGACGTCGACCACAGCGAGCACAAGTCGATGGTGAAATGACGCCGCCGCTCACGAGCGCGTTCTCGGTCCCCGAGCACGTGGTGCCGGTGCGGAAGGCCGTGCACCGGTTCCTGACCGAGCGCGTCGAACCCGTCGAGCACGCGCTGGACTTCCGGAGCGACGAGTCACGGGAACTGCTGCGGGAATTGCAGTCCCAGGCCAAGCGGGAAGGGCTGTGGGCGCTCGGACATCCGGCCGAGATCGGCGGCGGCGGAATGCCGTTCCTCGACTACGTCTACGTCAACGAGATCCAGGGCCGCTCCGATTTCGGGCAGTACGCGCTCGGCACCTGGACGCTCCAGGACTCGCTGATGCTCAGCCGCCACGCGACCGGCGAATGCCGCGACCGGTTCCTCGACCCGCTCGTCCAGGGAAAGGGGTGGCCGAGCTTCGCGATGACCGAGCCGGACGTCGCGTCGTCCGACCCGACGCGGCTCACGACGTCCGCGCGCCTGGACGGCGATGAATGGGTCCTGAACGGCCGGAAATGGTTCATCACCGGGGCCGGGGACGCGGCCTTCACCACCGTCCTCTGCCGGACGGAGCCGGACGACGCGCCCCCGCACCGCGCGTTCTCGCTGATCGTCGTCCCGACCGGCACGCCCGGATACCGGATCGTCCGCGAGACGCCCGTGCTCGGCATCGCGAGCGGGCACTACGAGCTGACCTTCGATGACGTGCGCGTCCCCGCCGGCTACCTGCTCGGCGAGCGCGGCGCGGGGTTCGCGATCGCGCAGGAGCGGCTCGGGCCGGGGCGCATCTTCCACTGCATGCGCTGGCTCGGCCAGGCGCAGCGGGCGTTCGAGCTGATGTGCGACCGGCTCAACACCCGGACGCTGCGGGGCGCGCCGCTCGGCGAGCAGCAGCTGATGCAGCGGCACGTGTTCGAGAGCTGGGCGCAGATCCAGTCCTGCCGCCTCCTCACCCTGGACGCGGCGAGCAGGATCGACCGGGGCGGGGACGCGCGGGTCGAGATCGGCGCGATCAAGGTCGTCGGGGCGCGGATGCTGCACGACGTCATCGACCGGGCGATCCAGGCGCACGGCGCGGCCGGGCTGACCGACGACACCCCGCTGAGCCGGATGTACCGGGCGGCCCGCGCCGGACGGATCTACGACGGCCCCGACGAGGCGCACGTCGTCAACGTCGCGCGGCGGCTGCTCCGCGAGTTCCAGCGCGGAGACGGCTGGGATTTCGGGTCGTGAACGACGATCAAGCGGATGGAGCGATGGGAGGTCCAGCGTGACGATCGAGCGGGACGCCGGATGGGACGCACTCGTCCGTCCGGATCGGCTCGGCCCGGCCTTGGCGGACGCCACCGGCGACGCCGGTTGGACCGGGTTGACCGCGACTCTCGTGGCGGGCGGGAAATCGAACCTGACTTTCCTGCTGAGCGGTTCGGCGGGCGAACTCGTATTGCGCCGCCCGCCGTCCGGGGAATTGCTGCCCAGCGCGCACGACATGGGACGGGAGGCGCGGGTGCAGCGGGCGCTCGCGCCGTCCGCCGTTCCGGTGCCGCGGATCGTGCTGAGCGATGACGGTTCGATCATCGGCGCGCCGTTCTACGTGATGGAGCGCGTCGAGGGCCGCATCATCCGCGACGAACTGCCCGGCGGTTACGCCGACGCTCCCGGCGCGCGGGCGAGGCTGGCGTTCGCGCTGGTAGACGTCCTGGCCGCGCTGCACCGGGTCGACCCGCGGGCGGTCGGCCTGGACGGATACGGCAGGCCGGACGGCTTCGTCGCTCGCCAGGTCCGCCGCTGGAACGACCAATGGCTGCGGTCCCGGAACGAGCCCGTGGCCGCGGTCGAGGAACTGGGGCGCCGCGTCTCCGAAAGGATTCCGGAATCGCGGCGCGCGTCGATCGTCCACGGGGACTTCCGGCTCGACAACTGCATGATGGACGAGCACGACCCGGGACGGGTCCGCGCCGTTCTCGACTGGGAGATGTCCACGCTCGGCGACCCGCTGACCGACCTCGCCCTGCTGCTCTTCTATTGGCAGGAACCCGGCGAACCCGGATTGCGACTGACCCCGGCCGTCACCGCGCTTCCGGGCTTCCCGGACCGGGCGGAGATCGCCGCCCGCTACGCACGGCAAGCGGACGTCGAATTGGCCGATCTCGCCTTTTACGAGGCGCTCGCGCATTACAAATGCGCGGTCATCACCCAAGGCGTCGCCGCCCGCGCGCGGGCGGGCGCGATGGCGGGCCAGGAGTTCGGCGACCTCGACGGCGAGGTCCGCGCGATCGCCGAACGCGGGCTGGCCCGGCTCGACTTCCGGTGACGGCCGTGATATTCACATCAGACTTTGTGACCGGAGGCGCATTCATGGGAGACGGCGGTTTCACCGGCTCACTGGCGGACATGGCCGACCACTGGGCGCGGGTCGCGCCGGGCCGTCCCGCGACCGGCAACGCGGGCGGCAGGCGGCTCGGCTTCCGCGCGCTGGCGGACCGGTCCGCGCAGGTCGCGGACGCGCTCGGCGACGCCGCCGGGCCGGTGGCCTACCTCGGCCGCGACTCGGCGGTGTGGGCCGAGCTGATGGTCGGCGCGAGCAGGCGCGGCGTTCCGGCCGTTCCGCTGAATTGGCGGCTCGCGCCCGCCGAACTGGCGCGCGTCCTCGAACACGCACGGCCCTCGGTGGTGGTGAGCGACGCCGCTTTCCTCCCTTCCTTGGGGCTGGAAAGGGAATCCGAAGAAACGGTCGTCGTGCTGAATGGCGGCCTGGTTTTCGTCGGCGGATATGACGCCTGGCTCAGCGGGCGGCCCACGACTTTCGAGCGGCGTCCGGCCGATCCCGGCGCCACGGCCCTTCTCGTCTACACGTCCGGGACGTCGGGCCGTCCGAAGGCCGTGCAATTGACCAACGGCAATATCGCGGCGAATCTGGCGTCGTCCGCGCCGTGGGACGTCGGTCCGGGTTCGGTGGTGTGCGTGCCCACTCCGCTCTTCCACGTCTCCGGGACGGGCTGGCTCTTCTACTGCCTCGGCCGGGGCGCCCGGTCGGTCTTCCTCACCGACGCCTCGCCCGAAGGGGTGCTCCGCGTGCTGGCCGACGTCCGGGCCACGCACATGCTGAGCGTCCCGGCGGTCGTCCAGACGCTGGTCCAGAGCCCGGCCGTGGCCGACGCCGACCTGAGCGACCTCCAGACCCTCATCTACGGCGGGTCCCCGATGCCGCCCGCCGTGATCAGGGAAGCGGCGGCGGCGCTCGGCTGCGACCTCGTCCAGAGCTACGGCATGACCGAGGCGTGCGGGCCCATCACGTTCCTCGACGCCGACGACCACCGCCGCGGCGGCCCCCGGCTCGCGTCCGCCGGACGCGCCGCCGACGGCGTCGAGATCAGCGTCCGCGACCCCGCGACCGGGGCGGACGTGCCCGCCGGGACGACCGGCGAGGTCTGGATGCGCAGCGCCCTGCTGAGCCCCGGCTACCTCGGCGACGAGGGAGACGGCGAGGCTGACAATGCCCGCGCGTTCGGGCCGGACGGCTGGTTCCGCACCGGCGACGCCGGGCACCTGGACGACGGCGGCTACCTGTTCCTGACCGACCGCGTCACCGACATGATCATCACCGGCGGCGAGAACGTGTACCCGGTGGAGGTCGAGAACGTCCTCGCCGACCATCCGGACGTGGCGGAGGTCGCCGTCGTCGGCGCCCCGCACGAGCGCTGGGGCGAGACGGTCGTCGCGCTGGTCGTCGCGCGGCCGGGGACGGCGCCCGCCGGGCCCGAGCTGATCGCGTTCTGCCGCGAGCGGCTCGCGCACTACAAGTGCCCCACCCGGGTCGACATCGTCGGCGAGCTGCCCCGCACGCCGAGCGGAAAGGTGCTGAAACGCCGGCTCCGGGAGCCGTCCAGCGCGGTATGAGCGCCGTTTGAGCGCCGTTTGAGCGCGGTTTGAGCGCGGTTTGAGGAGGACAATGCAGATCGTCGACATCCGGGAAATGGCCGTTCCGCTCGAAGGGAACGTGACCAATTCCGTCGTCAGTTTCGCCGGGCACACCGTCTCGCTGGTCGCGGTGATCAGCGATGTGCGCAGGAACGGTCGTCCGCTCGCGGGAGTGGCGTTCGACTCCATCGGACGGTTCGCGCAGGGCGGCATCCTCCGCGACCGGATGATCCCGCGCGTGCTGGGCGCCGATCCCGGCTCCCTCCTCTCCCCGGACACCGGGCTGCTCGACCCCGCCCGCGTGCTGGAACGTGCCATGAAGGACGAGAAGCCCGGCGGCCACGGCGACCGCGCCGCCGCGGCCGCCGCCCTCGAACTCGCCTGCTGGGACCTGCTGGCCAAGCACGCGGACGAGCCCGCCCACGCCGTGATCGCCAAGGCGCACGGCCGCGCCCCCGACCTGACCGGCGCCGCCGTCTACGCGGCGGGCGGCTACTACCGTCCGGGCGGGGGGATCGCGGAACTGAAAGCCGAACTGCGCGGCTATCAGGACGACGGATACCCGGTCGCGAAGATCAAGATCGGCGGTGCCCCGCTCGACGAGGACCTCCGCCGGATCGAGGCCGCGATCGAGGTGACGGGCGACGGCGGCGCGATCGCCGTCGACGCGAACGGGCGGTTCGACTGGACGCAGGCGCTCGACTACGCGAAGGCGATGTCCGGCTACGGCCTCCGCTGGTACGAGGAGGCGACGGACCCGCTCGACTTCGACCTCAACCGGCGCCTCGCGGAGGCTTATCCCGGCCCCATCGCGACGGGCGAGAACCTCTTCTCCGTCCAGGACGTGAGGAACCTGTTGAACTTCGGCGGCGTCCGCGCCGACCGGGACGTCTTCCAAATGGACGCGGGCCTCAGCTACGGCCTGACCGAATACGCGCGGATGATCGCGCTGATGGAGGAACGCGGAATCGACCGCCGCTCGGCGTTCCCGCACGGCGGCCACATGATCAACCTGCACATCGTCACCGGGCTCGGACTCGGCGGCTGCGAGGCGTATCCCGGGGTGTTCCAGCCGTTCGGCGGCTACGCCCCCGGCTGCCGCCTAGCGGGCGGCCGCATTCACCCGGCCGACGACCCCGGCTTCGGCCTCGAAGCGAAACCGGGCCTGTCGGAACAGATCGCGAAGCTGGTGGCCTGATGGAGACTCCGGACCCGGCGGACACCATGAAGATCGCCGTCGTCGGCTGCGGCGCGATGGGCTCGGTCTACGCCGGGCACCTCGCCTCGGCGGGGCACGACGTCCTCGTCGTCGACCGGTGGGCCGACCACATGGCGGCCATCGCCGCGCACGGGCTGCTGGTCGCCGGGCCGGACGGCGAACTGCGCGTCCCGGTGCGCGCGTACACGGAGCCGCCGAGCGAGCAGGCCGACCTCGTCGTCCTCGCGGTCAAGGCGGCGGACGTCGCGTCCGCCACGGCGCAGGCCCGTCCACTG
The DNA here is from genome assembly GCF_008121305.1 of Actinomadura decatromicini. NCBI lineage: Bacteria > Bacillati > Actinomycetota > Actinomycetes > Streptosporangiales > Thermomonosporaceae > Actinomadura > Actinomadura decatromicini. Next base: position 697,700 of record NZ_VSRQ01000001.1, on the reverse strand, counting down.
CTCGGACCGGGCACGGTCGTCCTCACGATCCAGAACGGCCTCGGCTCCGCCGACGTCGCCGCCGCCGAACTCGGCGCGGACCGGCTCGCCGTCGGCGTCGCGAGCGGCTTCGGCGCGTCCGTGCGGCGGGCGGGCGAGGTCCACCACAACGCGATGCGCGCGATGCGGTTCGGCGGCTACGGGACGATCGACCCGTCCGAGGTCGAGCGCGTCGCCCGCGCCTGGCGGCTCGGCGGGTTCGACGCCGAGGCGGTGTCCGACATCGCGGCGATGCAGTGGGAGAAGCTGATCTGCAACGTCGCCTACAGCGCCCCGTGCGCGCTCACCGGCCTGACGGTCGGCCAGGTCATGGACGACGAGCACCTCGGCCCGGTCAGCCGCGCCGCCGCCGAGGAGGCGTGGCAGGTGGCCCGCGCCCGCGGTGTCGGCATCTCGGTCACCGACCCGGTCGAGTTCGTCCGCGACTTCGGCGGCCGGATGCCCGCCGCGAAGCCGTCCGCGCTGCTCGACCACGAGGCCGGACGGGTCAGCGAGATCGCGTTCATCAACGGCGCGGTCCCGCGCGAGGCGGCGAAGGCCGGACGCGACGCCCCGGTCAACGCCACCCTGACCGCCCTCGTCCGCGCCCGCGAAGCCTCCTGGACGAAACCACCCCCCGCCTGACCCTCGGCCGGCGCGTGCGTCGAGGCTCCTCGGCGACGACGAACAGGCTGCGCGGCCGGGGCTGGGACGGGTGGGGTGGGGCCGCGCTTTCCCGGCGCGCCACCCCTCGGTTATCTTCGTGATCAACCCCCGGCCTGATCTTGTCGTCGTCTGGAAGGGAACCGTCATGCCGGGAGAGGCTCGGCTCACTCGCAGGGGCCTGATCGGGGGGACCGCCGCCGTGGTCGGCGGGGCGCTGCTCGGCCCGCTGTCCGGCCCGCGGGACGTCGCGTCGGCGCAGGCCGCGCCCCGCGCGTACACGCGCGCCGCCTGGGAGGCCCGTCCGCCCAAGGTCGCGGCGACCGTGCTGGACCGCGCGCCCGACCGCATCGTCGTCCACCACACCGCGTCGGCGAACACCGTCGACCCTTCGCTGGAGCAGGCGTTCGCCCTGTCCCGGTCGATCCAGAACTTCCACATGGACACGAACGGGTGGGCCGACTCGGGCCAGCAGCTCACGATCAGCCGGGGCGGCCACCTCATGGAGGGACGCAACCGCACCCTGGAGGCGGTCCGCGCCCGGCGCCACGTGGTCGGGGCGCACACCTTCGGGCAGAACGACCACACGATCGGCATCGAGAACGAGGGCACCTACATGACGGAGACGCCCACCGACGCGCTGTGGGCGAAACTCGTCCAGACGTGCGCGTGGCTGTGCGACGCCTACGGTCTCGGCCCGCACGAGGCGATCGTCGGGCATCGCGACTACAACCAGACGTCCTGCCCCGGCGACGCGCTCTACGCGCTGCTGCCCGATCTGCGCGACCAGGTCGCGGGCGCGCTCGGCGAACGGCGGACCGCGGCGCGCTCGCGTGTCGGGCCGAGCGGCCTGCCCGGACCGCGCCACACCTTCGACCACGGCCCGGCCCTCGCCCCCGGCGAACTCGCCCGCTGAGCCGTCGGCGGGCGCGACGATCAGGCCGGGCGCCGCGCCCAGAACAGCGCGTGCCCGCTGTCGCCCTCGGGGACGAACTCCCGCGAGACGACGTCTAGTCCCGCGTCCCGGAGCCAGGCGTCGTAGGTGTCGGCGTCCGCCTGGCTCCACCACATCGCCGCCGGTCCGCCGAGCCAGCCGTCCTCGGTGCCGGTCCAGGCGTCCCAGCCCGTGGTGGCGAGGAGCCAGCCGGAGGGACGCAGCCATCCGGCGATCCGCTGGAGGAGCCGGGGCTGCTCCTCCAGCGGCATGTGGATGAGGGCGTAGAGGCAGACGACGGCATCGAATGAGTTCGGCGGGAACTGGACCTGGGTCGCGTCCGCCTGCCGGAACGTCGCGGCGGGCACCAGGCGGCGAGCGCGTTCGATCTGCACTCTGCTGACGTCCACGCCGGTGACCCGGTGCCCGGCCTCGGCCAGCGAGCGGGCCACCGGCACACCGCAGCCGCACCCGAGGTCTAGCACCGGCGCGTTCGCGGCGATCCGGGCCTTGAGCGCGGTCAGCCAGGGCGCGTATTCGCCCTCGCCCGCGTCGTCGTCCCGATAATGGCGCGAAAGGACGTCGTATCCGCGCTGGACCATTCCGGTGCCGCCGTCTTCGCTCATGCCGGACGTTAACCCGGAATTCCGCCGGTCACCAAGGCACGACCCCGGCGTCCTCGAAGAACCCGCCGGTCGGGCCGTCGTCCGGGAGCGTCGCGAGCCGGATCGCGATCTGCGCGCCCTGCCGCGCGGTGCGGACGCCGCGGAACTCGTTGAGGTCCGTCGCGCAGAATCCCGGGCACCCGAGGTTGATCAGGATGTTCGTGTCGCGCAGTTCCTTGGCGTACTGGACGGTGACCGCGTTGAGGAACGTCTTGGACGGCGAATAGGCGGCCGACAACGGCCCCGTCGCGTCGAGCGCGGCGCCGGGCTCGGTCTGCCGCGTGAGGGACCCGACGCCGCTGGACATGTTCACGATCCGCGGCGACGCCGCCCGGCGCAGCAGCGGCAGCATCGCGTTGGTGACCCGGATGACCCCGATCACGTTGGTCTCCACGGCCGTCCGCACGGCCGCGAGGTCGACGGAGGTCGGCTCCTGCGGCATGCCACCGGTCACGCCCGCGTTGTTGACGAGGACGTCGAGCCGCCCGCCCCTTTCCTCCACCAACCTCGCGGCGGCGGCCACGCTCGCGTCGTCGGTCACGTCGAGCGGAACCCCGAAGGCGTCCACCCCGTCCGCCCGGAGTTTCGCCACGGCGACGTCCCGATTCCCCTCGTTCCGCGCGCCGACCCCGACACTCCACCCGAGCTCGCCGAGCCCGGCCGCGATCTCAAACCCGATCCCCTTGTTCGCGCCGGTGACCAGCGCGATCTTCTCTCCACTCATGCCTCGACCCTGCCCCGCACCCCCACGCAACCTCCAACACCGTCTAGGTGGCCCCCGATACCCGCCAGGTATCACCGCACGTCACGCGCCAGGGCGTGGCCGTGAGAAGGGATAGCCGTCCTGCTGTCCGCCGTCGGGACGGGGTGGGGCGGGGGTGTGCCCGGTCGTGGCCATGGGGGTTGACAGGGGGTGGGGAGGCGCGAACGCTAAAGCTCATAAGCTTCTAATCAATCATGCCCGGAGGGGGCGTCATGGGGCGTGGGACTCGGTTAGCGGGGAGCGGGCTGGCGGCGGTGCTGCTGCTGGGGCTGGCGGCCTGCGGGGGCGGCGGGACCGGGCGGGCCGAGGGGGCGATCACGGTGTGGGACTACTACGGCGGGTCCACGCCGATCAAGCCGGTCATCGCCGCGTTCGAGCGGGCCAATCCGAAGATCAAGGTGAAGTACGAGGCGTACGACTACGACACCATGCGGGAGAAGTACGCGACCGCGGTGTCGGCGCGGACCGCGCCGGATCTGGCCACGCTCGACATGACGTGGATCTCGACGTACGCGGCCGGCGGCACGCTCGCCGACCTGTCGAAGCTGTCCGGCGGGAAGATCAACGGGGAGCCGGTCGAGGGGCAGTACGCGCGGGGCGCCCTGGCCGCGATGAAGTACAAGGGGCGGTACGTGACCGCGCTCTACGATTTCGACGCCTATGCGCTGTATTACCGCCGTGACATCTTCAAGAAGAACGGCATCGCGGTGCCGGGGAACTGGGAGCAGTTCAAGGCGGCCGTGGCGAAGCTGGCCGCGACCGCGCCGTCGCCGGGGAAGCAGCGGTTCCAGGTGCTGCCCGACACGTTCCACTTCGCGCAGTTCCTGTTCCAGGGCGGCGGGGAGATCCTCAATGGTTCCGGGAAGTCGGCCTTTGCCGGACCGGCCGGTATAGGGGCGCTCACCTTTTACCGGGATCTGCTGAAGTCCGGCGGCGTCTACTGGGGCGAGGACCAGGGGGACACCAGCGGCATGCCCGGAATCAAGGACGGGCGGATCGCGATGTTCCTCAACGGCCCCTACATGATGGGCGTCCTCAAGGACGGCGCGCCCGAGCAGAAGGGCAAATGGGCGGTGGTTCCGGCTCCGGTCGGCGTCCAGCAGGGGAGTTATCTGGGCGGGACCGGGCTGTCGATTCCGGTGACGTCCAAGCACAAGGCGGCTGCATGGAAGTTCGCGCAGTTCCTGTTGCGGCCCGAGCAGCAGTTGCTGGTGGCGAAGCAGGCCGGGGCGGCGCCGGCGACCACGGCGGCGTTGAACCGGCCGGAGTTGACCGCGCCGGATCCGTACTTCGGGGGAGACGCGCCGTTCAAGGTCTTCCTGGCGGCGATGACCACGGCGCGGCCGTTCCCGTACGTCAAGAACTGGACCGACGTGGACAAGGCCATCTCGGACGGTGTCACGGCGGCGCTGCTCGGCAAGAAGGCACCCGATCGCGCGTTGGGCGACGCGGCGCGGGAGGTGGACGGGCTCCGTGAAGGCTGACGCGAGGTCGGCGCTGGCCGGGTACGGGCTGGTCGCCCCGGCGGTGCTGGCCGCTGTCGCGTTCCTCTACATACCGATGGCGGTGTCGGCGTACTGGAGCTTCACCGACTACAACGGCGTGGACGCGCCGCAATGGACCGGCCTCGCCAATTATTCGGACCTGGCGGGCAGCGGCCGCTTCCATCAGGCGTTCACGAACACGGTGGTCTTCACGGTGGTCGGCATGAGCGTCGGGCCCGTGCTCGGACTGGTCACGGCGCTGGCCCTCAACCAGAAGATTCGGATGGTCGGGTTCTTCAGGTCTGTGTACTTCTTGCCGGTGACCACTTCTCTGGTCGTCACCGGGACGGTTTGGAAGATGCTCCTCAATGAGAATGGCGTCCTGAACAGTGCGCTCGGGCTTTTCGGGTTGCCGGGGCATGCTTGGCTGGCCGACCCGGGCACCTCGCTGCTGTCGGTGACGGCGGCGAGCGTCTGGCAGGGGTTCGGATTCGAGACCGTGGTGTTCCTGGCGGCGCTCCAGTCGATCCCCAAGGAGCTGTACGACGCGGCGGACGTGGACGGCGCCGGGTTCTGGCCCCGGTTCCGCCACGTCACCCTGCCCGGGTTGCGGCCGTCGATCGTGTTCGTGTTCGTGTTCGGGCTGATCGGCAGCTTCCAGGCGTTCGACCAGATGTTCGTGATGACGCGCGGCGGGCCGGTCGGGTCGACCACGACGCTCGTCTACTACCTCGTCGAGCGGTTCCAGGAGCTCGACCTCGGGGCGGCGTCCGCCGTCGCCTACGTCCTCTTCGTGATCCTGGCCGCGCTGTCCTACGCGCAGCTCCGGGCGTCCAGGGAGCGCGCGTGAACCTCCGGCGGGCGGTGCTCTACCTGGTGCTCTGCGGCGTCGGGGTCACCATGGCCTGGCCGTTCTTCTGGATGGTCACGACGTCGCTCAAGCCGCCGCCGGACGTGTTCGCGTCCCCGACGAAATGGGTCCCGCACCCGGTCACCCTGGACGCGTACCGGCACGTGTTCACCGATCAGCCGTTCGGGCGGTACCTGTCCAACAGCCTGATCGTGACGGTGGTCGTCGTCGCGGCGAACGTGCTGTTCGGCACCGCCGCCGCGTACGCCTTCGCGAAGCTGCGGTTCCCGGGGCGCAATGCCATCTTCTTCGGGTTGCTGCTGACGCTGATGGTGCCGTTCCAGGTCAACCTCATCCCGCTCTACCGGATGATGGTGACGCTGCACGAATGGTCGCCCCTCCTGGGTGTCGACACCTACACCGGGCTGATCGCGCCGAACGCGATCCAGGTGTTCGGAGTCTTCCTGATGCGCCAGTATCTCCAGACGATCCCGGACGCGGTATTGGAGTCGGCCCGCCTGGACGGGGCGTCCGAGCTGCGCATTCTGCGTTCGATCGTGTTCCCGATGGCGCGGCCCGCGATGGCCGCGCTGGCGATATTCACGTTCCTGAACGCCTGGAACGACTTTCTCTGGCCGATGATCGTCACAAGCTCGCAGGACATGCGGACCCTCCCCGTCGGGCTCGCCCTGCTGGCCCGCAAGAACAACGTGAGCTGGCCCGACACGATGGCCGGCGCCGTCATCACGATCGCGCCGATGATCGCCGTGTTCGCGGTGCTGCAGCGCCGCTTCGTCGAGGGGCTCACCGCGGGCGCGGTGAAGGACGGCTGACCGTGGACGACGACTTCCACACCGAGATCACCTCGCAGCCCGCCGCGCTGGAACGCGCGGCGGCCGCCATGGCGGAGCAGGCGGCGGGGCTGGACGCGCTGCGCGCGCTGGCGACGCGGCGGCCGATCGTCCTGACCGGGATGGGCGCGTCCTACCACGCCTGCCTGGCGGCGGCGAGCACGCTGGGCCGGGCGGGCGTCCTGGCCACGACCGTGAACACCGCCGAGCTGACGCACTTCCGGATGCGCGCGCTGGCGCCGGGCACGGTGGTGGTGGCGATCAGCCAGTCCGGACGCAGCGCCGAGCTGGTGCGGCTCAGCGGCGCGCTCGACCGGCGCACGCGGCTCGTCACGATCACCAACGGGCTCGGCAACCCGCTCGCGGAGGCGGCCGACATCGCGTTCGACACCCGCGCCGGGGTCGAGCACGGCCCCTCGACCGGGACGTTCGCGGCCACGTTCCCGCCGCTCGCGGCGCTGGTCCGCACGCTCGGCGGAGAAGCCGGGTCCGGCGCGGTGGTCGAGGAGATCGCGTCGCTCACCGCCACCGCGGCCGAGCAGGCGCGGCGGGTGCTGGCCGGCGAGGCGGCGCTGACGGACGCGGTGTCCGGGTGGCTGGGCGACCGGTCCGGCGCCGTCCTGGTCGGACGCGGCACCGGACGCGCCGCCGCCGACCTCGCGGCGCTCGTCCTGAAGGAGGCCGCGCGGCTCGCCGCCGAATGCCTCGACGCCGCCGAGTTCCGGCACGGCCCCCTGGAGCTGGCGGGGCCGGAGCTGGCGGCCGCCGTCATCGCCACCGAGCCCGCGACGCGCGACCTGGACCTCGCGCTGGCCGCGGAGCTGGCCGTGCTCGGCGGCCCGGTGCTGCTGGTCACCGCCGAGGGCGCCGCGCCGTACGGCGTGACCCCGGTCGCGGTCGGCGCGGTCGATCCGCTGCTCGCCCCGGCCGTCGCCGCGATCCCGTTCCAGCTGCTGGCCTGGACGCTCGCCGTCGCGGGCGGGCGCGACCCGGGCCGGTTCACCATCGGATCGAAGATCACGACGAAGGAGTAGGGGATGGCGACGGTCCGCCGCGGGCGGCACTTCCTCACGGTCGGCGGACGCGCGCACGTCCCCGTCGGCGCGCACGTCGTCCCGCCCGAGGGACCGGACTGGCCGTGGCGGGTCGGTCCCGAGGCGTTCGCGCGGGAGTTCGGGCGGATGGCGCGGCTCGGCCTCGACACGGCCCGGATCGACGTGCTGTGGGCCGCGGTCGAACCCGAACCGGGCCGCTACGACGAGAAGCACCTGGCCGTCCTCGACGAGGTGCTCGCCGCCGCCCGCCGCGCCGGACTGCGCCTGCACCCGGCGCTCCTGGTGGGAGGCGAGGTCGGCGACGCGTTCTGGGACGTCCCCTGGCGCGGCGACCGCGACCCGCACGCCGATCCGGAACTGCGCGAACTGCAGGCCGCGCACGTCGCCATGCTCGCCCGGCGCTGGCGGGGCGACCCGGCGATCCTCGCCTGGGACCTGACCGACGAGCCGCCGTTCTGGGCCGTCACCGGCACGACCGACGACGACGCCCGCGCCTGGACGAGCGCCCTCGCCGCCGCGCTGCGCGAGGCCGACCCCGAGCACCTGGTCACGGTCGGCACCGCGTCGCAGGAGGTCGACGGCGGGCCGTTCCGCGCCGACGTCGTCGCGCCGGACCTGGACTTCGGCTGCGTCCACCCGTACCCGATCTACTCGCCCGAGCTGTATCCGGACGGGCTGCTCGACCCCCGCATGACGCACTCGGCCGCGTTCGAGACCGCGCTGGCGGCGGGCGCGGGACGCCCGGTGGCCGTGCACGAGTTCGGGGCGTCCTCGGCGCAGTACGACCCCGAGCGCATCGCCGCCTACGACCGGCTGCTCTGCTGGTCGAGCCTCGGCCGCGGCGCGGTCGGCTTCTGGGCGTGGTGCTGGATCGACGCCGAGCCCGCCGCGTACGGGCGCGTCCCGTACGCGCGGATGCCGCACGAGACGCAGTTCGGGCTGCTCGACCACACCGGCGAGCCCCGGCCGCGCGCCCGCGAGCTCGCCCGACTCGCGGCCACCCTCAGGGCCGTCGATCTCGACGCCTACGCCTCGCACGGGCCCGCGCCGCGCGCCGCCGTGGTCGTCCCGTACGAGTACGCGCGGGCCTACGACCCGGCCGGGTACGGCCTCGGCACCGCGGCGGCCGGCCCGTACGTTCCGGCCGAGCGCACCTGGAACCCCGAGCCCGACGTGAAGCCGCTGGTCCGGGCGTGGCTGAACGCGTTCGTGCTCGCCGCGCGGGCCGGGACCGCCGTCCGGTTCCCGCGCGAACGCCTCGACGAGACCTGGCCGGACGACGTGCGGCTGCTGCTGCTCCCCGCGCCGCTGGCCTCGACGACCACGTCGCTGTGGCACGTCCGGACGCCGTACTGGCGCGGCGCGCCCGCCTTCCACCGGCGCGGCGGGACGCTCTACGTCTCGCTCTCGGCCGACGTGGCGATCCCCGAGATGGAGGCCGTCGCGGGCTGCCGCATCGTCGACCGGGCACCGGCGCGCGGCACCGTCACGTTCCGCTTCACCGCTGAGTGGGGTCCGTTCCGGCCCGGCGACGTCCTCGAACTGCCCGGAGCGCCGGACGACCTGGCGACCCGCGGCGCCCGGATCGCGACCGCCGACGCCCGGACGATCGCGGTCGACGCCGACGGGGAACCCGTGCTCGTGGTCGCCGACCGCGCCGCCGGGCACACCGTCGTCTGCGCCGAGCCGGTCGAACTGCTGCTCGCCCGCGTCCCGGACGCGCACCGCCGCCACGCGGCCTGGCACGGCCTGTACGCCGGGCTCGCCGACCTCGCCGGCGCCCGCGAGGACGCCCACGCCGACCACCCCGACGCGACCACGGGAACCCTGCTCGGGCCGGAAGGCGGGCTCGTGACGGTCACCAACCACTCCGGCGCGGACGTGACGACGCGAATCCACCTGCCCGGACACGAGCGGGCGTGGATCGCCGATCCGGACGGGCCGCGTCCCGTCGACGACACGGCACTGTCCCTGGCGCCGTACGAGACCGCCTTGATGATCTGGCATCGAGGCCGCTAATAAACTTCCAATCAATGACCAGGGTGTCTTCGATCGGTGGCGCGCGTGACAACACGACCGGACCCGTTCCGCGAGGGACACGTCGAGCTGACCACCGGCCCGGTCCCGCTCCACTACCAGGTCTACCGGCACCTGCGCGACGCGCTGGCCGCGGGGCGCCTGCGCCCGGGTGACCGCCTCCCCGGCGAACGGGAGCTGTGCGACTTCTACGGGTGCAGCCTCGTCACGGTGCGCCGGGCGCTCGACGAGCTGGCCCGCGAGCGCCGCCTCGTCCGCGAACGCGGCCGCGGCACGTTCGTCACCGAGCCGCCCCTCGACCGCAACCTCGCCCTGCTCGGCAGCTTCACGGAGGAGATGCGCGCCCGCGGCCTCGATCCGAGCACCCGGGTCCTCGCCGCCGCCCGCGAGCCCGCGCCACGCGCGATCGCCGACGCGCTGCGCCTGGACGAGGGCGCCGACACCTACCTCCTGGAACGGCTGCGGCTGGTCGGCGGCAATCCGCTGCTGCTCGAGGAGGTGCACCTGTCCGCCGACCGCTTCCCCGGACTCCTCGACTTCGACCTCGCGAACGAGTCGCTGTACGAGCTCCTCTCCCAGCGGTACGGCGTCCGCCTGGAGCACGCGCAGGAGACCATCGAGCCGATCGCGCTTCCCACCCGCGAGGCCGAACTCCTCGACCAGCGCCGCGGCCGCCCCGCGCTGCTCGTCGAACTCGTCGCCTTCGACCAGGACGACGACCCGGTCGAGCACTGCCGCAGCGTCGTCCGCGGCGACCGCGCCCGGTACCACGTCAGGGCCCGGGGAGCGCGCGCCGAACTCCTCGTCCTCCCGAACGCGGAGATCACGACGCACTGACCCGCACGCTCCGGGAGCGCCCCCGGGACCTGTGCCCGCACCTGAGGTCCCGGGATGGTGCGGGTCGACGGGTAGTTTGGGGGTGTGGAGACGCGGGAGCTGCGGTATTTCGTGGCTGTTGCCGAGGAGCTGCACTTCGGGCGGGCGGCGCGGCGGCTTGGGATCGCGCAGCCGCCGCTATCGCGGGCCATCGGGCAGCTTGAGCGGCGGCTCGGGGTGATGCTGCTGGAGCGGACGAGCCGCGGCGTCGTGCTGACCGAGGCGGGGGCCGTCCTGCTTCGCGAGGGGCTGGCGGCGTTGGACGCGGTCGACGCCGCAGCCCGCCGTACCCAGCGCGCCGCCGCCGGGCGGTCGAGCTTGGTGCTGGTCACCAAGGCGGGAGCGTCCAGCGAGTTGCTGGCGAAGCTGCTCGACGCCTACGCCGCCGAGCCCGGCGCCGTCACCGTGGACGTGCAACTGTGCGGGCCCGGCGAGCAGGAGCGGTTGCTGCGGGACGGGCGGGCCGACGTCGCGCTGCTGCACCGCCCCTACGACTCGACGGTCGGGTTCGACACCGAGGAACTGGCCACGGAGGGGCAGGTCGCCGTCCTGCCCGCCGGGCACCCGCTCACCGTCGAGGCCCGGGTGCGGACGGCGGACGTCGCCGACCTGCCCGGGCTGCCGATGCCGCGCTGGCCCCGTCCCGACGGCACGTACGCGGAGGGCCCGGGTCCGGCAGTCCGTGATCATGCGCAGTTGCTCCAGCTCATCGCGCTCGGGCGGGCCTCGGCCGTCCTGCCCGACTCGGTGCGCCCGCTGCTGCGCGACGACCTCGCCGTCGTGCCCGTCGTGGACGCGCCGCGGGTCACGACGGTGATCGCGTGGCCGCCGCACAGCCGGTCCCTGGCGCTCGCCGGGCTCGTCCGGACCGCGACCGCCCTCTAGCGGACGGTGAAGAGCCGCCGCTCGACCTCGTCCAGGGCGAGGCGGGCGGCCCCGAACGCCACCGCGTGATCGCCCAGGGTCGACAGCGCCAGCGTCGGGCGGACGAGCGTCCGCCCGTGCAGGTGCCGTTCGATGGCCTCCAGCAGCGGCGGCCCGGCGCGGACGACGCCGCCGCCGATGACGACGAGGTCCGGGTCGAGGATCAGGACCAGCGGCGCGAGCCCCTCCACGAACCGCGCGGCGACCGTGTCGATGACCCGCAGCGCCGTGGGGTCGCCCGCGCGGGCGGCGGTCAGCGTCGCGCTGGCCGGGTCGTCGGGGGTGGCGTCGTCGTTGGCGAGTTCCGCGATCGCGGTCGTGCCGACCCGGCGCTCGAACGGTCCAAGCGTCGCCGCGCCGATCGGCGGGCCCTGCGCGGCGGGCAGGAAGCCGACCTCGCCGGCCGCGCCGTGCGCGCCGCGCAGCAGCCGGTCGCCGACGAGGATCCCGGCGCCGACCCGGCTGCCCCACTGCACGGCGACGACGATGCCCGCGTCGGGGCCGTCGCCGCGCCAGCGCTCGGCGAGGACGGCGAGGTTCACGTCGTTCTCCACCATCACCGGGCAGCCGAACGCCGGACGGAGCCGGTCGGCGAGGTCGATCGACGTCCAGCCGGGCATGTCGGGCGCCCGGACGACGACGCCGTGCTCGGCCTCGACGATGCCGGGCGTGCCGACGCCGACCGCGCGGACCGTTCCCGGGTCGACGCCGCCGCGGGCGAGGGTCTCGTGCACCTGCGCGCGGACGTGGGCGAGCATCTCGTCGCTGCTGTGCAGGCGGCTGCTGTCGCCGCGGTCCTCGGCGACGATGCGGCCGGTGAGGTCGGCGACGACGGCGAGGGTGCGGTGCGGGCCGATATCGATGCCGACGACGTGCGCCGCGTCCGGGCGCAGCCGGACCAGCCGCGCCGGACGGCCGGGGGAGCGCCGCCCCGACTGGTCGTCCTCGACGTACTCGACCAGTCCGTCGTCCACGAGGGACGCGACGACCTGCGCGATCGTCTGCCGGGACAGCTCCGTCCGGTCGCTCAGATCGCCCAGCCGCAGCGGCCCGGCACGATGCAGCCGGGCCAGCACGGTGCTCTCGTTGATGCGCCGGAGCAAGGCCGGTCCGCCGCCGCCGTCGATCATCTGGTCGTCCCCCTCTTGACCTTCGCCCCGAGATCACAGAATATTGCAACGTTCTTAACCAAATTACATCTGACGGTCGGACGCATCGGGGACTCCAACGGCACAAGGATGGTGCGAGGCATGCGCACACGGCACTCGAACGGCAGCGGGAACGAAGCGGGCGCGGCGCCGGAGCCGGGCGCCGAGCACGGGACCGGCGCGGGGAGCGGGCGGCGGCGGTTCCTGATCGGCGCGGCGACGGTCGGCGCCGGGTACACGGCGGCCTCGGTCGTCGGGGCCCCGGCGGAGGCGGCGGCGCCGCCGGAGCACGGCGACGCGACGACGCGGGTCTTCGCCAACAACGTCGGGTACGACCCCGGCGCCCCGAAGCGCGCCGTGGTGACCGGGCGCCGCTCGCCCGGCCGGTTCCGGCTGGTCGACGCCGGCACCGGGCAGACCGTCCACAGCGGCAGGCTCCAGCGCGCGGGCAACGTCGCGGACTGGGACGACACCACCTATTGGACGGCCGACTTCTCGCAGGTGAACCGGCCCGGCGACTACTACCTGGCGGTGGGCTCGGCCCGTTCCGCGCAGTTCAAGATCGAGGCGACCGTCCTCGAGCGCTACACGCTCGCGCACGTCGTCCGCCACTTCAAGGGCTGGCGGTGTTCGGGCCAGTTCGACAAGTTCGACCACCATCTGCCGCTCGGCAACACCGGCAAGACCTTCGACGCGCACGGCGGATGGTACGACGCGACCGGCGATTTCGGCAAACACTTCACGCAATTGTCTGCGCTCTCCTATTTCAACACGCTGCAGATTCCGCTGACCGCCTGGTCGCTGCTGATCTCCTACCGCGAACTGACCGCCCGCAAGAACGACAACTTCACCCAACTGCGCACCTGGCTCCAGGACGAGGGCCTCTTCGGCGCGGACTACATCCGCCGCGTCCACGTTCCGGGCCAGTCCTTCTACAGTTCCGTAGGCCAGCCCGGCCCGCCGAAGGACCCGGTCAAGCGCACCCTCGGCACCGCGCAGGTCAACTTCCGCGAGGGCGGCGGCGTCGCGATCGCCGCGCTCGCCATCGCGAGCACGCACGACGTCTCCGGCGACTACGAGAGCTCCGAGTACCTGGCGGCCGCCAAGGACGCATTCGCCTATCTCGACGCGAACAACGTCCGCCTCACCAACGACGGAAAGGAGAATATCCAGGACGACTACAACGCTCTCCTCGCGGCCATCGAACTGTATCGCGCGACCCAGGACGACACGTACAAGAAGGCCGCCGACAAGCGCGCCGCGAACCTCTCGGCCCGGCTCGTCTCCTGGCGCGGCTACCGCGACTACTGGCGGGCGGACGACGCGGACCGCCCGTACTTCCACCCGTCCGACGCCGGACTCCCCGTCGTCGCGCTGCTCACCTACGCGGACATCGCGGACGGGAGCGCCAAGCAGAAGGCGCTCGACGCGGTGCGCCGGTCGATGACGTTCGAGCTGGCGGTCACCGAGGAGGTCCGGAACCCGTTCGGGTACGCGCGGCAGCTCGTCCAGGACGCGACCGGCACCCGGGCCAGCCGGTTCTTCTTCCCGCACAACGTGACCCCGCGGACGAAGGACCAGTGGTGGCAGGGCGAGAACGCCCGCATCGCCTCGCTCGCGACCGCGGCCCGCCTCGCCGCGCGGCGGTTCTCCGACGACCGCGCGTTCGCGGCGAAGCTGCGCTCCTACGCGGCGGACCAGCTCAACTGGATCCTCGGCGTCAACCCCTACGACGTCTGCATGCTGGACGGCTCCGGACGCAACAACCCGCAGTACCTCTGGCTCGGGTCGTGGCAGTTCCTCCAGACGTCCGGCGGGATCGTCAACGGCATCACCGGCAAGAACGTGGACGGCAGCGGCATCGCCTGGGACGAGGGCTACGCCAAGACCGGCAAGGACGACGACTGGCGCTGGGGCGAGCAGTGGCTGCCCCACACGAGCTGGTACCTGAACGCCATCGCCCTCGGCTGACCTCCGCCCCCGCCGCACGCGAAACCCCCGCGGGCCCCTGTTCCGCGGGGGTTTCGCATGTCCGGGCGCGGCGTCCTCCCGGGCTCTTGACAGGAGAGTACTCGCAACCGCAAAGTAATCTCCATAGCCAAGAGAATCGGAGAAGAGATGCAGGAATCCCCTGCCGCCGTGCTCGACGAGATCGGGCGGCTGCGGCGGCTCACCCGGGCGCGGGTGCACGGCGCGGCGGTCCCGCTCGTCGTGTTCGCCGGGCTCACCCTCGCCTCGGCGCTGCTCTACCGGCACCCGTTCTTCCGCATGCCGCCGGAGGGCGGCACGCTCGACTTCAACAACGACCCGTTCTTCGCCCGGGGGAACGCGGGCGGGGGCTTCGCGGTCGACCCCGGCCCGGTCAGCGGCTACGCCGGGCTCTACTGGGCCGACTGGTCCGGCGCCCTGTCGGTCCTGTTCTGGCTGGTCGTGGCACCGCTGTGCTACGCGGGCTGCGCGGTCTGGTACCGGCGGCGCGCCGAGAGCATCGGCCTCGCGCTGCGCTGGCGGACCTGGCTCTACGCGGGCGCCGGGCTGATGGGCCTCATGGTGCTGCTCCTCGCCCTCCGGGAGAGCGGCCCGGACGACTTCCACGTGAACCTGGTCGACCATCCGCCGCTGATGGCCCTCAGCCCGCTGCTCGCCATCGCGCTCGGCCTGCTCGGGCTGGCGTGGGTCGAACGCAGTTGGGGCACCGGCGTAGTCGCCGTCCTGTACGGGGTGCTGGCGGCCGTGATGAGCATGTACCCGCTCGGCGAGCAGCCGTTCTGGATCATCCCGCCGTCGGGGGGCTCGATCGACCTGCTCATGGCCCCCGGCTACAACCTGCTGATCCTGACGTCGGTGCTGCTGGTCGGGGCCGCCATACTGCAACTACGCACGGCCGCACGCAGGCGAAAGGCTTCCAGGGCATGAGCGAGGGCGCTCCCCATCCGACGCAGGGGCTGAACGACACCGTCCACCACCGGAGCAGGCTCGGCATCCTCGCCGTCCTCCGCGAGGTGGACCGGGCGGAGTTCGGTTACCTCCGCGACGCGCTGTCGCTCAGCGACGGGAACCTGTCCCGCCACCTGCGGACCCTGGAGGAGGCCGGTTACATCGAGATCCACAAGGGCTACCACGGGCGGCGCCCGCGCACCTGGGTGACGCTGACCGGGGCGGGGGCCAAGGAGCTCGACCTGGAGATAGCGGCCCTGCGCGCCCTGGTCGCCCGGCTGGACGAACCCCCGCCGCCGTCCTGATCGCCCTGCGGCCACACCGTCCTGACCCAGGCTTTCCCGCACGGCTTTCCGCGATCATGTTGCGGACGATCTCCGGCGGGGCATCTCCCAGGGGGGGCGTCCCAACGGGACGCGGGGTGCGGAGGTGAAACCGGTGGCGGGACGTGGCGAGTCGCAACGGGTGCTGATGCCGCCCGCGCAGGCGGCGATCTTCCTCGTCGTGACGGTGCGGGCGGGCGCGGAGGAGGCCGTCCGGGACCTGTTCGCCGACATCGCCGGGCTGACCCGGTCGGTCGGGTTCCGCGTCCCGGACGGCGAGCTGAGCTGCGTGACCGGGATCGGCTCCGCGCTCTGGGACCGGATGTTCGACGGTCCCCGCCCCGCCGGGCTGCACCCGTTCCGGGAGCTGGCGGGCGCGACGCACACCGCCGTGTCCACCCCCGGCGACCTGCTGTTCCACCTGCGGGCCTGCCGGATGGACCTGTGCTTCGAGCTGGCCGCCCGGCTGATGGACCGGATGGACGGCTGGGCCGAGGTCGCCGACGAGGTGCACGGCTTCAAGTACTTCGACGAACGCGACCTGCTGGGCTTCGTCGACGGCACCGAGAACCCGGACGGCGCGGCGGCCGAGGCGGCGGTGTGCGTCGGCGACGAGGATCCCGAGTTCGCGGGCGGCAGTTACGTCATCGTCCAGAAGTACCTGCACGACCTCAAGACGTGGGACGCGCTGCCGGTCGAGGAGCAGGAGCGCGTCATCGGCCGGACGAAACTGTCCGACATCGAACTGCCCGACGCGGTGAAACCGACGAACTCGCACGTCGCGCAGACGACGATCGTCGACCCGGACGGCACGGAGCGCCAGATCGTCCGCGACAACCTGCCGTTCGGGACGTTCGGCTCCGCCGAGTTCGGCACCTATTTCATCGGCTATTCCGCGACGCCCGACGTGACCGAGCGGATGCTCCGCAACATGTTCATCGGCAACCCTCCGGGCAATTACGACCGCATCCTCGATTTCTCCACCGCGGTGACGGGCTGCCTGTTCTTCGTGCCCACGGCGGACTTCCTCGACGATCCCCCCGCGCGCGGCGCGCTCGCCGCCGCCGTCCCGGCCCCCACGCCCGAGGCCGAGCCCGCCGTAGCACCGGTCAGCGACGACTCCCTTCACATCGGCAGCCTGAACAGGAGCACCGCACGATGAACAATCTCCATCGCGAGCTGGCCCCGATCTCGGACACGGCGTGGGCCGACCTTGAGGCGGAGGCGCGGCGCACCTTCACGAGCCATGTCGCGGGACGCCGGGTCGTCGACGTGACCGGGCCGGACGGTCCGACGCTCGCCGCCGTCGGGACCGGGCACGTCCGGCCGCTGGACCCGCCCGCCGACGGCGTGCTGGCGTCCCGGCGGGAGGCGCGGCACCTGATCGAGCTGCGGGTGCCGTTCTCGGTGGAGCGGCGCGCCGTGGACTCGGTCGAGCGCGGCGCGCAGGACGCCGACTGGCAGCCGGTCAAGGACGCCGCGAAGAAGATCGCGTTCGCCGAGGACCGCGCGGCCCTGCACGGCTGGGCGGACGCGGGCATCGCCGGGCTCGCGCCGAGCAGCTCGAACAGCCCGCTGCCGCTGCCCGCCGACGTCCGCGAACTGCCCGCCACGGTCGCGCGGGCGGTCACGGCGCTGCGGGAGCAGGGGGTCGGCGGCCCGTACGACCTCCTGCTGTCGGCCGCCTCGTACACGGCGGTCGCGGAGAGCACCGACCACGGGTACCCGGTGTGGGACCACCTCGTGAAGCTCGTCCCGGAAGGGCGGATCATCTGGGCGCCCGCGCTGGACGGCGCGCTCCTCGTGTCCACCCGCGGCGGCGACTTCGAACTGCGCCTCGGCCAGGACCTGTCGATCGGCTACCTGGCGCACGACGCGGAGCGCGTCCAGCTCTACTTCCAGGAGTCGCTCACGTTCATGGTCTACACGGCGGAGGCGAGCGTGGCGCTGCCGCCGAGCTAGTCCCAGCTGGTCCGGGCCTGTCCGGGGCGGTTCCGGCCGGAATGGGCCGGCGCCGCACCGGCGGCCGGAAGGCACGGCCGGTGCGGCACCGGCGCGGGCCCGGCGACCTCCCCCGCCGAGGAAGGCCGAGCCTCCTCTCGTCCGGGACCCACGGGAGAGCCGTCCCGGACGAGAGCGTCCCCGCGGCGCGCCTGCCGGCGGGCGGGCCGCCCCGCGGGGAGGCGGGACGGCCGCGGGGCATGTCGACGCGTAGGCCACCGCGGACGGGAGCGGTCCGCCGTGCGAGCCGGCGCGGAGGAGGCTGTGCACGAGATCTCCAGGTCCGGAAGCCCGCAGCGGGTGGTGCGTCGTGGTGCCCGACGCAGGAAAGAATGGCATCGGGAACGCTCTTGCGGCTCCCCCCAAACAGGCATAACTTCCCGGCTATGCAAGTTGAGTTGCGGCATTTACGGGTGCTCACCCAGTTGGCCGAGACGGGCAGCATCACCCGCGCGGCGGCCACTCTCGGCGTGTCACAGCCTACGCTGAGCAACCAGTTGCGGCGAATCGAGAAGGCGTTCGGCGGGCCGCTCTTCGTGCGCGGCGCGGCGGGCATCACGCCGACCCCGCTGGGACGGCACGTCCTGGCACGGGCGCGCGGCGTCCTGGCCGACATGGACGATCTCCTGGCCACGCTGCCGGGCGGCGGGTCCCGGTCCGGGATCCGGCTCGGCACGCACCCGCACATCCTGCTGGGCGAATGGCTGCGCAGCCTGGAGAGCGAGCTGCCGCACCGCGCGGTGACGACGAGCCTGGACTTCTCCGGCGCGGTGCTGACGCAACTGCTGGCCAACGACCTGGTCGACGTCGTGTTCATGGGACGTGTCGCCGACCACCACGCGCCGCCGTGCCCGCCCGGCACCACCGAGCGGGTGATCACGGTCGAGCCGTGCGGGATAGCGCTCGCCTCGTCCCACCCGCTGGCCCGCCGGAGCCGGGTCTCGCTGGCCGACCTCGCCGGGGAGACCTGGATCCCGCCGCAGGGCGGCGACGACGGCGGCACCGCCATGCTCCGCGCCGCCTGCGAGGCCGCCGGGTACACGCCCCGCTTCCGCTACGCGGGCATGGACATGGGCAGCACGGTCGGGTTCGTCGCCGCCGGGTTCGCGATCACCCTGGCGTCCCCGACCTGGCGGCCCGGCGACGGCATCACCATCGTCGCGCTGTCGGGCCACGCGACCGACTCCTACCGCGTGCTGCGCTGGCGCACGTCCGCGGTGCCGGCGAAGGAGATCGACATCCTGCACCGCACCTACCACGAGCTGTACAAGCCGGTCGTGCAGCGCAACAGCGTCACGCTGCCCTGGCTCGCCGACAACCCGGACGCCCGCCCGCGCACCATCGACGTCTGACCCGGTCGGACGGCTCCGGCTACGTGGCCCCGGACGGGTCGGGGTCGAGGATCTCCTCGGTGTGCTGGCCGATCGACGGCGGTCCGGCCGCGAACGCCTTCTCGACCACCGGCAGCGGCGACCCCGGCACGAACACCTCGCCGGGACCGCTCTCCAGCGGGATCGACCGCACCATGCCGCGATGCCGCACGTGCGGGTCGTCCACCAGCCGCTCCACGCTGAAGATCGGGCTGCACGGGACGCCGACCTCGCCCATCCGCGCGACGACCTCGTCCACCGTGTGCGCGCCGGTCCACGCCTCGATCACGCGGTCCAGCTCGTCGCGGTGTTCGAGGCGGGTGTCGGCGGCGGTCCCGGTGAAGTAGGGGAGCAGCTCCGGGGCTTCCACGACGCCCGCGAGGGCCGTCCACATCCGCAGGGTCATCGGCGCCATGTAGACGTGGCCGTCCGCCGCCGGATACGTCCCGGCGTAGGACCGCCGCACCTTGCTGCCGACCCGCTTGGGGCTGACGCCGAGCTGGAGCACCTCCGCCAGGCACGGGCCGAGCAGCGACATCATGCTGTCGAGCATGCTCAGGTCGGTGAACGAGCCCTCGCCCGTGCCCCGCCGTTTGCTCAGCCCGAACATCACCGCGAGCGCCGCGTAGAGGCCGGTCACATGGTCGGGGACGAAGAGGCCCGCCTGCATCGGCGTCCCGTCCGGCTCCCCGGTCAGGTGGACGAGCCCCGACATCGCCTGGATGATCCCGTCGAACGCCGGGCGCTTGGCGTACGGGCTGTCGTTGCCGAAGCCGCTGGCGTGCACGTACACGAGGCCCGGGTTGACCTCCCTGGCCCGCGCGTACCCGAAGCCGAGCCGCTCGGGGATGCCGACCGCGTAGTTGGTGACCACCACGTCCGCCGAGCGGAGCAGGGTGACGAGGGCCTCCTGCCCGGCGTCGGTCTTCAGGTCGAGCATGACGCTGCGCTTGTTGCGGTTCAGCGCGTGGAAGTAGACGTCGTTGTAGGACAGGGTCTCGGTGCCCCGGCTGGCGTCGCCCTCCGGCGGCTCGATCTTGATCACGTCCGCGCCCTGGTCGGCGAGGATCTGACCGCAGAACGGCCCGGCGATGTAGTGCCCGAACTCCAGTACGCGGATGTCGCTCAGGGGCGCGGCGTCCATCAGGTCCCCTCTCCCGTGCCATGGCCCTCGCGGGCCGCGGCGGCGTTCAGGCTCGGCATGCGGATGCCCTGCTCGGCGGCGAACTCGACGGCGCGCCGGTATCCGGCGTCGGCGTGCCGGACGACGCCGGAGCCCGGGTCGTTCGTCATCACCCGGTCGACGCGGAGCGCGGCCTGCGGCGTCCCGTCGGCGACGACGACCATCCCGGTGTGGACGGACCGTCCGACGCCCGTCCCGCCGCCGTGCTGCACGCCCACCCAGGTCGCGCCGCTCGCGGTGTTCAGCATCGCGTTCAGCACCGGCCAGTCGGCGATGGCGTCGCTGCCGTCGATCATGGCCTCGGTCTCCCGGTACGGGGACGCGACCGAGCCCGAGTCGAGGTGCTCGCGCCCGAGCGCGACGGGCGCGCTGACCTTCCCGTCCCGGACGAGATCGTTGATCAGCCTGCCCGCGCGGGCGCGCTCGCCGTAGCCGAGCATGCAGGTCCGCGCGGGCAGCCCCTGCACGCGGACGTGCCGCGCGGCGAGCCGCAGCCACCGGGTGACCGACTGGTTGTCGGCGAACTCCTCCAGCATCGCGGCGTCGATCGTCGCGATGTCGGCCGGGTCGCCGGACAGCGCGATCCACCGGCAGTGCCCCTTCGCCTCGCAGAACAGCGGGCGGATGTAGGCGACGATGAAGCCGGGGAAGTCCAGGGCCCGCTTGAACCCGCCGAGGTCGGCCTCGACGCGGATCCCGTTGCCGTACTCGAACACCTCCGCGCCCCGGTCGAGCAGCGCGCACAGCGCCTCGACATGGTCGGCCATGGCCGCGCGGGCGTGCAGGACGTAGGTCTTCGGGTCGTGGACGCGCATGTCGGCGGCGTCCCCCGGAGACAGGTCGGGCACCGCGTAGAGGAGCGGGTCGTGCGCCGACGTCTGGTCGGTCGCGATGTCGACCGGGACGTCGCGGGCGACGATCCGCGGGAGCACCTCGGCGGCGTTCGCGAGCAGCCCGATCGACAGGGCGCGCTTCTGCTCCCGGGCGGCGAGCGCCAGGGAAAGGGCGTTGTCGAGGTCCTCGGCCTGGGTGTCGAGGTAGCCGAGCCGCATCCGCCGGTCGATCTTCTCCTGGTCGACCTCCAGGCACAGGGCGACGCCGCCGTTCATGGCGATCGCGAGCGGCTGCGCGCCGCCCATCCCGCCGAGCCCCGCCGTGACGGTCAGGGTCCCGGCGAGCGTCCCGCCGAATCGCTTGGACGCCACCGCCGAGAACGTCTCGTAGGTGCTCTGCAGAATGCCCTGCGACCCGATGTAGGCCCACGAGCCCGCCGTCATCTGGCCGAACATGGTGAGGCCCGCGTCCTCCAGGCGGCGGAACTCGTCCAGCGTCGCCCACTCCGGGACGATCATCGCGTTGGAGATCAGCACGCGCGGCGCCCACTCGTGCGTCCGGAACACCGCCACCGGGCGGCCCGACTGCACGAGCATCGTCTCGTCGTCCGCCAGGTCGCGCAGCGTGGCGACGATGGCGTCGAAGTCCTGCCAGGACCGTGCCGCCCGGCCGTTGCCGCCGTAGACGACGAGGTCGTCGGGACGTTCCGCGACGTCCGGGTCCAGGTTGTTCATGAGCATGCGCAGGGCGGCCTCCTGCGCCCAGCCCCGGCAGGTCAGTTCGACGCCGTGGGGCGCCCTGACCGTCCGCGCTCCTGCCGTCCTTGCCATCGACTCTCCTCCGATCACGTGGGAACGCCCGCTTATTCGCCGGGCTCGGCGTCGCGCGGCTTCGCCGCCCGCGGGCCGAACGGCTCGGGGCGGAACGGGCCGTCCCGGGCGTCGAGGAACGCCCGGAGCCCGCCCTCGGCCTTCGCCGCGTTGAGCCGTTCGCGGCCCGGCCCGTAGGAGGAGTGGGCCATCGCGTTGAGCGCGCCGTTCAGCAGCAGGCCGCTGTCGATCCCGGCGGCGCGCAGGCCCTGCATGGTGATCGCCTTGTTCAGCCGCACCGACGCGGCCGGGACCAGCGCGATGCGCCGCCCGAGCGCCCGCGCCGCGTCCAGCAGATCGTCGGCCGGGACGACCTCGTTCACCACACCGATGCGCAGCGCCTCGGCGGCGTCGAAATGGTCGCCGGTCAGCGCGTACCGGTTGGCGTTCTTCCACCCGCACAGCGCGGCGAACAGGAAGATGGAGCTGGACGTCATCCGCACCTCGGGCTGCGCGAACACCGCGTCCGCCGAGGCGATGGTGATGTCGCAGGCCAGGCTGTACCAGAACCCGCCGCCCATGCACCAGCCGTTGACCGCCGCGATCACCGGCTTCGGCAGGCTCCAGATCTCCCGCAGGTGGTCGAGCTCGCCGCTGTTGCGGTCGTACCACCCGCCGATCACGTCCTCCGGGTACCGGGACGCCGGGTCGGACGGCCCCTCGACGGCGCCCATGTCGTAGCCGGAGCAGAACGCCCGCCCGGCCCCGGTCAGGACGATCGCGCGGACGTCCGGGTCGGCCCCGGCGGCGCGCAGCGCGTCGTGCAGCTCCCGTTCCAGCTCGGCCGACAGGGCGTTCATGACCTCCGGACGGTTGAGGGTGATGGTGGCGACGGCGTCGTCCACCTCGTACAGGATCGTTGCGTAGTCCACGATGGAGCGTTCCTAACGGGTCTGCGGAGTCTGCGGACGGGGGAGCCGGACGGTGGTGGAGGCGGCCGTGTTCGAGGCGGCGACGATCCGGAGGTCGAGGACCCGCACGCCGCGCCCCCGCGGCAGGACGGCGACCGGGTTCAGGTCGATCTCCACCGCCGCCTCGCGCAGGTCGGCGGCGAGCCGCGCGACGCGCGGGACGAGGTCGGCGAACGCGTCGGCGTCGGCGGGCGGGGCCCCGCGGTAGCCCGCGAACAGGCGGGCGAGGGGCGTCCCGGCGACCATGCGGCGGACGTCGTCCGGCGACACGGGCGGCAGCGCGAGGGCCGGGTCGGGCTGGAGCTCGACCAGCGTCCCGCCCGCGCCGAGCGCCAGGACCTGCCCGAACACCGGGTCGGGCACGCAGCCGACGAACGCCTCCACGCCGTCCGCGACCAGTTCCTCGACCACGACCCGCGGGGCGGGCTCGCCGAGGTGGCGCGCCACCGACGCCGTGACCGCCCCGTACGCCGCCCGCACCTCCGCCGGGGTGGACGGCCCGACCGCGACCCCGCCGACGTCGCTCTTGTGCACGACCTTCGGCGACGCCGTCTTCACGACGACCGGGAACCCGATCGCGTCCGCCGCCGCGACCGCCTCGTCCGCCGACTCGGCGGCGATCCGCTTCGGCAGCGGCAGCCCGTACCGCTCGGCCAGCCCGGCGAGCACGTCCTGCGGCACCTGCCCGGTCGCCTCCAGCGCGGGCAGCACGTCCCGCAGCGTCGCCGGGTCGGGACGCGGCGGCTCCGCCACGGTCACGGGGGTGTGTGTGGCGGCGGCCGTGACGGCGGCGATCGCGGCCATCCCGGCGCGGGTGCCGTGCACGACGGGGATGTCGGAACCGGCGAGCGCCTCGGCGGCGAACGGGTGCAGCCCGCCGCCGTAGTTGGAGAGCACCACGACCGGCGTCCCGGACCGCTCGCGGACGCCGGGCAGCGTCGCCAGCAGCCGGGTGTAGGACGTGGCGAGCCGGTCGCCCAGCGCGGGCGGCGCGTCCAGGCTCACGGCGACGAGGTCGACGCCCGGGTCTCCGGCGACGGCCGCCGCGAGCCGTCCGAACCGGTCGGGGTCGCCGACGAGCTGGCCGGTGCCGTCGAGCGGGTTGGCGATCGTGGCGAAGTCCGGCAGGATCCGCGCGAGCTCCTCGCGGGTGCCCGGCGCGAGGTCGGCGAGCCGTACCGCCCCGTCCTCCCGGTGGACGCCGAAGTCAGCGGCCATGTCGGAGACCAGGCCGATCTCGCCGCCGGAGAGGCCGACGAACGCGACCCGGTTCCCCTTCGGGCGGGTGCGCAGCGTCGACAGCGCGACGAGCGCCTCCGTCAGATCGTCGAAGTCGGCGACCGGCACGATCCCGGCCCGGCGGCAGAACGCCGCGTAGGCCCGCGCGTCCCCGGCGATCGCGCCGGTGTGGGACGCGACGTTCCGCGCGCCCAGCTCCGTCCGGCCGACCTTCAGCGCGACCACGGCGACGCCGTTGTCGTGGCCCTTCCGCACCGCCGCGAGGACGCCTTCGGCGTCGCTGAGGCCCTCGACCACGATCCCGACCGCGCGGGTCGACGGGTCCTGGACGAAGTAGTCCAGGTAGTCGGCCAGCCCGGTCACGGTCTCGTTGCCGCTGGACACGACGTAGGAGAACCCGAGCCGTCCCGAACCCGTGAGCAGGATGCAGCCGGAGCCCGACTGCGACACCACGGCGACCGGGCCGGGACGCAGGTCCGCCCCGAAGTCGGTGCCGGTGAGCCACAGGTCGCGGCCCGGGTTGAACGCGCCCAGGCAGTTCGGCCCGACCAGGCTCATGCCGTGCCGCGCGGCGAGGTCGCGCAGCTCGGCGGCGCGCGCCGCGCCGTCCGCGGTTTCCTCGAACCCCGAGGCGAACACGACCGCGCCCCGGCAGCCCTTCTCGCCCGCCTGCCGGACGACGTCGGTCACCGTCCCGGCGGGCGTGCAGACCAGCGCGACCGACGGGGTGTCGGGGACGTCGGCGAGCGTCGGGTACACGGGGACGCCGTCGACGTCCCGGCCGCTCGGATGCACGCCGTACACGCCGCCGCCGAACCCCGACCGGCGCAGGTTCGCGAGGATCCGGCCGCCGGTCGAGCCCGGCCGCTCCGACAGCCCGACGATCACCACGCTCTTCGGGTTCAGCAGGTCGTGCAGTGCGGGCTGACGGTAACTCCCGTCACCGCGCGCAGCGCCGTCACCGCGCGCGCCGCCCTCACCCCTCATGGGGCACCGCCGCCACCTGCGTCGTGTCGAGGTAGGCGGTCAGCGTCCCGCCGTGCCGGATCGACTCGCGCGCGTCGCGCGGCAGGGTGGCGCGCAGCGTCACGCCCTCGGCCGTGCGGACCGTGACGCGGACGGAGTTGCCCAGGTACAGGTCGTCGAGCACCTCCAGTTCGAGGCGGGCGGGCGCGGCCCCCGCCGGAACGAGGCTCAGCGCCTCCTCCGGAATGCTGAGCCCGACCCGCTCGGCCCGCTCCAGCGGCTGCCCGCACACGACGTCCATGTCGCATCCGGCGAACGCGACCCGCGCCCGGTCCCCGTCGACTCCGGACATGGCGGCCTCGGCGACGTTGTGCCCGCCGAAGAAGCTCGCGACGAACCCGGTGCGCGGACGGGTGTACAGCTCCTCGGCCGTCCCGACCGCGTCGATGCGCCCGTCGTGCATGATGACGATCCAGTCCGAGAGGGTGAGCGCCTCCTCGCGGTCGTGCGTGACGTAGACGGTCGTCGCCGCGGCCTCCTGGTGCAGCCGCCGCAGCTCCACCGCCATGCGCATGCGCAGCTCGCGGTCGAGGGCGCCGAGCGGCTCGTCCATCAGCAGGAGCTGCGGCCGGAACGCCAGCGCCCGCGCCACCGCGACCCGCTGCTGCTGCCCGCCGGACAGCTCGCGCGGCAGCCGCCCGCCCAGCTCGCCGAGGCCGACGAGCTCCAGCATCTCGGCCACCCGCCGCGCGCGGTCGGCCTTCGGCCAGCGGCGCATCTTCAATCCGTAGGCGATGTTGTCGGCGGCCGTCATGTGCGGGAACAGCGCGTAGTTCTGGAACACCATCCCGATCTCGCGCGACGCGGGCGGGACGCGGGTGACGTCCCGGCCGTCGATGAGGATCTCGCCCTCGTCGGGCGCGAGGAACCCGGCGACGAGCCGCAGGATCGTCGTCTTGCCCGATCCGCTCGGCCCGAGGACGGTGACGAAGTTGCCCCGCTCGGCGACCAGGTCGATGCCGCGCAGCGCCTCCGTCCCGCCGAACCGCTTGATCAGCCCGCGCAGCTCCAGCCCGGCCCGCGCGGGCGGGGCGGCGGCGCCGGTCCCGGGCTCCGCCGTGGCCTCCGGCCGCGGCTCCTTGCGTGCCCTGACGTTCATACCTTCCTCCGCAGCAGGAATGCGAGCGAGCCGACGACACCGGTGCCCGCCATGAGCAGGGTCGCGATCGCGGTGATGTTGGGATCGAGTCCCGTCTTGACGTTGTCGAAGATGGCCTTCGGGAGGGTGACCGTCCCGGGGCCGCCGAGGAAGTTGATCAGTACCGCCTCGTCGAAGCTCGTGATGAACGCGAAGATGTAGGACGCGCCGATCGCGGGCAGCAGCAGCCGCAGCGTGATCCCGACCATCGCGCGCGGCCGGGACGCGCCGAGCGTCATCGCGACCAGCTCGGTCTCGGCGGGCAGCCGCGCCATCGCCGACCCGAGGATCAGCAGGACGAACGGCAGCCCGTGCACCGCGTACGTCAGCACCAGCGCCGCCATGTTGCTGGTCAGCCTGAACTGCACGAACAGCGTGTACAGCGCCACCGCGTACGCGACGCCGGGGATCACCAGCGGGCTCAGCCCGATCGCCTGGAGCAGCCCCTTCAGCCGCAGCCGCGACCGGTGCAGCGCGAACACCGCCGGGATGCCGATCAGCAGCGCGATCGCCGCCGACACGGTCGCCAGCTTGAACGACAGCGCCATCGCGTCGATCCAGGTGTCCGAGCCGAGGAACGACCGGTACTGGCGCAGCCCCCACGACTTCGGCGGGAACTGGAGCACCTCCGCGTTGGAGAACGACAGCACGACGACGCACACGATCGGCACGCCGAGGAAGAGCACGGCGAGGCCGCGCACGACCAGGTCGGCGGCGCGCATGCCGCGGGCGAGGGCCCGGCGTCCGGCCGTGTCGAGCACGACCCGCGCCGGCGCCTCCCGCGCGGTGGACGAGGAGAGGGTGTCGGTCGTCATCCGATGGCCCTCCGCATCCGCTCCTTGCCGACCAGCCGCAGCCCGCCGAGGATGACCAGCCCGGCGACGATCAGCAGCAGCACCGAGGCGACCGCGGCCTGCGCGGGCTCGAACAGGTTGAAGATGTCGTCGGCGATCAGGCTCGCCGTGAACGGCGCGGTCGCGCCGCCGAGCAGGACCGGCGTCAGGTAGTACCCGATGCAGATCACGTAGACGATCACCGTGGAGGCGAGCAGGCCGGGCAGGGCCAGCGGCGCCACGACGTCCCGCAGCGCCCGCGTCCGCGACGCGCCCATGCTCTCCGCCGCCTGGATCAGGTTCATGTCGATCGTCACGTACACCGCGTACAGCGGCAGCACCGCGTACGGCAGCATCTGGTAGACCATGCCCGCCACCACGGCGAACTGGGTGCGCAGCAGGTGCATCGGCTCGTCGATGACGCCGAGCCAGGTCAGGGTCCGGTTCACGACCCCGAACCGCTCGAACAGGACGGTGAAGACGTAGATCTTCATCACCGCGCCCATCCACAGCGGCATGAACACGGCCAGCGCGATCGCCATCCGGGTCACCCTGCTCTTCGTCGCGCGCAGCGACCAGGCCAGCACGGCGCCGACCGACACGACGATCACCGTGACGATCAGCGAGGTGAGGCAGGTCGTCCACAGCGTGCGGCGCGCGGCCGGGCTGTGGAAGAAGTCGCTGAAGTTGCCGAACCCGTCGGGCTCGCCGAACGCCGTCCGCAGCAGCTCGACGAACGGGTAGAGGATGAACACGCCGGCGACGACGAGGAACGGCGCGATCAGCCCGAGCCCGGTCAGGCCGGAGAACGTCGACTGCCATCCCCTGGTTCGTGTCGGTCGCCTCATCCGAAGCATGGGCTCATCTCCTGCTCATCTCCCTGCTCATCTCCTCGTCCTCTCCCATCAGTGCTCGTGGCCCGCCCGGCGGGCGGGACGCGTCGGCGGCCGGAGGGGGCCGCGGCCGCCGGCGCGCCCGCGGTCAGCCGACGAGGATCTCGCGGAGCTCCTTGCCGAGCTCCTGCTGCTGCTTCGCCCCCGCCTTGCCGTCGACGAGGGTCACGCCGGTCTTGTTGATGGGCAGGTTCTCCAGCACGTCGGGCGACAGGTACTTCTGCATGTCGCGCCCGCCGGTGCCGCTGTAGATCTTCTCCGTGAACTTGGCCTGCGCCTCGCGGTGCTGCGCGTACCACTTGATGAACTCGAACGCGGCCGACTTGTTCTTCGCGCCCTTGGTCACGCACCAGCCCTCGTCGAAGAGGAGGCCGCCGTCCCAGAAGAGCTTCAGCTCGGGGACCTGCTTCTTCGCCGACACGAGCACCGTGTTCGGGGCCTGCATGATGCCGACCTCGCCGTCCACGACGGCCTGCTGCATCTGCGCGGGGCTGGTCGACCAGACCTGCACGTTCGGCTTGATCTTCTTGAGCGCGTTCATGGCGCGGTCCACGTCGACCGGGAAGAACTGCTTCGGGTCGACGCCGTCGCCCTCCAGCGCGAACAGGCTCGTGAAGATCGGGTTGTTCGCCGTGATGCCGCGCGTGCCGGGGAAGTTCTTCACGTCGAAGAACTCCGACGGCTTCGTCGGGCACTTCTTCACCAGCTTCGTGTTGCAGCCGATGAGGTTCACCGTCCCGCCGTGGTCGAGGTAGTACGGCTCGGACGCGCTCGGACGGATCGCGCCGTCCGCCACCAGCGGCGTGATCGTGTCGATCAGCGACTGCGGGAACTTCTCCAGGTTGCCGTCGAGGACGAGCTTCGAGGTGTCGCCGCCGGGCGCCTCCAGCAGGTCCCACTCGACGTTGTTGCCCGCGCGCTGCGCCGCGACCTTGGCCGCGAAGCCGCCGCCGGGCGTGGCGATCGTGACCTTGATCCCGGTGTCCTTCGTGAACTGGTCGTAGAAGAACTCCTTGTTCGCGGCCGTGAAGGACCCGCCCCAGCCGGCGACGACCAGGGTCTTGGAGTCGCCGCCCGAGTCGGAGTCCGAGCCGCCGCAGGCGGCGGCGCCGGTCGCGACCAGGGCGAGGGCGATCAGCGCCGCGAGCCGTCCGCGGCGGTGCCCCGTGGGGGGACGCATTCGCTGGGAAGACATGTCATCCTGCTCCTTCTCGTGCTGTATGCGATGACCGCTCGCCCCCCGGGTGTGCGACTCCGTCGCGCGCGGCCGGCGGCACCCTCAGGTGAAAGTCGGTGTGCCGTTGGTAGGTGTCGGCGACGCGGAGCACGGTGCCCTCGCCGAACGGTCGTCCGACCACCTGGACGGACAGCGGGAGCCCGGACGCGGCGGACCCGCAGGGCATGGCCGCCGCCGGGAGCCCGGCCGCGTTCCACAGCGCCTGGAAGCCCGGCCGGAGCAGGGCGGCGGCGAAGTCCGCCGTCGCGACCGGGGCGGGCGGGGTGAGCGCGACCGGGGTGAGGAGCACGTCGACCTCGGCGAAGACGTCCGCCAGGGCCCGCCGGAACAGGGCCCTGACCCGCTGCGCCTGGACGTAGTCCGCGCCGGTGAAGAACGCCGCCCGCGCCAGCAGCTCGCGCGTCGTCCTTCCGTAGTCGTCCCACCGGTGGACCAGGTCGCTGCGGTGGTAGGCGAAGCACTCGCACAGGAACGTGACGTTGTTGGCGTCGTTCGCCTCCTGGGCGTACGGGACGGCGACGTCGGTGATCGTCGCCCCGGCCCGCGCCAGCTCGTCGGCGGCGCGCAGCACGCCGCCGCGGACCTCGCCGTCGAGCAGCGGCGAGTCGAGGAAGTACCCGGTCGGGACGCCGATCCGCAGCCCCTCGACCCCGCCGCCCACGCGCGCCCCGTCGGCGTAGCGGTCCGCGGGGAGCGGCGAGGAGTGCGGGTCGCCGGGGTCGTGCCCGGCGACGGCGTCGAGGATCAACGCGCAGTCGTAGGCGCTGCGCGCCATCGGCCCGACCGTGTCGAGCGTGAACGCGCACGGGACGACGCCGCTCTTCGGCACCCGTCCGAACGTGACCTTCAGCCCGGTGCAGCCGTTCGCGCCGGACGGGCCGCGCACCGACCCGCCCGTGTCCGTGCCGAGCCCGCCGAGCGCGAGGCCCGCGCTGACGGCGATCGCCGTCCCGGAGCTGGAGCCCATCGCGGTGTGCTCCGGGTTCCACGGGTTGCGCGGGAACGGGAAGCGGGACGGCGGCTCGGGCAGCCCGCACGCGAACTCGTTCGTCGTGGACTTGCCGAGCAGGACGCCGCCCGCCGCCCGCAGCCGCGCCACGGCCGGGGCGTCGGCGCCGCCGCCCCAGCCCGGCGCGAGCACCTCGCTGTTCGCCCTGGTGGGCGCGTCGCGGGTGGCGATGAGGTCCTTGACCACCAGCGGGACGCCCTGGAGCGGCGACCGGTCGATCCCGCGCGCGAAGTCGGCGTCGGCGTCGGCCGCCGCGGCGAGCGCCTCGTCGGCGGTCACGGCGACGTACGCGCCGAGCGCGCCGTCGAGCCGCGCGATCCGGTCGAGGACCGTCCGGGTCAGGGCCTCCGAGGTCACCGCGCCGGAGCGGAGGGCCTCGGCGGCGTCCTCGATGGTGAGCGGCAGGGTCAGCGGCGACGTCATGGGGCGTCCTCGCCGGGCAGCGCGCGGGTCCGCGCGATCGCGACCGGGTCGACCGGCTCGACGTCGCGCAGGTCCAGCTCGGACAGCGCGTCGGCCTTCGCGCGCAGGCCCCGGTGGCTGGACGCGATCCGCACGATCTCGTCTGCGGAAAGCTTGAGCCCGGCCGCACGCAGCGCGTATACCGTCGCGTGGACGTCCGTCACTTCGTCCACCTGCGTGCCTTCCCTTCGGGTGTGCCGTGGATACGATCGGCCGCACCGCCCACCCTGAGGAGCAGCGCGTGAGTGCCGAACCCCTGCGCATCGACGTGACCGGTCCGGTCGGGCTGGTCGAGATCCGCCGCCCGGACAGGCGCAACGCCATCGACACGGCGACCGCGACCCTCCTCGTCGAGGCGGTCGCGCGCCTCGACGCCGACCCCGCCGTGACCGCGATCGTGCTGTGCGGCCAGGGCGGCGACCTCTCCTCCGGCGCCGACATGGCCGAACCCGCACCGGACCCGGCGGACGTCCCGTGGCGGCAGACCCCTCACGCGCGCCTCCTCCGCGCCGTGCGGACGAGCGCGCTGCCGGTCGTCGCGGCCGTCGAGGGCTGGGCGCTCGGCCTCGGGGTGGGGCTCGTCGGGGCGTCCACGTACGCGGTCGCGGGCGGCGCGGCGCGGTTCGGGCTGCCGGAGGGGCAGTTCGGCTTCTTTCCGATGGGCGCGGCGCCCAACGTGGTGCGCCGGGTCAGGCCGGACGTCGTGCTCCGCTGGGCGCTCACCGGCCGCCGGTTCGGAGCCGAGGAGGCCGCCGCGCACGCGCTGGTCACCGACGTCGTCCCCGCCGGGGAGGCGCTGACCGCCGCCCGCGACCTGGCCGCCGAGCTCGGCTCCGCGCCCCGGCACGTCGTCACCGCGGGCATGGCGTGGCTGCGGGAGTGGGCCGGGCACGCCATGGGGCCGCTGGACGACTGGTCCGAGGAGCACATGACCTTCGCCGAGGAGTGACGCGCGGAGGTCCTCATGCGATCCCGGCCCGCCACCGCCGCAACGCGGGCACCAGCGGACGTCCGTCCGCGCCCCGGTTGATCCACAGCCGCTCCAGCTTGCGCCGGTACGCCGGGTCGGCCGGGTCGTCGACGAACCCCGTCCGCGAGTGGATCACCGCGTAGTTGTTGACGAACTCCAGGTCCCCGGCCCGCGGCTGCACGTGGACGGCCGTCCCCGGACGGCGCAGCAGCGAGTCCAGGTACATGAGGAAGGTCATCTCCTCGGCGCTCAGCCGGGGGACGGCCTCGAACCGCATCGCGCTCATGATCCGCTTGGTGGCCAGCGAGCAGCTCAGGACGCCGTCCGCGACGGAGAAGATCGGCCGCGGGCTCCAGCCCGGCTCGCCGGACGGTCCCTCGCCCTCCCAGTCGGTGGCGTACTCCTTGGACACGAGCTCCAGCCATTCCGGATGCTCGCTCACCAGGGCGTTGTAGACGGTCGCCGCGCTGGCCACGACCCGCGCGCCGCCGCTCCGCGCGGGCGCGAGGCAGAGGTAGCTCGCGACGTCGGTGGGGTCGGTGTGGAACGGCGCCCCGGCCTTGCTGTGGTAGGTGCCGCTGGCCTGCTCGGGATGGCGGGCGTCCGCCAGGACGCGCACCAGCTCGCCGTTCCCGTTCTGCGGGACGATCTCGCCGAGGCACCGGGCGATCGTCCAGTGGGCGCGGGACGCCCGCTCGGGCGTGAACCGCGTCCCGAGCGGGAGGCCGCGCAGGACGGCGTAGCCGTGGCCGTCCTCCAGCCGTTCGACCAGCTCGGAGACCAGGCCCTCCAGGCCGGGGATGGGGGCGTCCCGCCGCGCCGGGTCGCGGCCCGGCTCGGCGTCGAGTGCGGCGTCGAGCGCGTCCAGCTCGGCGTCGGTGAAATGCCGCACGTACGGTTCGCCGGACTGGAGGTCGTCGGCGGTCCACACGCTCGGGCCGGTCACCGGCCGGTTCAGAACCTCTGTCGTCACGATGTGCTCCTGATCGCTGTCGGCCGGGGGATCACGCGGACCGCGCCCACTCCAGGCGCGAGATCCCGCTGCGCCAGTAGTGGTATTCGGGGCAGACGACCCGTCCCGTGTCGGGACGGCTCACCCACAGCCGCAGCAGGTGCCGCTGGAAGTCCGGGTCGTCGGGGTCGTCCACGAAGCCGGTCCGGCTGTGCACCGTGACGAAGTTGTTGACGAACTGGATGTCGCCGACTTCCAGCGTCATGTCGAGCGCGATGCCGGGACGGGTGGGGATCTCGTCCAGGAACAGCAGGCACTCGACCTCGCGGGCGGTGAGCCTCGGCACGTCGGGGAACCGGGTGGCGCTGAGGATCCGGCCGGTGCGGTAGGCCGCCGACAGCAGGCCGTCCACGTAGGAGTAGAGCCGCGAGTAGTACCAGCCGGGGCTGCCGGGCGGCTCCTCGCTGACCCAGTCGGTGGGGAACCGCTTGTAGAGGATGTCGAGCCACTCCGGGTGCTCGTCCAGGACGACGTTGTACGCGGTCATCGCGCTCGCGACCAGGCTGATCCCGCCGCTGCGCGCCGGGTGCAGGCACATCAGCCCGACGATGTCGGTCTGGTCGGTGTGGAACGCGGCGGCCGAGGCGGTCGCGTAGCCGCGCGCGTTGTGGCCCTTCGCGCCGAGGTTCCGGATGTGGCCGATCAGCTCGCCCTTGCGGTTCTGCGGGACGAGCTCGCCCATGTGCAGGCCGATCGCCCAGTAGATCTTGGTGGCCTCCTCGACCGTGTACCGGTCGTGGATCGGGAGGCCGCGCAGGAGGACGAAGCCGGTGCCGTGCTCCAGGTCGTCCACGACGTCGCGGACCTTCTCCGCGAAGCCGGGCAGCGGGAAGTCGCGCTTCGACACCTCCTGCGCGCTCTTGTCCCGGACGCGGGCGAGCGCCCGGTCGAACTCCAGGAGGTCGTCCTCGGTGAACCTCCGGGCGTAGGAGTCCTCGGCGCCGATGTCGGCGGCCGTCCAGACGCTTCGCCCGGTCACCGGTTCTCTCAGGATGTCTACCATCACACGAACTCCAAATAGAGGCGTCGGCCTTTGCCGTGCCGAGCCGCGCGTCATGTCGTGGGTCGATGGGGAGTGTCGGTGGGTGTTTAAGAGGGGTGTTCAAAGAGGGGGTGTTTAAAGGGGAGTGGGAACCGGTGCCGCTCGTGGCGGCTACACCACGGTCCCGTGCCGGTCGTGCTGCCTGGCCAGCAGTTTCGCGACGGTGAGCAGTTGGATCTGCGAGGTGCCCTCGTAGATCCGGAAGATCCGGCAGTCCCGGTAGAGACGCTCGATCTCGCTTTCCTTCACGAATCCGTAGCCGCCGTGGATTTGGAGTGCCTTGTCGACGGATTGGAAGCAGTTCTCGCTCGCGACGTATTTGGCGAGCGAACCGGCCCGCCGGACGTCCTCGTCCCGGTCGCGGAGGGCCGCCGCGTGGTAGGCGTGCAGCCGCCCGGACTGGACGAGCGCGTCGATCTCCGCGAGCAGCATCTGGATCGCCTGCAGCTCGCGGATCGGACGGCCGAACTGGACCCGCGCCGCCGCGTACCCGGCGGCGAGGTCGAGGGCGCGCATCGCGACCCCGTTCGCCAGCGCCGCCACGTCGATGCGGGCGCTGTTGAGCACCTCCAGCGCGATGCGCCCGCCGCCGCCCGGCTCGCCGAGCACGGCGTCCGCGCCGACCCGGACGTCGTCGAACGCGACCTCGTAGGCGTGCTCGCCGCGCAGGCCGAGCTTCTCGATGGGTGCGGAGAAGCCGACGCCGTCCGCCCCGGTGGGGACGAGGAACGCGGTGATGCCCCGGATGCCCGCGCCGGGGTCGGTCATGGCGAACACGGTGAGGGCGTCCGACTCGCGGGCGTTGCTGATGAACGTCTTGGTGCCGGTGATCGTCCAGCCGTCCAGGCCGTTCCGGGCGGCGTGGGGGGTCGTTTCCCCACGGAAGTACGGCCCGGGGGTCGCGCGGGTCCGGATGCGGGAGATGTCGGAGCCCGCGTCGGGCTCGGTGAGGGCGAAGGCGACCCGGAACGTCCCGGCGGCGAGGCCCGGCAGGTACCGCTCGCGCTGGCCGGACGACCCGAACTGGCGCAGCGTCTCCATGCCGAGGTAGTGGCCCGCGAACACCGACCCGAGGGAGGCGTCGGCGTAGGCGATCTCCTCCATCGCGAGGACCTGGGTCGTCATGTCCAGGCCGAGTCCGCCGAGTTCCTCGGGGACGGTGATCCCCATGAGGCCCATCTCGGCGAGCCGCGCGAACAGCTCGGCCGGGTACTCGGCGGCGGCGTCGCGGTGCGCCGCGCCCGGCATGACCTCCCTGCGGCAGAACTCCCGCAGGGTGTCGCGGAGGTCCCGCGTCTGGTCGTCGAGCGGCTCAAGCATCGCCGTCCTCCCGCCGGGCCGGGGCGCGCACGGCGCCGTCCTTGATCACCGAGGCCACGAGGTTGGCGCCGAACCGGTTGACGACGTGCTCGTGGGACGGAACGTTCCAGATCACGACGTCCGCCCGTTTGCCCGCCTCCAGGCTGCCGATGTCGGCGTCCCGGCCGAGCGAGACCGCGGCGTTGATCGTGCTCATGTGCCACACCTCGCCGTAGCCGAGCCGGTAGAGCCGCGCCGCGAGCTGCAGGACGGCCTGCATCGACAGGTTCGGACTGCTGCCCGGGTTGTAGTCGGTCGCGAGCGCCACCAGCGCGCCGGAGTCGACGAGCCGCCGGTACCGCTCGGCCAGCCGCGGGCGGCGCGGATCCGACCAGCCGTCCCCGCCGGGGCCGGGGACCATGTCCATCAGGTGGTAGCTGACGCCGGGCAGCAGTGTCGCGACCGTGTCCGAGTCGGCGAACATCCCGATCGCCCGGTCGGTGACGTGCTCCAGGTGGTCGGCGGACGCGGCGCCCGCCTCCACCGCCGTCTCCGTGCCCTCGCCGTGGCCGGTCTGGTCGGCGTGGAACCGCAGCCGGTAGCCGTGCTCGTCCGCGGCGCGGGCGATCTTCATGCACTCGGCGGGGGTGAAGCCCACCGGGTCGCAGGTCACGTCGCAGAACTCGGCCAGGTGGCGTACCTCGCCCAGCTGCGCGATGACGTCGTCCACGTGTGCGTCGCGCGGCGTTCCCGGGGGCGGGACGTGCGCGCCTAGGAACGTTCCGACGACGTCCACCGGATGGTCGAGGGCCGCGATCACCTGGAGCAGCCGCCGCTCGGCCGCCGCCGTCAGCCCGTACCCGGACTTCGCCTCGGCGGT
Source organism: Actinomadura decatromicini (assembly GCF_008121305.1). Taxonomy (NCBI): domain Bacteria; kingdom Bacillati; phylum Actinomycetota; class Actinomycetes; order Streptosporangiales; family Thermomonosporaceae; genus Actinomadura; species Actinomadura decatromicini. The sequence goes on along the minus strand of NZ_VSRQ01000001.1, from coordinate 661,964 downwards.
GGTCGTGCCGTGCGCCAGCATCGTGTCGAGCCGGGACAGCGCGCCGTCGCGCAGCCGCTCGAACCCGGCCGCGCCGGTCGTGCGGGCGGTGCGCCCGATGCCCGAGGCGAGCGAGCCGCCCGGCGTGCCGAGCACCTTGCGCCCCCACTCCTCGTGCCGGAATCCGTCGTGGACGAGGTGGGTGTGCGTGTCCACGAAGCCGGGCGTGACGAGCCGTCCGGCGGCGTCGAGCACCTCGCGTCCGGTGTGCCGCGCGAGCACCTCGGCGGACGGGCCGACCGCCACGATGCGGCCGCCGTCGATCGCGAGCGCGCCGTCGGCGATGCGCTCCGGACGGCCGAGCTCCGCACCGCGGACGCCCCGCCCGGACGGCGGCCGGCACGTCAGCACCTCGGCCGCGTGGGCGATCACGAGATCGACCTCAACCGGTGTCTTCTGGCTGGACAGCCCGCCGCTCATCTGCAACCCTGTCATCTAGTAAAAATCGAAGGTCACTAGATGAAAGCATATGGTCGGGGGCGAGGCAAGCACTCGGCGCAAGACGACCATCCGGCCGACCGCCCCGCCGACCACCGCAGATCACGGCCCAGAACACGGCTCAGACGACATGGAGGACCAGAGGGTGTCGACAGAGAACGGGCGGGTGCCGACGCGCACCGTGGAGCGGGCTCTCACGCTGCTGGTGGAGGTCGCGACCAACGACGGCCTCGGCCTGGTGGACCTCGCGCGGCGGGTCAACCTGTCTCCCGCGACCGCGTCCCGGCTGCTGCGCACGCTGGAGGCGACGGAGTTCGTCCGGCGCGACGGCGACGGCGCCTACCACGGCGCCAGCAGGCTGATCCAGGTGGCGGTGACGTCGATGAGCAGCGTCCCGCTGTACCGGCTCGCCGAGCCGCATCTCGCCGCGCTCCGCGACGAGGTCGGGGAGAGCTCCTACCTCGGCGTCGGCGGTCCGCAGGACACCGTGCTGTACGCGCGGATGGCCGAGAGCGGCAAGTCGATCCGGCACAGCGGGTGGCTCGGCCGGACCGTCCCGCTGAAGGACACCGCGATCGGCACCGCGCTGCGCGGCCGCTGCGGCGACCTCGGCTATGTCAGCGCGAGCCACACGCTGGAGGACGGCGTGACGGCGATCGCGGCGACCGTCCGCTGGCCGGACGGCAGCCCCGCCGCCGCGCTCAGCGTCGTCGGCCCGACGTACCGGATCCCCGACGAGCAGGTGCGCGCGATCGGGGAGCGCGTCGCGGCGCACGCCCAGGCCCTGTCCCGCGAACTCGGCATGCCGGACCTCGACGCCGGCGCGGCGTCGCGCCCGGCCGATCGCTAGCGAAGGAAGAGAGGACCTGATGGCCGACCCTGCCGGAATGGCGGTGGGCGCGCGTTCGCGCAGCGCCCGCCATGTCGCGGAGGCCCGCGACGCCGCGGCGTACCCCGCCGAACTGTCGGTTCTGCTGCGCCTGCTGGACGAGGTGCGCCCGTCCGGCGGCGCGGAGCTCGTCTCGCTGCGCTGGGACCGGCGGCCCCCGCCGGATTCCCCCGGCGACGGCGCGGGCCTGCGGCTGGAGGCGACCGTCACGCGGCGGGTGCCGGACGCGGAGGGCGCGACCATCCACCAGTCGGTGCGCGTCCTCGACGACCACGACCGCGAGCGGTGCCGCTCGACGGTGGCCTGGAGCGCGCCCGTCGAGCTGAGCCGGACCGAGGCCGCCGCGTGGAAGGACGCCGACTTCGCGTCCGTCCGGTGGGGCGAGCGGCTGCGCGACCGGCTCGCCGCCGACCCGCGCTTCGCCGCCGCCACGCGCGGCTTCGACGGGGCGATCGCGTTCGCCGTGCCCGACCGGCAGGTGCACTTCCGGATCTACCGGGGGACGGTGATCGACGTCGCGCGCAAGTCCCTCGACGGCGCGACGTTCGCGGTCGAGGGCGCGGACCTCGCGTGGGTCGAGCTGCTCGGCGCCGCGTCCAACGACTTCATCCGCCGGACGAGCGACGGGCACTTCCGCGTCCAGGGCAGCGGCTACCAGTACCTTCGCATGATCAAGGCGGTCATGATCATGATCGACCAGGCCCGCGCGCTCGCGCGCGGCGCGACCCCGGACACCAGCTTGGAGGCGACCGGTGCATGACGCCGAGTACCTGGAGTTCGACGGGCGGCTGGCGTTCGTCGAGACCTGGCCGGGCCACCGCCCGACCGTGCTGTGCGTCCACACGGCGGGGCAGAGCGGCGTGCAGTACCGGCACGTCGCGCCCGGCCTGGCGGAGCTGGGCTTCGGGGTGGTCGTCGCCGACCTGCCCGGGCACGGCCGGTCCGAGCCCGCGCCGGGCGGGCCGATCAGCGACCTGTCCTGGTACGCGGAGTGGTGCGTGCGGCTGATCGCGAAACTCGGTTTGGAGCGGCCGTACCTGCTCGGCTGCTCGATCGGCGGGAGCATCGCGCTGGACGTCGCCACCCGCCTCCCCGGCGATCAGTTGTCCGGCGTCGTGGCGCTGGACCCGTCCGGGGTGCTCGGCAGCGACGGCGGGCCGCCGCCGTCCCCGCTGCTGGAGGACGCCGCGTCCCCGAGCATGCGCGACCGCACCTACTTCGGGACGATCGAGGCGTGCGGCAAGTCCGTCCCGGCCGAGCGGGCGGAGCTGATCGCGCAGATGCACTGCCGGGAGGACTGGCACATCACCGTCAGCGACATCCACGGCGCGCTCACCCACGACATCCGCGCGGAGCTGGCCCGGATCACCTGCCCGGTGCGGATCCTCACCGGCGAGGACGACTACTTCGTCCCGCCGAGCCGGGTGCGGCGCGTCGCGGACCTCGTCCCGCACGCCGCGTTCGAGGTGATGCCGGGCGTCGGGCACTACCCGATGGAGGAGATCCCCGACTTCGCGGAGCGCTTCGACCGCTGGGTGCGGGAGTTCGAGCCCGCCGCCGCCGAGCTGGACGGGGCCGCCCCGTGACGATCCGTGGCAAGGCGTTCGTCGTCGGCGCGTACGAGCATCCCCGCCGCGACATCCCCGACCTGTCGGTGGCGGAGATCCACGCCGAGGTGGCGCTCGCGGCGCTGGCCGATGCCGGGCTGGCGCCGTCCGACGTGGACGCCTACTTCTGCGACTCCGACGCCCCCGGCGTGGGGCCGCTGTCGATGTCGGAGTACCTGGGCCTGCGCTGCCGGTACCTCGACACGACCGAGACGGGCGGCGCGTCCTACCTCTCGCACGTCGGGCACGCCGCCGCGGCGATCACGGCCGGGAAGTGCCGGGTGGCGCTGGTCGTGATGGGCGGACGGCCGCGCACGCTGCGGCTCGCCGCCGGACCGAACCTGTCGGGGGCGCCGGAGACCGACTACGAGACGCACTGGGGGATCACCGACACCGTTCACAACTACGCGCTGGCCGCCATGCGGCACATGCACGAGTTCGGGACGACGAGCCGCCAGCTCGCCGAGGTGAAGGTGGCCGCGTCGCTGCACGCGCGGCACAACCCGAACGCGTTCCTGCGCAAGGCCGTCACCGTGGAGGACGTGCTGTCCTCGCCGATGATCAGCGACCCGCTGCACCGGCTGGACTGCTGCGTCATGACCGACGGCGGCGGCGCGGTCGTCGTCGCGAGCGCGGAGGTCGCGCGGCGGCTGCCGCGCCGGTCGGTCGCCGTCCTCGGACACGGCGAGGCGGCGAAGGGCACCGGCACGGGACGGCCCGACCTGAGCCACACGGCGGCGGTGTGGTCGGGACCGGCGGCGTTCGCCGAGTCCGGGGTGACGCCCGGCGACGTCGACTACGCCTCGATCTACGACTCCTTCACCATCACCGCCCTGATGGCGCTGGAGGACCTCGGGTTCTGCGAGAAGGGCGAGGGCGGACGGTTCGTCGAGGACGGCGCGCTCGTCGCCCCGCACGGACGGCTGCCCATGAACACCGACGGCGGCGGGCTGTGCAACAACCAGCCCGACAACCGGGGAGGGATGGCGCGGATGATCGAGGCGGTCCGCCAGTTGCGCGGCGAGGCCGCGCCGGAGGTGCAGGTGCCCGACTGCCGTATCGCCGTGGTGCACGGCTCGGGCGGACGGCTCGCAACGCGCAGCTCGGCGGCCACCCTCGTCCTCGGCCGGGAGGACGCGTGAGCACGCCGCAAGAAGGCGCGGGCACGTCGCTGCCCCGAGCGGACTTCACCCCGTCCGGCGCGGACGAGACGTTCTGGGCCGCGACCGCCGAGGGGCGGCTGCTGCTGTCCCGCTGCGAGTCGTGCGCGACGATCGTCTGGTATCCGCGGCCGTTCTGCCCGCGCTGCGGCGGGCGCGGCATCACGTGGTTCGCGGCGTCGGGCGAGGCGACCGTCTACACCTACACGGTGGTGCGGAAGGCGCGCGGCGAATACCGCGAGCTCACCCCGTACGTCGTGGCCTACGTCGAGCTGGCCGAGGGGCCCCGGATCCTCACGAACATCGTCGGCTGCGACCCGGCCGAGGTGCGGATCGGCCAGCGGGTGACGCTCGTCTTCGACCCGTCCGCCCCTAACGGGGACGGGGAGGGGGAGGGCGAGGTGCGGGCCCGGCTCTACCGGTTCCGGCCGAGCGGCTGAAATGTGACGGCTATCACTCCAACTTTCCGTCGCGAATTCCGATCATGACCGTTTCGATCCGGCCCGGAAATTCCGCGAACAAAACAAGGGCGGCGCCCATCGTATGAAGGCATAAGAGGGCACGGGTTCACGAGCTGAAAGTCGAGTAAGCCACCGTGTCGTAACGGAGTGGACATGCGATTCGGAAAGGCGACCGTCTTCGGTCTCGTCGTCGGCGCCATGACGGTCGGGCTCGCCGCCCCCGCGATGGCGGACACCGGCGACGTGGTCGTCCAGCCGAAGCAGGCCCGTCCCGGCGACAAGGTGACCGTCGTGGGGAAGAAGTGCGTGACCGACGGTGAGGCGGGCTCGCTCGCGTTCGTGGGCGGGGCCGTCCCGCTGAACGGCGCCGAGGAGGTCGACGGCCGGTCCGGCCTCGCCACCATCAAGACGGACACCGTGCCCGGCACCTACACGGTGCAGGTCAGGTGCGGCGGCCACCGCTCGGTCGGCGAGGTCGTGGTCCTCGAGAGGAAGGCGCCGCCGAAGACCCAGCAGCCGACCACGCCGCCGATCCACCCGACCGCGAAGGCCACCCCGCAGGGCGGGCCCGCGACGGGCTTCGGCGGCGGGAGCGGCGGCAGCGGCGGCACGGCGCTGCTGGCGGGCGGCGGGGTCCTGCTGCTCGGCGGGTTCGGACTCGGCGCCCTGGCCGTCCGCCGGCGCGGCGGCGCGGCCGCGTAATGGCGGATTTCCGGTGGCCGTCCTTTCCGGGCGGCCACCGGAGCCATTCCTGAGGTGTCGGCGATTCTCCGTGGGCGGGTGAAAGGGATCATGCGCGGGGTGTGGGTTCTGGCGGCCGTTCTGGTGGCGGCCGGTCTCGTCCTGGTGGGGCTCGGGCTGCGCGGCCCGGACGGTCCGCCGCAGCCGCCCGCGTGGGCGGCGCAGACCCGTACGGTCGACCATCGCGGCCCGGTGCTGGCTCGGTCGCTGCCCGTCGAGGTGGCGATCCCGTCGATCGGCGTCCGGGCGCCGCTGGCCCGGCTGGGGCTGGACGCGGACGGCGCCGTCCAGGTGCCGCCCGCCGGACGTCCGGACGAGGCGGGCTGGTACGACCGGGGCCCCACGCCGGGCGAGCGCGGCGCGGCCGTGATCCTCGGCCATGTCGACTCCGCGAAGGGCGCCGCCGTCTTCTACGACCTCGGACGGCTCCGCCCCGGCGACCGCGTCGAGGTGACGCGCGCCGACGGCACGACCGCCCTGTTCACCGTCGAGTCGGTGGAGCGCGTCCGGAAGGACCGGTTCCCCGCCGAGCGCGTCTACGGCCCGCTCGGCTACCCCGGTCTCAGGCTCGTGACCTGCGGCGGCACGTTCGACCGCGGCAAGCGCAGCTACCGCGACAACATCGTCGTCTTCGCCGCCCGGACGGCCGTCTCCCCGGCCTGAGCCGCCCCGCGCCGGGGGTCGACAAGCCCGCCGGGCTCCTTCACATTGATCATGACCGATATGTGAAGGGTGTGCCATGGACTCCCGTATGACCCGCCGCTCCGCCCTCGTCCTGACCGGAACCGCCGCCGCGGGGACGATCGCCGCCGGACGGCCCGGCGACCACGCCGACCTCCAGGCCGACCCGCAGGCAGGCCCGCGGGCCGACCTCGTCCTGCACTCCGGCGTCGTCTGGACCGGGGACGGCACCGCCGAAGCGGTGGCGGTCCGAGGGAAGCGGATCGTCGCGGTCGGCTCCGACCACCACGTCCTCCGCTGGGCCGGGGACCGCACGCGCCGCGTCGACCTGCGCGGCGCGTTCGTCGGCCCCGGATTCCGGGACCAGCACACGCACCTCATCACGCGGGCGCTGACCGGCGTGGGACCGGAGGCGTACCGGCCGGTCTACAAGCCGTACGACGAGAAGGAGGCGTTCGAGTCGCGCAGGCGCACCGGGCAGCGGCACGTGGAGATCCACGCGCGCGGCGAGACGCCCGTGGACGTTCACGCCCACAGCCCGGTCACCGAGAAGATGAAGAACGACCTCCTCGTCATGCAGGAGGAGGTGGCCAAGCAGGGCGTCACCACGGTCGTCGAGGCGGGCCTGCGCGACCTCGGCGCGCTCGAGGCCCTCTTCGAGCTCGCGGAGGAAGGCAAGCTGAAGGTGCGCTTCCTGGTGCGCGTCGCCTGGGGCTGCATGGAGGAGGCGGCCAAGCTCGGCTGGAAGACCGGCGTGGGCAACGACTGGGTGAAAGTGCTGGGCGTGAAGCTGTATTCGGACGGCTGGCTCGGCCCCCGCACGTCCGCGCTCCGCCGTCCCTACGCCGACGACCCGTACGGCTTCCCGCGCACGGGGATCCTCTTCCTGGAGCAGGAGCGCGCGAACCGCGACGTCGCCCGCGCCCGCGAACTGGGCTTCAACATCACCACCCACGCCATCGGCGACCGCGGGCTCAAGGTGACGCTGAACGCCTACGAGCACAACGAAGTGTCGCCGCGCGACCGGTGGGCGATCGAGCACGTCCAGGTCGTGGAGGACGACCTGCTGGAGCGGATGATCCGGGGCGGCGTGATCGCGAGCATCCAGCTCAGCTTCGCGACGTCCGACCAGCGGTTCGCCGAGCACGCGCTCGGCCGCCACCGGCTGGCCTACGCCTATAGGTGGCGGGACATGCTGCGGGCGCGGCTGCCGATGGTCGGCGGCACCGACTTCGACATCGAGGCGCTCGACCCGATGTGGGGGCTCCAGCGCGTCGTGACCCGCACCGAGTTCGACGGCACCCCGCCCGGCGGCTGGCTGCCCGACCAGCGGCTGGACGTCCCCGCCGCGATGCGGCTGATCACGTCGCGGGCGGCGTTCGCGTCGTTCGAGGAACGCGAGCGCGGCACGGTGAGGCCCGGCAACTACGCCGACCTCGTCGTCCTCAGGGAGAACCCGCTGACGATCCCACCGGACCGGCTCGCGTTCACGACCCGGCTGATGACCGTGGTCAACGGCGGGATCGCGGCCGAGGGACCGGTCAGTTACCCGCCCACGGCATAGGCTCGGCGGGCGGCGCGGTCGGGGCGTCCGCGCCGCCCCCGCAGAGCGGACGGAACCCGGAGCACATCAGCCGCAGCCACGGGATCCGGCCGCGGTCGACCGCGTAGTACACCTGCTGCTCGACCAGGTACAGGACGTCCCCGGTGCGGACGCGCAGCCGGTACGCGAGGTGCTCGCGGTCCGCCATGGCGCCGGTGGTCACCTGGACGAGGGCCTCCACGCGGTCGTCGGGGCCGAACCAGTGGCCGAGGATGATCCCGTCCACGACCTCGACCGACTCCGTCGCCTCCCAGGGTCGGCCGGGGGTCAGGGCCCGGAAGTCGATCCGGGGTTCGAGCAGGGCGAGGAGCGCGCCGCGGTCCTTGCCCGCGACCGCGCGGGCGAACTCCTCGCCGATCCGTCCGTTCATGGTCAGGTGCCCTCCGGCGGCTCGAACGTCACCGGACGGCCCTGCTCCTGCCATGCCGCCAACCCGCCGTCGAGATGGCCGACGTCCGTGTAGCCGAGCTCCTGGAGCGCGAGCGCGGCGAGCGCCGAACGGCCGCCGGACGCGCAGTACAGAATGGTCGGAGTCGCGGGGTCCAGTTCGGCGCCATGGTACGGGCTTGAGGGGTCGGCGCGGAATTCCAGCATTCCGCGCGGCACCTGAACGGCGCCCGGAATATGGCCGTCGCGCGCGACCTCGGCGGGTTCGCGGAGGTCGACCAGCGTCACGCCGCCGCCCTCCAGCGCCAGCGAGACCTCGGCGACCGTGAGGTTCCGAACCCGCGCGCGGGCGTGGGCGATCATATCGGTGACGGAAGTTCCCATCGGGTTTCCTTTCCGGAGACCATTCGCGGGGTGCTCCGCCATTCCACGCCCCCGGACGGGGGCGGCGCATCCGTGCTCAGTACGGAATTCGGGAGGCGCGATGAGCGGGGCCATGCCGGGAGAGCTGCGGGACGCCGGGGTCACCCGCCGGGAGGCCGAGGTGTTCTGGCTGGTCGGCGACCGGCTCGGCAACCGGGAGATCGCCGACCGGCTGCGGCTGTCGGAGCGGACGGTGGAGAGCCACGTGTCGGCGCTGCTCCGCAAGTTCGGCGCGGACACGCGGAAGGCGCTGGTCGAGCGGGCCGGGCGGCTGCGGCTCCGGGACCGCGCGCTGCCGCTGCCGCTGTCGTCCTTCGTCGGCCGGGAACGCGAACTCGGCGAGCTGGCCGGGCTCGTCGCGAAGCACCGGCTCGTGACGCTCACCGGCCCGGCCGGGATCGGCAAGACCCGCGTGGCGCTGCACCTGGCGCACCTGACGGCGGCGCTCCCGCGCGCCATCCTGGTCGACCTGGCCTCGGTGCCGCCCGGACATCCGGTGGAACGCTCCTTCGCGGACGCGCTCGGCGTGGAGGGCGGCGGCCGGGAGATCGGGCCGCTGATCCGGGCCGCGGTACGGGCGCGGCCGTGCTGGCTCGTCGTCGACAACTGCGAGCACGTCACGGCGGCGACGGCGGCGCTGGTCGCCGGGCTGCTGGCCGAGGCGGGGGAGCTGCGCGTCCTCGCGACCGGGCACGGGCCGCTCGGCGTGGCGGGGGAGGTGGTGTACGAGATCCCGCCGCTGTCGTCCGGGGCGGCGGACGACGACGCCGAAGCCGTCCTCGCCGCGCCCGCCGTCCGGCTGTTCCTCGACCGCGCGACGGCCGCCGCGCCCGGCTTCACCGGCACTCCGGCGGACGCCGCCCGGATCGCGCAGATCTGCCGGGGCCTGGACGGCCTGCCGCTCGCCATCGAACTCGCCGCCGCCCGGATCAGGGCGTTCACCCCCGCCGAGCTGCTCGACCGGCTGGACGACCGGTTCGCGCTGCTGACCGGAGGGGCGCGTCCCGGCCGGCACCGGACCCTGGAGGAGGCGCTGCGCTGGAGCCACGACCTCCTCGACGCCGACGAGCGGCTGCTCCTCGAACGCTGCTCGGTGTTCCCGCACGAGTTCGACTACGACACCGCGACCAAGGTGCTGGCCTGGCCGCCGCTGACCGAGGACGACCTCGCGCGGGTCTTCCCCCGGCTGCTCGACCGGTCGCTCGTCGCGCTGCGCCGCGGCGGCGACACCACCCGGTACCGGCTGCTCGACAGCGTCCGCCGGTTCGCGCGGCGCGGGCTCGCCGAGCGCGGCGAGGACGCCGAGGCCCGCGACCGGCACGCCCGCCACCACCTGGAGCACGCCGTGGCGCTCGTCCCCGACCTGCGCGGCCGGGACCAGCGCGCCGCGCTGCGCTGGTTCGACCACCGGTGGACCGACCTGCGGACGGCCGTCCGCCGCACCCTCGACGCCGGTGACACCGCCGCCGCCTGGCGGTTCCTCGCCGGGATCGGCACCGGCTGGGAGGTGCTCGGCGCGCGCGGCGAGCTGTTCGACTGGCTGGAGGCGCTGCTCGGCCGTCCGCTTCCGGACGGCGCGGCGGGCGCGCGTGCCGCCGTCGCCTGCTGCGTCCTGTTCTGCTACCAGGACACCGGGCGGGCCCGCGAGTTCGCCGCCCTGGCGTCGGCCCGCGCCGTGGACGAGGAGGACCGCGCGCTCGCCGACCTCGTCCTCGGCTGGACGGCGATCCACGGCAGCGACCGCGACGCGGCGGCCGAGCACCTGGAACGCGCCGTCGCGGGCTTCGCGCGGCTGGGCGACGACTGGCACCGGGCGCTGCTCCTGTCGCTGCTCGGGCTCAACGCGGCCGACACGCGGACGTCGGTGGAGCGGCAGAGCGCCGCCGCCGACCTGTTCGGACGCCTCGGCGACCACGTCAAACGCGCCAACTGCCTCAACCACATGGCCCACACGGTCATCCAGGACGGAACCCGCCTCGACGAGGCCCGCGCCTGGCTGGACGAGGCCGCCGAGCTCGCCCTGCGCGCCGGGAACGAGCACGAGCGCCTGCACGCCGAGCTGCACCGGACGAGCCTCGCCCGGCACCGCGCCGACCACGCGGCGGCGGAGGCCGGGTTCACCGAGCTGCTGCCCGAGTTCCTACGGATCGGCGACCTGCGCTGCGCGACCCGCTGCCACTTCGGCCTCGGCCTGACCGCCGCCGCGACCGGCGACCACGCGCGGGCGCGGACGCTGCTGCGCGCGGGCGCCGCCACCGGCCTCGCCACCCGCGACCAGCGCCTCATCGGGACGGGCCTGCGGCTGCTCGCCGGGACCGAGCACGCGCTCGGTCGTCCCGTCCGCGCCGCCGAACTCCTCGCCGCCGCGCCGGAGGCCGCGCCGGACGACCCGCTCCCTGCCGCGCTGCGAACCGAACTGGGCGAGGCGGCGTTCGCGGCGGCCACGGCCACCGGGCGGCGGACGCCCGTCCCCCGCCTCCTGGACGCGCCGAGCTGACGACCGCCCACGCAGCGGTTCGACTGGGACTTCGACTGGGACCGGTAGGCGCGAGAGCTTCGGCGGGCGTTCCGGCCGCGTATACGCGTCCGCCATCGGCGGCCATGACGATCTGTCGGGATTCGGACGCCCCGAACCGTCTCGTCGCCGGGAGGCACGGTATGAGCGAGGTCAGCCGCCGGAGGTTCCTGCAATTGGCCGGGGGGATGACGGCGCTCTCCGCGCTGCCCCAGAGCATCGCGCGAGCGGTCGAGATCCCGGCGGCCCGCCGTACCGGCACCCTCCGCGACGTGGAGCACATCGTCGTCCTGATGCAGGAGAACCGCTCGTTCGACCACTATCTCGGGACGCTCGCGGGCGTGCGCGGCCTCGGCGACCCCCGGCCGGTCGTCCGGCCCGACGGGAAGCCGATCTTCCACCAGCCGGACGGGACGGCCGACGTCCTGCCCTTCCACCCCGAGGTGGACGACCTCGGAATGCGCTACCTGTACGGCCTTCCGCACGGCCGGAACGACGGGCACCAGGCGTTCAACAACGGCAAGTACGACCGGTGGATCGCGGCGAAGTCGAAATACACGATGGCCTATCTCGACCGGGACGACATCCCGTTCCACTTCGCGCTGGCCGACGCCTTCACCGTCTGCGACGCCTACCACTGCTCCTATCTCGGCGCGACCGACCCGAACCGCTACTACATGCTCACCGGCCACACCGGAAACGACGGTACGGGCGGCGGTCCGGTCCTCGGCAACGAGGAGAAGGGGTACGGGTGGACCACCTATCCGGAGCGCCTGGAGAAGGCGGGCGTCTCCTGGAAGGTCTACCAGGACGAGGGAACCGGCCTGGACGCCAACGGCAGCTGGGGCTGGACCGACGACGCCTTCATCGGCAATTACGGCGACAACTCCCTGCTGTACTTCGACAACTACCGCAACGCACGTCCCGGCGACCCGCTCTACGAGAAGGCGCGCACCGGCACCAAGGCCGCCAAGGGCGAAAGCTACTTCGCCATTCTCGAAGACGACGTGAAGAAGGGAAGGCTCCCGCAGATCTCCTGGATTCCCGCGCCGGAGGCGTACAGCGAGCACTCCAACTGGCCGTCCAACTACGGCGCCTGGTACATCGCCAGGGTCCTGGACGCGCTGACCGCGAACCCCGAGGTCTGGAGCCGGACCGCGCTGATCGTCACCTACGACGAGAACGACGGCTTCTTCGACCACGTCGTCCCGCCGTACCCGCCGCTGCCCGGCACCGCGAGCGCGTCCACCGCCGAGACCGCCACGGAGTACTTCCCCGGCGGCGGCGGATACGTGGCCGGGCCGTACGGGCTCGGCCCGCGCGTGCCGACGTTCGTCGTCTCGCCGTGGAGCAAGGGCGGCTGGGTCTGCTCGCAGACCTTCGACCACACCTCGATCCTCCAGTTCATGGAACGCCGCTTCGGGGTGCGCGAACCTAACATCTCGCCCTGGCGCCGCGCCGTCTGCGGTGACCTGACCAGCGCGTTCGACTTCTCCCACGCGCAGCCGCGGCCCGCCGGGCTGCCCGGCACCGACGGCTACCTCCCGCCGGACCGCGACCGGCACACCACCTTCTACCCGGCGATTCCCGGCACCGCGCAGCCGCTCAGGCAGGAGCGCGGCCGCCGCTACACCCGTCCGCTGCCGTACGCCCTGGACATCGCCGACACGTTCGCGGCGGGCCGCGTCACCCTGCGGTTCGCCGCGGCGGGCAAGGCGGGCGCGTGCTTCTACGTCACCGCCGCCGGGCAGGACCCGCGCACCTACACGGTCGAGCCCGGCCGCGTCCTCACCGGGACGTGGACCGGCGACGCCTACGACATCTCCGCGCACGGCCCGAACGGCTTCCACCGCCGCTTCGCCGGACGGACGGACACCCCGCTCACCGTCGAAGCGCATGTCGAGAACGACTGGATCCGGCTGGCGCTGGTCAACAAGAGCGCGAAGCCGGTCGAATTCACGGTTGGCGACGGATACGGCGACGGGCACGGGGCCCGGCCCAAGAAGATCAGGGTCCGGCCGGGCGGGCGCGCGAACCACCGCGTGCCGACCGCGCGCAGTTCGCACTGGTACGACCTCACCGTCACCTGCGACGCCGACGCCGCCTTCGTCCGCCGCCTGGCCGGTCACCTGGAGACCGGTCGCCCCGGCCTCACCGACCCGGCCGTCAAAACCCGCTAACTCCGGGAGCCGCCGCCGACCTATTCTCGCCCCCATGACCGAACCCGATCACCACGCCGTCAACAAGGCGCTCTGGGACGAGCTGGTCCCCATACACGTCGCCAGCGACTTCTACGACGTGCCGGGCTTCAAGGCGGGCAACCAGACGCTGCGGGACTTCGAGCTGGACGAGGTCGGCGACGTCAACGGCCGCAGCCTCGTCCACCTGCAATGCCATTTCGGATTGGACACCCTCTCCTGGGCCCGCCAGGGCGCCGAGGTCACCGGGCTGGACTTCTCCGGGAAGGCCGTCGAGGCGGCCCGCGCGGTGGCCGAGGCGGCGGGGCTCCCCGCGCGTTTCGTCACGTCCGACGTCTACGACGCGGCGGCCGCCCTCGGGGAGACCTACGACATCGTCTACACGGGCCTCGGCGCTCTGTGCTGGCTGCCCGACCTCGACCGCTGGGCCGACGTCGTCGCGTCGCTGCTGCGCCCCGGCGGGTTCCTCTATCTCGCCGAATTCCATCCTTTCGCCGACACCCTCGACGACGCGGAAGGCCGGACGGTCGTCCTCGACTATTTCCTCGACGGCCCGCGGATCTGGGACGAGCCCGAGACCGGCAGTTACGCCGACCCGGACACGCCCGTCCAGAACAGCCGGTCGGTCGAGTTCGTCCACGGGCTGGGCGAGGTCGTCTCGGCCCTCACCGGCGCCGGGCTCCGCATCGAATTCCTCCACGAGCACGACTACACGCTCTGGCAGCGGTTCGCCGTGCTGGAACGGCACGGCACCGTTTACCGCCTTCCCGAAGGCCACCCCCGGCTGCCGCTGATGTATTCGATCCGGGCCACGAAACCCTCTCCCTGATCTAGTGCCTCCCGGCGTGTTGTTCGGTCGTGTAGGTGCAGAGGAGGTGAAGCGCGGTGATGCCGACCGGGAGGTCCGGGAAGACCAGTTCGGCGGACGGGTGCGGCCGCACCGCAAGATCCGTGTCGACGACGCCGTGGAAAAGGCACGGCCATTCCGCGCTCGCCACACAGTCGACCGGGACGCCGGAGCAGGAGCACGGCTCGTCCGGACGGTGCCCGTGATGGGCGTGGAACACGGCGGGCAGGAGGGACCGGCAGCCCGGCTCGTCCAGCTCCGCGAACAGCTCGACCCGGGTGACGCGCAGGTCGCACCCGCCGGGGACGTACGGGAACAGCTCCCGGGTGAGCCGCAGCGGCAGCCGGTGCCCCGGCCGCTGGAGGCGGTGCCAGTCGTCGGGCAGGTCGCGCCGGACGTCCACGAGCCGCACCCCGGCGCCGGGGAGGCGGTGCGCGGCGGCGGCGCGGGCGGCGGCGCGCAGGACGTCGCCGCCCTCCCGTGACGTGTAGTTGAGCAGCATGACGACATCGCTGACGCTGGCGAGCGGGAACCGGTTGTCCTCCGGCGGCAGCTCGACGCGCCACCGGCTGACCGCGCCGCGGAACTCGAACGGCAGATACCGCTCGTCGCGGAAGTTCAGCTCGAACATCCCCGAGTCGTTCTGCCCGCTGGACGTGGCGATGGCCTCCGTCGCGTCGTAGGCGTGGACGATCCGCGGATCGTCCGGCCCGGCGTCGTATCCCGACACCGGCGCGGCCCCCGAGGCGCAGCACTCGCCGGACGCGCACGGGCAGGCGCGCGGCGTCCCCCCGCCCGGGCACCGGCACGCGACCGGGGCGCCGGGCGGCCGGGCGGCGTCGCAGCACGGGGCGGGCGCCTCGCGCAGGGACGGGTCGACGCGCGTCCGGCTGCTGAGCAGGGTCAGGCGGCAGTTGACGCTCGTGTACGGCCCGACGACGCACGGGATCGTCAGCGTGACATTCCTGATCCGCCGCATGTAATGGCCGGGATGGTCGAGGTCGAGGAGCCATTCCGGGATCTCGATCTCGCAGTACCCGGTCTGCTGGAGCTGGAGGAACGCCACCGGGAACTCGGCGCGCAGCGACAGATGGCGGGCCAGCTCGTACTCGCGGCAGTTCTCCTCGACGTAGGCGGTCTCGATCTCGCGCAGCGCCAGGTGCAGGCGGTCACCGGCGAGGAGCCCCTCGCGCAGCGTGTCCCAGCCGGGGGAGGGCAGCTCGGGCGCCGGGGTGCCGCGCTCGTGGACGAACGCCCGCCGCGCCCGCCGGGCGAGCCGCAGCGCGAGGTCGTAGTGCCGCCGGTGCAGCGCCGCCGTCTCGCGTTGCAGGTGCAGGTACAGCTCGGCGCTGGAGAACCGGTCGCGCAGGTAGTCCTGGACCTCGCGGGTGTTCTCGATCTGCCGCTCCTGGACCTCCAGGTCGCGGAGCGCCGCGTCCCGGTGCCGCTCGGCCGCGAGGATCTGCCGCTCGATCTGCTGCAGCTCGACGCCGATCACCTGGACCTGGTGGCGCCACTCGTCCTCGCGGCGCTGCCAGCCGCCCTCGGTCAGGCTGAGGCCGCCGGTCGTGTTCGCGTTCTCCGCGACCTGGGCGAGGATCCGCGCGGCCGTGCTGAACCCCGCCGCGAGCTTGTTGCCCAGCGGGAACTGGTTGAACTGGAGCGGGGTGCCCGCGATCCCGGCGACGCCGAGCCAGAAGTCGGGCGTCATGCCGAGGCCCTGCGCGACGGCCTCGGAGACGTTGCCCGCGATCCGCGACGCCGTCGACACCACGGTCATCGCCTCGTACCCCAGCTCGCCCGCGTTGTTGCCCGCCCGGAGCAGCGCCTGGTTGTAGGCCAGCCGGGTCAGCGCGCCCTGCTTGGTCTTCTCCAGCGCCTGCACCTGCCAGTCGGCCTCCCGCCACTGGAGCTGCCGCGTCCGCAGGCCCAGCTCGGCGAGCTGCCGCTCGTGCGCCGTGCGAAGTGAGGCGAGGGCCTCGGCGTCCCCCTTCTCGTAGGCGTTGAGCAGGGACGCGCCGAGCCCGCGGACCTCGGACGCGAGGTCGAGGGCCTTCTGCATCAGGTAGGTGAACCGGTACGGGCCGATCGGGCCGTGGCAGGCCGTCCCGTCGCAGCCGTCCGCGCACGGGTCGGCCGGGTCGGCGGTCACGTCCGGGCCGCGGCGCAGCCGGTGCGCGTCGATGTCGTGCCGGACGAGCGCGAGCCGGTCGCCGACCCGCTCGTACAGGGCGAGCAGGCGGGGGTTCAGCGGGGCGGGCCGCGGCACGAAGTCCGCGAGCCCGACGTGCGCGGCGCCGGGCTCGCCGGAGACCCGGCGCGGCGACGGGCCGAGCAGCCGGGCCAGCGCGTCGAACAGGACGCGGGCCTGCCGCGCGCTCTCCAGGTCGCCGCGCGCGAACGCGGCGTCCGCGGCCTGCGCGAGCGTCTCCGCGAAGGACAGCAGGACGTCCCGGCGGCGTACCGCGTCGCCGTCGGAGTCGCCCGGACGCCACGTGTTGTCGGCGTCCAGCGGCCGGTACGCGAGGCCGTACCAGGCGAGCGCCGCCTCGTGGCGGCCGTGCGCGCGCAGCGCGCCCGCGACGGCCGTCGCGACCGGGAACGGCGACAGCGGCAGCAGCGGCGCTCCCGGCGGGCGCATCGTGAAGTACGGGTAGGCGGCCATCCCGCCGGGCAGCGGGATGGCGGGCGTGTCGGGCGCGGTGACCAGGGGCAGGACGACCGCGTCGTCCAGGGGCAGGTCGTAGCGGAAACCCGGCGCCGTCGGGTCGGTGTGGCCGACCGGCGGCGTGGCGTCGGGGACGGAGAAGCGGAGGGTGTCGTCCGTGCGGCCCTCGAACACGAGCCGCGCGACGCCCCGGCCGGGGCGCAGCCGCACCGCCTCGGCGCTGCGCCGCGGCGGCTCGAACCGCCCGTCCCGGACCCGGCACCAGTGCAGGTGCGCGACCCGCGCCGGAGGCCAGAGCAGCAGGCCGGGCAGCTTGTCGCGGCGGTGCCAGTCGGACGTCTGGTCCACCGGGTGCTCCGGCGTCGAGACGACGACCCCGGCGTCGGCGTCCCGCGCCGGGTCCGCCTCGTCGTACCCGGTGGCGGCGACGAGCCAGAAGTAGTACTCGTCGATCCCCTCTTCGGGACGGTCGTCGGCGCAGTCCCGGCAGCAGCCCGCGGCGTGCCCGTACGGCATGAGGTGCGCCGACGCGGGCGGGATCCCCGCCGCCGCGACCCGGACGAACGCGACGCCGAGCGTCATCGCCGCCGTCAGCCACAGCGGCAGGTCCCGCCCCTGCGCGGCCGGTACGACCTCGGTCGAGACGTCATGCGCGGGTGCTTCGCCGGGCGCGGCGGCGACGGTCGCGGCGGGCAGCGCGACCGGCGCGAGCCACGACGGCTGCGCGGACGGCACCGGCCCGCCGAGCAGCCCGAGCCCCTCCGGCGCGGGCGTCAGCAGCCGCTCCACGGCGAGCGTCGCGTCCTGGACGAGCGTGAGCGACGGATGCTCCGGCGGACGGGCCGCGCGCCACCAGGCCAGCCCGCCCGGCACCGGGACGGTCAACTCGTCCTCGCGGAGCCGCGCGTCCAGCATCCGGAACGCCTCCGACCGGCGGGCCTCGCGCAGGTCGTCCCACTCGATCCAGTTCTCCGGGTACGCCTCGCGCCGCGCGCACGCGCGCCACTGCGCGAACGTCGCGAACCGGTTGCGCCACAGCTTGCGAAGCCCGTAGGGAATGGTCAGCGACGGTTCGAGGCCGAGCAGCGCGCGCTGCACGAACGCCTGGACGGCGGCGGCGCCGTCCTCGATCCGGGTGACGCGCTGGCCGGGGCCCGCCCCGACGTCCTGGAGGAGCAGGTCGGACAGGTCGCCGGGCGCGGCGGCGAACCGTCCCGGACCGGACAGGTAGGCGAGCAGGGCGTGGCGGGCGCGCTCGCGCAGCCCGTCGTTCAGCCGCTGGAGGTCGGTGTAGCGGCGCGGCCGTCCGTTCTCGATGAAGGCGTCCTCGACGAACCGGACGAGGTCGGCGGCGCCGGGCCGGGGCGGCGTCCCGACCGGCGCGGCGGGGTCGTCGGCCGCCCACAGGTAGGGGTGGGCGGCGCCGATGTCGCGCGGGACGAGACGCTCCGTGATCCGGTCCAGGAGCCGCGAGGCGAGCCAGGCGCGGATCGCCCAGCGCTCGTCCTCCAGGTCGTGCGGGCCGAGCCGGTACGGGTCGGGCGGGACGTCCAGGTACACGCTGACGAGGGGCGCGTGCCGGGCGTCGACGCCGAGGTGGCGCAGCATGTTGACCGGGTCGTCCGGCTGCTGCTCGGTCACCTCGGCGAACAGGATCCAGACGGGGCGCTCGCGCGCCGTCCGGGTGTCGCGCCGCAGGTCGCAGTAGTCGTAGAGGCGTTCCCACACGTCGAAGAGCGCGGCCTGCCGGGGCCGTCCGGGACGCGAGCGCTGGTCGACGACGGCGTCGGTGAGGTACGGGTCGCCGACGGGCACCAGGTCGGTGGAGAGCCAGGCGCGGTGCGTGCCGAACGCCGCCGCCCCGGTGCGCGGGTGGGACGTGCCCGTGAACGTCGCGCCGTGCGCGAGCAGGTACCCCAGCTCGGACTGCCGGTATCCCACCACCGGCCGCGCGGACAGCCCGAACCGCCGCGCCACCAGCAGGGCCTTGAACGCGCGCTGGTAGGTGCGCCGGATGTCGCGCAGGCTGCTCGTGTAGAGGCCGTTCAGCCACGCGGCGGCGTTCTCGCCGGGGCGGATGGGGGAGGACGTCCGCCCGGCCGCGTCCAGGGTCGGGTTGCGGACGACGCCGTCGCCGAGCGTCGCGTCCTTCGCCGGGCGGAACAGCCGGTCGAACGGGAGGGTGGTGACCGCGTCGCCGGTGTCGGGCCCCGCGTAGGCGAACCGGAACCCGGTGCGCGCGGCCCCGGTGTCGGCGCGGCTCGCGAACCGGGGCTCGTCCTGCTCGGCCTCGATCGTGATCTCGTAGGCGCCGCGCCGCAGCCGCAGCGGCCCCGACCGGTGGCCGGGCGCCTCGTCGCCGGGCAGCCCGTGGTTCAGGACGGTCCACACCCGCTGGCCCCGGCGCAGGACGACGCGCCAGCGCCGTCCCTCGCACCAGTCCCCATGCTCATGGTGCCCGTGCTCGTCGTTGTCGGGGGCGTGGCCCGCGTGGAAGCGGTACGTGCCGTCGTGCTCCACCAGCAGGGCACCCTCCCAGCGCGCCGTGAACGGCTCCGCGCCGCCGAGCGGTTCGCCGGTCGCGTCCAGCAGGGCGAGGCCGTTCCGGACGCTGACGTACCGCTCCTGCTCGTCGGTCAGCTCCAGGTCCATCGCCGGGAGGACGGTCGGCACCGGCGCGTTCGTCGCGTTCCGGACGTCCCCGAACGGGTCGAGCGGCCCGCGCACCTCCCGCCAGCGCAGCGCGGCACGCGGCTCGTCAGGGCGGAACTCACCGACGAGGCCCGTCCCGCGGAGGCCGAGCAGCGCGGCGAACGCGCCCGCGCCCGGACGCCACGGGTAGGTGACGTCCGGCGGGGCGCCGGAGTCGTCCTCCCAGGGGGCGAGGCCGAAGTTCTCGTCCGCCCACAGGCCGCGCAGGATCAGCCACGCCGCCTCGTCCGCGCCGTCGGAATCGCCGTCGGTCGCGGCGGCGACGTGCCGGGCGAGATGCCCGGCGACGACGTGCGCGCGCCGCGTGAACAGCGCGTACGCCTTCTGGAACAGCGCGAACCGGGAGTCGTCGTCCCCTTCCTGGACGAGCGACTCGATGGCCTGCACCGGGTTCTCGAACAGCGCGGCGAACGGCGCCCACGCGGCGCGCGGCGCGAAGTACAGGTCGCGGACCGCGCGCCGCTCGACCGGGTTGAGCGGACGCATCCGCAGCAGCCGTTCGAGGACGTCGGCGTCCCGCAGCGGCAGCAGGCAGTACAGCTCCTCGGCGGCGCGGTCGTAGCCGAAGCCGCCCTCCGGCGGGCCGCCCGCCCACATGTCCGGCGAGGTGTCGGCGGCGGCCAGCGGCACCGCGAACCGGGTCTCGGCGGCGCTCACCGGAATGCCGCGGCGGCGCAGCTCGGCGGCGAAGAAGCGGCGTCCGAGCAGGTCGAGCGGGTCGGGGACGCCGGTCGGCGCGGTGTACCCGAAGTCGGCGCGCAGCGACGCGGCGATCCGCGTCCAGGGCCAGGACGCGGCCTCCTCGTCGGTGACCGCGACGTCGCCGAGGGCGTCGCGGAGCGTCCAGAGCGAGTGCGGGCCCTGGCCGTCGAACGGCTCGGTGTCGCCGAGCATGAGCGGGTCGTCGGCGGCCTCGTTGCGGTCCTGGAGCGGGAACGGGTCGTCGCCGTCGAGGTGGTCGCCGGTCGTGAACAGGAACAGCAGCTCCCCGACCGTGAACGGAGACAGGTACACCTTGAGCAGCACCTCGGCGAACCGCAGGGTCGCGGCGGGCCGGGAGTGCCAGGTGTCGGACGGGGTGTCCGGG
This sequence comes from Actinomadura decatromicini, assembly GCF_008121305.1. Classification (NCBI taxonomy): domain Bacteria; kingdom Bacillati; phylum Actinomycetota; class Actinomycetes; order Streptosporangiales; family Thermomonosporaceae; genus Actinomadura; species Actinomadura decatromicini. Next base: position 641,508 of record NZ_VSRQ01000001.1, on the reverse strand, counting down.
TCGAACCCGGCCAGCACCGACAGCGGGTCGAGGTTCGCCGCGATGATCTTGAGGAGTTCCGGGCTGGTCTCAAGGGCCGGGTCGGCGCGTTCGGCGGTCTCCTCGACACCCTCCAAGAGGAGGGCGACGGCGCGCTCCCGTTCGCGGGGCGTGGCGTCGGCCGCCCAGAGGGCGAGCAGCGGCACCCGTCCGAGCGGGCCCGACTCGTCGCCGCCGCCGAGCGGGAGGCGCAGGTCGTCGCACAGCATGAGCAGCGCGGCGAGCTGGCGCGGGAAGTCGGGGTTCACCGCGCCGTCCGCGGTGAACAGGCGCAGGACGTCGTCGACGTCCGCGAGCGTCTGGAACGACAGGCCGCCGCCGCAGCGCGAGCGCAGCGCCCGCCACAGCCGCACGACCAGCATGAGCCGGACGAGCGCCGCCGCCCGGTCCGTGTCGCCCTCGCCGGGGAACCGCGCCCGGTACTCCTCCGGGTCGCACGGCGGGCAGACCGGCAGGCGGCCGTCGCCCTCCTCCCGCCGGCGCCGCGCGATCTTCACCACGTCGAACGGGACGATCCCGCTCCGCTGCAGCTCGGCGAGCTCGCAGTACTCCAGGCCGGTGCGGGCGAGCAGGTCGGGGAGTCGCGCCGCGATCCGCGACCAGTGCGTCCGGCCGACGGTGGCGCGCGGGAACCCGTAGAGCCGCCACCCCGCCGGGATGTCCCCGGACGGCTCCTCGCCGGGCGTGCCCGCGAAGAACATCGCGTACTCGTGCACGGTCAGGCACAGGTATTCGAGCGCCGTCTCCAGCCGGACGGGGTACCGCTGGCGGTGCGCGGCGAAGCCGTCCGGCTCGTGGGCCGGGTCGAGCGCGAACTCGGTGATCCGCTTCCGGAACCGGCGCATGACCTCGTACCGGCTGGTGCCCGCCGCCCGCAGGTAGGAGCGGACGGTGTCGACCCCCTGGTCGTAGGGCAGCGGCGGCGCCCCGGGCTCGGCGCGCAGCGCGGCGTAGGCGGCGGGCAGCGGCGCTGACGGCGCGGAGTGCTCCGGGACGGCCGCGAGCAGCGTGCCCGCGTCGTGCCCGTCCGGGCCGCCGATCCGGTGCCCGCCGACCTCCTCGGACGCGGTGTCGAACACGACGCCGGACGGCGTCCCGCCCGACGCCACCGCCGCCGCGAGATGCTCCAGGCTCTCGTTCACGAGGTCGCCGGACGGGACGGGCGTCGCCAGGTTCGCCGCCGACGCGACCAGCCCGCCGAGCGTCCCGCGCCGGTCGGCGAGGAGGTCCCCGAGGTTCGCCGACTCCTCGGACGGGAACGGGTTCGCGCAGGTGCTCGCCGCCGACAGCCGCAGCAGCTCGCTCAGGTACGCGACCAGCCCGAACGGGGACAGGTGCTCGGGCGGCAGGCAGTCGGTGAGCGTCCCGCGGTTGACGGGGGAGAAGAGGTCCTCGCCGCCCGGCTCGGAGCCCGACCCGCCCGCCGCCTCCTGGATCTCGGGCGCGAACCGGTGGGCGACCGTCCCCTCCAGGGCGTGCTCGAACGCGTCCGGGGTGAGCCCGGCGACCGCCGCGACCGTGGTGAAGCCGCGCGCGTACAGCGCCTCCATCAGCGAGAACCGCAGCTCCGCGGACGGCTCGCCGGGCGCGGCGAACGCGGTCAGGACGTGCAGCGCGTCGATCGCGTCGAGCGCCGCGAGCAGCCACGCCCGCGCGTGCGGGTCGCCGGGGAACACGTCGAGGGCGGCCGACCGCGTCGCGTCCGGGTCGCGCGGCGTGCCCGGCGTGTACGTGCCGCCGCCGTGCGCCGAGTACGCCACCTCGAACGCGGCGAAGACGTTCGGCCTCGGCCGGGGCAGCGCGGACGGCGACTCCTCCGCCGGCGCCTCGCCCGCCGCCGTGGAGAACGGGACGGTCAGGAACTGCCGCAGATGCCGCAGGAACGCGTCGACCCTGTCCTGCGGCGTGCTGGCCGTGCCCGCCTCGGTGAACGGCGGCAGCAGGTCGAGGCGCGGCGGCGCGCCGGGCGGCAGGAACAGCGCGCGCCACCGGTCCTCGGTGACCGCCCGCAGCCCGGCCGCCGTGGTCACCCCGAGGTCGGTGGTGATCGCCGCGATGAGCGGCGCGAACCCGCCGGTCACGGCGTGCAGCAGCAGACTCAGGTACGCGGCCGCGCCCGGCCCGGACGCCGTCGCGGGCACCCAGAGGTCGGCGTCGATGGTCGCGGTCGGGCCGGTGTGCGCGAGCCACGACACGATGAGCGGGCGGACCGCCGCGTCCACCGCGACCTCCGGCGCGGGCGCCGCCGCCTGCCCGATCGCGCGCAGCCGCCGCGCCGCCTGCGCGGGGACGAGCGCGCCGCCCGTCCCGCCGGGCCCGGTCGCGGGCGGCTCGGCGGCGCCGACCACGCCCGCCTCGACCGCCGTCTCGATCGTCACGAGCACCTTGGACTCGGCGTCGGCGCTCGCCATCGCGAACCGCTGCGCCACGTCCACCTGCGGCGGGAGCTGCGCGCCGAGCGCGTAGAAGTAGGCCGCCGGGACGACGAACGGCGGGTCGAGCACCGCGTGCGCCGGGTCGCCGGTGAGCGTGACCGAGACGTGCCGGAGGGTCGTGCCGTCCCCGGCGCCGCGCGGCAGCGGCAGGGTCAGCAGCGCGGCGCGGGCCCCGTCCACCGGCCCCTGCGCCGGGCCGGGACCGGTGAGGTTCTCGCCCGTGCTGAGCCGCTCGCACATCATCGCGGCCCAGACCGCGTACACGTACCCGCTGAGCCGCAGCGCGTTCCCGTCGTGGGTGGCGTAGTAGCCGTCGAGCTCGGCCTCGAACCGGCGGCGGTCGTTGTCGGCGCGGTCCGCGTCGACCGTGACGTCCGGCTGCGGGCTGGTGTACATCTGCGCGAGCGGGCGCGGCTCGGGCGGCGCCGGATGGACCTTCCGGTCCCATTCGATCTCCGCCGCGACGTGCTTGGCCTGGGCGCCGCTGAGCGTGGTGCGCTGCGCGATGGTGCTCCCGTCGGCCGGGTCGAGCGCGAGCACCGCGTTCACGGCCTTGACCAGGGACGCGAAGTCCGGCGGGGTGCCGTCCTCCGGAAGTTCCAGGTGCGCGCCCGCGCCGGACGCGGCGGCGGGCAGCACCGCGTACGCGCTCGGCGGGAGCCCCACCACGTCGGTCAGCAGGATGGGCAGCGCGTCCACGGTCGTGACGACGGCGTTGAAGTCGATCCGCCGGTCGGCGATCGGGGCGCCGTCGCGGGTGAGCTTCAACCGCAGGTCGAAGGACGTGCCCGTCGGGTACTCCGGCCCGGTGGGCGGCGGGTCGACCACGATGACGGCGGTCGCCGCCGCGGCCGGACTGCGGATGGTCGGCGGGGTCGTCGGGGTCGCCCCGGTGTCGATGTAGTGCTGGACGATCGCCGTCCGCGTGAGATCGACGCCGATCTCCGCGACCGAGACCGAGGTGAACACCCCGTGCGCCGACCCGAGGGACCTGCCCTCGGCGGTCGAGCCGAAGCCGAGGTCGAACGCCTCGACGGTCAGCCCCGACAGCGCGGACGTGAACGCCTCGCCGCTCACCGGCCTGGTGGGGCGCAGCCTCACGACGATGAGAGTGGGCATGGGTCCTCCCCCTAGTTCCAGTACGACTTGATGAACCCGCCGATGGCGCCGGCGGCCGCTCCGACGACCGCGCCGGTGGCGGTGCCGAGGACCGGCACGACGGAGCCGACGACGGCGCCGATCGCGGCGCCCGTCGCGGCGCCCGCGATGGTGCCCGCGGCGACGCTCCCCTCGCGGCTCCAGCCGGCCTCGGTCGCCGCGGTCGCGGCCTTCCCGCCGACGAAGCCGCCCGCGACGAGGCCCGCCGCCGCGACACCGGTCACCGGGTTGGCGGACAGCCCGAGCACGCCGCTGGACAGGCCCACCGACGCGTCGGCCTTCTCCGCGGTCGTCTTCGCGGTCGCGGCCTGGTGGACGGCGGCCACCACGGCCACCGGCCCGGCGACCTTCCCCACCACCTTGAGCGCGGGCGCCGCGGCGCGCAGCACCCGGCCGCCGGTCTCGGCCGCGGCGGCGAACGCGCCGGCCTCCTCGGCGAGGGGGGCCACCTCCTCCGCGATGGGCGCCGCCGCCTCCGCCGCCTTGACCACCGAGTCCGCGACCCTGACCTTGGCCCCGGCCTGGGCCGCGGCGAGGGCCGACTCGGTCTCCGTCGCGACGCGGACGCCGGTGGACTCCGCCGCCTCGAACGACAGGCTCAGTTGCGCGCTCGACTCGGCCAGCGCCCCGGTCTCGGCCGCCGCCGCGGCGCCGCTCGCCGCGCCGCCCGTCTCGGCGGCGGCGGTCGCCGCCGTCCCGGACGCGCCCCCGCCCGACTTCCACGCCTTGAGGAAGGACCTGAACGAGGGGTCGTCCCGCCAGGCGGCGCGGACGGCCCGGCCGAAGCGCGCCCCGGCGGACACGCCCTCGTCGACGCCCTCGGCGTTGCGGGCGAACCTCCCGAGCAGCCGCGCGGCGCCCGCCCTGGCCTTTTCGACGGCGGCGCCGAGCGACCGGTTCTCCGCGAGCGGCTGCGCGGCGACGGACCCGCGCTCGCCCGCGCGCAGCTCCCACTGCGCCTTGCCGACGTGCCCGGCGTCGACCTTGCCCTGCCCGCCCCACCATTCCCAGACGGCCTGGAGGTCGCGGCGCAGGCTCTGGCTGATGCCGCGTCCGGCGCGGGTGGCGACGACCTCCTGCTTGAGCGTCTCGGCCAGGTTGAGCTGGCGCGGCTCGCCCTCGTGGCCGGACGGGTCCACGAGCCGGACCGGGTTCGCCGCGACGTAGACGTACGGGGACAGCGACTCCTTCGTCCCCGCCGGGTCGGGACTGGTCCAGCGGCCGAGCCAGGGCGCGTAGAAACGGGCGCCGTGGTACTGGAGGCCGCTCTCCCGGTCGCGTTCGCGTCCGGTGAACCGGTACCGCTTCGGCGCGGCCCGCGCGCCGCGCGACACGGACTCGTAGGCCGTGCTCCCGTACGGGTGGAACTCCTCCATCGTGAGTATGCGGCCGCGCTGGTCGAGCTCCAGCGTCGGCGAGCCGAGATGGTCGTCGAACTGGTGCCGGACGAGCAGCTCCGGGCCCTTGTCGTCGCCGCGCGTGCGCCGCTCGACGAGCGCGACGCGGCGGTCCTCGTCCAGGACGTGGAGGGTCGTCCGCTCCACGGTGACCTCGCCGTCCGGCGCGTACTCGCGGAACACCTCGAACGGGCCGAGGTAGACGCGCTCGCGGACGCGGATCCGCTCCCCGTCCGGGCCGGGCCGGTCGGTGACCTTCCGGATCCGGGTGCCGGACGAGTCGTACGACGACCACGTCGCCTCGCCGAGCCCGCCCGCGTCCGTGTCCAGGGTCGCGTCCGGGTTCGGCGGACGGTGCGCGGTGACGTGCAGGCGGTCCTCCGGGTCCCAGCCGAGATGGGCCAGGCCCGGCAGCGCGGTGACGTTGCCCTGCGGATCGTGGTCGAAGCGCTCGCCGCCGACCGTCCCGACCCGGTTCCCGGCGACGCCCGGTTCGAGCAGGCTCTCCTGGTCGTAGTCGTAGGTCCGGGTCCAGCCGGGCGTGGCGGAGTTGGCCACCGCGTGCACGATTTCGAGGAGGTTCCCGACCGGGTCGTACGCGTACCGCTCGGTGTACCGGCTCATCGCGCCGCCGTCGTGCGGGTGGTGCGGCGGCGGCCCGCCCAGGCACGGGCCCGGCGGGCGGACGCCGTCGGCCTGCGCGAGGTGTTCGCGCCCGGACGCCTCGGCCAGCCGGTACAGCGCGTCGTACCGGTACCGCCCGCCCGGACGGACGACCCGGTTGCGGAAGAACAGCGTCTCCTGCGACTCGTCCTGGACGGACGTCACGTTCCCGGACGGGTCGTACACGTGCCGCAGGTCCTGCAACCGCTCGCCGTCCCGGACGGTGACGATGCCGCGCAGCAGGAACGTGAACGGGTCGTAGGCGTAGTCGGTGCGCGCGCCGTTGCCGTGCTCGACCGTGACGCGCTGCCCGCGCGCGTTGTAGTCGATCCCGGTCACGACGGGCACGGGATCCTCGCCGGAGGGCTGCGCGTCCAGCCGTTCGAGCAGGCCCGCCGGATTGTAGGACGCGGTGATCGTCGCGCCGTCCGGCGTGGTGACGCGGACGGGACGCCCCCGCGCGTCGAACACGGACCGTCCCGTGTACCGCTCCGGTTCGAGGTCGACCGGGCCCGCCCAGTCGGGGTGCCCCCGGAAGTCGCGGGCGACCTGCCGCGTCGCCTCCACGAGGTTCCCGTCGGCGTCGTAGCGGTCGTTCGTGACGACGCCCGCGCCGTCGAACGTCCGGTAGGTCCGGGTGTGCAGGTTGCGGGCGGCGGCGTCCGGGACGTCCTCCCCGTACTCGACGCGCTGGTGCGCCCGCTCGCCCTCGATGCCGGGCCCGGCCACGAACGACCGGGTCGGCCGGTGCAGCGGGTCGTACTCGGTGCGGAGCGCGTAGCCGCGCGCCGACCAGGACCCGCACGGCGCGCCGAGCACGTCGTGCAGCACGTGCCCCGGCCCGCTGTCGATCGCGGCGGTCCGGACCAGCGCGCCCGCCAGGTCGTAGCCCATCCGGGCGACGGCCCGGCCGAGCGGGTCGCGGACCTCCCGGGTGCGGCCCTGCACGTCCAGCCGGACGAGCGTCCGGTCGTACCGGTCGCCCGCGGTCCCGTCCGCGCCCCGGTCGTGTCGGACGGTCAGGAACGACCGGCCGAGCGCGTCCGACCAGGCGCGGGACGGGGTGCCCGCGTGCGCGAGGGTCTGCGTCGCGGCGTCCCGCTCCGCCGGGCCGAGTCCGCCTCCGGCGCGCGCCTCGTACCAGGTCCGCCACGGGGTCCCGGCGGCGTCGAGCCCGGCGAGGTAGCGCCCGGCGAGGCCGCGGGCGTCGGGGTCGGCGTCCGGGCGCAGCGCGACCGTGTCGTTGGCGTCCCAGGCGGTGAGCCGCCACGGGTCGAAGACGACCTTGCCGTAGCCGCCGTCCGGGTGCAGCGTGACGACGGCCCGGCCGATCGGGTCGTAGAACACGATGGCGCTGACCCCGGCCACGCGGGCGAACTCGAACGCGGGGGTGGCGCTGAAGAACGGCTCGTACCTGCGGACCGGGAGGCCCTTGTTGTTGTAGATCGTCCAGCCGGTGCCGCTCCAGCGCGGGTCGCCGTCGGCGTCCGGCTCGGCCTGCGCCTTGTGCTGGGCCTCGCGCCCGCTGCCGTCCGAGTAGGTGATCAGCTGCTGCGGGTCGGCGGGACGGCCCGTCGCGACGTGGTCGGTCCGGGTGAGGAGCGCCGTCGCGGGCGGGCGCGGCTCCGCGTCGCCGCGCGTGCGGTGGAACGCGCCCGGGTCGTAGAGGGTGCGGGTGGTCGCCCGGCCGAGCAGCCGCTCCGCGAGGCCGGGCGCGTGCGGGTCGGCGAAGTAGGCGAGGAGGTCGGCGTCGTCCGGGTCGGGGTCGAGGCCGTCGACCGTGTCGCCGAGGTCGTCGCGGGCGTCGCCCGGTTTGCCGCGGACGGCGATCGCGGTGAGCCGTCCGAGCGCGTCGTAGGCCGCCTCGGACAGGTTGCCGTTGGCGTCGCAGGTGACCGCGGGCTGGAGCACCCGGTAGTCGTAGCCGCCCGGCAGGACCCGGTCGCCGACGCGCGCGCCGACGCTGACGACGTTGCCGACCGCGTCCGTGGAGGACAGGACGAGCAGGTCGTACCGGTCGTAGCGGAGCCGGGTCCTCGCGCCGAACGGATCGACGAAGCCGTGCGGGACGTAGAAGTGCGCCGCGGCCGGGCTCCCGTCCTCGGGCGCGAACACGACCCGTCCGGACGGCGACCACCAGGCCCCGTCCTCGCGCACGTACCCGGCGGACGCCAGCCGGGCCGCGTCCACCAGGCCGCCGTACTCGGCGGCGATCAGCTCGTCGGTGAGCGCCTGCCGGACCGTCTCGTACGGCAGGGCGAGCGGTTCCAGCGCGCCGAACGGCAGCGGGCCGCTCAGGTCGTCGCGCAGGAACACCGACCGCTCCAGCTCCAGCAGCCGCCGGGCCGGACCGGACGCGCCCTCGTCGTCCCAGGCCGTGACGGGCAGGTCGGCGGTGACGCGGGCGAGCGCGTCCCGGACCTCGTCCGCGCCGAACCGGAGCCCGGCGGGTCGCAGGCCGACGACCTCTGTGGTGCGCTTCTCGCACTGCATCGGCGTCCGGTACGCGGTGTCGGTGTCGACCGCTTGCGTGTACCGGCTCTCGGTGACCACGACGCGCTCGCGCGCCTGCTCGGCGCGGTCGGCGGCGGTCAGCACCGGATCGGGGTCGGGGAACCGCCGCCCGTACGCGATGTCGACCGTCCGCAGGACGTCGCCGAACTCGTCGACGTCGAGGACGAAGTCGTCCGTGACGCGCGGGTCGGGGACCTCGCGCCCGTCCACGTCGTAGAGGGTCCGCTCGTGGTGCTCCTCGTGCGACCCGGACCGGTAGGACGTGAAGACGGCGGGAAGGAAGCCGTCCTCGCGCGGGGAGCCGTGGCCCGGCTGCCGCAGCTCCACCGTGTACGAGTGCTCGGTGACGGCGTACGGCCGCGCGCTCTCGGGGGTGCCGTCGAGCCCGTAGGTCTCCTGGCGCAGCAGGCTTCCGCGCAGGACGCGGGCGGCCTGCCGCTCCTCGTCGGCGGTGAGCCGCGCCGGGCGCGTGTCGGCGCGCCCGGGGTCGCGCGCCACCAACCGCGCGGCTTCCCCGCCCGGCGCCCCGGTGTGGAACCACGAGCGGCTGAGCACGGGCGCGAGGAACGTCGCCGGGTCGTGGTTCGCGGCGGACGCGGCCAGCGCCCCGATCTCCTGAGTGTCCCACTGCTCGACCACGCCGAACCCGCCGAACTCGCGCTCGACGCCGTCGTAGTGGCCGTCGTGGTAGGCGTACCGGGTGGTGAACACGTTCCGCGAGACGGCGTCGCGGGCCTCCACCTCCTCCACGACGTGGACGGGGAAGGGGATCTTCGTGGGCCACGGCCGCCCGGCCGCCCGGTCGGCCGCGTAGAACTTCGTGGACGTCGTGTAGCGGACCGACGTCTCCGCCCCCAGGTTGTTGCGCATCCGGGTGAGCAGGTACGGCTTGCCCGCGCGCATCAGGTCGACGTACCGCAGCGGGGAGGAGGCGTCGTCCGGGAGGGGCGACGACCAGACGAGGCACAGCGTCCCGGTGCCGAGCAGGTCGATCGCGCTCACCTGGATCGCCGAGTCGACGTGCGGGAACCGGACGGGCAGTTCCCCGGCGGGCGCCCACCCGTTGCCCGACCGGTTCGCGTACACGGTCACGCCGTCCGCGCCGAGGTAGATCAGGTCGCTCGTGCCGGACCCGTCCACGTCGGCGAGGATCACCCGGCGGACGTCGAACTCGTCGGGGCCCGCCGGGAGGGGGCCGCCGTCCATCACGACCCGGCGGCCGAAGCGTCCGTGCCCGAGGCTCGGCCAGTAGCTGACCTCGCCCCGCCTGACGCGGACCAGGTCGGCCAGGCCGTCGCCGGTCATGTCGGCGAACTGGACGCTCTCGGCGGGGTCGCCCGTCCGGATCCACGCGTCCGCGCGGGACGGGCCGAGCGGAGGCGGCGCGGGGCGGGTCGCCTCGTCGAAGCCGTCCTCGCCCAGCGACCGGTACCAGGTGAGGTCGTCGTCGCCGAGGACGAGGACGTCGGCGAGGCCGTCGCCGGAGAGGTCGACCAGCCGGGTGCGCGCGTCCTGCCAGTCGATGACGGGACGGGACCTGAACGTCCGCCATGACGTCCAGGCGCCGTCGGCCCGCTCGCTGAACCCCGGGACCGGGCCGTCGAAGGCGACCAGGTCGAGGTTGCCGTCGCCGTCGAGGTCGAGCAGCTCGCGCCGCCCGCCCTCGCCGCCCAGCCCGGACGGCACCGGCCGCGTCCCGACGAGGCGGGCCGGGCCGAACCGGCCGGAGCCGAGGTTGGGCTTGTAGAACAGCTCCCCGGCCTGCTCGGTGAGGACGCCCGGCAGCCCCTCGCCGTCGAGGTCGGTGAAGCGGTAGGCGGGGGAGGTGAGCCCGGCGGGGAGGTTCTCGACGTCGTCCAGGCGGCGCACCTCGCGGTCGACCAGCGCGGGCGCGTAGCCGAACTCGATCGGGGGCATGGCGCGGGACGTCAGGGCCCCGCCGGGCGCGCGGCGGAACCCGCGCTTCGTCACCGCCGCCAGCGTGGACAGCCCGGACGGCCGCTGCACGTCGTACGCCAGGTCGAGCGACTGGACGAGGCAGTCGGCGCCGGTCCCGGGCTCGTCCGGGAAGTGGTGGAGCAGCATGATGCGGCGGCAGAGCCGGTACGTGCGGACCTCGAACCCGGAGCGGTACGTCGAGAACGGGTCGGAGCGGCACGTCCAGGGGCGCTCCTCCGCGCCTCCGTCGCCGTGCTCCCCGTAGTCGAGGACCAGCTCGAACATCCATCCGGAGGGGGGCGGCGCGTCGTCCGGGCCCTGCGGCGCCAGGTTGCCGTACCGGACGCGCTTGAGGTGGCGCGCCGCCGTCCGGGCGGCGGGGGCGCGGCCGTGCTCGTGCGGCGCGGCCAGGTCGACGCCCGCCGCGTCCTCGGGCTTGTACTCGTAGCGGATCGCGTTGCCGCGCCCGTCGAAGCTCGCGTCCGCCAGCCAGGTGAACACGCGGGACGGGTCGCCGGGGTCGGCGATCCGGTCGGCGGGCGCGCGGCCGAGGACGGTGGTGACGTTCTCGCGGTCGGTGATGCGCCAGTGGGTGTCGCCGTGCGCGCCGGGGGTCTCGTCCGTCCAGCGCTCGATCCGGGAGAAGGCGTGGTCGGTCCGGGGGCGGTAGCGGCGGACGGTGTAGCGGCGGCCCGCGCGCCGCGCCCGCCGCGTCCCGGGGACGGGGACCAGGTCGTCGCCGCCGACCAGGTGGAAGGTGTCCTCGTCGGCGGGCGGGCCGTGGTCGCGGTAGCGGGGGACGCCCCGGTCGGTCCGCCGGGTGACGGCCGGGACGTCGAGGTGCCAGCCGAGCCCGAACACGCCGCCGCCGGCGCCCGAGTCGTAGCCGAGCGCGAGCGACGGACCGAAGCCCTGCCGCCCCGGGCTGGCCGGGACGGGCACCGTCAGCGTCCCGGTCCCGTTGGCGGGGTTGGCGCCGAACATCTCGCCCATGTCGCGGACGGCCCCGCCGCCCTTCGGCACGGAGAGCACCGGCGCCTGCGGCGCGCCGCCCCGCCCGGTCGCCCCCTCCGGCGCGCCGGACGCCGAGGTCGAGGGGGCGGTAGGCGGTGTGGTGGACGGCGCGGCCGCGCCGGCTCCGGACGGGGCCCCGCCGGTGCGGCCCGTGCTGGATTCCCTCGGATCGGCCCCGTTCGGACTGGTCTGCCACGGCATCATCGCCGGCCCCCTGCGCGGACAGGGCGCTGCGCGGCGGCGTGCTAGGCCGACGTGTCAGCGCGCACCAATAACGATCTGCTGGCCGACCGACCCCTTGACCGTCCGTGTAACAGCAAAGCAGAGCGGCTGTAATTTGTGACCGGGATTTTCGGGTCGGCTCGTGTCCGCATATGGCCGTTCCAGGAAAGAATCAGGACGCGGCAAAGTGCAGGTAGATCGGTTAAAGGATGATCGATCAGCTCTGTCGCGCCTTGTTTGGGATGAATAACCGGTTTGTCCGAGCTGGCCGGACCGGTGCGACCGGCGCTGGTCAGTGCACCGAAGATCCAGGACGCGGCCGAACGGCGGACCGGCTCCGACCCTTTGCCGGGTTGCCGAATCCGGCCTCTGAGAACCGGAGGAATCGCATAACGCCGAGTTCTCCGGACTGTTACGCTGGACGCGGCTCCCGTGGCGATATCAATGGATTTCGCCCGGAATTCGGCTGTTCCGACATCGTGCTGTCCAGAATGGTGCGGCGTGGACGAACACGACTCCGTACGCCCCGGCCACCGGGCCCTGTTCGCGGCGGGCGCGGCCCTTTTCGCGTTCGATCTCGGGCTCGCCGTCCGGTGGGGGACGTTCGGCCCGCTCTTCTACACCAAGGAGCTGGCGCAGATCGGGGCGTGGCTGCTGGCCGGATTCCTGGTCGTGCGGGTGCGTCCGGGGCGTCCCATGGGCACCCTGATGCTCTCGCTCGGGCTGCTGCTCGGCTGCACCGCGCCCGCCGCGTTCGCGCTCGTCTCCGGATCCGCGGCGCTGAGGCTGCTCGCGGTGGTGTCGTCCTGGCTGAACGCGTTCCAGCTCCCGCTGGGCGCGCACGTCTTCCTCGCCTACCCGACCGGCCGGGTGCGGGACGCCGCCGGACGGCGCGTCGTCGCCGGGGGCTACGCGTTCGGCGCGGTCAACGCCGTCGTCATCGCCCTGTTCGGCATGCCGCGGCCGGACGGCGCCTGCCGGGACGTGTGCGCGCCCATCACCCCCGTCCACGACCCCGGCCTGGCCGACGTCGCCGGGCTCGCGCTGTCGGCGGGCGGCGGCGTGCTGGCGGTGGTCGGCGGGGCGGTGATCGTCCGGCGGTACCGGCCCGCGGGCTGGCGGGAGCGGCGGGTGCTCGCGTTCCCCACCGTCGCGATGATCGTCACGGCCGGGCTGTGGACGCTGGTGAGCGTCCAGGGCGCGCTGCTGCCGTGGTTCTCCTACCCGGTGTTCGACGGGACGCTCGCGGTGGCGCAGTTCGTCGCGGTCGCGTCCATTCCGGCGGCGTTCTTCCTGGGCCTGCTGCGCGAGCGGCTGGACGAGGCGCGCGTGTCCGACCTCGTCCGGGAGATCGCCGAGCTGCCGCCGGACGGCCTGGAGGCCAAGCTCGCCGCGACGCTGCACGATCCCGGCCTGCGGATCGCGTTCCCGCTGGACGGCGGCTACGTCAGCGCCGACGGCACGCCCGCCGAACCGCCGGCCCCGGGCGCCGGCGCCGCGATCACGGTCATCGGGGACCCGGCCGACCCGGTCGCCGTGCTGAGCCACGACCCGTCGCTGCACGCCGAGCCCCGGCTGCTGGAGGCGGTGACCGAGGCGACCCGGCTCGTCCTGGAGAACACGCGGCTGCAGGTGACCGCGCGGGCGCACCTCGCCCAGGTCCGGGCGCTGCTCGCGCGGATCGTCGCGGCCGAGGACGCCGCCCGCCACCGGCTCCAGCGCGACCTGCACGACGGGGCGCAGCCGCAGCTCGTCTGGGTCGGGCTGGAGCTCGCCCGGGTGCGCGAGGCCGCCGCCCGGACCGTCCCGGCCGGGTGCCGCGCCGACCTCGACAAGGCGATCGACGAGGCGGAGGCGCGGCTGCGCGCCGCGCTCCGCTCGCTGCGCGAGCTGGCCCGGGGCATCCACCCGGCGGTGCTGACCGCCGGCGGCCTGCGGGCCGCGCTGCGCGAGCTGGTCCGGCGCGCGGACGGGCCCGTCCGGCTGCACATGGACCGCGCGCTGCGCGACCTGCCCCAGCCGATCGCGCTGACCGCGTACTTCGTCGTCAGCGAGGCGCTCACCAACGCGCTGCGGCACGCCGGCGCGGAACGGGTGGACGTCACCGCCGACCTCGCGGACGGGCGGGTGACCGTCCGCGTCGCCGACGACGGGACGGGCGGGGCCGCCGCCCGCCCCGGCTCGGGCCTCGCCGGGCTCCGCGATCGGGTGGCCGCCGTCGACGGCGTCCTGGACCTGCGCTCCGAGCCGGGGGAGGGGACCGTCCTGACGGTCGTGATCCCCTGTCCCGGCCGCTTCGCGCGCCGCCCGGACCAGGGCCGTGATCAGCTCGCGCAGGAGTAGGTGAAGGACGCGGTGTCCTGCATCGCGTGGTCGCCGAGGACGGTCAGCGTCGCGGTGAAACGGTGCCGCCCCTTCCCGTGGACCTTCCAGAGGAGGTGGACGGTCGTCCGGGTGCGGCCCTCGTCCACGGACTGGCGGAGGGGCGGCTCGGGGGCGTCCTCGTCGCTGCGCCACCACTGGTAGGGGATCCGGCCCGGCTTGCCGTCGGTGGTGAGCGTGCCGGTGACGTCGACCTCGTCCCCGCAGCCGGGACGAGGATGGTCGACCTTGACGTCCACGGCGGTCACGACCGGGTCCCCGGCGGGCCGGTGGGTCCAGGCGAGCAGGCCGCCCACCAGCACGAGGGGCATTAGCAGCGCCCACAGGAGACGGGCGCTTCCGCGCCGCCTTCGCCGCCGCTCCGGCGGGACGTAGGTCGACGTCCGGTACTCGTCCGGGACTTGCGAGACGGCGGTCGCGTCGGTCGTGGTCTGCTCGGCGGCACGGCCGGCCGGAGCGCGGGCCGGGGGAGGGGCGGGGGCCGTGTCGTCGGCGGCGTCCAGCATCTCCAGGAGGCGCGCGGCGGTCGGACGGGCGCCCGGGTCCTTGCGCATCGCGGCGGACACCGCCGCGCGCAGGTTGCCGGGCAGCCCGCCGAGATCGGGCTCCTCGTTCATGATCTGCGCGACCATGCGCTGCATGGTGCCGCCGTCGAACGGCCGGTGCCCGGTCGCCGCGAACACGATCACGCCGCCCCAGGCGAAGACGTCGGACGCCGGGCGCGGGTCGTTGAGGAGCTGCTCCGGGGCCATGTAGGACGGCGTGCCGACGGCCTGGCCGTCGCCGGTCATGCGGGTGGCGTCCGGCGTCCGCGCGATGCCGAAGTCGATCACCCGCGGCCCGAACCTGGACAGCAGCACGTTGCCGGGCTTGAGGTCGCGGTGCATGATCCCCGCCCCGTGCACGCCCTTCAGCGCCGTCGCCACCGCGACCGCCAGCTGGTGCAGCTCGGCGCCGCGCAGCGGGCCGCCCTCCGCCACGAGCGCGTGCAGGGTGGGGCCGTCGATGTACTCGGTGACCAGGTAGGGGACGGGCGCGTCCGGGTCGGCGGCGAGCACCTCGGCGGTCGCGTACGCGGGGACCCGCAGGGCGCTCTCCGCCTCGCGCCGGAACCGGGTGCGGAAGCCCTCGTCCCGCGCCAGCTCCGCGCGGATCGCCTTGATCGCGACCGGCCGCCCGTCGCGGGCGCGGCCGGAGTAGACCCGTCCCATGCCGCCCTCGCCGAGGACGCCGGTGGTGCGGAACTCGCCGAACCAGCGCGGGTCGCGCGGCGCGAGCGGCGTGGCGCGGCCCGGCGGACCGTCCGTGTTCAGGGGGACCGTCATCGGGGCTCCTCGGTTCGGTCGGGTCGGTCGGTCGGGCGCTAGCGGGCGGGGACGGCGCGGGTCCGCCCCGAGCCGGTCGGTCCGGTGGCGGGCGGCGCGGTGGACGGCTCCGGATGCGGCAGCGCGGGCGTGTCCGGCGTCCCCGGCTTCTTCTCGGGCTCCTTCTTCTCGGGCTGCTTCTTCCTCGGCTGCGCCGATTCCTCCGGCTTCTCGGGGACGTCCGGGCCGGGCTTCGCGGACGGCGTCACGGTCTTCGGACCGCCGGCCGGCTCCCCGGACGTGCTCGGGCTCACCGCGGGCCTCACAAGGCGCGGAACCGCCCTGATACTCGGCGGCGTCGACGACGGCCCGGAGGACCGCCCGGACGGCGTACCGCTCGACGGCTCCGAGGGTGTGGCCCCGAACCCGGAGGGGCAGCCGTCCGGGTCGGGATCGCAGGGCTCCTCGACGGCCGTCGCCGTGACGCGGACGCTGACGCCCGGCCCGCCGTCGCGGTCGCGCACCACCAGGGTCGTGACGTAGGTCCCGGTCTCCCCGGGCTCGAAGATCACCAGTGCGGCGCAGGACGAGCCCTCCGGCGGCGGGCAGGACGTGCGCAGCAGCCGGAACGCGGACGTGTCGGTCAGGCTCATCGTCCCGGCGTCGTAGCACCAGTCCCAGGGGATCGGAACGGGCTCCTTGATCCGTCCATCGCCTTCGAGTTCCTGGCTGAACCGGTAGTCCGGGCCGTTCACGCCCCTCTTGCAGGACGGGACCGTCCGCGTTCCGGCCGCCGTGACCGGGACCGTCACCGCGGCCTCGCCCGTCCGGTCCGGGACGACCAGCGTCGCCGACCTGGCGCCCGCGTCCGTGGGGGAGAAGGCGACCGTGACTTGGCAGGACGTGCCACCGCATCGCGTCCCGGCCAGGGCGAACGACGGATCGCCGTCCAGCCGGACCGCCGAGGTGTCGTAGCAGGCGTTCAGCGGAACGTCGAGCACGCGGCTGACGGTCTGTCCGGCCTCGACCGAGCCCAGGTTCCGCGCGGGCAGGGCCTGCCGCGGGCACGTCTGGACGGGAGTGGCGGCCGTGCCGGACACCCGCAGGGCCACGGCCGTCCCGCCCTCGGTCGAGGGCACCACGACTGACGCGCTGTAGAGCCGCCCGCGCTCGGCCGGACGGAACGTCACCCGGAACCGGCACTGCGTACCCGGCGGCGGGCAGGAGACGAGAGCCCCGAACCCTCCGGCTCCCGGCCCCCGGACGGACATCGCTCCCACGTCGTCGCACGTCCGGTGCGGGAACGCGAAGTCTCGCGTCACCACCTGGCCGACCTGGACGGAGCCGAAGCTGTAGGGCGCGATGGCGTGGGCCGGGCACGGCGTCCCCGCCCGCTCGGAAGGCCGGTCGAACGGCAGGCCGGGATGATCCTCGGTGGCGACCTTCCTGGACCCGCCACCGCCGTCCGACCCTCCGTCCCCGCCCTTCTTGCCGTGGCTCGGAGTCGGGGACGGCCGTACGGGCGCGGACGTCCCCGGCGGCGGCGTGTCGTGTCCCGCCACGTCCCGCGTGGTCGCGTGGTCGCGCAGGATGTAGAGGCTCGTCCCGATCAGGAGCAGCAGGGCGGCGCACAGGACGAGCAGCCCGACCCGCGTCGAACGCCGGGCCTGATCCTTCACGACGTCCTTGGCGGACGCCGCGGCGGCGGACGACGCGGCGGCGGGCACGGCCGCCGCGCCTGCCGCGCCTGCCGCGTGACCGGTGCCGACCGTCGAGTCGGCGGTGCTCGTCCCGGCCTGCGCGGGCCCGCCCCCGCGCGGCATCAGCGCCAGCGCGGCGGCGGCCAGCGCGACCAGCCCGCGGCTCTCCCAGTCCTCGCCGTACTCCTCGGCGGCCACGGCCTCCAGCTCCGCGACGAACTCGGCCGCGCCCGGCGGACGCTCGGCCGCGCTCTTGGCCATCCCGTGCGTGACCAGCCCGCGCAGCGGCGCGGGCACCAGCCCCGCCGGGATCGGCCCGTGCAGGTGCTGGGCCATCAGCACCGCGTCCCGGTCGCCCAGGTAGGGCGGACGTCCGGCCACGCACTCCACGAACACGCAGGTGGCGGCGTAGACGTCGGCGGCGGGCCCGGCGGGGTCGCCGTTGCACTGCTCCGGCGCCATGTACGCGGCGGTGCCCGCGACGGAGCTCTCGCCCGACACCGACGCCACCCCGAAGTCGATGAGCTTGCTGACGCCGTCGTCCCCGACGATGACGTTGTCGGGCTTGTAGTCGCGGTGCACCATCCCGGCGTCGTGCGCGGCGGCCAGCCCGAGCAGCGACCCCTTGAGGACGGTCAGCGCCGCCTCCGGTTCGAGGAGGCCGAGCCCGCGCAGCAGCCGGTTCAGCGGGACGCCCCGGACGGCCTCCATGACCAGCGCGACGCCCGTGTCCCCGCGGACCAGCTCGTGCAGCCGGACGACGTTCGGGTGCCGCACCGACGCCATGATCCGCGCCTCGCGCTCGGACGGCACGCGCGGCGCCGTCCGCTCCCCGGTGCCGACGTACTTGATCGCGACGAGCGCGCCCGCGTCGCCGTGCCGGGCCAGCACGACCCGCCCGTGCGCGCCCGCGCCGAGCTCTCCCAGCTCGGTGTATCCGGGCACCCGCCAACCGCTCATCCTCGGCTCCCCCAGTCGAGCACCGATTCCGCATCGGTGAGGCGGTTCAATCTATGGCGGCCGTTCTTGATCACACATCGTCGATTGTCAGGAACAGTCCCTAGTGAGAAATAATGAAATCGCGAGCGCGGGAAGATCGGCGGCATTCCCCGGCCTAGGATGTCGGTGCGCCAACGCCGGGCGCCGAGGGGGAGGCGTCATGCGCGTGCTCGTGGTCGACGACCAGCTCATCACCCGTGCGGGCCTGCGGCAGCTGCTCACCGAGGAAGGGCACCAGGTGGTCGGCGCGCTGGAGCACCCGGACGAGGTCGCCCCGGCCGTCGCCGCCCTCCGTCCGGACGCGGTGATCCTCGATCTCGTCATGCCCCCGGATTTCAGCGACGAGGGCGTCCAGGTAGCGCTGGCCCTGCGCAGGGACCACGCCGGCCTCGGAATTCTGGTCCTCTCCGAGCACGCCATTCCGGAATGCGCGGAACGGCTCCTCAAGGGCGGCGAAAAGGGCACCGGCTATCTGCTCAAGGAACGCATCATGGTGCCGCTCCAGCTCACCCGCGCGCTCCGGCACCTGGCCGCCGGCGGCACCGTCATGGAGCCGGAGCTGATCGGCGACCTGATGAAGGCCCGCGGCCGCGACGAACGGCTCGCCGCCCTCAGCGCCAGCGAACGCGAGGTGCTCCGCCTCCTCGCCGAGGGCCTGACCGACCGCGGCATAGCCGAGCGCCTCCACGTCTCGAAGAACACCGTGAGCACCCACGTCAGCCACGTCTTCGACAAACTCGACCTACCCCGCAGCTCCCTCGACAACAGGCGAGTGAGAGCGATCCTCACCTACCTCCAGCACTAGGAGGGCGCGTCGGTGGTCTGGTCGGCGCAGATCACCAGGGGGCAGCGGGCGCGTTCGCGGACGGCGGGGACGGTGTCGCCGCCGAGGGGGTTGCCGCGCCCGGAGTGGAACCGGGCGCCGATGACCAGGAGTTCGGCGTGTTCGGCGGCGCGGGGGAGCGCCTCGCTGGGCGTTCCGCGCACGACGCGCAGCCGGGTCGTGAGGTGCTGGACGCGGGGGATCGCGTCCGCCACCAGGCGGCGGAGCCGCAGCCATTCCCGGGCCGTGCCCATCGGCCGGGGCGCGGCGCCCGGCTCCAGGACGCGCACCACGTCCAGCCGGGCGTGGCGCTCGACGGCCTCCCGCGCCGCGCGCCGCAGCGCGGCCATGGAGTTGGGGGAACCGTCCACCCCGACGACGACGGAACGGTGCTCGGGCGTGATCCACATCGGTGGCCTCCTTGCTCCCTTCCACCTTGGCGATCGGAAGGCCCGGCCGGTCAGAGCCGAGCGTCCCGCCATGAGGGGACCTTCGGCCCTTTCTCACGAAAGAGGAGTCGTGGGGCTTGTCAGCCGTTCTTGCGAGCTATTCCGGCCAAGGGCTGGATGCCGGGCGGGGGGCCGACGGGCGTGACCTCGGGACGCCATTCGAGGCAGGGCACCACCCCCGGCTCAAGGAGTTCCAGGCCCGCGAAGAACCGGCGGACCTGGCCCGCCGAGCGGAGCTTGTAGGGCACCGATCCGCCCTCGTCGTAATTGCGCTGCGCTTCGGCGAACTCGTCCGAGATGGTGTTGGCGCCGTCCGCGATGGCGAGGTAGCTGCCCGGGGCGAGGCCGTCCATCAGCCGGGTGACGGTGGAGGCGGCCTCGTCGTCGTCCTGGACGTGGCCGAGCACGCCCATGAAGGTCAGGCCGACCGGCTCGGCGAGGTTCAGGGTGCGCGCGGCGCCTTCGAGGATCGCCGCCGGGTCGTGCATGTCGGCCTCGACGTAGTCGGTCGCGCCCTGCGGCGTGCTGGTGAGCAGGACGTGGGCGTGCAGCAGGACGAGAGGGTCGTTGTCGACGTAGACGACGCGGGCGGCGGGCACGGTTCCCTGCGCGACCTCGTGGGTGTTGTCGACGGTGGGGAGGCCGGTCCCGACATCGAGGAACTGGCGTATCCCGGCGTCGGCGAGGAACCGGATGGAGCGCTTGAGGAAGTGCCGGGTGAGGCGCGCGACGTCGACGATGCCGGGGAACGTCTGCACGTATTGATCGCCCGCCGCCCGGTCGACCGGGAAATTGTCCTTGCCGCCGAGCCAGTAGTTCCAAATGCGCGCCGAATGCGGGACGGACGTGTCGATACCGGCGGCGTGCTCCCGCTCGGCGATGTCGAAGAACTCTTCGTCGCTGCTCACGTGGACTCCCCCGGTTCGGCACGGACGCGGTCTGCCCCCATACTGTGTTTTCCCGAAGGGCCGGGCAACCCCGTTCGAACGGTGCATGCGGAATTTTCAGATTTCGGCTTCGAGGCGACGCAGGAGCGCCCTGGAAGGCCCCGGCATCAGCGCGGCGAGCCCGAGCTTCTGGACCGCGTGCAGATAATGCGCCAGATCTTCTTCACTGGACGGATACAGAGCGCTGTCCGCATGTTCGAGGAACACGAGATCCCGGAACTGGCTTCGCGGCCCAGAATGCCGCCGACGCGGCCTCGTACTTCTCTTTCCACTCCGCCATGGTGTCGACCGAGTCGGGGGCGATTCCCCGGTCCGCCGCCTCCGCCCGGAAAACTCGGACGAACTGGGCGACCTGATCCCAGGACGGCAGCCGCTCGCGCTTGCCGGTGAGAGGCTCATAGGCCGCCGACCGGCTCACATAAGTATGCTTCCCGGTGTCCGAGTGCATCGCTCGGTTGATTTTTTCCGACCGGGCAGCAAAAGCTTTGTAACCGCGGATTCCGGCCTTGTGGTAAGCGGCGTGCAGTTCCTGCGAAAACGCTTCGACGATGCGTTTGCACGAACCGGAGCGGCTCGAGGATCCCTCCACTGCCTTGTCCGCGGCGGCGAGGTCGTGGGGCTCCGTTAGCGTCATCGGGGGAATTCGCGATGCTGAGGAGAGCTGAGATGGGCAGGACGATGCGCGCGGCGGTCTGCGTCAAGGCGGGCGGCCCGGACGTGCTGGAGGTCCGTGACGTCCCTGTCCCGGAAGTCCGGGACGGCTGGAGCCTGGTGCAAGTGAAGGGCACCGGTCTGAACCGGTCGGAACTCAGGACGCGCCAAGGGCATTCCCCGAGCGTGAAGTTCCCCCGCGTGCTCGGGATCGAATGCGTCGGAGTCGTCGCCGCCTCGACCGATCCCGCCTTGCCGGAGGGGACGACCGTCGCCGCCGTGATGGGCGAGATGGGACGGGAGTTCGATGGCGGATACGCGGAATTCGCCCTGCTGCCGAACCCGCTGCTCATGCCGGTCACCACGACGCTCCCCTGGGACGTCCTGGCCGCGCTGCCCGAGACCTACCTGACCGCGCAAGGCTCGCTCGACACGCTGGGCCTCGCGCCGGGCGGGCGGCTCCTGATCCGGGGCGGGACATCGTCAGTCGGGATGGCGGCCGCGTCGATCGCGTCCGGCCACGGCGTGCAGACCGCCGCGACGACCCGCAGCCCGGACAAGGCCGCCGCCCTGTCCGCCGCGGGCGTCGACCACGTGCTCATCGACGACGGCTCGCCGCTGGCGGAGAGCGTCCACGCGATCTGGCCGGACGGCCCGGACCACGTCCTGGACCTCGTCGGCGCGAGCACGGTGCCGGAGTCGCTCCGCCTCGTCCGCCGCGGCGGGACGGTCTGCATGGCGGGCTCGCTCAGCGGCTGGATTCTCCAGGACTTCCAGCCGATCGCGATGATCCCGTCCGGAACCAGGCTCACCGCCTTCCACAGCGACGACGCCAAGGGCGGCGCGGACGTGTTGCAGCGGGTCGTCCAGGAGGTCGAGGCCGGTGTCTACCGGCCCAACGTCGACCGCGTCTTCGCCCTCGCCGACGTCGTCGCCGCGCACCGGTACATGGAGAACGACCAGGCCACCGGGAAACTCGTCATGATCCCCTGACCGGCGGCACCGCGACGCGGGACGGCGGCGGCTATTCGAGGGAGCCCGCGAAGACCACGAAGTGGTCGATGCAGCCGCCGGGGGTGACGTGCACCATGTCCACGCCGGACAGCAGGCTGCGGCCGTCGCTCGCCTCGTAGCGCCAGCCGAACCGGGCCCATTCCTCCGGGGCGTCCACCCGCGTCGTGCGGACGAGCCGGCACGGCGCCGCCGGGTGCCGCTGCACCACCTCGGTGAGGAAGCCCTCGACCGCCTTGCGGCCGACCCTCCGGCCGAGCGGGCCCCAGAACACGACGTCGGCCGTGAGCGCGCGGTCGAGCAGGCCCGCCCGCCGGTCGCCGTCGCCCTCGTTGGCCGCTTCGATGAAGGCGTCGACGGCGCGAGTGTGCAGATCGTCCCTCATCGTCGCAGCCTACAAAAGCGCGGCGGGCCGTGCGGACAATCCCGGCGCCGCCGTCCCGGTCAGCGGCCGAGGCCCGCGTCGCGGGCGCGGACGATCGCCTCCGCGCGGTCGGCGACCTGCAGCTTGGCGAACACGTTCGACACGTTGTTGCGGACGGTCTTCGGCGACAGCCCGAGCCGTTTGGCGATCGCCGGGTTCGACAGGCCCAGCGCGACCAGTTCGAGGACGTCCCGCTCCCGCGCCGTGAGCTGCGGGAACGGCTCCCCGGCCGGACGGGCCGCCGCGATCCGCGCGAAGTAGTCCGTGACGCGCCCGGCCAGCGCCGGGCCGAAGATCACCTCGCCGCCCGCGACCGCGGACACCGCGCGCATGATCTCGTCCTGGTCGGCGCCCTTCACCAGGTAGCCGCGGGCTCCGGCGAGCATCGCGGCGAACACGCTCTCGTCGTCCTCGTGCATGGTCAGCACGAGGACGCCGGTCTCCGGGCGGGCCGCGAGGATCCGGCGGGTCGCGTCGACGCCGCCGAGCCGGGGCATCTGCAGGTCCATGACGACGACGTCGGGGTGCAGGCGTCCCGCCATCTCGACGGCGACCGCGCCGTCCGGGGCGGTCCCCACGACCTCGATCTCGCCGGTGGACTCCAGCATCAGCCGCAGGCCGTCCCGGTACACGGGATGGTCGTCGGCGAGCAGCACCCGGGGCGTCACGGCGCGCTCCGCGCGAGCGGCAGCGGCTCCGGACCGGCGGCCGGGCGCGGCTCCAGCGGCAGGACGGCGTGGACGCGCGTCCCGCCGCCGGTCCGCGGCGTCACCGCGCAGTGCCCGCCGAGCTCCTCGGCCCGTTCCCGCATCCCGACCAGGCCGACCCCCGCGAGCGCGCCCGGCGGGACGCCCCGCCCGTCGTCGATGACCTCCACCTCCAGCGTGTCCCCGGCCGCCTCCAGCCGGACGTCGCAGCGCGCGGCCGCCGCGTGCCGCGAGACGTTCGCGAGGGCCTCGCCCACGATCCGGTACGCCGCCTCCTCGGCGGCGGCGGGCAGCGCCGCGAGCTCGCCCGCGCAGCGCAACCGTACCCGCAGCGTCCGGCCCTGGAACCGCTCGGTGAGCTGCTCCACCGCGCCGACCAGGCCGAACTGGTCCAGGGACGGCGGGCGCAGGTCGTGCACGAGGCGCCGCACGTCCGACAGCACCGCCGACAGGTCGGCGCGGACCGACTGGAGCGTCGCGTCGGCCGCGTCGCCGTCGCGCGGCGCGAGGTTGCGGGCCGCCTCGATCTTCAGCGCCGCCGCCGCGAGCGAGGGGCCGAGGCCGTCGTGCAGGTCGCGGCGCAGCCGGCGGCGCTCCTCGGCGATGCCCGTCACGAGCTGCTCCCGGCTGCGCTGCAGCTCCTCGGTGAGCGCGGTGGCGCGGGCGGCGGCGGCCGCCTGCCGGACCACGTCCGCGAGGAGGCGCTGGTCGGCCGCCGGGAGCCGTGAGCCCGTCCGCGGCACCAGCGCCAGCCGCCCGATCGCGGCGCCCCGGTAGCCGAACGGGAGGACGACGACGTCGTCGCGGGGCGTCCCGTGCTCGACCACGGAGGTGCGGCCGTCGGCGCGGTCGAGCTCCACCCGCACGTAGGGGGACCGGAACGACTCCGCCACCACGCGCGCCACTTCGAGCAGCAGCTCGTCCGGCTCCATGGACCGCTCCAAACGGCGCGCCAGCGCGGACACCACGTCGTAGGGCTCGGCGCGTCCCGTCAGGATCCGGTTCACCCACCGCTGGAGCCGCAGCCGCAGCGGCGCGTACAGGACGGCCACCACCCCGGCGGCGGCCACGGCGGCGAGCGGCTCGTCGATGAACGTCCCGACGCCGACGAACACCGCGACGTCGATGCCGATCACGGCGGCCGCGAGGGCGGCGTACAGGAGCGTCCAGCCGAGCAGGAGCTCCACGTCGTAGAGGCGGTAGCGGGCGACCGCGACCAGCACGGCCGCCGCGATCGCCGCGTGCATGAGGACGAGGGAGATGTCGCCGACCCACCAGTCCACGGACGGCGGCGTCACCTCCGTCAGCACCATGCCCGCCGCGAAGAGGACGACGTTGGCGACCAGCGCCAGCAGCATCCATCGCAACTGCGCCCGCCGCGCCGGGTCCGACCGGCGGAACCGGACGGTGAACGCCGAGATCGACACCCCGAAGGAGATGATGAAGCCGACCCAGAACGCGGCGCCCGACACCGGCCAGAAGCCGTCGGGCAGCGGCGGAGTCAGCGGGTCGAGCGGGACGTCCCCCAGCCCGGGCGCGAGCGGCTCGCCCTGGGAGAAGACCTCCCACGGCACCATCAGCAGCGCCACGACCCCGATGGTCTGCGCGGTGATCGCCACGCCGACCGGCCACCGCCAGCGGGGCGAGGGCAGCCGGCCGTCCGGGAAGAACATCAGCGTCAGCGGCACGATCATGTTGATCATGGGCCCGAAGCGGCCGCCCGCGTACACCGCGAACGCCGTCAGCGGCAGGTCGCCGTCGTGCTCCAGCACCGACAGCGACGCGTACGCGGCGGCGACCCCGTCCAGGACCGCGATGGACCCGCCCGCCAGCATCAGCCACGTCAGCGGATGCCGCGGCAGCCGCGTCGCGAGGACGCCGCCCGCGACCGCCACCGGCAGGCCGGACAGCGACGACCCCCAGTGCGCCCAGTCCAGCGGGTAGGGCGCCCTGGCGCCGCCCGCCAGCAGGACGTCCAGCCAGACGGTCGCGACGCTCGCCGCCGCGCACAGCACGGCGACCGCGATGGCGGGCGGCCTCAGGAGCCGCTCGCCCCGAGGCGCCGGGCGGGCGCTCCTCATCGGCCCAGCTTGACCCGTGGGACGTCCCGCCTGCCTGGGGCCGGTGTCCCGGCGCGCTGGGACACCGGTCACCGGAGAGAAGGGCGCCGGACGGGGCGCACCCGCCGGACCTGTCACTGGGCGCCCGGGACATCGGGCACGGAGCGTCGGGGTCATCGGCGGCGCGCCCCTGCGCCGCCCCGTCACGGGAGACACCGATGACCACGCACGCCCAGCCCGGCTCCATCTACTCGCCGGATCCCCACGACTCCGCGCCCGGCGGCCTCCTGCTCCGCGCCCGGCTCACCGGCCTCGCCGTCGTCGCCGGGACCGCCGCCTGGATCACCGGCCTGCTCATCGCGGGGAACCGCGTCCAGGACGAGGTCGTCCCCGTCGAGATCTGGGGCGGCATGGCGTTCATGCTGGGGGTCATGTCCCTGGCCGTGTTCGTGCTGTCGACGAACGCCACGGGGCGCCGCAAGGGCCGCTACATCCCCATCGTGGAGATGGCGCTGAACGTGCCCGCGATCATCTGGTGCCCGCTCGTCATCGCCTACCCCGACGACACCCCGGGCTGGGTGACGCCGTTCGACATGTGCTGGCCGCTGTCGATGCTCGGCATGCTCGTCACCGGCATCGCCGTCGCCAGGGTCGGCCGCTTCCGCGGCCTGCTGCGCTGGCAGTTCCTGCTCTGCGGGCTGTGGCTGCTCGTCGCGGGGGTCGGGCAGGGCGTGCTCGGCGACGACGGCGGCACCTACCCGGGGACGGTCTGGCTCGGCCTCTCCTACGGGGTCCTCGGCCTGCGCCTCGCGGTGACGCCCCGTGTCGCCCTGCCCGCCGCCGACCGCTGACCGGCGCCGGGCGGGGACGCCGATGAGCTCGCCGGTGGGTTGTATCGAAGCCCGTCCGCACGGGGACGGACGGTCTTCGACGGGAGCGGGGGCCCCGAACCCACCGGCGCCCCGCCAAGTGTTGAGGTTGTCAACACTTTCGGGGACCTATCCGTCTCGGCCTGCGAGGCTTGGTAAGTGACTTTCCGAGAAAGCGCAGTTCAGAAGCGCTATCTGCAGGATATGCCAGGCCGTCCGGCCATTGCTTGTGTTGACAAGGACAACAGAACTCTTCATGCTTGGAGCCGCTCCGGAGGGGCGGTGCGCCTCCGGAGCCGGTCCCGGTGGCGAGGCGAAACGGAGAGAACGCGTGCAGAAGGTCTACGCCCTGTACAAGCTGAAGCCCGGTGTGACGGCCGAGGAGTACGTCGAGTGGTCGAAGACCGTCGACCAGGAGATCACCCGGCGGCAGCCCTGCGTGCGCAGCTTCCGCGTGTTCCAGCTCGGCGGGTCCCGCGGCGGCCCGTCCCCGTGGGACGTCGTCGAGGACATCGAGGTCGAGTCCTGGAACGCCTGGCAGGAGTGCCTGACGACGCCCGAGATGGCCGACGTCGTCGCGGGCTTCCGCAAGATGGTCGACCGCGAGTCGGCGATCACCGTGTTCGGCAGCGAGATCGCCTGACCGGGATGGTTTCGATGTCTTCCACGCCGCCGCCGTCCAGGCTGTCGGTCGGGGCGCCGAACGCCCCGGACATGCTCGTCCCGTTCGCCCGCCGCGCCGAGGAGCTCGGCTTCGGCGGGATCTGGACGCAGGACACGCTCAGCGCCGCGAACTTCTCGCTCGACGGGCTGCACGTCCTGTCGTACCTGGCCGCCGTCACCGAGCGGCTCCGGCTCGGCATCGGCGTGCT
Organism: Actinomadura decatromicini; assembly: GCF_008121305.1. Taxonomy (NCBI): domain Bacteria; kingdom Bacillati; phylum Actinomycetota; class Actinomycetes; order Streptosporangiales; family Thermomonosporaceae; genus Actinomadura; species Actinomadura decatromicini. Next base: position 614,930 of record NZ_VSRQ01000001.1, on the reverse strand, counting down.
GTACTCCGGGCGGCGGAACCCGGCCGTCCAGGCCCGCGAACTCGCCACCATCGACCAGCTCTCCGGCGGGCGGCTCACCGTCGGCATCGGCGTCGGCCTGGCCTACCACCGGGAGAACCTCGCCGCGCTGGGCATCCGGACGGACCGGCCGGTCCAGCGGCTGATCGAGGGGATCGGCGTGATGCGGGCGCTGTGGAGCCAGTCCCAGGCGGCGTCCTACGACGGCGAGATCTACTCGTTCTCCGGCATCGGGGTGCAGCCGGCGCCGGTGCAGCGTCCCGGCCCGCCGATCTGGATCGGGGCGCGGGCCGAGCCCGCGCTGCGCCGCGCCGTCCGCATCGCCGACGGGTGGACCGGCGCCGCTCCGGTCGCGACCGACGACTTCCTCCAGCAGCTCGCGTTCGTCCAGCGGGAGATGGACGAGCAGGGCCGCGACCCGGCCGGTTTCACGATCTCCAAGAGCGTCTACGTCGCGGTCGAGAGGGACGAGGAGGAGGCGCGGCGGCGCCTGATCCCCGCGTTCGAGCGCGCGTTCGGCGGCAACCCGGTCTACGACGCGGCGAGCATGACCGACCGGGTCGCCGTGTTCGGCCCGCCGGACCGCTGCGCCGAGCAACTGGCCAAGCTGTTCGACGCGGGCGCGGACGAGCTGATCCTCTACCCGCTGTACGACCCGGCGGAGCAGCTGGAGGCGTTCGGCGAGCTGGTCCCGGCGCTGGCGGGGGCCTCCCGCCCGTGACACCGTCGGGGACGTCCCCCGCACGCCGCCCGTGCCGCTGACCGTGGAACGCGCGGCGGGCGCCCGCCTGCACGACGTCGACGGGCACGAGGCGATCGCCGCGCTCGCCGTCTCGGGAGGAGCCTGACCGTGGACGACCGCATCGAACGGTTCCGCGCCGACATCGGCCGGGGGCGGGCGCCTGGCGCCTACGTCCCGGGCCGCTGGTCGGTGGCTCCCGCGAACCGCGACGCCGCCGTGACCGGGGTGCTGCCCGAACACGTCCGGCTGCGCGACACGTCGATGCGCGCGATCGAGTCCATGCCCGGCGTGGCGGCCGCGCGGGAGGCGAAGGCGGGGTTCCTGCGCTCGCTCGCCCGCTCGGGCGTACCGGAGATCGTGACCGCCGGGCCCGGCGGCCGCGACCCGGACGCCGTCCGCGCCGAGCTGGCGCTGATCAGGGCGGAGCGGCCGGACTGCGTGGTGTCCTGCCCGTTCGTGTCGACCGCCGAGGCCGCCGACCTCGCGCGGGACCTCGGATACGACGCCGTGCAGGTGGCCGTGCCCGGGTTCGGGCCCGCGTCCGGGATGTTCGGCGGGCCCGTCCCCGCGTCCCGGGACGAGGTCGTCGTGCGGGCCGCCGCTGTTGTTGGCCACGCGCGGGCGAGGGGCCTCCGGGTGGCCGCCGCGCTGACGCTGGTGTCCTACCTGACGGACGAGGACCTGGCCGGGACGGCGGCGGCGGTGGCCCGCGCGGGCGCTGACGAGATCGTCCTGTTCGACGGGCCGGGCGCGGTCGGGCCCGAGGCGTTCGCCCGGCTGGTCGAGGCGACGGTGTCGGCCGCGCCCGGCGTCGAGGTCGGGATCCACCCGCACAACACGTTCGGGCTCGGCGTCGCGTGCGCCGTCGCGGCGGTGCGGGCGGGCGCGGTCGTCGTCGAGTCGTCGGTGAACGGCTACTGCGGCGGTCCGGGGAACGCCGACCTCGCCGCCACGGCCGCCGCCTTCGAGGCGCTGTACGGGGTCCGCACGGGGCTGCGGCTGGACGCGCTGACCGGGCTCGCTCGCGAGGGGGCCGAGCTGACCGGCCACCCGGCGGCGGCGAACCAGCCGATCACCGGCCGGGACGCGTTCTCCTGGGGCGGCGGCGACTGGGTCGTCGCCGAGCGCGACGTGGACCCGTTGATCCACAACTGCGTCGAACCCGCCCTGTTCGGCAACGAGCGCCGGATTCCGCTGACCGCGCAGAGCGGGCCGCTCGTCATGGCGGACATCCTGCGGCGGCTCGGCGTCAGCGTCGACCCTTCGTCGATCCCGGCCGTCGTGGACGTGTGCCACGCGGAACTGTCCCGGCTGGGACGTCCGCTCACCGATGAGGAGATCCGGGCTCTCGCCCGGTCTGTACTGGCGGGCTGACGCCGCGAATTCACACGACGGCGACGGCGTCGATCTCCACCAGGAATCCGGGGCCGAGACCGGCGACGACGTGGACGGTGATGGCCGGGGGCGCGTCGGCCGGGTCCCATGCCTGCTGGAACGCGGCGAGACCCTCGTTGAAGGCGTGGCCGTCCACGACCGCGATCCTCCAGTGGACGATGTTGGCGAGGGTCGCCCCTTCGCTTTCGAGAATGGTCGCGAGGTTGCTTAGCGCCTGGGCGGTCTGCTCGCTGACCGTGGGCCCGACGACCTTCCCTTCGGCGTTCACGCCGTTCTGCCCGCCGACGTAGATCGTCTTCGCCGGATGCTCGACCACCACCGCCTGGCTGAACGCCGGATTGCGGGAGAGCCCCTCGGGATTGATATGACGAACGCTCATTTTCGCTGCTCCTTTTAGAGGGTGACCGAGTCAGAGGGTGACCGAGCCGTCGTCGTTGACGGTCCAGGCCGGGTTGTGGGCGATCTCCCACGGATGGCCGTCCGGATCGACGAACACGCCGGAGTAGCCGCCCCAGAACATGGCCCGCGCCGGACGGGTGATGGTCGCCCCGGCCGCCTCCGCCGCCGCGAGGACCGCGTCCACCTCCTCGGGCGAGCCGAGGTTGTGGCCCAGCGTCGCGCCGCCCCAGCCGCCGCCGTCGGCGACACCGCCGTCGGCGGCGAGCTTCGCGCGGTCCCACAGCGAGACGATCACCCCTCCGGCCTGGAAGAAGGTGATCTGGTCGGACTCGTCGTCCACGGCGGCGTCCACCCGCCAGCCGAGCGCCTCGTAGAAGGCGGTCGCGCGGCGGACGTCCGCCACGCCGAGGGTGATCACGCTCAGCCGCTGTCTCATCGCTCTCCCGGGTCAAGGGCGTCGTGCGCGCCCGCGTCGCCCGGACGATCATGCCGGGGCGCGATTACCGAATGCTTATCTCCGCGCCGTCCTGCCCCTCGACCAGGGCGTTCAGCTCGGCCGGGCCCAGCGCGCGGCCCCGCGCGGACGCCTTGTCGAACGCCTCGCCGCCGAGCGCCGTCCGGACGGCCGCCGCCGTCCCGTCGATCTCGCTCCGGTCGGACGGGGCGACGAGCGTGTCCGTCGACTCGCGGGCGCTCGCGGCGGCGCCGAGCAGGAGCGCCGCGTCGTCCGGGCGTCCTGCCGCGATGGCGACGGCGGCCAGCCCGTCCAGCGCGGCGGCCGTGTCGCGGACGGCGCCGAGCCGCGCCGCCGCGGCGAACGCCTCGCGGAGCCGCCGCCCGGCCGCCGCCGCGTCGCCGCGCCCCAGCGCGATCCGCCCCAGCTCGACCAGCGCGCCGGGCAGGTAGAGCGGGAGGCCGGGGCCGTCGTCCGGCCGGTCGGCGGTGGCGAGGACGGCCCGCAGCTCGCGCTCGGCGGTGTCGAGATCGCCCCGGCGGCGTGCCGCGAACGCCACGCCGAGCCGCGCGAACACCACGGTCAGCGGCGCGTCCTGCCGGACGGCGAGCCGCAGCCCCCGCCCGCTGAGGTCGAGCGCCGCCGCGTGGTCGCCGCGCTGCATGGCGTTCCAGCCGAGCCAGGCGAACTGGCCGGCCGCCTCCGTCCACAGGCCGAGCTCCTCGGCGATCGCGAGCGACTCGCGGTGGATCGCGGCGGCCCGGTCGTGGTCGCCGTGCAGGGCGGCCGACGCGGCGAGCCATTCCGTCGCCTGGAGCAGGCCCCACCGGTCGCCGAGGCGGCGGAACAGGGCGGCGGCGCGTTCGCCCGCCTCGTCCAGGGCCGGGAAGTCCCCGACGATGTGGGCGTGCTTGGCGCGGAGGGAGAGCGCGGCGGCCTGCGTCCAGGCGTCCCCGGCCGTCTCGGCGGCGGCGAGGACGCGGTCGATCCGCTCTCCGACCACGGCGACGTCGCCGAGGTCGATCTCCGCGTAGGCGAGCAGCCACTCGGCCCGGACACGGCGCACCGGATCGGTGTCGCTCGCGGCGTCGAAAGCGCTCATGACGGCGGCGTGCCGGTCGCACCATCCGCCGACGTCGCCGAGCAGGAAGGAGGCGGCCGTCCGCCAGGCCAGGGCCGTCGCGCGGGCGGATGGCGGGACGTCCCCCGGCAGGCCCAGCGCAGCCTGCGCCGAACGGTCCAGCTCGCCGAGGCGTCCGCGCAGGAACCAGTACCTGGCCAGCGCGTTGACCATCCGGAGGGCCGTCGCCGCCGCGCCCTCCTGGACGGAGCCGTCGAGCGCGGCGCGCAGGTTCGCGCCCTCCGCGTCGAGGCGGGCCAGCCAGTCGCGCTGCCCGTGCCCGTAGAGATCGGCCTTTTCGGCGAGATCGGCGTAGTACTCGCGGTGGCGGCGGCGGACCGCGTCCAGCTCACCGGCGTCCGCCATGCGCTCGACGCAGAACGCCGCCACCGACTCCAGCAGCCGGAAGCGGGGCCCGTCCGGTCCGTGGTCGGCGACGACGAGCGACCGGTCCACCAGCCGGGACAGGACGTCGAGCACGTCGCCGTCCGTCGCGCAGACCGCAGTGGCGGCCTCCGGGGTGCAGCCGTCGGCGTGGGCCGCGAGGCGGCGCAGCACGATCCGCTCGGGGCCGGTGAGCAGCCGCCAGCTCCAGTCGATCACGGCGAGGAGGGTCTGCTGGCGGGGCGGGGCGTCCCGGTAGCCGTGGCCGAGCGTGCGGAACCGGTCGTCGAGACCCGCGACCAGACCGCGCACGCCGAGGGTCCGGACGCGGGTCGCGGCAAGTTCCAGCGCCAGCGGCAGCCCGTCGAGCCGCCTGCACAACTCGGCGACCGTGTCCGCGTTCTCCTCGGACAGCGCGAAACCGCGCATCGCCGCCGACGCCCGCGCCGCGAACAGCCGGACCGCGCCGTACCGCTCCAGCTCTGCGGCACCGGCCCCGGTCTCGGGGACGTCCAGCGGCGGAACCGACCACACGACCTCGCCCGCCAGCCCGAGCGGCTCCCGCCCCGTCGCGAGGACGCTCAGCCCCGGCACGGCGGCCAGCAGCCCGCTCACCAGCTCGGCGACCGGCTCGACCACGTGCTCGCAGTTGTCCAGGACGAGCAGCAGCCGGCGCACGCGCAGCGCCCGCGCGAGCCGGTCCGCGGCCGACGCGGCGTCACCGGGCGCGGCGGCGTCCCGGATCCCGAGCACCGCCATGATCGTGTCGGCCAGGCAGTCGGCCGCGTCCGGGTCGTCCGCCCGGTCGAACGAGGCCAGCTCGACGAGCCACACGCCGTCCGCGAACGCGCCGGTCCGGCCCGCGGCCACGGCCTCCGCCAGCCGGGTCTTGCCGACCCCGCCGACGCCGGTCAGCGTGACGAGCCGCCCGGCCTCCACCAGGGCGCCGACCTCGGCGACGGCCTCGTCCCTGCCGATCAGGGGGGTGACCGCCGCCGGGAGGTTCGTCGTCGGCGGCGCCACTCCGACGGCCCGCGGCGGTGGCGGGTCGAGCGCGGCGTCCTGCCGCAGGATCGCCGCGCGCAGGGCCGTGAGCTCCGCGCCCGGGTCCAGGCCCAGCTCGTCGGCGAGCCGCGCGCGGGTCGCGTCGAACCCGGCCAGCGCGTCCGCCTGCCGTCCGGACCGGTAGAGCGCCAGCATGTGCAGCGCGCGGGCGCGCTCGCGCAGCGGATGCCCGGCGAGCAGGGCGTCCAGCTCGGCCGCGGCCGCGGCGTGCTCGCCCAGCGCGAGCCGCGCCTCCGCGAGATCCTCCACGGCGGTGAGCCGCTGCTCGGTCAGCTTCGCGATCACCGGCCCGGCGAAGGGCTCGTCGGCGACGTCGGCGTAGGCCGGGCCCCGCCACAGGGCCAGCGCGTCGGACAGCAGGGCCGCCTTCGGCTCCGGTCCGGCGGCCCGCCCCGCTTCGTCGACGAGCCGCGCGAACTCGCGGGCGTCGACGGCGTCGGCGTCCAGCCGGTAGCCGGGCGGCGGCGACCGGACGAGCGCCCGGCCGCCCGGCTCGGCGTCCGCCAGCGCGCGGCGGAGCTGGGACACCTTCACCGCCAGCGCGGCGGCGGGTCCGGCGGGCGGCGCGTCGCCCCACAGCCAGTCGATCAGCCGGTCGCCGGACACCGGATCGCCCTCGTGGACGAGCAGCGCCGCCAGCAGCGCGCGGACCTTCACGCCCGGGACCTTGACGGTCCGGCCGTCGTCCGTCCACACGGAGACCGTCCCGAGCACCCCGAAACGCATGGCGGAACTATAGGACCGGGGGCCGACGCGAAACGGGCGTAAACAAAATGTAAGGGGGTCGCTGGAGAGTCTTCGGGGTCAGTCCGACTCCCCGGAAGGTTCTCCATGTTCCGTCGCCCGACCCGCCGCCTGCTCGCCGTCGCCCTGGTGGGCGCGCTCGCCGTCCCGCCTGGAGCCGCCTCGGCGTCCGAGCGTCCGCCCGGCACCTGGCACGGGGCGTGGGGCGCCGCGCCGCACCATCCCGTGCCGGGCAACGAGTGGGACGGGCCGAACTGGTCGCTCGACGGGTTCGCCGCGCAGTCCGTCCGGCAGGTGGTCCGGATCAGCGCGGGCGGCTCGCGCGTGCGGATCCGCCTGTCCAACGCCTACGGGACGTCCCCGCTCCGCGTGACCGGCGCGACCGTCGCCGAGAGCGGCGGCGGCGCGGCGCTCCGCCCCGGCACCCTGCGGACGCTGCGCTTCGGACACCGCGCGGCGACCGTCGTCCCGGCGGGCGGCTCCACCGCCTCTGACCCGGCCGCGCTGCCCGTCGCGCCCCTGGAATCCCTGACCGTGACGCTCTACTTCGCCGGGCCGACCGGCCCCGCGACGTTCCACGAGGGCGGCCTCACCACCACCTACCGCGCCGCCGGAGACCACCTCTCCGACACCGGGCCGGGCGCGTTCGCGGGCGAGACCAGCCATTCGCGGTACTTCCTGACCGGCGTCGACGTCGCCGGGACCGCGCCGCCCCTGCGCGGGACGGTGGTCGCGTTCGGCGACTCCATCACCGACGGCTACGGCTCCACCCCCGACACGGACCGCCGCTACCCGGACCGGCTCGCCGAACGCCTCACCTCCTCCGGCCGGCGCCTAACCGTCGTCAACGCCGGGATCAACGGCAACAAACTCCTCGCCGACTCGCCCTGCTACGGCGAGAAGGGCCTCGGCCGCTTCCGGCGCGACGCCCTCGACCGGCCCGGCGTGCGGACCGTGATCGTCCTCGAAGGGCTCAACGACATCGGCGGAGGCGGGTTCCCCGACTTCGGCTGCGGCGCCTCGCCGAAGGTGACGGCGCGGCAGGTCATCGACGCGCACCGCACGCTGATCCGCGCCGCGCACGCCCGCGGCGTCCGGATCGTCGGCGCCACCATCACGCCGATGAAGGGCGCCCAGGGCTACGACACACCGGCCAACGAGCGGATCCGCGACGCGGTGAACCACTGGATCCGCACCAGCGGCGCCTACGACGCCGTGGCCGACTTCGACCGCGCGCTGGCCGACCCGCGCGTCCCCGACGCGCTCCGTCCCGCCTTCGACTCCGGCGACCACCTCCACCCGAACGACGCGGGCGCCGCCGCCCTGGCCGCCGCCATCGACCTCACAACCCTCTGAGGGGACACCCATGAACGAGATCGACGAGTACATGAAGAAGTACCTCTCCCCGCAACACCAGGAGATCGTGACGATCGTCCGAACCCTGATGCGCGAGGAGGCCCCGAACGCCGAGGAGACGATCAGCCGGGGCTCCCCGGCCTGGAAGGCCGACAAACTCCTGGCCATCATCAGCCGCAGCAAGACCCACATCACCCTCGCCTTCACCCGGGGCGCCGAGTTCACCGACCCCCACGGCCTCCTGGAAGGCAAGGGCAAAACAACCAGACACGTCCGCCTAAAAGACCCCGCCAAAATAGACAAAGAAGCCCTACGCACCTACATCCACCAGGCTCTGACCTTGGACCACGAGTAAACCCTCGCCCACGAGGCGCAGCATGGGAGCGAATTCGTGGCTCATCCCTTTATGCTCCTAGCTGGGCGGGTGAGTAAGGGGTTCGGGGGGATGAGCGGGTTTTGGGGTGGGGGCTTGGTTGAGATTTGACGGGTGGTTCTTTTGGTGGGGCGGGGGGTGGGGAATCCTGAGTGGACCGGTGCGGGGCCGGGTTGTTCGGAGGGGTGTTCGTGGGGGCGACCGCTGCGCTGGATCGATGGCAGTTCGCGGTCACCATTGTGTATCACTTTCTTTTTGTCCCGGTCACGATTGGTCTGGCGTGGTTCGTGGCGGGGATGCAGACCGCGTGGCATCGTACCGGGAAAGAGCACTATCTGCGGATGACGCGGTTCTTCGGGAAGCTCTTCCTGATCAACTTCGCGTTGGGTGTGGTGACGGGGATCGTGCAGGAGTTCCAGTTTGGAATGAACTGGTCGGTGTATTCGCGGTTCGTGGGCTCGGTGTTCGGGGCGCCGCTCGCGATCGAGGGCGTGGTGGCGTTCTTCCTGGAGTCCACGTTTCTCGGGCTTTGGCTCTTCGGGTGGGACCGGCTCCGACCGCGCGTCCATCTGGCCATGATCTGGATGGTGGTGGCGGGGACGACGGCGTCCGCCTACTTCATTCTCGCGGCGAACTCGTGGATGCAGCATCCGGTCGGGCACGTCCTGAAGGACGGGCGCGCCGAGATGGATTCGCTGGGGGATGTCCTTCTGCAACCGTTGCAGCTCACGCACTTCTTTCACACGATCGCGGCGTCGCTGGTCACGACCGGGCTGCTCGTCATCGCCGTGTCCGCGTACTGGCTGCGCAAGGGGGAGAACGTCGTACTGTTCCGGGCGGCCGTCCGGGGCGCGCTGTGGGTGACGGTCGCGGCGGCCGTCGTGGTGATCGGCGTGGGGCACTACCAGGCGCAGATCATCGCGCGGGTCCAGCCGATGAAGATGGCCGCGGCGGAGGCGCTGTACGAGACGAAATCGCCCGCGCCGCTGTCTCTGCTGGCGATCGGCCCGTGGGAGAAGCACCCCGAGCGGACGGACGTCGACATCGTCCTGCCGCACGGCCTCTCGGTCCTGGCCACCAACAGTTGGAACGGCGAGATCCGCGGCATCTACGACGTCCAGCGGGAGTACGAGCGGCGCTACGGACCGGGCGGATACACGCCGATCGTGGGGAGCGTCTACTGGTCGTGGCGCGTGATGGTCACGATCGGCTTCCTGGCCCTCCTGTACGGCCTCGTGTGGTTGTGGCTCGGACGGTGGCGGGGGCGCGGCCTCGACCGGTCCCGCTGGTTCGCGTGGTCGGCGTACCTGTTCCTGCTGCTGCCGTTCCTCGCCAACACCGCCGGATGGCTGTTCACCGAAATGGGACGCCAGCCGTGGATCGTCCAAGGGCTGCTGCGGACGCACGACGGCATCTCCCCGCTCGTCGGCACCGGCGAGGTGATCGCGACGCTGAGCGGGTTCGCCGTCGTCTACGGGATTCTCGCGGTCATCGAGGGGTGGCTGATGCTGCGCGCCGTCCGGACGGGCCCGGAGCGCCCCGCCCCCGAGATCACCCGCGAGGACGCGCTCCCGCCGATGCTGTACTGACCGTCGAAAGGCGCACCGTCCATGGGCACCACGTCAGGGCACCTCGACCTCCAGACGTTGTGGTTCGCGTTGATAGCGGTGCTGTGGATCGGGTTCTTCCTGCTGGACGGCATCGACTTCGGCGTCGGCATGCTCTACCCGTTCCTCGGCCGCGACGACCCGGAGCGGCACGCGCTGCTCGCCACGATCCTGCCCGTCTGGGACAGCTACGAGGTGTGGATCATCGTCGCGGGCGGGGCCACGTTCGCCGCCTTCCCCGGCTGGTACGCGAGCATGTTCTCCGGCTTCTACCTGGTCTTCTTCGCGGTGCTGGTCGCGCTGATCGTGCGCGGCGTCGCGATCGAGTACCGCAACAAGCACAGCGATCCGGGCTGGCGGCGCCGCTGGGACGTCGCGCTGCCCGCGTCGAGCGCGGCGATCCCGTTCCTGCTCGGCGTCGTCTTCGCCAAGATCACCCGCGGCGTGCCGATGGACGCGCGCGGCGAGCTGACCGGCGGCGAACTCGGGATGTTCGACCTCTACTCGGTGCTCGCCGGGCTCGCCCTCGTCGTGGCGTTCGCGCTGCACGGGGCGCTGTTCCTGGCGTTCCGCACGAAGGACGGCCTGGCCCGCCGGGCGCGGCGGACCGCGCTCGCGCTGTGGCCCGCCGCGGCCGCGCTGCTGATCGCGTTCGTGGTGTGGACGGCCGTCCAGACGTGGTCGTCCGCCCCGTACCGGACACCGGCGCTCGTGCTGATCGGGCTGAGCCTGGCCGCTGCCGCGGCGTCCGGCCCGCTGGCCCTGGCCGGACGTGTCCCGGCCGCGTTCGCGGGCACCTCGGCGGCGACGGTGCTGCTGGTCGCGGCCCTGTTCGCGCGCCTGTACCCGCGTGTCCTCGTGTCGTCCACGGCGGGCTCGCCCAGCCTGACGATCTACGGCACCGCGTCCAACCACTACTCGCTGGTCGCGATGACGATCATCACGGCGGTCTTCCTGCCCGTCGTCCTCGCCTACCAGTTCTGGGCGCTCTGGGTGTTCCGCGCCCGGCTGTCGCGGGACGACTTCGCGCGACCGCCCAGCCCGCTGCACGCGATCACCCGAGGCGGCGCCAAGCGGCGGGACGGCGACGGGCCGCAGGCCGGGGAGACGGAGTAGCCGGCCGATGCGCGGGACCGACTCGTGGCTGCCCCGGCACGTCCCGGGCGTCCACCGCCTCCTGGCGGCGGCGGGACTGGCGGCGGCGTGCGCGGCGGCGCTCACGATCGTCCAGGTGGTCCTGTTCGCGCACGTCGTGGTCGCGGGATTCCTCCAGCATCGCGGCGTCCGGGAGCTGGCGCCGTCGCTGCTGTGCCTCGCCGCCGTGGCCGTCGCCCGCGCGGCGGTCGGCTGGGCCCGGGACGCCGGATGCCGCGTCATGGCGAACCGCATCATGCGTGAACTGCGCGGACGGGTGCTGCGGCGGCTGGTCCGCGTCCGGCCGGGACGGGTGCCCGCCGCCGAGGCCGTGACCGCGGTGGTCGACGGCGGTGAGGCGCTGGAGATCCACCTCGCCCGGTTTCTGCCGCAGGTGATGACGGCGGTGCTGGCGCCGCCCGCGATCCTCGGCTGGGTCGCGTTCCACGACGTCCTGTCGGCGCTGGTCATGCTGGTGACGCTGCCGCTGATCCCGCTGTTCGGGGCGCTGATCGGACGCGCCACCCAGGCCCGCACGCGAGCCCGCCTGCGGGCCCTCACCCGGATGAGCGGACATTTCCTGGACGTCGTCACCGGTCTGCCCACCCTGCGCGCCTATCGCCGGGGACGCGCCCAGGCCGACGCGGTCGCCGACAACACCGAGCGCTACCGCCGGGAGACGATGGGGGTGCTGCGGGTCGCGTTCCTGTCGGCGTTCGTCCTCGAACTGGCCGCCACACTCGGGACGGCCCTGGTCGCGGTCGGGATCGGGCTCCGGCTCGTCACCGGCGGCCTCGGACTGGACGCGGGCCTCGCGATCCTCGTCCTCGCCCCGGAGCTGTACGGGCCGCTGCGCGGCCTCGCGGCCGAATACCACGCGGGCGCGGACGGGATGGCCGCGGCCCGGCGGATCGACGAACTGCTCGCGCTGCCGCCCGCAGTCCCACCGCCGCCCGGCCCGCCTCACCCGGCGGGATTCGGCATCGTTCGATTGGAGGACGTCACCGTCCGCTACGACGGCGGCCCGCCCGTGCTGGAGGGCGTCTCGCTGGAGATCCGGCCGGGGGAGCGCACGGTCGTCCTCGGGGAGAGCGGCGCGGGCAAGAGCACCCTCCTGGCCGTGCTGCTGCGGTTCGTCGCGCCGACGTCCGGGCTGGTCACCGTGGACGGGACCGACCTCTCCGCCGTCGACCCGGACGAATGGCGGCGGCTCGTCGCGTGGCTGCCGCAACGTCCCCGGCTGCGTCCCGGCCCGGCGCTCCAAGCCATCGGCTCCGCCGACTCCCGCAGCCCGGTCGCCGCCGCCGAGTCGGTCGGGGCCGGGGCACTCCTTCACCGGACGGTGGGGGAGAACGGCGCCGGGCTCTCCGCCGGGGAGGTGCGCCGCCTCGCGCTGGCGCGGGCGCTGGCCCGTCCGGCACCGCTCCTGCTCCTGGACGAGCCCACCGCCCATCTCGACGCGGCCGCCGCGCGGCTCGTGATCGACGCCGTCCGCACCCTCCCCGGCCGGACGGTCGTCGTCGCCACCCACGACGCCCGGCTGGCGGAGGGCGCCGACCAGGTGGTCGAACTGACGGCGCCCCGCCCCCGGCGAGCCGCGGACGTGCTGACATGACCGACCGTGACATGACCGGACGCCCGCCGCCTGGGCGTCCGCTGGTCGCGCTGATCGCGGCGGCTCGGCCGTCGGCGCATCGCTTCGCCGTCGCCGCGCTGTGCGGCGCGCTCGCCCTCGGCGCGGGTGTCGCGCTGATGGGGACGTCCGGCTACCTCATCTCGCGGGCGGCGCTGCGCCCGGAACTCGGCACGCTCGCCATGGTGATCACGGCGGTGCGGGCGCTCAGCCTGGCGCGCGCCGTGTTCCGCTACGCCGAGCGGCTCGTCGCGCACGACGCGAGCCTGCGGCTGCTCGCCGCGCTGCGGGTGCGCTGGTTCCGGCGGCTGGAGCCGCTCGTCCCGGCCGGGCTGCCGGGGGCGCGCAGCGGCGACCTGCTCACCGGATTCGTCGCCGACGTCGACGCGACACAGCACCTCTACCTGCGCGGCCTCGTCCCACCGCTGATCGCGCTCGCCGTCGGCGCGGGCTCGGCCGCCGCGCTGGCCACGATCCTCCCCGCCGCCGGGCTCTGGCTCGCGCTCGGACTGCTGCCCGCCGCGCTGCTGATCCCCGCCGCGACCGTCGCGCTCACCCGCGCCACCGCCCACCGCCGCGCGGAAGCCCGAGGCGCGCTCGACGCCGAGACCGTCGAACTCGTCCACGCCGCGCCCGACCTGGTCGCGTTCGACGAGGCGGACGGCCAGCTCGCCCGGATCGCCGCCGCCGACGCCGTCCTGGAGCGGGTCGCGCGCCGGGACGCCCGCGTCGCCGCGTCCGGCGCCGCCGCGACGGTCCTGCTCACCTCGGCCACCACCCTCGCCGTGCTGGTCGCCGGGCTGTCCGCCGTTCAGCGGGGCGCGCTGCCGGGCGTGCTCCTCGCGGCGCTCGCGCTGGTCGCCATGGCCGCGTTCGACGCCGTCCGCCCGCTGCCCGACGCGGCCCGCGACCTCCTCACCGCGCACCGCGCGGCCGTCCGGCTGGCCGCGCTCACCGCCCCAGCACCGCCCGCCGCCGATCCGCCGTCCCCGTTGCCCGCGCCGCGCGGCGACCTGATCCAGGTCAGGGACGTCCACGTTCGCTACGGCCCCGACTCGCCCTGGGTGCTCACCGGCCTCGATCTCGACCTGCGTCCCGGCCGCCGGGTCGCGCTGCTCGGGCCGAGCGGCAGCGGGAAGACGACCCTGGCCCACCTGCTCGTCCGCTTCCGCGACCCGGACCACGGCCGCGTCACCCTCGACGGCCACGACCTCCGGGACTACGCGCAGGACGACGTCCGCCGGGTCGTCGTCCTGGTCGACCAGGACGCGCACCTGTTCGCCACCACCATCCGCGCCAACGTCCAGCTGGCCAGGCCGGACGCCACCGAACCCGAGATCGTCGCCGCGCTGCGCCGCGCCCGCGTCTGGGACTGGATCGCGAGCCTGCCCGAGGGCCTGGACACCGAGGTGGGCGAGCACGGCGTCCGCGTCTCCGGCGGCCAGCGGCAGCGCATCGCGCTCGCCCGCGCGTTCCTGACCGGCGCGCGGATCCTCGTGCTGGACGAGCCCACCGCCCACCTGGATCCCGGCACCGCCCACGACCTCCTCACCGACGTCCTCGGCGACGCCGACGGACCCGGCATCCTCCTGATCACCCACACGCCTCCACCACCCGGCACCGTGGACGAAGTCGTGCACCTGGCCCCCGACACAGCCGACGCGACGCCCAGCCGAGACCGACGTGGGTAGAGCGACGGCAGACAAGGGACCCATCGGAGCAGCCCGGATGCCCGTCCGACGCCGCCGCTCAGCCCGCTCGGCGACACCGCGCCACCGGCAGGTCGACGGCGTCCCGATACTGACGACGTTCGACGACGACTCGACGCGCCGCCCTAATCTCCCAAGTATCTACCTAGTGCGATCAGTCAATTACGTTCAGTGCGGGGATGAAGGAGATAAGCACCCTCAACCCCCCAGGAGACGGACCCCGTGCCCGAGAACACCGGTGACATCCCGACCGGCAAGGTCTTGATCGTGCACAAGGTGATCAACGCCTACCTCATGCCGGACGGCATCAGCGATGCCGAGACGTCCGACAACGACGAACTCCAGACCTTCTTCGCCGACCCCTGGCCCAACAACGCCTCGGTCTACTGGAAGTTCGAGCCCGCCTCCGGCCGACCCGGGGCCTATCACATCCGGTCCCAGCCCAACGGGCGGTACCTCGGCATCCGGGGAAACGTGGCGAAGGCCGACGCGGTGGTGATCCTGCGGATGAACGAGACCGACGCGAGCCTGTGGGAGCCGACTCCCATCCCCGGCCTGCCCGACGCCACCGGCCACCCGCTGGCGCGCGCGCTGCGGCTGCGCGGCACGAACTTCGCGATGGCCACGGCCGGAAACCTCCCCAACCGGGACGCCGAGATCCACCTGGACCGCGCATGGGACGGGGAATTCAACCTCTACCACGCGTTCCTGCTCATTCCCGAGTCCACGGTCGCCACGACGCCCTGACAGAACCCGCGATCCGCGAGGGCCTGACTCACGGCAGGGGAGGGTCCAGGCCCTCGCGGGAGGACGACGGAGACGACGAAGGGCGCTCTCCATTAATGAAGAACGCCCTGTCAAGAAGAGTCACGGGTGCGCCGTCAGGGACTTGAACCCCGAACCCGCGGATTAAGAGTCCGCTGCTCTGCCAATTGAGCTAACGGCGCCTGTCGGTGGGCCTCCGGGGGCCCTTGCGACAGGAGGAACAGTATCAGGAGCTGCGGACCTAGTGCGAATCGGTTTAGTCCCGCGCGGGGAGGACGCTGACCATGCCGCGCCAGAGGGCGATGGCGGTGGCGCGGGAGCTGACGCCGAGCTTGGCGTAGATGCGGTTGACGTGGTTCTTGACCGTCTTCTCGCTGAGGAACAGCTGGCGGGCGATCTCGCCGTTGGAGCGGCCGGTGGCGATGAGGTCCATGACCTCCGACTCGCGGGCGGACAGGCCGAGCGAGGTCCGGGACGCGTCCCGGACGCCGCGCATCAGGTCGGGGACGGTGAAGTCGCCGGGCACGAGGTGCCCGCACGCGCCGGCGCGGAGGGCGTCCTGGACGGCGGGGCCGTCACTCCGGGCGAGGACGAAGACCCGCGAGGTGTGGCTGAGCGGGCCCGCGTGGTCGGCGGACGCGGTGTCCAGCAGGACGATGTCGGGCCGCAGCCGACCCGCGAGGGAGCGGACCGCGCCGGGATCGGGCGTCTCGGCGACGACCTGGAGCTCGTCGCTGGAGTCGAGCAGGGAGGTCACGTCAGCTCGGACATTGGGGTCGCCGTCCACCACGAGGACGCGAAGTGGGGCCGTCTCGTCGACACTCATCCGTTGCCCTTGGGGTGTCGTTGGCATTTATAGGGTCGGAGCATAACCGGCCGGTCTTCCCGAGTCGATGGACCGCGCCGATGGGACAACTCCCAGGCTGGACGGATGCGCCCGCCGCGGGCAGGGACGGGACGAGCCCTGGCCGTCTTGCGGTGGCCAGGGCTCGTCGTGGTTCCGGCGTGCGCGGAGCCGTTACCGGCGGTTGTGCCGGTCCAGCATCTCCAGGATCTCCTTCATGATCTTGGCGATGTTGACCACGACTCCGGTGATCTCCTTGATCGTCCTCGCCCATTTCTCCAGGGAGGACTCCGTGCGGGCGAGCTGCTGCTGCTCGCTCTGGCTGTACATGCTCATCTGCCGTTGAATCTTCGCCCGGTCGGCGGCGTCCATGAACTGCCCCCTGCTCGTCCACTCGGTGAAACTCGATCGTTGCGGTGAATCGTCGCGCGCTTCGTCAGTCGCGCTTCTTGCGGAACAGCCCGGAGAATCCGCTCTGGCCCGCGCTCCGGGAGGATTCGGACCGGTCTTCGCGAAAGCCCTCGGGGATCCAGTCGTCCACGGTGAAGGCTTTCAGGAGGGCGATCATCCAGGCTCGCTCGTCCGGGGACCTTTCCAGTAGCTCCGTGAAGAGGGGCTGTAGGTTGTACCGCTTCCCCGATGAGACCGGGATGAAGGTGACGTCTTTTCCGAGAGCGTCGGAGAACTTCGCGGCGCGGTCCTGGCAGATCTCCCGGATGTTCCGTTCCTGCGTCTCGGAAGGGAGATTCACCGTGGAGTCCCAGTCGAGCGGATCCACGAGATCGGCCTGGCTCAGCCCGAACACCGTACGGTCACCGAACTCGGCCAGCTCCTGGAGATACCGCTGCTCCAGCGCGACGGCGCGGTTCCGGGCCGCGCTGAGCCAGAGGACGACGTCGCATTTCGGCAGCTCCGACCGGTACATCGCGAGGTACTCGGGATCCTTGTCGACGCTCTCCCCGAGCCCCGGCGCGTCGACGATCCTGAGCTTCGCGCGATAATCCCGGACCGTGCCGTCCTGCGCGTTCAGGACGACGTCCTGCGCCTCGAACTCCTTCGTGCAGGCGACGGTGGCGCTCGTCGGCAGGTCCGTATTGCAAATGGTGTTCACCAGGGTCGACTTTCCCACCCCGGAGACGCCGACGACCCCGATCGTCAGCGGTCTGGCGGACAGCTCCTTGTGCAGTTCGGCGAGAACTCGTTCGTTTTCGTCGTCCGCCATCTTCCCCCCGAACGACTCTGGTGAGTCGATAATGACCCCGGCCCCGTTGGAGGCAAAAATTACCAACCCCCCGCGCACCCGCACAACCGACCCTATTGACCTTATGCGGCCACTGCTTTCCGGCGATCTTCGGATATGAGCGACCGCCGCCGCTCGAAATTGATCAAGTGGGTCCCCCTTGCGACTTCCGATTGTTCATCAATTTCGGTCGTACCGATAAGGGGACCCCTGCCCCAAGACGCGGGTCCTGGGGCAGGGGCTCGACTCCGCAGTTCGCGTCGACCGCTATCCCGCGCTGACCGGCGCGTCGAGGACCCCGGCCTCGCGGTCGGCGCCCGTCCGGTCGGCCGCCGCGTCGGCCTGCCGTCCCGGTGCCTTGGCGTTGACGAGGACGCCCGCGATCACCGCCGCCAGCAGCATGATGCCCGCGGAAGTCCACGTCGCCACCGAGTAGCCGTGCACCGTCGCCTCCGCCAGCGCCGCCTCCACCTGCGGCGTCCGCTCGACGGGGACGATCCTGTGGCTTGTCAGCCAGTCCGTGGTTGCCCCGGCGGCGATCGCGTTGAGCAGCGCGGTGCCGACCGACCCGCCCACCTGCTGCATGGTGTTGAGGGTGGCGGAGGCCGCGCCCTGCTCGTGCGGGGCGACCCGCCCGGTGGCCGTGGCGATGGCCGCCATGAAGGTGGTGCCCATGCCGAGGCCCGTCAGGCAGATGCCGGGCAGGACGCGGCCGAGGTAGGTGCTGTCGGCGTCCATCGAGGCCAGGAAGGCGAGCCCGCCGACGCCCAGCGCCAGGCCCGGCACGATCAGCGCCCGCGCCGGCGCCCGCCGCAGGAGCCGCGCCGAGATCTGGGTGGACCCGATGATCATGCAGGCGGTCATCGGCAGGTAGGCCACGCCGGTCTTCAGCGGCGACCAGCCCTTGATGCCCTGCAGGTAATAGGTCAGGAACAGGAAGACGCCGAACATGGCGATGGTCACCAGACCCATCGTCAGGTAGGCGCCCGCCCGCTGGCGGTCCTTGACGATGTGCAGGGGGAGCAGCGGCGTCCGGGCGCGGGTCTGCCACAGGGAGAAGATCCCGAGGATCGCGACGCCGCCGACGAGCAGGGCCAGGACCCTGGGGTCGTCCCAGTCGCGCGACTCGGCCTCGCTGAAGCCGTACACGACGGACAGCACACCGGCGGAGCCCAGCACGGCGCCGAGGACGTCCAGCCGGGACCCGGACTCGCGGCCCGGCTCCTTGAGCATCACGACCGCGCCCAGCACCGCGAGGGCGGCCACCGGGACGTTGACGTACAGGCACCAGCGCCAGTCCAGGTACTCGGTCAGGGAGCCGCCGACCAGCATGCCGACGGCGCTCCCGGCGCCGGCGACGGCGCCGAACACGCCGAACGCCTTGCCGCGGTCGCGCGGGTCGGTGAACGTCGTGGTCATCAGGGACAGCGCGGCGGGGGCCAGCAGCGCGGCGAAGACGCCCTGCAGCGCGCGGGCCGCGAAGAGCATGCCGGGGCCGGTGGCGGCGCCTCCCAGCGCGGACGCCGCGGCGAACCCGGTCAGACCGACGATGAAGGCGCGCCTCCGGCCGAACAGGTCGCCGGCGCGGCCGCCGACCAGCAGCAGGCCGCCGAAGGCGAGGGTGTAGGCGGTGATCGCCCACTGCCGGTTGCCGTCGGTCATGCCGAGGTCCCGCTGGGCGGACGGCAGGGCGATGTTGACGACGGTCATGTCCAGCATCACGACCAACTGGGCGAGCGCGATGACCGCCAGGGCCCACCAGCGGCGGGGATCGGGCCGCGGCGAGCCGTCCCCTCCTCCTCCTCCTCCTTCGGGGACGGGGCCATCGGGGCTGACCTGACTGCCGGGGACGTTCTCGGGCGAGGCTGCATCGGCCATGTTCGTCTTACCTTCTCCGTTGTACGGCGGCGCGCCGAACTCGCGGTTCGGGTGTTGCGCGCAGGGTCCTGACGAACACGAGACGGCGGTGCCCCGGCCCCCGTAACGGTCGAGGACGTGTGACGTAGGCCACCGGTCGCGCGTGTTACGAAATGGCGGGGAACGGCGTCCAGTGTGTGGAAAGGGCTGAGAACCAGCAGGTGGGAGCCGGGTATGAGCCAGCGCAGCGAACGGACCCCGGGCACGGCCGAGCCGCCCGACCGGGCGGGCTCAGCGAACGCGGCGGACGCGGCGACCGAGGTGTTCGTCGCCCACCGGAACCTGCTCTTCACCGTCGCCTACGAGATGCTCGGTTCGGCCGCCGACGCCGAGGACGTCCTCCAGGAGACCTGGTTGCGCTGGGTGGACGTCGACCTGGCCGCCGTCCGGGAGCAGCGGGCCTACCTGGTGCGGATCGTCACCCGGCAGGCTCTGGACCGTCTGCGCGCGCTCGGGCGGCGGAAGGAGTCCTACGTCGGTCCGTGGTTGCCCGAGCCGTTGCTGACGGCGCCGGACGTGGCCGAGGACGTCGAACTCGCCGACAGCGTCTCCATGGCGATGCTGCTGGTGCTGGAGACGCTGGCGCCGACCGAGCGGGCGGTGTTCGTGTTGCGCGAGGTGTTCGATCTGGCCTATGAGGAGATCGCCGAGGCCGTCGGCAAGAGCCCGGCCGCGGTCCGCCAGCTCGCCTACCGGGCGCGGGGACACGTCGCCGAGCGCCGACCCCGCGGCGTCGCCTCCCCGGCCGAGACGAGAGCCGCGCTCCAGGCATTCCAGCGAGCGGTCGAGACGGGCGAGCTGCAAAGCCTGCTCGACATCCTCGCGCCGGATGTCGTCGCCCTGAGCGACGGCGGCGGCGTCAGGCATGCCCTGCCGCGTCCCATCGTGGGCGCCGACAAAGTGGCTCGCCTATTGGCCGCCGGTTGGTGGAAGGACGACGTCGAAAGGTCGGTCGAACTGGTGCAGGTCAATGGCGGCCCGGGGCTGCTCGTCCGCGCCGATGGGGAGATCGACGGCGTGGTGGCGGTACGGGTCGAGAACAGCTATGTCACCGGCGCCTACCACGTCCGCAATCCCGAGAAACTGTCGCGCGTGGGGCAGGAGACCACCCTGAGCCGCTGAATCCGAACGTCCGAGAGCAGGCGAGGCTACAGCATCAGAACGCCACTGTATTCGTAGAGGTTGGAGCCTTGGGCGCGGCCCTCGAATGGCTTGAGGGCGGGGTCGACGGAGGGGAGTTGCGGTTGGGCGGGGTCGGGCCGCCATTCCTTGAGATTCACCAGTCCGGGGTCGAGAGGGGTGAGGCCGTCCAGCAGGGCCGTGAACTCCTCGGGAGTTCGGGACTGCCAGGGAATACCGGCGGCGTCGATGGCGGAGCCGAATGCCAGGCCCCGGACCGGGTCGTCGCAGACGACCTGGGACGCGGCGATGTGGCTGCCGGTCGCGGCATGGTCGATGACGGCGTGCAAGGTGTCGCGCGCTCCCGCCAGACCGCCGCCAGGATCGTCCTTGAGGTGGTGCCCGACCGAGAGGTACAGCACCGCCACCGGCTGACTGCTCACGGCCCGATACAGAAACTGCCGGTTCTGGCGAGAGATGTCCAAGCACTCGGGGAAGTTCGGCAGCAGATTGAGCAGGAACTCCCGGTCGGCGGAGAAGTTGTCCTTTAATCCCAACATCCACCCGTAGGCGCGCGCCGAGTGGGGGAGCGTTGTGTCAACCTTATTCGACGTCATGCGACCATACCGATCCGTCCAGGTGATCTTGTGAGCCGCATGCGGCTCCCGACGGGCGATGTCCGCCACTACGCAGCACAGACCTTAGGGGCCAGCAGAATGCGACGGCTACGCAAACCTACGTGTCGTCACCCTGCGCACGACTCCTGGACGCCTTCGGCTCCGTCCCCGAGGACCGCGTAAGTGGCGCGCACGGACCGACCAGGGCATCACCCTGTGACGTCCGCGCCCGGAGGCTGGATGATCTACGCGGCAGACGTCGGCGGCCGCACCCGAGGAGACCTGTGACCAGAAACGACTTGTGGGATCCGTTCGGCACCCTTCGCCGGGTCCGGTGGATCAGCGGCGGGCAATGGGCGGGCAAGTCCACCGTCGCCCGGCTGCTGGCCCACCGTTACGGGCTGACCGCCTACCACTACGACCACCACGACGCCCGCGGCCACAACGACCGCCGGATCGCCCGCCGCGTCAAACTCGGCCAGTCACCCGCCGACCCGGACCCTGACCAGACATGGGTGAACACCACCCCGCAGGAAATGGCTGCCGAAACCCTAGAAGGTTTCCCGGTCCGGTTCGAATGGGCCTTGGACGACCTGCGCTGCCTGGTCTCCGGACGTCCCGTCATCGCCGAAGGCTGGGGCCTCCGCCCCGAACTGGTCGCCCCGATCATCGACTCGCCCCGGCGGATGGTCGTCATGGTGCCCACCCAGGCGTTCCGCGAGCGCCAGCTCCGCGAACTCCCACGGACCGCGACCGTCAGCCATGGCGTCAGCGACCCCGAACGGGCGCAGAGCAACCGCTTGGAGCGGGACCGCCTCGTCGCCGAGGACGCCGTCCGTTCCGCGCGACGCCTCGGCATCCGGGTGATCGAGGTCGACGGAACCCAGGACGCCGCCGCCGTCGCCGCCATCGTCGCCGACCACTTCGGCCCCTACCTGCCGCCGCCAGAAGACCACAACGCCTGACCGGCACGGCCATCCCGTCGGGGGAGCGCTCAGGAGATCAGACCCGCGCGGTGGGTGAGGATCACCAGTTGGATGCGGTCGCGGGCCTTGAGTTTGCTGAGCAGGGCGGCGACGTGGGCGCGGACCGTGCCCGGGGCGATGCCGAGTTCGGTGGCGATCTCGGCGTTCGACAGGCCGTCCGCCACCAGGAGGAGGACGTCGCGTTCCCGCGCGGTGAGGTGGGGGAGGGAGCCCGGATCGGGCGGCGACGGCCGGGCGGCGAACGCGCTGATGAGGCGTCGGGTGATGGACGGGGACAGCAGCGCGTCGCCGCGGTCGATGATCCTGATCGCGTCGAGCAGCTCGCGGGGCGGGGCGTCCTTGAGCAGGAAGCCGCTGGCTCCCCCGCGAAGGGCCGCGTAGACGTACTGGTCCAGGTCGAAGGTGGTGAGGATCAGGACGCGGGAGCCGGTGATCCGCCGGGTGGCCTCCAGGCCGTCCATACCGGGCATCCGGATGTCCATGAGCACGACGTCGGGACGCAGCTCACCCGCCAGTGCGACGGCCCGCGCCCCGTCGGCCGCCTCGCCGACGACCTGGAGATCGGGCGCGGTGCCGATGATCCCGGCCAGGCCCGCCCGCACGAGCGCCTGGTCGTCGGCCACGAGGACCCTGATCATGCGGTGAGCGGGAGGACGGCCCTGACCCGGAAGCCGCCCTCGGGGAGCGGGGCCGCGTCGAGCGTGCCGCCGTGGACGAGCGCGCGTTCGCGCATGCCGAGCAGGCCGTGTCCGGGACGGTACCCGCGCCCCGCCCCGCCGCCGCGGTCGGTGACCTGGACGGTGAGGGCGTCGGGCGTGCGCCGGATCAGGAGGTGGGCGTGATCGATCCCGGCGTGCCTGACGACGTTGGTGAGGGCCTCCTGCGCGATCCGGTAGGCCGACAGGTCGAGGGCCGGAGGCAGGCCGGCGAGCGGGCCGTCCAGTTCGAGCGCCGTTCGGACGCCGGCCTCGGCCGTCCGGTCGACCAGTCGTTGGAGCTCGCCCAGGCCAGGCGCGGGTTCGAGACCGACATCGGTACCCGTGTCGGTGGGACGCAGGACGTGCAGGAGCGCGCGCAGCTCCGTGAGCGTCTGCCGTCCCGTCGTCTCGATCGTGGTCAGCGCCGCTTGGGCCTTGTCGGGCTGGTCGAGGGCGATCAGCGCGCCGTACCCGGCCTGGACGGTGATGACGCTCATGCCGTGCGCGAGCAGGTCGTGCATCTCCCGGGCGATCCGGAGCCGTTCGTCGGTCGCCGCCCGCTCCGCGCGGTTCCGAGCCTGGCGGCGCTGGATGCCCAGCGCGTGCCCGGCCGTCCAGATCACCAGGTAGAGCAGGGTGAACACGACCGCGCCGCCCCGGTGCCGGAAGTCGGGCAGCGCCGTCGTCCAGGCGCAGGCCACCGCGAGGGCGAGGGCGGCGTAGGCGTAGCGGCCCGCCGCCAGGGGCCACAGGACGTAGCCGAGCGCCGTCAACCCGGCCACCGTCGAGGGCGGGTCGGCCGCGCCGACCAGGCAGAGCCCGGTCAGCAGCAGCCCGAGCGCGAGCAGCGGACGGCGGCGTCCGAGCGCGATGGGCAGCGAGAACAGCACGACCCCGGCGGCGAGCGCGAGCGCCCTGATCACGCCCTGGTCGGCGTGGTTGCCCATCATCAGCGTCGCGGGCGCCGCGAACGCGACCGCCGCCACCCGGTCTCGTACGGGCGGTGCGAGGACGGCCCTGACGGCGGCCTTCACCCGATCCGCCGAGCGCACGACCGGGGTCGCTTCGTGCGCGGCCTCCGGGCGATCGTTCATCGCCCCAGCGTAAGCGGGCTCTCGCCGCGTCCACATCCCTCCGGAGGTCTATGCCCGCAGGCACAGGACCGGGCCCGTGGGCAGGGTCCGGAGACCGCTCCGAGGGCCGACGCGCGAGCCGCACCCCGGCCGACACGGTGGAGGCACCTACGAAGGAGGTACGGGTGCTCGAACTGCGCGAGGTCACCAAGACCTACGGGCGGACCACCGCCGTCGACCGGCTGTCCGTCACGATCCACCCCGGCCGGGTCACGGGCTTCCTCGGCCCGAACGGCGCGGGCAAAACCACCACGATGCGGCTTCTGCTCGGCCTCGAACGTCCGGACTCCGGGGCCGCGCTGGTCAACGGCCGTCCCTACCCCACGCTCGCCCGTCCCCTCCAGGAGGTCGGGGCCCTGCTGGACGCGGGCGCCGTCCATCCGGGACGGACCGCGCGGGCCCACCTGGGCTGGCTGGCGGCCGCGGCCGGGCTGGAGCGGTCGCGGATCGCCGAGGTCCTGGAGCTCACCGGGCTGGCCGGGGTCGCGGGCCGCCGCGTCGGCGGCTTCTCGCTGGGCATGCGGCAGCGGCTCGGCCTGGCCTCGGCGCTGCTGGCCGACCCGCCGATCCTGATCCTGGACGAACCGGTCAACGGCCTGGACCCCGAGGGCGTCCGCTGGACCCGCGACCTGCTGCGGGACCTGGCCGCGCGAGGCCGGACGGTCCTGGTCTCCAGCCACCTGATCAGCGAGATGGCCCTGACCGCCGACCACGTGGTGGTGATCGGCCGCGGCCGGCTGCTGGCCGACGCGCCACCGGACGCGCTGGGCGAGGGGTCGCTCGAAGACGCCTACCTGCGGCTGACCGACCAGGCCGTCGAGTACCGGGCGGGTGACCGGTGAAGGCCGCGCTCCGGGCCGAATGGGCCAAGTTCCGGACGGTCCGCTCGACCGTCCTCGTCCCCGGCGTCGCGATCCTGCTGGGCCTCGGCATCGGGCTCCTGGACGTCTCCTCCATCGACTGGACGGCCACCGATCCGGCCTCGCTCGACCCGGTGAGCGAGTCGTTCGCCGGGTTCCAGTTCGCCGAGCTGGCGTTCGCGGCGCTCGGCGTGCTGGCGATCAGCTCCGAGTACGGGACGGGGCTGATCGACACCACCTTCCTGGCCGTGCCGCGACGACGCACCGTGTACGCCGCCAAGATCGCCGTCCTCGCGGCCTTCACGCTGGCGATCTGCACGGTCACCGCGTTCACCGCGTTCCTGCTCGGCCAGGCCGTCCTGTCCGGGCACCACGCCTCGGTCTCGCTGGACGATCCCGGCGTGCTGCGGGCCGTCGTGTGCGCCGCCGTCTACATGACCGTGGTGACGCTGGTCGGGTTCGCGGTCGGCGCGCTGATCCGGCACACCGCCGGGGCGATGGCCGTCATGTTCGGACTCGTCTTCCTGGCCTGGCCGGTCGCACGGGCGGTCGAGGGAATCTCGACCCTCCCGAGCAAACTGCTCCTGGTCAACGCGGCCGAGGCCCTCACCACGATCCGCCCGATCACCGGCCCGCCCGCCGCCCGCACCCCGTCCACCGCCCTGGCCGCGGCAACCCTGCTCGGCTACACCGTCCTCTTCCTGACGACCGCCTACTGGAGATTCAGAAACGGCCGCAGGTAAGGACACGTGTTTCGTGGATTTCGGTTCAGCCCCCTGGCGATGTCACGAGTGGCGGAAGAGGCACGGGCCACGTGGCCTCGCGGCGGAGTCTGAGCACCGCGTGCCACGCCAGTTGCGGATGGTTCGCGAGCAGCCCCCTGATCTCGGCGAGCCGGTCGAGCGGATGCCGCTCGCCGGGCCGTCCGGCCAGGTCGCGCAGCCAGTCCGCGGACTCCCGCGGATGCTCGACGAACAACCGCACGAGGATCGCGGTGATCGCGAGATAGGCCCTGGCCTGCACGGCGAGGGTCCGCGCGTGGAGGCTGAGGCGGTGCTCCGGCATGTCGGCGATGATCGCCTCGAGTTCCACCGAGGTGATGGGGACGTCGGCGCACGCGGCCAGCCATTCCAGCAGGACGGCCGTCCCCTCCTCCTCGGCGGCGGCCGCCCCGCGCAGCTGGGCCTCCATGACCTCGGCCACGTCCCGGGCGATCATCTTGTGGGCGAGGTGCGTGAGCTCGCGGCGGGCTTCGCCGGACGTCCCGTCCGGACGCGGCCGCCGGTCGCCCTCGGCCGACGCGGCGGCGAGCCCGCGCACCGACCGGATGAGGTCGCGGGCCAGGCCCGCGGTCATCACGTGGCAGAGCCACACGTACGGCGCCGGGAGGGGCACGCCGCGCCGGCCCAGCAGGGCGAGGGCTTCGTTCCCGCGCAGCGGCGGGATCTCCACGACCGTGTCGAAGGCGCTGTCGAAGGTGTCGCGGACCGAGAGGGTGCGCCGTCCGAACGCGGCGAGGGCGTCCTCGGAGACGGTCACGAGGAAGTAGCAGCCGGGCACCCCGAAGATCACCTTGAGGTCGTTGAGGAACTGCTCCGCCTCGCCCGCCGTCGCGATCTTGTCCAGCTCGTCCACCCCGATGACGACCTTGTTGCGGTCCGCGCGCCGCTCGGTCCCGACCAGCGTGAGCAGCTCCTTGAGATCGGACACCATGCCGGGCAGGCTCTGACCCTGCTCGGTCTGCTGGACGGCGAGCTGCCCGCCGACCTTGGCGCCGCCCGGAAGCCCCACCTCCCCGAGCGAGGTCCGGGTCACCGCCTGCTGGTACCTCAGCCGCCGCAGGTGGGCGTACGCGGAGACCTGCGCGCGTGTCATGCTCCGCAACTGCGGCCTGCGGTTCAGCAGCAGCGCGACCGCGAGTCCCGCCACGATCAGCACACCGCCGGTGACGAGCAGGTAGACCCGCGCCTCGTCCGGCAGGTGACGCACCAGATCGCGGATCCTGCCCCGGTAGAGCGTCCCGACGATCAGGGCGAGCCCGGCGGCGATGGAGGCCCACGGGAGCACCTTCATCGTCAGCATCCTGATGCGCCGGGCCGGTGGCGGCTTGGGCGCCTGGTCCCCCACGATCCGCTCGCAGACGCGGACGAACAGGTGCGTCAGGAACTCGCGCGAATCGTAGGCGGTCGGGGCGTGGACGAGCAGCCGTAGGTCGTCGTCCGGGTGCCGCTCCGGGTCGCAGAGCTGCCGCAGGACGGTGCTCTTGCCCGCGCCGCGAGCGCCGCTGATCCCGATGCTGGCGCTGCTCAGCTCCTCGATGAGGAGGGCGACATGGCGGCTGGCGGCGGTCTCGACGAAATGGTCGTCGCGATCGTCCGTCCCGCTGAGCGGTTCGAGCTCCAGCCCGTGAAGCTCGGTCGTGTACGTGGGCGGATCCTCGCCCAGACGCGCGGTCAGCAGGGGCAGGAGACCGTCCCGGGCCATGGCCCTGATCCAGTCGCGATAGGTGCGGTCCAGGACGAGCCGCAGGTGCGGAAGCTCGTCCAGCTGGAGCCACTGGGCCGGATCGCGCGACCGCAGCGCCCGGCGCTGTGCCGCGTGCCTGCGGAACGACACCCACAGGAACACCGACAGAAGCAGAGCCACCGACGTGGCGAAGATCGCGTCGGGCGTCCACGGCCATAGGCTCCGGGCGGCGAACAGCCCGACGAGCGCGGCGCCCGCCGATCCGGCGGCGAGGAGGTAGGCGGTGCCGAACCGGCTCAGGAACGGCAGGTCCGCCGCCTTCTCGAACGCCTGCAGGGCCTCGTCGAACCGCTGCCCCCGGTCGCGGGCGGGGGACTCCACGGCGAGCGGGTCGTGATCGAGCAGCTCGGCGGCCAGCGTCCGCAGCCGCGCGCGGGACTCCACGGGGGTGCGCTGGTCGACCCGCCGCAACACCTCCGGCAGGACGAGAACCTCACGCAACACGGCCTCGCGCGCGAACACGTCGAGCCGCTCAGGCCGGGACACGGGGGCGTCGCCGTCCGGCGCAAAGGAAACGGGTGGGGGCCGGGGCGTCCGCCGGTCCGAAGGCTCCGACTCGCGCACGGACCATTCGAAGACCGCGGGGCCGTCCGGCCGTGTCGCACCGTCCCCGGTCTGGGGTCGTCCGGGTCCGGGAGGCGTCCATACGCGACGATCGGGCTCGTCCGCGGCGAGCAGGTCCTGGATCTCCCGGAACCGGAACTGGTAGGCGCCGCCCGCGGCGCGCATCACGCCCTGCCGTCGCGCTTTCTCCAGGAACCACAGCGGCCGGAACGGCAGCGCGCCCCGGACGGCGAGGACCGCGACCGTCATCGCGTAGAACCAGACGGCCGAGACCGACATGACGCCCCAGGCGGTCCACACGCCCAGGAAGAGGCCGGTTCGGGGCCCGGCCTCCGGCCCCAGGAAGCCGGACGTGAGCCCCGCGGCGACACCGGCGACGACCGCGATACCGCCTCGCACGAGGACCCTGCGGCGCAGCCACGCACGCGGCTCGGCGTTCCGCCGCGGCACCGGGTTTCTGATCTTGGCGAACTCGTCCCAGAGACCGGCCATGGCGATCAGGGCCAGCCACCTCGCCCCCGCCACGTCCGAGACGACGTCGCTAGGTCCGCCCGCCCCGAAGAACGCCGCCATCAGGACCGATCCCACGACGGCATCGAGAATCCCGACCGACAGGACTCGGGCCCAGCGAGGTAGTAGCCGGGACAGGCGCCACCACCTGAATCCGGCGTTTTCCCGTTCGGTCAGACGGGCCACCCTGCTCAACCAGAGCCGCTCCCTCCCTCCGCCCGGATACAGCCGCTCGATCCAGTCGGCGTACAAACGCTCGATGATCTGCGGCACGGTCAGGGAGCCGAGATCGGGCAGCGGAAGCCGCGCGTCCAGGTACGCCGCGCGGACGAGACCGATGGCCGCCGGTCGGCTCAGCGCCCGTCCGAGCGCTGGGTCCGGTTCGTGGACAAGCTGTTCGCGCCACCGATCCCAACCGGGGTAGTCCGCTTGCGGGAGGATGCGCTCCAGGTAGCGGACGACCTGCGCGGGAGCGACCGGTTCCAGCCGCAGGACGGTGGCACGCTGAAGGTTCTCGCCCTGCCTGCTGCGGACGGCCAGTTCGAGGGCCGCGTACCGAGCGACAACGACCAGGGGGTCGTCCCCGTGCAGTACCGCGTTCATCCGTCGCAGCGCCTGCCCGGCCTTCTGGACGGGCAGTTCGTCGAAGCCGTCCAGGATCGGGATGACCTGCCGTCGCCCGACGAGCTCGCGGGCGGCCGCGGAGGAAAGCGCGTAGGTCTCGGCTATCTGGTCGGCCAGCCAGTCTTCGAAGGGCCGTCGAGCGGGATCCCAGGTCGCCATGGGAACCAAGACCGGGACCGGCTCACCGGGCGCCCGATGAGCCGAGAGGTCCCGCACCAGAAGGAACGCGGCCGTCGTCTTCCCGGCCCCCGGCGGCCCGGTGAGCAAGAGCCGCCGCGGCCTCAAACGGCGGAAGATCTCGCCGATATGCGCTAACTGCCCGATGATTGCAGCCCGGCTTTCCTGTTCGGCTGCTTCATTTGCTCCGAGCATTGTCAGCGAAATCGCCAACGCCTCACTGCCGCCCACCCCTGACCTGGCCAGCTCCGCCCTCCACTGCGCCTGGACGGCTTGCCCCAGCGCCTCCAGCGCCGCAGCCGGATCCCCCGGCTCCCGCTGCAGATCTCGGGTCCACACCAGGGCTACGACGAGCGATGCCACCACGGCCACCACACCCACGATGCTGGACACCTTGTCCGCGTTCTCGCGTGAGAAAGTGTCCGTCATCAGGTATACGACGGCACCTCCCCCAGCGAGGAGAGTCCCTCCCACTTCCAGGGCGAGCCGCAACGACCGGTTCATCCCGTCATGCTCGCAGGAATTCCTCCCCGAACACGACCAAACACCACTACCGGCCAATCAGCCTCGACCCGGACCCGCCCCGCACAAAGGGAGATCAAAAGCACGTGGAATTACGCCCCCGAATCCGAGGCGGCATTCCCACGAGGCCGGAACAGGCGCATGAGGGGCCCCTCTCGAGGCATGTCCTGGCCTGACCCCCTCATAGAGGCGATGAGGACCGAGGCCCGCAAGCGCGGCCGGGACACCGCCCCAGGTTGCGAACCTTCGTAGGGGCGATGAGGACCCGGGAGTTCCTTAGCATCGTCCCATGCTGCAACGAGTTGCGAACCCTCGTAGGGGCGATGAGGACTGCCGCCCTGAACCTCATGCGGCGCCGACCGCGCGTTGCGAACCCTCGTAGGGGCGATGAGGACGCGATGGGACGAGCCATCAACATGGTGGCCTCGCGTTGCGAACCCTCGTAGGGGCGATGAGGACCCCATGGTAAAGCTGCAGGTGCGGTGGAGGAAGCTGAGTTCGTTGGAAGCGGATTGTGCAGCGATCCGTCGGTTGTGCTGTTGACTCCGGCATGTCGCTGAAACTGCTTGATCAACTCTGTTTCGATTCTGCTCCTGGGACGGCGGGTGCTGGCTTTCGTCCATCTGTTGGGGGTGTGGGAATGCACGGCGAGAGACGAACGCCATGTCTGGTCGAGTTGATGGTCGTCGATCGAGTGTTGCTGGACGGGCGAGCCCAGGTTGCTGGCGGAAGCGTGGCAGGGGCGGACGAAGGCACGGCCTCGGTGCTCGGCCGTGAGGGCGGGTCGGGCTGATGGTGTTGGCGGTGTTCCTGCGTGAGCACCCACTCCTATGAGCCGTTCCGAGTGTTATGCGCAGCGCGTTCGCGCCCGACCTTACGGCCCGCGCGAGGTGACGGTGGACGGTGTTGTCGCCTGGTTCCATGGGCCGTTCGCCGTACTGACGTTGGCCGAAGGGGAGACGAGCCGGACCGTCCGGGCGGACTTGGACACGCCCTCGCTTGGTGCCGACCTTCTTCATTTGTTCACCGCTGCTGAGAAGGGGGAGATCGCATGCCTCCCGCAGCCCGAGCGGACGGTCGGAGAACAGGTGATCGGCGACGACGTCCCCGTCGTTGTTCGGCGCCTCGCGGTGCGCCCGGGAGGCGAGGGCGTGTCGCTCATTTTGGGCACGGCCGACCTGGTGGTGGACGTGATGCTCAGCATGCGTGACGCCGGGCGGCTTGCCGCCGAGATTCGACGGTGGGTGGGCGCAGAGTGACCATCGCGCGGGCTCACAGAGCGCCTGCACCGACAGGCTCCGCTTCCACCGCTTGGTCCGTCCACTCGAGGCCCGCCGCGGCGACCAGGATCGCCAGACGGCGAACCATGCGAGCGGCCTGCGTAGGGGTCACGCCGAGTTCCCGGACGGCCATGGCGACCGGGGCCGCGCGCCGCCCGGTGCCTAGAGCGCAAATGGCCGCGATGAGATGTCGGTATGACCTGCGGCGCGCCGCACGACGCATGGGTTCGTCCGCGCGGGCCGTGAGCAGGCGGGTCAACGTCGCGCGAGCCCGTGCCTGTTCGACGACCGTCGTGATGCTGTCCTGCGGGTCCACCGGCGGCTTGGCAGCGTGGCCGGTCACCGGCTCACCGATATTGGCGGCGAAGAATCCGGGATTGGCCGCACGCAGCGCCACCAGCGCCGTTCCCAAACGTCGGGACGCTTCCGTCCGTGTCAAACGGTGACGCTCTCGCAGATCGTCCGGCACGTGGAATGGATCGGGGACCCTACGACGCACCCGGAACACCAGCACAATGAGCAGTTCAAGGGCCGCCGGGTCGCCTCGTAGCGGAGCCGCCCAAGCGGCTTGGCGCAGATCTCGATCTGGACGCGCCGACGCACCCCGGCGAACGGCGTCCGCGCGCCTTGTCCGCTCTTCCAGGTGCAGCAGCGGGTAATGGACGAGTTGGGCCCAGGCCGCCCGCAACCACGGCTCGTCACCGCCTTCCGCACGGCGCAGTTTCATCGCCCAGGTGGCGGCGTCCTCGTTCCGTGCGTCTGCCGAGGTCAGGTGCTCGCACACCAGAACCATTTCGCGGACGGGCTGCCCCGCACGGGTCTTCGGCATCTCCCCACCCAGCGCGCGTCGCAGCTTGGCGGAGCTCTCCATGAGGAGATCGTCGACCGTCTCCTCGCACTCGGCGCACCAGCCGTCACCGGTCGGCGCGAGGCAGGCGCGTCCGGCGTGCCTGGCCCGACGTAGCGGCACGCGCGCGGCGGCGCGCATTGCCGGAGAGACGAAGGTGTGGAACGCCGCGTAAGCGATCGCGTCGTCACGGTCGGCCAGATGAGAGATGGGCCGCACAGAACCCCCTGAGGTAGTCCGAATAGACCGTCGTCCCGTGGGTGTGAAACCCGGGGACCCGGTCTTCCTCAGGAGGCACAGGGCCTCGAAATGCTCTTCGGCCGCAGCCGTCGAACGGTCACCAGTATCGGGAGTCCCTCAACTCACGTCAAGTGGTTACTCGCTTACAGCCCGGTAATCGGTCGGGCGATCCCGGAAAGGCTGCGCTAGTGGTCGGGCGTGCGGCAACGGTGCGGGCTGGAATTCCTGTTCATCGGGCATCCTCGCCCAGCTTTTCGAGCTGTTCGCAGAGGCGTGTGTGACGGGTGACGAGTTCGCGGTCCGGCTCGCTTTGGCGGCTGCGCGGAGAACGAAGTTCTTGGAAAGCGCCGACGCAGCCGCGGAGTTCTTCGAGGATCACCTGCGAGGCGGGCGGCCGTTTCCTTGCTTTCGCCGCCTGTCCGGCCCGCCCCTCGCGGAGCCTGTCGAGCAGATGGGCGTAAGGGGTTTCGTTACGGTAGGCGTTCAGTTTCCGGAGCGGTGCGAAACGCTGCCTGAGGGCCGTCCACTCAGCCCAGCCGAAAAGGCCGGGACGGAGCACTTCGACGGCTGTGTAGCAGGCGGGCCACGGTTCGTCCGCCAAGACATGGGCGATCAGTTCGAGGCGTCGGCAGGCCGCCTTGCAGCGGGCGTCCATGCTTGTGGTCGCATTCGCGTGGCCGTACAGGTCTCGATGGAGGCGGGCGGCGGCGTCGCGGGCGTCGGTGAGGGCCGGTGAGCCGTTGGCGAGCAGTTGCCAGGCGGTGCGGGTGTCGAGGCGCCGGACGGCCGACGACGCGAGGCGGGCGAGGCGGGCGTCCATGCCGAGGCGGCACAGCGTCAGACCGGCTTCGTTGATCACGGTCCGCAGCGCCCGGTCGCGGCCGAGTTCGGCGACGCGCAGCGGGCAGGCGGCGTTCAGCGACCACTGGACCCCGGCCGCGACCATGCCGTTCACCGTGACCGGCTTTCCGGAATTGATGACGAGGAGGACTTCGTCCACGTCGCGGAGGCTGGTCGAGCCGTACAGGCCGGTCGGCTCGGCTTTGGCGAGTTCGGCGAGAAGCGCGGCGTTGATGTCGGCGGCGTCGCCCGGTTCGGTGGAGAAGGGGCCGAGGACGGCGGCGTCGAGGCTCCCGGCGGGAGCGGTCGACTTGGCCAGGGTGACCCACGAGCCGGCCCGCTCCATCGTCTCGCCGCTGGCGAGCAGGCGCAGCCTGATCCTGCCGGGGCGGGCGAGGGCGCTACGGCGCCGGGACGCCCAGTCGATCACCTGCCGGACGGCCGCGTGACCCTCCTTGTCATTCGGGTCGTCCTTGGTGACCATCCCGACGCACATCAGGACGAGGACGTCCCCGGTCCCCAGGACGGGCCACGCCGTCAGGCCGCACTGTTCCACGAGGGCGGGCACCAGATCGCCCTGTTCCCACTGGTCGGCGTTCGCGAGGAGGGAGCCGGGCAGGCGGCGGGCTCCCGGCGGGACGAGATGGGCCTCGTGCGAGGCGCTCTTCTCGAAGAAGTCGATGAACTCGGCGTCGCCGACGAGCGCCGCGTGGCGGGCCTGCGGGACGGGTGAGAGCCGGCGGCGGGCGTCCTTGATCAGGGCGGCGCCGCCGCGCTGCTCGGGGTCACTGAGTTTTCTCGCGAGGTCGTCCAGCACCCTTTCCGCCGACGCGGAGACCGTGGCGGCCTCTTTCTTGGACGGCTTGCTGATCCGTTGTGTGAACCAGGCGCGCAGCAGCGAGTTGTCTATGGCCTCGCCCCGTGCGAGGCGCTCGTAAAAGGCGGCCTGGACGGTCGGCCACAGCTCGGCGAATTTGGTGAGTCTCCCTTGGTTGAACCTGGGGGAGGGGGCGGTGGCCTCGGCGAGGCTGATGTCGGCGCGCTGGCGGGCGGCGAGCAGCCGCCAGAGATCGGCGTTCGGCGGGTCGACGGCGGCGAGCTCGTCCCAGAAGCGGTGCCGTAGCAGCCAGTTGCGGAGTGTGTCATGCGGGTCGATCAGGTCGCGCAGCCGGTAGGCGGCGGACGGTTCGTCGACCGGCAGCAGCGTCATCGGCACGCCGGTCTCGATACCGGCGAGCAGCACGCCCGCGCCGAGGGCATAGGAGCCGGCCCCGGATGTCAGCAGGCATTCGCCGGGCGCGAGTGCTGTGAGCTCCGGTTTCATCGCCTTGACGCTGTGGCGGACCGTCGGTTCGCTGACCTGAGCGATATGGACGTCGTCCTTCGGGAACGTCCGGCCGCAGAGACCTTCCTCAGAGGACAACAGTTCCTTCATTGCCTGCGCGTGTTCGACGAAAGGCCGCTGGGACGGTCCGTGGACGTTTGTCGTTCCGATCAGCAGCAGTCCGCTGATTTCGGTTCCGGTCTCGGTGAGACCGTCGAAGACCTTGCGCAGGGGCCTGCGATCGTCGGGGCCGCCGTGGAAGTCGATCGGCGCGGGCGAGGTCGCGAGCGGTGGCCAGCCGAGGTCGCCGCCACCGATCGGGTGGATCAGCAGCGGCGGTGCGTCGGCCTTTTCAGTTCTCTTCGTCGTAGACGTCAAGGTCATGGTCTCGCGGAGCGCCGGGGGACGGGAGGGAGCGGCCCCGGCCCGGCGCGACGGTCCTTTTGTCGATTTTCTCGTTGGCGGTGAACCAGGCGTACGACTCCCCGGAGGGATTCGGCGGTGTGCGCTGCGCTCGCATCTCCTTGGGCCGGGCGCGCGGGTAATGGACGGGGAGGTCGTCGCTGCCGTGGGCCGCCGCTAGGAAGGCGTCCGTGATCTCTGTGAATCCGGGCTGCTGCTCTGCCGCCTCGGTGAAGGCCCGAATGCAGGTGCGTACGACGGCTTCGGTCGACGAATCGGGAAGCTCTCCGGTGAGGTCGCGGTAGTACTCCGACCATTGCGCTCCATTGTGGAGCCGCGTCCTCTCAGGTTCCAGGGAGATGCGGACGCTGCCGAAACCGAGCGGCTTGCCGAGGCCGAGGCGGTGGTGGTGATCGCCGTCCAGCGTCAGCAGCCAGAGCAGGGCTCCGAGTTCAACCTCGGGAATGTCGCGGACGCCGATGCTGAAGGTGAATTCGGTTCCGTGGGTGATCCAGCCGAGCACGGAGCGGTTCTGCTTGTCGCGCTGCGGAGCGCCGGTCGTCGCGAAGGATGTCTTGTCGCGAGTCAGCGGGTTGTCTTCGCCGGGCGGCGCGTTCGGTCGCCGGTACTCCCGGTACAACAAGCCGTCGATGAGGTGCTGCGTAGGATCGCCGTTGGTCGGCTCTGGTTTCCAGTAGGAGTCGTTCGCGGCCGCTCGCTTGTGATGCCAGTAGACCTTGCGGCCTCGCAGGGCTCTGTCCGGGGCGCGGTGCACGTCGTTCTTGGGCGTGCCGTTCTTGATCGGGCGGTGCGGCTCGGCGGCGCTTTCAGAAAGATAGAACCGGCCCTGCGTCGGTTTCGGCTGCGCGAGGATCGACAGCGGCAGGCCGTCCCGGAATTTCTTGACGGCCTTGTCGGTGGCGGTGACGCAGCTGACGTCGCTGATGCGCAGCCGTCCCCGGTACGCAGCCGGACGAGTCCCGGAGCCGTCCTGGGCGACCCAGCCGAACACGCGGTCGGCCGGGGAGAGTTCGCGGTAGCGGGACGCGGGTTCGACCATCGGCGGCACCATCTCGGCCGGACTCGCGATGGCGAGCTCGCGCGGGATCATGACCGGATACAGCGCCTCGACGCATCCGTTCTTCTCGTATGCCCAGCAGAACGTTCCCGGGGTGAGCTTGCGCTGTTCTTCGTTGTTCCGGTGCGGGCTGATGTCGAATTCGCCGTCGGTCTCGATGTCCTGTTGGTGCTTGCGGTGGTGCTCCATGAGAGCGTCCCAGCGCTCCCGGAGATCGTCGGTCAGTTTCGTCGTGACGGGACGGCGCTGCTGGATGAAGACGCGCTCATCGTGCTTCGTCTCCACGTTCCGACCAGTGATGAAGACATGGCCCTCTTTCCAATCGGACGAGGGGCGGCCTTGGGAGTACGGCTTGATGCCGGTGACCTCCTCGGCGTTGTTGCCACGTCTCGTTCTCACCCAGACACGCTCGCCGTGCTTCGGCGGCCCGTTCTTCGAATACGGGAGGCGGGACTTGTCCGGATAGAAGGGGAGCTTGGCGGCGATCCAGTACTCCAGCGTCTTGCCGTCCTTCCCGACGCGGACGGGCTTCACATCGCGCGCGTCATCGGCGACGCGCCGCCAGCCGAGGCGCTCGCCATGGCCGGTGAAAACACCGAACCGGCTGTTGGTGATCGCCTCGTATGAGGCGCGCAGCATCCCCTTGAGCGCGGTTGCCGGAAGATGGGGACGGCTGTCGCGCAGCAGCACCGGGTAGGTGAGGTGCCCTTCTTCGATGTCCGGTGCGTTGTAAGCGCGGGCGGTGTCGAGCAGTAGAAGAGGCGTCTGGACAGTGAGCCGGACCCCGATCGTGCCTGTCCAGTTCTCTTCATGCAGCCGATCGGCGCCCTGGGGGACGGCGTCGGCGAAGGCACCCGTCATTCCCTCACGGGGAAAAGCGGGAACGAAGGTATACGGGTTGAGGAACGGCTCCCTGCGCCCCTTTCGACCGTTCTCCGCACGCGGCTGTCTCTGTTTGGCCGGAGCGGGCGGCGTCCTCGGCTTCCGCCGCGTCTCGACGGGAACGATTTTGTTGCGGATGTTCTTCGCAACCATGTGTGGAGTCGGCGGCTTTTTCTCGTTCATGCGTTCTCCCTGCGCAGTGGCTCGGAGAGCTCGAAGGACAGCAGGCGTTCTTCCGCGATGTAGGCGTTGCCGTGCTCCGGGTCGCGTGCGATGTACTCACAGGTCGCCAACGCCACGTGATGACCCCTGCCGAATACGCCCGGAACACGCAGGCTGCCGATGTGCTCAGTGCTGAGAGTCGTCCAACCGTCCGACGCCTGGACGGCCTTTCCCCACAACAGGTAGCCGCCCCTCAGCGTGCCGATGGCCTCCAATGGCTCGGACCTCGCGAACGCAGGCGGGAGAGCAGCAGGATTTTCGCTGAGCAGGACGGTGCGTCCGCTGTCGGCGTCGTTGAGC
Source organism: Actinomadura decatromicini (assembly GCF_008121305.1). Classification (NCBI taxonomy): domain Bacteria; kingdom Bacillati; phylum Actinomycetota; class Actinomycetes; order Streptosporangiales; family Thermomonosporaceae; genus Actinomadura; species Actinomadura decatromicini. The sequence continues at coordinate 578,280 of NZ_VSRQ01000001.1, read as the reverse complement.
CAGCGCAATTCGGTGTGCTCGTTGAACACGCGCGCCTCGAACACTCCGTCCGGAGTCGAGCGACGCGCTCCATCGGTGGTGACGATCTCGTAGCGCCACGGTGTGGTGAGCAGCGCGAACCCGTCCGGTGCGCTCTCCATGGCTTCGGTGAACGTGAGCCCGTCGCGGGTCGCGACGTGCAAGGTCGTGCCGGTCATCGCGTTCCCCCTGCGTATTCGCGCCACGCGGTCGCGAGGTTCCCGTGCCGGAGGGCGTCCGCGAGTGTCGTCTCCGCCGTCCAGCCGTTGCCGGAGAACTCGATGGACTCGATCGTGACGTCGCCGAATCCCCGGTTGACCATGCCTCCGAGCGGGAGTCGGCGCTGCTCTAGGTCGCGCAGGACGAGCAGGAGCAGCGCGAGCGCCACGTCCCGATGACCGCCGAGCCGGGTGAGGTCGACGGTCAGCCGGATCGGCTCCCAGTCGACGCCGTGCGGTTCGAGCACGCTGAACAGCAACTGGTCGGCGGCGCCGCCGGTCCAGCGGTCGATGGCGACGTGGTCGGCCTGGTCGAGTCCGCGGGCGGCCAGGGCGTCGCGTACCGACGGCGGTGGTGCCGGACGGTCAGTGTCGTCGCCGTTGTCCGGTGCGCCGTTCACCACGATGTCCCACACGTCCGACGGAATGGCGGTCTCGCTCACGCATTCATGGACGGTCAACGCGCCCGCGCCCCACGGGTAGGCGGTCGGCGCGTCGTCGGTCGCCGTGCGACGGGCCGCGCCGAAGAGCATGCGTACGGCGTCCAGCCCGTCGAGCTGCTTGAGGAAGGCTTCGGCATGCCGACGTGCGCGTGCGGGTGCGGTGGCCGTGCTGCCTTCAGTGCCGTTCACCGCGTCCTGGATCGGAGGGGGCGGGGCGTCGAGCCCGCGGGCGGTGCGCTCGATGAGTTCGGCATGGCTGCGGAGGGCCCCCTTGAGCGAGCTGCCGCTCAGCGTGAGCTTGAGCGTGCCCGCCCCGATCTCCGTGGTCAGCGGCAGGGTCTTGATCGTCGCGCCCTCACCCGCGGCGCGGACCATGACGGGCGCGTCGGGCTTCCAACGCAGATGGACGGTCAGCCGGTCCCGGCGGGCGGGAAGGTCGGCGGCGCCCGCGTCCACCGCCGCCTCCTCGAACCGCTCGGGCTCGCCGCAGAGGAAGGCGAGCAGCCCCTCGCGGCTGGTCAGGTCGTGTTCGTGCACGTCGAGCGGGGACGGCATCAGCGTCACGACACCGAGGCCCTTGCCGTTGGCGGCGCCGATCCCGATCTCCTCCGACTTCAAGGCCGTCAGCAGCGCGTGCAGGCGGGCGCGGTCACGGGCGAGGAGGACGTCGGTCGTCTCGACGTCGACCTCGAACGACAGGTAGTGACCGGGCGGGACGACGGTGCGGGCGTACAGGAAGGCCGATGCGGCGGCGCCGGTGACACGGTCGATGCCGACGCCGTGGAGGACGGGGAGGGCCCGCGATCTGAGCGGCTCGTTCGGTATTCCGTCGCCGTCCGTTCCGGTCGTGGTGGTGACGACCGCGTCCCTCACCACAACTCGGCTGGCCTGGCCGCCGGGATCTGATTTCCCCTCCTCCTCGTAGCCCCACATGTCGTTCAGACGAGCGGTTCGGGGATCGGCACCGCGCATCCAGGCGCGCAGTGTCCCGGCGAGGCTCGTGCCGGGCACGTAGACGCGGTCCTGCCCGTCCACCGCGACGGGCAGCGCCTCGGCCGGGTCGAGCGCCACACCGCCCACGTGCAGCGGCGTTTGGATGCGCAGCCACCCGCGTACCCGGAGCCGCCGGTCCATCGGACGTCCTCTCCTGCGGGTCATCCGTCGGCCTCCTCGGAGTGGGCCTTGCTGCGAGTGCGGGCGGCGAGGCTGCGAGTGTGGGCGGCGAGGCAAGCCGTGAGCAGTGACCGCAGCGCCTCGGCCCGCAGTTCGCGGGGGAGGACTTCCGGGCCGTCGACCGTCAGGCACAACCCGTCCTGGTCGCTGAACTTGAGCTTCTCCCAGACGTCGCCGTCCGCCAGCAGGGCGCAGATCGCGGCCGTGGCCTTCGGCGCCTTCCATCGCTTCGTGAGCCTGGTGATGCGGGCCTTGAGTTGCTCGCTCTCTTCGTCCAGATGGACGAACAGGCGGCGTAGCGCGTTCAACCGCGTCGCCGAGAGTTCTTCGAGTGGGCCGAGCACCTCGTCCGGCTGAGCCGCCCGCTCCTCGGCGAGCCGCCAGATCTCCGCACGCCACGCGGCCGCCTCGATCAGGCGCGCACCGGCGTGGCCGGGGTCGACCGTCGCCAGCCGACGCACGGTCGGACGGGGCGGTCTCTCCACCGACTCGCTCGCGTTCCCGGGCAACCTGTTCACAAGGATCGGGTCGTTGACGCGGATCTGGCCGAAGCCCTCGCCGCGCCGTTCGCCGATGCCCGATCGTTCGACCTCCGCCAGGACGTCCGCGCCGACGCGACCCGCCGTCATCTCGAAGGTCAGGCAGCCACCGGCCGCGAACCCGAGGAGGACGGGGCGAGGCAGCCGCCATCCGCGGTGCCACGAGTCGGTCCGGGCGATCTCGTAGCTTGACGGTCTCCGATCGCGCTCTTGCATGATCGGCTTGAGTTCCACGCCGTCCGCTCCGGCGGTGGCGAACGCCCTTTCCAGGAGACGGGCGAAATCGGCAGGGTCGTCGCTCGGGGCGAGCCGGTCATCGCGGACCAGGACGTCCGACAGCAGCCAGACGCGCAACCGGTCACCGCTCATGACCGACGCCGACTGAGGGGCGGGCTCGCTGGGCTCGGCGGTGACGGACACCAGGCCGTAGTCGTCCTTGCGGGAGCGCCCCAGCCGCCATCGGCCGTTCAGGCGCTTCCACCACCCGGTTTCGAGGATGCCGCGCCGGATCCTGACCTCGGCCACGAGCACGGTCCCGGGCGCGAGCGCCTGGTACACGTAGACGCCGCCGAGCGCCTCGGTCGGACGCTGCAATTCGTCTTCGATCGTGTTGTGCATCCTCAGGACGAAGCCGGGCGTCTCCACCGCCACGTTCGCCGAACCCGAGACATATCCTTTCCGGACCCGCTTGAATGCGTCACCGTTCGGGATTCCCTCCACCATGCGGTTGAGATAGACGTTCTCCGTCTCGTCCTTTTTCCGGTCGAAGACGCGGGGGACCGGGTGTCCTCGTACCCCGTCCACCTGCGGGGTCGCGGGCGTCACCACCAGGTCCCCGCAGCGGGCCGCCGCGGCGGCGGCCGACGAGTCGAGGCGGCGCAGCACCGGCCCCAGCAGCATCCAGCCCGGCGCATGATCACGGCCCTGGACGAGATTCCCGACGGTTCGCTCATAGGCGAGCAATGGCGTCTCGAGTGTCATGTGTAGGACGGCACTTTCCCAGCCGTCGCCCGCTTCTCGCCGTTCGGAGGAATCGGGTGTGGGCGGCCGTTCGGGGGCGGGAGGTGACACCGGATTCGCCGTCCAGTGCGCCAGGTCGCCACTGCTCGGAGGCAGTCCCGCGCCGCCGAGATCGAGACGACACCGCCCCGACCCTCGCCGCCGCTTCGCGCCGATGCCCTCCACCAGCCGCGCGCCCGCCCACAGCAGGGCACGGGCACAGCCGAGCTGCTCCTCCGACAATTCGTCGGACAGTTCCGCCGTACCTTCCAAGGTCATGCCGCCACGCGCCATCTCGTCGAAGCGCAGCATGTCGTCCCTGGCCGCGCCGGTCACCGGGTCGTGCGCGACGCCCGGCTTCACGAACGTCACCGCGTCACGGAGCCGTGGATTCCCCGCGATGGCCTGGCCGAGATCACCGGGAAAGCGAAGAGGTCCGAGATAGCGCAGCGCGGCCGGACGCGGATGCCGCGCGGGCGCCGCCGGCGCATCGCTCGCCTCGGCGCCGGGGAAAGTCGGCTGATAGCCGAACAGGTATTCCACCCAGGAATGCCAGACGCCTGGGCCATCGGGATCCGCGTCGGCATCGAGGGCGCGTGCGGCGATCTCGCAGCCGTCCCGCCAAACGCCGTTGAGGGATTTCGCCGGTATGAACGGTAGGTGGTGCTCCTCGTCGCGCAGCACCTTCCGGCTGATTCGGCCGTGCTGTCCGGTGCCCGCGCCGATGTGCCAATCACTCAGCATGCGAACGGTCAGCGAAATGGTATGGCTCATGAGTCGGCCTTCGAGGAGAGAAAGGGAGCGGCGTTCAGCGCGTCCAGAAGGCCGGTGCGATGGACGTGCCCGTCGTGCCAGAACAGCGAGCCGTCGCTGGCGAGCCCTTGGACCGCCTCTACACCCAGCCAGGTGGAGACCGTCGCGAACCGAGACTCTGCGGCCTCGCGCCCACGGAACAGGGCGGACCGTAGTTCATGCGCCTGGCCGCCCGAGATGACAAGCGTCCCGTCGTTCTTGGCGGTCAGGGCGGCGACCTGCCTCTCGAGGTCGGCCCAGCGCCGGTGTCGGGCCCACTCCGCGTCGCTTGCCTCGCCCACAACGTAGGGCTGCCCCGTCAAGCAGGTGTCCTCTTCGGAGAGAGTCTGCTGGTCGCGCAGACGCCGCAGATCGGCGAACGCGCTTTCGTAGAGGACGTGGAACGACAGAGCGCTCTTGTCCTGCCCCAGTTCCCTCTTTACCGCCTTCGCCTCGGAGGTTAGTTGTTCGGCCAGGTGGACGGCACTGTGGAACGGATACTGGCGCTTCACGATGGCGACACCCGCGCAGGCGCCCAACCCTCGCAGTTCCTCCACCTGCTTGAGGACGCCGCCGACCGCCCCATGCTCGTTGGCCAGCCGGGTGAACTCCTCCAGGTAATCGCGAGCGAATGGCAGGGCCAGTTCACCGTCACAGACAACCGTCAGGTCGTCGCCCCCGAGGATGAGCGGGAGAACCGGAGGCTCGGCCGTATCCGCCGTCCACCTGCCGCGGCGCAACTTCGCGAACACCGACCGGAAAGCCTCCCGAGCGCATTCGTCCACGCCATCAGAAAGGCTGCGCAACCCCTCGGTGTATTCGTCCGCGGGAATGTCTCCCGGGCCGCCCATGATGGACGCGAAGTGCTGGAACACCTTCCCCAGGCCATTACCGTCGACATGGACGACCGCGACCCATTCCGCTTTGTGGTTCAGATGGTCGACGATCTGGCGGAGCGTGCGTCGGGCCGCCGCCTCCTGGCTTTCGTCGTTCTCGGCGCAGAGCCCCATCTTGACGGCCAGCCGCAGCAGCGCCGAATCAAAGGCGTTCAACTTCGCCAGACTCGGTGCCGAGCGGGCCTCCGGCGACCGTTCCTCATGGAGCTTGACGACACCATGAGCGGGCAGGCCACTCGACGTGCATCGTGCTGCGATCGGCACTCCCGGAAACCGCAACCTCGGCCCGCGCCTCCTGGCCCGCGCGACCGTGAGAAGCTCTCTGGTGTCCGCGATACCGTCAGCGACCTCTTTCGCGTTCCCCCATTCAATGGCCTCACCGACTGCGCCGCACACATCCAGCCCGGGCGCTTCCCGCAGGGCGGACTCGGTGATACTCCCGACGATCCGCCTACCTATCTTCCGGTCTCTGACGAGCATCGTCACGCCGCCCGCGTTCGCGGTCACCACCTCGATGCCGTGCTCTTCAACGCGCTGTCGGCGGCCGTCCACGCCGATCTCCGCCAAAGCCTTGGCGAGCCATTCGCCCTCAACACAGGTGATCAGATGCGATGCGCCGACGTTCTCTCTCCGCTTGTTGGACCCGAAGATGTAGTTCTGGTTGCCCGCCGTGCTCAATACGACCGCATACACGCGCACACCGGCCCCCTGTTCTCGCCCACAGCACCACTGCTGGGTACTGATGGACGAACCCCCACGGTCGTCCAAAGCGGCATGTTAGGGGCGTGGACCTGCCGCCCTGGGAGCGAACGTCACACAACCGGTGGCCGCCTCCGGCCCCAGGCATGACACCACCGGTCGAGCCGCCTCGCGGCAGGCAGCGTCCATCAGTAGGTAGTGCTCACGACGACGAAGCGAGGCCCGACATGACCGAGACCCGGAACGCGCCGACGATGACGGTCATCGGCGGCCCGTCCGCGACACCGTCGAAAGCCCGGCGTGTGATCACGGACGGCGCGGCCTGGAGCGGACTCGGCGGCGTCGCCGCGGGCGGGTTCGGCATCGAGGCGGTGAAGTCGGCGATGACGCACTCTCCGACCGGACGCTGGTGGCTCGTCTTCGGCTGCCTCGCCGGACTCGCTGGCATGGCGGTCGGTGCCCGGCTACGCGTCCGCGCCTCGGCCAGGACTCGGATCGGGCTCGTCGTCACCGCGTCCGATACCGGACGCGGTGCCCCGCGAGCCGAGCTGCTGGAGTCCAAGGCCGTGGAGTACAGCAAGAACACCTGCGCGGTCACAGTGCGAACCCACCTAGCGCTCCCCGAGACCCATCCCTGGCCGAAGGAGGGCGTCGACGCCCTCGCGGACGAGACGATCGCGGCGGCCGGGCTCGCGGAACGGCTGGTCAGCGGCGCCGCCCGCATCAACGTGATCCCGACGATGCCCCTGCCGGTCGGCTTCCGGTTCGGCGCCAGAATCGGACACACGCACCCTCGCGAGATCACCGTTCACGCAGTTCGCCAGCGAGACGGAAGCCCGTCCCACTTCCCGGCGACCAGCCTCCGGGAAAACCCCCTCACCGCCGAACTCCTCACCATGGAACAAGTCGAGGTGGTCGATGGGGGAGACCCAACGCGCACGGCACTCGCCATCGACTTGCAGAACCTCCGCTCCGACCTCGCCGAACCCGTCCGCGCCGCCTGCCGCGCACACCGAATCGGCAACCTGCTGATCTTCAGCAGAATGACCTCTGGACCCCTGGACGAGAACGCGGAAACCTACACAGCGATCGTCGAACAGATCTGCCGAGCGTGGCGCGACGCTCCTTTGCCAGCCGCCGCCCGCACCGGACGCCATGCCGCCTTCCTAACCGGCCCAGTGGCCATCTCCATAGCTCTCGGCGCCCGCCTGGCCCACATCCAGCCCGACCGCTGGACGGCCTTCACCTTCGACAACGCCTCCAACGCCTACGAGCCCTTCCCCGCCGAAATCACCTAACAACTTCTCTCCTCGCAGACCTCCCAACGCTGGCAAGGCCGCCGAAGACGTCCGAACCACTGCGACGCCATGCTCTCCCCGACACATGCGGGATCGGTAGGAGCTGTCGCAAACCGCTCGCGGGGGGCGCGGTGAGAACCGGCAGGTCTTAGGAGCCTGCTCCGCCCAGTGACAGCGCCACCGGCAATTCCCGGAAGACATCGAGTCAGATCGATTACGCCAAGTAGTCGTCGCGACCGGCGCCCTCTAGGCTGGGGCACATGGCGGTGATCTTCGTAACGGGCATGTCCGGCACGGGGAAGTCGACCGTCCTGGACGGGCTGGCGCGGCGTGGATACCGGGTGGTGGACACCGACGTCGGAGGCTGGATCGAAGAGGTTCCCCGGTCGGATGGCGCTGGTACCGAGCGCCACTGGCGTGAGGACTGGATCAACGACTTGCTCACCGAGCACGAGCGCACCGGGGCACCGCTGTTCATCGCCGGAACAGTATGGAACCAGGCGAGGTTCTACCCTCGCTTCGACCAGATCGTCCTGCTCAGCGCGCCGCTCGACGTGATGCTCGAACGGATCGCCACCCGCGACACTAACCCCTTCGGGAAGACTCGCGACCAACGAGACCAAATCATTAAAGACACAGCCGAGATAGAGCCTCTGCTCCGCTCGTCCGCCACCACCGAGATCGACACACGCGCCCCACTCGCCGAAACGATAGAGCGCATGGCCCAAATGGCCGCCCCTCCCGCCTCAACCAACTGACTCCACACCCAAGCGCCTGCTCTCACTTCGGCCAACTCATTTATCCGGCTGGCGCTGCCTTCAGTCACGCACTGTCACATTAGCGGCGAGGTGAATCCCGCTAACCGGCCGCCAACGAGGATCCGCACAGCCCGGAGCCGGTTGTGAACCCTCGTAGGGGGCGATGAGGCCCTAGACAGTACGGGCGGCAGCGGTAGGCGGCTGGATGTTGCGAACCCTCGTAGGGGCGATGAGGACGACATGGACCGGCTGGCGGCGGCGATCGAGGCGCAGACGTTGCGAACCTTCGTAGGGGCGATGAGGACTGGTCACCGATCACAAGATCAAGGGCAAGCTCCAGCTGTTGCGAACCCTCGTAGGGGCGATGAAGACGCGAAGGTAAAGGCGCAGGTGAGGCCTGGCTTCTCCCGAGTGTTGTCGGTTGATTCTTCAACCAACCTCCGATTGCGCTGTCGACCCTGAGGGCTTGCTGAACGGGGCCACCTGGAGTTGATTGTCGCAGCGTCGGCAGGGTTGGGTATGGGTGCCCATTTTCACAAAAGATCACCTCCTTCCCGCATGGGTACTCGACGTGGTCTGCCGGGAAGGATTTGGGGATTTGGTCCGGTGTGCCTTGACCGTAAGGCCGTCGTGACTGGCTCGCAGAGATCGACTAGCGGGTGGTCAGGGCCCGCAGTTCCCGTGCGGCGGGAAGAGTGAGGGCTTGCTCGGGAAGAGCATCGAGGACGCGGCGTGCGGTGAGGGTCACGCGCCTGATTCGGCGATCCTCCGGGACGGCCTCCAGGATGCTCACCGCCTGCCTGCTGGCCTCGCCCGGGTCCCTGTGTGCTTCGAGGACGGTCTCGTACAGGTCGAGCTGGATCGTGTTGTAGAGGTGAGTTTCGGGGCGATAGAACTCCCGCGCGGCCCGGTGAGCTTCAAGGGCGCGGTCTCGGAGTCCGGCGAGCGAGTAGACGCAGCATTGATCGAAGCGTAGAAGTTCTTCGCGATCGGGCTCGGTGGACGGTATGCGCTCGAAGATGTCCTCGGCGTGGCGTAGCGCGTCCACGGCCGCTCGCTTGTGACCCATGAAAGCGAGAACCTCAGCCTCGACCGTGGTGGCGTAGATCATCGTTCCGCTGGGGTGGCGTCCCGAGAGCCGCCGGGCCTCGCGGGCGAGGATCAGGAGCTCCCCCAGGTCCTCATGGGGGTCAGTGACGCGATTGGTGACTTCCCAGCTTCGCGTGTAGGCGGAGAGAAGGCTGTCGCCCGATCTGTCGGCCATGAGGCGGGACGTGGTCCACCAGCGAGTGGCGAGCCGCGGATCTCCGATCTGGATCGCGGTGCCCGCGATCAGGTAGGCGTGCTGTGCTGCTGCATGAGCGAGGTCACGCTCCACGTCCTTGGGCTGAACGTGCGCGAGATGAGGGGCCATCTCAGCCCAGTCGCGAGTCAGCTTCGCGAGGACCTGCTCTGGTGGCGCGTTGACGTAGCTGCGGACGTGTGTCCTGTAGGCGTCCGTCCAATCGTCGAGCATGGCGCGCGACACGGTCGCCCCAGGCAGGCGGGGATGGCTCGCCTGCCATGCGTCGGTAAGAGTCGTCAGGATAGGCGCGATAGCGGCCCCGGCCGCGAGGGCGCCGGCGTCTCGGATGAGTTGTCGCCGCTTCACGTCTTCCTCGTCAGTCTCTAGACGATGGGGCGCTGGCTTTGCCACCACGGTACTTTCCGCTGTGGGGGATATGCCCTGGTTGCCGACTGCGGACGCATTTTCGTGAGGTAGCGGCTCGGGGAACAGTTCACTCTCCGGCATTCGGAGGGCATGGGCCCATAGGAGCCGATAGCGGGGACCAGGGGCGTGCGTGCCGGCTTCGTGGCCGCGGATGGTGCGCTCCAGGTCCTTCAGCGCGGGGAGTCTGCGGCGGACCTGTTCGGGTGCGCGGTCGCGCCACTGTTCGGCGAGGTCTGCGACGGTCAGCCCGGCCGCCTTGCGGGCGGCGCGCAGGCGTGTGCCGATGCGTCCGGTCCCCGTGCGCTCGTTCTCGACGTTGGTCACTGCGAAGCACCTTGGCCAGGGATGTCCGCGGATGCGGGGGCGCATCCGCGCTCACCAGCGATTATCACGCTGACCTGTGACGCTCGCCACAGGTTCACTGAAGGTGACCGCAGCGATACCCACAAAGCAGGGCGGCCCCGGCTGGCGCGCGAACGCCAGGGGTTCCGGGGCCTGACCGGAGATGAGGTCCGGCTGGCGATGACGATATCTGAGAGGGTGACCCGGCTTCGCGACGAGAATCCGGGCTGGCAGATCGAGTACGACGAGAGCAGGCCCGTGCCGTGGCTGGCCGTTCGTGAGCCGTCCGAGAAGTGGATCGGTGGGCACTCGGCGGTCGAAGCCCAACTCCCTGGTTACCTGGGCCGCCTGATGGCCCAGGCCATCGACCTGGCGGCTTTGACGTCTGGCAAGGAGGCGTTCCCGTACGTCGAGCGCATGGAGCACCTGACGTCCCTGCGTAAGTGGTTCCCGGAGTGGGCGTTCGAGGTGTGCGAGAGCCAGCCGGTCTGGCACGGGCAGCGCAACTACGTCGACTACGCCGAGCGCGCCGCCGCGATCACCGAGGTGCGCGGCAACGACCCGAGGGAGTTGGCGTTGCTGCTGTTGCGGCTCCCGAAGGTCGAGGCCGGTGTGGACACGGGCCGGGAGGGTGAGCGGTGAGGGGACCGCGCCGGGCGCGTGAGGCCGAGCGGCAGATCGCCGGGTTCGCGGTGTACGAACTGCCGGACGGCTCGTGGCGCGCGGTCTCCCAGCAGGACGGCGCACGGGTCGAGCACGAGCGATGGTGCGAACTGGCCTGGACGTGCGTCTCGTCGCGCATCGCTGACGAGTTGCGCGTCGCGGGTGAGGAGTTGGCCGCACGGATGGCCGAACCGGGTCGCGCTTGGCGCACCGAGTCCCAACCGCTCGAAGACGTCGCGCCGAAACCGCGTCACTGAGCCAGGGCGGCGCTGCCGGTCGACACCGCCCCCGGGTCCCGGCCGCGCCGCCCTTCCCCAGCGCACCCCGAGAGATTCAACGAGACGAGGAAGACCGATGACACAGCCCTACGGGCGGTTGGACCCGCTGTATGAAGCCGTTCGAGTCCGCGCACCGCAGGTCGAAGCAGCCCGCGTCCACCGCGGCATCACCACCCAGGCGCAGGGAGGCGAGCCGCTGCTGTTCATTCGCGTCAGCTACCGGACGAATGGGCCCCGCCGCGTCGTGTGGGACGACGGCCTCGGCGTGTACCGGTGGGACAGCGGCCCGAACGCGGGCGTGCAACTCGGCCGCGACCCCGAACAGGCGGCTGACCGGATCGCCCAGGCGCTGGGCGCGCCGTTCGACCCGGCCCCCGCCACGGAGTGAGGCAGGGGCGGCACCGCCGGTCGACACCCCCTGGTCCCCGGCCGCGCCGCCCCATCCCAGACCTTCCAACTTCGAGAAAGGAGGCTTGCTCATGGCTGGCTGCTGCAGCTCCACCCCGAGCTACCCCCAGTGCTACTGCCCGGCGGGCTGCGACTGCGACTGCGCCTGCTGCTGCGACGGCAACCACGTCGCCCGGCTCGCCGCCGCCGGAGGCGTGACCATGGTGTTCGGCCCGGCTGAGCGGCTCGACGCGGCCGTCCGCCGCATCGCCCCGCAGAGCTCGGTCGCCCTCGTCCGCGACGAGGAGACCGGGCTGACCCGCGTCCACGTCACCTACCGGAACCGAGGGCCGCTGGTGCTCGGCTGGGACGGGCAGACCTACCGACGCGTGTCGTCCGGCAACGGCTACGGCGCGATGCTCCCGGCCGACCCCGACAACGCCGCCCGCCGCGCTGCTGAAATGCTCGGCGCCCGGATCCAGACCGCCGAACAGCGGCCCTAGAGTTCCGCAGCCCGGTCAACAGGCGCGCACCCGGAAGGCAATCGTCGGGCTGGCGGGTGATCGGCCGGACCCGGCGTTCGGCGACTCCCGGCGGCTCGCTTCTCTCCTGGCCCGTCGATGGTGACGCACACGCTCGCGGCGCGAAGGTCGTCCCATGGGCGCGTGCGACCGCCACCGTCGTGGAAAACAGGGCCCCCTAAAGGTGTCGATGGGGCCCTAGGGCCCTAACGGGTGCGGGGGCGGCCGCATAACTTCCTCCCATCGCTGGACGGCGAATCGGAACGCCGTCAACGGAGGAGTACAGATGCGTTCACGAACGGCAATGGCCACCCTCGCCATGGCTTCCGCCGGGATCGCGCTCCCGCTGGCCTTCACCTCTCCCGCTTATGCCGACGCCTCCGGCGCCTCTCCGTGGGGTGAGCAGTCCGCTGGTGGGGTAACGATCCCCGCCGGTGTGCTGGGGCACGACATCAGCGGTTCCGGCCTGAAGATCAATTACGAGAAGGGCACTTTCCGCTCGATCGCGTGTATAAGCGAATGGCGGATCGACTTCTACTACACCAGCAAGGGGAAGCGGTACAAGACCAGTAAGGGCGCCACGCACGGCTCCTGCTCGCGGACCGGGGTGCGGACGGTCGGCAAGGCCACGCTCAAGGCGGGCCTGGCCTGCGCGGTGATCTACTCGCACGGCCGCAAGCTCACCGAGCAGTGCCACCAGATCACCAAGTGACCGGCGACCACGACAGGAGACCGACATGAACAAACCAGTACGGGCACTGATCATCGCCGTCACCGGGGTCGCCACCACGCTCACATTCGCCACCGCCGCCCATGCCGGACGCGGCGCGACCTCGTCGATGACCGGATCACGGGTCACCTTCGACCCCAACGGCGACAAGTTCACCGTCTGCGACACCTCCTGGGACGGCTGGGACCCGTACGTCAAGTACGAGTACATCCGCAAGGACGGAACCCTCCAGAAGGGCGAGCACTACGTCCACTCCGGCGACGGCACCTGCGACACGTTCAGCCACAAGTTCACGGCCGGACGTTCTGTCCAGTTCGTGGCGTGCGTGGACATCTGGAGCAACAACGACATGTGCGCCCGCGAGTGGGCCACCGGCGTGGCCTAGCCGGCCCGGAAGGCGTTCCATGAAGAAGTACGGAAAAGCACTGTCGGTCGGGGCCGTCGCCGTCGCTGTCCTGCTGGGCTCGTCGACGGCCGCCTACGCCGGGCGGGACGCGAAGTCCACCATCGAAGGCTCCTACACGGAGTTCCACAGCAACGGCGACAAGTTCTACAACTGCGACACCGACTACGACCTGTTCACGGCGTACGTCGACTACTCGTACATCCGGAAGGACGGCTCCGTCCAGAAGGGAAAGCACTACAATCCCGGCGGCCGGGGTGACTGCGCGACCTTCGATCACGATTTCGGCGAGGGGCGTCCCGTGCAATTCCGCTCCTGCGTAGACGTCCCGATCGGCATCGACCCGTGCGACCGTTGGAGGGAAGGCATCGCCTGACCGTTCCTGAAAAAAGCGAAAACCGGGTGGGGGTTTCCCGCCCGGTTTTTCGTTTGCCGTCAAGTCTCGGCCTTTGATGGCGAGGCAGCGGATTCTAGTCCTCTTTGTGGCGATTCGGGCTGGTCTGCGATGGTATCTGCGAGGAATTCGATCAGTTGCTTGCGCCGAATATCGTGTTCAGTTGCGACGTTCTTCCTCGCCACATGGCTGTCATGTCCCTGCGGCCACATTCGGACAGGACATGTCCTTGATCGACTTTACGAAGAGCCCTTCCTGTGGATTACCGGGTGCGTAATGTGCCGGGACGCAGGCGTAAGGCCGGGGGTGAGGCCCTGCGCTCTCGGGATGGTCTGCCGGCGGCCGTCCATCTGTATTCGCTGACGACGGCCTGTGGCGTTGGCCGGAACCGATGGCTGAGAGGGAGGACCGGGTCGATGCGTTTGCGATTGACCTTCCACACGGGGGCCCGCGAGTTGCCCTGGGAGGACGTCTTGGCTCCTGGGCGGGCGCTGGCATATGCGCTGCTGGGGCGAGGCGCACCCGAGTTGGGGCAGGCTCTCCACGACGCTGGTTGGGGGCCGCACAAGCTCCGTCCCTTCGGTTACGGCGCGCCCGTCTTTCCGGCGGCGCGGCGGCGCCGGGGCGTGTATGCCGCAGACGGCCGCGGCGTGCTGGAGTTCGGAAGCCCGCTGATCGCGGTGGTCGAGGGGTGGGCGGCGGCGCTGGCGTCCATTCCCGTGCTGGCGTGGGGAGCGACCGCGTTCATCGTCGACCGGGTCGAGCCGGTGGAAGCCCCGAAATTCGAGACCGGAAAAGCCGTCTTCCGGACGGAGACGCCGGTGGTGATGAAGGGCTCGGGACGTGACGAGTCCGGGGCTCGTGAACGTCGCGAGGCGTGGTGCCTTCCGGGTGAGCCAGAGTGGGACTTCTACGTGCAACGCAATCTTCAACGCAAGGCGGCGGCCCTGGGCTTGGATCCCGAGGTCACCTTGGAGAACGTCGGGTGGATCGGGCACAAGCGTTCATTCGCGGTGGGGAGTGCCGGAGGCGGGAAGAAGCCGGGTGCCCGCGTCGAGGTCATGGTGTCCGGCGCACCGGAGACGCTTTCGGCGCTGCACTCCTGGGGTCTGGGGCAGGACAACAGCGCGGGGATGGGCTGGATTAGTGCTTGACGCCGGAGCGCGCGTCCCGCCGTCCAAAAGCCGGGAAGGCGTGGGCGAGGACACGGAACATCCGCAAAATCTGGTGCTGACCGCCAGTCCCTTGCAGCGCGTGGGGGCGTTTGCATTGGCTGCTCTGGCCAAGGTCGATCACCCCTCTGAAGTGTCAGGAGAGGCGCTGCACCGAACCGTCGAGCGGATGACGAGCCATCTCGTGGAGACGGTAGGGGTGGCGAAGGCCGCTGATCCGGGCGGGTTCTGGCTCGGGGCCAGTTACCTGCTCTGGCCGAATTCCAAGCTCAATCCCACCGCGCGCGGTAAGCAGTCTCCCTCGGAGCGGGAGCGGCTGATCCGCGAATGGCGTACACGGCCGGAGCCCAAGGATTGGCCCGAGGTGCCGTGTGCGTACTGCGGGCGTGCGGCGTGCGGCTGGTACGGCAAGGTCGACATCCCGCTCGGGGCGAGCGTCGCGCACCGCAACACCACCGCGCCGGGCCATGAGGGAACGCCGTTGTGTTACCCCTGCGTCGCCAGCCTTTGGGCCTTTCCGTACGGGTCGTCGCTGGCAGGCGGCAGGGCAGCGCTGATGCATTCCTGGGACGACGAATTCCTGGCGAAGATGACCGCGGCGACGGTGGACGAGACGTTGCGACGCGCCTCCGCCGGGACGTCCAAGGGAGCCAAACCCGGCCCGTACGCGCGTGAACTGTGGGTGCTGCACGCGGTACGCGGCTACAGCCGACGGATCACCTCCGGCGTGGAGTTGATTGTGCTGTCCAACTCCAACAAGGAGCAACTGTACGCCGCGCAGGAATTGAGCCGTCCCGTCGCCGAATGGCTCCGGACCACCAACAAGGACTCCGAACGCCGCGCCGGATATCCGGTGCTGGTCGCGACTCAGGAGACCAAGCAGGTTCCGGGAGAGGCGTTCTTGGCCAAGCGGGCGTTCACCCGGCCGCCGCAGGTCCTCGACATCGCGATCGGTCACGTCCTGAGCCGGATCTCCGCGGCCGTGCCCGTCCCCGCCGAGACGACGGCGCTGGCCCCGCTCCTGTACTCCTACTGCCGCGAGGTGCTGACCATGGACGACAAGGACGTCGAACGCATCAGGGAACTGGCGGGGCGGTTGGCCGCGCTGCTCGGGCAGGACAGCCGTCCCGGACCATTCCGCGATTTCATCCGCGCCAATGGAAAAGGCGGGAACCTGTACGGCTGGTTCCGCTCCAAAGGCGTCGACTGGCTGCTTTTCCCGCGTCCCAAGGACACCCCGCCGGTCCTGCTGCCGGTGCCCGAATACCGGTTGCTGTTCGAGGACGAGCGGTCCTGGTCGTGGCGTCGGCTGCTCGTCTTCGCCGTCCTGGAGGCGCTGGCCGAGGCGGGCTGGGAGCCCAAGGGCTCGCAGGAGGAACTCCAAGAGATCAAGGACCTGGCCGACGCCGCCGGCGGCGACCAGGAGGAAAGGGCGGAACAATGACGTTCCTCGTGGGACAGCAGATCCTGCAGATCAAGGCCGGGGCGCCCAACAATGGACGGGGCGAGGACAACCGCGGCATGGTCAAGCAGTTCACAGTGGGCCGGGGCGAGAAATACCCGTACGTATCCGCGCAGGCGGGACGGCGGTGGCTGCGGGACAGCCTGCCGCCCGGCGAGCCGACCTCGCCGGTGATCCGCAGCGGCGAGGGCAAGAAGCAGCAGGCCTACACCCGCGGCCGTCCCGACCTCTACCTGGACGACGACCTGTTCGGCTACATGATCGCGGTCAAGGCGGACGAGGCGGGAGCGAAGAAGGGCGAGTCGAAGACGTTCATGCGCGACACGGTCCTCGCGACCGGCACGCTGGTCTCGGTCGTGCCCAGCAAACCCGTCATGGACTTCGGGACGATGAGCCGCGACTTCGAGCCCGGAACCCACCCCGTCATCCACGAGCACGAGATGTACACCGCTGACCTGGCCGGTGACCTGCTCCTGGACCTGCCCCGCGTCGGCACCTTCGAGACCGGCGGCAGGACGACCAAGACCGCGCTTCCCGGCACCCTGGCCGAGGAGGTCGTCGCGAAGGGCGGTCGTGAGGTCGTCCTGCGGGACGTGCAGTGCGTGCGGTTGCCGATCGATGAGCGGCGCCGCCGGGTCGCGGTCCTGCTGCGGACGATGGCCATGGTCAAGGGCGGCGCCAAGCAGTCCGCCCACTACGGCGACCGCACGCCCGGCCTCGTCATCCTCGCGCCGATCAAGGGCGGGACCAACCCGTTCACCAGGGTCGTCCGGGAGCGCGAGAAGGCGACGCACTTCGACGCCGACGTCCTCCGTGAGGAGATCGAGGCGTGGGCCGACGAACTGGACGGGCCGGTCCGAATCGGATGGGCGCCCGGTTACCTCGGCAGCCAGCGCGACCGGGCGAGCGGCGACCTCACCGACCTGATCAAGGAGGAGCGGCTCGTCCTCGGCCATCCCCGGACCGTGCTGAACACGCTGGCCCGCGAGATCGAATCCGGCGATCACGACTCCTGGTTCGACGACCCCCGGTAACGCCGCCCCTAAGGGGAGCATTCCGCCGTCTGCGCCATCCGCAAGGAGCATCGCCATGCCCGAGGCATTGGAGTTGACCGTCACCGCCCCGGTCGTCAGCTTTCGCAATCCCCTTTACGACGGGCTGCAGGTTGCGCTGCCCTGCCCGCCGCCGTCCACCGTCGGCGGAATGCTCGCCGCCGCGGCCGGGGGATGGAACCGCGTCCCCCTCCGCACCCGTTTCGGCATGGCCTTCTACGCCGCCGGATCGGGCCGAGACCTGGAGACCTACCACCCGCTCGGCATTCCGGGTTCCCAGGCCAACGCCACCATCAAGGAACGCGAATTCCTCGCCCTGGTCACCCTGACGGTTTGGCTCGTCGACGACATCGCCGTTTGGTTGCGTGCGTTTCGCCGTCCGATCTGGCCGTTGCGGCTCGGCCGCAGCCAGGACCTGGTCGCCATTACCAGCCGCCGCGTCGAGCTGGAGGAGTCCCGCGGCCGGCAGGGCCGTGCCGTCGTTCCCTTCGACGTCCCGGACGCGGCGGGAACGGCGATGCGGCTGACGACCGTCGTCTCCGACGACCGTTCCCGATTCGCCTGGGACAGCTACCGGTACGCCGCGGCCGGTACCCGCGCCGAAATCGACACCGGCCTCGCCACACGGGACGGGCAGGCCGTCGCGATGCTCCCGCCCGTCCATCCGAACCAATTGATCCTTGTCACCTGAAACGCGGAGCGTGGTCGTGAAGGATCTGCGCGCGAAAAGCTCCTCCGCACCCGGAATACCCGGCGAGCTGCTGACCGACCATTTGCTCAACACCCTGGAAGCCGTCCGGACGATCCACGGCCGGATCGGCGACATCCCGGGCATGCCCTCCGACTTCTGGACGTGGGCGGCGACCGCCGCACTCCTCCACGACGCCGGGAAGCTGCCGGACGGGTTCCAGCGGATGATCGGCAACCCTCCCCGGCAGAAGCCGACCGTCTGGGGCGAACGGCACGAGGTGCTTTCCCTTGGCTTCGTGCAGTTGCTGCTCGCGGACCTGCCGACCGGCCAGCGCGAGTGGGTCGCGGCCGCGGTGGCCGGGCACCACCGGCCGTTCACCTCCGGCCTCGACGGCTCGTCCAAGCTGCCGCTGCTCACGCAGTACGGCGACGATCAGCCTCGGGACTTCGCCGCCAAGTTCACGCCCGCCGACCCGGAGCGGCTTGCCGACCTCATGGAATGGTTGCATGCCACAGGTCGGCGTCACGGGCTGCCTTTCCCGGAAAGCGCTCCCCAGGCAAACGTCCGGCAACTGACGGACGCTGCCCATCAGCTCTTCCAGCGCGTCATGGACCAGTGGGAATGGCCGCTGCCGACTGCCGATGAGGGGCGCGGTGTGACGGCCGTCCTGCTGCTGGGCGCCGTGACCATGGCCGATCACCTTTCCTCGGCCCATGCACCCCTGGAAACCCGGCACCCACTGGACGAAACCTACGCAACCCGCCTGGTCGAACGGCTCTCCGCTCGCGGCCACGCGCTTCGTCCGCAGCAGTGGGAAGCCTCCACGACCATCGGCAATCTCCTCCTGCGCTCCTGGACGGGAAGCGGCAAGACCGAGGCCGTCCTTCTGTGGGCCGCAGCCCAGATCGGTGACCTGGCGTCCCGGACGAAGGGCAATCCTCGCGTCTTCTACCTGCTGCCCTATCTGGCCAGCATCAACGCCATGACCCTCCGCCTCGGCAACGAGCTGAATTCGCCGGGCGGAATCGGCGTCGCTCATTCCAAGGCGGCCTCGTACCATCTCGCGCAGTCGCTCGCCGACGGATGCGGCGGTGACGACGCCGACCCGGCCGACGCCGCGATCAAAGCCCACTCCCGCGCGGAGGCGACCAAGAACTTCCGCGAACTCCTGCGCGTCGGGACCCCGTATCAAGTCCTGCGCGGCGCCCTTGCCGGGCCCGTCCATTCCAGCATCCTGATCGACGGCGCCAACTCGATATTCATCCTGGACGAGCTGCACGCCTATGACGTCCGCCGCCTCGGCATGATCCTCGCCATCATGGGCTTCTGGCACCGGCTCGGCGGACGCGTCGCGGTCCTCTCCGCGACCATGCCGACCGCACTGGCCGACCTGGTGACCCAGGCCCTCGACGGGCGAACGGCCCTGGTCGAACCCCCGCCAGAGAGCCGTGCGCCGATCCGCCACCGGCTCCACATCCGCCAGGCCCACCTCACCGACGAACCCTCCCTTGACGAGATGCGCGAGCGACTCGCTGAGGGCCGCTCCGTTCTCGTCGTCGCCAACAATGTCCGCGACGCGATCACCCTTTACGAGACCCTCGGGCCCTACTGCATCGAACTACACGGCGAAGACTCCGCCCATCTGCTGCATTCGCGCTATCGCCGGATTGACCGGACCGCCATCGAAACAGCCGTCCAGGAGCGCTTCGCAAGCGGAAAGCCCCGCCTGCCAGGTCTGCTGGTCGGGACGCAGGCCGTGGAGGTGTCCCTCGACCTGGACCTCGACGCCTGCCACACCTCGGCCGCGGACCTCGAAGCCCTTGTCCAGCGGTTCGGCCGGGTGAACAGGCTGGGGACGCTCGCCCCATCACCCGTCGTCGTTCACGAACCCGCCTACAGCACCAGACGCGGCGGGGGAGACGACCTCTGGGCCGACGGCGTCTACGAGGCCGAACCCACCCTCCTCGGCTGGGACATCCTCACCCGCCATGACAGCCAAACCATCAACGAACAGGTCGTCACCGGGTGGCTCGATGAGATCTACACCAGCCCGTGGGGTCAGAAATGGGCCCGGAGAGTCGCTGAGCACCGGTCCGCCTTCGAAGACGCCTTCCTGAACTTCTCGCAACCCTTTGGCGACCGCTCTGAGCTCACCGAGGCGTTCGACGAGCAATTCGAGGGAACCGAAGCGATACTCGCGGAGGACCACGATGACTATGAATCCGCCTTGAACTTGGCGGGCAACTCCATCGCCGGCCGCCTGCACGCCGACCAGTACCTCATCCCCCTGCCAGCGTGGTGCATAGGCATCGGCGCGTACGACAAACGCCTCAAGGTCCGCGTCATCGACGCCGAGTACGACCCGCGCCTCGGGCTGCGCGCCATACACCGCGATGCGCGGCAGAAATACGAACCCGGTGAAATCCTGTGATCGATGCTGAGGACGTCGGCGGCGTCCACGTCAAATACCTCTACCACTGCCCGCGCCAACTCTGGCTCTACCTGCGCGGAGTTCGGCCCGAACACCTGAGCGGCGCCGTTCAGCTCGGTGAGGCCGTCCATGAGACCTCTTATGCCCGCAGCAGTCCCATAGACCTCGGTGCGGCCAAGCTTGACTTCATCGACGGCCGGCACTGGGTCCACGAAGTCAAATCGTCAGCGCGGCCCACGCCCGCCGACCAGGCCCAAGGACGGCATTACTGCTACCGGCTTGAAAAGATCGGCATCGACGCCAAGGGCGCGATTCTGCACTACCCCAAGACCCGCCGCACCCATCGCTATCCCTACACGCCAGAAGCCGCGGACCAGGCTCAGGCCGACATCGCCGAAGTCATCGGAGTCGCCGCCTCGCCCATTTCGCCCGCCCGGCTGGCGCGCTCCGCCTGCCGTGGATGCAGCTTCACCGACTACTGCTGGACGGAATGACATGCCCGCCGCCGCACGCACTTACTGGCTCACCACCCCCTGCCGGATCCGCCGCAAAGACGAGTCGCTCGTCATCGAACGCGAATCCGCCGGGAAGGTTCACATCCCGGTCACCGACGTCCGGGACATCGTCGCCTGCGCCGAAACCGACATCAACACCGCCGTCGTCGCGCTCCTCAACCGGCACCGGATCAACGTCCATCTCCTCAGCCACTACGGTGACTACGCCGGGTCGCTCCTGACCTCCGACATCAGCACGTCCGGCGAGACCGTCCTCGCGCAGGCCCGGCTCGCCGAAGATCCCGAAGCCGCGCTCAAGGTCGCTCGGAGCATCGTCGACGCCGCCGCGTTCAACGTCCGCCGCGTCATCGACCGGAAACTCCTCTCGCGTCCATACACCGTTCTGCAGAAGAACATCGAAACCGCTGAAACCGCGGCCCACCTCATGGGCATCGAGGGGACCTTCCGCCGCTCGGCCTGGGAAGTCCTGGACACCAAACTTCCCGGATGGCTCCAACTCGGTGGCCGCAGCCGCCGCCCT
The DNA here is from genome assembly GCF_008121305.1 of Actinomadura decatromicini. Taxonomy (NCBI): domain Bacteria; kingdom Bacillati; phylum Actinomycetota; class Actinomycetes; order Streptosporangiales; family Thermomonosporaceae; genus Actinomadura; species Actinomadura decatromicini. The sequence continues at coordinate 557,175 of NZ_VSRQ01000001.1, read as the reverse complement.
CCGAAGAACGCCGGCAATGCCTTCATCAGCTACGTGAACGGCATCATCTACGCCCGAACCCTCACGGCTGTGCGCCTGACGCCCCTGCACACCGGCATCTCCTTCCTGCACAGCAGCATGGAGCGCCAGCGCCACTCCCTCGTCCTCGATCTCTCGGAGATGTTCAAACCGCTGTTCGCCGAACGTCTCCTTCTGCGGATGTCCGGCCGCAACCAGATCAAGGAACATCATTTCGACGGTGAGGCCAACCAGGCCATGCTCAGCGAAAGCGGCCGGAAACTGGTGGTCCAGTCCGTCCGCGACGAACTAGCCGTCACCGTCGCGCATCGCTCGCTCGGGCGTCCCGTCGCCTACGACGAACTCCTCTACCTCGACGCACTCGCGCTGACCCGGAGATGCCTCGAAGGCACGCCGTACAGACCCTTCAGGATCTGGTGGTGAAAGAAGCACCGTGCACGTCATCGTCGTCTACGACACCGCGGCCGAACGAAACCCGCGCATCCTGCGGACATGCCGGAAGTACCTGCACCACGTCCAGCGAAGCGTCTTCGAGGGCCAGATCAGCGAGGCCCAACTGCGCCGTTTCCGCTCAGAGGTCGAAACCCTTCTGGACCTCAGCTACGACAACGTCATCGTTTACACTTTCCCGCCTGGCACAACGCCCGTTCGCCTAACCTGGGGCGCCGCTGAACCGGCTCCCACCGACATTCTGTGACCCCGGCGTAGCACGCGGCGGGGCCGTGCCAGCACGGCCCCGCCGTCCCCCGTGACTACCCCGACGCCGCCGCTACCCGGCGGCGGAGTCCGGGACGCCGATCGAATGGCCGAACCGGAACATTCCGGCCGGGTCGTACACGGCCTTCAACTCCATGAGCCGCAGGTGGACGTCGGCTGGCCACGCCTCCGCGACCTGCGCGGGCGCGGTGGCCGCGCCCTGGAAGTTGAGCAGCGCGCCGCCCGTCGTCCACGGACGGACGGCGTCGAGGACACGCTCGCCGAGGGCCCGCACCAGCCCCGCCATGTCCTGCGGGGGCGGCGGGGCGAGCACGAGCAGGGAGTACGCGGCGTCCCGTCCGCCGACCGCGTTGGGCACCCGCGGCGCGCGGGCCATCGCGCCGCCGAGCTGGCGCAGCTCGACCACGTGCGGCGGGGCCTCCGCGCCCGGCCCGGCCGCGTCCAGCAGGGCTTGGACGGCGTCCCCGGTCAGCTCGTGGAACAGCCCGCCGCCCTCCCAGTAGGGCATCGGGTCGGTCGGGTCGTTGTGAACGGCGCCGATCGCCGTGTACGGCATCATGCCGACCATGTCGATGATCGCCGGGGCGGCCGACCGCATCGGCGCGAGCAGCCGCTCGCCCTCGGCCTGGTCGCCGACGTGGGCGACGCGCAGGTGGACGACGAACCGTCCGCGCAGCGGCGGCGGCAGCTCGTCCGCGGGCGGCAGCCGCAGCAGCGCGACGGACGTGGTGATCGACTCGGGCAGGTCCCGCGACCACTCGCGGTAGGCGTGCAGGACCTGCGCCGAGTGCTCGCCGGGGTAGAAGATCCCGCCGCCATACAGCATCGCGATCGGGAACAGGTCGATCGTCATCGCGGTGACGATGCCGAAGTCGCCCTTTCCGCCGCGCAGCGCCCAGAACAGGTCTGGCTCGGTGCCGGTGTCCACGGTCCGCGTCCGGCCGTCCGCGGTCACGACCTCAAGGGACCGGACGTGGTCGGCGGCGAAGCCGTACGTCCGGGCGACCGGTCCGCAGCCCCCGCCGAGCGTGTAGCCGACGGCGCCGACGGCGGGCGCTGACCCGCAGAGCGGCGCGAGCCCGAACGGCGCGGCGGCCTCGACCACCTCGGCCCAGCGGACGCCCGCCTCGACCCGGGCGGTCCGGGCGGCCGGGTCGACGGCGAGGCCGCGCATTCGGCTGGTGTTGACGACCAGGGCCCCTTCCACGGGGGCCGCGGAGCCGTGCCCGGTGGCGTGGACGGCGACGGGCAGCCCGTTCCGCCGGGCGAACCCGACCGCCGCCGCGACGTCGGCCGCGCCGGTCGCGCCGACGACGACCGCCGGACGGTGCCGGACCGTCAGGTTGAACGTCGCCACCTCCCCGTCGAGGCCGGGGTCGCCGGGGGCGAGGACGGGGCCGGAGACCTGCTCGCGAAGGCCGTCGAGGTCCGGCGGGGACATGAGGGTCACGGTGTTCTCTCCTGACTGTGGTCTTCTCGGCGGGGCCGAGCGGCGGGCGGCACGTCCTTTCTCGCAGGCGACACTTGGGGCACGGTTCGACGTGAGTTACATTTGGCCTGTTCGGCACCGTTAAGGCCGGACACAAGCCGTCCTAAAGTGGCGGCCGGGTGGCCGGGCGGCCGGCGCAGGGACACCGGGGGGACCACGGCGGGACGGGTGGAAGGCGAATTCGAACGCGGGTCCGGTGCTGCCGCCGGAGCGCCGCGGTTCCGGGTGCTGGGGCCGCTGGAGGTGACGGACGCCGCGGGCGCGCCCGTCGTCGTCGGATCGGGCAGGCTGCGCGCGCTGCTGACCCTGCTGATCGCGGACGCGGGCCGGGTCGTGTCGGTCGACCGGCTGGTAGACCGGCTGTGGTCCGGCGATCCTCCGGCCTCCGCGGTGGGAACGCTCCAGGTCTACGTCTCGCAGGCGCGGCGGCTGCTCGACCCGTCCCGCCGCGCCCGCACGGACGCGGGCGCGATCGTGACCCGTCCGCCCGGATACCTGCTGGACGCGGCGGACGGCGAGGTCGACACCGCACTGTTCGCCGCCCTGGTAGCGGACGGCGAGCGCCGGGTCGAACAGGCCGCCCACGCCGCCGCGCTGGAGGCCGTCGACCGCGCCCTGGCGCTGTGGCGCGGGCGCCCGTTCTCCGACGTCGCCGAGGACCCCGACCTCGCCGGTCACGCCGAGGCCATGATGGAGCTCCGGCTGCGCGCGCTGGACTGCAAGGCCGCCGCGCAGCTCGGCCGCGGCCGTCCCGACCTGGCCGCCGCGACCGCCGAGACGCTCGTCCGCGAACAGCCGCTCCGGGAGCGGTACTGGGCGCGGCTCATGCTCGCCGCCTACCGCGCCGGGCGGCAGGCGGACGCGCTGAACGCCTACCAGGACTGCCGGAACCTGCTGGACGAGGAGCTGGGGCTGGTCCCGGGCCCGGAACTGGTCGCCTTGCAGGGGGCGATCCTGCGCCGCGATCCCTCGCTCGGCGAGGTCGCCACCGCCGCGACCCTCGTCCCGGACGCGCCGGAGCCGTCCGGAGGCTCGACGACTCCGCCGTCCGAACCCGCCGCCGACTCCGTGCCGGGGCTCGTCGGACGCGACCGCGAGCTCGCCGAGCTGCGGGCCGGGATCGAGGCCGCCCGCCGGGGCACCGCGACGATGGTCCTGCTCGAAGGCGAGGCGGGGATCGGCAAGACGACGCTCGCCGAGGCGGCCGCCTGGATCGCCCGCGACCAGGGCATGAACGTCGTCTGGGCGCGGGCGGTGGAGGACCTCGGCGCCCCGCCCTTCTGGCTCTGGGAACAGGTGCTCCAGGAACTGGGCGCGGAACGGCCCGCCTTCGTGGGCGGTATGGCCGTGGACGACCCGGCCGACCCCGCCCAGGACCCGGCGATCGAACGCTTCCGGCTGCTGGAGGCCATCGCCCGCGCCGTCGTCGACGTCGCTCGCACCGGCCCGCTCCTTCTCGTCCTGGACGACCTGCAATGGGCCGACGCGGGTTCACTGCAGGCGTTGCGGCTGCTCATCGGCCGGTTGCGCGGCCTGCCGTGCGGCATCGTCGCGACGTGCAGGTCCGCCGACGCGCTCGACGCGGCGGCGCTGGAGCACACGCTGGCGCTGCTGGGACGCGAGCGCGCCGTCCAGCGGCTCCCGCTGTCCGGACTGTCCGTCCCCGAGATCGAGGCGCTGCTCAGCGGGCACGGCGACGGCCTGCCGGACGCGGCGGCGATGCGGGAGCGCACCGGCGGCAACCCGTTCTTCCTCGCCGAGCTGCTCCGCTTCCACCACGACGCGGACTCGCGCTCCCGGCCGCAGGTGCCCGCCACCGTCCGGGACGTCGTGGAGCGCCGCTTCGAGCGGCTGCCCGAACGCACCCGCGTCCTCGTGCGGCTGGCGGCGCTCGCGGGCGCGGAGATCGACGTCGCGATCCTCGCCCACGCCGTCCGGCTCGACGCGGCGCGGGTCGTCACCGCGCTGGAACCGGCGCTGGACAGCGGACTCCTCCGCCACGACGAGGAGACGTGGCGATGGCGGTTCGCCCACGACATCTCCCGGGACGCCCTGTCGGCACGGCTCGCCCCAGGCGAGCGGACGCAACTGCACGCGCTCCTCGCCGACGCCATCGAGGCCGTCCACGGCGAGGACGCCCACCTGGACGACCTGGCGCGGCACCGGTTCCACGCCGCCGGGGGCACCGCGTCCGAACCCGCCTTCCGCACCTGCTCCCGGGCGGCCGACGAGGCCCGCCGGCGGCTCGCGTTCGACCAGGCGGCCCGGCACCGCGAGCGGGCCCTGGCGGTGCTGCCGCCGGGCGGGGACGGCGAGGACCGCCGCTACCGGACGCTGCTGACCCTCGTCAAGGAACTGCGGCTGGCGGGCGACGTGCGCCGCGCCGCGTCCGTGCTGAACGAGGCGGTGGAGATCGCCCGGCGGGCCGGGGACCGGGAGCGGCTCGCGGAGGCCGTGTCCGTCCTCGGCGGCGTGGCGCTGTGGAACTGGCGCTCCTACGGCACCGTCGACCCGGGCTTCGTCGCGCTGCTGCGGGACCTGATCGCCGGGACCCGCGATCCGCGCCGCCGCGCGGAACTGCTGGGCACCCTCGCCGTCGAGCTGTACTACGGCCCCGACCGTCCGGAGGGCGAGCGGCTGGCCGAGGAGGCGGTCGAGATCGCCCGGCGGATCGGCGACCCGGAGCTGCGCGGCCGGACGCTGAACAACTACGTCATGGCCTCATGGGTTCCCGAGCGGGAGCCCGCGCGGATCGCCGCGCTGGAGGAGTCGCTCGCGCTGGCGGGCGCCGGCCTGCCCGCCTTCACCGAGGTGATCGCGCGCATGCACCTGCTGTCGGCGCATCTGAAGTTCGGCCGGATCACCGAGTACGAGGACGGCCTCGAACGGTCCCGGGACATGGTGCGGGCCCTCGGCATCCCCGAGCTGGAGGTCCAGCTGACCTACCAGGAGGCCGGGTACGCGATCTTCCGGGGGGACGACGACACGGCCGTCGAGCTGATCGAGCAGGCGCACCGGCAGCACGGCCGGATCAGCGTGTGGGGCGCGCAATGGGCCCGCCTCATGCAGCTCACCGTGCTGGACCGGCTCAGGGGCCGGGTCCCCTCCCGGCTCGACGAGCTTCTCGCGGCGGCGCCGCACGCGGAGAACGCGGGGCTGCGTCCGACCACCGTCCTGGCGCTGCTGGACGCGGGGGAGCCGGAGCGCGCCCGGAGCCTGCTCCGCCGCTGGGGCCTGGACCGGGTGCCGCGCGAGCAGACCTGGGCCTCGGACTTCGAACATGGGCAACTCGGGGAGATCGCCGCCGTTCTCGGGACCCCGGACCCGGACGCCATGTACCGGATGCTGTACCCGTACCGGGACCGGCTCCAGGTCGTCGGCTCGGCGCTGGCCTGCGCCGGTTCGACCCACCTGGTCCTTGCGAGGCTCGCCCGGCGGCTCGACCGTCCGGACGCGGCGGCCGAGCACCTCGCACGCGCCGCCGCCGCACCGGGCCCCGCCACCACCAGGCCGTAACGTCTTCAGGGCTTCGGGCAGGTGGGCGGGACTTTGTAGTCCGTGAAGTTGCGCATGATCGGCCGTCTGAGGATCGACCACACGGAGTTGGATTGCTTTGATCCGATCCTGCAAGCCGTCCGCTGCTGGATCTCGTCGGCCCGTACGCGGCGTACCTGCTTCGGCTCGTCGACGAGAATCGTGGTCCAGCCGCCCTGATCGGCATTGACGACGTATCCGGCGAATGTGTCGTTGTTCCTCAGCTTTATCGCTTCGGCCGGAAGCCACTGCGGCGCGAGGACGGGGGACAGCATCACGTGGAGCGCCACGCCGAGCAGCGAGAACCGGAGCAGGTTGCTGTGGTGTCGCCGCCCGTCGCCGTCCGACGCCGGGGGAGAGAGGTTCCCGATCAGCGCCATCGACGCCAGGGCCGCCATGAGCGGGCTGGTGAAGACCAAGAGCAAGGCGAAGGCCACGACGTAGCCGAAGCCGATGACGCCTCGGTCGTCGGCGTCCATTCCACTCGTGGCGCGCTTGAAGACTCCCGGGCCCGACCAGGCCATCATCAGGATCAGCAGGCCGGGAATTTGCGGAACCAGGACGCCGAACAGGAGCGCGCGGGTGTCCGCGCTGGAGGTGAGCGCATAGATGATCTCGCTGTTCCCGTCGGCCATGCGGAATAGCTGCAGCCCGGCGAGCACGAAAGGGATCAGCACCCAGACATAGCCCGCGACGTCCTTGGTCGTCCAGCCCTGCGGTGGATCATTTGCCTGTCGGGTTCGCTGCCGCTCAAGCAGGCGTAAGTGAGCCAGGTCGCGTGTTCCATAACGAGATCTTTCTCGGTTGCCCCCGCGCATAAAGCGAGTATGTCAGGGGCGCGGGGTCCTTGTTCGGAATACGAATAGCCGTTAATTATTGACGCCGGCCCGAGGCGGGCACGGCTCGACGGGCTGGGCCGGTCCCGCCGGGCTTGACGCATGCCGATATGGGCATATGATGAGGCTATGGCACGAGCAGCGACGACGTCGGACGTCTTCAACGCGATCGCCGAGCCGCAGCGCCGCCAGATCCTGGTGCTGCTGCGGGCCGGGGAGCGGCCGGTGACCGAGTTGGCCCGGGAGTTGGGCATGACTCAGCCGGGGGCGTCCAAGCACCTGCGGGTGCTCCGGGAGGTCGGGCTGGTCAGGGACCGCAGGGCGGGTAAGCAGCGCTTGTACGGCCTGGACGCCCGGGGGCTGCGACCGGTCCACGAGTGGACCGGCGGGTTCGAGCGGTTCTGGAACGAGAGCTTCGACCGGCTGGACGCGTACGTGCAGGACTTGAAGCAGGAAAGGCAGGAGGAATAGCTGATGAGTGCGACGAGACGAGGAGCGCCGGGCCGGTCCGCGACGGCCGACCGCGAGATCGTCATCTCCCGGGTCATCGACGCCGCGCCAGAGCTGGTGTTCGAGGCGTTCACCGAGGTCCGGCATTTGTCGCGGTGGTGGGGACCGGACGGCTTCACCACGACAACACGCTCTTTCGAATTCCGCGTCGGCGGAGAGTGGGCCTTCGTGATGCACGGACCGGACGGCACCGACTACAGCGAATGGATCTCGTGGACCGAGATCGCCCGTCCGGAGCGGATCGCGTTCGTGCACGGCGAGTCCAGCGACGACCCGAACGCCTTCGAGTCGGTCCTGACGTTCGAGCCCGAGGGCGCGGCGACCCGGATCGAGATGAGCACCGTTTTCCCCACCAAGGAATTGCGGGACGAGGCAGCCGAGAAGTACCACGCGGTCGAGGCCGGGCAGCAGACCCTCGGCAACCTTGCCGCCTACGTCAGCGAGTTCGTCCAGAACGGAGATGAGGACTGATGGCCGGAAAAGTGTTCTTCAGCGTGTCGATGTCACTGGACGGGTTCATCGCGCCGTCGTCCATCGACGACCTGATGGGGCAGCAGTGGATGGAACTGCAGCGGTGGGTCTTTCCGCAGCGGTTCTTCCGGGAGAACCTGAAACTCGGCGAAGGCGGCGAGGAAGGGCGCGACAACGACATCCTGCGGGAGACGTTCGAGCGCACCGGCGCGAGCGTGATGGGCAAGCGCATGTTCGACGCCGGGGAGCAGGCGTGGCCGGAGGAGGCGCCGTTCCACACGCCCGTCTTCGTCGTGACGCACGAGAAGCGCGACCCCTGGGAGCGTCCGGGCGGGACCACCTTCCACTTCGTCAACGACGGCATCGAGACCGCGCTCGACCAGGCCCGCGAGGCCGCCGGCGACCGCGACGTCCGCATCGCGGGCGGCGGCACGACGATCCTGGAGTACCTGAACGCCGGCCTGATCGACGAGTTCTCGATCGCGCTGTCACCCGTGCTGTTCGGCTCCGGAGTCCGCCTCTTCGAGGGCGTGGACGCGGCCCGCGTAGCCCTGGACCCGCTCCGCGCGGAGCCCTCCCCGAGGACGACCCACCTGACCTACACCGTCCAAAAGCGATAGCCCAGCAATGCGGACGTCCGGCTGCACACGGCAATCGTCCAAGCGACCGGGCCCGGGGCTTACGACCGCTCGTAGCACGATCCAGGCCCAGGTTCTCCCGCGCTGTGCCTGATTGGAGCGAGTGGGGCAGGCGCGCAGGCGAAAATTGTCCGGCACGGCAGGCATCCGGCGGCGGTCGGCGAGCGAACCACGGGTGATCGGGCAGCGGCCCGGTCATGTGTCGACCGGAGGATCCGCGATGCGCTTGCCCTTCATCCGTTCCGGCCGCCGCCGGCGGTCCGTCCCCAGCGCCGCAATGCCCCGGGCGGGTCGCCGTCGTGGCACTCGCATCGGTGCGACCCTGGCGCTGGCCGTCTCCATCACCGGCGTCGGAGTGGGTGTCGGCGCGGCGCCCGCCAGCGCCGACGAATACTGCTACACCGAGTACCTCACGAGCCTGTGCGTGGAGGATGTCCTCGTCACCGCCAAGCGGCCGAACCCCTTCGGACCGGAGATCGATCTCGGGTTCTTCGGCTCGATCGGCGCCTTCCTCTTCGGCCCGCCCAAGCCGCCGAAGCCACCCCGGCAACCCGTACTCGCCGCCTACGACAGTGTCAACCAGATGCTCTTCAGCAACCAGAAGTGCGTCGATCTCCTCACCGGGCCGAACCCGTTCGTGTACCCGGACGGAACCCGGCGGACCGCGTATACCGACTTTCTCTTCACCCGGATCGAGGACACCGGCCTGCCCGGGGTCCTGGACCCCCTCAGCGGTGACTTCGCCTACGCAGCCGCGTCCGAACAGGGGATCCGCGCCGGCGGCACGATCCGGATCTTCGAGCCGTTCCTCACCGTGAACGATCCTGGGCTGTTCGGCGGGGCGAAGCTCAACCGGACGCCCACCCGGCTGGACACCCAGCGACTGATCCTGCTCCACGAGTTCGGCCACCTCACCGGGGTCACAGAGCACAAGCGGAACGAGATCGCGGCGATCAACGCCAAGATCGCCGACGACTGCCTGGGAATGGTCTCGCACTGATCACCTGCCCCGGGCGGACCGCGCCTCCGCCCGGGGCTCCTCGACGTCCCCGGCGGCGGTCAGGCCGAAGCGGCGGAGCTGTTCGACGCCGTCGGGATCGTCGTCCCGCTCCCGCTCCCGCTGCGGAGCCGGTCTCGTTGGGGCTGCGACGCCTCACCCCGCGGGAGACCCGGTGATCGAGCCGCCGACGTGCCTGTGGTGCTGTTCGTGTGCGTCTCACAATGTCGAACGCTCCCAGATGGTCGCCGCCCCGCCGGACCATCCGCCGGAGGGGCCGCTCGGCTGGGCCGGTGTCCCTCGCCACCGTCAATCCCGCCGTCGCCGAGGTGATGGCCGAAGTCGGGCTCGACCTGTCGAAGCAGTTGCCAAGCCGCTCGCGGACGAAGCCGTCCCGTTCGCGGATGTGGTCGTCACCATGGGTGGCGGCGACATCTCGCCTTGTCAAGCAAACGATGGGATTACGCGAGTTTCTGGCGTGCGGTTATCGGACGGAGAGCCGCCGTCGATGCGCGGACGGTGAAATTGCCAAGGAGGCCGCCGAAGGAGACCGACGCGCCCGTCGATTTCACATCAGGTGGCTGGGCCCTCAAGGTTGCCGGGGGCGCGGCATGGGTGTCGTCCCATCGCATTGTAAATCGCTGTAACGGTTCACGGCCGGTTCATCCGAGCGAGCTATGGTGCGGAATACCCGGCCGAAAGGTGCGGACTGGTGGAACATGTCACGTTCTTGGTCGTCGTCGTGATCGTCACCGCGCTGCTATTCGACTTCACCAACGGTTTCCACGACACCGCCAACGCGATGGCCACCTCGATCGCGACCGGTGCGTTGCGTCCCCGGGTCGCCGTCGCGATCTCGGGGGTGCTCAATCTGGTCGGGGCGTTCCTGTCGGTGGAGGTCGCCAAGACGATCTCGGGTGGGATCGTGGACGACCGGCTGGTCAGTCCGGCGATGGTCTTCGCCGGGTTGGTCGGCGCGATCATCTGGAACCTGGTCACCTGGCTGCTGGGCCTGCCGTCGAGCTCCTCGCACGCCCTGTTCGGCGGGCTGATCGGTGCGGTGTGGTTCAGCGCCGGGTCCTCCGGGGTGCACTTCGACACCGTGGTGGAGAAGATCCTCGTCCCGGCGGTGGCGGCCCCGCTGGTCGCGGGCTTCGTGGCGATGACGGCGACCTACCTGGCCTATCGGATCACCGCGCGGGGACGGCAGGGCACCGTCCGTGAGGGTTTCCGGATCGGGCAGATCGCCTCGGCGTCCTTGGTCTCCCTCGCGCACGGGACCAATGACGCGCAGAAGACGATGGGTGTCATCACGCTGACGCTGATCTCGGCGGGCGTTCTGGACAGCGGGTCCGATCCGCCGCTGTGGGTGATCGCGTCGGCGGGCCTGGCGATCGCACTGGGCACCTATATCGGGGGCTGGCGGATCATCCGCACGATGGGCAAGGGCATCACCGAGATCGAGTCGCCGCAGGGCTTCGCGGCCGAATCCGGCTCGACGGCGGTCATCCTGGCCTCCTCCCATCTGGGGTTCGCGCTGTCGACGACGCAGGTGTGCTCGGGCGCCATTCTCGGCACGGGACTGGGGCGCAGGCTGGCCAAGGTGCGCTGGGGGATGGCCGGTCGGATGGCGGTGGCCTGGATGCTGACACTGCCGGCAGCGGCGGCGGTCGGCGCGCTGGCCGCCTCGGTCGCCACCCACGGCGACACCGGCGTGCTGATCGCCGGGGTGGTGGCGCTGGCGTTCGCCAGCGGCATCTACGTGGTGTCCCGCCGCGACCGCGTCCATCCCGACAACGTCAACCAGACGCCGGGACGAGCGACCGACCAGGTCTCGACGGCCGTATAGGGGGCGAGGGCCATGGACATCAAATGGGGCCCGCTGGGCCAGGTCTTCGTGGTCGCGCTCGGCGCGACCGTCGCCGTCGTGGTGATCTTCACGCTCGGGCTGCTGGCGGCATCGGCACGCCAGGACGCCGGAGAGCGGGCACGGTCCACCACCATCCCGACGGCCACGGCCGCCCTGTGCTTCTCCGCCTGCGCCGCCATCGTCGTCTACGGCATCTACCTCATCGTTCCTCAGTTCCACTGACCTGCCCGTCCCCGCCCAGGCACGCCGGGCTTCCGCGCTCACCGTTACGGGACACGCGCTGCTAAGGCGCTCCCGCAGTCGACGACCATGAGCCAATTCAGCGCGAATATCCCAAGGACGGATGCGTCCCGGGGTGGGAAACGGTTTGTTCGAGGTTTCTTGCCGTGCCTTGCGCTCGTCTCCTCAGTCAGCCGGTCTTTTCTGGAACTACTCCGCTCCCATCTGTCACAAACGGCTCATCAGGCTCACCGAATAGAGCAGGCTCTTAGGTGCTGGCCGAGCACTTATTCGAGGTCTGCCCGGGTGGGGACGGGATTCCTGGGTGGGGGCGCGTAGAGCTTGTGAGGCGGGTAGGGGTGCAGGAGACAGACAGTTCTTGAAAGGAGAGGATCGACGTGGCGGCCCATGTGGAGGTCGAGCGCAAGTACGAGGTCGACAGCGGATTCAGCCTTCCGGATCTGCGAGAGATACCCGGTCTGAGCGCCGCCGCCGAGTCCCGAACCCACACCCTCATCGCCGTCTACTACGACACTCTCGACCTGCGACTGGCTCGCCGCGGCATCACACTGCGGCGCCGCACCGGCGGGTCCGATGACGGCTGGCACCTCAAGCTTCCCAAGGCCAAGGGCGTGCGGGACGAGATCCAGCGGCCCGCCGGAGCGCCCGGCGATCCTCCGCCCCCCGAACTCGCCGACCTGGTTCTGGCCGTCACCCGCGGTCGTCCACTGGTAGCGGTGGCCGAGATCCGCACGGACCGTACCGAGCACGCCCTGCCCGGCCGGAAGGGCAAGGTGCTGGCCGAAGTCGTCGACGACAGTGTCACCGGCATCCGGCTGGAACCCCGTGACAATGGCGTGACCACCTGGCGGGAGCTGGAGGTGGAGCTCGTCGACGGTGCCCAGGAGGTGCTCGACGCCATCGGTGACCGCCTGATCGATTCCGGAGCGCAGGCCAGCGACACGCCGAACAAGCTGTCGGTCGTGCTCGGCGCCGATGCCCTTCCCGGCCGCCGTTCCGCCAAGATGCGTACCACCGCCCAGGCGATGTCCGCTTATCTCGGCGCGCAGGCCGCGCGCATCCTGTCCTATGACCCGCGGGTGCGGCTCGCCGACCATGACGACGATTCCGTGCACAAGATGCGCACTTCGGTTCGCCGGTTCCGGAGTATTCTGCGCACTCATCGCAAGGTGCTCGATCGGGCCCGGACCAAGCCGCTGCGGACGGAGCTCAAATGGCTGGCCGATGCGCTCGGCGAGGTCCGCGACCTGGAGGTGTTGCAGGCCCGTCTCCGCGCCCAGCTCGCCGACCTTCCCGGCCCGTCCAGCGAGCCCGGCTGGTTGCTCAGGATGAGGCACCAGGAACTCCAGGCCCGCGAACGGCTGCGCAAAGTTCTGCGCAGCCAGCGCTATCTCGCCCTGCTGGACCGCATCGATGCGATGGTGACCGATCCGCCCGTCCGCGAGCGGGCGCACAAGGCGGCGCGCAAGCAGCTGCCCAAGATCGTGACCAAGGCCCGGCGCGAGATGACCGACGCCTACGCCGAGGCGGAGAAAGCGACGCGGGACACCGACCGCAACGCCGCCCTGCACGAGACCCGCAAGGCGGCCAAGCGACTCCGCTACACCGCCGAGGCGGCCGAGCCCGTGCTCGGCAAGCAGGCGAGCAAGATCGCCGACCGCGCCGAGCGGCTCCAGGACGTCCTGGGCGACAACCAGGACAGAATCGTCGCCGCCAGCCGCCTGGAACAGATCGTCCCCGAACCCGGCGCGACATCCGACGCCTACGCCCTGGGCGCACTGACCACCCTCCAGCGGTGCGGCGACCCCCTGACCGACCTGGCCAAGACCTGGCGCAAGGCAGCCGACCCCAAGCTGATCAAAAAGCTGTAGCTCGATATCCCGGTGCAGTCGCCGGAGCATGACGGGCGGAATCTGGGATTCAGGCGCGGGTGAGGGCTTTCTGGTGCCGGTGTGGCGGTTCACACCGGGTCAGAAAGCCCTCATCCAGTTCACGGTCCCTTGACCGGGATTCGTGTCTGCGCCTTTCCGTGGGCGGAAAGGTCTGCTTCCGGTCGGGGGGCTGGGCGCGGCCCTCTAGCCGGTCGGCGCAAGCCCTTGCAGCCTGATCGTCGCCTCCGGCTTTGCCTGCTGTTGCTGCTGCTGCGCCTGCTGTTGTTGTTGTGCCGCGGACATCTCACCCGGGTTCTTGGGCGGCGCTTCGTTGTTGGGGACGTTCACGAGGTTGCGTGCCGCGTCAGCAACGTATTGGGCGAAGTTGCGGATGGCTTCCCCGGTCTCGCGGACGAGGGCCGACCACTGGTCGCCAAGCCAGTTGGCCATCGAGCGCGAGAGGTTCACCACCGCGTTGCCGATCGACTGGAGGATGCCGGGCAACGTGTCGCGTGCCCAGACGTTGACGCCCGCTTCCCAGGCGGCCGCGCCGACCGCCATGGCAAGCGAGCTGACCAGGGTGTTCGCCCAGGCCTTCCCGTCTCTGAGCGTGCCATCGAAGCCCTGCAGGATCGTGCCGCGCACCATGCCGCCCGTGAACGCGCCGATGGCCGCGCAGGCGACGACCCATTCCGGTTGAAGGCCGATGCACAGCGTGCGGACGACAAGGTTGGTGGCGACGCCCGCGACGGTCGCGACGATGGACTGCCACCAGGAGGCCTCGGCCCGTACGTCGGAGCCCGGGATCGTGATGCTGATGCCGGTGGGTGTGGCGGCCAGTGTGCCGTCGAAGTCCACCCATTGATCGGTCCCGTTGTGCGGAATGTCCACCTGGTGGGCTTCGAAATCCTGCTTGAAGGTGTCGCTCAGGCGGTCGTTCCGCGCCTGGGTCTCGTCAACCAGGCTGCGCAGCTTCTCCTGGTCGAGGGCGACGCCCGTATCGAAGGTGATGGTGACGTCGCCGGTCTTCGGATTCTGCTCACGGGTGAGCGAGACGGCGTCAGCCGGTATCTTCGCCGACTCCTCGGTCTGCTGGTGCACCAACGCGCTCGGATCATCCGCCAGAACAGGCGAGCCCATGGTGCCCAGCAGCGCCGCGGCCACCGCCACCGCCACCACCTGATGCCTACCTATCTTGATCATTTTTCTCCTCTCGTCCGGACATGGAACGCGGACGCAGGAGAAGGAAAGCACCCCGATTTATTAAGAGAACATAAAGGTGACAATAATGATTGTTAGGCTTCGTTTCGCTGAGCGACGATATTCGGCCGATTCGGGATGGGATGCGACCGTTTTTTCCAGCGGGTTCGACGGCCCGCACTCAGACGCCGGTCTCGGCCCACCGCGTCCGCGAACCGATCGTCATATGCCGCGCGGTACGGCGGGTCCGTTCCCGCGGCGGATCCGTTCCCGCGTCGCGCTTCTCAGGGGGCGGTCTTGGTGATCCGCACGCCGTCGGCCTCGCGGCAACCGGCCGGGAGCGTCCGGAACGAGATGTTGTTCTGGGCGTCACGGGGAGTCGAGCCGATCAACGCCTGGCAGCTCTGGTCAGCGATCACGACGGTGAGCACGAAGGACTTGCCCACGTCCCGCGTGCCGTCGCCGATCGTTCCGTTGCGGAACGACCACTGCCCCCCGGACACGGGGATCGGCCCCTCGTCGGACAGGTAATAGGCCCCGTTGGGGGCGAAATCGAAGATCCGCAGTTGCCGGCCCCCCAGGTCGGCGGCGGTTCCTCGCATCAGGACACCGATCATGCCCGTCACCCTGGCACCCTGCGACGGGGC
Organism: Actinomadura decatromicini; assembly: GCF_008121305.1. NCBI lineage: Bacteria > Bacillati > Actinomycetota > Actinomycetes > Streptosporangiales > Thermomonosporaceae > Actinomadura > Actinomadura decatromicini. The sequence continues at coordinate 542,137 of NZ_VSRQ01000001.1, read as the reverse complement.
GGTGATCCGCGCGGTGGGCGGCCCGGCCGGACTCCTGCGCGAACTCCGGGGTTCGGCCTGCGCCGGGGAGCGGCGCTGCGGCTTCGGCGCCGTGACCTTGGACGGCGACGGTGTGGGCGAGGGTGTGGGCGACGGCGATCCGCCCTTCACGGTCGGGCCGGACGGCAACGAATACGGCGGCGGGCCGGCCCATTCGCCGGAGTTCCTGGCGGGGCGGTCCAGGATGCCGGAGGCGACCCACTGGCCGACCACAGCGATCAGCGCCGCCCCGACGACGACCCACGCCGCGAGGTGCCTTCGCCTTAATCGCAAGACCGTCCACCACGGCGCGCGGACGCGGCGATGCGCCGGGCCCGAGATGCGCACGGGTGGACGGCTCCCTTCGAACGGGCCACGGTTCTCATCGCTCACCAGACGATCTTGACACCATCAGTCGAATTCGCGGTGGCGGGCAAGTAAACGCCTGTGCGCCGTACGGTTCACTTCGCCGTGGTGGACGGCAGGAAGTCAGATGGGAACGTCGAAACGCACGCCGACGCCCCGGACGGTGCTCAGGAAACGGGGCGCGGCGGCGGTCTCCCCGAGTTTGCGGCGCAGCCACGACAGATGCACATCGACGGTCTGGTCGCCGCCGTAGGGCTGCCGCCACACCTCCCGGCGCAGTTCAGCCCGCGAGATCACCTCGCCGGGACGGGACGCCAGATAGGCCAGCAGCTCGAACTCGCGCGGTGTGAGATCCAGGACGGCGCCGTCCAGCCACGCTTCGTGTCGCCGCAGGTCCAGCCGCAGCCCGCCCACCTCGATCACCGCGGTCGGCCGGCCGGCCATCCGGCGCAGCACCGCACCGATCCGCGCGTCCAACTCGCCCGCCCGGAACGGCTTGACCATGTAGTCGTCGGCCCCGCCGCGCAAGATCGCGACGATCTCCTCCTCCGCGTCCCGGGCGGTGATCACCACGATCGCCGCGTCCGACACCGCCCGGATCAGCTTCAGCAGCTCACGGCCGTCCATGTCCGGGAGGCCCAGGTCGAGCACCACGACCCGCGGACAGGCGTCGGCCACCTCACGCAGCGCCGCCCACGCCTCCCCGGTCGCGCGCACCGAGTACCCGCGGTCCGTCAGCTCCTCGACCAGCGCCGAACGCACGTCCGCGTCGTCCTCCACGACCAGCACCCGGATCATGAGCCCTCATCCGCGACATCATCGATGCGAGCCCATAACACGATCCTGGCGCCGCCGAGCGCGGACCGTCCGATCCGCAGCCCGCCGCCGCCGGACTCGGCGACGCGGCGGGCGATGTCCAAGCCCAGCCCGGTAGAGCCGCCGTCACTGCCACCACGCCGGACGGCCGCGTCCGGGTCGGCGATGCCGGGCCCGGCATCGGAGATCACGATCACCGCGCCGTCCGCGCCGGGTTCGAGCGCGACGTCGAACGCGGTGCCTTCGGGCGTGTGGTGGAAGACGTTGCCGATCAGCGCGTCCAGCGCGGTCGCGAGCTGGTCGCGGTCCACCCGCACGGGGACCGGGCGTTCCGGGTACGACAGCCGCCACCGCCTGCCCTGGTCCTCGGCCAGCGCGGACCAGAACCTGCCCCGCTCCGCCACCACCTCCGCCGCGTCACAGCCGGCCCGCCCGTCCTCCAGCACACCGCCGCCGGGCAGCCTGGACACCTGGATCAGCACGTCGACCTCCTGCTCCAGCCGGACCAGCGCCGCCCGCGCCGCGTCCTCCCGCGGCCCGGTCGCAAGCCGGTCGAGACGCAGCCGCAGCGCGGCCAGCGGCGTCCGCAGCCGGTGGGGCAGGTCCCCCGCCAGACGACGCTCGGCGCGCAACCTTTCGGCCACCCGCTCCGACATCGCGTTGAAGGCCTTGGCGGCATCCCGAAGCTCCTTCGGCCCGTCCGGCTCGATCCGCACCGCCACATCCCCGGTGCGAACCGCGGCGGCGGCGCGCCCGAACCGTCCGATGAGCCGGGCGCCACGGGCGCCGAAACGGTGACCGGCCAGCGCCGCGACCGCGACCGCGGCCAGCGCGAGCCACGACCAGAGGGTCCGCGCATCCGGCAGGACCCGGGTCGCCGGCGCCCAATGCTCGATCACCGCCGTTCTGCCGTCCGCCGCCGGTGCCGGCTGCAAGACGATCGCCACGCCGTCGCCCACGGTCTCCACGGCCGCGGTCTGCGCCCGGGCCCGCGCCAGATCACCGTCCCGGACGCGTGGGGCGGACAGCACCGCCGAGCGGGGCCCCGACCTGCGCCCGTCCGGCATGATCACGACGATCCGGCGGCCGCTCGCGCTCTCGGCCAGCCCGCCGCCGGGCGCGAACGCCGCATCCACGGCGACCGGATCGGGAGCCCTCGCCACCACGAACGCCACCGCGGCCATCTCCCGCTGCGCGGCGACCATCTCACCATCGGCGGCCAGATCACGCGCGGCCATCGCGACCGGCACACCGAGCACCAGCGCCACCGAGGCCGCGACCACCAGCGCCGCCAACGCGCACGTACCCCTCATGACCGAACCGGTACCGAGAGACGCATCGCCGCCGTCCACTGAAGGTATGGCAGTCCCCGGCACGCCGGGCCGTCCGGCCCTGTCTACGCGACGACCGCCGAACCGGTCAACAGCCGAACGCTGACAAGCCATCCCGCAGTTCGGCTTGGGGCCTCGATCTCACAGGGGCGACGCAGGGGCCGGGCTGGCTCATAGCGGCAGTGCGCCGATCATCACGCCCACCATATTTTCGCGAGCTGAACAGGTTGTTCGACGCGATCGAGGATGTCTTGGACGCCCGTGAGATGGCTGGTGCCGTCCCTCAGGACGTCCTTGATGACGGTTGTGAGGGCCCAAGACGTCCCCGCCAGACGTCTTGGACGCGTCCTCCCGGCCGATGCACGGAGGTCCTGGCGGCGCTCTCGGCCGCGTATCGCTGCTTGAGCCCTGGAGCGGAGGGACGGCAAGCGGGGTTGCGCGGCTAACTTAGTTAGCTTATGGTGTGGCTAACAGCGTTAGCCGAGAGGGAAGAGGCCGTCATGGTTGTCCGCATCGTGCGTATTGTGGGGATCTTGGTCGTCGCACTCGTCGTCGTCGCCGGGAGCCTGTACGGCTGGACCCGGATCCACCCGCACAAGCTTCGCGCCGAGATCGAGGTCAACGCCTCCGCCGCCCGGGTCTGGCAGGTGCTCACCGACTTCCAGGCCTATCCCGAGTGGAACCCGTTCATCCTCAGCGCCGTCGGGGAGCCGAAGAAGGGCGCCAAGCTGGTCAACAAGCTGGCCGGCAAGGACGGCGGGAAGACGATGACCTTCAAGCCGACCGTCCTGGTCGCCGACCCCGGGCACGAACTGCGCTGGATCGGCCGGTTCGGCGTCCCGGGCGTGGTCGACGGCGAGCACTACTTCCTCATCGAGGAGACGGGCCCCGGGCGCGTCAAGCTGACCCAGGGGGAGAACTTCACCGGCTTCCTGGTGCCCTTCGTCGGCAGCGTGATCGACGTCCAGGACAACTTCGCCGCCATGAACGCCGCGCTCAAAAAGCGCGCCGAGGCCGCGTACTGAGAGAAGATCTCACCGTGAGCGGCCGGCCTGAACTCAGTGTCCTGAGCTCCCGCGCGACCCAGATCGTCTCGGTCGCGCGGGAACTGCTCGAAGAAGAGGGCCGCGACGCCCTCACGATGCGAGCCCTGGCCGCGCGGCTGAACATCCGCGCGCCCTCGCTCTACAAGCACTTCACCAGCAAGGCCGCCGTCGAATCGGCGCTGATCGAGCTGGGCATGGCCGAGCTCGGCACCGAGCTGTACCGGGCCGTCGAGGAGCCGGAGCCGGTGTCGGCGCTGCTGCGGGCCTACCGCACCGCGGCTCTGGCCGGCCCGCACCTGTACCGGCTCGCGACGCAGGGCCCGCTGGACCGGGCAAGTCTCGCGCCGGGCCTGGAGGACTGGGCGGGCACCCCGTTCTTCCTGGTGATGGGCGAGCCGTACACCGCGCAGGCACTCTTCTCGACCGCGCACGGCATCACGATCCTGGAACTGGACGGACGCTACCCGCCGGGCTCCGACCTCGACCGGACCTGGGCGGAGGCCGCCCGCGCCTTCGAGCTCGTCCGGACCCGCCGATGACGAGCCAGGCAGGCGGCGCGCCGGCCGGAGGGCCCGGCGCGGCGGAGCCCGCGACGTCGGCCGGGCCGGACGACCGCGCACATCACGTCGCCCCCGAGCGGCCCCGACCAGCCGCTACGGGTGCTGCGGCAGGTGGGAGGCAGGAGCAGGTGATCGCAATGACCGACCGCGCCGCCATGCGCCGTCGCTCACACCACCCGACCGCGGACCGAGTCCCACAACAACACCACCCGGGACTCGGCTGCCGTGCGTGGCGAGGTGAAGGCGGCGGACGTTGCCAGGCGCGCCTGCGTGGGCATCGGCACTGTGTCCAACGTCCTCAACGACCCCGGACGCTCGTTGCGGGACGTAACTCGCAAGGCCGCGCGCGGGCGTCCTGGACACCGATCGCGCGGGGCCTTGCTCCGCACGGGCTTCGGCACTCGCGTTGTCGCCGCGATCGCCGGTGGCCGCTCTGGACGAAGCCCTCCGGCCCGTCGGGCGGGCAAAGGAAAAGGGACGATCCGAAGATCGTCCCACGGAATTCCCACAGAGAGTGTCTCTGCCCTTCATGCCAAGCCCCGAAAGGGGGCCTGACCTTGGGGTGAGTGAGGGGACTTGAACCCCCGACATCTTGGACCACAACCAAGTGCTCTGCCAGCTGAGCTACACCCACCGTGGCCGGGAACGTGCCCGGCTCCCAGTAGTGTAGCGGTTCCCGTGGTGTGGGTCAGCCCGCGGCCACGCGGGCGGCGACGGCGCGGGCCGTCTCGGAGTCGGGGCCGGGCTGCGGGACGAAGACCGCCGCGCGGTAGTAGCGCAGTTCCTGGATGCTCTCGGTGATGTCGGCGAGGGCGCGGTGGCCGCCCTTCTTCTCCGGGCTGGCGAAGTAGACGCGCGGGTACCAGCGGCGGGCCAGTTCCTTGATGGACGAGACGTCCACCATTCGGTAGTGGAGGTGACCGTCGAGGGCCGGCATGTCGCGGGCGAGGAACGAGCGGTCGGTGGCGATGGAGTTGCCGCAGAGGGGGGCCTTGTTCGGCTCCTTGACGTGGCTCTTGACGTACTTGAGGACGATGTCCTCGGCCTCGGCGAGGGTGACGCCGGACGGGAGGGCCTCCAGCAGGCCGGACACGGTGTGCATGTCGCGGACGACCTGCTTCATCTGGGTGAGCGACTCGGGCGGGGGTTTGATCACGACGTCGACGCCGCGGTCGAGGATGTTCAGCTCGCTGTCGGTGACCAGTGCGGCTATCTCGATCAGCGCGTCGTTCCGCAGGTCGAGGCCCGTCATCTCGCAATCCACCCACACAAGCCGCTCGTTCATGGATTCACCCTACGACCATGAGCGACTGCGCGGGGCATTGAGTTGGAACGAATTAGGAGGTCACGCGCCGCGTGATGTGAGCTGGGACGGGGATTCCCGCACGCAGCGCAGGATCGGGGTCGGGAGAACCGAACGTCTGGTAGATCGGGACGACGCCCGCCCAGACGCCCAGGGCGTAGTCCTCGTCGTCGTCGCTGGGGCCGCCCTCGCGGACCTTGACGGACGCCTCGTCCAGGGAAAGGGCCAGTACGGAGACGGCGGCCATTTCCTTGCGGGTGGGCTTGCGGGCCACGTCCCATTGGCCGGTGGTCAGGTTCTCGGTGACGACGCGGAGTCCGGTGAGTTTCTCGTCGGGATCGGTGACGAGGCGTGGCGTCCCGTAGATGACGGCGCTGCGGTAATTGATGGAGTGGTGGAACAGGGACCGGGCGATGACGAGCCCGTCCAGGTGGGTCACCGTTACGCAGACCTCCTGGGACGGCCCCGCCCGGAGGCTGCTCGCGCCACTGGACCCGTGGACGTAGAGGGTGTCGCCGAGGCGACCGTAGGCGGTGGGGATGACGCGGGGCGAGCCGTCCACGACGACGCCGAGGTGGCAGATCATGCCGGCGTCGAGGATCTCGTGGAGGACGGAGCGGTCCTCGGTGGAACGCTCCGGAAGCCTGCCGAGGCGTGTCCGGGCGGTCGACGAGAGTGGGTTCATGGCCGTTTACGCTAGAAGTCGAGTGGCCTGGTCGGTAGTGCCACTCGAAGCGTAAAGCGGGAGACCACTTTGTCGATCGACCTGCCTCTCGCCGTGGACCGGGACGCGGCCGAGCCGATGAGCGCCCAGCTCGTCGGCCAGCTGCGGACGGCCATGGGGGAGGGACGGCTCGCGGCGGGGGAGCGGCTCCCGGCCAGCAGGGCTCTCGCGGCCCTGCTCGGCGTGAGCCGGACCGTCGTGACGGAGGCGTACGAGCAGCTCTACGCGGAGGGCTGGCTCGAAGGGCGGCACGGGTCCGGGACGTACGTCACGGAGGGCGTCGCCGCGCCGCCCATGCCGAAACCGCGCCCGGTGGAGGCGAGGTCGGTGAAGCGGGCCGCCGCCCCGCACGAGATCGACCTCCGGGCTGGGCTGCCCTGGGTCGGGGCGCTGGACACGCCCGCGTGGCGGCGGGCCTGGCGGCTCGCGTCCGGGATGGCGCCGCAGCAGCGGCAGGATCCGCACGGCCTGCCGGGGCTGCGCGCCGCCCTCGCCGACTACGTCCGGCGCAGCCGCGGCGTCGCGTGCCCGGTGGACGGCCTCCTGATCACGCGCGGCGCGACGAACGGGCTCGACCTGCTCGCCGCGACCGTGCTGCGGCCGGGGGACCGCGTCGGGGTCGAGGAGCCCGGCTACCGGCGCGCCCGCGCCGTCCTCGCCGGGCGCGGCGCCGAGGTGGTGCCGTGCCCGGTCGACGAGCACGGCCTGATCGTGGACGGCCTCCCGGACGGTCTCCGGCTCGTCCACACGACGCCGTCGCACCAGTTCCCGATGGGCGGGGTGCTGCCCGTGCCGCGGCGGCAGGCGCTGCTCGCGTGGGCGCGGCGGAACGGCGCGCTCGTCGCCGAGGACGACTACGACGGCGAGTTCCGCTACGACGTCGCGCCGCTGCCCGCCCTCTACGGCCTCGACCCGGACGTGGTCGTCTACCTCGGCACGACCGCGAAGATCCTCACGGCGGACATGGGGGTGGGCTGGCTCGCGGGGCGTCCCGCGCTGGTCCGGGAGATCGCGCTGCGCCGGGAGGAGCTGAACGACCGGACGGCCGTCGTCCCGCAGGACGCGCTGCGCCTGCTGCTGGAACGCGGCGACCTCGACCGGCACGTCCGGCGGATGCGCGGTGAGTACGCGCGGCGGCGGGACGTGGTCGTCCGCGCCCTGGACGGCCTGGTCCTGCGCGGCGACACGGCGGGGATGCACCTCGTCGTGGACGTCCCGGCGCCCGTGGCCGCCGGGGTGGAGCGGGCGGCGGCGGAGCGCGGCGTCCTCGTGGAGACGCTGCGGCACCACCACGCGGGACCGCTCGGCGCGCCCGGCCTGGTGATCGGCTACGGCGCCGCGGCGAACCCGGCGGAGCTGCGCGCGGGCTGCGAGATCGTCCGGGAGCTGGTCACCACCCGCCGATGACGTCAGTTGGACATGGCCGACTGGCCCACCCGCACCGGTTCGGACGTCGGACGCGGCCGCGCCGGGTCGCTCTGCGGCGGCAGGACGGGCTCGGCCGACCGCGCGTTCCGCGGCACCCGCCGCGGCGGCCCGGCGTCGCCGAGCGGGGCGCGCGGGCGCGGGATCGGCGCGACCGGGGTGTCGGGCCCGGTGATGCGCCGGATGTCGATGCCGCCCGGGTCGGGGCGCTCGGCCATCGGCACCTGGGACGCCCCGTAGTGCCCGCCGTGCGCCCAGTCCCGGCGGCTGCGCCGCGCGTGGTAGGACTGCGGCGACGGGAGCGGCGGCCCGGCGGGCCAGCGCCGCGCGACGCCCCACGAGTCGAGCCACTGGACGATCGCGTCCAGCCCGGCGAGCAGCGCGCCGGTGAACGGCGCCCTGGACTGCCCGATCACCATGATCTGCACGCAGACGCGGCCCTCGTGGCCGATGCGGTCGCCGAGCAGCCGGGCGGCGCGGGTGACCGGCACCAGCTGGACGATCTCGCCGGTGCCGGGATGCCACACCAGGTGCGGCGGCCGGTCCTCCTTGATGAGGTCCGCGGCCACCGAACGGGCTGAGACGGTGCGCGGGTCGTGCTCGCCGGCGCACCACACGGCCCTCGGCGCCCCCCCTCGCAGAGCCCCGCCGTCCTTACGGGCCGGCATGCGTCCGGCTCCCGGCAGCCATGCGTCTGCCACGGTGCGTCCCCCCAATCGGGTGGTCTAGCCCCCGAATGGTCTAGTCCTCGTCTCATGGCCCGGCGGGACCTGTGGTCCAACCCGCCGCCATGGGCCGGAAATGGCGGCTATCGACCTCCGCGCCGGGTAGCGACCACTCTGCTCGGGTGTCGGTGCAGATGCGTACCCCGGGTGTCCGATGAATCCACCTTGCGTCCCTCAAGTTCCTGTAGTCCCGCTGGTTGGACAATCGTCCGATATCGGTCATCTTAGCGTTATCGCAGGTCAGAGGCCATGCTGAAGGTTGGGTGAAGCCTGGCTGGAAGTCGGCCGGAAGTGGCCGGGAAGGCAGGGCCGCGGACTGGTAGGGGGGCGGGTTCGCGCGCCGAACCGAGCCGCGTTCTAATAGGGCGCCATGACCCTTGACGCAGAGTCTCCGGCGGGGCCGCCGCCCGACGTCCCGGGCATCGACGTGCCCCGGCTCGCGGCCTGGCTGGCCCGCGAGCTGCCCGGCTCTGGCCGCATCGGGGCGATCGACCTGATAGCCGGAGGGCGCTCCAACCTCACCTACGGGATCACCCTGGACGGCGGCCGCCGCGTCGTGCTGCGCAGGCCGCCGCTCGGGCACGTCCAGCCGACGGCCCACGACATGGGCCGCGAGCACCGGGTGCTGACCGCGCTCGGCGGCGGGACGGGCGTGCCCGTGCCGCGCACGCTGGCGTTCTGCGCCGACCCGTCCGTGCTGGGCGCGCCCTTCTACCTCATGGACTTCGTCGACGGCCGCGTCCTGCGCACCCGCGAGGACGCCGCCGGCCTCACCCCGGAGCAGGCGCGCGGCCTCAGCGAGGCACTGGCCGCCGCGCTCGGGGCGATCCACACCGTCGACGTGGCGGCCGTCGGCCTGGACGACTTCGGACGCCCGGCCGGCTACATGGAACGCCAGCTCAAGCGGTGGGGCAAGCAGTGGGACGGGTCGCGGGAGGCGATCCGCGCGACCGGCACCGACCGCGCCCTGCCCGAGTACGACCGGCTCGCCGCGCGGCTCGCCGAGCGGCTCCCGGCGGACGCCGCCGCGCGGGGGGAGCGGGCGCGGCTCGTCCACGGCGACTTCCGGCTCGACAACGCGCTCGCCAGGCTGGAGCCGCGGCCGGAGATCGCGGCCGTGGTCGACTGGGAGATGTCGACGCTCGGGGACCCGCTGTCCGACCTCGGGCTGACGCTCGTCTACTGGGCCGAGGCGGCGGACGCCGAGGAACTGCCCGTCGGCGCCACGATCACCGCCGCGCCCGGGTTCTTCACCCGCCGCGAGTTCACCGACCGGTACGCCGCGCTGACCGGCTTCGACCTCGCCGACCTCGACTTCTACGTGGCGTTCGCGTGCTTCAAGCTCGCCGTCATCCTGGAGGGCATCCACGCCCGCTACCTGCAGAAGGCGACGGTCGGGCAGGGGTTCGACCAGATCGGGGACGCCGTCCCGCTCCTGCTGGAACGCGCGCACCGCGTCCTCGACACACGCTCACCCTGGTAGGGGCGGGGACGCCCGCTGGGCGCGGGCATCCCGGTCAGCGCCGACAGGACGTTCCGGTCAGCACCAGTAGGACACCGACGCGGTGCCGCCCGGCGAGACGGTGACGCTGCCGGACTGGCGTCCCAGGCAGAGGCCGATGTCGCGCGACACCCGCACGCCGCCGCTCTGCCCCGCTTCGAGATGGCCCGCGCCGCCCGCCGCGACGGGACCGGACGTCCCGGTCACGCGCCAGTTCACCGGGCCGCCGACGGCGGTGATCCGGATGACGCAGGAGTCCTGGCCGCCCATGCTGCAGCCCTGCACCGACAGGCGTCCGGCGCGCGGCGGTTCCGGCCGGTTCGGCGGGGACGGCGTCTTCGAGGGCGTCTTCGCCGGGGTCTTGGACGGCGAAGGCGACTTCGACGGCGACTTCGACGCGGTCGGGGACGGCGACGTCACCGACGGGTCGAGGCCGCTCGGCGACGGGTCGGGGTCGCCCGACTCGCCGCCCGGGGAGCCGCTGCCGCCGGTCGCCGGACCGCCCGCCGCCGCGCCGGTGCCGTCGCCGCCGCCGAGCCAGGACATCGCGCCGACCAGCAGCACCACCGCGCCGACCGCCACCGCGACGGCGGCTATCAGCGGGCCGCGGCGGCGCGGCGACCGGTCGCGGGACCGCGCGGGCGACGGCTCGTAGGGGAGCGGCCAGCCGTACTCGTCGAACGGCTCCGTCCAGGCGGCGATGGCGCGGCGGTTGGCGCTGCGGTCCTCGGCGGTGGCGGCGGTGAGGACGTCCAGCCGCAGGTCGCCGGGGATCGCCGCGATCGGCAGGACCGACAGCAGCCGGTCGGTCTGCAGCGGCGGCGTCTCCCGCTCGCCGCACACCGGGCAGCTCGCGACGTGCCGGACGAGCGACGTCGCCGCCTGCGGCGACAGCGGCCACGACTCGGTCAGCGCGGAGACGCTCGGGCATTCCTTCCAGTGGTTCTGCGCGATGAGGGCGGCGTGCAGCGCGGCGCCGAGGTCCTCGCGGGACTTCTCGACGAGCGCGAGCGTCTCCTCCAGCGGCATCCCGAAGATGCCGGAGAGGTCGACCTCGTCCAGCTCGTGCCGCACCGACAGGTCGATCGCCTCGCGCTGGCGGCCGTTCAGCGCGGCGAGCGCGCTGTGCGCGAGCAGCCGGCGCTCCTCGCGGCGGGCGAGCTGCTCGTCGGTCAGGTCGTCGTCGGCCTCCGGCGCCTCCTGGCCGGTGTGCCGGTTCGGGCTGTCGCGGCGCCGCATGCACTCCTTGCGGGCGATCGCGTACAGCCAGCCGCGCAGCCGGTCCGGCTCGGTGAGCCGGTCGATGTGCTCGCGGGCCTGGATGACGACGTTGCGCAGGGCCCCCGCGGCCTCGACGCGGTCACGGAGCAGGCCGTGGCAGTAGTCGTAGAGGAACGGCGCGTAGGTGTCGTACACCTCGGTCAGGGCGATGACGTCCCCGGCTCGCAGCGAGTTCGCCAGCCTGAGGTCGTCTTCCTGCCCGGGCCCTGGCTCACCGGCCACGGGAATCCTCCCAGTCGAGTTCGGTGTTCTTGATCGTGCCCCCGGCGAGCCCCGACGTCCGTCGGCCGACTCTGGTTGCCAGATCTTGCCACCAAGTCTCTGAGATTTCTCCCTTATGAGCGGATTTCAGTGACGGATTAGGTACGCCCCGTGGCCGTCTCGCCTAGTGAATAGCCCCTTGGACCACAAAAATGTGATCTGAGCCACGTTGACGTCAGTTGCCCCCTCCGCCCCCACCGCCCCCACCGCCTCCGCCGCCTCCGCACTCCCAGGAGACCTGCCGGCTCTCGCCGCCGGGGGAGAAGGTGACCGTGGTGGACCCTGAGGGATCGGCACAGGAGCCCAGCGTGAACGTGGCGGCGCTGCCCTGCCCCGGGGCGAGCGTGCTGCCGCCGCCCCCGCTCACCGGGCCCCCGCCCGACACGGACCAGGTCACCGAGCCGCCGACCGCGCGCACCGGGATCGAGCAGCTGTTCCCGACCCCGTTGATGGTGCAGCCGCCGCCGACCTGCAACGTCCCTGTCCTGGGCTTGGTGCGGGTCGGAGTCGGGGTGGGGGTGCGGGACGGACGGCGCGTCCGCGTCGGGGTCGGCGTGGGGGACGTCGTCGTGGGCGTTGGGGTCGCAGTCTCGGTGGGCGTCGGGGTCTCCGACGGCTCCTCGCTCTCGCTCGGCTCGGCCGAGTCCGGCGCGACCGAGGCCTGCCCGGTCGGCTTGTCCTGCGCGGCCGACCCGCCGGACGGGCCCGGCATGATGAAGAACGCCCCGGCGACGATCACGACCACGGCGGCGACGGCGGCGAGCACCGGCCAGAGCGCGCGGGGCGCGCCGCGCCGGCCCCCGCCGGACGGCGGCTCCGCGCGGTCGACGGTCACGGGCCAGCCCCAGGCGTCGAACGGCTCGGCCCGGTGCGCGATCTCGGCCAGGTCGGGGGCGAGGGACGGGTCGGTGGCCGTCGCCATGACGAGCCCGCGCAGGTCGGTCGGCATCATCGCGACGGGCAGCACCTGCAGGAGCCGGGCCGCGGAGATCGTCCGGTCGCGGCGCGGGATGCAGGTCGGGCACGTCTCGATGTGGTGGACGAGCTTCCGCACGACCGGCGGCGGCAGCGGCTGCGGGCCGTCGTCGGAGAGGGCGGCGACGCTCGGGCAGTCGCGCCCGTGCCGGGCGAGGTGGGCGGCGGCGAGCGCGTCGTCGAGGCGGGCGCGCGCGGCGCCGGTCACGTCGGCGGCCTCCTGCGCGTCCAGGCCGAGGACGCCGCCGACCTCCACCGGGTCCAGGCCGTGCCGGAGGTTGAGGTCGAGCGCCTCGCGCTCGCGCCCGCGCAGCGCGGCGAGCGCGCTGTGGATGAGGCGGCGGGCCTCCTCGCGGTTCGCGACGTCGGCGCCGTTGAGGAAGACGTCCTCGACCTCGGGCGCCTCGTGCCGCTCGGCCGGACGGGCGGGATCGCGCAGCCGCCGCATGCACTCGTTGCGCACCAGCGCGTACAGCCAGCCGCGGAACCGGTCCGGCTCGCGGACGACGGACACGTGCGCGTACGCGGCGATGAGCGCGTCGTGCAGGGCGCCCGCCGCCTGCTCCTGGTCGCGGAGCAGCGCGTGGCAGTAGTCGTACAGGCGGGCCGCGTAGCGATCCATGACCTGGATGAGGGCGCTGGGATCGCCAGCCGCCAGCGACCGGGCGAGACGTTCGTCGTCAGCGCGGTCGAGATTGGGCCATCCGGACACAGGGTCCTCCCGCGGGCTGGGGGATACGAAAGTCCGCGCCCGCGACGCGCGGACCGGACTGAAGATCATTTGGGGAGCGAATGCGCTCTCCCTGGGCCCGGCCTCCCGGCCGGCGGCCCCTGAGCCGCCTCGTCAGGTGCGGCTCCGCCCCCCGTCACGGGTCGGGGAGGGAGAGCGGGTCGGAGGCCCGACGGCCCCGCTCCCCGTCGGGCCTCCACATGAATTGACGATCGACGGAGGCGCCAGGTTGACACGAATCGCCGGAAAAAACCGGGAACTACCAGGCGCATTCACATGATCACCGAGTGCGGAGAGTCGTGCAATTCTCATTGGATCCTCTCCGGCCCGGCCCCGGCGACCTGACCTGCGCGACGCTGCCGAGGGTGAGGGACGCTCACTCGATGCGCCTGGCGAGCATCTTCAGGAAGATCTTCTTGATCTCGTCCGGGGTCATCGCGATCTCCACGTTGCCGTACGTGACGTTCGCGATCTGCTGGAGCTCGTTCCGGTCCACGCCCTTGCCGAACCCGATCATGTTGACCTGGATCGGCTTGTTCGGGTCCTGCATGCCCTTGAGCTGCTTCAGTGTGTCCTGCAGCGACGGGCCGCCCGGGTCGTCGTTCTTGCCGTCCGTGAGCAGCAGGATCGAGTTGCCGAACTCGGGCTTGTAGGTCTTGTTCATCGTCTTGTAGGCGGCGAGCAGCGTCCGGTAGAGGCCGGTGTCGCCGTTCGGCTTCGGCTGCATCTGGTTGAGCGCCGAGAGGAACAGGCCGCGCCGCGTGGTCGACCCGACCCGCTCGCCGAGCGGACCGATCGAGATCGTCTCCTTGTACGGCGTGGAGCCGTTCATGTCCGTCGAGAAGAGCCACTGGCCGAGCTCGGTGTCGTTCGACATCATGCTCAGCCCGCTCTGCGACACCTGCGCGATGGCCTGGAGCCGGTTCAGGCTCGGCCCGACCTGCTCCGCCATCGAGCCGGACACGTCGATCAGCGTCAGCATGCGCAGCCCGAGCGTCAGCTTCGCCCACGCCTGCATGGTCTTCGCGACGGCCTCGGTCTGCGGCGCGGGGAGCTGGCGCGGCCGGGCCGGGCTGACGCCCGCCTTCTGGTCGAACCCGCCGGGGGCCTTGCCGTCCGGCGCGCGGAAGCCCAGCGCGAGGGCGTCGCCGCGGGTGGCCTCCGTGCTCATCGCCTTCTCCAGCAGGCGCGCGCCCTCCGCCTTGGCGTCGTCCTTGGCGGTGATGGTGAACGGGTAGTCCATCGACAGCGTGCCTTCGAGCGGGTACAGCGCGACCGCGGGCTCGCCCGGCTTCGTCTGGTTGTACTGCCAGAGGGCCTGCTCGGACGACAGCGAGATCGGCTGCTTGCCCGCCCGTCCCTTGCGGAACTGCTCGAACTCGGCCGCCACGGTCGGGACGGTGCTCTCCCGCACCGTCCGCACGATGCCGGTGAAGATCGTGTCGCGGTTCGGGTCGTTCGCCAGCAGCGTGCTGGTGATCATCAGCGAGCCCATGCCCGCCGCGTTCTTCGTCGGGTCCGGCACGATCAGCCGCACCGTGCCCGCCGGGATCATCTGGTTCTTGGTCACCGCGCCGCCCGCGACGCCGCCCGCCGCCTTGAGCAGGTTGTCCCAGGACGGGGCCGCCGTGATGCCCTGCTGCTTGAGCTGCTGCGCGAGCGACTGCGGCAGCCCGACCACGATCGGGCTCGTCGCGACGGACGTCTTCGTGGGGGTGATGCCGCCCCTGCCGATGCCGCCGCCGCTCGCGGACTGGGCGAGGGCCGTCCACAGCGACGAGTCGGGGATCCACACGTCCGGCCGCTCGTTGGCCGGGTCCGTCACCGCCTGCCCGGACAGCAGCGTCGACACCGACGCGGGCTCCGTCTTCTTCACGGTGGCCCGGACGCACTTGCCGCCGGACTTGTGCTTGGCGTCGTTGAACCGTCCGGCCGCCTTCTCCACTACCGGCGCGATGTCCGGCGCGACCGCGACCGTGAGGTTCATCGCGCCGTCGCCGGAGCAGCCGCCGCTCTCGGCGAACGCGTACACGCCGACGCCGAGCAGGAGCGCGAGGCCCGCGGCGCCCGCCATCGGCCCGATCAGCGCGGTCGCGCTGCGTTTGCGCCTGCGCCTGCCGTACTCGTGACCGCCGGACCCGCCGCCGTAGGAGCCGGACCCGCCCGGCCCTCCGTAGCCGCCGGAGTCGCCGGGCCCGCCGGAGTCGCCGCCGCCCGTCCCGCCGCCGAAGTAGCCGGACGGGCCCCCGTCCGAGCTGCGGATCGAGTCGTACTCGCTGTACCCGGTCCCGGCGAGCGGCGAGCGGGAGCTCTCGGACGGCGCGCCCGGCTCCCCGTACCCGCCCGTCGAGCCGTACCCGCCCGTCGAGCCGTACTCGCTCGGCGGGCTGTACTCGCTCGGCGGGCTGTACTCGCTGGATGGGCCGTATTCGCTGGGTTGGTTGTACTCGCTCGGTTGGCCGTACGGCCCGGTTTGGGACGCGCCCGCGCCCGTTCCGTAGTCGCCGGAGCCGTAGACGGGCTGCTCACCGGTTCCGTACACGGGCTGCTCGCCGGACTGGCGCGGCGTGAACCACTGGGGCGTCTCGCCGGACGCCCCCGGCGGCGGGCCCTGCGGACTCTGCGGGCTCTGCGGGCCGGGGGGCGGGGCGGCTTGCGGTTGCGCGGGCGGCTGAAGGGGCGGCTGGGCGAGCGGACCGCTGTCGCGGGTTCCGAACCAGTCCGCAGAGCCGTCGTTGGCCGGCCCGAAGACGGGGGTGGACGGGTCGTACCCGCCGCCCCCCGTCCCATCGGGGAAGTCATTGCGATGACGTCCGCTCATGGCCTGCCCTCGATTCACCAGAAACCCGCCGATGTTCCCCGGCACTGTAGTAGTACGAACCAGAGGTTACAAAGAACTCAAAAGTGATAATGACGCAGGTCATCAGCGCCTGTCTCGACGTTCCCGTTGCTGGTCAGAGCGGTGACGGTCCGCGAGCACGGGGGTGCGGACGGTGGCGTGCCGCGCGGAACGGTCACCGCCCGTCCGGAGGTGATCGCAACGGTCCACATATATAAGGTGTGCGGCGGCGCGCCGATACCGTCCGTGTGCGATCACATGGGACGAGTGACGGCCGGTTGGGCGGCGACCATGGAAATGCCATGCCGTGAAATGGCCATTCTCGGCCGTGCGGCGCGTGGCGTCGGCCGTTCTGGTAATGGCGTTCCATTCGCTTCGATGACCTTCTGATTCTGGTTCTGGAACGTGCCCGTCACGCCATTCGCGAGGGTACGGCCGCGGCGCCGATCCGTTGTGCCGCGGCCACGTCCGCGACGGTCGGCCCGTCCCCAGGAGGGCACCTCTAGGCGGAGGCATCAGGGGCCTCATCCATCACATTCGACGGAATGCGACACTCTTTCCCGCAGATTCCGACAACGGACGGCGGCGAAATCCGGTCGTGCGAGTGGGGCCGCTGTTGCGGGTGGTCGAGGCGGGGCCGGCGGACGCGGGTTGGCAGACTTGGGGGATGGCCAGCCTGGTTCCCGTCACCGACCCCGCAGACCCGCGCCTCGCCGACTACGTGCGGCTCCGCGACGTGAACCTGCGCAAGAGCCTGGAGGCCGAGCACGGCCTGTTCATCGCCGAGGGCGAGAAGGTCATCCGGCGCGCGGTCGCCGCGGGGCACCCCGTCCGGTCGGTGCTGATGGCCCGCCGCTGGTTCGAGCCGCTCGCCGACCTCCTGGACGGCGTCGACGCCCCCGTCTACGTCGCCGACGACGCGGCCCTGGAGGCGATCACCGGCTTCCAGGTCCACCGGGGCGCGCTCGCGTCCCTCGAACGGCTCCCGCTGCCGGGCGTGGACGCCGTCGTCGCGGAGGCTCGGCGCGTCCTCGTCCTGGAGGACCTCGTCGACCACGCCAACGTCGGCTCCATATACCGGTGCGCCGCCGCGCTCGGCATCGACGCGATCGTCCTGTCCCCGAGGTGCGCCGACCCGCTGTACCGCCGCGCGATCAAGGTCTCCATGGGAGCGGTGTTCGCGATCCCCTACGCCCGCATGACCGACCGGCACGGCGACCTGGCCAAACTGCGCGCCACCGGGTTCACGCTGCTGGCGCTCACCC
This sequence comes from Actinomadura decatromicini, assembly GCF_008121305.1. Classification (NCBI taxonomy): domain Bacteria; kingdom Bacillati; phylum Actinomycetota; class Actinomycetes; order Streptosporangiales; family Thermomonosporaceae; genus Actinomadura; species Actinomadura decatromicini. Next base: position 524,971 of record NZ_VSRQ01000001.1, on the reverse strand, counting down.
CCGACCAGGCGGCCACGCCCCTGGACGGCGCGGCGACCGGCGGCCGCGTCGCCCTCATGCTCGGCTCGGAGGGCGACGGCCTCTCGTCCCGCTGGCTGGACGAGGCCGACCAGCGCGTGTGCGTCCCGATGAGCGCGCGGGCCATGGCGAACGGCGTCGACTCGCTCAACGTCACCGCGGCGGCCGCGATCGCCTGCCACGCGCTCGTCCGCGACATTCCGTCCTGACCCCTCGTCCGGGCTCAGGCGCCGGTCACTTGCCGAAGACGCCCTTGCGCGGACGGCGGTGCGTCCCCTTGAGGCGCTTCGGATCCTCGGCGGGCTGCCGCCGGCGGCCCAGCCGCACCTGCGTCAGCAGCAGCGAGAACGCCACCATCAGCGCCGCGAGCCACGCGATCTGCGTGCTCGCGATCCGCTCGAACGTGAGGTCCTGCGCGACGGGCGCGTTGTTGCCCTGCAACCGGCTCTGCGGCGCCAGCGCCGGACTCGGCGCCACGGACGGGTTCTGCGGGACGGGACTCGCGATCGGCGGCAGCGCCACCTGCGGGTTCCGCGGGTCGAACGACGAGTTCGGCGCGGGCGGCAGCACACCCCCCGTCCCGGACCCGCTGTTCCCGGTCCCGCCGCCCCCGGTCCCTCCCGACCCGCCACTGGAGCCGCCGCCCCCGGAGCCGCCCCCATTGTGCGACGGCGACTTCGTCGGCTTCTTGGTCGGCTTCGGGGGCTTCTTCGTGGGTTTCTTCGTCGGCGTCTTCGGCGGCGGCGTCTTCGCGGAGGGAGTGAACGTGAGCAGAGGGGACTCGTTGACGCCCGCCAGGGACTTGCCCTCCGAGGCGGTTCCCGACAGGGTCACCTTGTAGATCAGCGTCACCTTGGACTTCGTCTCCTGGGGGGCGCGGACCAACGTGGTGATCGCCTCGGGCTCCGTGCCCACGGTCCCCAGCGTGCAACTCGCGGCCTTCGGCGGCGGTGGGCATGCTCCCTTGTATTCGAGCTCCGTCTTCGGCGACACCGTCAGGTCGATCGCCGTGACCTTGACGCCCCTCATCTCACCCGCGTCGGTCTGGACCGTGGTCGTGACGGTTATCCAGTCGCCCGCCTTGGCGCTCGTGGCGTCCACGTCGACCTTCACCTTGAGGGTGGTCGGCTGGGCGGGGAGCGAGGACGGGTCTGTGGCGGGGGGCGACGTCGTGGGGGAGTCGGTGACGGCGATGGCGGACGCGCCGCCCGTGGCCAGGATGGCGGCCGTGCCGAGCCCCACAAAGATCGGTTTCACCGCTGGTCGGCAGATCACTGCCGCAGCACCTCCGTCGCGTCGCCGTTGTACGCATGCGCCGTTCTCGGTCGAGGGTTCGCCTCGGGAGCCATGCGAACACGGATCAATGGACCAAATCAACCCCGTTCAGGATTAGATCATCTCTTCCCGGACGTCTTCGACTTCTGACCTCGGCGCCCAGGATTGCCAGACTCCCAGGTCGACTCGGTCGAGCCCGAGGCCCTCGGCGACCGTGGCGCGTCCGCCCGCGAATTCGACGCGCAACCAGGTCTCGTGCTCACCGACGATGACGAACCGCTCACCGCGCCAGCGGCACGTGGTGCGGACGTAGCGCAGCTCCTCCACCTCGGACGCGGGGACGATCCGCCGGAACCGTCCGGCGCGGATCTCCTCGAAGCCGTCGGTCGGCGCGGGCGCGTACAGCCTGACCTCGCCGTCCGCGCCGGGCGCCGCCTCGAAGTCGCGGCCGAGCCAGCGCGCGACGTAGCCGTCCCGGATCACTCCGCGGCCTCCGTCCGTCCGTTCCACGACTGGGCGTTCGCGTCCGGCCGCAGCCAGGCGAGCCGGTCCGGGTCGTACATGGCCACGAACCGCTCGGTCCGGTCGCCCGCGAGGTAGTACATCTCCGCACCGTAGGGGAGCCGAACGCTGTCCACCTTGTACTCGCGGATGGACCCGGCGCTGCCCGGCGCGAAACCCGTGCCGAGGAACGGCGGCCGTTCGATGACCCAGCCCGCCTCGCCCCAGGACGCCATCTCCTCCTCGTTCCGTCCGCCGAAGGGGATCCGGTAGAGGTCGGGGCAGTACGCGGGCCAGCGGATCACGTACACGCCCTCGTCGCCGGGCGAGAACGGCGACCCCTCGTAGAGCAGCCCCAGCGCCTCGTACAACTGGACGGGCGTCTGCAACTCGCCGACGTCGTTCGTCGAGTGGACGAACCCGCCCACCCTGTCGTAGCCCTGCTCCAGGTACCAGGCGACGTGCCCGTGCGGCACGACCTTCTGCATGATCGTCGGGGACGCGACCCGGTCGTCGAGATCGGCCGCCGGGTGCGGCTCGGGAACGTGCCCACGCTGGGACGCGAACCCCGGCTCGGACACGAACTCGGGTTCGGGCTCGGGCAGCGCCGGAGCCGGAACCTCAGGACGCGCCAAAGCCTCGGACCGGTCGTGGACGTCCGGCCGATCCGGAACCACCGGCTCGCTCGAAACCCCGGGAAGGCCATGGTCCGCCGCTTGCGCCGGGACCTCGGACCGCCCGCCCACCTCCGGCCTACCCGGAACCTCGGGTCGGCTCTGGACCTCGGGCGGACTCTCCGGAACCTCGGGTCGGGTCGGGACCTCAGCCTGCGGAGACGAGACGTCCGGCTCCGCGCCCGCCACCGAGCCCGAGGCGTCTGGACGCGCCAAGGTTTCGGACTGGCCAGGGATCTCCGGTCGTGTCGGGACTTCGGAGCGGCCCGAAACCTCCGGCCCACCTGGGACCTCGGGTCGGGTCGGGACCTCGGGCTGCGGAGACGAGACGTCCGGCTGCGCGCCGGATGCTGAGCCCAAGGCTTCCGGACGCGCCAAAGGCTCGGGTCGGCCGGTGACCTCCGGTCGCGTCGGGACTTCGGAGCCGCCCGAAACCTCCGGTCCGCTCGGAGCCTCGGAGTGGCTCGGGATTTCGGACCGGGCCGGAAGTTCGGGCCGGGCCGGAACCTCCGGCTGGGCCGGTAGATCGGATCGGGCCGAGACCCCGGGGTGCTCGGCGGCCTCCGGCCGGGCCAGAGCGTCGGCCCGGGTCGGGACCTCGGGATTCGCCGGGAGTTCGGAGAGGGACGGGACTCCGGAGGGGCCGGGGGCCTCTGGTCGGACCAGAGCGTCGGATCGGGCGGGGGTCTCGGGGTGAGCCGGGCTCTCCGGGCGTGCCGGAGTGTCGAGGTGGGGCGGGACCTCGGATCGTCCGGCGGACTCGGGGTGGGGCGGGACCTCTGGGTGGGTGATGGCGAGGCCCACGCGGGCCGCCCATTGGCTGAGTTCCCTCACCTGGTCGCCGCGCAGGGACGCGCCGATGTGTGTGCCCGGGTTGAGGAGCATCGTCCAGTCGTCGCGGGGCCAGCCGCTGATCAGCTCGCGGAAGTCGGCGTACACGAACCGCGACTGCGGCAGCACCTCGCGCAGCCGCACCAGCGAGGTGAACACCTGCACCGCCGACTCGGTGCGCAGCGCCGCGTCCCAGCGGAAGTCGCGCTGGATCGGCGTGACTTCGAGGGGGGCGTCGTCCGGGATCGGCACCAGCACGTTGGCGTTGAGCAGCACCCGCAGGAACCCGTCGGAGTCGCCGCCGGACGCCGCCTCGTACAACTCCTGGTCGATCCGGTTTCCGGGCTCGAACGCGGGCTCGGGCTCCGGGACGGGGGGCGGCGGCCGGACGTCGTCCCGCGCGGCGGCGGTCTCCTCGGAGACGGCGGGCGCCGGGCTCTCCGCGTCCCGCGGCTCGATGCGCTCGTCGTGCGGTTCGGGCACGTTCGGCAGCGCGGACGGCTCGGGGACGTCCTGCGACGTCTCACCCGGGTCGGCGGCCGGGACGGCGGCGGCGTGCCGTCCGGGCGTTCGCGGCGCGGTGGGATCGGGAGCGTCCCCCGCGGGCTCCTCGGCGGGCGCGCTCGGCACGGCCGCCTCCGGCTCGGCCGGGACGGCGGGCGACGGGGCGGACGACGGTGCGGCGGTCGCCGGAACGGGGGGCGCCACCGGGACCGCGGGCGCCTCCGGGGGCGGCGGAGTCGCGGCGGCCGGAGCGGCGGCGGGCGACGCGGCCGGGGTGTCCGGGCCGCGCAGCGCGCGGACCTGGTCGCCCGGCAGGGTCGCGTCGATCGGCGTCCCCGGGTTGAGGACGAGGTTCCACCCCGTCTCCGGCCACGCCGCGACGACGTCGACCAGCGTCGGCATCACGAACCGGGACGAGCCGATCGCCTCGTTCATCCACTTCAACGACGTGAAGATCTGGATGGACGTCCGCCCGTGCACGGACACCGGCCGCCACGGGAACCCGGGATCGGCCGGGTCGATGCCCCACGGGGTGTCCGGGTCGGCGGGGACGAGCACCTGCGCGCCGAGCAGGATCGAGTAGAAGGCGTCGGTGTCGCGGCGGCGCGCCGCGTCGAACAGGCGTTGCTCGATGTCGTTCTGCGGCTCGAAGTCCGCGGTCATGCGCTGCGCGGCGCGCTGGTCGGCCCAGGCGGCGAGGCCGGGCAACTGCTGCGCGAGGACCGTGCCGCCCGCCGGCGACCCGGAGTTGATGGCGAGCAGCCAGCCGTGGTCGGGCCAGTAGCGCAGGACGACGGTGAACGGCAGCCTGATGTACTCGGTGCCGGTCCCGGCGGCGTGGGCGGCCTCGATGAGGCGCTCGGGCGAGGTGAAGACGGGGACGACGGTCGAACCGTCCACCTCCCGCGTCTGCCAGGGGAACCCAGGACGGCCCGGACGCAGCGCGTAGTCGATGTCGTCCGGGATGGGCAGCAGCACGTCCGTCGCCGCGAGCGTCTGCAGGAAGAGGTCGTGGTCGTTGTTGGCGGCGGCGCGGAGCAGCTCGCGCTCCACGTCGTTGGCGGGCTGGAACTCCGCCCGCGCCGTTCCGCCCCGCGCCGCGTCGGCCTGCTCGGCGACCGGATCCGGCACCTGCTCGGGCAGGGGCCCCGGCTCGGGAGCCTGCCCGAGCGTCGGCTCGGACGCCGCCTCGGGCGCGGGCTCGGGTGCGGGCTCGACAACAGGTCCGGGCTCGGCGGCGGGTGCGGCGGGTGCGGCGGCCGGTTCGCGGGGGAGCCCGCGGTGCTGGCCGCGCAGCTCCTCCCAGGGCGGGGACGCGCGGCCGACCTGCGGCGGGCGGCCGTCGCCGGCCGCGACCTGCCGGACGAACCAGGCGGGCAGCCGCGACTCGATCGGCAGCGCCGCCGTGGCGCCGCGGGCGGGCGCGTCGACGGCGAGCCACCAGCGGTCGTCCGGCCACGTCTCAGCGATGTCGCCGAACCGGACGGTCACGAAGTGCCGGTAGGACGGCCCGAGGCAGGCGCGCATCGCCGACGCCGACGTGTACGCGAGCACGTGGACGCGGCCGTCCTCCTCCTGGGTCGGCCAGGACGGCTGCGCCTCGCCCGCGAGCATCCCCTCCGCGATGTCGGGGGGCACGGGGACGACGAGCTCGCTGTCCGCGAGGAGGCGGAAATAGCTCTCCTGGTCCCCGGCCCGGACGGTCTCCTGGAGCCGGCGCTCCAGTTCCGACGTGGGACGCCACGCGTCGGCCACGGTCGCCACCCCCTGTTTCCTCCGTGCTCGTCCCCGCGCGTCTGCCTACGCTACATGGGCGAACAGCACCAAAGCGCACCATCACCTGACAGTACGGGTGAGCGCGCTGGTCAGCGTCCCGTCAGTCCGGCGAGGGCGGCGAGGAGCCGATCGACGTGCTCCTCGCTCGTGCCGATGCCGAGGCTGGCGCGGACGGCGGTGTCCCGGCCCCCTGCCGAGCACCCCGCCCGGTCTCCCCGCCCGTCCCCGTCCAGCAGGTGCCGGACGAGGGGGTGGGCGCAGAACCTCCCGTCCCGGACGCCGACGCCGTACTCCTCGGACAGCGTAAGCGCCACGTCCGACGCGTTCCAGCCGTCCACGATGAACGACACGATCCCGACGCGCGGCGCGCGGTCGCCCCACAGCGTCAGCTCCCGGACGGACGGCAGCTCCGCGAGCCCCGCGCGGAGCCGTCCGAGGAGCGACTCCTCGCGGGCGCGGACCGCGTCCCACGATCCGCTCAGCGTCGCGCAGGCGGCGGCGAGCGCGATCGCGCCCAGCACGTTCGGGGAGCCCGCCTCGTGCCGCTGCTCGGCGGACGCGGCCCAGCGGGTCGTCCGGCCGACGGACGCGCTGGCGCCGCCGCCCTTCAGGTACGGCTCGGCGGCGCGCAGCCAGTCCGCGCGCCCGGCGAGCACGCCCGTGCCGAACGGCGCGTACAGCTTGTGCCCGGAGAACGCGACGTAGTCGAGGCCGAGCGCCGTCATGTCCAGCGGCCGGTGCGGGACGAGCTGCGCCGCGTCCACCGCGATCCGCGCGCCGTTGCGGTGCGCGACCTTCGCCAGCTCCTCGACCGGCCACAGCTCGCCGGTGACGTTGGACGCGGCGGTGACGACGAGCAGCCGCGACCCGATCGGCGACTCGCGCAGCGCCCGGTCGGCGGCGGAGATCGCCTCGGCCGGGGTCGCGGGCGCGGGCAGCCGCACGGCCCGCCGCCACGGCAGCAGGGAGGCGTGGTGCTCGGTCTCGAAGACGACGACGCTCGTCCCGCGCGGGACGGCGTGCGCCAGCAGGTTCATCGCGTCCGTCGTGTTGCGCGTGAACACGACCGCCGAGCGCCGCCACGCGCCGAGGAACGACCGGACGGCGTCCCGCGCCTCCTCGTACGCCCGCGTCGTCACCTGCGACGCGTACCCGGCGCCGCGGTGGACGCTGCTGTAGTACGGCAGCGCGCGGGCGACGGCCTCGTGCGCCGCCTCCAGGCAGGGCGCGCTCGCCGCGTAGTCGAGGTTGGCGTAGGGGACGTGTCCGCCGCCCTTCACGGGGACGGGGACGTCCGCGCCGATGATCCGGGGGAGCGGGCGAACCCGGCCCCCTTCGGCGCGCGTCACAGCAGGAGTGATGGGGGAGGGGGCGAGCAGCGTGGACACACCGGAGCCTTCCGGGTCAGGGACCCCGGGGAGTGGCCAGGGTCCGCGCTTGCCGGGCCGCGGAACCGCGTCCGGCCGGGTCCTCACCCGGGGCACCCCATCGCGGACGAAGGGTTGCCGGCCAGCAAGCCGGGGCTTGACGCTGGCGCTCATGACCTAATGCGGAATTATATGCGGGTCTGGTCGGGGATCAAAGATGGCCGGGCGGGGACCGAGCTGGAGGGTGCGATGCGGTACGGGGTTGTTCGGGCGCTGGCGGCGGGCGTCGCCGCGCTGGGCGCGGCCGGCCTGCTGGGCGGGTGCGGCGCGCTGGGCGGCGACTCCGGCAAGGTGTGCGACGACACCAGGCAGGCGTTCCAGCAGTACATCACGCAGGTGCGGAGCGTCCCCGCGGCGGAGCCCGCGCAGTGGCGGCAGGCGACGGAGAAGCTCGCCGGGCGCCTCGACGCCCTCGCGAAGGAGACCGGCGACAGCGACCTGCGCAAGGCCCTGAAGGCCGAGGCGGACCGGCTCCGCGCCGCCGCCCCGGCCGTCGGCGGCGGCGACGTCGCGCAGCTCGACACCGTGCTGAAGGAGACCCCGGCCACGATCGGCAAAGCCTGCGACTGACCCGGCCGGGGCCCCGGAACCCGGAACAGGGCTAGTCGTGCGTGGCGGGACGGCCTCCGCCCCCGCCGTCGCCCGGACCGTCGGTCGGCCCGCCGCCTCCGCCGTCGTCACCGCCGCCCCCGCCGGGCGGCGTGGGCAGCAGCGTCGGCAGGTCGGTGGGCGGGGTCGGGAGGTCGGGGCCCTCCGTCCCGTTGGAGGGCGGCGGCTCCTCCGGCCCGGTCGAGGGCGGCTCGTCCGTCCCGCCGGGGCCGGTCGAGTCGGGCGGGTTGCTCCAGCCGCCGCCCGGCCGCATCGACGGCGACCCGAACGACTCGGGGTCGTAGCCCTTGATGTTGACCGCCTCGCTCATGTACGACCGCCAGATCTGCGCGGGGAGCTGCCCGCCGTACGCGCCGAAGCCGGGGATCTGGAGGGGCTTGCCGTCGCTGCGGAACATCGCCACCGACGTCGCCATCTGCGGGATGTAGCCGTTGAACCAGATCGCGCGTCCCTGGTCGGTCGTACCGGTCTTGCCCGCGACGTCGCGGCCGTCGGGGAGCTGCGCGCCCGTCCCGGTGCCGCCCTGGACGACCTGCTGCATCGCGTACGTCGCGTCCCGCGCGTTCTGCTCGCTCAGGGCCCGCTTGCCCTTCTCGCTGAACGTGCGCTTGTGACCGCCGTCCTCCGTGACGGACTTCACCACGAACGGCGTCCGGTGCACGCCCTCGGCCGCGAACGTCGCGTAGACCCCCGCCTGCTGGACGGGATGCAGCGACACGACCCCGAGCGGGAACGTCGCCGCGGACCGCTGCGCCGCGTTCATCTGCGCCGCCGGGATGCCCATCTTCTCCGCCATCTCGGCGATCTTCTCGTTGCCGACGTCGCGGCCGAGGTTCACGTAGGCGGTGTTGACGGAGTGCTCGGTCGCCGTGACGAGGTTGATCGTCCCGAAGTTCTCGCCGCTGTCGTTCTCGATGCGGGTGCCGTTGAAGTACTGCGGCGAACTGCCGTCGTAGGACGTGCTGAGGGACTTGCCGTCCTCCAGCGCGGCGGCCAGCGCGATCGGCTTGAACCCCGAGCCGGCCTGCGCCCAGTCGCCGAACGCGCTGCTCAGCGCCTCGTCCAGGTAGCCGCGGCCGCCGTAGAACGCGAGGACCTGCCCGGTGGCCGGGTCGACCGACACCGCGCCCGTCCGGATCTTCTTGTTCATCCCGCTCGGCGCGTTCTGCGCCACGGCCTGCTTCAGCGCGTCCATCAGCCGCCGGTCGAACGTCGTGGTGATCTTGAGGCCGCTGCGGTTGATCTCGTCCTCGCTGTAGCCGCGCCGCTCGACCAGCTCCTTCTTGGCCACGTTGACCATGTAGCCCTTCTGGCCCTTGAGGACGTCGGTGAGCCGTTCCTTACGCGGCGCCGGGAACGCCAGCGAGGCGGACTGGGCGGGGGTCAGCACGCCGTCCCTGACCATGTTGCCGAGGACCGAGTGCCAGCGCTGCTCGGCGTACCCGCGGCGCGCCCCGGTCGGGTCTGCGAAGTTGCTCGGCTGCTGGATCGCGGCGGCGAGGTAGGCGCCCTCGGCCGGGGTCAGCTCGGAGACGTCCTTGTTGTAGTACGCCTTCGCCGCGGCCTGGACGCCGTAGGCGTCGCGGCCGAAGTAGATGGTGTTGAGGTACTGCTCGAGGATCCAGTCCTTGTTCTTCTCGCGGCCGACCTTCAGGGAGACCATGATCTCCTTGAGCTTGCGGGTGACCGACCGCTCCTTGCCGATGCCGCCGTAGTAGTTGCGGACCATCTGCTGCGTGATCGTCGACCCGCCCTGGAGCTGGGAGCCCGTCACCGTCGACCAGAGCGCCCGCGAGGTGCCCGAGACCGACACGCCGGGGTCGTCGTAGAAGCTGCGGTTCTCCGCGGCGATCACCGCGTCGCGGGTGCTCTTCGGGATCTTGTCGAGCTTGACCGACTCGCGGTTGACGCCGGTCTTCGCGATCTGCGTCTTGCCGTCGGAGTAGTAGAACGTCGGGCCCTGCGCGACCGCCTGCTCCTGCGGCGACGGGACGGGCGTGAGCAGGTACGCGATCGCGAACGCGCCGACGAAGAAGGCGAGGAGGCCGAGCAGGGTGAACAGCGTCCGGCGGAGGAACCGGCGCTTGCGGCTGCGCGGCTTGCGGGGCTTGCGCGGCCCCTTGCCGCCCGGGCCTCCGGGGCCTTCCGGGCCGCCTCGTCCGCCGCCCGGGCCGTGCCCGGGCGGTTCTCCTGGGGTGGACGAGGCGGAAGACATGATCCTGGTATCTCCGTTCGGGGACGTCTCGACACGCGCGGCGCCCTCGCCGCCGGACGCTCGGCCCGCGCGGGGGCCTTCGTGGGCGGCGTTATGGCCGTCCACATCGCCGTCCGCATCGGCCTCGGCGGAATCGCCGCCGACCCCGGCGGAGGCGTCCTCCGTGGGGCTCTTGTCGTCGTTCCGAGATATGTCGGCCCGGTCCGGGAATTCCGGGTCTTGGGCGGTTTCTTCGGTGGGCGCGGTCAGCGTGGCGGGCGGGCCGCCGTCCCGTCCGACCTGCGGCGCGGCCTCGGCGCCCGGTCGGCCGGTTTGGGCGGGAGCGGTGTGCTCCGTGCCCTCCGCACCCTTTTCTCCGTTGCTCACAAGCCCCCCGTGATTAATGCGTGACCGACGATACCTGAGGGGATCAGTGGGATGAGCCGCCCATGAACACTCCCATGGCCTCCCATTAGGAGGACGGGCAATGCGCCGTCCCGGTTGTCGTGACGGACGTCGCATCGCCGGATTCCCCGGGAACGCCGAACGGCGGGGACCCGCCGGGTCCCCGCCGCTCCTGTGGCCGCGTGGCGGTCTCGCGTCACCGCCCGGCCGTACGGCTCACCTCTTGAGCACGGCTCACTTCTTGAGCTTGGCGAGAATGTCCACCACGAAGACGAGGGTGTCGGTGCCCTTGATCGCGGGCGGGCTGCCCTTCTTGCCGTAGCCGTCCGCGGGCGGGACGACGAGCAGCACCCGGCTGCCGACCTTCGCGCCCGTCAGGCCCTTGTCGAAGCCGGGGATGGTGCCCCCGGTGCCGATCGGGAACTTGGCGGGGGAGCCGCCCGCCTTGAAGCTGGAGTCGAACTCCTTGCCGGTGTCCCAGATCGTGCCCTGGTAGTTGACGATCGCCTCGTCGCCCTTGGCGAGCGCCGGGCCCGTCCCCTCGACGAGGGTCTTGATCTGGAGCTTGTCCGGGGCCTTCTTGTCGGGCACCGTCACCTTCGGGGCCTTGCCGGCGCCCTTGTCCTCGACCTTCGGCAGGCTCTTGTCGTCGAGCGGCTTCGCCGTCCCCTGCGGGCCGGGGTTCTTGTGGACGACCGCCTGGACGTCCACCACGAACACCACCCAGTCGGTCTTGGTCAGCCCGAGCTGCGCGCCCTGCTCGCCGAAGCCCTGCGACGGCGGGATCTGCAGCACCACCCGGCTGCCGGACTTCTGGCCGATCATCCCCTGGTCGAAGCCCTTGATGCCGCTCTTGCCGACGGTGAGCGGCTGCGTCCCCTGGCCCTGCGCCTCCTGCTTGTAGGACGACCCGAGCTGCTTGCTCTTGCTCTTCTTGGAGCTGTCGTCCTCGTCCTTGTCCTTGGACCACTGATAGAAGACGTACTTGACGTAAAGGGTGTCGCCCTCCGCGATGGGAGTCCCGTCGCCCGCGATGGGCGCGGTGACCTTGCGACCGCCCTCGGGAGACAGGTCGGTCGGGATCTTGACCTTCGGCTCGGACGCGAACTTCCCGGTCACCTCGATCTTGGGACCGGGGCGGTTGACCCACCAGACGACGACACCGGCGATCGCCACCGCGACGGCGACCAGCCCGGCGATCACGGCGATCCGCCGCTTCCGGGCCTGCTTGGCGGTGAGCCCCGACGGACGGTTCAGCCCGCTGCCGCGCCCGGCGCTGATGCCGTGCGGCGTGAACTGCGGGCTGCGGATGCTCTTGGCGTTCGGTATCGCCGACTTCGCCTTGATCGCCGGCTTGCCCCCGGGCTTGTCATCCTCGGACATGGTTCCTCACTCGCTCCGGGTTCGACGACATCAGGAAAGTGCCACCCTGCCAGGGCCGGTCTAAGCCCAGCGTGAAAACCGTGCAAAGGAGGCCGACCCGCAATCTACCGGCACGCGGAGCCGACACGATACCGCTGTCGGCGCCCTCTCTCACGCCCGCGCGCCCGCGCGCGGTGACAGGCAGGGATAATGCGCCACGCGGCGCGGAACGTCAATTCGATGAAACCCGCCACGCGAAGGCCAGTGGAACGTTGTGACGGTCCTGCCGGGGGTGGCCATCGCGGACGGAAGGTAAAGTTTCGCGGCGAGCCGCCGTACGAGGATGACCCTGCGCCGCGACCGCCCGCCGTGGCTCCCGGTCCCGCGGACCTTCACCGGCTTTGCTACGGGCGTCTTCCGGTCACGTCGTACTCGTAGAGCGCCTTGTTGCTGTTCCGCTTTCGGATCGTGGTGACCTTGACGTCGGTGAAGCCCACTTCGCGCATCATCGTGGCGTACCACTGCTCGGCTGGGACCAGGTGGCCGTAGAAGGTGGAGTTCCCGACGATGTAGGACGCCCGGCCGCCGTTCTTGATGTGCTTGAACGCGACCTCGAAATGCGAGCGCATGTCGTGGAAGTACTTGGCGACGTAGGCGCTGAGCAGGGGGCCGTTCTTGCCGCCGTCCCTTTCGATCAGGGCGCGCACTTCTTTCAGCTCGCCGTCGATCGGCAGTGAGCCGGCGTCGGGCGACCAGTCGTTGAGGCGGGAGGTGGCGATGCCCCACGTCCCGCCGATCGCCTTCCAGTCCAGCTCTCCGGCGTCGCTGGCCTGGTCGAGGAATCTCAGCCAGTACATGTAGGGGCGGAGTTCGCGGATGTAGGACATGCGATTCACGTAAGGGGGAGAGGTGAGCAGTAGGTCGCACGGCTTCAGTGACTCCGGGGATTCCATGGCGCGTGAGTCGCTGAGGATCACGGTTCCGGAGCCCGGCAGGCCGACCGCCGCGCCGGCGAGGATGTCGCGGGCCTCTTTTCGGAAGTACAGGGCCGTTTCAGGGGCGCGGTCCGCGGCGAGCAGTGCCTCGGACTCGTCGACCTTCTTGAAGGACATGCTCTGGTGGTTGAAGGCCGCGTTGCTCGTGCCGATCACCGTCCGGCAGAAGGCCAGGTCCAGAAGGTCGCGTCCTTCCTGGGGGATCTCCATGAGGTCGAGCGCGTGGCGGAGGGCCTTGAGACCGGCCAGCGTCCGTTCCGGCCACCAGCGTTCGATCTTGTGCAGCCTCGGCTCCCACAGACCGTCGGCAGCGGCGGCCGCATCGTTGAAGTCCGCGAGAACACCGGCCAGGGCGTCGGCCGCGGCGGCGAGCACATCCTCGGAGTAGTGGCGGACCTTCGCGTTGCCGAGCCATACCAGGAACGGGTTCACGTCCAGGGACTGCCCGGTGCACCCGTGTTCGACGGCGGCGAGTGTCGTGGTTCCCGTGCCGGAAAAGGGGTCTGAAACCACCGCGTCGGGTGGCAGTTCCTGTACGCGGTCCCTGACCAGGCGAACCGAATAGGCGGGTGTGAGCCGCAACCAGCCGTGCCGGCCGACGCCCATGTTCGCCTTGTGGGTGAGATGGGCATTCCGCCGCTGGAGTCCGCGCTGCTCGGTCATGCCGCCGCCGGGAGGTTCCGGGCGAGGAGGCGGCGTTTGGCGGTGGTGCTGTCGTCGCTTTCGTGGAGGACGGTGAAGGCGTCCGGCAAGAGGGAGGCGGGTTCTCCCGGGGCCAGGCACCATTCGGCCGGTAGGTGCGGGCGGTCGCGGCGGGCGGCCTCGGTGAACGCCTCCCAGGCGAGCGCGCCGCCGGCCGCGACGGCTTGGGCCGCGTGAAGAAAGACGGCGCGGTCCCAGAAGCCGGTGCACAGGACTAGCGCGTAGGTCTCGGGACGCGGGCGCCAGCGGGCGAGGTCGGCCTGGACGAGCGTGATCAGCGAATCGAGCCCGCGCCGCCGCGCCTCCGCCCCGAGGCGCTCCAGGGCGACCTCGGAGACGTCCACGGCCGTGACGCGCCGCCCGCGCGCGGCGGCGTACACGGCGCTGCCGGACGGCCCGGACGCGATGTCGAGCACCTCGCCGTCCGGCAGCGCCAGAGCGAGCGCCCGCTCCGCCAGCGGATGCGGCGGCGACATCGCGGGCGCGTCACCGTACTTGGCGTTCCAGCGGAGCCTGTCCGGGTGCCCGGACAGGCCGCCGCTGGAACCGTCGCTCTCCGAAAAGTCGTCGGATCGGTCGTCCATGCGGGCGACTCTACGTGGGCGCCTACCTGCGTTCCGCGATGAGCAGCATGAACATCGCGGTCGGGAAGCCCTCGCGCCACCACGGGTCCTCGCGCATCATCCCTTCGGAGGGATGCGGCTCGCGGAGGTCGGCGATGACGAAACCGGTGTCTCGGAGCGTTCCAGCGTAGAACTCCAGTGGCCGGAGCCAGGACGTGACCTCCGCCGGCGACTCCAGGCCGTCCACCAGGAACCGCTGGTCGATCCCGCGCGACGAGAAGTACTGCGCCGCGGGGACGCTCTGCGCCGCCCCCCGCTCGGAGTGCTCCACGTAGAAGCACGGGTGCAGGGTCAGCAGGATGAGCCGCCCGCCGCTCTTCAGGACCCGGCCGATCTCGCGCAGCGCGTCCGTCGGGTCCGGCAGGTGGCTGAACAGGTGGTTGCAGACGACCAGGTCGAACGTCCCGTCCGCGAAGGGCAGGTCGTCGACGGTGGCGCGGGCGAACCGCGCCTTGCCCTCCGGCGACGGATGGTCGGACGCCGCGTCGATCAGGCTCTGGCAGGCGTCGACGCCGTCGACATCCGCGCCGAGCCCGGTGAGCGCCCGGGAGAGGTAGCCCTCGCCGCAGCCCGCGTCGAGGACGCGCAGCCCCTCGCAGGGCCCGATGGCGTCGAGCATGGCGGCGTCGGTCAGCTCGGTCCGGTACCGGTCGCGGCGCTCCCTGATGACCTTGACCCAGTAGTCCGCGTTGGCCTCCCATCTCTCCTGCGTCTGTATCGCGATGGCCTGCGCCGTGTCCTCCACCGGCTCCCCATTCCCCACGTGCCGGTTCAGGCGATGCCCTTGAGCCGCCGAACCAGCGTGTTGCAGGTCTGTCTCGTTCGTTTGTCCTTGCAATCGGCCCCGCGCAGTTCCAGTGCCTGGATCAGCTCGGCGAGCTTGCCGCCGAAGGCGGGGTCGCGTTTCATCGCGAGCGGGATGTACGTCGACACCAGGTAGTAGAGGTAGGCGTCGTTGTAGGCCACGATCTCGCGCAGAATCTCGACGGCGGTGTTGCGCAGCGACAGGGAGCTCGGGAGTGTGAAGTCGCTGCTGACGCGGCCGTCTTTGCTGTAGGTCGGGAAGGCCCATTCCTCGACGGCCGCGTACAGCGGCGTCGTGTCGAGTTCCCGGCGGTACTTCTCGGCCAGCTCGAAGTCGTTGCCGCTGATGAGCTGGCCCATCACGACGCCGCGCATGGTGAAGGCGTTGCCGCGCCCGGCGCCGTCCAGGCCGAGGTCGGCGTCCAGCGCTCCGGTCACCTTGCTGACCTGGTGCGTGATGACGTTGAGCGCCAGGATGGAATGGAGCGAGTACGCCTTGCGGGTGAGCCGCGGCGCCAGGTCGATGGACGAGTCGTGAAGGGCCTGCGGGTCGCGCAGGATCCCGCGGCCGGGCTCGGCGGAGTAGAGCGTCTCAAGGGCGCGGTCCTGCTCGCTGCCCCAGAACCGGGCGATGAACGACGACGTCTTCTGCGTCGCCTGCCCGCGGACGATGTGCAGCGCCGCCTCGAGCGCGTTCAGCATGAGCTGCTGCGGTAGGGGCGAGTTCTCCAGGGCGTTCAGGTCGACCGAAAGCCCTTCCTTCCGCAGGTCGCCGACGAGTTCGTCGCGCCTTTTCCGGATGGAGTGGGAGACCGAATACTCGGCGATTCCCGGGATGGACGACATCAGGCTCTGCAGTGATCGTCCGCTGACCCGGTCGAGCCATTCGACGTTGTCCCACAGGCGGAACACGGTGCTCTCGTCCAGGCCGGAGAAGGCCGCCACGTCGGACATGTTGAGACCCATGTCCCTGGTGATTTCGGAGAGAGACTTCGGCTCGCCGTCCTCGGTCATCGCTCGCCCTAGATGTGGCAGTTGTCGACCCTTCGATCGTAGCGAAGGGCCGGGCGCCACGGGCACGCGGCGGACGGAAGTTTCCGTCCCGTCATCGATCAACGTGAGCATTTCGGGGTCACCCGGGGAGTCGGACGGGAGAGCGGGACGGAGAGAGGGCGGCCCGGCGGGGTCGCGGGCGGCGGCGTCGTCCAGGAAGCCCCTGTTCGCCTGGACGATCCGGCCCGCGCTCGGGCGCCGTCTCACGTGAACACTCGCCGTCCCCGGCCGTCCCCGGACGCCAGATCTCCGCGGACGGGCCGGATGGGGAGTGTCCCCCGCTTCGGCCGCGACCGGCGCGTGGCGCCGTCCGCGGGCGCGCGTCCCCTGACCAGGGGGCGTCCGCCCGGGACGGTCCCGGCGCCGGTCGGGCCGTCACGGCAGCCGCCAGCCGTCCCGGACGCCCACGCCGAACCAGAACGTCGCCGTTCCGTTCCTGCCGCGGTGGGTGCCGAAGTCGGTGGCGAGCGCTTTCATCAGGACGAGCCCGCGCCCGTGCACGGGCAGCGGCTCCTCCGCCCCGCGCGGCTGCCCGGGGGCGGCGCCGCCGTCCGTCACCTCGACGCGGACGTACCGGTCGATGTGCAGGACGGACAGCGTGATCGTGCCGTCCCGGCGCGGCCGCGCGTGCAGCACCGAGTTGGTCATCGACTCACTGGTCAGCAGTTCGAGGTCGCCGAGCTCGGACCGGTCGGCTCCGAAGTGCTGGCCGACGAGCTCGCGGACGTAGGAGCGGGCCAGTCGCACGGCGGCGGGCGTCGCGGCGAGGTCGATCTCGCCGATCAGCCGCCCGCACGACTTTCCGTTGTTCCAGGGCGACGGGATCCCTAGCTCCAGCGAAGGGGCGGGGGCCGGGACCAGGACGGGTGTTCCGGACCACGCGTCAGATGCGTTCATGGCGGCGTCGGCTTCACGTCTCCGTGTCGGGCTGTAAGCGAACATGTGCTCTTCGGCCAAGTCGAATTCGGACGTGGAAGGAAAACAACACACACTCTGACGCACGGCGCGCAGGAGAGTCACCGACACTTGCGCGCATGCAAGGGCCTTGCCGCATCCTGCGAACCGTCACCGTGCGTCCAAGATCCGTGACGTAAAGGCATCGGCTGTTCACCCGGTGCGTTGAGAATCCCACCATTTCGGTGGGGAGGGGCCGTTCTGGAACGTGTCAATAGAGGCCGCGGCGAGGCGTTCGGCGATTTCCGTCGGACGTCGGACCAGAATTGCTGGAATCCGTCGTCTGCCCCAGGGAAAAATAGAGGAATTGCGATTTCTCGGGCTGTTTCACTGAATCATGGGCGGCGGTGTCACCCGTCCGTCCGCTGGGACGGGTGTTCGCGCAGGTCGGAGGCGTGCGCCGGGTGGTCACCCGGGTTTCACGCCCCACGCCGAGATCAGCGGGGCGAGGGTCAGGTCGATACGGCCGGCGGCGATGACCTCCAGGAGGCGGTCGATCTCGTCGGCGGTGACCCGGCCGCCCGCGACGAGCTTGTCGCGGACCTGCCGGATCGTCGCCGCCTCCAGCACGCCGCACGCGGGCGACGCGATCGGGGAGAACGCGTCGGCGCGGACGTCCGCCAGGCCCGCCTCACGGAGCAGCCGGGGGAGGCGGCGCCCGTAGGCGAGGTCCGCGCCGCGCTCGGCGAGCAGCGCGCGGAAGCCGCGCCGGACGTGGTTGGCGAGCCGCTCGTCGGGACCGTGCTCGTCGGGGCAGGCGAGCGGTTGCAGCGCGGGGTCGGCGTCCTCGACCAGCAGCACACCGCCGGGGCGCAGGCTGTCGGCCATCGTCCGCAGCGCCCGGTCGCGGTCGGCCAGGTGGACGAGCACGAGCCGGGCGTGGACGACGTCGAAGGGCCCGGCGGGCGGGTCGTCTCGGACGAGGTCGTGCCGCGCGACCTCGAACGGCGGGTCGGCGGGCAGCCAGGTCACGTCGATGTCGGTGGCGAGGACGCGCCCGTCCGGGCCGACCCGCCGGGCCAGCCAGGTCGGGACGGTCGGCCCGCCCGCGCCGACCTCCCAGCAGCGCCCGCCGGTGGTGAGGCCGATGTCGTCGAAATGGCGGAACGTCCATGCGTCGAACAGTTCGGCGATCGCCTCGAACCGTTCCCCGGCCTCGATCTGGCGGTTGCTCAGCAGGTAGTCCACGCCCCGATGATGCCGTGTTCAGGGGATCAGGGCGGGAAGGAGGGTGTCGCGGAGTTTCGCGAGGGTCGCGCTCTCGGACGTCGCGGCCTCGACCCGCCGGGCGAGCGGCCGGACGAACTCGTGGAACTCGCGCGCGCGGTCGTCGCCCGGCCAGGGGACCTCGAACGCGGCGAGGTCGGACCATTTCGCGCGCGGCATCCGGGTGCCGTCCCCGATCGCCGTGGCGTGCGCCACGACCTCATCGCTCGACAGCGCGGCGAGCAGCCAGCCGCGCCGCGCCTCGTCCTTCGGCCGGACGACGAGGATGTCGGTGGACGCGACGCCGTCCACGAAGGCGAGGCCGACCTTGTGGAAATGGGGACGCAGTTTCCCGAAGAGCACGTCCCCGGCGGCGAACCGCCGTTTCCCGCTGCTGATCCCGGCGGCCGTTCCCCAGGCGGAGAGCCACATGCGGCGCCTCGGCATGTGCTCCAGCGCGATGTAGTTCTCGTCGTGGCCAATCCGCTCGGCGGGGACGTTCGACCGCACCGGTGAGCCGAGTTCGCCGATCCGGACCGAGCCGGCGGCCAGGGCGGACGCCTCCTCGAAGCGGGCGCGGACCAGGCCGTCCGCGAGGGCGGCGATCCGCTCGTTCGCGGCGATCTTGTCGTCCAGCGCGCCGAGCACGGACACCGCCGAGTCCTGCTGCGCCCGCGTCAGGCGCGGGACGCCGAGCCGTTTCAGGATGCCCTGCGTGAGAAGCGGCTGACCCGACCCGATCCGGTACCGGTTCAGGCCGAGCCTGGTGAGCAGGTAATAGACGTAGCGGGGGTGCACGCCGTCCTTCGCGGTGGCGATGATGGCGTTGTCGGTGACCCAGCACGGGTCGCGGCTGTAATGGACGGCTCCGCAATACGACCCGACGCGCCCGACGACGGTGCTACCGGCATCGGCGTTGAATCGGTCCGATGTTCCGATGACGCCGTTCGCTCCGTAGACGCTGTATCCGGAGCCCTTCTCGGACGGCCGCGCCTTCCCGGTGGAGAAGGCGACGAGTTCCCCCAGGACGCCGCTATCCATTGAGGCGTCGCAGCTCGTCGCGGACGACCTGGTCGAGGCGTTCCGACTCGTCCAACTGCGCGAAGAGTTCCTTGGTGAGGCGCTCGATGCGGTCGGCGACGGGCTCGCCGTCCGCGGTGCGCGGGACGGCGGCGCCGACGTAGCGGCCCGGGGTGAGGACGTGGTCGTTGGCCCTGATCTCGTCCAGCCCGGCGGAATGGCAGAAGCCCGGGACGTCCGAATGGGAGCGGTCGCGCCAGGAATGGTAGGCGCCGGCGATCCGGGCGATGTCGGCGTCGGTGAGGACTCGTTCGGTGCGGTCCACCATCGTGCCCATGCCGCGTGCGTCGATGAACAGGACCTCGTCGCGCACGCGCTTGTCCCTGTCGAAGAACCACAGGCACGCCGGGATCTGCGTGCTGCGGAAAAGCTGCCCCGGCAGCGCGACCATGCACGACACCAGATCGGCGTCCACCATCGCCGCACGGATCCGGCGCTCCGCCGACTGCCGGGACGACATCGACCCGTTCGCCATGACCACCCCGGCCGCGCCGCGCGGGCCGAGTTTCGCGACGATGTGCTGCATCCACGCGAAATTGGCGTTCCCGGCCGGGGGGACGCCGAAGCTCCAGCGCGGGTCGGCGGGGTCGCGGTACCAGTCCGCCATGTTGAACGGCGGATTGGCGAGGACGAAATCGGCTTCGAGCCCCGGATGCGCGTCGGCGTGGAAGGCGTCCGCCCGGCGGATGTCACCGGCGATCTCGTGGACGGCGAGGTTCATCCTGGCCAGCCGCCAGGTCCGCTCGTTCGCCTCCTGCCCGTGGACGGCGATGTCGTCCAGCCGCCCCCGGTGGCTCCGCACGAACTTCTCCGCCTGCACGAACATGCCGCCCGACCCGCAGCAAGGGTCGTAGACGCGCCCCTTGAAAGGCCGGAGGATTTCGACCAGGAGCTTCACGACGCTCGGCGGGGTGTAGAACTCGCCGCCGCGTTTCCCCTCCGCCCGCGCGAACTTCTCCAGGAAGTATTCGTAGACCTCGCCGAGAATGTCGCGACCCGTTCGCCCGCCGAAACGGGCCGCGCCGATCAGGGCGACCAGTTCGCCGAGCCTCCGCTGGTCGACGTCCCGGAAGATGAGCGGCAGGACGCCGCCGAGCGACGGATTGGCGCGCATCACCGCGTCCATGGCCGCGTCGACGCGCACCCCGACCGCGTCCGGATCGCCCGCCGCGACGTCCGCCCAGCGCGCGCCGTCCGGCACCCGGAAAGCCCCGGAATCCGCCGAGTCGGACACGTACTTGAGGAATACCAGCCCGAGGACGAAGTCCTTGTACTGGGCCGCGTCCACCGATCCGCGCAGCTTTCCGGCGGCCTTCCAGAGCACCTCCGTGAGTTCCGCCGTCATGGACAGGATCATCCCAGGACGCGGCCGGACCTCAGAACACCGTGCGCCGCAGTGTCAGCCTGACCTCGCCCGTCCGCCTGTCGGTCTCCTCGGCGGCGACGGTGAAGCCGTTGGCCTCGGCGTAGGCGAGCGCGGTCAGCCGCCCGTACCGCCGCGCCACCTTCCGCAGCCATTCCGCGTTGTATTTCCGGCGGTCGAACTCGCTGATGATGGCCTCGAACGTGCCGTCCGCCGTCCGGCGGAACCCGATGTCGTTGCTCGCCGTGCCGACGTGCCGCCGCCGGATGGCGACCTCCGCCTTCTCCGGACGGACATCGCCCCGGTATCCGTAAAGCGGCGTCGGCCGCGCATGCGACTCGACCTCGCGAAAGCCCAGCTCGCGCAACACGGCGACGAGCCGATCCTGATCGGTGATAGCGGTACGGACCTTAGTGAAATGCGACATGAGGCTCCCTCAGGACAGCCTGACGACGGGTTGTTGGTCGAGGACGAGGAGGTTGCGCTGGATGTCGTAGGCGGAGACGGTCAGGCGCTTCTGCGCGTCCACCCGGAAGTCGAGCCGGAAGCGGTCGATTCCCGCCTTCGCCGGAGGGTCGGCCTCCAGGAACGTCGGGCTGTCCTCGTTGAGCCACAGCCGCGACCGCTGCTGCATGCGCTGCGCGGTGACCGCGACGGTCCGCGCGCCGCCGTTCGCGTCGAACATGATCTCCAGGTCGGAACTGGCCTCCCGGTAGCTCGCGTGGGCCAGTTCGTACACGGCGATGCCGAGGTTGCGCTGCCCGTCCCGGATCGCCTTGATCGTGAGCATCTTCACCGGCTCCGGCGTCGGGTACTCGGTCCCGGCCCGGACGAGCGTCTCGAACTCGTACGCGCCGGTGTCGCGGTTGACGTGGCGGATCGCGTAGTCGTGCTGGATGTGGTCGCTCAGTTCGTACCCGCCCGCGATCCCGGCCGCACCGGCCGCGACGGCCTCCAGCGGGCGGTCCAGGTGCAGGGCGTCCGGCGGGAACTGGAGCGACAGGACGTCCCGCACCGCCGGGATCAGGCTGGTCCCGCCGACGAGGAACACCTTGCCGATCTCGTCGGCCGGGAAGCCCTTCGCGGCGGCGCCGTCCAGCGTCTTGCGCAAGGCCCGGTTGACCCGGCCGAGGACGTCCTTCTGCCGGAGCAGCCCCTCGAAGTCCGCGCGCCCGACCTCCACCCGGTACGGCCCGGACTCGACGACCGCCGCGTCCGCCGCCGTCAGCGCGACCTTGGCCCGCTCCGCCGACCGCAGCAGCTCCCGGAACACCCGGTTGTACTCCTCGGTGTCGCCGAACGGGACGCCCGCCTTCTCCGCGACGTGCTCGGCGAGCAGCGCGTCGATGTGGTCGCCGCCGAGGTCGAGGCCCGCCTTGGAGATCGTCCGGACGGCGGCGCCCGCCGTGGCGTTGGACGGATCCAGCACCTTCACCACCGACGTGTCGAGCGTCCCGGCGCCGAAGTCGAACACGAGGAACACCTCGCCCGGGTTCAGCCGCGCGCTGTACCCGACGGCGGCGGCGGTCGCCTCGTCCACCACGCGGAGCCGCGCGCCGCCGCCCGCGTCCTCGCCGACCTCCCGGACGAGCCAGTCCCGGTAGGCGTCGAACGACTCGACCGGCGCGGTCGCGACGATCTCCAGGTCGCCGGAGTCGACGGCGAGGATCGCGCTCGCCATCACGTCGGACAGGAACCGGGTCGCCGCCTCCCGCGCCGTCACGGTGCGGTCGCCGCCGAGCCGCCGGGGGATGTCGACGGCCCGTCCGGTGACCGCGCTCTTCGTCGACTGGAACACGACCGCGCCCGGTCCCGCGGCGACCTCGTCGGTCACCTGCGCGCCGATCCAGCGGCGGTCGTCCGTCGCGGAGAACGCGATCCGGGACGGCACGACCCGCTGGTCCACGCCCCGGCTCCCCTCCCGCGACAGGTCGAGCCCGGGCAGCGGGATCGGCTCGCCCCTGTCCAGGGTGTGGTCCCATCCGGCGACGACGGTGTTCGCCGTGCCGAAGTCGATCCCGATGCGGGTCGTCATGCCGTTCCTTCCTTCCGCCAGTGCTTCGCGGGCTGGTGCTTCACAGGCTGATGTCGTGGACGCCCGCCGCGAGCTGGACGGCGCCGCCCAGCTCCACGTCGAACCGGAACCGGTACTCCAGGCACGCCTGGAGTAATTCGAGGACGGCCCGGTCCCGTCCCCGGACCGCCGGGGCGGACAGCGCCGCGCCCACCGGCCCGAGGTGGCGCGGCACCAGCTCGGCCAGCGGCCGCCGCGCGATCCCGGGCACCTCGCGGAGCCGCAGATCGTACAGGTCGACGTGGCCGTCGCCGTGCCCGGCGGCGAGGAACTCCCCGCTCGGCGACACGGTCAGGCCGGTGGGCCGCCCGCCGCCGGGGCCGTGCTGGGTGTCGATGCGGTCGAGCGTCGTGCCGCTGAGGAAGTGCAGGTCGCCGGACCTGTCCGTGATGACGGGCTCGCTGAGGTGCGGCAGCACGCCGAGGCCCGTGCACCCCTGGATCTGCGCCTGCCGGGACGGGACGCGGTGCCCGTCCTCCACCCGCAGCAGCGTCGCCCACCCGTGCGGGTCGGCGCACACGACGGTGTAGGCGTCGACGAACTCGGCGAACCTGACGGCCCGCCCCGGATGGGCGCTGACCGCGGACTCGCCTCCCGGGTGCACCAGGTGGACCGATCGGCCGAGCAGGGCGAGCCGCCCCGAGGCGCGGTGCGCGGTGATCTGCCGGGGCCACTGCCGCCGGCCGAGGCCGAACTCGGAGACGTGCCGCACTCGGACGCGGCCGTCGGCCGAGCCGAGCAGCACCTCCCCGTCGCGGGTGCCGCCCGCGAAGCCGCCGTCCGCGCCGACCAGCGCCAGCGACGTGATCGACGCGGCGCCCTCGTGCAGGGGCCGGACGTCGCCGTCCGCGCACCGCAGCACCCGGCACGCGGCCGCCTGCCCGGCCCACCGCTCCCCGGCGATCACCGCGCCGTTCCCGACGTGCAGGACGCTCCCGACCGGCGCGTCGAACCAGTCGTACCGTTCGGCGAGCCGCGCGGTGCGCAGGTCGAACACGCCCGCGACGCGGGGGCGTCCGGCGACGGCGAGGAACGGGCCGTCCGGCGCGAACGACACGCCGTCGACATGGTGGCGGAACCGCAGCCGCGCCCGCCGGACCGCGCGCCACGTCCCGTCGTCCTCGGGGCGGAGGCCCGCGCGGACGGCGCCGAGGTCGGCGGCGCGGAACAGCGCGAACAGGCGGCGGCCGTCGTCGTCGCGCGGCGTCCAGCCGTCGAACAGGCGGAACAGGACGGCCCCGGTGGCGATCGGCACGTCCCGGACGAGCGCCCAGAGGTCGTCCCACGCGCGTCGCGCGGCGAGCTGCTCGCCGATGTAGCGGATCTCCTCCGCCGTCATCGTCGGGATGCGCTCGCGGCGGTCCTCGCCGACGATGACGCGGACGAGGTCGAGGTCGCCCTCGGTGAGCATGGCCTGCCGGGCTCGGGCGCGCTGGTCGTCGGACGCGGAGGTGTACGCCAGGGACAGCAGGCTTCCGTCCGGGTCGAGCGCGCGGTGCTGCTCCGGCTGGCCGGTGAGCAGGTAGAACAGGGCGCGGAGGACGGGGTCGGCGGGAGCGAGCCGGTGCTCGGCGCACAGCTCGGCCAGCTCCGGGCGGGTGAGCGCCAGCTCGCACACCTGCTCGACGAGCGGGCGGTCGTCCAGCTCCCGGATCTTCGCGGCGGCGATCTCCCGGACGGGATGCCCCCGCCGCTCCAGCGCGTCGAGCAGCGCCGCGCGGTAGGGCGGCCGGCGCAGGACGCCCGCGTCCGACTCCAGCACGATCACGCTCGTCGGCATCAGCCGCTCGTCGCCCGCCGGGCGCCGCCAGCGCGCCAGCGCGTCGAACACGTCATGGGCGGGGGACGTCAGCCATTCGTCCCACAGGGCGTCGAGGGCCGGGCCGGGCGGCGGGGCCGCGTTCGCCAGGAGGACGGCGCGCAGCCGCGTCTGCGGACCGGCGCCCGCCTCCCACAGGGCGGCGAGGTGCGGGCCGGTGGCGTCCCGGCAGGTGTCCTCGGCGTGGCGCCGCACGTCGGGGTCCGGATCGGCGAGCAGGCCGGGCGCCCACTCGGCGTCGGACGGCGCCCATTCGCCGAGCCGTCCGAGCAGGGCGAGGGTCTCCAGTCTGGACGGCGTCCCCGCCGCGACGGCGCCGGTCTCCAGCACGACGGCGCGCAGGTCGAGGTCGCGGGTCCGCGTCCAGCACAGCGCGATCATCGCCTTCGCCTGTTCGCGCTGCCGGTGGCCGGGCGTCCGCGCGATGCGGGCGATCTCCGCCAGCGCGCGGGCGTCCCGCGCGGCCGCCGCGAGCAGCAGCCGCGCGGCGCGGGCGCCCCACGGACCGCGCCGGGCGCTCGCCGCCGCCCAGCGCCCCACCCGGCGCTCCGCCCGCCCTGTCGCCCGCCCCGTCGCCCGTCCTGTCGCCCGCCGCCGTTCCGTCATGCCCCCACCTCACAGGCTGATGTCGTGTTCGCCGGCCTTCAGCCGCTCGGCGGCGCCCAGCTCGACGTCGAAGCGGAACCGGTGTTCGAGGCACGCCCGGACGAGGTCGAGCGCGACCCGCGCCTTCCCGCCGACCCCCGGCTCGGCCGCGAACGCCTCGACGAGCCCCAGGTCGCGCGGCACCAGGTCGGCCACCGGATGCCGGATCAGCTCGGGCACCGTGTGCAGGGCCAGGTCGTACAGGTCGACGCGGCCGTTGCGGTGGCCGACCGCGAGGAACTCGCCGTCCGGCGACAGCGTCAGGCCGGTCGGCTTCCCGGGCCGGGGCGCGGCGAGGACGCCGACCGCGTCCAGCTCCGCGCCGCGGAGCAGATGCAGGTCTCCCGACCCGTCGGCGACGATCACGCGGCCGGTGCGGTCCTGTACGCCGAGGCCCGCGAAGCCGGGGACCTGTGTCCGCGCCTCCGGGACGTACGCCGCGTCCGGGGACGCCCGCAGGGACGCGCGGGTGATCGTCCCGTCCTGCCGGGCGCAGACGAGGTTCTCGGCGTCGAGGAACTCGGCGTGCACCAGGGCCGTCCCCGGGAACATGGTCGTGGCGCTCTCGGCCGCCTCGTCGAGGAGGTGCACGGACCGTCCGAGCAGGGCGATCCGGCCGGAGCCGCGGTGCGCGGCGATCAGCCGGGGCCACTGCCGCCTGCCGAGCCCGAGCTCCGCCAGCGGCTGGACTCGCAGCTCGCCGCCGGGCGCGCCGAGCAGGAGGTCCCCGCTGCGGGTCGCCGCCGCGAAGCTCCCGTCGCGGCGGGTCAGCGCCAGCGACGTGACCGCGCCCGGCGTGGTGTGCAGCTCCCGGACGCGGCCGGGCGAGCAGCGCAGCAGGCGGCACTCCGCCTGCCCGTGGTTCGGCTGCTCCCCGGCGACGATCGTGCCGTCGCCGAGGTGCAGGACGCGCCCCACCGACGAGTTGAAGGCGTCGTACCGCGCGATCAGCTCGGCGGTGCGCAGGTCGAACACGCCCGCCGCCTTGGTCATGGCCGCGACGGCGAGGAACGGGCCGTCCGGCGCGAACGACACGTCGTTGACCCGGCCGTGGAACAGCAGGCTCGCCTGCGGGACGGCCGTCCGCCGCAGCCCGCCGAGGCTCGCCGCGCCCGCCGCCACGGCCTCCGGGTCGGCCTCGCGCAGCAGGCCGAAGAGGCGGCGCTCCTCGTCCGTGCGCGGCAGCCACCCGTCGAACAGCCGGACCAGCTCGATCGCCGCCGTGACCGGCAGGTCCTGGACGAGCGCCCACAGCGCGGGCCAGTCGCGCCGGACGGCGAGCCGCTCGGCGAGGTAGCGGGCCTCCGCGGCGGGCATCGCGGCGAACCGGGCGCGCCGGTCGTCGCCGACGATGACCCGGACCAGGTCGAGGTCGCCCGCGGTGAGCATGGCGTCCCGGACGCGGGCGCGGTCCTCGCCGGGCGCCGCCGCGTACGCGAGGGACAGCAGGCCCGCGTCCGGGTCGAGCGCGCGGAGCTGGCCGGGCTGGCGGGTGAGCAGGTAGAACAGGGCGCGCCGCACCGGGTCGGACGGGGCCAGCCGGTGCGCGACGCAGAACCGGGCCGCCGCCGGGTCCGTCAGCGCCCGCTCGCACAGCTCGTCCACGAGGGACCGGTCGCGCAGCGCGTGGAACTTCTCCACGGCGATGTCGTAGAGCGGATGGTCGTCGGCGCGGACGATCGCGTCCAGGAGCGCCTTGCGGTTCGGGTCCCGCAGCAGGACGTCGCGGTCGTTCTCCACCGCGACCACCGTCTGCGGGACCGACCGTCCGGCGGTCGCGGGCCGTCCCCAGCGCAGGAGCGCCTCCCCGGTGCCGGGGGAGGGGACGGTCAGCCACTCGTTCCAGAGGACGTTCAGCGACTTGTCGGGCGGCGGCGTCCCGTTCCGCAGGAGGACGTCGCGCAGCGGCATCCCCGGCTCGGTGTAGAGGCTCCACAACGCGCGCAACATGGCGCCGGCCGCGTTCTCGCACGCGGCGGCCGCCGCCGCGCGGACGTCGGCGTCCGTCTCGGTGAGCAGCGCGGGCGCCCACTGGACCTCGGCCACGAGCCACTCGTCCAGCCGGTCGTGCAGGGCGAGGGTCAGCAGCCGCCCCGGCTGGTCGTCCGCGACGGCGCCCGTCTCGACGACGACCCGGCGCAGGGACGGGTCGCGCGTCTCGACCCACCAGCCGGCGACGGTCGCGGCGGCCCTGCCGCGCAGCCGGTGGCCGTCCGTCCGCGCGATCTCGACGACGCCGTCGCGGGCCGCCGCGTCGCCGTCGCCCGCCGCGCGGAAGAGCCGCCGCTCCGCCCAGTGCCCGAGGGGCCCGCGCTTGGCGGCCATGGCCGTCCAGCGCTCCGCGCGCCGCCGTTCCGCCATCGTCGTCCCGTCCCCCTCACAGGCTGATGTCGTGCTCGCCCGCCGCGAGCGCCACGGCGTCCCCGATCTCCACGTCGAACCGGAACCGGTGCTCCAGGCAGGCGTGCAGCAGCCGGAGCAGCGCCCGCGCCTCGGCGCTCGCCGCCGGGTCGGCGAGGGCCGTCCGGGCGATGCCGAGGTGCTTCGGCACGAGGTCCACGACCGGCCGCCGGACGATCCGCGGCACCTGCCGGACGCGCAGGTCGTACAGGTCGGTGTGGCCCGCCGCGTCGCCGACCGCGAGGAAGTCGCCGCCGGGCGAGACGGTCAGGCTGGTCGGGGCCCGCCCGGACGGCGCCCGGTGCACGCCCGTCGGCGCGAGCGTCAGCGGGTCGAGGAAGTGCAGGTCGCCGGACTGGTCGACGAGCATCGGCTCGCCCGTCCCGGACGGCGCGACGAGCCCGCCGAGACCCGGGATCCGGGCCCGCAGCGGAGGCCGGGGGACGCCGCCGTCCCACCGCAGCCGTGTCACGTTCCCGGACAGGTCCGCGTAGACCAGCGTGTCGGCGTCGACGAACGCGGCCCGCGCGGCCGTCCGGGCCTCCTCCGGGACGGCGGGGCCCCTGCTGGTCGCCGGGTCGAACACGACGAGCCGCCGTCCGACGACGGCGAGGCGCCCGGACGCGGTGTGCGCCGCCACCGACCGGGGCCACCGGCCGCGCCCCATCCCGAGCGCGCCGACCGGACGGGCCTCCACCGCCTCCCCGCCCGGCGAGCCGAGCAGCAGTTCGCCGGACCGCGTCCCGCCCGCGAACGCGCCGTCCCCGCTCCGCGCCGTCAGCGACGTGATGGACCCGGGCGTCGTGTGCAGGGTGCGGACGTCGCCGTCCGCGCAGCGCAGCACGCGGCATTCGCGGTCGACGCGGTTGGTGCGCTCACCGGCGACCAGCGCGCCGCCGCCGATGTGCAGGACGCGCCCCACCGACGAGTTGAACCCCTCGTACCGTTCGACCAGCTCCGCCGTCCGCAGGTCGAACACGCCCGCGACCTTGTTCGTCCCGGCGGCGGCGAGGAAGGGGCCGTCCGGCGCGAACGACACGTCGTTGACCCGGCCGTGGAACAGGAACCTCGCCTGCAGGACGACCGGCTGCCAGTCCGGCCGGAGGTGCGCCAGCGCGGTCGCGACCGTCGCCGGGTCGGTCTCCACGTACATCTCGAAGAGGCGGCGGCCGTCCTCGTCGCGCGGGGTCCAGCCGTCGAACAGGCGGAACAGGTCCACGCCGGTCTCGACGGGGACGTCCTGGACGAGCGCCCAGAGGCCGTCCCAGTCGCGGCGCGCGGCGAGCTGCCCGGCGAGGTACCGCACCTCCTCGGGCGGCATGTCCGGGATCCGCGCGCGCCGGTCGTCGCCGACGATGACCCGGACGAGGTCGAGGTCGCCCTCGCTGAGCATCGCCTCCCGCGCGCGGGCGCGCTGCTCGTCGGAGGCGGAGGTGTAGGCGAGGGAGAGGAGGCTCCCGTCCGGGTCGAGCGCGCGGTGCTGCTCCGCCTGGCCGGTCAGGAGGAAGAACAGGGCGCGCCGCACCTGGTCCTTCGGCGCGAGCCGGTGCTTCTTGCAGAACCAGACGAGGTCGGGACGCTCCATCGCCCGCGCGCAGATCTCCTCGGCGAACTCCAGGTCCAGCAGCCGCGCGGCCTTCCGCTCGGCGATCCCGCAGAGCGGATGGTCGCCGAGCGCCAGCGCGGTGATGAACGCCTGGCGGAACCGGGCGTCGGCCATCGGCGCGCGGAGGTCGTCCTCCAGCGCGATGACGCTCAGCGCCTCGGCGACTCCGCCGGTCGCGGGACGTCCCCAGCGGGCGAGCGCCTCCCACAGCGACTCGGACGGCTCCCGCACCCACTCGTCCCACAGGGCGCTCAGCGCGTGGCCGGGCGGCGGCGTGCCGTTCCGCCGGAGGATGTGCCACAGCGGCGACCCCGCCGCGACGGCCCAGAGCGCCTGGTGCATGACCCCGGACGCCTCAAGGCAGAACCCGAGCGCCCCCTCCCGGACGCCGGGATCGACGTCGGTGAGGAGGCCCCGCACCTGGTGGACGTCGTGCGGGGTCCAGTCGGTGCCGAGGCGTCCGAGGAGCGCGAGCGTCAGCGAACGCGCCGGTTCCGACCTGCCGACCGCTCCCGTCTCAAGGACGGCCCGGCGCATCGCGGGGTCGCGGCTCTCCGCCCACCAGGCCGCGACCGCCTCCCGCGCCCGGTCGCCGCGCCGGTGCCCGGGCGTGCCCGCGACCAGGGCGACCCCGGCCCGCGCGGCCGGGTCGCCGCGCTCGGCCGCCGCGAACAGCCGCCACCAGGCCCACCGCGCCCGCGGGCCCCGCCCGCCCGACGCGGCGGCCCGGGCGGCCCGGCTCACGCCAGTTCCAGCCGGACCTGGTTCTCGGCGGCCGTCGTCGCCTCGGCGAACGACGCGGACTGGGCGCGCCCGTCGCGCAGCCACGCCCGCAGATCCTCCACGCGCTCCCGTTGCGACTTGCTGAGCGGGACGAGCCGCCCGATCGCCGCCGCGATGTCGTCGGTCGTGACGTCGCGCGGGCCGTCCGCGAACGCCCGGTGCATGGCGTCGACGATCGCCTGCTCGATCTCCGCGCCGACGTAGCCGTCCGACAGCCGGGCGAGCCGCAGCACGTCGAACGCGCCCGGGTCGCGCCGCCGCTTGCGCAGGTGGACGGTGAGGATCTCGCGGCGCTCCCCGTCGGTCGGCAGGTCGAGGAAGAACACCTCGTCGAACCGGCCGCGGCGGAGCGTCTCCGGCGGCAGCGCGCCGACGTCGTTGGCGGTCGCGACGACGAACACCGGCGCCGTCTTCTCCTGCATCCAGGTCAGGATCGTGCCGAACACGCGCTGCGACGTCCCGCCGTCGCCGCCGCCGGACGCCATCGACTTCTCGATCTCGTCGATCCACAGCACGCACGGCGAGACCACCTCGGTGATCTTCAGGGCGAGCCGGAGCCGCTCCTCCGACTCCCCGACGAGCGACCCGAACAGGGCGCCGACGTCGAGCCGCAGCAGCGGCAGCCGCCACAGGCCGCTGATCATCTTCGCGGTCAGGCTCTTGCCGGTGCCGGGGATGCCGATCAGCGCCATGCCCTTCGGCGCGGGCAGCCCGAACCGGGCGGCCTCCTCGCCGAACGCGCTCTCGCGCAGCGTCAGCCACTCCTTCAGCAGCTCCAGGCCGCCGACGTCGTCGAGGGTGTCCTCGGACGAGTAGTACTCCAGCGCCTGCGACGCGCGGATGACGGCCTTCTTCTCCTCCAGGACGGCGGGGATGTCCATCTCGTCGAGCACTTTGTCGCGGACGATCGCCTTGGAGAACGCCCGCCGCGCCTGCGCCGCCGTCAGCCCGAGCGCCGCCTGCGCCAGCCGCGACCGCCCGTGCTGGGTCAGGTCGCACTCCACCCTGGTCTGCGCGATCAGCGCGTCCAGGTCGGCGCGCAGCTCCCGCAGATCGGGGAGCGGCATGTCCAGGACGACGACGTCGTCCCCGAGCTCCGGCGGGACGTCCGCCGAATGCGTCGTGACCACCAGCGACGAGTACGTCGACACGAGCTCGTGCGCGAGGTTGCGCAGCTTCCGCTTGACGGCCGGGTTCCGGTGCCAGAACTCGTGGAAGTCCTTCAGGACGTAGAGGTCCTTGCGGTTCGGGTTGCCGCGCGCCATCTCGGCGATCTTGTCGAGGGCGGCGTCCGGGGTCGCGGCGGTCGGCAGCGGGCGGCCGTCCCTGGACGTCAGGCCGCGCGCGACGTCCCACATCACGAGGTCGGACCGCGCGTCCCGGCCGACCCGCACCTCGTCGAGCACCTCCAGCGCCCGCCGCTCCTCCACGGTCACCAGGACGATCATCGGGACCCGCGCCCGCAGGTACAGGTTCAGATCATCGTGGACGCTCATCGTCTCCCCATCCGTGCATGCCCGTCACCGCGACCGTCCCGTCCGGGGAGATCACGACCTCGCTCTCCGGGACGGCCGCGAAATCGTCCGCCGAGTAGCGCGGCGTGATCGCCCAGTATTCTTTGTTGGACGACCCCCGCAGCCCGGCCGCGATGTGCAGCCGCCGGTTGTAGCGCCCGGCGACGACCATGTCCGCGTTCTCGACGGCCGCGAGCATTTCGGGGCTCGCCTCGATCTCTTTCCTGGCGAATCCGCTGAGCACCACGATCCCGAGCCCGGACGGCCTGACCAGCGCGCAGAACTCGCGCAAAGCGGCGGGCTGTTCGAGCGGTTCGCCGCCGCTCACCGTGACGCCCTCGACGTCCTCTTTCACGCTGAGAGCCTCGCCGGCCACGTCCCGGACGCTTCGCGGCTCGCCGCCCGCGCCGTGCGTCTCGGGATTGAAACAGCCTTCGCAGCCCAGCGAGCACCCTTGCGTCCACACCACGAAACGCGTCCCCGGACCATTGGCGGCACTCCGCGAAAGAACGGCATGGACCTGCCACACCCCCGTTGAATGACTTTCATCCTCGCTGAGCTCGCACGGTTCAGGCCGTTGCGGACGGGCCGGATGAAAACCGTTCAATGCCACAACCGGTCCTGCTGCTCCTGCGATTCGTCGACGGTGTTGTACGCCTCGGTCGTGAGTTCCTGCGACTCGACCTCGCCGCCGAGCAGCGACACCAGTTCCTCGGTGGTGGCGAGGCAGGCCATGCCGTCGACGCCGGTCACATGGATCTCGACGCTGCCGTCCTTCTTGATGGTCACTTCGACGGTCTCGTCCATGCCCTCACACCGCCACTCGGCGGAGGACGACCCTGATGTCCCCCGATTTCTCGTCCACGCTCCGCCGGTCGACCTCGAATCCCCGCTCCGCCAGCGTCGACAGGGTGCTCACCAGCGCGTACTTCTGTTTCAGGTCCCGCACGAACGGCTCTTCCCGCAGCCCGCGAATTCCCCACCAGTCGGCGACCAGCACATAGCCCTCGTCGGACGGCGCGAAACCGATCTCGTGCTCCCCGCCCGCCGGCCGGATCTTGAACTCCGCCTTCGTCCGGCGGCCCAGATATCCGCGCACTCCGCGCCCGGCGGGCTGCACGGTGTGCCCCATCTCCGCCAATGCCCGGCGTAACACGCCGCCATCGGTCAGCCGGGTCCGCACCTTCGTGAAATGAGACATCCGACCCTCCGTGGATCCGCGACCACGGCCAGCATATTGCGGGTTGATCGGCACGGACAGGTCATTCGACGCACATCCCGCCGCCGCGCCTCATGGACGGACGCCCCCCGCGATGCGACGCTGCCGGACGTGGTGGTCCTGGGAATCCTCGCCCTGGCGGCGCTCGCGGGATGGCTGTATCTGGCCTCCGGCCACGGCGGGTTCTGGCGCACCGGGCCCGGCCTCCCGGACGGCGGCGCCGACCCGCCCGAATGGCCGGACGTCGTCGCGGTCGTCCCGGCCCGCGACGAGGCGGCCGTCCTCCCGGAGACGCTGCCGCCCCTTCTCGCGCAGGAATATCCGGGGGAGTTCCGGGTGGTCCTGGTCGACGACGGAAGCACCGACGGCACCGCCGAGACGGCCGGTCGACTCGCCACGGAAAGGCTGCTCATCGTCCCCGCGGCGGAACGTCCGGACGGATGGGCGGGCAAGGTGTGGACGATGTCCGAAGGCGTCCGGGCGGCGGGCGACCCCGAATTCCTGCTGTTCACCGACGCCGACATCGCCTACGGCCCGGGCGCCCTCAAGAAATTGGTGCGCGCCGCCGCGACCGGCGAACGCGACCTCGTCTCCCAAATGGCGACGCTCCGCACCCGCACCGCCTGGGAACGCCTGATCGTCCCCGCCTTCGTGTACTTCTTCGCGCAGCTCTACCCGTTCCGCCGGGTGAGCCGCGACGGGGCGCGCACGGCCGCGGCGGCGGGCGGCTGCGTGCTCGTCCGCCGGGCCGTCCTCGACCGGGCGGGCGGCCTCGGCCGCATCCGCGGCGCGCTGATCGACGACGTCGCGCTCGGCCGCCTCGTCAAGCGCTCCGGCGGCCGCTGCCGCCTCGACCTGTCCCGCGACGTGACCAGCCGCCGCCCCTACCCGCGCCTCGCCGACCTGTGGACGATGGTCGCCCGCAGCGCCTACGACCAGCTCAGATACTCGCCCCCGCTCCTCGCCGCCACGGTCGTCGCCCTCCTCCTGACCTACGCGGTCCCGCCCGCCGCGACCCTCGCGGGCCTGACCGCGCTCGCCCTCGGCGGCGGAGCCGCCGCGGCCCTCGCCACCGCCGCCGGAGCCCTCGCCTGGGCGATCATGACCCTGACCTACGTCCCCATGCTCCGCTTCTACGGCCTCTCCCCGCTGCGCGCCCCGGCCCTCCCGCTCGTCGCCCTCATGTACGCGACCATGACCGTCGATTCCGCCCGCAGGCACTACACGGGAAAGGGAACCCCCTGGAAAGGCCGCACCCCCGCGAAGCGCTCACCGACCACGTCGTAAGGGTTTTGCCGGGCGATCATTGTTGCTAAGTGTAGTAGTCCGAACATTTTCTGACAGGGGTGGGCGATGGCGGCAGGCGGATCGGCGGGACGACGGGCGCGCCGGATCCGCGAGGAGGCCGTCCGGCTCCAGCGCCTGTCCCGGGAGGCGCACCGGCAGGCGGGCCGCTGGCAGGCCGCGGGCGAGGCCGAGCGGCAGGTCGCCGCGACGCTGATGGCGCTCACCGCCACCGGCTGGCGGCTGCTGGTCGACCGGCGGTGGCCGGGGACGCCGTCCGCGAACGTCGACATGATCCTGATCGGACCCGGCGGCGTGTTCGTCATCGACGTCAAGCGCTGGCGCGAGCCGCCCGCCGTCGTCGGCGGGCGGCTGCGGGCCGGTGCCGAGCCCCGCGACGACGAGGTCCGGAAACTCCTCGAGCTGACGCGGATCGCCGAGGACCACGCGGCCACGCTGGGCATGTCGCCGATCGCCGTGCGGCCCCTCATGATCTTCGCCGGGCACCGGCTGGACGAGCGGGTCGGCCACGTCCGCCTGCTCGGCCAGAAGGACGCCGTCCCCGCGCTGATCGCGGAGCCCGACCAGGTCAAGCCCGCGATGGTGCGGGCGATGTCCGAGCACCTCGCCGACTGCTTCCCCGAGCACGACGCGGCGTCCCTCGACGAGCCCGAGGCGCCGCCCGCGGCCGAGCCCGCCGAGGCGCTGTTCGACGCCGAGGACGTCGAGCGCGTCGCCATGGAGTCGATGCTCCAGGCTCCGATCGAGCGGTGGATGACGTTCCTGCACCCCGACCAGGCGTCCCTCGTCGGACGGGACTGGAGCGGGCCCGCGCGCATCAGCGGGCCCGCCGGAACCGGGAAGACCGTCGTCGGCCTGCACCGCGCCGCGCACCTCGCCGGCCGGAGCCGCGGGCGCGTCCTCTACGTCACGTTCGCCAACAACCTGCCGCGCGTCCAGTGCCGCCTGTTCGGGACGATGGCCGCCCACTTCGCCGACCGCGTCGAGTTCTCCAGCCTCCACACCTGGGCCAGGAACTTCCTCGAAAGCCGGGGCTTACGCCTCCACCTCGACGCCGGGCGCGCCGACGACGCGTTCTCCCGCGCCTGGATGACCGAGGGGCGCGACAGCGTCCTGCCCGAGATCGAGCCGACCCCCGGCTACTGGCGCGAGGAGATCGACTACGTCATCAAGGGGCGCGGCCTGACCTCCCTGGAGGAGTACCGCGCGGTGTCCAGGCCGGGCCGCCGCACCGCCCTGCGGACCGAGCACCGCGAGGCCGCCTGGCTGCTCTACGAGGAGTACGAGTTACGCCTCGCCGAGCGCGGCGTCTGCGACTTCAACGACGTCCTGCTCGCGGCCGTCGGGGAGTTGGAGGCGCGCCCCGCCGAGCCGCCCTACGCGGCCGTGATCGTGGACGAGGTCCAGGACCTCACCCTCACCGGCGTCCGGCTGCTGCACGCGCTCGCGGGGGACGGCCCGAACGGGCTGCTGCTCATCGGCGACGGCCAGCAGGCCGTGTACCCGGGCGGGTTCCGGCTCGCCGACGCCGGGGTCAGCCTCAAGGGGCGGGGCGCCGTGCTCCGCACCAACTACCGGAACGCCGCCGCGATCCTGGAGACCGCGCTCGCGCTCGTCTCCGACGACCCGTTCGACGACCTGGAGGGGCCGAGCCCGGACGGCCGCCGCGCCGTGCACGCGACCTACCACGAGGGCCGCGTCCTCCGCGCGGACGCCGCCGACCTCGCCGACCACGACCGCCGGCTGATCGCCGCGATCGGCGAGCTGACCGCCGCGCCGCCCGGCGGGGACGGGACGTCCGCGCTGGCGGGCGCCGCCGTCCTGTGCCGCTCGCGGCGCGACATCGACCACTACCACCGCTGCCTGAGCCGCGCGGGCATCCCCGTGCTGCGGCTGGAGCGCTACGACGGGCGGCCCGTCGAGGCCGTCAAGCTCGGCACCTACCGGCGGGCGAAGGGCCTGGAGTTCAAGCAGGTGTTCCTGCCGCGCCACGACGCCGACCTGACCGCCGCGTCCCCGGCCGACCCGGCCGCCAGGGAGCGCTCGGAGCTGGCGAGGCGGCAGCTGTTCGTCGCGATGACCCGGGCCCGCGACCTGCTCTGGCTCGGCTCGGTCGCCGCGCCCCGCTGACCCCGCCGGTCGGCCGTGCTCCTGCGGGTCTCACTATTCGGAACACATCGGGGCCATCCCGTCGGATCAGCGTGCAGGATGGCTCCATGGACTTGGTGGAGTTCCTCCGTGCCCGGCTCGACAGGGACGAGCGGATAGCCCGAGACTGCACCGGCCACGCGTGGAGGGCCGCGCCGTCCGGGCGGGTCGAGGCCGATCCCGAGCCGGGAGCCGGGGAGACCGTCGCGGTCGCGCGGGCGGAGACCGGCGCCTACGCCGAGCACATCGCCCGCCACCATCCGTCCAGGACGCTCGCCGAGGTGGCCGCCCGGCGCCGGATCGTCGACGACTACGAGAAGCAGGCGTGGGTCCTCGGCCAGGGCCACCGGACCGCGGAGGCCGAGGCGGCGCAGGCGGTGCGCGAGAACGTCCTGCGCCTGCTGGCGCTCCCGTACGCCACCCATCCCGCCTATCAGGAGGAATGGCGTCCCTGACACGGCGTTCCCGACAGTGTCCCGATACGGTCCCGCCTTCTGTCCGCCACTGCCGACGCTCTGATGGATGTGGGACGCGCCTGACACAACGGACGCGGGGGTTGTAACCTCGGTGAGGGAGCCGAGAGGCGCTGCAACGGGCGTCCCGCCCGCCACGCTCGGCCCCGCGAACCGGACTTCGTAACAAGGGCGCCTCCCACGTCAATGGGAGGTGCTCGAAAAAAATGACCGGAAACGACCTTCGCGAACTTCTCGACAGCAGGATCGCCGTCCTCGACGGAGCCTGGGGCACGATGCTCCAGGGCGCGGGGCTCGCCCCCGCCGACTACCGCGGCGACCGCATCGGCGGAGATCACCCCAAGGACGTCACCGGCGACCCCGACCTGCTGAACCTCACGCGACCCGACGTCATCCTGGACGTCCACCGCCAGTACCTCGACGCGGGCGCCGACATCACGACGACCAACACGTTCACCGCGACGAGCATCGGCCAGGCCGACTACGGGCTCGAGAGCCTCGTCCACGAGATGAACGTGCAGGGCGCGCGGCTCGCCCGGCAGGCCGCCGACGAGTTCGGCGGACGGTTCGTCGCCGGCTCCGTCGGCCCGCTGAACGTCACCCTGTCGATCTCCCCGGACGTCGACGACCCCGCGTTCCGCGCCGTCACGTTCGACCAGGTCAAGAACGCCTACGCGGAGCAGATCCGCGGCCTCGCCGAGGGCGGCGTCGACCTGCTCCTGGTCGAGACGATCTTCGACACGCTGAACGCGAAGGCCGCGATCGCCGCCGCCCGCGAGGTCGCCCCCGACCTGCCGCTCTGGATCTCGCTGTTCGTCGACATCTCCAGGCGGACGCTGTCCGGCCAGACCGTCGAGGCGTTCTGGCGCTCCGTCGAGCACGCCGAGCCGCTCGTCATCGGCCTGAACTGCTCCCTCGGCGCCGACGAGCTGCGCCCGCACGTCGAGGAGATGGCCCGCATCGCGGGCACCTACACCGCGAGCCACCCGAACGCGGGCCTGCCGAACGCGTTCGGCGGCTACGACGAGACCCCCGACGAGACGGGGGAGAAGCTCGGCGAGTTCGCGGCCTCCGGCCTGGTCAACATCGCGGGCGGCTGCTGCGGGACGACCCCCGCGCACATCGCCCGCATCGCCGAGGCCGTCCGCGGCAAGGCCCCGCGCGAGATCGCGCGGCCCGCGAAGGCGTCCCGGTTCAGCGGCCTGGAGCCGTTCGAGATCGGCCCCGACACCGGCTTCGTCATGATCGGCGAGCGCACCAACGTCACCGGGTCCAAGCGGTTCCGCAAGCTCATCGAGGCGGGCGACCACCAGGCCGCCGTGGACGTGGCGCTGGAGCAGGTCCGCGGCGGCGCGAACCTCCTCGACGTCAACATGGACGCCGACCTGCTCGACAGCGAGCGGGAGATGACGACGTTCCTCAACCTGATCGCGACCGAGCCCGAGGTGGCCCGCATCCCGATCATGATCGACAGCTCCCGGTGGAGCGTCCTCGAGGCCGGGCTGAAGACCGTCCAGGGCAAGGGCGTCGTCAACTCGATCAGCCTCAAGGAGGGCGAGGGCCCGTTCCTCGAACAGGCCCGCCGCATCCGCGACTTCGGCGCGGGCGTCGTCGTGATGGCGTTCGACGAGACCGGCCAGGCCGACACCGCCGACCGCAAGGTCGAGATCTGCGGACGCGCCTACGACCTGCTCACCCAGCGGGCCGGGTTCCCCGCCGAGGACATCATCTTCGACCCGAACGTCCTCGCCGTCGCGACCGGCATCGCCGAGCACAACGGGTACGCCAAGGCGTTCATCGACGCGCTGCCCCGGATCAAGGAGCGCTGCCCCGGGGCGCGCACCAGCGGCGGCATCTCGAACCTGTCGTTCTCGTTCCGGGGCAACGACGTCGTCCGCGAGGCGATGCACTCGGCGTTCCTGTTCCACGCCGTCCGCGCCGGGCTCGACATGGGCATCGTCAACGCCGGGCAGCTCGCCGTCTACGAGGACATCCCGGCCGACCTCCTCGAACTCGTCGAGGACGTCCTGTTCGACCGCCGTCCCGACGCCACCGACCGGCTCGTGTCGTTCGCCGAGAACGTCAAGGGCACGGGCACCAAGCGCGAGGTCGACCTGTCCTGGCGGGACGCGCCCGTCGGCGAGCGCATGTCGCACGCCCTCGTCCACGGCATCATCGACTTCATCGAGGAGGACACCGAGGAGGCCAGGCAGCAGGCCGCCCGTCCGCTCGACGTGATCGAGGGCCCGCTGATGGACGGCATGAAGATCGTCGGCGACCTGTTCGGGTCCGGCAAGATGTTCCTCCCGCAGGTGGTGAAGAGCGCCCGCGTGATGAAGCGGTCGGTCGCCTACCTGGAGCCGTTCATGGAGCGGGAGAAGGAGGAGGCCCAGCGCGCCGGGCGGATCACCTCCGACCGCGGGCAGGGCAAGATCGTCCTCGCGACCGTGAAGGGCGACGTCCACGACATCGGCAAGAACATCGTCGGCGTCGTCCTCGGCTGCAACAACTACGACGTGGTCGACCTCGGCGTGATGGTCCCGGCCGCGACGATCCTCGACACCGCGATCGCGGAGAACGCCGACGCGATCGGGCTGTCCGGGCTGATCACCCCGTCGCTGGACGAGATGGTCGCGGTCGCCGCCGAGATGCAGCGCCGCGACCTCAAGCTGCCGCTGCTGATCGGCGGCGCCACCACCTCGCGCCAGCACACCGCCGTGAAGATCGCGCCCGCCTACGAGGCGACGACGGTGCACGTCCTGGACGCGTCCCGCGTCGTCGGCGTCGTCTCCGACCTCCTCGACGAGGGCCGCGCCGCCGCGCTCGCCGTCAGCAACCGCGCCGAGCAGGCCAAGCTGCGCGAGCAGCACGAGAACCGGCAGCGCAGCCCGCTGCTCACCATCGACCGCGCCCGGGCGAACCGGGAGCAGGTCGACTTCTCCGACCTGCCCACCCCGGACTTCACCGGCGTCCGCGTCGTCCAGCCGGAGCTGGCCGCGATCCGCGAGATGATCGACTGGCAGTTCTTCTTCCTGGCCTGGGAGCTGAAGGGCAAGTACCCGGCGATCCTGGACGAGCCCGTCGCGCGCGAGCTGTTCGACGACGGCAACGCCCTCCTCGACCAGATCATCGCGGACGGCTCCTTCGAGGCCAGCGGCGCCTACGGCTTCTGGCCCGCGCACTCCGAGGGCGACGACATCGTCCTGCCCGACCTGCGGTTCCCGATGCTGCGCCAGCAGACCAAGAAGCCGGAGGGCCGCCCGAACCGCTGCCTCGCCGACTACATCGCCCCGGCCGGCGACCACCTCGGCGGCTTCGCCGTGACGATCCTCGGCGCCGAGGACCTCGCCGCCAAGTACGAGGAAGAGAACGACGACTACAAGTCGATCATGGTGAAGGCGCTGGCCGACCGGCTCGCGGAGGCGTTCGCCGAGTACGTCCACCTGGAGGCCCGCCGCGCCTGGTTCGAGCCCGGCGCCGAGCCCGCCCTGGAGGACCTGCACGCCGAGCGGTTCCGCGGCATCCGCCCGGCCCTCGGCTACCCGGCGAGCCCCGACCACAGCCTCAAGCAGCAGCTCTTCGACCTGCTGGACGCGGGCCGCCTCGGCATGAAGCTCACCGAGTCGTACGCGATGGCCCCGGCGGCGAGCGTCAGCGGCCTGATCTTCGCTCACCCGGCGTCGCGCTACTTCACGGTCGGCCGCGTCGGGAAGGACCAGATCGAGGACTACGCGTCCCGCTGCGGCCTCCCGGTCGCGGAGGTGGAACGCTGGCTGGCTCCGAACCTGGCCTACGACCCGTCCTGAGAGCGCGGCGCAGGGCGCCGACCGACACGACGGCCCACGCGATGACGGCCGGCCAGACCAGCGCCTTCCCGAGGCCGACCAGCCACGGGACGTGGCACACGGTCCCGGCCGTCATCGTGCACGTCGCCGTCATGCCGAGCGGGAACACGGTCGACCAGCGGCGCGGGTCGTAGCGCAGCCTCGGCCGGACGACCTCGAACACGGCCAGCGCCGCCTACCAGCCGAGCACGGCCGCGAGGACGGCGAGCGTCAGCCATTCCAGCGGTGCCCGCGCGGGCGGGCCCGCCGCGGCGGCGACCCGCGCGGCGGCGACCGTGGAGATCGCCAGGCTGCCGCCCGCCACCCAGTGGCCGCCCGCCCCGGCGGCGACCTGCCCGAGGTCGAACCGGGCGAGCACCACGAAGTACAGGACGAGCCCGCCGCCGAGCAGCACCCCCGCCGTCCACACCAGCCGACCCGGCCCGGGACCCGCCGCCAGCATCGCGCCGAGCACGGCCACCGACTGCGTCGCGACCGTCACCAGGTACGCCGCACCGGGCAGCGGACGCCTCACCGCGCGCACAACGCGCGGCAGCAGCACCGCCCACAGCACCGCCGCGACGCCGAGGAACGCCGCCGCCGTCGCGGCCGGCGTCCGCCACGCCCACCCGAATCCCGCGAGGCGCAGCGCGATGGACACGATGCCCGTGGCCATCACCGTGGCTCCCCAGGGAACCCCGGCCCCTCTCCCGCCGCTCACCGTTCCCTTGTACCCGGCATTCGCTTCACCGCGAACCGTGATCGGGAAGGATGCGTCGGAAAGGGGAACGTGGCCGGCTCGGAAAGGAAATAGATGCTCAACGTCGACGGCTGGAATGCGATCGATGCCGCGCTCAAGGACCGCTACGGGGACGCGGAACGTCTGGAATGGGACGCGCCGACGCCTTACCGTCCCATGGGCCCGATGCCGATGGGCCAGTTCGTCACGAACACCATCGCCGTCTATCCGCGGAATGAGCCCGTCCCGCACTGGCACCTCATCGGCTACGCGCTGACCGCGCCATTCGAGGAACGCGGCTACGAGTTCACGTTGCGCGTGCCGCGCCTGCCGGGGGAGAGCGCCGCGCCGAACTGGGCGATGGGCCATCTGGAGAACCTCGCCTCGTACGTCGCGAAGAGCGGCAACGACTTCGAGGCCGGGCACTACATCGAGTTCCCGAACCCGATCGACCCCGACCGTCCCGGCTCGGCGATCCGCGCGGGCGGCTTCGTCCTGGACCCCGAACTCGGCCGCGCCGAGACGCCCCTCGGCGAGGTGGCGTTCCTCCAGTTCGTCGGCATCACCACCGACGAGCTGCACGCGGCCCAGTCGTGGCACGTCGAGGGCCTCATGACGGCGCTCGCGCCGCACCTGCCGCTCCTCCTGACCAACATGGACCGACTGTCGCTCGCCGACGTGCCCGGGGTCGCGAATGCCGTCCGCGAGGGCTCCCGGCGGGACGGCTCCGGCACCGGCTTCCTGTTCTTCCACCGGCTGGACGCCGACACGTCCGACGGCGTCACGCTGGAGCTCGGCGCGGAGCACGTGCCGCAGTTCACCCGGGTGCTGCCCGCCCGCGTCCCGCACGGCAACCCGCTGATCCTCCGCGGCGCGGACCAGCCGATCGTCCTCCTCCCCGGCCGGGCCGTCACCCACAACGACACCGGGCAGGCGCTGGAGATCACGCTCCCGGACGCCGTCAGCCACGCGATCGCGGCGGCCGTCCGTCCCGAACCGGGCCGCTACACGGTCGACGCCCTGACCGTGAACGTCATCGCCTGAGTCTCCGGCGCGGCGCGTCCCGGTCACGGCCCCTCCTCCTCCCCGTGACCGAGACACGCCGCAGCCCTTTCAGATGAGGATTCGAGCCCAGATCCATTTCCCGCCGACCGGATCCCGCACCGCCCCGCACCGCGCCGACAGTTCCTGGACGATCTGCAGCCCCCACCCGCCGTTCTCGTCGAACGCGTCCTCGGAGAGGTCGAGGTCGTCGAGTGTCATGTCGACCCTTGCCCGAGGCTGAGGGAGGTCGGGGGCGGCGTCCCAGACGGCGACGATGATCCCGTCCGCGTCCCGGCTGAGCTGGAGCCGGATCTCGTCCTGCGGTGTCCGCTGAGCCGCGTTGGTCACGAGTTCCGAGGAGATGAGAAGAACGTCGTGGAGGATATGGGAATAGCCCCAATTGTGCATTCGCTGGTCCACGAGAATACGCGCGACCCCCGCCGCCCCCGGCGTTCCCAACAGGGGGACGACCATATCCCCCGTCGCGGTCATCACCATCGCCCCTCCCTCGCCAGAAATCTCGAATTTCTGTGGCAAGGATCACGGTGCCGACCTATGGTTTGCGTGTAGTCCTGGAATTTGAAAACAGGGAGGGCGCAGTGCCCATCGTTCGCGATCCCCTCAACCCCAAGCTCTCCATGTGGCACTTCCTGGCCTTCTACCTGCGGTTCTGGCGGGAGAAGATGGGTCTCTCGCTCACCCAGTGCGGCGAGATAATGGGAGTGCAGCGCGGCACTGTATCCAACTTCGAGGCAGGGCGGCGTCGTCCGCAGGACGACCACATGGTCGCCCTCGACAAGCACTACGGCACCGGGTGGCTTTTCCAGCTATTGCTGTGGTTTGCCCGAATGGCCCACGACCCCGACTGGGGCAGGCAGCTCGTCAAGTACGAGCAGGAAGCGACGCTGATCAAGACCTACCACGGTCAGGTAATCCCACTCGCCCTCCAGACCGACGACTACACCTGGTCCTACGTCAAGGCCGGTACTCCGAAGGACTTCGAGGCGGAGATGGGGGAGAGGGTCGAGCGAAAGAAGTCGTTCTTTGACAGGGGAACCGACGTCGAGATGTGGGCGGTGCTGGACGAGAGCGTCCTGGCGCGCGAGGTCGGCAGCCCTGAGGTGATGAAGGCCCAATTGGAGCACCTGCTCGTCATGGCCGACCTGCCGCAGGTAAGCCTCCGCATCGTCCCCTTCAAGTCGGGCGCTCACCTCGGCGTTGACGGATCGCTGCAGGTCCTCAGCCTGGAAACCAGGGACATCGCATATTCGGGCGCTCAGAACGGCGGGCGCCTGATCGAAGCGCCTGGCGAGGTCCGCGAACTGTCGGTTAAGTTCGATCGCATCGGAGCGAAGGCGGCTTCCCTCGAAGCCTCTCGCGAGATCATCAAGCGATACCTGGAGACCTACGAATGATCGTGCAGTGGCGCAAGAGTTCACACAGCGGCGGCGCGGACGACCAACACTGCGTTGAAGTGGGACGACTTGCGCCAGGAGTCGCCATGCGCGACTCCAAGGCCCCGGGCAGCGGGCACCTGACCTTGAGCGTTGCCCAGTTCGCTGACCTGCTGGAGCAGATTAAGC
Organism: Actinomadura decatromicini; assembly: GCF_008121305.1. Taxonomy (NCBI): domain Bacteria; kingdom Bacillati; phylum Actinomycetota; class Actinomycetes; order Streptosporangiales; family Thermomonosporaceae; genus Actinomadura; species Actinomadura decatromicini. The sequence continues at coordinate 481,439 of NZ_VSRQ01000001.1, read as the reverse complement.
AGGACCGGGAGCGATAGACCCGACTGCTTTGGATCAGTCGGAGGCGTCCCCGAAGAGGAGTAGGCCCTCGCGGTCAGGGTTCAGGATCAGGAGACGGTAGCCCCAGAAGACGGGGTAGCCGGGGAGGCCACGGCAACCGCCCGCGTAGATGGCCGATACCGGTTCCATGAATTCGCGCACGTACACGCGATAGCGATCCTGAAGTTCTCGCAGTTCAGCCTCTTGGGCGTCGGTCAGTTCCATTCCGCTTCCGCCGGACGGATCGCCGCGGTAGGCGAAGGCATGGTCGATCTCCTCCCACACCTCGGCGGCGTCCGTACGCCCCGGCCCGATCAGTTCGGCCTCCGGATAGACCTGCACGATCGCCGCCTCGGCATCCTCCAAGGACATCCCCGCGGGCAAGGGCAGCAACCCGAAGGTCGTCACGAAGTTCAACCCGGACATCAGACACTCAAGCCGCGCCGACAACTCGTCCACCCGTGCATTCTCCTGCCTTTGGGAACGGACGGGAGAGCGGGTGTGGGGGCCTCCCGCGGCAACGGGAGGCCCCTGGTGTCAAGTGCTGCCGCCCGAGCCATCAGACGGACGCATCGACGTGTCCCCGAGGCACGGGCTGGTACAGCCGACATGCCACGGTGCATCACAAGGTAAGACGGGGGACGTGTTGTCCGGCAAGCCCTTCGGCCGCCTGTTGCCCGGACGATCCGGCGTGGGCCCTCGATGTGTCAAATGACCTGCGTGAACGCGCAGGCCGCCGGTTCGTTTTCGTTGTTCTCGGTTCGCTCGCGGCGGGGTTGTTCGCTCACTGCATGAACGTCTGGCGTGTGTACGGCGAGATCTCCGAACAATGAAGTCTTGACGCTGCTTCTGGTGGAGTGGTAGTCGGCGCCGGTCGTCCAGACTTCGAACAACGTGTGGAAGCCGAATGCTTCACGAGGCGGAACGCCGTCCGCCACGATATGGCGTAGACGGAACAGGCCGGGCCTTTTCGCGGCGGCAACCGCGTGGGCCCCCATCGCGCCTGCGACTCATAAGCAACCGCCCGAGCCATCAGACGATTGTTCCCGAAAGGCAGCCGCATCGATGCGCCCTCCCACCCCGTCGCTCCAGGTCGCCTGTCCGGCGCCGCGAGGACACCGGCCCCTCGTCATGGCGTCGATCGTCCTCGTCGGCGTCGCCCTTCTGCTGTGGGGGACCCGGCCGGGGCCGGGCGGTCCTTCGCGGGTGCTCCGCATCGGCCGGAGACGGGGGCGCCATGCGGCGCCTCCGGCACGCGCCCGCCTCCCCGTGAATCGCCGCGGGCCACGCTGGAGTCTCGGCTGACCGGGGCGCGCCGATGCCACGGCCGGAGAATCCTCTCGACCCGGGGGCGGGTCCCATCGCGGCGTTCGCGGTACAACTGCGTCGGCTCCGCGCCGACGCCGACAAACCCAGTTACCGCGTCATGGCCAAGCGGTCCTACTACGGCTATACGACGTTGGCCGAGGCCGCTGCCGGGCACAAATTCCCGAGCTGGGAGGTCACGCGTGCCTATGTGATGGCGTGTGACGGGGACCTGGACGAATGGGAGCGGCGCTGGCGGGAGACCGCCGCCCTCCTCAACCGTTCTGGAAATGGCGACGGCGGCGACAGGAACGGGGAGAGATCGCCGCCCGACCCGGCGCCCTTCGGAACCGCGGTGACCTTGCGCGTCGGTCTCGCTCCGGTCGATCCGACGCGGGCCAGGACGCTGCCCGAGCTGATGGCCATGCTGGACGAGCTCCGCCGCCGGGCGGGGCTGAGCCTGCGCCAGCTCGTCAGCCGTTCGCGGGAGGACCCGGACGGCTCCGTCCTGGCGCGTACCACCGTGTCCGAGTTCTTCCAGGGGACGCGGGCGCCCCGCGCGCGAGACCTGCTGCGAATCGTGGAGTTGTGCGGCGGGACCTCGTCGGACCTCCAGCGCTGGGCCACCGCCTGCGACCGGCTCGTCGACCCGACCGATGCCTACGGGGCGGTGATCCGAACCTCTCCACCGGCCGAGGGCACCTTCGGCCAACCGGCCGCCCACTATCCGCCCGGGGGGTCGATGGTGCCGCGTCTCCTCCTCGGCGCACGGCTTCGAGCGCTTCGGGAAGCCTGCGGAATCCTGCCGGAGCACGCGGGCTACGCGATCCGCGCTTCGCACTCGAAGATCAGCCGGATCGAGCTCGGCCGAGTCCGGTTCAAGGAACGCGATGTGGCCGATCTGCTCACCTTGTACGGGGTCATCGATCCCTCCGAGCGGGCCCCGCTCCTGGAACTGGCCAGGCAGACCAACGCCCCGAGCTGGTGGCAGCGATACGGCGACGTGGTGCCGGGCTGGTACGAGGCGTACCTCGGAATGGAGGAGGCGGCCTCCTCGCTGCGCGCCTACGAGCTGCAGTTGGTCCCGAGCCTGCTCCAGACCGAGGACTACGCGCGCGCGGTCATCAGGCTCAGGCACCCCTTCGCCTCCGAGGAGGAGGTCGAGCGGCGCGTGCAGCTTCGAGCGATCCGGCAGAAGCGCGTCGCCTTCGAGGAGCCCTTCACCGGGGACGGGCCGAAGGTGTGGGCCGTCCTGGACGAGGCGATCCTGCATCGCCCGTTCCGTGACCGGACGATGATGCGGGCCCAGATCCAGCACCTGATCGAAATGGCCGAGTCGCCGGGGGTCGGCTTGCGGATCCTGCCGCTCGGCGCGGGCGGATATCCGGCGGCCGGTTCCTTCACACTCCTGCGGTTCGACGACCCGGACCTGCCGGAGGTGGTCTATCTGGAGCAGATCGCGAGCGCGAACTACCTCGACAGGCCCGACGACGTCGAGCTGTACACCCGCGTCTGGGACGAATGCGCCGCCGCGTCCCGTCCCGCCAAGACCACGCAGCTTCTCCGCAGGCTTCTGAGGGAGATCTGACGTGAAGGCCGTGACGCGGGGTAGCGGTCGGAGTATGCGGACACTTGTCAACGGGCTCATCGCCGGGGCGGTCGGGACCAGTGCGCTCAACGCCGTCACCTATCTCGACATGCTCATACGGGCGCGGGGAGCCAGCAGTACGCCGAACGACGCCGTGCAGAAGATGGCGGACGACGTCCACGTGAACCTCGGGGAGGGCGAGCGGGCCGACAACCGGAGGGAGGCGGTCGGGGCGCTGCTCGGGTTCGGGACGGGAGCCGGGGCGGGCCTCTGCTACGCGGCCGCCGCCCACGAACGGCCGGTGCCGTGGCCGGTCGGGATGCTGGCGCTCGGGACGCTCGCCATGCTCGGCTCGAACGTGCCGCTCGCGGCGCTGGGCGTGACGGATCCGCGGGAGTGGTCGCTGTCGGGCTGGGTGTCCGACGTGGTGCCGCACCTGGTGTTCGGGGCCGCGGCCTACGCCGCCTACGAGCGCCTGGACTGACCGCGAAGTCCGCAAAGTCCGCAAGGGTCCTAGGACGATGGAACGTGCCGGTCTCGTCCCGCCGCCCGACGCGGGGACGCCCCCGCGGACGGCAGCCTGGACGGCATGACCGCGACCCATGATCCCCAAGTCGACGAACGACCGGCAGAACTCTCCACGACCCCCGGCTGGGCGGCGCTACTGGCCGCGTCCGTCGGGCAGTTCCTCGTCGTCCTGGACATCTCCGTCGTGAACGTCGCGCTGCCCGAGCTGCGCACCGGGCTCGGGCTCGGCGCGTCCGGCCTGCAATGGGTCGTCAACGCCTATTCGCTGACGTTCGCCGGGTTCCTGCTGCTCGGCGGGCGCGCCGCCGACCTGTTCGGCCGCAAGCGCGTGTTCGTCGCGGGGCTCGGCCTGTTCACCGCCGCGAGCCTCGCGGGCGGCTTCGCGCAGGACCCGGCGATGATCATCGGCGCCCGCGCGGTGCAGGGCCTCGGCGCCGCGATCCTCGCCCCGGTGACGCTGGCGCTGATCACCGCCACGTTCCCGGACGGCCCGGCGCGGACCCGCGCGATCGCCATGTGGACGGCCGTCGGCACCGCGGGCGGCGCGACCGGCGGGCTCGTCGGCGGGCTGCTCACCGACTACCTGAGCTGGCGCTGGGTGTTCCTGATCAACGTGCCGATCGGGGCGGCCGTCGCGGTCGTCGCGGTCCGGTGGCTGCGCGGCGAGCGCGGCCCGGCCGGGCGGCAGCGCCTCGACCTGCCGGGCGCGGTGCTCGTCACGGCGGGCGTCGTCCTGCTCGCGTACGGGATCGGCGAGACCGGCGACCACAGTTGGACGTCCCTTATCTGGCTCGGCGCGGGGCTCGTCCTGCTCGCCGGGTTCGTCGCCGTCGAGTCGCGGACGGCGCAGCCGCTCGTCCGGCTGGGGCTGTTCCGGCTGCGGAGCGTCGCGGTCGGGAACCTCGCGACGCTCGTCGGGACGATGGCGGGCTTCGCGCTCTGGTACTTCCTGTCGCTGTACATGCAGAACGTCCTGGAGTACAGCGCCGTCCGCACCGGCCTGTCGTTCCTGCCGCACACCGCGGGCATCATCGTCGGCTCCAGGCTGGCGCCGCCGCTGATGGCCCGCATGGACGCGCGGCTCCTGGCCGGTGCGGGCGGGCTGCTGGCCGCCGCCGGGTTCGCGTGGCAGAGCGCCGTGCTGGACGCCGACGGCACCTTCCTCGGCTCGATCCTCGGCCCGGGCGCGACGATGGCCGTGGGCTTCGGGCTGCTGATGACACCGCTGGTGGAGGCGTCGACAGCGGGCGCGCCGCGGTCCCAGGCGGGCGCGGTGGCGGGCGTGGTCAACACGTCCCGCACCATCGGGGGCGCCATCGGCCTCACCGTTCTCGGCACTGCCGCGGCGCGCTCCGGCGCCGACCTCGTGGACGGCTACGCGACCGCGTTCGTCGCCGCCGCAGTCATCACCGCCGTGGGCACGGCCCTCGTCGCGTTCCTGCCCCGGCCGGAGAACCGGGCCTGAGGGCGCCCGCCGGAAGGTTCGGGCGCCCCCAGGCCAGGGGCTCGGGGGTGGTGGTGCCCTCCGCCGGGCACCGCGCTCCGGCGGAGGGCACGTTCTGGAGGGGACGGGCGGTCAGCGCGCGGCCGCCGGCGTCCCGCCGATGATCTGGAGGATCTGGGCGCGGTACGCGGTGACGTCGTTGTAGATCGACGGCCCCTGCGCGCAGACCCGGTCGCCCCGGCTCGTCGCGCCGACGAGCTGCCACGAGCCGGGTCCGCCGGTCACGGCGGGGCCGCCGGAGTCGCCGTAGCAGGCCCCCTTGCCGTTGCCGCCGTCGATGCAGAGCTCGGTCGCCCCTTCGATGTCCTTGCATTTGGCGTCGTCGATGATGGCGGTGTCGAGCTGCTGGAGCTGGACGGGCGGCTGCCCGCAGCCCGGCTGCGGGCAGGTCTGCCCCCAGCCGATGAGCCGCGTCGCCGCCCCGGCCGGGGCGCTGGTGGCGATCGGGATCGGCTTCTGCGTCGACGGCAGCGTCAGCTTGAGCAGCGCGAGGTCACCGCCCACGACCTGGCGGCTGGCGACGGGGCGCACCTCGCCGCCGGAGTTCCAGTTCTGGGTGCCGACGCGGACCTGTTCGGGCTGGCCGCAGTGCTCGGCGGTCACGACCCAGGACGGCGCGACGAGGGAGCCGCCGCAACCGTGCTGCCCGCCTTCTTGCAGGGACGCCATGAACGAGTAGGTCTCGGTCGCGGGCACGCCGCCGACGATGTTCGTCCTGGGCGGCGACGGCTCGGCGCCCGCCGCCGCGACCGATGTACCGGACAGTGTCAGGACCGCGATCGGTGCCACGGCCCACAGTCTGCGCTTCCTCATGAGCGGGGGTTCCTTTCACAGGAGTGCGGAACGAAGAAACGTGCTGACCGCCTGGCCCTGGCTGCCGGTCCCCGGTCGGCGTCACGGAAGCGGCGCGGCGCCGACCGGTGATTCGACTATTGACCACTCACCCGGGATTGGCGAACGGCCGGTTCGACGGTCGAACACCTTTTAGAAGGCGTTCTACGCAGGCGGCCATGGCCACCTGCGAACCTTCTACGCGCACCCCGTGGAACTGAACGGGAGGCAACTTTTTCAACCCGCCCCTTTAGCTGTGAAAAGCGCCGCGCGGGCCCTGGCCGACGCGGTGATCCGGTCGCGCCAACCCGCATTGGGACGGGGTACGCGCCCGCTCCCCGGGAGAAGGTCGGGTGACGACGGGGTGGCGGGCGGCACGACGGCTGGAGGACGGGTTGGGCGTGGGCGCGCAGATCACCTGTGTCGGATTCCGGGTCGGCGGATGGGAGCGGCTGGGCACGCCCGAGCGGATACGCGCGCGCGTCGACCTGGTCGAACGCGTGCGGCGGCTCCGCGGGGCGAAGGCCGACGCGCTGCTCGCCGCGGGCGAGTTCCTCGTGTTCGTGCTCCGCGCGGAGCCCGCCGACACGACCCTGGCGCTGGTGGACGCCCTGCGCCGGCACGGCGCCGGGCGGCACGGCACGCGCGTCGGCGTCACCGGCGGTTCGGCGGGTCCGGTGTCGGGCGCGGAGGCCGTCGCCGAGACCGTCCGGCTGCTCGGCCGGGGGCGGAGGTTCGGCGGGGAGGCGCCGTTCTACGTCCTGCTGGGCGACCTGCTGCATTGGCATGTGCGGAGCGCGTCGTCGCTGCCGCGTTTCCAGCGGGTCAGGGGCGAGGCGTTCGGCCCGGACTGGTGGGTGTGGCCGAGGCCCGGCGGCGTCCCGGTGTCGCCCGCGCGGCGCGAGCCGCCGGTGCCGGTGCGGCCCGCCAGGTCGCTGATGCGGGACGGCGACCACGCCGCGGCGGCCGAGCGGCTGCGCGGGGTGCTGCGCGTCCGGCCCGGCGCGGGGCCGCTGCTCGCGCTCGGCGAGTGCCACCTCGTGCTCGGCGAGCGGCGGGCCGCCGTCGAGACGTGGCGGTACCTGCTGCGGCGGTATCCGCTGACGCTCGCCGCCTACCCGCTGATGGACCTCGTCGAGCCGGACGACGTCGCCCGCGGCTACCTCGCCGAGGGGCTGCGCGTCGTCCGGGCGAGCCCCGGCCTGGCGGCGGAGCCGGACCGGTTCGAGCACGGCCTGCTGCTCGCCCTCGCGGCCCGCGCCTACCGGCGGGGCGAGCAGCGGGCGGGCGACCGGCTGGTCAACGAGGCGGCCGACGTCCACCCGGGAGGCGGCGCGCCGCTGCGGGTGCTCGCCGTCGAGGCCCTCCGGCGCGGGGACCGCGCGGGAGCCCGGCGGCTGCTGGCCGCCGCGCTCGCGCGGCAGCCGGACGAGACGTAGATATGTGGCATGTGACCCTAATCAGTGGTGCACAACCTGACATACTTGGTCCCCGTTCGGGCGGCGTCCGATCCGGGGGCGGATCGGCGCGGCGAGACGCGCGTGCGCTGAGGAGACGTCCGATGACGAGCTCCGGTTGGAACGAACGCTCCTTCCTGGGACGGCTGACACCCCCCGCCCGGCAGGCCGTGCTGGGGCTCGGACGGACGCGCACCCTCCAGCCGGGCGAGCCGCTGATGCGGCAGGGCGAACCGGGGACGTCGGTGTCCCTGCTGCTCGCAGGCCGGGTCAGCGTGACCAGGATCGTGGAGAACGGGTCCCCGTCGCTGCTCGGCATCCGGCACCCGGGCGACCTGGTCGGCGAGATGGCGGTGATCAGCCAGGGGGTGCGCGCCGCCACGGTCACCGCCCTCGACCGGTGCGTCGTCTCCGTCCTCCCGGCGCGGGCGTTCATGAAGTGCCTCGCCGACGTGCCGGAGGCGATGCTCGCACTCAGCCGGATGACCGGCGACCGGCTCACCCAGGCCAACACCTACCGCGCCGACGCGGCCGGGTACGAGGTCGAGGTCAGGCTGGCGCGGGCCCTGCTGTACCAGGCGGAGCAGTCGCCGGACCGGGAGGCGGGCCATCCCGTCATCAAGCTTCGGCAGAAGCAGCTCGCGATGCTCATCGGCGCGCAGGAGGGCACGGTGCAGAAGGCGCTCAACGGCCCGGCGCTGCGCGACGTCGTCGACTGCGGCCGCGGCCGGATCGTGCTGCGGGACGTCGGCGGCCTGGCGCGGCTCGCCGAGATGGACCCGCCGCCCGAGCTGCGGACCTGACGGGGCAGCGCGCGTCCGCGTCCCCACCGGGCCGAATTCCTCCTTGCCCGTACTGGTGCGGGTAGTGCCGTCCGATAGGTGGCCAGACTTCTGCCAACGCCCGAGAAGGGGGACGGCATGGGGGCATGGTCGCGTCGTTCGTTGTGCGCCGGACTGGACATCAAGGGGTGGAGCAAACGGCTCGTCCCCGAGCAGATCCGCGCGCAGCAGGCGCTCGTCAGCGTGGCGCTGACGGCGTGCCGGGAGGCGGGCCTGCCCGAGGAGATCGTGCAGAGCAGCGGGGACGGCGTGCTGATCATGCCGCCGAGCGACATCGACGAGAGCAAGGTGATCCCGGCGCTGGTCTCCGAGCTGGAGGTCGCCCTCCACCAGGAGAACCGGCTGCTGGCCGACGCCGCGAAGATCCGGCTCCGGCTCGCGCTGACCAGCGGCCTGGTCACGCCGGGCCCGGCCGGGTTCAACGGCACGGCGGTCATCGAGTGCTTCCGCCTGCTGGACGGCCCGCCGGTCAAGGCCGCCCTGGACGACCACCCGCGCGCGGAGCTCGCGGTGGTCGTCTCCGACCATCTCTTCCAGGACGTGATCCGCAACGGGTTCGGCTCGCTGCGGGCCGAGGAGTTCTGGCGGGTGCGGAGCGCACTGCCCGACAAGGGCTTCTCCATGGACGCCTGGCTCTACGTCTCCGACCGGGCCGGCGGCCCGCCCTCGCCGCCGTCCGGCTCCACGGTCGCGCCGTCCGGCGCGCCTGGCGGCGTGGAGCCGGACGGTGTCCCCGGCGTGGTGCCCGGTGCGGGGCCGGGCACCACGCCGGCCGACGAGGGGGCCGACGAGGGGGCCGACGAGGGGGCCTCCGACGGGGCCTCCGAGGGGGGCGACGAGGGGGTCGCCGAGGCGTGGGCGCTCCTCGCGCGGGGCCGGGCGGAGGAGGCGCTGGACCTGCTCCGCGACGCCTCCCCGGCCGGGCGCGGCGCCCGGGCGGCGCTGCTGGACGTCCGCGCCGAGGCGCTCATGCGGCTGGGCGACCACGAGCGCGCGCGGCGGGACCTGGAGGAGCTGCTCGGCCTCCGGGACGATCCGGCGGCGCCGCCCGCACCGTCGGCGCTGCTTCGGCTCGGCCGCTGCCATGTCGCGCTCGGCGCCGTCCAGGAGGCGCGGCAGACCTGGACGTTCCTGCTGGAGCACCGGCCCGCCGCGGTCGAGGCGTACCTGGAGCTCGGGCGCCTCGAACGGCGGACGGGACGGCACGCGACGGCGCAGAGCTACCTGGTCGAGGGCGTGCGGCTGCTCCGCGGCGGGCGGGACGGGGCCGTCGGGCCGGCGTCCGCGGACCGGCTGCTGGACGGCCTGCTGTACGAGCTGGCCGCGCTTCCCGTGGCGGACGACGCCGACGATCCCGCGGACGGCGCCGACGATCCCGGGGACGGCGCCGCCGGCCGGCCGCCCGCTGCCGAGCCCGACAATTCCCATAACGAATTCTAGAAAGACCGCTGGTGACATGACTGACTGGTCATGGAACGAGTCATAACCGCCCATAAGCCACACTTTTCGGACATCAACAGTTCTTGATCATAAGGGCGCCAATGGGATTATTGGTAACAGTCGGATAACTGAGGCCCATTCACCACTCAACTTGCTGTAATCATCGGAAGCCGGGCCACACGGGGTGGGGTCAAGATCGCACAGGGGTTCTGGAGAATGATGCCAAGAAGGCGCCGCGCTTTCGTGCGCCCAGCGGGGAGGGTTGCCCTGATCGCGGCGCTCTTGACCGGTCAGCTAATTCCGCTCGCTCCGGTGCGGGCGGAATCGGGAACAGCGGCGGCGATATCGGCGGCGGGCGCCCGCGCGGGCGCGCCCGAGCCGACGCTGATGGACGTGTCGATCCTGGTGGACGAGTCGGGCAGTCTCTCGGACGCCGACGTCCGCGCCGAGATCAGCGCCGCGACCACGATCGCCTTAGGCGGCTTGAATTCCCGCAGCCGCGTGTCGATCTACGGATTCGGCAGCCAGAACCAGCCCGGCCAGAACGCGATCACCGCGGCCTGTCCGCCCACGGTCCTGGACAGTGCCGTGAAAAAGGACTCGCTCGCCGCGTGCGTCCGAAAACTGCACCGCAGGTCGGACGGCGAGGGCAACGACACCGACCACGCCGCCGCGCTCGCCAACGGGCTGAGCGCGTTGAGCGGCGGCCCGCAGGGCGCGCTGAAAGTGGTCTTCCTGCTCACCGACGGGCGGCTCGACGTCCACCGCAGCCCCAATTACGGACGCATCGAAGAGGACCGTAACTCGGAGGCGCAGAAACAGGTCGAGACGCAGCTCGCGCTCGCCGCCGCCAATCGCGTCCAGATATGGCCATTGGGATTCGGCGACCGGCTGGACCGGTCGGCGCTGGACGCGTTCGCGGCGGGCGGCTACCAGGGCGCCTGCGACGAGCGCGCCGACTCCAAGCCGCGGGCGCGCGTCGTCCGCGACTCCGGGGACGTGCTGCGCTCCCTCGCCGAGGCGTTCGCCGCGTCCGGCTGCGCGGGCGTCAGCCGCAGCGACGAGACGACGCTCGGCGCCGGCGAGACCCGGGAACTGAAGATCGACATCCCGATCATCGCGACCGACGGCAACATCACCGTGGCGAAGGGCGACCCGCGGGTCCGCGTCGACTACGTCGACCCGTCCGGCCAGACCGTGCCCGGCAACGGCCGGCTCGGCGACTCGGTGTTCAAGCGGGCCGGCGAGAACGCCACGGTCGAGACGCTGAGCGTGGTCAACCCGCGCAACGGGCAGTGGAAGATCCGGCTGACCGCGCCGGACAGGCTGTCCAGGCAGCTCGTCAGCGCCACCGCGATCTGGCAGGGCGCGGTGAGCTCCTCCCTGGTGATCGAGCCGCCGAGCGCCCGGACCGGGCAGCCGGTCACCGTGCGGCTCTCGCTGATCACCCGGCGGGGCGCGATCACCGACGCGAAGGCGCTCGCCGGGCTGAACTTCACCGTCCAGGCCACCGGGGCGGCGCTGAGCGCGCCGCAGAACATCGTCATCCGGGACGACGGCAAGGCCCCCGACGACCGGGCGGGCGACGGCCGGTACGCGGGCGCGTTCACCGCCCCGCCGCAGCCCGGCGACGTCACCTTCACCGGCGTCGTCAGCGGGTACGGCGTCCGCGCCGAGAAGGTCCCGGTGACGATGGCGGTCGGCGCGCAGGCGCCTCCGCTCCAGGGCCGGGTGGCGTTCTCGTCCGGCGCGGTCGTGCACCCCGGCGACGCGGTGCGCGGCACGGTCACGATGGAGAACACCGGAGCCCCGGTGCGCGGGCGGCTGGTGCTGGACGGTCCGGGCGGCGCGCGCGCCTCGCTCGTCGGCTCCACCGACCTGACGGTCGGGCAGGGCACGACGACCCGTCCGTTCAAGGTGCGGTTCCCCGAGGACGCCCGCCTCGGCGGCACCTCCATGACGGTGAAGGTCGTCGACGCGGCCGACCTCTCCAAGGTGTACGCCAACGGGCAGCTCACCATCACGGTCAAGAACCCGCCCACGTGGGTGGAGGCGCACCGGTACGAGATCGCGGGCGTGATCCTGCTGGTCCTCCTGCTCGCGCTCCTCGCCTACCTCCGCCGCCGGGCCCACCGCGCCCGGATCGACGTGCGCGGGCTGTGGGCGTCCCTGCGGCAGGACGGGGAGGAGGTCGCCGTGCTGAAGGCGCCGGGCAAGTGGGCGCCCGAGTTCCGGTTCGTCGTCCACGACGGCACGGACGGCGACCCCGGCCTGGACTACCCCCGCTCCGGCGACAGCCCCGTCCGCGCCCGGCGCGGCGCCCCGGGGAAGGTCGTCGTGCAGATCCCGGGCGGTGCGCGCTACGAGGTGGAGGTCGGCGGCGAGGGCGAGCCGTACGAGGAGAGCGGCCTGATGCTGGCCTTCACCGACACCCGCGCGCGCGGTCCCGCCTGGTCCCGCGGGGGCGCGAGCCGGGGCCGCGGCGACGCCCGGCCCGAGGCGAAACGCGGCGGCGCGACCGGCGGTTCCGAGGCGCCGGACGGTCCCCGCGGGCCGGATCTGCCAGAGGAGCGCACTCCCGCATCGCAGACCTATGAGGACCCCTGGCTCTAGCGCCAGTCCAGAAAGAAGACCCAATGAAGCTTTATCAGCCAGTTCTGTTCGTGGGGCTCGGCGGCACCGGCTGCCTGATCGGGGCGGAGCTGGAGCGCCGGCTGCGGGAGGAGTTCTGCGGGCCGGACGGGACCTCGTTCCAGCGGCTTCGCGAGGACGCGCTGCCTTATCAGCTGCCCGAGTGCGTGCAGTTCGTGTACGCCGATGTCAATCAGGCCGATCTGGATCGGTTGCCGGGCAGTGTGGTGCCGGGTGCGCAGCATGTGCCGGCGGTGCAGCGGACGGCGCATTACGTCCGGGGTCTGGTGCCGCAGGTGGACACCTATCCGGAGGTGGCGCGGAACCTGCGGTTGACGGCGGGGCGGGAGACGGCGTCGTGGCTGCCGCCCGAGCAGGGCGAGCCGCGGGTGACGCCGCTGCAGCGCGGTGCGGGTCAGCTGCCCACGATCGGGCGGGCGGCGTTGTTCGAGACGTTCCGGAACGGGATCGGTCACGCGATCAACGATCTGAACGCGGCGATCGGCGGGTTGTCGGGGCCGCAGGCGGCGACCGATCTGTACAAGCTGGGCGGGAAGGCGACGAACAAGAACGCGGTGGACGTGTTCGTCGCGTTCTCGGTGGCGGGCGGGACGGGCGCCGGGATCTTCTACGACTACCTGCACCTGATCGGCGAGCTGTTCGAGCGGACCGATCTGCGGCCCAAGATCTACCCGCTGGTGCTGATGCCGTCGGCGTTCGTGGACGGGCTGGGCGGCGGGCGCCCGGCGCAGCTGAACGCGGGCCGCGCGCTGCTGGACCTGTTCCGGCTGGTGGACCAGCAGAACGGCGGCGGGGCGCAGCGGGACCTGCGCGGGCACACCGCCCGCGCGGTGATCGACCCGGACGAGGTCGCGGTGCACTACCCGGTGGACGGCCGGATCGCGTTGCGGCCGGGCACGGCGCAGACGGGGTTCCTGTTCTGCCGGCCGGTGGGCGCCGAGCCGGGGGACCTGCGGCGGTCGGTGGTGTCGCTGATGCTGTCGCTGCTGGGCACCGAGCTGGACCAGCGGGCGACCTCCGACGGCGAGCAGCACCAGTCGTTCGCCGACAGCTTCATCAACGCCGCGGTGGACCGGCAGATCCCGGCCGAGAACGGGATCGGGAACCGGGGGGTGTCGACCGCGCTGGTGGCGTCGCTGACGGTGCCCGTCGACGAGCTGGCCGATCTGGTCGCGGGACGGCTGCTGCGGGCCGGGGTGGACGACCTGCGCGCGGCGCTGCCGGGGGTGGAGTCCAACCGGGCCCTGATCCAGGAGTTCTTCACCGTCGCCAACATCTCCGAGATCCTCACCCGTCCCGCGCAGGACCACGCCGAACCCGAGCCCGCCAACGGCGCCAAGGACGTCACCGCCGCGCTGAACGACCGGGCCGAGACGATGCGCGCCGCGCTGACCCGGCTGCGGTCGCGGCTGGACCGGGAGGTGCCCGAGCGGGTCGGTGCGTTCGACCCGCGCGACGCCGTCCCGCGCATGCTCGCCAAGACCGATCCGTTCCGGCTGACCCGGGTGCTGTTCGGCAACGCCGAGTCGGCCGACGAGCTGGAGCGCGGCGGCGCGGCCGGGCTGATGCAGCGCCGCCGGGTCGAGCCGCCCGCGCCGGAGGGGCTCGGGCCGAACCCGCCGCCGCTGCCGACGCTGCGCGACCGGTCGCTCGGCATGGTCAAGGTGAAGTGGGCCGATCCCGAACCGGTGGAGGCGCGGCAGCGCCAGGACCAGTGGTACCGGTGGCGGACCAACGTGCAGTGGACCGAGCCGTGGTCGCAGCTCGCGCCGCGCTGGCGCAAGCCGCTTGACCAGGTGGAGGCGGTGCTGCGGGCGATGACGCGGGCGCTGACCGAGCACGCCGGGCAGGACCGCGACCGGTTCCGGGACCGCGCCGCCGACCTGTCCAAGTCGCGGGTGGGGGTGTCCTACCTGCTGCCGCCCGGCGGCGACCTGGAGCAGTTCTACATCCGCGTCGTCCGCCGGATCACCGACGACCTGGTCGGCAACGGGCGCCTCCAGCCGAGCGCGACCGACGCCGACCTGATCAACGTGCTGATCGGCGCGGACGGCTGGCGCGAGTCCTACCGCACGGCCTGGGAGACGACGCCCGAGGCCGCCGTCGGCGAGCTGCGCGAGCGGGTGAAGGCGCAGGTGAAGACCTACTTCCGGATGCAGGAGCAGGGCCGGGCGCCGCTGCTGCCGACGCTGCACGACCTGGTCGCGCAGGCCGCCGGGCAGTCGCCCGCCGAGTTCGGCGAGACGGAGCTGGAGGAGTTCAACAGCAAGCTCGCCGGGCTCGTGCCCGCGAACTTCAGCCCGCAGGGCACCGGCCGGTTGAAGGTGCTGGTGTCCTACCCGGCGGGCGCGGACGACCCGGGCATCGAGCAGTACCTGCGCGAGGCGATCAACCTTCCCGCCGGGCCCGACATCGTCTACGACTTCACCCACACCACGGCCGAGTCGATCGCGGTCGTGCTGTTCCGCTCGTCCATGGGCATCACCGACGTCCGCGAGGTCCGCGACGTCCTGCGCACCTGGTCCGACGCGATCGACCGGCCACAGCGGCAGGACTACCTGAAATGGCGGCAGCGGCTCGGCTACGACTTCGGCTACCTCGCCACCCACGAGGAGCACCGCGTCCAGATCCTGCACCGGCTCCTGTGCGCCATGTGGAACGACAAGGTCACCGTCGACGGCGACCCCGCCTCGCCGATCAGCGTGTCGGTCCGGCTGTCGGGCGGGGTGTCGATGACGCTGGAGCTGACGCCGCTGGAGCACGCCTCGTCCTGGGGGAGCCTGCTCCAGGCGTACGAGCTGTGGACGTTCGCCGACAACGCGGGCATCCGCCGCGACTTCTGCGCGCAGCTCATGCAGGAGGCCCCGGACGGCGTCGGCAGCATGCCGAAGCCGCCCGGCGACCTGTACCTGGTGCTGCGGGAGATGGCGGAGGGGCAGCTCCGCCGCATCGACCAGATGCTCGACGAGCTGCACTCGTCCAGCCGGGCCCGCGCGAAACAGCTGCGCGACTTCTGGGCGCGCACGTACCCGGCCGCGCTGGACGCCGAGTTCACCGACGTGTCCGCGGTCCGCGCCAACCTCCGTGGCCTGGAGAAGCCCGCCCTGCAGAAGCCGGAGGAGGACCGGTGAGCTCGCGCGTCGTCCGGCTGGACCTCAAGGGCTGCGACCCGGAGGAGGCCGTGTCCCGGGTGACCGAGCTGCTGCACACGCCGCAGGACCTCGGCCTCCTGCTGGTCGAGGACACCGCCGCCGCGGTGGCGGGGCACCGCGCCGCGTTCGAGGCGCTGGACGCGTCCCGGCAGGTGACGCAGCTGCTGTGCCTGGTCGTCGGACGGCAGCCCGCGCCGGGCGGCGCCGCCGGGGACGGCGGGCTGCGGCTGCCCGGCAACATCCGGCAGCGGACCCTGTGGGTGATCGAGGAGACCGGGGTGGACTGGCCGCTCAGCCCCGGCGCCCGCGCCCGCCGCCGCGACGGCCGGGACGGCGACGGCCTCGGCCGGCTGTCGGACCTGCTGCGGCTGCCCGCCGTGTTCGAGCGCACCCACCGGCTGCTCGGCGACGTGCCGTTCGGCGCGGCCGTGCCCGGGCTGCACATCGCCGGGGCGGCCGGCACCGGGCAGGAGGACTTCCTGCGGGCGCTGCGCGCGGCGATCAGGCGGCTGCTGGACCCGGCGGCGCCCGCGCCGCCCGCCCACGACGACGACCGCGCGGCCGGGCGCGTCCCGGTCCGCCTGGTGCCGGGCGGCCCCCTGCAGCGCGCCTTCGACGACGCCGGGCGGGCCCTGGAGGAGGCGCAGGAGGCGGCCGTCGAGCTGGCCGGGGTCGGCGCGCTGGTCCGCAAGCTCCCGGCCGACGTGCCGGTGCGGGTCGCGGGCGACCGCCTCGGCGAGCTGCGGGACCGGCTCGCCTCCCTCTTCCAGGCGGTGCCCGGCGACGGCCGGATCACCGACGACCGGCGGGCCGCGATCGCCGCGCACGGCGTCCGGCCCCCGCAGCTGGAGCGGCTGGAGGCCGAGCCGTTCCGCCGGACGCTGCGCGGCTGGCTGC
The DNA here is from genome assembly GCF_008121305.1 of Actinomadura decatromicini. NCBI lineage: Bacteria > Bacillati > Actinomycetota > Actinomycetes > Streptosporangiales > Thermomonosporaceae > Actinomadura > Actinomadura decatromicini. The sequence continues at coordinate 465,225 of NZ_VSRQ01000001.1, read as the reverse complement.
GCGAGGGCCTCGGCAAGGGCACCTCGCTGGTCCGCCTCGACCAGGAGCTGCGCGCCTGGGCCGCGGGCCTGGAGGGCGGCGACGCCCCCGCCCGGCGGCTCGCCGAGAGCTGCCCCGACGCGCTGCCGCACCGGCTGCGCAACCCGCTGCCGATGCCGCCGCCGCAGCCCTGGCTGGCCCCGGTCGGCGCGTGCTGCGCCGCGCTCGCGGGGCTGTCCCCGGTCGGCGTCGGCGGCGGCCTCGTCATGGCGCTGCTGTGGGCGGCGCTGGTCGCGCTGACCGTGATCCGCGCCCCCGGCGGCCGGCTGGAGGACCACTCCAGCAGGCAGGGGGCCAACGCGCTCGCCGCGCTCGGCGGCGGGATCGGCGGCGGCCTCGGCGGCGAGGCCCTCGCGCTGCCCGCCGGCGCCTGGGCCGCCGCGGTGTTCGCCGCCGTCGCCGGCGGGCTGGCCGTCATCGCGCAGTCCTGGCGGAGCCGGGCGCTGCGCTGGGCGGACGACGCCGGGCTCGACGTCGCCGAGCGGGCCGTGCAGGACATGCAGCACCTGCTCGGCCGGACGGTCACCGGCTGGGCCCGGCTCAACCGGCGGCTCGACGAGGTCGACGAGCTGAGCCTGCTGCGGCAGGGCCTCGGCGGCGTGCGGGCCGAGCTGGAGGAGCGGTCCCGCGAGCTGGAGAAGGAGGAGCTGCCGGGGCCGTCCAGGTCGCTCGCCCCCTACAGCGAGGGCGTCCACTCCCTGCTCATCGCCCTCGCGGTGGAGGCGCTCGGGCCCGTGCGGCACGACGTGCCCGACGGCGAGGCCGGGCGGCTCGCCCGCAAGGAGGCCGCCCTCTACATCGACGAATGGGAGAGCAAGGTGGAGCAGGGCCTCCCGGTCGACGAGCTCAAGTTCGCCGCCGACGCCCCTCCCGTGGCGCCTCCCGCCCGGGAGGACCTCGCGTTCCTCGCCGAGCAGGTCGCCTACGACCCGGCCGGGGAGATGTGGCAGCTGTGCGCGCCCGCCGACCTCGGGCTGCTCGACCCCGCGTCGCGGACGCACGCCGTCCGGTTCGGGCCGCAGCCGCACGGCGACGGCGCCGGGTTCCCGCCCGGGACCGTCCTCGTGCCGTCGTCGGCGCACTGCGGGGTGCTCCGCCTCGTCCCGCTGCACGCCCGGGTCGTCGAGTGGACCTGGACCGAGGACGAGCAGAACGGAGGCGCGGCGTGAACGTCAGGCTGAGCTACCGCGACGCGCACGGCGCGCGGGTGGAGGCGAAGGCCGTCGAGGCCGACCAGGAGGAGCCGCCGCTGCGGCCGCCGCTGGAGACCGTCCGGCTGAACCTGGAGCTGCCCGACCGGACGGTCGCGGTCCGCTGCGTCCGGCCCGTCGACCGCGGCGCCGGCGGGCTCGCGGAGGGCTACCGGCGACTCGACGGGGAGATCCTCGCGGGCCTGCGGCTCGCCCGGCTCTGCGACGGCCGCCCCTATCCGCGGGCGGTGACCCGCCTCGTCGGGTACGAGGCCGACACGGCGGCGCCGTTCGCGCTGCTGGAGCCGCTGCGGGGCGTCGAGGTCGGGACGCTCGCCGGGACCCTGCCGACCGAGCAGCGGCGCCGCTTCCAGGTGCGCCTGCTGCGCGCGGTGCGGCTGCTCGGCGCCGCCGGGATCTCGCACCGCGGCCTCAGCCCGGACACCGTCCGGTGGGACGGCGACGACGTCCAGATCACCGACTTCTCCCAGGCCGCGCTGATCGGCGCGCCGCGCACCGTCGTCGGCGCGATGCCGTGGCAGGCGCCGGAGCAGCGCCCCGACACCCCGCCCGGCTGGGTCCGCGGCGAGGTCGGCCCGAACGACGACCTCTGGGCGGCCGGGCGGCTGATCTTCTACGTGGTCACCGGCGAGGACCTCGACGACACGGCCAAGCTCGACGCCCGGCCCGAGCTGGGTACGCTGCTCGCCGGGATCATCGAGCGGCCGGAGCGCCGCCCGGACGCGCAGACGCTGCTGCGCAGGCTGGGCGAGGCCGACCCGCCGCCGCGCCCGCTCGCCGCCGACCCGGCGTTCGCCCGGGGCCGCGCCGAGTTCTTCGCGCAGCGGCGGCGCAAGCACCCGGACACCGCCCCGGACCCACAGCCGCCGCCCCCGCCCGCCCCGCCCGCGCCCCGGCCCGCGCCCCGGCCGCGCCGCGACCGCTCCTGGCTGCTGTGGGCCGGGGTCGCGGCGCTGGTCGTGCTGGCCGTCTACCTAGTCCTCGGACGGTGACCCGGTGACCACATCGCTGCTGCACCAGACCCTGTACCGGTGGGGGACGACCGGCCGCCTCGGCGACCTCGACGACGCCGGGCTCTGCCCGGTGGCGAGCTCGCTCGACCCGTCGTCCACGGGCGAGCTGCGCCGCTGGCACGACGTCGTCGAGCCGTGGCTGCGGCTCGGCGACCGCGGTGTCGCCGAGCCCAGCTTCTTCTACGCGGCGTTCCCCGCCGGGACGGCCGCCGCGGGCGAGGCGGTGCTGATCAGGCGCGTCCAGCCGGGCGACGCGCGCACCGCCACCGCGCACCTGCTGTTCGGCGCCGCCGGGGTGCTCACGCCCCGGCTGGCGCTGGAGCTGCGCGACTGGACGTGGGCGCCCGCGCACCTGCCCGGCCGGGCCCCGATGGTCAACCCGAACTCGCTGATCTCCTACCGGTCCGGCCTCAGCGACGCGGCGCGGGCGCCGGCGCTGCGCAAGCCGCTCGTCACGCTGATGTCCCGCGTGCTCGCGGGCCCCGGCGCGATCGAGGCGCCGGTCACCGGCGACACCATGGCGCTGCTGTGGGCGGTCGACGACATCTGCACCGTGCTCGGCTCCGGCCTGCGCGACTGGGACGACTGGCGCGTCGCGTTCGAGACGAACGACGAGCGGCCCTGGTCCGCCGACCCGCCCGGGATGTTCCTGCGGTTCCGGCGGGGCATGCCGCTGCCGGCGGCCGAGCCGTCCACCCGCGCGGCGGCGCTCGCGATCGTCCGCCAGTACCTGACCGGCGGCACCAACGGGCTGCGCGACCTGCGCAACAGCGCGGGGCTGAACGAGCTGGACACCATGGCCGCCCGCGTCGACCGGCTGATCGCGGCCGCCCCGCCGTCCGCCGCGCCCGCACCCCCGCCCGGGTCCGCGGGGCCCGCACCCGCCCCGCCCCCGCCCCAGGGCCGGGGTCCGGCGCGGGCGAGCGCCACCGGGACGTTCCGGGCGTCCGCGCCCTCGTCGACGACCGGGAAGGGCGAGCAGGTCTCCTGCCCCATCTGCCTCGGCCGCCTCGACTGGGGAGGGCTGCCGCTCTACACCTATGACCGGGGGCTCAACCAGTACACCGAGCTGAACGTCCCGAAGGGCGCGAACCGGGAGCAGCGCGCCCGCATGATGCGGACGGCGTCCGTGCGCTGCCCCAACCCGGGCGACACGATGACCGCCCACTACCTGCCCGCCGGGTACGGGCAGTACGGCTCGCCCGCCGTGTACGGCTTCATCGGCGGCACCACGTCCGGGAAGACGCATCTCGTCGCCGCGATGGTCGCCGCGATCGAACGCGGCGAGCTCGGCGGCTACGGCATCACCGCGCAGCCGGTGGACCTGGACCGGCACCAGGCGTTCCTGCGCGACATGGTCCGCCCGCTGTTCACCGAGTCGACGTGGCTGACGCCGACCCGCGAGGGCGAGGTCGCGTTCGCGGACGCGTTCGTCGTCTCCGGCGGCGGCAGGCCGCGGGCGGTGGCGCTGTTCGACGTGGCGGGCAGCGAGCTGAGCAACGTCGGCGACGCCAAGCGCTTCCTCGACATCGCGGACGGGCTGGTCTTCGTCGCGGATCCGACCCGGTTCGGGCCGGGCAGCCTCGGTGACCCGTCCTTCAACACGGTGCTCAGCCTGCTCCGGGCCTCCGGACGGCTGCCCCGGGTGAGCGCGGCGATCGTCCTGAACAAGGCCGACCTGTTCAAGTTCGACGATCCGATCGCGCACTGGCTCGCCCGCGACTCCGCCGTCCTGGACGCCGCCGAGGTGCTGGAGGAGAGCGCCGACGTGTTCGGCTACATGCGCCAGCGGGACGCGGAGGCGTGGACGCGCCCCTATCTGGAATGCGACCGGGCGACCCTGCACGTCGCCTCCGCGACCGGCACCGACGCGGTCGAACGGGGGGTCCGCCCCCAGCGCGTCCTGCGGCCCCTGGTCGCGCTCATGGCGATGACCGGGCTGCTGACGTCCGCCGAGGCCAAGGACATAGGAATCTGAGATGACCGAGGTACCCATCGACCAGATCGAGTTCCGCTGGCACCCCCTGGACGACCTGACCGGGATCGCCACGTCGTTACGGTCCGGCCCGGAGTTCGACCGCTGGAACGGGCTGCTGAGGCAGTACGCGGGCGTCTCGGGACGCGGCAACGCGGCGGCGGCGCAGGCCCAGTCCAGTGCCGTGTACCTCACCTACCGGGACGGGATGGCGGCGCTCCTGCTGCGCAGCCGCGACCCGAACGCGCTGCCCCTCTACGACGGGGACGTCCGGCACGGCGCCGGGGCGGGCCGGCTGGACCTGGTGGCGCGGGCGCTGATCGCCCCGGAGAGGCTGCTGACGGCGGAGCGCGCGATGCGGATCATGGTGTCCGATCCGGACGCGCTGTTCGACCCGATGCCGGGCCAGACGCGCCGCGGACAGCTGCCCCAGCTGACCTGGCCACGGATGGAGGGGGGCGTCCGTCCCGGGGAGAAGGTCGAGCCGCAGGCGCGCGAACACGCCCGCGACCTCGCGCCGGTGCTCGCGGCCGTGCTCGCGAACCCCGGCCGCCCGGTGACGGTGGTGCTGCCCGCCGACGACATCCGCCAGATGATGTGGCGGAGCCGGGCCCTCGCCCTGCTGTGGGCCTCGCGGCTGCTGCTCCATCCGCTGCTGCGGGGCGAGCGCGGCCACGCCCTGCACGACTGGCGGCCCACGTTCTCCACCTGCGAGGCGCCGCAGAGTTCCAGCGACGGGCGGGACGACATCTGGCTCGCGTTCCGCGAACGCGGGCCGGACGGCCCGCCGATCGGGGACGGGCCGAGGGTCGTCCACCTCGACCAGCCCCTCCGCGGGCAGGGCTCGCTGGAGGCGGCCGCGAACCGGCTCGCCGAGATCTACGCGGCGGACGGCGACCAGTGCCTCCAGCTCGTCGCGAACGCGGTGCGCGGTCACCGGACGCTGGAGGACAAGATCGACGCGATCGTGTGCAGCCACGAGATCGCCGCGGCCCTGTCCCCGCACCACCACTCCCGGCCACCCGTGGGCAACACGCGCGGGCGGGCCGCGCGGCGGACGCCCGCCGAGCACGTCCCGGCCGCCGAGCCCGCCACGGTCGGCGACGCCGTCCCGGCGGTCGCCGCGGCCCAGGCGTCCGGCCCGCCTCCCGCCGCGCCGCCGAAACCCGCGCAGCAGCAGCGGCGGTCCGCCCCGCGGCCCGGCGACAAGCACCTGTCCCACCTCTACAAGCGCCTGGCGCAGACCCGGGACCGGCGGGGCGTCCTGCGGACGGTCAACTGGATCGCGGCGCGCACCGCGGCGGGCGCCCGGCTGGACGCGGCCGAGGTCCCCGGCGTCCTGGACGGCCTGGAGCGGCGCGGCTGGTTCGCCGCCGAGCTGCGCCCCCTCGCCGCCGGGCCCGAGCGGATGGCCGACCTGCTCCAGCCGGTCTTCGCGGCGTCCGGTCACGACGAGCGGCTGGAGCTGCAGCTGAAGACGTGGCACGTCGGCGGCCCGCCCCCCGTGGTCGCCGACGCGCTGGCCGTGCTGGCGGCGCGGCTGGAACCGGACCGCGCCTACTGGCTGGCCGACCACTGCCTGCGGCACGAGGTCCCGCGGAACAGGTCCGGCGCCCCCGCGGTCCTGGTGACCCTGCTGCGCTGGCCCGGCACGAAATGGCCCGTGGCCGTCGGGGCGCTCGCCTGGCTGGCGCCGGTGCTCCTGGTGATCGTCGGCTTGCTGGCGCTGGCCTGACGCCGATGCGCGAACTGCTCCGGAGGCACCGGATGAAGCTCGCCCTGGGCGGCGTGGGCGGGGTGGCCGCCGTGCTCGTCCTGCTCGGGGCGCGGGCGGCGCTGCACGCCGGCGCGGACCCGGGGGCCGCGCTGCGCGCCGACGCGCGCCGGGTGCACTGCCTCTCGGCGAAGCAGCGGCCGGAGCTCGTCCAGGCGGCGGTCCGCCTCGGGATCGCCGCGCCGGGCAGCACCGACGCCAGGTTCCTGCCGCTCAGGGACGGACGCCCGGCGGCGCCCCGCACCCTCGACGAGTGGAGCCGCACGTCGCCCGCCGACTTCGACCGCGCGTGCGGGCCGCTCGCCGCCGTGACCGGCGCCAAGTCGCTGCAGGACCCGCCGCCGAAGCCGGAGCTGTGGAAACAGGTCGCCGCCAACCCGCTGTGCACGCTGCTGCTCGGCGCGTTCCTCACGTTCGCGACCGCGGCGGCGACCGCCCGCACCGCCCGCAGGCAGACGCTCACCGACCAGCTCAACTCGGCCGCCGCCGAGTACCTGAAGGCGGCGCAGGCGGCCCGCGTCGCGCGGTCCAGGGAGCGGGCCGCGGACGTGACCGGGCTGGAGGGCCGCCGCGTCGACCTGCTGTCGGCGCTGCTCCGGGCCGGTCGGCGGGGCGCGGAGCTGCGGAACCTGCAAGGGCTCCTGGAGACCGCCCACAAGGCGGTCATGGCGGGCCCGTTCGAGGCGGCGCCCGCCGAGGAGGGGCTGCGCCGGTTGGAGGCCGCGCTGGTGAAGGCCGTACGCGGCGGACGGATGCTCTCGGGGGGCCGGACGTGAATCCGTTCGACGGCGGCTTCGACCGCATCGGCCACTGCCGGGACGGCGCGGCCTGCCAGTACAGCGCCGAGACCTTCCTCCGGTTCACCAACGCGCCCGAGGTCCCGCCGGTGGACGACGTCCGGGGGAGCGTGATCCTCGTCGGCGGCAGCCCCGGGCACGGCAAGTCCGTCTACGGCCACCGGCTGCTCCACGAGTACCACGCGCGGCGTCTGCGGTCGGTCGACCTGATGGGCGCCGGCCCCTACGAGGAGTGCCTGGCGCGCCGCCAGGACGTCCTGCTCAAGCTGCGGGCGAGCCTCCGCACGCTGGACGATGGCGACCTGGCCGACACCCAGATCAACAACAGCGGATGGGCGACCGGGTTACGCACCCTCATGTCCAACGAGGGGAAGGGGATGGTCGTCCGGTTGCCCTGCACCATGCGGAACGTCAACGACGACAAGGTCGCCTGGGAGATCTGCCAGTACGCCAACGCCGCCGAGATGAGCGACAGCGTGTTCATCTACGAGTACCGGGCGCGGGACTGGCCCGCCGACTGGGACCGGCTCTGCGAGGACCTCGACACGAACGTCAGCGTGCACACCCGCGTCGTCGACCCGGTCGCCCCCGCCGAGCTGTGGGACTACGTCAAGGACGTCATGCGGCGGTCGCCGCACCCGGAGATCACCTTCGAGGCGGGCGTTCCCGAGCTGGTGATGTACGTCTTCGGGAGGGACGCGATGGACCCGCGGCGCGTGCACGGCATGATGCGCCGGATCTTCGCCGGCGCGATCAAGGAGGGCGGCCGGAAGGTCACCTTCGACCTGCTGTGGCCGGAGGCCGAGCGGTTGGGGAGTCGAGCGACATGACCGGACCTCCCCGGAGCGACGTTCCGCTGGTCGACAACCCGTTCCCGCGGCGACCGCCCAACCTGGGCCTCCACGCGGAGGACTGCGCCGGACCCGAGGAGCGCGTCGGCTACATCGCCTTCACCGGCCGCCCCGACCCGCCGGACGTCGCGGGCGGGGTGGTCCTCATCGGCGGCCGCCCGCACCTCGGCAAGTCCGTGCTGGCCCACCGCTGCCTGCACCGCTACCAGGACGCGGGCCTCCTCCTCGTCGACCTCGCGGGCCGGACGCCCGGCGGCCTGCCCGGCCCCGCGGACTGCCTCGCCCTGATGCGCGACGCCTACCCGCTGCCGGACGAGCTGCGGGCCGCGCTGCGCGCCGTGCGGGCCGCCGAGCCGGTCGCGGCCCACGACGAGCTGGGCCGGGCGCTGCGCGGGCGGCGGCTCGTCGTCCGGCTGCCGCGCCCGGACCCGAGCCTGCGTCCCGCCGCGATCGCCGCGCGGGCGCTCGGCTACGCGCGGGCGGGCCGCGCGGCGAACTCCAGCGTCTACCTGTTCGAGTACCCGTACTGGGTCGAGGACGACTGGACGGAGGTCCGCGAACACGTCGCCCGCGCCCCCGACGCGGACCTCGTGACGCCCGTCGCCTTGGAGCCGTTCAGCGACCTGGAGCTGATGGAGTTCCTGCGCGCCCGCGTCGGCGGCGCGGAGCCGCTCGGCGCGCTGTTCGACCTGGACCCGGCCGTCCTGCTGCGGGCGCTGGCGCGGCAGCGCGCGAGCCTCAGCCCGAACAACCTGACCTGGTTCAACGTGCTGTGCCACCAGGCGTTCGCGACGGCGATCGAGGCCCGGGCGGCCAGAATCGCGCTCCACCACTACCTCGCCGCCGCAGTCAGGATCGGTGCGCCGTGAACGAGACCCAGCCGATGGACGAGCCGCGTCCCGCGTCCCGGAACCCGTTCCCCGGCGTGCCCGAGATCCACCTGACCGGCGTGGACGCGGTCGTGCACGTCGAGACCGACGCGGTCCGCGCCGTGCGGCGGCTCGCGCTGGACTTCCTCACGTCCCGTCCGGACGTCGGCGGCGACCTGCGCAACTCCGGGCGGGTCGCGGCGGTCGTCGGCGACTACGGCGCGGGCAAGAGCCACCTGGCGTGGACGCTGATGGACGAGGTCGTCCGCATCGCCGGGACCCGGCCGATCGTGCTGGTCGCCTCGGCGCGGCCGCGGGACACCGTGCTGTCGGTCCACCGGCGGCTGCTCGCCCCGCCCGGCTCGGGCACCGGCGGGCGGATCAGGCAGGTCGACGCCGCCGCAGGGGTCCTGCTGTTCGGCACGGTCGAGCGGATGGTCGAGGACCTGTGCGCGGGCCTGCGCGGCGGCGCCGCGGACGACCCGGACGCGGCGCCGCCCGCCGCGTCCGACGAGCTCTCGGTCGACGAGGTGTGGGCGCTGCACGAGCGGCTCACCGAGATCGCCGGGGGCGACGAGGAGCTGGCGACCGTCCTCGGCCTCGTCTGGCACCGGTCGGCGGGCGCGGCGGCGTGGCGCTGGCTCTGCGGCGACGGCCGGTCGACGGACGAGGACGCGGTCCTGCTCGCCGACCGGGGCGTGCGGTCGCCGCCGGTCGACGACGACCTGCGCGCCCTGGGGGTGCTGCGCGCCCTGGCCCGGCTCTGCGGCCGGACGGGCGGCCGGATGGTGCTCGTCCTGGACGAGCTGCACATGATGCGGCCGCCCGGCGGCGACGGCCTCACCGAGACGGCCGCGACGCTGATGGAGCTGCTCGGCTGGGCGAACGAGGCGGGGACGCTGCTCGTGGTCTGCGGCCTGCTCGACTTCTGGGAGGCGCTGCCGGAGTCCGTCCGGCAGCGGGTGACGACGCGGATCGTCCCGTCGCTGCTGACCAGGGACCAGATCCGCGCCTACATCGCCGCCGCGCAGGGCTTGGACGACGTCCCGGGCGAGGCCCCGCACCCCTTCACCGCCGAGGCCGTGGAGGAGCTGTGGAAGATCACCGAGGGGCATCCGCGGCGCACCATCACGCTCTGCCACCACGCGCACCGGCTGGCCGCCGGGACCGGGCGCATCGGGCCCCGGCAGATCCAGGAGGCGAGCCGCGCGCTGTGCGCGCCCGACACCCCGGACCACGTCCGCAGCCGGCTGTTCGGCTGGTGCACCGAGCTCGGCTACCGCGTCGTGCGGGGCGGCCGGGGCCGCTGGGAGCCGGACCTGCGGGTCGGCTCCCGGCAGGGCGACGCCGAATGCGCGCTGGTGGTCAGCGGCCCCGTCGTGGAGGACTCGGAGCTGACCGCGCTGCGCGACCGGGGGCTGACGCTCGCCGGGCGCCGCCCGGCGCATCCGCGTACGGTCGTCCTGGTGATGGCGGGGCCGCTGGCCGCCGCCTTCAAGGACGAGATCGAGGACGTGTTCACGCACGTCCTGCACTGGAACAGCGACGGGTTCCGCGACGAGCTGACCGCCACCCTGCGCTCGTACGTCCCGGCCGGTGACGATGCCGGGCTGTACGAGGCGGTCATGGCGATGCGCCGGGAGCTGCGCGAGCTGGGCGCGGCCGCGCCGCCCGCCCTCGTTGCGACCGCCCAGGCCGACCCGCACGCGGCCGAGCCGAGGACATGGACCGACCCCGACCGGCGCCGGCGGTTCGCGGAGGCCGAGCGGCTCTGCGCGCGGGCCCTGGAGTTCATCGGGCACGCGCACGACAGGACGCACGAGTTCTGGAAGGGCCGTTTCCACTTCGACGCGAAGGGCGTCTCGCTGCCGCGGCTCGCCGCGCCCGGCGACCGGCACGCGGCGCTCGGGGACATCGTCAGCCGCCCCGTCCTCCAGGCGCGCGGCACGCTGATGTTCCTGGAGGACGCGGTGGGCGAGTTCGCGTCCCGCGTCGAGGAGCTGCTCGGCGACGAGGCCAGGCCGCTGCCGCAGATCCGCGAGGAGCTGCGGTACCTGCAGCGCAAGCTCGACCACTCCGTGGCGGACGTCATCACGATGTTCCCCGACGCGTACGAGGACGAGCGGGGGACCGTCGCCCGGCTGCTCGGCGTCGACCGGTCCACGCTCAACCAGCACCTGGCGGGGCTCGGCGCGACCGTCTACAGCGCCGTCGTCGCCCCCGACCGCAAGGACGGCACATGAGCTATCGCACCGTCATGGCCGCGGACCTGAAGGGATACGAGTCCGCGCCGCAGAACGCGCAGGGCCTGCTCCAGCGGAACCTGGCCGGCTGCCTGCGCGACGCGGCGGGCCGGGCCGGGCTGGACCCGGAGCGGTGGGGCGAGGCGGGCCGCGGCGACGGGATGCTGATGGTGCTGCCGCCGGACGTCGCGGTCGAGGGCCTCGCGGGACGGTTCGTCCGCGAGCTGAACGCCGAGCTGCGCGCCCGCAACCGGCTGGTGAGCGCGGCGGCGCGGGTCCGGATGCTGCTCGCGATCCACCACGGCCCCGTCGCCGAGGCGGCCATCGGGTACACCGGGACCGCGCCCGTGGTCGTGAAGCGGCTGTGCGAGGCGGACTCGCTGCGGGACGCGCTGGACGCGGCGGGCGCCGACCTCGGCGTCATCGTGTCCGCGTTCGTGTACCGCAGCTCGGTCGAGGCGGGCATGACGTCCCTCGACCCGGCCGACCTGCGCCATGTCCGGCTGCCCGGCCTCGGCGACGACGGGGACGGCTGGATCTGGTTCCCCGGCGGCCCCGACCCGCACACCGTCGACTTCCCCGACGGCCTGGCGGACGGCCCGGCGCCGGAGCCCGAGCCGCAGGCCCCTCCGGGAGGGCCTTCGCGACCTGACAGCCCCTTCCAGGACTACAGCCGCGGAAACACGTACATCGGCCGCGACCAGAACAACTACTACGGAGGCCGGCCGTGAACGAGCAGCCCGCACCCCCCGAGGCCAAGGAGCCCAAAGCCAAGGACCCCAAGGCCAAGGCCCCGAAGCCCGAAGAGCCCAAGCCCAAGGCCAAGGTCGAGGAACCGAAGGCCGGGGAGCCGAAGGCCGAGGAGCCGAAGGAGAAGGAGGAGTCGCGCGCGCACGTCCTCAACGAGCGGGGCCAGCGCGGCACGATCCAGGACCGGATCGGCACCGAGCGGGACGCGCTGTCCGGCTACGCCCCCGGCGGCACGGCCATCGGCCGCGACCAGCACAACCACTACTACGGCGGGCCGGACGGCCGGCGCGCCAGGATCGCGCCGCTGCGCCGCCGGGACGTCGAGGAGATCGAGCGCGCCTTCGTCGCCCCCGAGGACTTCGACGAGCTGCTCCAGTTGACCCGCGACCGCCGGATCGTGATCCTCCAGGCCGACCGGGGCAGCGGACGGTACGCGGCGGCGCGCCGCCTGCTGTGCCTCCTGCTCGCGGGCGACGAGCGGAGGCTGTTCGGGGTGGACCCGTCCGTCCGGCTGGACGAGCTGACGGCCGACGACCTGACCGAGGGGGCGGGCTACGTCTACCGCGACCCGGCCCGCCCGGACGCGCTCACCGGGTTCGCGCTCGACAAGATCTCCGGGCTGCTGGAGGACGCGAAGGCCCGGCTGGTGATCACCGTGGACGCGGCCCGGCCGCTCACCGACGACCGCGCCGTCGAGCTGGTGCTGCGGCTCGGCCGCGTCCAGGACCGCCGGGAGATCGCGCGCGGCCTGCTCGCGCTCGAACTGGGCGACGCCCGCGCCGGTGTGGTCCTCGCCGAACCGGACGTGGCCGCCCTCCTCGACGCGCAGCTCGGCCAGGACGGCCCGCCCCGGCACGCGCGGGCCGTCGCGGTGGAGCTGCTCAACGCGCACCGGCAGGCGCTCCCGCTCGCCCGCACCGCCGAGCAGGCGCTGCGGCTGCGCGACGACGAGCAGCGCACGCAGTGGTTCGAGAGCCTGGAGACGCTGTCCCTGCAATGCATGGCGGTGGCCACCGCCGTGCTGAGCGGCGAGCCCTACGAGACGGTCGCGCTCGCCGCGATGCAGCTGAAGAACGAGCTGGAGACGGGAGACCCGCACGCCGACTCCCTCCGCAGGCTCGACGCGCCGCTCACGCCGACCCGGCGGAAATGGCTGAGCAGGCTCGGCGCGGAGACGGCCCCGTCCAAGGTCAGGCTGAGGTTCGGGGCGACCGCGCCGTCCGAGGCGATCCGCTATCTCGACCCGTACGCGCAGGGCAAGGTGCTCGGCTACTTCTGGCGGGAGTTCGACGAGCAGCGCCCCCGGCTGCTGGGGTGGCTGCGCTGGTGCGCCGAGCATCCGCTGGAGAGCGTCCGGACGCGGACCGCCGTCGCCACCGGGTTCCTCGCCGCCCGCGCGTTCGACCTCGTCCGCGCCCTCGTGATCGAGCCCATGGCGTTCTCCGAGGACCACCGGCACCGGACGGTCGCCGCCGCCGCGCTGCACGCCACGGTGACGCAGCGGCCCGCGCTGCGCGAGCCCGTCCGGGAGCTGCTGCGCAGCTGGGGCGAGCCCGCCGAGACGCCGTGGCTGCGCGGGACCGCCGCCCGCGCCTGGCAGGTGGAGTACGCCGACGGCGGCGCCGCCGCCGCGCTCGACTGGCTGGAGGACTACACCGGCGACGACTCCTTCCTGGTCACGGCGGCGGTGTGCGAGTCGGTGACCGAGCTGTGGGAGACCGAGTGGGACCGCGAGCGCACGCCCGCGCGGCTCCTGGAGTGGACGTCGGGGCGGGACGAGGACCGCCGCCTCACCGGGCGCCTCGCCTTCCTGATGGCCGCCGCGCAGCTCGTCCGCCGGATGCCGGGCGACGACTTCGACTGGCCGGGGCTGCTGCACATCGCCGCGATGGACGACGCCCGGATGCGGGACGTCGCCGCGCTGTGGCGGGTGGTGCTCAACGACTCGATCGTCCAGGAGCCCGCCCAGGACGTGCTGCGCGAATGGGCGTGCACGGCCGACGACGTGCCGCTCGTCCGGCGCTCGTTCGTGCGCCTCACGCGGGCCGTCGCGACGGACGGGGTGACCACGGGACGCCTGCGCTTCGCGGCCCGCGGCTGGGCCGAGGCGGCTCCGAAGAGCTCCGCCGATGTACTGACCGCCCTCAACGGAAGGTGACCCTGGTGGACGAGAAGCCCGACCACGACGCCCGCGCCGGCGAATCCGGCGACGACCCAGACGAGCGCCGCCGCGCCCAGGCCGCGCAGGCCGCCCAGCAAGCGCAGGCCGCCCAAGCGGCTGCGGCGCAGGCGGCGCAGGCGGCCCAGCAAGCGCAGGCCGCCTGGCAGCACGGCCCGGCCGCGCAGGCCTGGCGGCCGCCCGAGGCCGACCCGGCTCCGCGCGAGCCGTCCGGGCCGCTCATCGTCGACCGGCGGCCCGCCCGGGGCGTGCCGCCCGCCACCGCGATGCCCGGCCGCGCCTTCGTGTTCTCCGACCGCGACGGCCAGGCGGTCCAGCTCAGCGCGACACCGCGCGGCTGGCTCGGCTCGCTAGGCGCGCCCCGCTACGAGTGGCGTTTCGAGGTCGACGTCGGCCTGCGCTCCGACACGTTCACGGCCACGATCCCGAGCCGGACGGACACGGCCCGGTTCATCGTGACGCTGGAGGCCGAGTGGTCGGTGACCGACCCGGTCCGGGTGGTCCGGCGCGGCCTGGTGGACGGTGCCAGGCTCGTCCGGTCCCGGCTGCTCGCCGCCGTGCGGTCGGTCGGCCACGGCTACCGGATCGACCAGATCTCCGAGCTGGAGACCGCGCTCGGGGACAAGCTGGCCGCCGGGTTCCGCGAGTACCCGGAGGGCATCACCGTCCACGGCTGCTACGTCACCGCCGAACCCGACGAGCGCAGCCGCGCCAAGCTGGAGCGGATCGACGACGCCCGCGTCGAGCGGCAGCTCAGCGAGGAGGAGGTCGGCGCGCTCCGCACGTCCATGCGCAGCAGCTCCGACCTGTTCCTGCTGTACCTGGCGCAGGACCGCAACCGGGTCGGCGACCTGATCATCGACATGCGCAAGCACGAGGAGATCAAGGAAGAGCGGGTCATCGAGCTGTTCAACAAGGCCGTCGAGCAGAACATCATGCAGCCCGCCGAGATCAACGAGATGCTGCGGCGGCTCCTCGACCCCATCGCGGGGGTGTTCCAGCCGGACGGCCGGACCGACATGTTCGGCACCGCCCAGCTCCCGGCGCCCGCACCCGCCACGGGCGCGGCGCCCGCGCCGCCCCCGGCGATCGCGGGATCGCTCGCCGCCGACGACGACGAAGAGGACGTCATGCCGGAGGAGCTGCGGCAGCGCGCCGAGGACGGCGTGTACGAGTGGAAGCCGATGCCGTGGGAATCCTGAACCGCCGCCGCCGGGCCGCCGCCCCGGCCGCCGCCGGGCCGCCGGAGCCGGCGTGGGACTTCCCGCGCCCGCTCGGCGCGGGCGCCCGGCAGGCGGGCGAGCCGTGGCGGCTGCCGGACGAGCCCGCGATCTCCGGCATCGCCGCCGACGCGGTCCGGGTCGGGGCGCTGACCGTCCGGGCGGCCTCGCTGGTCGGGCCCGCGCACCGGTGCGCCGAGCCCGCCCAGCACCGGCAGGACGCCTACCGGCTCGGCCGCGACCAGGCCCGGCGGCACCTGCTGGTCGCGGTCGCCGACGGGATGTCCGACAGCAGCCGCTCGCACCTCGGCGCGAACGTCGCGGTCACCGCGCTGATCGGGCGGCTGCGCGCCGACCTCGCGCGCGGCGCGCCGCTGGACGCCCCCGCCCTGTTCCTCGACGCCGCCCGGCAGATGTCCGGGATGGCCGCGCAGCAGCAGGTGACCGAGAACGACGTGCGGGCCGCCGCGCTCGCCGCGGTCGTCCCGGTCGAGCCGGCCGCGGACGGCCGCCGCCTCGTCTGGGCCGCCTGGCTCGCCGACGTCGGCGCCTGGGTGCGCGCGGACACCGGCTGGACGCGGCTCGTCGGCGACGAGAAGCACGGGCTGGACGCCGACGCCCTGACGGAGTTCCTCCCCTTCCACCCCGATCGGGCGCGGACCGCGCGGCTCACCCTGGAGAAGGGCGCCGTGCTGGCGCTCGCCACGGACGGGATCGGGGACGGCTTCGCCGACGGCGCCGCCCCCTGGTTCGCCGACCGCTGGTGCGACCCGCCGCACATCGCGTCGTTCGTCGCCGACGTCGGCTACGACGCCCGGGGCCTGCTCGACGACCGCACCGCCGTCGTGATCTGGTGCGACCGGTGAGGGCCTGGTCGGACCGGCCGTTCGAGCCGGTCACGGAGCTGGCGGAGGTGGCCGCGGCGGGCGCGCGGATCGCCGGCGAGAACGGCCAGTCGACCGCCGTGTACGAGAGCGCGGACCATCCCGGCTGGCTCGTGAAGCGCTACAAGCCGGGCTTCCCCGAGGAACCGCCCGACGTCCTGGACCGGCTGATCGCGCTGCCCGGCGCGATGACGCCCGCCGACCTCGCCGTGGTGGACGCGGCGACGTGCTGGCCGGTGAGCCGCGTCGTGTCGGACGGCGTGACGGTCGGGGTCGTCGTCGCGAAGGCGCCCGCCGAGTTCTTCACCACGGTGCGGACGCCGTTCGGGCCGCCCGAGTCCGTCCCGCTGAACCTGGACCAGCTCGTCCAGACCGACGACGAGTTCTACAAGGTCCGCGAACTGGCCGTCCCCGGCGGGCGGGAACGCCGGAGCGTGGCGCGGAGCGTCCTGCGCGTCGGCGCGCTGCTGGAACGGCACGACGTCGTCTACGGGGACTGGTCGTACGCGAACCTGTTCTGGGAGCGCGGCGCGGGCCGGGTCTTCCTCATCGACATGGACAGCTGCGGCCTGTCGTCCCGGGCCTGGGTCGAGTGCAACTCGTGGAACGACCCGGCGGTGCCGCAGGGGGAGCGCCTCACCGTCCGCACCGACCGGTACAAGGTCGCGGTGGCGGTGCTGCGGGTGCTGACCGGCGTCCGCGGCGAGGACGCGCACCCGGCCCTGGACGCGCTGGACGCCCCGCTGCGCGCGAGCACGTTCGGGGAGGCGCTGCGCTGCTCCCTCGACGACCCGCCGGAGCTGCGGCCGAGCTCCGGCGAGCTGCTGGAGCTGCTGGAGACCGAGCTGGACCCCCGCCCGGCGTCGCGTCCGGCGAAGCCGCCCGCCGCGCGTCCGGCGGAACCCGCGGCGACGCGCCCGGTGCCCACCGCCCGCGGAGCCCCGCCGCCCGCGCCCGCCAAGCCGGCCGCCCCGGCGCCCGCGCCCGCGGCGCCGCCCGTGCCCGCCCCGGCGGCCGCCCCGACACCGGCGACCCCTCCGCCGCCCGCGCCCGCTTCGGCGCCCGCTTCGACACCCACTCCTGCGGCCGCCTCGACACCCGCGCGTAAGCCCGCGCCCGCGCGGTCGCGGACGCCCGCGCCGCCCCGGGTCGAGTACGACCCGTTCGAGCGGGACCCGTCCGCGCGGACCGGGGTCGAGCGGCTCGTCCCCTTCTTGATCATCTGCTGTCTCGGCGCGCTCGTCCTGCTCCTGCTGGGCGGGGTCGTCTCGGCGCTGCTGCCCTGACGGGCCGGACGGGCCGCCCCCACGAGAGAGGACACGACATGACCACCTCCAGCGAATCGGCGTCCGGCCGCGGCAAGGGCATGCCGACCTACATCGCCCTGGACATCTCCAAGTCGATGCAGAAGCACGAGGACCTGCTGAACGAGACCCTCGCCAAGATCGTCAAGGAGCTGTACCTGAACCCGCGGGTCGCCGAGTTCGTGCACCTGTCCATCGTCACGTTCTCGACGGCGCCGACCGTGGTCGTCAGGATGACGGAGCTGACGAGGATGAAGCAGATGCCGGTGCTGCGCTGCCATGGCGGCACGCGGTTCGGGCCGCTGTTCGAGCTGCTCCGCGACCGGATCGACATCGACGTCCCGCTGCTCCAGGACCAGGGCTACCGGGTCGTCCGCCCGGTGGTGTTCCTGCTGACCGACGGCGCGCCGACCGACCGTCCGCCGTCCGCGTGGGAGGAGCCGCACCGCGCCCTGGTCGACCGCGAGTGGGAGCGGCATCCCCGGGTCATCAGCTTCGGCTTCGGCGACGCCGTCGAGTCGATCCTGCGGCGGATGTCGACCGTCCAGACCTACATGGCGGACCCGGCGCTCGGCGACGGCACCGGCGCGCTGCCGGAGGCCATGAACGGGATGCTGAGCAGCATGGTCGCCTCGGTCCAGGCGCGGGAGCTGCGGCTGCCCACCGAGGTCGCGGGGTACCGGGTGCTGTCCGAGGACTACGTCGAGCAGTGACCGTCAGGACGCGAGCATCTGCGGCTGGACGGCCGCCTCCCGGCGCGCCGGGCGGCGGGCGAGGCGGCGGCCGAGGCGCTGCGCGGGCGCCTCGATCCAGCGCTGCGTCGCCCAGCTCAGCATGAGCAGCGCGAGGACGAAGAACAGGAGCCCGAGCGCGTCCTCCCGGCCGGACGCGCCGAGGAACTGCGCGGCCACCATCAGCAGCAGCGGGTGCAGCAGGTAGACGGAGAAGCTGACGGTGCCGAGCCAGGTCGCCCAGCCGGGGAACCGCCGGCCACGCCACCGCCACGCCACCGCGAACGCCAGCGCCGCCGACAGGATCGTCGCGTTCCAGGAGATCTGGGCCTTCCACCCGTAAGGGGCGGCCTGCCACGTCCCGGTGCCGACCGCGCCCGCGAGGACGACCGCCGCCGTCGCCGCGCCCGCGCGCCGGCCGAGCTGCCCGTTCTCGGCGCGGTGCACGACCGTCCCGGTGAACATGACCGCCAGCATGAGGACGCTCTCCCAGGCGTCGATGCGCCCGTTCGCGGTCACCAGGAGGGTGGCGAGCAGCCCGCCGAGGAGCCCGCCCGCGGTGCGCGGGGCGCGCCGCCCGGACACGGCGGCGGCGATCGCCGCGAGCAGCGCGACGGCCGTCACGGCGACGACCGGGCCGGTCCCGGCGGTGCGCGACAGCAGCGCGGCCGGGGCGTAGGCGCCGGTCAGCACGCCGGTCGCGGTCAGCGCGCCGGCGCCGGCCGCGAGCACCGTGAGGACGGCCGCCGCGGGCGCCGACCGGCGGTGCCCGCCGACGACGAACAGCGCGACGATGAGGAGGTAGAAGGCCATCTCGTAGGAGAGCGTCCACAGCACGTTCATCACGTTGGGGACGTTGAGCACGTCCTGGAGCATCGTGAGGTGCGCGAGGACGGCGGTGGCGGGGGAGTAGTCCTCCAGCCCGGCGCGCAGCCCGAGGACGCCGAGCAGGAACGGGAGCACCGCGAGGAAGCACGTCACGGCGAGCAGCGGGTAGATGCGGAAGAAGCGTCCGATCCAGAATTCCCGGACGCTTCCCCGCCGTTCCAGCGACGCGGGGACGATGTAGCCGCTGACCAAGAAGAACACCAGGACGGCCGCCATCCCGGGGTCGTACCACTCCTTCATCAGGATCCGGGTGTCCGGCAGGTACACGTAGCTGGCGTGGTGCAGGGCCACCGTGAGCGCCGCCCCTCCGCGCAGCGCGTCGAGCCACCCAAGCCTGGACGTCACGGGGGAAACACCCGAAGCGGGAACCATTCCGACAGAGTAGACGCACTCCGGTGGAGCGCCCGAGTCATGAAATGACCGATCTAATGCGAGGGGAAATGGGTCAGGGCCGGTGCCGTGCTGGCGCAGGCGGCACCGGCCCTGAGTCTTACGGGACTAACCGCCCAGCGAGTCCGCCAGGGTCTTCGTCAGGACGCCCGGGTCACCGGACATCTCCCAGATCATCGCGCCCAGCAGGCCCTTGCTCTTGAGCCAGGCGACCTTCTTCTGGATCGACCACGCGTCGTCGAACGTCCACCATTGACCGTTGTCGCCGGTGTAGCAGGACGTCGCCACCGCCTGCTCGTCGTGGACGATCTTGCAGTTCGGCACGCTGGCGAGCAGGTTGCTGTAGCCGCGGGTGCCGGCCTCCTCCTGGAACTGGCCGGGGGCCGCGCCCTTCGCGTCCTGCCATTCGCCGCCCTTGCCGCCGTCCTTGACGTTCTGCCAGCCCCGGCCGTAGTAGGCCAGTCCGATGGTCAGCTTGCGCGGGTTGACGCCCGCGTCCAGGTACGGCTTGACCGCGTTCTCGACGCTGAAGTGGAACGAGTACGGGTCGTCGACGTCGGTGTACAGGTTGCCCGCGTGGCCCGTGCGGTTGGGCTCCCACGAGTTGTCGCTGCCGGAGCCGTGGAAGTCGTAGCCCTGGATGTTGAAGATGTCCATGGACTTCGCGACCTCGGCGAGCTCCCAGCCGGCCTCGATCTTCGCCGGGTCGGCGGGGGTGAACGCGGTGAGCTGGTAGCGCTTGCCGGTCTCCTTGCTCATCTCGTCGAGCTGCTTGCGGAACTCGGCGATCAGCAGGGTGTTGTTGTGCTTGTCGTCAGGGCTGACGTGGTTGCCCGGGTGCCCCTCGGCGCCCGGCCACTCCCAGTCGAGGTCGATGCCGTCGAAGATGCCGGCCGCCGAGCCCGGACCGCCCTTGCCGGTGTACTCGGGCAGGTTGCCCTTGATGTAGACGTCGAGGCAGGACTTGACGAACTTCTGCCGGGAGGCGTCGGTCTTGGCGACGTCGGAGAAGTACTTCGAGTACGTCCAACCGCCGATGGAGATGAGCACCTTCAGGTTGGGGTACTTCGCCTTGAGCTTCTTCAGCTGGTTGTAGTTGCCCTGGAGCTTCTCCCAGCCGGAGTCGGCGACGCCGTCCACCGACTGCGCGGCGCTGAACGGACGACCGTAGTCGGCCTCGGCGTCGCCCGCGCCGTCACCCTGGCTCGGGTCCTGCGGGTTGGACGTGGTGCCCTTCGTGACGCCCTGGAGGCACGTCAGGTTCTGCGGGTCGATGTTGGCGAACGCGTAGTTGATGTGGGTGAGGCGTGCCGCCGCGCCGGTGTCGACGAGGTTCTTCACGAAGTACTGGCGGCCGTAGATGCCCCACTGGACGAAGTAGCCGACCTTGGCGTAGCCGTTGCCGACGACGTCGTCCGTCTTCACCTTGATGGCGTCGCTGGCCGCGGACACGTTGTCGTACTTGTCGCGGGCCTTGACGGTGAACGTGTACTCGGTGGACGGGGACAGCCCCGCCACCGTCGCGGACGTGTCGTTCACGGTGGTCGCGACCTTGCCGTCCACCAGCACGTCGTAGTTCGCCACGCCCGAGGCGTCGGTCGAGGGGCTCCACGAGAGCTTGACGCTGCCGGAGTCCTTGCCGGTGCTCTTCAGCCCGGTCGGGGTGGACGGCGGGGTCGTGTCGTCCGCCGGGTTGTTCGTCTTCACGGTGATCGGGGAGCTGGCGGCCGACAGGTTGCCCTTGCGGTCGCGCGCCTTCACCGTGAACGTGTACTCGGTGTTCGGGGTGAGGCCCGTGACGGTGGCGTTGGTCTCCGGCACCGTCGTCGCGAGCGCCGTGCCGTTGTAGACCTCGTAGGCGGTGATCGGCAGGCTGCCGGCCTTCGCCGCGTCCCACTTCAGCGAGACGGTCTTCGTGGTCTTCACCGGGGACGTCAGGTTGCCGGGGGCGGCCGGCGGCGCGTCGGCGGAGCCGTCGCAGTTGACGTCGTTGACCCGGCAGGTCGTCGGCTGTGCGCCCGCCTTCGACACCGTGAACGTCGGGCTGTACGGCTCGGTGGTCCGTCCCGCGCCGATCGTCGCGTTGAAGTAGGCCGGGGAGAGCGTGACCGTCGTCCCGCTCTGGGTGATCGAGCCGTTGTCGGCGCTGGAGGCGGTCACGCCGGACGGCAGGTCGAACACGACCGACCAGTTGGTGATCGTCGCGGACGTGTTGTTGGCGACGATGAACTTGGCCCTCGTGCCGTCCAGCGAATAGGTCGCCGTGACGCCCTGCGCGACCCGCGGCGGGTCACCCGAGCCGTCGCAGTTCGCGCCGTTCAGCAGACAGTTCGTCGGCTGCGCCGTCGCGGAGCTCAACGTGAAGGTCGGGCTGTACGGCTCGGTGCTGCCGCCGCCCTTGACGGTGTCGATATAGAACAGCGGGCGGAGCGTCACCTTCGTGCCGCTCTGCGAAATGGTGGCGTTCTGCGGGTTGCTCGCCGTCACGCCCTCGGGCAGGTTGAAGGTCAGCGTCCAGCCGCTGACCGAACCCGTGCCAGGGTTGCTGACCACGTACTTCCCTGTCGTCCCGGACAGGCTGAACGCCGCCGTGAGCCTGTCCGCCGCGCTCGCCGGGGCGACGGCGAGCGCGGCCACTACGACGATGGCGGTCAAGATTCCGATCATTCGGCGCATGCCGAACACCTACTTCCGGTGGGAGTCTTCCGGGGGTTGGGTGAGAATCTTCAACATCTGTTTGATCTGCGCCGACCGGGAGCGGTCGACGCGCTGCGCCAGGCGGCGCGTCCACGAGTCCTCGCCCTGGCCCGTCTCCAGGCGTGCCATCTGGACCGCGTCGTCCTGATGGCCGATCAGCAGGTTGAGGAACTCGCGTTCGAAGCGGTCCGCCGGAGTCCGCGCCAGGGCCTCCAACTCGGCGTCGGTCGTCTCCGGCAGGCCGCCGTGCGCGGCGTGCTCGCCGGACGCCGCCCGCAGCGGGCGCCGCCAGTCGCGCAGCCGCTTCTGCATCTGCCTCGCTTCGGCCACCTCCGTCGTCTCGATGGCCGCGGCCAGCGTCCTGACCTCGGGCGTGACGGCGTGCCCCTTCGCGAGCCGGACCAGCTTCACGCCCTGTTCCTGATGGGGAAGCATCATCTGCAGGAACATGACGTCGGTGGGGTTGAACCCGCGGCCGCCCTGGGCCGCGGGGGTGGAGCCGCCGGTCGGCGAACCGCCGGCGGCTCCGCATTGCGCGAACACCAGGACGGCGCAGGCGGCGAGGATCGCGAGCGCGCCGTACTTCGGCGCGGCGCGCCTCAGCCGTGCACGGTCCTCGCCTGTCGTCGGCGTGCCGCTCGTCGCGGCCGCCTCATCGCCGGTGCGCCTCATGGTGTCGCGCTCAGACCTTCCGCCAGAGCGCGGCGGTGGTCGAGGGCTCCCAGCCGGCGATCGCGGTGTGCGGCTGGACGCACTGGTACGTCGAGCCGTTGTAGGTCACCTTGTCGCCCGCGGCGTAGGACGTGCCCGCGGCCCACGTGCCGTGGTCCGTCGGAGGGTCGGTCGGGGGGTCGGTCGGAGGATCGGTGGGCGGGTCCGTCGGCGGGTCGGTCGGCGGGGTGGTGGTGCCGCCGCCGCCGAAGTCGATGTCGGAGCAGGTGTAGAACGCCTCGTTGCTGTAGGCCATCCGCTGCCAGATGGAGTACAGGATGTGGCGTCCCGTCCGCTGCGGGAGGGTGATCGTCCAGTTGGTGAACGTGGTCGGGTTCTGGTGGGCGAACGTCTGGATCGGGACGAGATCGGACCAGCGCAGCGGCTGCGTCGGGTCGAAGCCATCGCGGGTGATGTAGAAATCGAAGTTGCCGTCCGCGTGCGGCGCGGTCGCGTGGTAGGTGATCGTCAGCGGCCCCGGCTTGACGCTCGTCGCGGGCCAGTCGGCGCGCGGCAGGTCGAGCCCGCGGTACTTCGCCCGGCCGGCGCTGCAGAGCTGGCCGTCCGGGATGAGCTGGCGGTGCCGACCGCCCGCGTCGAGCAGCGACACCTCGTTCCAGTCGTAGAACGCCTGGGTGCCGTTCGCCGCGACGGCCGCCTTGCAGGCGGCCGACTTCGGGGTCTCCGGGCCCTCGGTCTTGCAGACGTACACGCGGCTCGGCGGGTTGGACATGCTGCCGTGCGCGCTCGCGCCCGTCGCGGAGCCGACCAGGACCGCGGCGGACGCGGCCGGGACGGCGACCGCCGCGACCGCGGCGGCCTTCGTTCTCGATCTCATCTCTTCCCTTCCGGTGGGGTGGGTGATCCGGGGTGGTTCAGGGGTGGCGGATCACGGAAGGCCGTTCAGGAACGGCCGGTGGCTGTTCATGAACTCCCAGGAGTAGTAGCGGTCCCAGTTGATCGACCAGGTCATCAGGCCGCGGAAGCCCGGGGACGTCCCGCCGCGCAGGGTGTAGGAGCCGCAGCCCGTCCCCTTCACGAGGCAGTTGACGGCCTGCTGCGCCTGGGCGGGCGGGGTGTGCCCGTTGCCGGCGCTGACCGCCGCGGGGAGCCCGATGCCGATCTGGTCGGGCCGCAGCCCGGGGAACGTCTTGCCGGTGTTCCCGACCGGGAACCCGGCCTTGACCATGTCGGTCATCGCGATGTGGAACTCGGCGCCGCCCATGTTGTGGTACTGGCCGTCGAGCCCCATGACCGGTCCGGAGTTGTAGTCCTGGACGTGCAGCACGGTCAGGTCGTCGCGCATCGCGTCGATCACCGGGAGGTACGCGCCGCCCCGCCCGTCGCCGCCGCTCGTCCCGCCGTAGAACTGGTAGCCGACCTGGACGAAGAACGTCTCGGGCGCCATCGTCAGCACGAACTTCTGGCCGTACTTCGCCTTCAGCGTCTTCAACGCCGAGATCAGGTTGACGATGACCGGGGTGGTGGGGTTGCGGAAGTCGGCGTCGCCCGGGTTGAGGTACAGCGAATGGCCCTCGAAGTCGACGTCGAGACCGTCCAGCCCGTACTTGTCGATGATCGCCGAGACGGACCGGACGAACGCGTCCCGCGCCGCCGTCGTGGTGAGCTGGACCTGGCCCTTCTCACCGCCGATCGAGATCAGCACCTTCTTGCCCTGCGCCTGCTTCGCGCGGATCGCGGCGATGAACTCCTCGTCGCTCTCCACGTTCTTGCACTCGGACACCGGGCAGCGGGTGAACCGGATGTCGCCGGACGTGACGGACGTCGGCTCGCCGAACGCGAGGTCGATGATGTCCCACGCGTCCGGGACGTCCGCCATCCGGACGTAGCCGGAGCCGTTGGCGAAGCTGGAGTGCAGGTAGCCGATGAGCGCGTGCTTGGGCAGGCCGGTGTCGACGCACCCGCTGGTCCGGCCGCTCGCGGCGGTGGACTTCGCGGACTCGCCGACGTCGTTGTACGCCGCGACCGTGTAGCTGTGCGAGCTGCACGCCGTGAGGCCCGAGACGGTGGCGCCGGTCCCGGTGACCGTCGCCTTGAGGGCCGAGCCCTCGTAGACGCGGTAGCCGGTGACCGTCCCGGACGCGGGCGTCCACGACAGCGCGATCGAGTTGTCCGTGACCGCGCCGACCGACGGCGAGCCGGGCGTGCCGGGCACGCCCGGCTGGGGGTCGCCGCCGGGGCCGTCGAGGACGACGTCGTCCGCGTAGTACGCGCTGTTGCCGTACCAGCCGTGCAGGAATATCTCCGCGGACGTCTGGTTCGCGCCCGTCGTGAACGACACCGACAGCTTCGTGTAGTCGGACGCCGACGGGGTCCAGGTCTGCGACCCGCCCGTCACGCCGAGGTACACGTAGCTGCCCCGCACCCAGGCGGACAGCGCGTACGCCGTGTTCGGCTTCACCGCGACCGTCTGCGTGCACTGCCCGGTGCTGCCCGCGCTGACGCCGCCCTGGAGGGCGTGCGTCCCGGCGTGCGCCGGGGTGGCCACCACCGAGCCGTTGTCGCAGGTCCACGGGTTCAGCGTCCCGCTCTCGAAGCCCGCGTTGGTGAGCACGTTGTCCGCGTGCGCCGGGCTCTGCAGCCCGACGAGCAGCCCGGCGGTCAGCACCGCCGGGGCCCATATCCTCCTCATGGCCCGCCCCTACGGAAGCGTCTTCAGGTGCGGGCCGACCGTCCCGGCGAAGCCGCCGCCGTTGGTGACGTCCCAGTTGATCGACCAGGTCATCGCGCCGCGGATGTCCGGGTAGGTCTTGGACGGCTTGAAGGAGCCGCAGTTCGTGCCCTTGGCGAGGCAGTCCAGCGCGTTGTTGACCAGGGACGGGGAGACGACGCCGCCGCCCGCCGCGCCGGCGCCCGCCGGGAGGCCGAGCGCGACCTGGTCGGGACGCAGCCCGTTCTCAAGCTGGATGCAGGCCAGCGCCGTCATGAAATTGACTGTTCCCTGCGAGTACACGCCCTGGTCGCAGCCGAGCATCGTGCCTGAGTTGTAGTACTGCATGTGGACGACGGTCAGGATGTCCTTGATGTTCAGCGCGAGCTGGAAGTAGGCCGCGCCGGTGGACTGCATGTCGACCGTCTGCGGCGCCATCGTGATGATCAGGTTGCTGCCGGCCTTGGCGCGCAGCGCCCGGAGCGCCTGCCCCATGTACTGCGGGCTGAGGCCGTTCTCCAGGTCGATGTCGACGCCGTCGAAGCCCCACTCGGTCATGATCTTGTAGACGGAGTTGGTGAACAGCTCGGCGGCGTTCGCGTTGCCGACCCAGACGGCGCCCTTCTCACCGCCGACGGACAGGATGACCTTCTTGCCCTTGGCCTGGAGCGCCTTGACGTCGGCCTTGAACTGGTCGTCGGTGTAGCCGCCGACCTTGCTGGCGAGGCCGGGGTCGACCTTGAAGCTGACCTCGCCGAAGTTGCTGGTGGCCTCGCCGAACGCGACGGCGACGACGTCGTACTGGTCGGGCACCTGGGAGAGCTTCAGCGCGCGGGCGCCGTTCACGAAGTCGTGCCAGTAGCCGGTGAGGAAGTGCTTCGGCAGCGGCCCGGTGGCGCAGCCGGTGGTCGTCGCGGTGACGGCCGTGCTCGCGGCCGACTCGCCCTTGTCGTCGTACGCCTTGACCGTGTAGCTGTGCGTGGAGCACTTGTCGAGGCCGGAGATCGTCGTGGACGTCCCGCTGGCGGTGGCGCGCACGGCGGTGCCCTCGTAGACGCGGTAGCCGGTCGGCGTGCCGGTGCCCGCCGTCCAGCTCAGCGTGAGCGAGGTGTCGGTGCGCGCGGTGACGGACGGGGCGCTGGGCGAGCCGAGGCCGCCGCCCGGACCGCCGTCGTCGCCGCCCGCGCAGGGCTGGCCGTTGAACTTGCAGTTCTGCGGGCTGCCGGGACCGTTCCCGAGGAACCCGAAGGTGACCGCTCCGCCGGCCGGGATCGCGGCGTTGTACCCGCGGTCCTTGAAGACGTTGTGCTGCCCGTCCTTGGTGAGGAGGGCGTCCCAGTAGGAGCCGACGGTCGTGCCCGCCGGGAGGTCGAACTCGACCGTCCAGCCGCTGACGGCGGCGCCGGACGGGTTGCTGAGCGTGAAGCGGCCCTCCCAGCCCGATCCCCAGTCCTGCGGCTTCGTGAAGGTCGCGGTCGCCGCCGCGGCGTGCGCGGGGGCGGGCAGGATCAGGGCGATCATCAGGGCGATGAGGACGCTGAGAGCAGAGCGGGGGCGCAAGGACTCCTCCATCGGTAGGGAAGCTGGCGGATTCCCCCGAACCCCGAGACGGACGCTATTTGATAGGAAGGTTTCCTATCAGTTTTGGAAGCAAGGTAACCGCCGACCGCGACCTGGGCAAGCCCTTTGCCGAAACGCCTGTTCGGGGGCCCGGTACCAGTCCAGCTTGAGCGCCGAACCAGCCCGGCCCGCGGCGAAAATCGGCACTGGTATCCAATTGGCAGCCATTTCATGGGCAGATCTTGCCGATAGGGTCCCGGTGCCGTTGTCGTCGTGAAACCGCTTCCGTGGGCCATTGAACGGCGGTCCGGACGTCGTGTCCGGGACGCCTTGGACGGGGCGGCTCGCCGGCCCTGTGAGAGCGCTGGAATCGGGGTGTGAGGGGTGAAAAGGGGCGGCCCGCGTCCCCGGAGCTGGGACGCGGGCCGCGCGGGGGAGTGGCTCAGAAGCCTGCCGTGATCTTGCTGAACTCCCACGGCTGCTGGCTGGTGCCGCTGTCGCCCGGACGGTCGCGGTTGACCGCCCAGAACGTGAGCCGGGAGAGGTTCTTGGACTTCGCCCAGTCGCGGATCTGCGTCCAGATGGCCGTGGTGGTCATCTCGTTCTGGTCGGACGCGCCGTTCATGCCGGAGATGCCCATGTGGGTGTAGGCCTCGGCGTCGGTGTACTTGAACGCCGACACGAGCGCGGTCTTCAGGCCCTCGGACGCCTTGACGGTGTTGCCGTACATGTCCGAGCCGCCGCTGAAGTCGAACGGCATGATCGAGAAGATGTCCACCGGGACCTGGAGCTTGGCGGCCTGGTTGATGAGCCGCTTGCCCACGTCGTTCGGCCCGCTGGTCAGGGTCGGCATGGTCAGGATCGTCTGGATGCCGGGGTTCTTCTGCTCGACGATCTTCAGCGCGTTCAGGATGCGGTCCTGCACCGTCGGGTTCTCGAACTCGTCGGTGTTCTCGATGTCGATGTCGATGGTCTTGAAGTTGAAGGCGTCGATCACCTTCTGGTAGGCGCCGGCGAGGAGCTCGGGCGTGGAGCAGTTCGGCCCGAGCTTGTTGCCGGACCAGCCGCCGATCGACGGCATGGCGTCACCGCCGGCCGCGCGGATCTTCTTGATCGCGTTCTCGTCCGCGCCGCCCTTGAGCGGACGCTGGCCGTCCCACGACGGGTTGCAGCCGCCCTGGGCGAGGATGAACGCCATGGTGAACGACTTGATGCCGGACGCGCTCATGACCGTGGTCGGGTCCGGGGGGTTGCCCCAACCCATGTACAGGTACGGCGCGGCGTGCTTGCCGACGTCGGGCGTGGTGCAGCCGGAGGTGGTGCCGCTGACCGTGGCGGCCGCGGACTCGCCGGCGTCGTTGTACGCCTTGATCGTGTAGGTGTGGGAGGAGCACTTCTCCAGCCCGCTGATCGTGGCGGTCGTGCCGGTCACCGTCGCGCGGACGGTGGAGTCCTCGTAGACGCGGTACCCGGTCACGGAACCGGACGACGCCGACCACGACAGGGTCAGCGATCCGTCCGTCTTGGCGGTCACGGACGGCTCGCCGGGCGTGGAGGGAGCGCCGGGCGTGGAGTCGTCGCCGGTACAGGACCCGCCGTTCAGCTTGCAGTTGTCAGGCGCTCCGGAGCCGCTGACCAGGAAGCCGAACGTGACGGTGGCGCCGGGCGCGATGCCGGCGTTGTACTCGCGGTTGGCGAAGGTGGCGTGCTGCCCGTTCTTCGTGAGCAGCGCGTCCCAGTAGGAGCCGATCGACGAGCCGGCCGGAAGGTCGAACTCCACCTTCCACGACGCGAGGGCCGCACCGGTCTCGTTCTTGATCGTGTACTTGCCCTCGTAGCCGGAGCCCCAGTCGGAGGCCTTGGCGAACGACGCCGTCACGGTGCCCGCGGCGTTGGCCGAGATCGGGACCAGCAGGGCGAGGACGAGGGCGGAGAGGGCGGTGAACAGGAAGCCTGGGAAGAGCTTTCTTCTCAATGTCACTCCCGGGTAGGAGGGTGTGGATGAGCGGGAATCCCCCGAACCCCGAGTCGGTTCGTGCTGCGCGCTCGGTTACGCGCCGGTCGTCGATCGCCTGGCGGGGGGCGGACGCGGCATCTCGTGCGGCCTCGGATCTGATAGGAAACTTTCCTGTTAATCGAGTGAACCGTAATCGGCGATCCGCCGCCGGGCAACCCCGTCCGGCGAGAAGGGCGCGGGCGCCCCGGCATCCCAGTCCAGCTAATGGACCGAACCACACTGAGACGGGAAGAATGTCGGCAGTTTTCGCCGAAGCGACCCTCATTTGTTGGGCAATTCCGCGGAACGGCGTTCAGGTTCGCGGACGGAGAGTCAGGGCGCGGGGACGAGAACGCCCGGGTTGAGGACGCCCGCCGGGTCGAGCGCGGCCTTGGCCGCGGTCAGCGCCGCGCCGAACGGGCCGGGCCGCTGCCGGTCGTACCAGGGCCGGTGGTCGCGGCCGACCGCGTGGTGGTGGGTGATCGTCCCGCCGTGCGCCGCGATCGCCTCGGACACGGCGGTCTTGATCCCGTCCCACTGGGCGACCATGGCGCCCCAGCGTCCGGGCGCGTACACGGTGAAGTACGGGGCCGGGCCGTCCGGGTAGACGTGAGTGAATCGGCAGGTCACGACGCCGTTCCCGGCGACGTCGCGGATCGCGTCGCGGGCCGCCTCGGTGACCGCGCGGTGCAGGCGGTCGAAGCCGTCCCAGGTGCAGGACGTCTCGAAGGTCTCCACGATCAGCGCGTGCCTGGCCAGCGCGTCCCGCTGGTAGGGCATGCGCAGGAACGACGACCGCCACGTGTCGGAGGCCGTGTCGGAGTCGGCGGGCTCGTCCGGGGTTTCGCCGCCGTGGTCGCGGCACAGTTCCAGCGCCCGTTCGAGGGACGCGCGCACCGGATGGTCGGCGGACTCGAAGGCGAGCACCAGCACGCCGCCGTCCACGGCCACGCCCGCGTTGACCAACGCTTCGGCGGCGTCCAGCAGGCGGCAGTTCGCCGGGTGCAGCCCGCTCTGCGCGACCGCGCGAGTGGCCGCCACCGCCGCCGCGTAGTCCGCGAACCGGACGGACGCCTTCGCCCGCCACCGTGGCCGTTCCCGCAGCCGCATCCACGCCTCGGTGATGATCCCCAGCGCTCCCTCGCTGCCGAGGAACAGCCGGTCGGGGGACGGTCCCGCGCCCGACCCCGGCAGCCGCCGCGACTCGGCGACCCCGCTCGGCGTCACCACCCGCATCGACTCGACCAGGTCGTCGATGTGCGTGGCGAGGGTGGCGAAATGGCCGCCCGCGCGGGTCGCCAGCCAGCCGCCGAGCGTGGAGAACTCGAACGACTGCGGGAAGTGGCGGAGCGTCAGGCCGTGCGGCCTGAGCTGGTCCTCCAGATGCGGGCCGAGCACGCCCGCCTGGATGCGCGCGGCCCGGCTCACCGGGTCGACCTCCAGGACGCGGTCGAGCCGCGTCAGGTCGATGGTGACGGCGGGGCGGCCGTCCTCGAACCGCGGCTCGATCCCGCCGACGACCGAGCTGCCGCCGCCGTAGGGGATCGCGGCGACGCGGCCGCCGGAGCACCAGTCGAGCAGGTCGACGACGTCGCGCTCGGCCCGCGGGCGCGCGACCAGGTCGGGCACGTGCGGGAGGTCGCCGAGCAGGTTGCGCGCCACGTCCCGGAACGCCTTGCCGTGCGCGTGCGCGGCCCGGTCGGCGGGATCGGCGGAGCACAGCGCGGCGAGGGACGGCGGCGGGGAGAGCCGGGCGGCCGGGATGCCGAGCGAGGCGACGTCCGGTGGTTCGTGGCCGGTCGGCTCGCCGGGCGCGAGGGCACGGGCGCGGGCGAGCAGCGCGTCCAGTTCGGCGCCGCGCACGGCGTCCTCGACGTTTCCCCAGCCCCACCACGACCGCGCCATCACCGCTCCCTCCCCGGCAGAGGGCCATCATCCCGTTGTTTAGGCGGGGCTGGACGGCGCAGATTGGGAGAGTCGGAGACCGGAGCGTCACGGGGGGATGGGCCGGTGAGGGTTTTCGGGGCCGCCGTCCTGCTGTGCGCCGGGACGGCGCTCGCCGCGTGCGGCGGCGACGAGGGGAACGGCGGGAGTTCTCCGGCGGCGACTCCCGCCACGAGCACGGTTCCGTCGGCCGCGCCGTCCGGGACCCCGCCGGGCACGGCCCCGTCGCTGCGCGGGAAGACGATCGTGATCGACCCCGGCCACAACGGCGGCAACGAGGCCCATCCCGAGGTGATCAACAAGAAGGTGTTCATCGGGAACGGATACAAGCCCTGCAACACCACCGGGACGAGCACCGCGCAGGGCTATCCCGAGCACGCCTTCACCTGGGACGTCGCCAACCGCCTCGCGGCCGTTCTGCGCGCACAGGGCGCCAGGGTGTCGCTGACCAGGAGGAACGACACCGGGGTCGGGCCGTGCGTCACGACCCGGGCGGAGATCGCCAACGGGCTGCGCGCCGACGCCGTCGTGTCGATCCACGCGGACGGCGCCGAGCCGTCCGGGCACGGGTTCCACGTCATCGAGCCGGAGCCGGTGGGGAAGAACGCGGGGATCGTCCAGCCGTCCGGGCGGCTCGGCGCCGCGCTCCGCGACGCCTACCGCTCGGGGACGGGCATGCCGCCCGCCACCTACGTCGGACGCGACGGCCTCGACCGGCGGGACGACCTCGGCGGGCTCAACATGTCCACGGTCCCGGCGGTGTTCATCGAATGCGGCAACATGCGGAACGCGGGCGACGCGGCGAAGATGTCGAGCGCCGCGTTCCGGCAGCGGATGGCGGACGCCATGGCCTCCGGCGTCGGGGCCTTCCTCCGCTGACCCGCCCCCTGGGACGGGCAGAAACTTTTCGGGAGAAGTATTTCTCCGTGAACCAGTGGCCTCAGTCGAGCTGCGCGGACATCCGGGTCAGCAGCGCCTGGAGCAGCGCCAGCTCCTCCCGGCCGACCGACTCGCGGACCCGGCGCCACTCGTCCTCGGTCGCGGCGGTCAGCCGGTCCAGCGACTCGCGGCCGTGCTCGGACAGGAACACGAGCACGCGGCGCCGGTCGGCGTCGTCCACCCGGCGGAACACGCGGCCCGCCGAGACCAGCCGGTCGACGATCTTGGTGAGCGTGGGGGCGGGGAGCAGCGCGAAGTCGGCGACCTCGGTCATCGTGTGGCCGGCGCCGTCCCCGAGCAGGGAGAGGACGCGCCATTCCTCGACGGTGGAGCCGGCGGCCTTCAGCGCCGCGCCGAGCCGGGCGGCGATGCCGCGCTCGACCCTGGAGAGCACGCGGGGCAGGTCCAACTCGGCCTGCGGGATACCTGTTGTAGTCATCTTGAGACCGAAGATTACCGTCTCATTGAAACTATTTCGGCGTCGGTATCTACTAACGTCCCAGTATGGACGCCCTCGACGTCGCCCTCGTGGTGCCTCGGCAGGGACCCGCGGGACTCTTCGGGCCCTCGGCCGAGCTGTGCGCCCGGCTCGCCGAGGAGGAGGTCAACGCGGAGGCGGGCGTCCTCGGGCGGCGGCTGCGGCTCCGGGTCGTGGACGGCGGCGGCCCGCCCGCCCGCGTCGCCGCCGCGGTCGACGCGCTGGTCAGGGACGGCGCCGTGCAGGCCGTGACCGGCTGGCACATCTCGGCCGTCCGGCAGTGCCTCGCGCCGCGCATCGCGGGCCGCGTCCCGTACGTGTACACCGCGCTGTACGAGGGCGGCGAGCGGTCGCCCGGCGTGTTCCTCACCGGCGAGACGCCCGAGCGCCAGCTCCGCCCGGCGCTGCGCTGGCTCGCGTCCGAGCTCGGCGTCCGCCGCTGGACGATCCTCGGCGACGACTACGTGTGGCCGCGCGGCACGGCCCGCGCCGTCCGGGCCTACCTGGCCGAACAGGGCGCGGTCCTCTGCGACGAGATCTACGTCCGGCTCGGCACGCAGGACTTCGGCGAGCCGCTCCGCCGGATCGAGGCGAGCGGCTGCGAGGCCGTCCTGATGCTGCTGGTCGGCGACGACGCGGTGGCCTTCAACCGCGCGTTCGGCGCGGCGGGCCTGCCGCAGCTGCGGTTCAGCCCGCTGATGGACGAGAACATGCTCCTCGCGACGGGCGTGGAGGGCACCCGCGGGCTGTTCGCCGCGGCGGGCTTCTTCGAGACGCTCCCGACCGGCGACGGGCTGGACTTCGGCGCCCGCTACCACGGCCGGTTCGGCGCGCAGGCGCCGCCGCTGAACAGCATGGGGGAGTCGTGCTACGAGGGGGTGCGGCTGCTCGCCGAGCTGTTCCGGCGCAGCGGCGAGCTGGACGTCCGCTCGATGAACGCCGTCTCGGAGGGGCTCGGCTACGACGGCCCGCGCGGGCCGGTCGAGGTCCGCGACCGGCACCTGCGGCAGAACGTGTTCATCGCGGCCGCCGACGGGCTGGAGTTCGACGTGTTGCACCAGCTCACCCCTTGATTTTCGGTTCTGGCCTAAATAGTTTCTCTGGAAACTAAGGGGGGACTCATGCCCACGACCTTCGATCTCGGCGACCTCGTCCTGCAGGGCGGCGCGACGCTGCGCGGCGCCTAGCTCACCTACGAGACGTACGGCACGCTCTCGGCCGCCAAGGACAAC
Source organism: Actinomadura decatromicini (assembly GCF_008121305.1). Taxonomy (NCBI): domain Bacteria; kingdom Bacillati; phylum Actinomycetota; class Actinomycetes; order Streptosporangiales; family Thermomonosporaceae; genus Actinomadura; species Actinomadura decatromicini. The sequence goes on along the minus strand of NZ_VSRQ01000001.1, from coordinate 431,879 downwards.
GCGATCGTCTACCCGACCTGGTACTCCGGACGCCACCGGGACAACGAATGGCTCATCGGCGAAGGGATGGCGCTGGACCCGACCCGGTACTTCATCATCGTGCCGAACATGCTCGGCAACGGGCTGTCCAGCTCGCCGAGCAACACCCCGGAGCCCTACGACCGCGCCCGGTTCCCGAACGTCACCATGTACGACAACGTCGAGGCGCAGTACCGCCTCGTCACCGAGCACTTCGGCATCGAGCGGCTGCCGCTCGTCACGGGCTGGTCGATGGGCGCGGGCCAGACCTACCAGTGGGGCGTCAGCCATCCGGAGATGGTGGAGCGCATCGCGCCGTTCTGCGGCTCGTCCCGGTGCAGCTACCACAACAAGGTGTTCCTCGAAGGCGTGAAGGCGGCGCTCACCGCGGACGCCGCGTTCGAGTACGGCTGGTACACGTCCCCGCCGACCCACGGCCTGCGTGCCGCGGCCCGCGTCTACGCGGGCTGGGGGTTCTCCCAGGCGTTCTACTGGGACCGCCTCTACGAGAAGCTCGGCTACAGCTCGCTCGAAGACTTCCTCGTCGGTTTCTGGGAGGGCTTCTTCCTCGACGACCGCGACGCCAACAACCTGCTCACCATGCTCTGGACGTGGCAGAACTCCGACGTCGGCCGCACCCCCGGGTTCGACGGGAACACTAAGGCGGCGCTCGCGTCCATCAAGGCCCGCGCGCTGGTCATGCCCGCCGAGAAGGACCTCTACTTCCCGCCCGAGGACGAGGCGTGGGCCGTCCAGCACATCCCGAACGCCGAGCTCCGCGTCATCCCCGGCGTGTGGGGGCACTTCGCCGGGCACGGCAGCAACCCCGAGGACACGGCCTTCATCGACTCGGCGCTTAAGGAGCTCCTCGCGACCTGATCCGCGCCGGCCCCCGATTTACGCCAGGGCAATTCAGAAGATGACGGTCGGACCTGACCGGAGCCAGGCTGACTGTGAAGATGCCCGGGCGACAGGGAGGACCGATGCCGACGCTGTCAGGGACGCTTCGAGACCGGCTGCTGACCCCGGACCCGGCGGAGGCCACGTTCGCGAAGAGGGGATTCCACGCACGCGACCCCCTGACCCGCGGCCATCTGGAACAGGCGGGAGGCAACTTCCTCACCGGGTTCAAGCACGCCATGGTCAGCCGCGACCTGGGTGAGGCGGCCCGGCTGTTAGGCACGGTCGAGCGCCCGTACCAGGGCTTCGCCTACGAGGGCGCCGCCATGGCGTTCGCGATCGTCGACGCGGTCACGCCGTGGCGGTCCGCGAGACTGCCGGCGTTCATCGCGGGCGCGGCCGACCCGCACGTCTACATGGCCAACGTCGGAGCGGGCTGGGCGATGGCGCGGCTGCCCCGCCCGCTCTGGCGCCGGATCAGGCTCCCCGACCCGCTGCTGCGCTGGCTCGCGGCCGACGGGTACGGCTTCCACCAGGCGTACTTCGCGACCGAGCGGCACGTCACCCGCCGCGAGCCGGCCCGGCCGAGGCTCCCCTGGCCGGACGAGTCGGGCTACGCCTCCCGCGCCGCCGACCAGGGCGTCGGCCGCGCCCTCTGGTTCGTGTGCGGCGGCGACGTGGAGCGCCTCGCCGCGACGATCGGCGGGTTCGGCCCCGGCCGACGCGCCGACCTGTGGAGCGGCGCGGGGCTCGCCGCCACCTACGCGGGCGGCGTCGACGGCGCCGAGCTGGAGAAGCTGCGCAAGCTCGCGTCCGGGTTCCGCGCCGAGGTGGCGCAGGGCGCGGCGTTCGCGGCGGCGACGCGGCTGCGCGCGGGGCTCGTCGTCCCGCACACGGGGGTCGCGACCGACGTCCTCTGCGGCTCGTCCGTGGAGGAGGCGTCGGCCATCACCCAGGACACACTGCACGGCCTCCCCGCGGACGGCGCGATGCCCGCCTACGAGCTGTGGCGCAGGCGCATCCAGGCGGTGTACCGGCCCGCCGAGGGCTGACTCCCACGCCGTAACGGCGTTTCACCCGTCAATCCTTCCGCTCTGGCATGCCCATGGGCGAAAGAAAATCACCGAACATCAGAGGAGGACGCAAATGGCCGTTCTTTGGACGCGAGGCCGGAGGTTCGTCCCAGCGCTGGTCGTCGTCGTCCTGGCCACCGCGCTGTTCTTCGCGGCCCGGCTCCCGCAGGCGTCGAGCGCCGACCGGGACCGGATGGCCGACCGCTACAAGTTCACCGAGATGCCGATCGCGATGCCGCCCGGCTATGCGCCGACGCGGACGATCCGGCAGGTGAACCCCGCCTACCACCACCTGCGGTCGTGGATCTCCGCGGTCGGCGCGGGCGTCGCCCTCAACGACCTGCGCGGCGACGGCCGCGAGGACGACCTCTGCGTCGTCGACCCGCGCACCGACCAGGTCGTCGTCACCTACGCGCCGACCACGCCCGCCGCGGAACGGTACACGCCGTTCACGCTCGACCCGGCGCCGCTCCCCATGGGCCCGGCGATCGCGCCGATGGGCTGCACCCCCGGCGACTACAACGGCGACGCCAGGATGGACCTGCTCGTCACCTTCTGGGGACGGACGCCGATCATCTTCCTGGCGAAGTCCAACGCCAAGGCGCCGGCGGCCGACTCGTACGAGCCGGTCGAACTCGTCCCCTCGGGGACCGTGGACGGCTCCTACCGCGGCCCGAAATGGCACACCAACACCGTCAACGTCGCCGACTACGACGCGGACGGGCACCCCGACATCCTCATCGCCAACTACTTCCCCGACTCCGACGTCCTGGACCCGCAGGGCCAGAAGAACGTGCAGATGAACGCGTCGATGTCGAACGCCAAGAACGGCGGCGGCACGCACGTCCTGCGCTGGCACGACGGGTCGGCGGGCGAGAAACCGACGGCGCGGTTCGCCGAGGTGACCGCGGCGATCCCGCACGAGCAGGCGACGGGCTGGGCGCTCGGGGCGTCGAGCGCGGACCTGTCCGGCGACGGCCTCCCGGAGCTCTACATCGCCAACGACTTCGGCAAGGACCACCTGTTCAACAACGTCTCCAAGCCGGGCGCGATCAAATTCAAGGAGGTCCTCGGAACGCGCCACCCGCACACGCCGAAATCGTTCGTCCTCGGGAAGAGCTCGTTCAAGGGAATGGGCATCGACTTCGCCGACCTGAACGGCACCGGCCGTTTCGACATGGTGGTCAGCAACATCACCACCGCGTGGGGCCTTGAGGAGAGCAACTTCGCCTGGATCAACGAGGCGAAGAACGAGTCCGAAATGGCGAGGCTGCTCGCCGAGGGCAAGGCGCCGTTCGAGCAGAAGGCGCGCGAGCTCGGCTTCGCGTTCACCGGCTGGGGCTGGGACGTGAAGGCGGGCGACTTCCTCAACAGCGGACGGCCCGACATCGTCCAGGCGGAGGGATTTATCAAGGGGAAGATCAACCGCTGGCCGTGGCTGCAGGAGATGGCCATGACCAACGACGACCTCTACACCGACCCGAAGATGTGGCCGGACATCCAGCCGGGCGACGACATCGCGGGCTCGCAGCCGATCGCGTTCTACGCCCGCCCGGAGGACGGCGGCGCGTTCGTCAACCTGAGCAAGGAACTCGGGCTCGACGTCCCCATCCCCACCCGGGGCATCGCGATCGCCGACACGCGCGGCACCGGCGCCCTCGACTTCGCCGTCGCGCGGCAGTGGGGCCCGCCCGCGTTCTACGCCAACAACTCGCCGGGTCTCGGCAGGCACCTCGGCCTGCGGCTCTACCGGCCCGCCGCGGGCGGCGCGGGCAAGGGCGGCATGCAGGCGCTCGGCGCGCCCGCCTACGGGACGACGGTCCGCGTCCGCACCGCGGACGGCCGGACGCGGATCTCCCGGCTGGACGGCGGCGGCGGGCACAGCGGCAAGCGCGGCTTCGAGGTCGACTTCGGCCTCGGCGGCGCGAGCGGCCCGGTGTCGGCCGAGCTGCGCTGGCGGGACGCCCAGGGACGGCCGCACACGCAGACGCTGAGCCTCGCGCCCGGCACCCACGACCTTCTCTTGGACGGAACCGCACAGGAGGTTCAGCGCCGATGACATCCACGCCGTTGACACCAACGTCGTCCACCCCGGCCGCGGCGGCCGCGACCGCCACGGCCCCACCGGGCGACGCGAAGGCGCCCGCGCAGGCGGCCCCGGCCGCTCCGGCGAAGCCGGACGTCCGCTACCTGGCGCTGCGCAACTTCGCCATCTCGCTGACCGTCTTCAACACCCTCGGGTACACCGTCCTCGGGTTCGAGCAGGCGTGGATCTGGCCGATCCTCGCGGCCCTCACCGGGTACGCGGCGGAGCTGACCTTCGAGTGGATCAGCGCCTGGGCGGAGCGTCGCGCCCCGCGCTACCGGGGCCGGGGCGTGCGCGGCCTGTACGAGTTCCTGCTCCCGGCGCACATCACCGCCCTCGCCGTCAACATGCTGCTGTACGCCAACGACCAGTGGTGGCCGGTCATGTTCGGCGTCGTGGTCGGGGTGGGCGGCAAGCACGTGTTCAAGGCGCCGGTGAACGGGCGGATGCGGCACTTCATGAACCCGTCCAACTTCGGCATCACGGTGACGCTGCTGTGCTTCGGGTCGTGGGTCAGCATCGCGCCGCCCTACATGTTCACCGAGTACGCCGGGACGCTGTTCCGGGTCCTGATCCCGCTGGTCATCATCACCGCCGGGACGGTCATCAACTCGATGCTCACCGGCCGCGTGCTGCTGATCGTCGGCTGGGCGGGCGGGTTCGCGATCCAGGCGCTCGTCCGGCACTGGATCTGGGACGCCCCGCTCTACACCGGGCTCGCGGTGATGACCGGCGTCGCGTTCGTGCTGTTCACCAACTACATGATCACCGACCCGGGGACGACGCCGTCCAAGCCGATCCCGCAGTTCATGTTCGGCGGCGGCGTGGCGTTCGTCTACGGCGTGCTGATGCTGTTCAACGTCGTGTACACGCTGTTCTTCGCGACGTCGATCGTGTGCGCGGCGCGCGGCATCGGCTGGTGGGTCGCGCACTGGCGGGCCCGCCGGAGCGCGCCGCGCGAATCCGCCGAGCACAATTAATTACGCCATTATGAAACGTCGTTATCCGATACCGAAGCACATTGGAAGAAGACGGTTGGTTTGTCCTGGTGCATCCTGAAAAGGCCGGGCCGGATCAATTGCGAGGCAAATAAATTCGATGGCCACCCGATGCGGGCCCGAATCCGGCCCGGCCGCCGCGGCGACCGCCGCGGGCCGGTTGGGAACTCGGAAAGAAGGCATCGCATCATGGTCGGGATCGCCGTCGTCGGAATGGCCTGCCGTTACCCGGACGCCGCCTCCCCGCGGGAGCTGTGGGAGAACATCCTCGCCGGACGGCGCGCCTTCCGGCGGCTGCCCGACGAGCGGATGCGGCTGGCGGACTACTGGGACCCCGACCCGGCGGCGCCAGACCGTTTCTACGCCCGGAACGCTGCCGTCATCGAGGGCTACGAGTTCGACCGGGTCGGGCACCGGGTGGCGGGCAGCACGTTCCGCTCCACGGACCTGACGCACTGGCTGGCGCTGGACGTCGCGGACAGGGCCCTCGCCGACGCGGGATACCCGCGCGGCGAGGGCCTGCCGAAGGAGACCACGGGCGTCGTCGTCGGCAACACCCTCGCGGGCGAGTTCACCCGCGCGAACCTGATGCGGCTGCGCTGGCCCTACGTGAAGCGCGTGGTCGGCTCGGCGCTGCTCGACCAGGGTTGGCGGGACGACCGGCTGGCGGGTTTCCTCGACCGGTTGGAACACGTCTACAAGAGCCCGTTCCCGGCGATCGACGAGGACACCCTCGCGGGCGGCCTCGCCAACACGATCGCCGGGCGGATCTGCAACCACTTCGACCTGAACGGCGGCGGCTACACGGTGGACGGCGCGTGCTCGTCCTCGCTGCTGTCGGTGGCGACCGCGTGCCGGGCGCTGCGCGACGGGGAGGCGGACGTCGTCATCGCGGGCGGCGTCGACCTCTCCATCGACCCGTTCGAGATCATCGGGTTCGCCAAGACGGGCGCGCTCGCCCGCGGCGAGATGCGCGTGTACGACAAGGCGTCCAGCGGGTTCTGGCCGGGCGAGGGCTGCGGGATGGTCGTGCTGATGCGCGAGGACGACGCCGCCGCGGCGGGACGTCCCGCGCACGCCCGCATCGCCGGGTGGGGCATCTCGTCCGACGGGCGGGGCGGCATCACGCGCCCCGAGGTCGGCGGGTACCGGCTGGCGCTGAGCCGCGCCTACGAGATGGCGGGCTTCGGCATCGACACCGTCGGCCTCTTCGAGGGCCACGGCACGGGCACCGAGGTCGGCGACGACACCGAGCTGACGGCGCTGTCCGAGGCGCGGGCGGAGGCCCTGAACGGGTCCGGCGGCCCCCCGGCGGCGGTCGGCTCCATCAAGGGCATGATCGGGCACACCAAGGCGGCGGCCGGGATCGCCGGGCTGATCAAGGCGGTGCTGGCGGTGCGCGAGCAGGTGCTGCCGCCGACCGCCGGCTGCGTCGACCCGCACCCGCTGCTCACCGCCGAGTCCGCGCCGCTGCGGATGCTGCGCAAGGCCGAGCCCTGGCCGGACGGCGGACCGGTCCGCGCCGGCGTCATGTCGATGGGGTTCGGCGGCATCAACACCCACATCGTGGTCGAGGGGATGGAGGAGCCCGCGCGGCGGTCCGCGTCCCTGCCGGGACCCGCGCGGGAGCTGGCCGCGTCCGCGCAGGACGCGGAGCTGCTGCTCGTCGACGGCGCCACCCCGGACGAGCTGCGCGACCGCCTGAAGCAGCTCGCCGACTGGGCGCCGCGCCTGTCCTACGCGGAGATCGGCGACCTCGCCGCCGCGCTGCAGCGACGGCTCCGCGACCTCCCGTACCGGGCCGCGATGGTCGTCTCCTCGCCGGAGGACGCGGAGCGCCGCCTCGGCGAGGCCCTCGACGCGCTCGACGCGGGCGACGACGTCCCGGTCACGGCGGACGGGCGGCTGTTCGTCGGCCGCGCGTCCGGCGGCTGCCGGATCGGCTACCTGTTCCCCGGCCAGGGCTCCGGCCGGGGCACCGGCGGCGGGGCGCTGCGCCGCCGGTTCGCCGAGGTCGAGGACGTCTACGCCGCGGCGGCGCTGCCCGCGTCCGGCGACATGGCCGCGACCGCCGTCGCGCAGCCGCGCATCGTCACCGGGACGCGGGCCGGGCTGCGCGCGCTCTCGCTGCTCGGCGTCCGGGCGTCCGTCGCGGTCGGGCACAGCCTCGGGGAGATCTCCGCGCTGCACTGGGCCGGGGCGCTGGACGGCGACACCCTGCTCCGCGCGGCCGTCGCCCGCGGGCGCATCATGACCGAGCGGTCCTCGTCCGGGACGATGGCCGGGATCGGCGCGCCCGCCGAGGCGGTGGAGCCGCTGATCGGCGACCTGCCCGTCGTCGTCGCCGGGTACAACGGGCCCGCGCAGACCGTCGTCGCGGGCGAGCGGGAGGCGGTCGAGGCGCTCACCGCCCGCGCGCGGGACGCCGGGCTGCGCACCATGGCCCTGCGCGTGTCGCACGCCTTCCACTCGCCGCTCGTCGCCCCGGCGGCGGACGAGTTCGGCGGCTGGCTCGACGGGGAGCGGTTCGGGCCGCTCGCCCGCCGCGTCGTGTCCACGGTGACCGGCGACGTGCTCGGCCCGCGGACCGACGTCCCGGACCTGCTGCGCCGCCAGATCACCGCGCCGGTCCGGTTCGCGCAGGCGGTCGGGCTCGCGGCCAAGGAGGTCGACCTGTTCGTCGAGGTCGGCCCCGGTCGGGTGCTCTCGTCCCTGCTGCCGGGGGTCACCGACGTCCCGGCCGTGGCGCTCGACACCGACGCCGAGTCGCTGCGCGGGCTGCTCCGCGTCGCGGGCGCCGCCTACGTGTCCGGCGCGCCCGTCGACCACGCCGCGCTGTTCCGGGGACGGCTCACCCGCCCGCTGGAGATCGGCGCGGAGCAGGCGTTCTTCACCAGCCCGTGCGAGAAGGCCCCGACCGTGAGCTTCGCGGACGTCCCGTTCAAGGACGCGGCAGTGAACGAGCAGGCAGTGAACGGGCAGGCGGTGAACGGGCAGGCCGTGACCGCGGGCGGGGCCGCCGAGGACGAGGCCGCCGACGGCCTGTCCGGGGTCGAGCTGCTGCGGCGGCTCGTGGCCGAGCGCGCCGAGCTGCCGGTGGAGATGGTGTCCGACGACAGCCACCTGCTGGACGACATGCACCTCAGCTCGATCACGGTCGGCCAGGTGATGAACCAGGCGGCGCGGTCGCTCGGCGTGCCGGTCGCGCAGTCGCCGCTGAACTTCGCCACCGCGACGATCCGGGAGCTGGCCGAGACGCTGGAGGCGCTCGCCGCCGGGGCGCCGGACGGCGCGCCGCCCGCCGTGGTCGAGGGCGCGCAGGCGTGGGCGCGCCCGTTCGCCGTCGACCTGGACGAGGTCCCGCTGCGCGCCCCGTCCGAGCCGGGCGGGGAGGCGGGGGAATGGTCGCTGTGGGCCGACCCTGGCGACGCCCTCGCGAAGCCGCTGCGCGATGCGCTGCGGAGCGCCGGGCTGGGCGGCGGCGTGCTCGTCTGCCTGCCCGAACACTGCGCGGAGGAGCACCTCGCCCTCGCCCTGGAAGGCGCGCAGGAGGCGCTCGCCGGAGCGCCGGACGGGCGGTTCGTCCTCGTCCAGCACGGGCGCGGCGCGGCGGGCCTCGCGAAGACGCTCCGGCAGGAGGCGCCGAAGCTCCGGGTGACGGTCGTGGACGTCCCGGCGAGCATCGAGGCGGTCGACTGGATCGTCGCCGAGGTCGCGGCGACCGGCGCGTTCAGCGAGGCGCACTACGACGCGCGCGGCGTCCGCCGGGTGCCGACGCTGCGCCCGCTGCCCGTCGAGAAGGCCCGGACGGAGACGCCGCTCGACGCGAACGACGTCGTCCTCGTCACCGGCGGCGGGAAGGGCATCACCGCCGAGTGCGCGCTGTCGCTGGCGGCCGAGACGGGTGCGCGGCTCGCGCTGCTCGGGCGCTCCGACCCGTCCGCCGACGACGAGCTGTCCGCGAACCTGCGCCGGATGACGGTCGAGGGCGCGACCGCCCGCTACTTCCGCGCCGACGTCACCGACCCCGAGCAGGTCGAGGCGGCCGTCGCCGAGATCACCCGGACGATGGGGCCGGTCACCGCGATCCTGCACGGCGCCGGGCGCAACGAGCCGCGCGGCCTCGCCGACCTGGACGCCGCCGCGATCCGCGACGCGTTCGCGCCCAAGATCGACGGGCTGCGGAACGTCCTCGCCGCGACCGGCCGCGACCGGCTCCGGCTGCTCGTGACGTTCGGCAGCATCATCGGCCGCGCCGGGCTGCGCGGCGAGGCCCACTACGCGACCGCCAACGAGTGGCTCGCCGACCTCACCCGCGAGCTGGCCGAGGAGCGGCCCGGCTGCCGCGCCGTCTGCATGGAGTGGTCGGTCTGGTCGGGCGTCGGGATGGGCGAGCGGCTGTCGGTCGTCGAGTCGCTCGCCCAGGAGGGCATCACCCCGATCACCCCGGACCAGGGCGTCGAGATCATGCGCCGCCTCGTCACCGACCCCGACGTCCCCGCCGTCACCGTGATCAGCGGCCGGACGGGCGGCGTCGACACCGTCCGGCGGGACGCGCCGCCGCTGCCGCTGCTGCGGTTCGTCGACCGTCCGCTCGTCCGGTACCACGGCGTCGAGCTGGTCGCGGAGGTCGAGCTGAACCCGGGCACCGACCGCTACCTCGCCGACCACCGGGTGGACGGCGACCTCCTGTTCCCGGCGGTGCTCGGCATGGAGGCGATGGCGCAGGCCGCCGCCGCCGTCACCGGGCGGACGGGCGTGCCGGTGATCGAGCAGGCGGAGTTCCCGCGGCCGATCGTCGTCCCGCCGGACGGGTCCACCACGATCCGGATCGCCGTCGTCGTCACCGGGACCGACACCGTCCGCGCCGTCATCCGCAGCAGCGAGACCGGGTTCGCGGCCGAGCACTTCCGCGCGGTCCTGCGCGTCCCCGCCGAGGGCGAGGCCAGGGCCGGGGCGGTCCCGGACGGCCCGCCCTACGCCGCCGGCGACGAACTGCCGGGCGTCCCGCTCGACCCGGCGACCGACCTGTACTCCGGCCTGCTGTTCCAGGGCGACCGCTTCCAGCGGCTCCGCCGCTACCACCGCGCCGCCGCCCGCTGGGTGGAGGTCGACGTCGCACTCCAGGACACCGACTGGTTCGCCGGTTACCTGCCCGGCGACCTCGTCCTCGGCGACCCCGGCATGCGCGACGCCCTCATGCACGGCTGCCAGGTCTGCGTCCCGGACGCCACGCTCCTCCCCATCGGCATCGACCGGCTCCACCCGGCGGGCCCTGATCTCGGCGGGGGGACGGCCCCCCACGCCCCCCGGAACCCCCAGGGGGTCGCGTCCGGCACCGGCGAGCTGCGGTTCTGCGCGACCGAGCGGTACCGGGACGGCGACACCTACGTGTACGACATCGCCGTCCGGACGGGCTCCGGGGAGGTCGTGGAGCGCTGGGAGGGGCTGCGGCTGCGGGCCGTCCGGAAGAACGAGCGGCCCGAGTCGTGGGTCGCCCCGCTGCTCGGCGCCTACCTGGAGCGGGCCGTCGAGGACCTCGCCGGCGCCCGCGTCGCCGTCGCCGTCGAACCCGTCGTCGACCCCGACCGGACCCGCGAGCACCGCGCCCGCACCGCCCTCGCGGCGGGCCGCGCGCTCGGCCGCTCCGCGCTCATCACCTACCGGCCGGACGGCAGGCCCGGCCTGCGCGACGGCCGGACGGTCTCGGCGTCCCACGGCGCGGGCGTCACCCTCTGCGCGGTCGGCGAAGGCGCGCTGGCCTGCGACGTCGAGCCGGTCGCCGGGCGGGCGGCGCACGACTGGGCCGACCTGCTCGGCGCGTCCGCGCCGCTTGCCGCGCTGCTCACCACCGCGATGGGCGAGGACGCGGACGCGGCCGGCACGCGCGTCTGGGCGGCGCTCGAATGCCTCCGCAAGGCGGGCCTCCCGCCGGACTCGCCGCTCTCCCTGCTGCACGCGCGGCCGGGCGGCTGGGCGGTCCTCGCGTCCGGCGGGCTGTCGGTCTGCACCCTCGTCACCACGCTGCGGGACGTGCCGGGCCCGGTCGTCCTCGCGATCCTCACCGAAGGGCGGTCATAGTCCCCATGGCGGAGTATTTCGAGTACCTCCACACGGTCGGCTTCGAGGAGACGAACCTCGTCGGCAACGTCTACTACGTCAACTACCTGCGCTGGCAGGGACGCTGCCGGGAGATGTTCCTCAAGCGGAGGGCGCCCGAAGTGCTCGCCGACCTCCAGGACGACCTGAAGCTGTTCACCCTGAGGGTCGACTGCGAGTTCTTCGCCGAGATCACCGCGTTCGACGAGCTGTCCATCCGGATGCGGCTGATCGAGCTGGCGCAGACGCAGCTCGAGTTCGGGTTCGACTACGTCCGGCTCGGCGACGCGGGCGACGAGACGCTCATCGCCCGCGGGCGGCAGCGCGTCGCGTGCATGCGCGGGCCCAGCGGGCGGACGGCCCCGGCGCGCGTCCCGGACGTCCTCGTCCGCGCGCTGGCGCCGTACGCGCAGGTGGGGAGCCCGGCGTGAGCGCGCACCCGCCCGCGTCCGAGGAGCTCGGCTCCGAGGCGGTGCGCCGGACGCTCGGCGCGTTCGCCACCGGCGTGGTCGTGATGACCGTCGGCGGCGAGACCCCGCACGCGATGACGGCGAACTCGTTCACGTCGGTGTCGCTCGACCCGCCGCTGGTGCTCGTCTGCGTGGGCCACGACGCGGTCATGCACGCCTGCATGGAGGGCGCCGAGCACTTCGGGATCTCCGTCCTCGCGGCGCACCAGCACGGGCTCGCCCGGCACTTCGCCGACCGGGGGCGTCCGCTCGGCGCGGCGCAGTTCGAGTCGGTCGACTGGTCGCCCGGACGGGCGACCGGCGTGCCCGTGATCGGGGGCGCGCTGGCGGCGGTGGAGTGCGAGGTCTGGCGGCGCTACGAGGGCGGGGACCACTCCATCTTCGTGGGACGCCTGCTCTCCCTGGAGCGCCGTCCGCATGCCGCCGCCCTCCTCTTCCACGCCGGGCGCATGCTGACCCTGGACAGCGCGCGGTCGCTCCCGCGGCCGACCTGACCCGCTCGAAGGCCCCGGCCCGCCGCGTGCTGCGCGGCGGGCCGGGGCCGTGTCATGGCGTGGTCCGGACGTGATCCGGAGGGCGGGTCGACGGGAGCGTGGTCGATCGAAGTCGGCGTGATGAGTGGGCGGCGTGGTTATCGGCGTGGTTGGTCGGCGTGGTCGGTCGGCGGCGGCGTGGTGGTGAGCGGGTGGCGTCGGGTCGGCGGGCGGGTCAGATGGCGGCGGTGGCCATGCCGCGGGGCTCCAGCGGGGCCAGCAGGATCGGCGGGTCGAGCGGCGTCGCCGGTCTCAGCCGGACGTCCGCCGCCGACGCGACGCTGCCCGGATGGACGACGATCGGCCCGTTGACGCCCACCGCGGGAGTGCGGTCGGGCCCGGTGACGTCGGTCCGCATCGCGCCCTCGCCGCCCAGGCCCGGAAGTTCGGAGCAGGCCATCTCCGAGCAGGCCAGGACGTGCCACTCGCCCGGCGGAACGTTCTTCAGCGAGTACGGGCCGGGGCCGGGCAGCTCGGCGCACCGCACCGGCCAGCCCTGCGGGATCGCGTCCGGGAACAGGCCCACGAACGTCTGGCGGCCGTACATGCCCTCGGGGAGCGTCACCATCCCGTGGATGGTGGCGGACCCCTGGTCGTCGTGCCGGTGCCCGGAGATCCCGTCGCGCGGCGGCGTGCCCCCGGTCTCGCGGTAGACGCTCGGCGCGACGCCGACGTTGATCTTGAAACGGGAGCTGAACGTGCCGACGCTGGAATAGCCGACGCGGTTGCTGATGTCGGCGATGCTCAGCTTCGTCTCCGTGAGCAGGCGCTTCGCCTCCTCCAGCCGGAGCGCCGACAGGAACCTGCCCGGCGACGTCCCGGTGGAGTCCCGGAAGATCCTGGAAAAATGGAACTTGCTGAACATGGCGATCCTCGCCATGTCGTCGATCGTGATCGGTTCACCCAGGTTCTCGCGCATCGCGTGGATCACGCGTGCTATGGACCGCTCTACGCTGTCCTCCATCGTGTCCCCCTGGTCGGGTGTCCTATGCGTTACAGATATCGCAGACGACCTGCCGTCCTGCGGGTGACGACTCGTCATTTCCCCCCGACCGCGGACCTTGCCCGCGGATGTTTTCAAGCTCTGGAGAACAGCCCACCCCCAATGCGAACCGATGGCTGCCGAAGCCGGAGCCGGCGAGGACGGCGGCACTCCATCGGTGATCAACTCTGGACTCCGGTGCAACATTTGGCGACGACCACTCTCAGTGAGGAGTCATGCTGGCCGGGTAGCAATTCGGCCCCGCTCACGTATGAGCTCAGTTCCCATTCATTTAAAACCGGCGAGTTGGTTTTCGCAAGCGCCAGATGTGGCCAGGTCCGCCTTCCGGTCGTTTTGCAAAGGCAGGGGTTGATCAACTGGCGAGTCTCTGGTATTCCTCACGGCCGATCGGCAAGTACGATTACCGCGGTTGCAAGTGGCGCATCTCAGCAGGTCAGAAGGCAAGTAAGCGGCGGTTGCCAGAACGGCCTGAGGCGTGTCCGTATCGAGACACCTCCTTAGTGTGACTGCCTATTGATTATCATCGTGGAAACGGGCATTGTTGACTACGCGCAACATGAGTCACCGTGCTCCCCGCCCGCTGACAGAGGGGTCGCCAGATGCAGGAACGGGCCAATCGAACCCGCGTGCAGATACTCCGGGCGGCCGCCGAGCTGTTCGAGGCCAAGGGGTATGCGGGTGCCCGGCTGGACGAGATAGTGGCGCGTCCAAAAATGAGCAAAGGTGCGCTCTACTTCCACTTCTCCTCAAAAGAGGCGCTCGCCACCGCGATCCTTGACGAGTATCGCGAGCTTTGGCCATCGCTGATCAACTGCATGCGCGCCGAGTTCCCCCGCGCGATGCCACTATTGTTCGCGCTCTCGGGCGAACTCGCCGGGCGCTTCCGCGCCGACGCCATCGTCCGCGCCGGAATTCGCCTCACCATCGAACGAAGCCTGGTCTCGCCTTCGGTGCGCTCTCTGTTCCAGCATTGGGCGGACGAGATCGGCGAATTGCTCCGGGAGGCGCGCACGCAGGGCGACCTCGCCCCCGACGTCGACGTCGAGGCGGTCGCCGGTTTCCTGGTCGCCGCCTTCACCGGCTGCCAGCAGGTCTTCGCCGCGATGGGGGACCGCGAGGAACCGCTGCGCTGCGTCCGGACGATGTGGGCCTCGGTGCTCCCGGGGCTCGTCGAGCCCGGCCGGCTGCCGGAGATGCGGCGGCTGCTGGACGAGGTGACCGACGCCGGCGCGGCGCCCGAGGTCATGGCCCTCCACACCACGCGCTCCTGAACCACCTGGGCCCGGTCCCGGAACCCCCGGTCCCGGAACCCCCGATCCCCGCACCCCCGAGGCGCGCGTGCGCGGCGGTTCCGCCGGCCGGAACGTCCCGGCGGAACCGCGCGCACTTGCCGACCGGCGTCTCACCCCACCGGATCCTGCTGCTGGCGCGGGGGCATGGCCTCCGCCGCCTCCGCGGTCGTCGCCGCCTTGGCCGCCTTCGCCCGCCTGGGCAGCAGCAGGAAGGTCGGGGCCACCACCAGCAGCAGGATGATGAGCATGTAGAGCGTCGGACGTTCCGCCGCGGCGAACGCCGCGCTGTAGGCGTCGTGCGTCAGCCGCTGGACGAGGCCGGCGTCGCCGCCGGGACCGGCCTGCTGGCCGGAGGCGAACCCGCCCTCGCCGACCGCCTTGCTGAGCTCCGAGACGAAGCGCGCGCGCTGCTCGGGCGGCAGCTGCCGCGCGACGCGCTCGGCCTCGGGCGTGATCTGGTGCGCGAGGCCCGTGCTGAGCGCCGCCCCGACGACGGCGATGCTGAGCGCCCCCATCATCTGCCGGCTGCTGTTGAACACGCCGGACGCGGCGGCGACGAGGCGCTCGGGCAGGTCCATCATCGCCTCGGTGGTCGCCGGGGCCATGATGAACGCGACGCCGATGCCCACGACGAACAGCGGCAGCAGGAAGTCGGTGGACGTCGAGGTCGCCGACTCCACCACCGCCATCGCGCCGAACCCGGCCGCGAGCACGAGCGTCCCGCCGAAGATCAGGTAGCGGGCCCCGGTCCGGTCGGTCAGGCGTCCCGCGACGGCCGCGAAGATGCCCATGGCCAGGGCCATCGGGACGTAGGTGAGGCCGGTGCGCAGCGCGCTGTGCCCCGACACCGACTGCAGATGCAGCGTGACCAGCAGCGTCACCCCGTACATCGTGAGGTACATGACGGAGTTGAGCAGCGTGGCGACGGTGAAGGCGCGGTAGCGGAAGAGGTTGAGCGGCAGCAGCGGCTCCGGGTAGCGCCGCTCCCACCAGACGAACGCGACCAGGATCAGGGCTCCGGCGACCAGGATGGCGGGGATCGAGATGACGCCGGTCACCTGGCCCCAGTCGTAGCGCTGACCCTCGATGAGCCCGTAGGTGATGGCGCCGAGCCCGGCCGTCACGAGGAAGACGCCCATGAGGTCGAACTTGTGGCGGTTCGCCGGTCTCGCGTCAGGCACGAACAGCAGCGTCAGCACGATCGCCGCCGTGCAGACCGGCACGTTGATGTAGAAGATCCAGCGCCAGCTCCAGTCGTGCAGGATAAGACCGCCGAGGACGGGCCCGCTCATCGCGGAGATGCCGATCGTCCCCGTCATCACGCCCATCGCCGCCCCGCGCCGTTCGGCCGGGAAGATGTCGGAGATGAGCGTCATGACCTGCGGGACGAGCAGCGCCCCGGTCACTCCCTGCAGGAACCGGGCGAGCACCAGTTGGGTGACGTTCTCCGAGACGCCGCAGAGGGCGGAGGCCACCAGGAACCCCACCAGGCCGACCAGGAACATCCTGCGGGCGCCGAGCACGTCGCCGAGCCGCCCGCCGGTGACCAGCAGCGCGGCGTTCACCAGCACGTAGCCGTTGACGACCCACAGCACGTTGTCCATGTCGCCGTCGAGGCCCGCGGCGAGGCTCGGGAGAGCCACGTTGACGATGGTCGCGTCCAGCGAGACGACGAGCATTCCGAGGCTGAGGGTGGTGAGGACCACCCCCGGATGCTTCAGCGCGGTAGAGGTCATGTCGGTCCTCCGGCTCTCAGGCCTTGACGACGATCGTTTCGAGGTAGTCCGCGTGGGCGACCAGCGTGCCGTCGGACGCCTGGTTGCCCGCGCTCCACACCGCGACCATGTCCGCGTGCAGCGCCTTGCGCCGCTCGTCGTCGAGGCGCTCGAACGCGCCCCGGGCCGGGCCGTACCAGGCGCGGAAGTACTCGACCGCGAACTCGACCGACGGGTGCCGGAAGGGCTGGGCCTTGCGGACGCTTTCGACGGACCGGGCGCGGCCGGCGAACAGCTCGCGCGCCCGCGCCGGGGTGCCCCACTCGAACGGGGACCGCAGCCCCGGCGGCGGCTGGATGTACTTGCCGATGGTGGCGGCGTACTCGCCGATGATCCCGTCGGGGCACCAGGCGAGGACGCCGATCCGGCCGCCGGGCCGGACGACGCGCAGCAGCTCGTCGGCGGCCCGCTGCTGGTCGGGCGCGAACATGGCGCCGAACGTGGAGACCGCCACGTCGAAGTACTCGTCCTCGAACGGCAGTTCCTGGGCGTCCGCCGTGTGGGTCTCCAGTTTCAGGCCCTCGGCCGCGGCGAGCCGCTCGGCCTTGACGAGGCCCTCGGGCACGAAGTCCGTGGCGGTGACCTCGCAGAACCGGCGGAGCGCGGCGATCGAGGTGGTCCCCGTCCCGGCGGCCACATCGAGGACGCGTTCACCCGAGTGCAGGTCGAGCGCCTCGCACAGCGACTCCGCGTACAGCGGCGGTGTATGGGCGGCCAGTTTGCTCAGGTCGCCCAGGGACCAGGCCTTCTGCTGGGCCTGCGTCACGATGGCGTATTCGGTCATGGAAGCGACGCTACGGACGGCGGGCCGGTGGCGGCTTCGGCCGAGCGGGCCAACCGGTCACCCCGGGGGAGTGGCCCGAACGGGCCATGCCTCCAGCGGGAGAGCGGTGCCTCCAGCGGGAGCGCGGCCGGCGCGCCGGGTGGGCCGGACGGGTCAGAGCAGGTCGACGCGGGAGGCGTAGGCGACGGCGGCGGCGCGGGACGGGAGGTCGAGCCGGGTGAGGATGTTGGCCACGTGCCGCTTGACGGTGTGCTCGCTCAGCACGAGCCGTTCGGCGATCTCGCGGTTGGTCAGCCCCACCGCCAGCAGCCGCAGGATCTCCACCTGGCGGGCCGTGAGTTCGAGGGTGGACGTGCGCCGGGCCAGCCCGACCAGCCTGCTCGCCCGGCGGGCGTCGGCGATCGCGCCCAGTTGCTCGAACGTCTCCTGCGCGGCGAGGGCCTCCTGGGCGGCGGCGCCGGTGCGCCCCCCGTCGGCGAGGATGGCGGCGAGGTCGAGCCGGGCGCGGGCCGCGTCGTACGGGCCGCGGGCGCTCTCGAACAGCTCGACGCCGCGGGTGAGCAGCGTGATGGCCTGGTCGGTGTCGCCCCGCATGCCCCAGCCGACGCCCTGCGCCCACAGCGCCGAGGCTTGGAGCGCCTCGCCGCCGACGTCCCCGGCGATCTCGGTCAGCTCCTTCGTCGCACCGGGGAGCAGGTCGGGGCGCTTCGCCGCGGCGGCGGCCCGGACGAACGCCTCCAGCACCGGGCCGCGCTCGAGGCGGTCCTCGTCGGAGATGCCGTCCAGGACACGTTCGAGGACGTCGACGGCCTCCTGGGCGTCGCCCCGGTCGAGCAGCAGTTCGGCCTTGCCGAGCCGGGCCGCGGGCAGGGACCGGCCGCGCTCGAAGAGTTCGGCGGCCTCGTCCCAGTGGCCCTGGCGCCGGCGCAGCTCGCCGAGGCGCGCCCACGCCTCGGCGGCGAACCGCGGGCGCTGCTCCTGGAGCTCGTCCGCGGCGCGCAGGAGCTGGGTCTCGGCCTCGTCCCAGTCGCCGCGCCACAGCAGGACGGTGCTGTAGTGGGTCCGGCAGCGGGAGAAGGGCGAGCCGAGGTCGTAGCGGCGGCAGAAGTCCATCACCCGGCCGCACCACTGCTCGGCACGCTCCCAGTCCCGCGTCTGCTCGCAGCCCTGGACGAGGTAGCAGGTGGGGATCCAGACCGAGCCGACCTCGCGGACCTCCCCGGCCAGCGCGGCGGCGGCCGCCTCGTCCAGCAGCCGCATCCCCTCGCTGATCCGGCCCTGGCTCACGTAGGCGGTGCCGCTGAGCGCCATGCCCTGGATCTCCAGGTCGGGCGAGTGCAGCCGGCCGCCGATCGCCATCGCCTGCTCGGCGTAGGCGACCGCGTCGGTGAGCTCGCCGCGCAGGCGCGCGGCCATCCCCTCGAACAGGGCGAGGAGCCCGTGCTCCTCGCTCTCGGGCAGGTCCGCGAGGAGCCGCCTGGCCCGCTGGAACCAGCCCTGCGCGACCGCGGCCTCGCCCCTGAACTGGACCGCTCCGTTGCCCAGCCAGGCCGAGACGCGCGCCGCGCCGCAGTCGTCGCCGACGGCGCGGTAGTTGCGGTACGCCTGCTCGTACCGCTCGGTCATCTCGGCGTCGTCGTCCAGCCACCACGCGGCCGCCGCGGCCCCTTCGGCGGCCGTGGCCTCGGCGGCCGCGTCCAGCGGGGAGGCGAGCGCCGCGGCGAACCTCGCGTGGGCGTCCCGCCAGGCTCCGCGGCGCAGCAGGTCCCATCCGTCGAACAGAACGCCATCGGTTGCCGTCACGCTGCCATCATCGCTCACCCCCGGCCTGGCGGCATCCCTGGACGGGCCGGTGATGATCAACGATCTCCGATCGCGCGCCGCCGCCCGGTCACGGCCAGTCGGTCTGATCCTGCGACAGCCAGTTCTCCGGACGCATCGAGACCGCGATCATCATGGGCGTCGCCTCGGCGGTGGCCTGGACGAACGCCTCGCCGAAGTCCGGGCCCAGGTAGCGCGCGGCCAGCTGCTTGCGCTCGTCCGGCGTGACCGTCTCCTGGATGGAGACCGGCCCCTCCACGGTCACGTACCGGTAGGGCGGCTCCGGCGACTGGACGCAGAGGGTGATCCGGCCGGCGCGGCGGATCATCTCGGCCTTCCGGCTGTCCCCGCGCGTGATCACGCGGACGTCGCCGCCGGGCTCGTAGGCGTACCAGATCGGCAGGGCCAGCGGGCCGCGCCCCTCCCGGGAGACGGTCAGCACGGCGGTGTGCGCCTCCGCGAGGTACTTCTCCCGCGCTTCCGGGCTCATCTGCGGCGGTCGGGTCAGTTCCTGCGTCACAGCCGGTTCCTTTCGTCGAAGCCGCCGCGGGGACACGGCCGGTGGGCTACGGCGATGGACGCTACGGCGGACCCGAACTGATCGGCTTCGCCTGCGCGGGCCATTCGGGGCGGCGGAGCATGGCCCGAACGAGCCATGCCCCCGCCGGGCCCGCGCGGGACCTGCGGGCGGCCCGCGTCGGCGGCCGGTGCCCGGCCTTCTCGCAACTATCCAAACGTGTAGCAATCTGAGAGATGCCGGGGTGCTTGGGGCCGAATCACTATGTATTTACACACCGATTGGAGGGGTTTTCATGACCCAGACCGCCACCATCCTCGGCAGCAAGCACTTCGCAGGCGTCCGCCTCGACGGCGAGATCACCCTGCACTTCCTGCAGGGCGAGACGTTCGACTGCCGCAACGTCGAGGGCATCAGCGGCGTGCGCACCGCGTCCGAGGTCACCCGCGACGCCGACGGCCGTCCGCAGGTCGCCCTCGAGCGTCTGCTCACCCACTTCCACAGTGACGAGGCCGACATCCTCATCGAGCAGAACCACGCCCGCCAGAACAAGGGCACCCTGACCGGCCACGGCGAGGAGCTGCTGCCGGGCACCGCGACGTTCGAGCAGTACCTGCTGATCACGGTCGGCGACAAGGTCTACGCGAACCGCGACGCCCTGGTCATGACGTCCACCGACGTGTCTGAGTGGGCGCCGGTCGGCTCCACCTTCACCTCGAAGGCCGCCGTGGACTTCTACGCGGTCGACGAGATCGACGACGCCGACGCCAAGCCGGTCCTCACGCTGGCCGCCAAGTGCGCCGCCGAGATCCGCGACGAGCTGAGCCTCGGCTGAGCTCCCACCGCGGTGAGCTGAGCCTCGGCTAGCTCTCAGTGGGCAGAGGAGGCCCCCGGATGGCATCGGGCCGGGGGCCTCTTCTCACATGTCACGCACCTTTTCCCCGCGTTTTCCCCGCGTTCCTCCCCGCCGCCCGTCCGGTGCCGCCCCGATGCCATCCGACGCAAGGAGTCCGCCGTGATCCGCAGGAACGCCAGGCCGAGCCGAAGAGCCGTGATGCGCGGCGCGCTCGCGGGCGCCGGGATGTCCCTCGCCGCGCCGGGCGCGGCGGCGCTCGCCGCGGGACCCGGCGAGTCGCGCGGCGAGCGCTTCGACCCGGGCGACTGGGCGTCGGTCCGGGCGCAGTTCCCGCTGAACCGCCGCCACCTCCAGTTCACGGCCTACTACCTCGCCGCGCACCCCGCGCCGGTCGCGGCCGCGATCGACCGGCACCGCCGCGCCCTCGACCGGGACACCGCGATCTACGTCGAGAGCTTCGACGCGCGGCAGGAGGCGGTGCGCGAGGCGGCGGCGGCCTTCCTCGGCGGCGGCCCCGACGAGATCGCGCTCACCGACAGCACCACGATGGGCCTCGCCCTCCTCTACGCCGGGCTCCGCCTGAAGCCGGGGGACGAGGTGCTCACCACCGAGCACGACTTCTACGCGACGCACGAGTCGCTCCGCCTGCGCGCCGCCCGGAGCGGCGCGGCGGTGCGGAAGGTCCGGCTCTACGAGGACCCGGCCGCCGCGTCCGCCGACCGGATGGTCGCCCGGCTGCGCGCGGGGATCACGCCGCGGACCCGGGCCGTCGCCGTCACCTGGGTCCACTCCGGGACGGGCGTGAAGCTCCCGGTCCGCGCCGTCGCCGACATGGTCGCCGACGCCAACCGCGGACGCGACGAGGCCGACCGCGTCCTGCTCTGCGTCGACGCCGTGCACGGCTTCGGCGCGGAGGCGCCCACCCCGCTCGAACTCGGCTGCGACTTCTTCGTCACCGGCACCCACAAATGGCTGTTCGGCCCGCGCGGGACCGGCGTCATCTGGGGTACCAAGGCGGCCTGGGCCCGAATGGATCCGACGATCCCGAGCTTCTCGATGCCCGCGCTGCTCGGGTGGTGGAGCGACAAGCCGCCGGAGGGCCCGGCGGCGGTGCTCACCACGCCCGGCGGGTTCCACACCTACGAGCACCGCTGGGCGCTGCCCGAGGCGTTCGCGTTCCACCGGGCGATCGGCCCGGCGCGGATCGCGGCGCGCACCCGCGAGCAGGCGGCACAGTTGAAGGACGGCCTCGCGCGGATGCGGCACGTCACGCTGCTCACGCCGCGCGACCCGGCCGTGTCGTCCGGCCTCGTGTGCTGCAACGTCACCGGGCGCAAGCCGGACGAAGTCGTCGCCGAGCTGCGCGAGGAGCACGGCATCATCGCCAGCGTCACGCCGTACCGCGACCAGGCGCTGCGGTTCGGGCCGAGCATCGTCACGACCCCGGCCGAGGTGGACGCCGTCGTCCGGGCGATCGTCGGGCTGGGATGATCCGCCATGCTCGCTCCCGCTGATCAACAAGCGGTATATGATCGTGAAGTGCCGGTACGAGAGAAGCAGGCCGAGAGCGGGCGCCGCCGCCGCGCCTACGGGCAGTACTGCGGGCTCGCCGGGGCGCTCGACGTGATCGGCGAGCGGTGGTCGCTGCTGATCGTCCGCGAGCTGCTCACCGGTCCCTGCCGCTACAACGAGCTGCTCGCCAGCCTGTCCGGCATCGGCACGAACCTGCTGGCCGCGCGGTTGCGCACGCTGACCGAGGCGGGCGTCGTGCGGCAGGTCCCGCGGCCCGGCTCCAAGGTGCGGGCGTACGAGCTGACCGAGCTCGGCACGGGCCTGCGCGGCGCCGTGCTGGAGCTCGCCCGCTGGGGCCTCGGCGTCCTCGGCGCGCCCGCCGCGGGGGACCTGGCACGCCCGCGCTGGGGCGTGCTGGCGCTGGAGGCGATGATCGTCCAGGACGCGGCGGGCCCGGACGAGACGTACGAGTTCCGCGTCGACGACGAGGTCTTCCACATCCGCGTCGCGGACGGCGCCGCCGGGGTCGTGCAGGGCCCGGCGCCCGGCGAGCCGGTGCTGGTCGTCCGCACCGACGCGTTCACGTTCATCGAGATCGGCGCCGGGCGGCTCAGCCCCATCGAGGCGACGCTGACCCGGCGCCTCGTGATGGACGGCACCGACCAGGCGATCATGCGCTGCTCGCGGCTGCTCGGCCTCACGGCCTGACCACCCGTGATCGCCTGGTCGGCGGTGCGGTTTCGTATGGTGTTCTCCCTCGCCCGCCGGTTCAGCGGAGCGGGCCGGTGGCGACGGTGATCGTCCCGCCGGGGAGCCAGCTCGTGCCGGAGTGCGGGTGCCGCGCGAGCACCGCGGGCGGCATCAGGTTGACGAGCGACGCCGAGTACAGCCGGGCCGGGCCGGTGTCGGCGGCGCCCCGCCACGCGCGGAACCCGGCGGCGGACGGCGTCTCGTCCGGGAACCGCGACCGCAGCTCGGCCGCGTACCGCAGCGGCTCGGGATCGCGCGGGGAGAACCGCAGCGGCAGCATCTGCCCGGCCGGGACGGCGAGCAGCGGCGCGGTGAGCAGCCACGGCGCGAGGTAGGCGCCCTGCCCGCGCAGCGCGCCCCGGGCCAGGTCGCGGAGCGTCGCGTCCGCCCCCGACCAGCCCGCCGCGACGACGACCGGACGGTCGGCCGCCGCCTTCGCCGCGACCGTCACCCCGGCCTTCGCGCACGCCTGCCGCACGACCGCCTCCGCCGCCGCCGAGCGCGGCGACCCGTCGCCGACCAGGTGGATGGAGCGGACGTTCCGCCCGGCGATGAACGCGACCGTGGCGCGGAGCGCGTCCGCGTCCGCCGCGTCGAGCCGGTCGGCCGGGCACGGGACGTCCGCGCCGCGCGTTCCCGCGACCAGCGCCCCGAGCGCGGCGCTCGCGCACTCCGGCCCGTCCGTGCGCAGCCGCGGCGACGCGGATCCCCGACGTCCGGTGTCGACCGCGATTGACGCCGTCCGCCCGCCCGCGCCGACGTAGAGGGTGCTGCGGCCGGACGGCAGCCACACCGTCCGCCAGGTGCCGGGCGCGCCCGGCAGCCGCTCCGTGGCGCTCAGCCGGTCGGGTGACGTCCCCACCGAGACCGGGGCGTCGCCCGCGTGGACGAGGTTCCACCCCTGCCGCTGCGGCGTCACGAGGATCGACGGGCGCGCGCCGCCGAGCGCGACGTCGCGCAGCAGCGGGACGCCGGGGACGGCGCGGTCCGGGCCCGGCGCGGCGGCGGTGAGCGAGCCGCTCGCGACGATCGCCGCGAGCGCGCCCGCCAGCACGGTGCCCGCCGCGACCGACCGCCGGGGGTGCGGGAGCAGCCGCGGCGCCGCGAGCGCGACCGCCGCCGGCGCGAGCGCCAGGACGACGCGGTCCACGGCCACGAGGCAGCCGACCGCGCCGACCGCCGCCGCGACCGACACGGCGGCCGTCAGCCGCCGGGACGGCGGACCGGTGCGCGGCCGGAGCAGCGCGGCGACCGCGACGGCGGCGGTGGCGAGCAGCGCGACGACGCGGATCACCGCCGTGAGCCAGCCGCCGCCGGACACCGCGCCGTGCCCGCCGTGGCCGCCGTCCGCCCAGGCCGTGGCCGCGGGGGCGGCGAGGGCAGGGGCGGCGGCGATCAGCAACGCCCCGAGCGCGGCCGCCCGCGCCGCTCCGCGCGCCGCCGCCCGCGCCGCGGCGGACGGCGGGCGGCGGGACGGCCGCGCGCGTTTCGCGCGGCGCCCGACGTCAGCGGACGTCGGCATCGGAGACCGCGAACAGGACGCCGTGCGGGCGGGCGTCGCCGGTCGCGCCGTGCGGCCACTGAGCCCGGTTGAACTCGACGCACGGGTGGCCGGTGCGCTCGTCCTTGAACCGCTGGTCCAGCGACAGCCGCTGCTTCGGCGAGATGTTCACCATGCAGACCCGGTGGTCGCCGTCGAACGGCGTCGCCGCGACGAAGTAGTTCGCCATCGCGAGCCGGTCCGGCCGCCGCGTCTCCCGGTAGAGGCCGTCGCGGCCCGGCCGGAAGTTGTCCAGCGCCGCCCAGTGCGGGCCGCCGGACGTCGGGTCCTCGATCGGCAGGACGCTCACCAGCGACGGGCAGTCGGGCTCGCGGCCGCCGCGGGTCGTCTCGTCCAGAGTGTCGATGCTGCACCGGGTCCTCTCGCCCGACGCGACGAGCTTGCGGATGTCGAGCACGTACACCATGCCGGTGTTCTTGCCGCCGGACGACTCGTCCCCCCGGCGCATGACCGTGTGGTACAGGTACTTGTCGTCGGCGCTGGTCTGGAGCCAGGCGCCGCCGTCCATCCCGACGCGGTTCTCCAGTTGCGGGGCGAGCCTGGTGAACGCGGTGGTGTCGTCGAACACCTCGCGCCACTTCGGCTTCGGGTCGGTGATGTCGGGCGTGTAGAAGATGGACGCGCCGCCCATCGTCGACGCGAACGCGCCCCGGTGCCGCCGCTCGTTGGTGACCGTCGTCTCCATCACGACGCGCGGCTCCTCGTAGGTGCCGAACGGCTCCTTGCGCGGGCCGTCCGGCAGGTGCGAAACCGACAGCAGCCTCGGACGGTCGCGCTTGGCGATGTCGTAGATCCGCACCGTGTCGCGGGTGATGTAGAAGTCGGCGGGCGGCGTCCCGAGCAGGTTGCGGACCTCGGCGAAGTCGCTGGTGATGAGCCGGTTCAGGTCCTCGCGCGCCTGGATGCCGTGCGGGTTGGCGCAGCTCGGCGGGTCGAGCTGCGGGATGCTGTGGCAGGTCTCGGCCTCGGGTCCCTTCGTGGCGGCCGGGTACTCGACCCGCACCTTGCCGCGCTGGTCCAGCCGGAGCACCTCGCCGGGCGTGCCGCCCGCGCCGTTCCCGATCCGCGTCTCGCCGTGCGTGTACGTGCAGGGGCCGGAGACGTTGGGGCCGCCCATGTAGGCGCCGTAGGCGGTGCCGTCCTTGAGCGTCCAGAAGGCGTCCGGGACGGTCCCGCAGGGCGTGTCGGTCGGCGTGACGACGCCGCTGAGCTTGATCTTCGGAAGCTGGCCGACGTCGAACACGTACGTGGTGTCGCTGAGCAGCCCGCCCGCGAACACCTTGTCGCCCTTGTGCCACACGTACTGCATGTGGTGCGGCTCGTTCTGCAGCGTCGGGCCGAGGGTCGCCGTGTTGACGACCTTGCCGTAATCGGGGGAGCCGCGCGTCGCGTCGATCACGGCGAGGAAGTCGGGGTCGGCCGAGCCTTTTGCGCCGGCCTTCCCGTGCGCGGCGTGGCCCTTGCCGCCCCCCTCGGGGCCCGCGTCGCCCGTCCAGACCAGCAGCCACTCCTTGCGGTGGCCGCGCCCGTCCTTCCCGCGGACGACATGGTTCGTGACCGTGTAGGTCGTGCCGTCGCTGCCCTTGAGGCTGGACGTGCTGACGGCCGCGTCGGCGGCGCCGGCGTCCGCGCCGGCGGCGGGCTGGAACCCGACGCCGGCCACCAGCAGGCCGGCGGCCGCCGCCCCGAGCGCGGCGAGCGCGGGCGTTCTTCGGCGCGGGAACGAGCGCGGTTGAATGCTGGCCATGACCTTCTCCTGAGTTTCCGCAGCGGGATCGCCAATTGGCGTCAATTTACTACACGAATAACCGCCTTCCTAGCTTGGGAAATCAATCACTGTGTTTTATAACTCGGTTATTTAATGGGCCGCCGAGTGAGCAATCCAGAAGATGGACAAGGGCTCGCCGGATTACTTTGCTTGGCGCTGTGGGGGTGCCTCGAAGAGGAGGATTTCGGTGGCCGATCACTCCGTTCTGCAACGCCGCCGCCCGGCGTTCGACGCGGACGCCTTCGAGGGCGCGGTCGCGGACTTCGAGTTCGCCCGCGCGCGCGTTCCCTTCTTTCGGCGAGAAGGGCGCGATCAAGGCCCCGCGCGGATCGACGGGCCGGCGGATTGGGCGCGCGTTCCGCTCACCCGCCGCGCCGACTATCGCGCCGATTTCCCGCGCGGGGTGCTCGCGCGGGGCCGGACCCTGGGCGAGCCGGGAACCCTCGTCCGGGGGAGCGGCGGAGTGGGCGACGACCGGGTCACGACCGCCGTGCGGGCCGTCCTCCTGGCCGCGCGGCGGGCCGTGACGCTGGCCGCCCACCCGCCGCTCCGGGACGCGATCCTCGGCGGCGCGTCCGGCAGGTCGGCCCGGTACACCGCCCCCGAGTGCTCGGGCGTCGAGTGCGCCAGCCCGTACACCCCGATGGAGCAGCGGACGCTCGACGACGGGACGCTGGTCCTGCCGTCCACGCCTGACCCGCTCGCCGCCCCCGACGCCCTGCTCGGACGCGCCGCCGACGAGCTGCGCGCGCACGCCCCGGCCTGGCTGGAGGCGGACGCGACGCCCCTCGCCTTCTTGCTCCGCCGGCTCGCCGCCACGGGACGCCGCGAGGCGCCGCCGGTCGGCGCGATCGTCCTGACGTACACGCCCGCCACCCGCGTGGCGCGCCGCCGGATCGCCGAGCACTGCGGCACGGCGGTCGTCGCGGAGGCGGTGACGATGTCGGAGTTCGGCTGGCTCGCCGTCGAATGCCCGCTCGGGCTCACGCACCTGAACAACCGGTCCTACTTCGTGGAGCCGCTCGTCGACGGCGGGCGCCCGGCGGCGCCCGGCGAGCTGGCCGAGCTGGTGGTGACCAGCGTCGGCGACCGCCTGTCCCCGCACATCAGGTACCGGACGGGCGACCTCTGCCGGGTGTGGGACGACCCGTGCGCCTGCGGCTCCGACCTGCCGCTCTGCCGCTTCGAGGGACGCTCGGGCACGCTGCTCACCGTCCCCGGACGTCCCGCGCCGATCGGGGCGTGGGACGTCGACCGCGCCGTCGGCGACTGCCCCGAGCTGGACGCTTACCAGGTCGGCCAGCACCGGGAGGACGAGGTGCGCGTCGAGTACGTCCCGAACGTCAAGGACACGCGGGCGCTGGAGGACGGCCTGGTCGAACGCCTCCGGGCCCTGCTCGGCGGGCGGGTCCGGCTGACGGCGTCCGCCGTCCGCTACCTGCCCGCCGGACCGGACGGCCGCCTCCGCCCCTGCGTCTCCGACCTGCCCGTCCGCCCTCTGGACCAGGAGAGCCCAGCATGATCGACACGGAGTCCGTCACCGACCTGCCGAGGCGCGTCCGCGCCGACTTCCCGATCCTCGGCCGCCGGATGGACGGGCGCGACCTCGTCTACCTGGACAACGCCGCCACCACCCTCAAGCCGCGCCCCGTCGTCGACGAGCTGACCCGCTACTACACCGAGGTCAGCGCGAACATCCACCGGGGCAAGCACCGGCTGTCGGAGACCGCGTCGGCGGACTTCGAGGCGGTGCGCCGCCAGGTCGCGCACTTCGCGGGCGTCCGCGGCGACGAGGTCGTGTTCACGCTGAACACCACGGAGGCGCTGAACCTCGTCGCGTCCGGGCTGGGGCTCGAGGCGGGCGACGTGGTGCTCGTCCCGTTCGACGGGCACCACTCGAACGCGCTGCCGTGGCGGCGGCACGCCCGCGCCCGGCACATCCCCGTCGACGGGTCGGGGCGCGTCGACCTCGACGCCTACGAGAAGCTGCTGCGCGGCCGTCCCCGGGTCGTGGCGCTCAGCCATTGCTCGAACGTGACCGGGGTGTACGCGCCCGTCCAGAAGATGGCGACGATGGCGAAGGAGGCGGGCGCGGTCACGGTCGTGGACGCCGCCCAGTCCGCCCCGCACGGGCGGCTGCACTTCGACGACGTCGACTTCGTCGCCTTCTCCGCCCACAAGATGCTCGGCCCGACCGGCGTGGGCGTCCTGTGCGGGGCGGACGGCGCGCTCTCCCTGCTCGACCCGCCGAACCTCGGCGGCGGGACGGTCGACTGGGTCGACACCGAGCGGTACCAGCTGCGCCGCCCGCCGCACTGCCTGGAGGCGGGCACGCCCAACATCGGCGGCGTCTACGGGCTCGGCGCCGCGATCGCCTACCTGGACCGGATCGGCGCCGCCGCCCTCGCCGCGCACGACCGGGCGCTCGCCCGGCGGCAGGCCGCGGAGGCGCTCGCCCGGCCCTACCTGCGGGTCCTCGGGCCCGCGTCGCCGTCCGCCGACCGGTCCGCGACGATCAGCCTCGCGATCCGCGGCGTGCGGAACCTGCGGGAGGTCGCCCGGATCCTCAGCGACTCCTACGGGATCATGTGCCGGTCCGGGCACATGTGCGCGCAGCCGCTGGTCGACCGCTTCACCGACAGCGAGGTGCTGCGGATCTCCGCCTACCTCTACAACGACGAGGCCCAGGTCGCGCGGGTGTTCGCCGCGCTGGACGAGATCGTCGAGACCGTCGCCGCCCCCGCCTGACCCGGCTGGAGCCCGGCTCGGATCCCCGAGCCGGGTGGTCAGGCGGGGTGGTCAGGGTGTGCGGTCACGCCGGGCGGTCATGCCGGACGGGGTCAGGCGGAGCGGGCGGCGAGGCCGTCCTGCTTGAGCGTCCACGGGCGGATCAGCTCGTCCTCCAGCCGCCGTCCGGACGCCTCGACCGACCGCGCCGCGGCCTCCGGGTCGTCGCCGGCGCCGACCATCAGCGACACGAGCTGCGCCTCGAAGCACACCTCCGCGTCGTAGGGCGGGATGAGGTACCCGCCCAGCTCAAGGATGACGAGGCCGTGTGTCGCGCTCCACATCTGGTGCGCGACGAGGCCGGCGTCGTCCGCGCGGAAGCGCCCGGCGGCGATGCAGCGCCCGGCGCAGGTGGCGACCCGGGTCAGCGTGTACCGCCCGTGCTGCCGGTCCTCCTCGGACAGGCTGAACCCGGCGAGGGACGCCGCGCCGAACATCACCACGTACAGGTGCGGGTTCTGCATGGCGTTGTGCCGGTAGGCGCGGCCGAGGAGGGCCATGTCCGCCACCGGGTCGTCCGAGGCGCGGATCAGGCTGAAATGGTTCTCCAGCCGGGCGAAACCCTCGTAGACGATCTCTCTCGCCAATCCGGCCATGCCCCCGAAATTGGTGTAGACCGGCATTGTGGAACTGCCCGCCTCGGCCGCTATCCGGCGCGCGGACAATGCCTGCGGCCCTTCTTCGGAAAGCAGTCTCGCGGCGACGTCCAAGAGCAGGGAACGCGCCTCTGGATCGACCTTTCTGGGGCTCATCCGGCAGGCATTCCCTTCCGCGCGCAAGCGCTCCCCGCTGCCTTTGCACGGCTCAGCCTAGCGACGCCCGTGTCGATCATCTTCTCCGAGCTTGCGCAGTGCCCCCGGCCGTCTTGACCGCCGCCTCCGCTTCGGGTTCCGTCGCAGTCGACAAGCATTCCCGGCGGACCGCCGCTCGGCGGAGAGGAGCGTGCCGCCCATGGCCGCACCGGTGACATCCGACCACCTGCGGTCCGCGCGACGGGCCGTCGACACGGCCACCCGCCGGTTCGGCGACCTGCTCTCGGACGTCTCCGACCCGGCCGCGATGGCGACCAAGGACTGGACGGTCGCCGACACCGCCGCGCACGTCGCGACCATCGCGCGGCTCTACACCGCGCTCGTCCGCGGCCCCGGCGAGAAGCTCCCCTTCGACGGCCTGGACGGGCTGCGGACGGCCACCGTCGACACCGTCGCCGACCTCAACGAGGTGATGCTCGGCCAGTTCCGCGAACGCGACCCGGCCGCCATCGCCGCCGCGCTGCGCGCCGACGTCGCGGACGTCCTGGAGGTCAGCGCGGGCGCCGAGCCGGGCGAGCAGGTCCACTGGCTGGGCGGGGCGCGCGTCCCGATGGCGGGCCTGCTCGCCCACCTGCTGAACGAGATCCAGCTCCACGGCCGCGACATCGCCCGCGCGAGCGGCGCGGACTGGGCCATACCGCCGGGCGACATCGGCATGTTCTTCGAGCTGTTCGTCGCGGGGATGACCCGCAACGGCCTCGGCCACCTGCTGGACTCGACCGCGCCGCCGCCGCGGCGGCGCGTCGCCGTCGAGTTCCGGTCCAGGTACATGACGCCGGTGACGATCGTCCTCCAGGACCGCCGGGTCTTCGTCGAGGAGCCGGGCGGCGACGTCGACGTCCGGCTGACGTTCGACCCGCCCGCGCTCAGCCTGATGCTCTTCGGGCGCATCAGCAAGGCACGCGCCCTCCTCAGCGGACGGGTGGTGGTCCGGGGACGACGCCCGTGGCTGCTGCCCGTCTTCATGCGCACGGTCCGCTTCCCCGGCTGAGCCGTGCGCCCACCCCCGTTTCCCGATGCGGAGGCAGCCACCGTGACCCGAGCAGCCGAACCCTCGCCGATCACCGTCCCGAAGCCCGCGCCGACGTTCGTCGTCGGCGCCTTCCCCCGCAGGCGCCTGCTGGTCCTCGCGGCCAGCGTCCTCGCGGGATTCCTCCTCACCGTCGTCTGGTCGGCGGAGTTCGTCGACCAGACCATCGGTGACAACGTGGCCGACGCCCTCCTCGGCCACCACGCCAAGGGCACGCCCATCGCCGGGACGACGGCGGGCATCGCGTTCGCGCTCGCGTCCGGCGTCGCGGGCACCTTCACCGCCTGCAACATCGCCGTGTTCGGCGCGCTCGCCCCCATGGTCGGACGCCGGTCCAAGCGCGACCGCGTCGTCCAGGCGCTCAAGCCGCTGGGCTGGCTGTCGGTGGGCATGGTCTCCGTGTCGGCCACCTACGGCGCGGTCGTCGGGCTCGTCGGCACCCACATGCCGCAGTTCCAGACGACGAAGACCATGGACGGGTGGACCCCGCGCCTGACCCAGGCGATGATCGTGTTCGGGATCATCGGGGTCACGCTGATCTGCCTCGGGCTGTCCGCGCTCGGCATCGTCCCCGACCCGCTGGCCCGGCTCTCGGCGAAGCACCCGAACGCCCCGATGGTCGTCATGGGCGCGCTCATCGGCGGCTTCCTGATCGGACGCCCCTTCGCCCTGTTCCGGCAGATGTTCCGGGACGCGGCCGAGAGCCACAACCCGCTCTACGGCGCGGCGGCGTTCAGCCTCCAGTCGCTCGGCAACATCGTGATCCTGTCTGTGCTGTTCCTCGCCGTCGTCCTGCTAGCCGGGAACCGGCTCCAGGGCTGGCTGGCCGCGAAGCCCGGCCGCGCGTCCGGCATGGTGGCGGCCGCGCTGCTCACCGCGGGCGTCTTCACCGTCCTGTACTGGAACGTGCGGATCCTCGGCTCCCGCGACCTCATCTGG
This sequence comes from Actinomadura decatromicini, assembly GCF_008121305.1. NCBI lineage: Bacteria > Bacillati > Actinomycetota > Actinomycetes > Streptosporangiales > Thermomonosporaceae > Actinomadura > Actinomadura decatromicini. The sequence continues at coordinate 400,495 of NZ_VSRQ01000001.1, read as the reverse complement.
TACCCGCGGGCGCCCTGGACGTAGAGCCTTTCGTTAGCGGACGCCGAAAGCCGACCAGGGGGACCTGGTCGGCTCTCGTGCCGATCCGAGCGTGGCCGGGCCGGGCCGTGCTGGGATCGGGGTCGGGCTGGGCTGAGGTCGGGCTCGGGCCGGGCTGGGGTCAGGCCGGAGCCGGGACCGGGCCGGGGTCGGGCCGGAGTGGGCCTTGGCTCAACGGCGGAGCAGGTCGAGGAGGCCGCGGGCCTTCTCGCGGCGGTTCCAGGCGATCACCGCGAAGACGACGCCGAGCAGGGCCGGGAACGGCGCGACCTCGGGGCTGCCGAGCCCGATGTTGGTGATCACGGCGCCGATCATGACGCCGACCAGCCCGGTCGCGGCGGCGGCGGACAGCCGGGGGATCAGCAGCCCGAGGCCGCCCGCGATCTCGACCGCGCCGGTGAAGTAGCGGAACCACTGGCCCCAGCCGATGTCCTCGAAGACCTGCACGGCGGTGTGCTCGCCGAACAGCTTCGGCAGGCCGGACGCGACGACCATGAACACGGCCAGCAAGATCTGCACGGCCCACAGGGCCCGGCTCCGCCAGCGGACGCCGGAGCCGGCGGGGGTCTGGGCGGTGGCAGGGGTTTGGGCGGTGGCGGGGGTCCGGGTGGCGGCCATCGTTCTCTCCTTCGGTGGGGGTTCTCGCCAAGGCAGACCAGGGGCGTCCGCGAAACTCATCGGTCCTCCGGAACGAACTTTTGTTCGAATGCGGGGCGCGACCGGAGCGGGCGAGGCTAAGATCCGCCGGGTATTCAGTCGACCCCATAGAGCAGGGGATGTTCGCCATGGCGCTGCCCGACCGTCCGGCAGAGAGGCACCGGCACATCGCCGGGCTGTTCACCGACAGGGTCCGCGGTGTGCGGGCGTGGGACGTCCCGTCCCCGGTCCCCGACTGGACCGCGCGCGACGTCGTCCGGCACCTGACCGGATGGTTCCCGGGGTTCCTGGCGTCCGGCACGGGCATCGAGCTGCCGCACGGCCCCTCGGTGGACGACGACCCCGTCGCCGCCTGGCAGGTCCATTGCGACGGCGTGCAGGCCGTCCTGGACGATCCCGCCACGGCCGGCCGGGAATTCAGCAATCCGCACACCGGAAATCTGCCGCTCGATGCCGCGATCGACCAGTTCTACACCGCTGACGTGTTCATGCACACCTGGGATCTTTCGCGGGCCACCGGCCAGGACGACCGGCTCGACCCCGACTTCTGCGCGCGGCTCCTCGGCGGTATGGAGGGAATGGAGGACGTCCTCCGCTCCTCGGGGCAGTACGGCGCCCGGGTCGACGTCCCCGCCGACGCCGATATCCAGACCAAACTGATAGGTTTTATAGGTCGCGATCCATTCTGGTCGGCCGCCTGAAACGACCTTGGTGCCGCCTCCCGCCCTTTGCGAATGGAGGCGGCCGCCGTGACCTTCGCCGAACCTCGGAAAGGCTTACGGGGTAGGGGATGTGGGCATGTCGGACGGCTGCCCGGGTGCTCCGTCACGACCCTTTTGACCAGTGTGTCGATCACTTCGCGCACGGTTCCTAGCACATCTTCAGGGCGCCGTGCCAGCGGCGTGCGTGGCGGTCTCCGGCCATGACTCGAACCAAAACCGATTCGGAGTCAAATTGGCGGAAGCCCCGCCGATCTGCCAGCTGGCAAAGCTGGACATTGCTCACATTCTAGGCTTCTCTCCGGCTTCGCCCGGCTCTGTCGTCACACTCGTCACTCCGCAACTTTCTGCTGAGTAAGATTTTTATTCCGCCGCAGTAAAGATCCTTTGTTAGTCCCCTCTGGCGCTTTTCGGGGATTCGTGGCTACCGTGTCCTCGTTCGCCCTGAGACGCACATTGATCGGTGGAAATGATCGATCGAGAAAAGGGCGGACCGGCCACATCACGAGGCCCACCCGGGGCCGGCGGAACGGGAAAGAGGCGGCGAACCCAGCATGGCGGAATTCAATTTCAGCGTCTTCTCCGGGGCGGCGGCTCCGGAGTCCGGCGACGCCCGCCTGACCGAGGTGCTCGACCGGGCGCTCGCCGCGCTGCCCGCCCCGTCCGGCTGGACGGTCCGCCGCAGCCCGATGTGGCGGCACCTCACCCGCGACGGCGGGGGCTGTCCCGCGCAAGGGTGGAAGCTGCACGTCTCGGCGACGCCCGCGTCGGCCGAAGAGGTGCTCGGCCGGGCGCTCGGGGTGCTCCTCGCCGGAGACTCCTCGTTCAAGTTCGCGGCGAGCCACGACCAGGTCGCGGTGCTCAACGCGCGGAACACCTCGCGCGGCCACTCGGGCAAGTTCCTCACCGTCTACCCCAGGAGCGACGACGAGGCCGTCCGCCTGGCGGCGGAGCTGCACGAGGCGACGGCGGGGCTCGCCGGGCCGCGCATCCTGTCCGACCGCCAGTACGCGCCGGGCAGCCTCGTCCACTACCGGTACGGGGCCTTCGTCGAGGACCGCCGGATCACCAACGACGGGTTCTACGCCTGGGTGATCCTCGACCCCGACGGCAACCCGGTGGAGGACCGGCGCGCCGGCACGTACCAGCCGCCCTCCTGGGTGACCTCTCCCTTCCCCGACCGCCCCGCGAACGGCGGCGACGGGCACGGCGGCGACGGGCAGGGCGGCGACGGGCAGGGCGGCGAGATCCTCATCGGGACGCGCTTCGCGGTCCGCGAGGCGATCCGCCACACCAACAAGGGCGGCGTCTACCGCGCGCTCGACACCCGGACGGGCGAGCCGGTCGTCCTCAAGGAGGCGCGCCCGCACGTCGCCGCCGACGAGACCGGGCGGGACATCCGCGACAGCCTCCGCGCGGAGCACCGGGCCCTCGCCGCCATCGCGCACCTCGGGGTGGCGCCGCGCCCGGTCGAGCTGTTCACGCAGGGCGGCCACCTGTTCCTCGCGGAGGAGATGATCCCGGGGACCGCGCTGCGGCAGTGGAGCTCGGACCTGATCGTCGTCCGCGGCTGGGGGCCGCACCTGCCCGCCGCGCTGGAGATGGCGGAGCGGCTGACCGGGCTGATGATCGCGGCGCACGGCGCCGGGCTGATCGTGCGCGACTTCAACCCGAACAACATCATGGTCCGCCCGGACGGGACGCCCGTCCTCATCGACCTGGAACTGGCGGTGCCCGCCGACGACGTCGCGGGCGCGCCGCTGCGCTCGGGCACCCCCGGCTACTCGGCGCCCGAGCAGATGGACGGGGCGTCCCCGCACCGCACGGCGGACTACTTCAGCCTCGGCGCCACCCTCTGCCACGTGATCACCGCCGGGCCGCCGTACCTGCTGGGCGAGCGCCCGGCGGCGCGTCCGCTGGCCGAGCGGCTCGCGGAGCTGCTGCGCGCCCGCACCCGCGGCCTGAACCTGCCCGAGCCGGTCATCCCGATGCTGCTCGGGCTGACGGCCGACGACCCCGACCGGCGCTGGAACCCGGCCCAGGCGCGCGAAGCGCTGGCCGCCCTCCAGCCCGCCACCCCCCAGACCTCCACCCCACGAACCACCACTGAGGCCGCGTCCGCCCCGGCCGCGAGCGCACCGGCCGTCAGCGCCCAGGATGCGGGCGCGCCGGCGGCGGACGCGGCGGTCCCGAGCGCGGCGGGCACCGGCGCGGAGCGGCGGGGCGCCGGGCGCTCGGACGACCGCCGGGAGTGGCTGCGGGAGCAGGCCCGGCAGGCCGTCGCCGGGATCGGCGGACACCTCCTCGCCACCATGGCCCCCGGGAACGGCGGCGCGCTGTGGCCCGCGTCGTGCGTCCACGGCGCACCCGATCCGTGCAGCGTCCAGCACGGTGCGGCGGGCGTCCTCGGCGCGCTGGTCCGGTGCCATGAACTCGCCGCCGTTCCCGGCCTCCCCCCGGCCCTGGGCGAGGCGGCCCGCTGGATCCTCGCGCGGCTGGACGACGGCGCCGCCCGTCCCGCCGGGCTGTACTTCGGCGCCGCGGGCGCCGCGTGGGCCGTGCTGGACGCCGGCCTGGCGCTGGACGCCCCCGACCTCGTGCAAGGCGCCCTCGCCACCGCCGACCGGCTGCCGTTCGCCGTCCCCGGCCCCGACGTCACCCACGGGACGGCGGGCCTCGGCATGACCGCGCTCCACCTCTGGGCCCGCACCGGACGGGAGCGGTACGCCGACCGGGCCGTCGCCGCCGCCGACGCGCTGGTCAACGGGGTCGAGGCGGCCCCCGGCGGCCCGTCCTGGAGCACTCCGGCGCAGCACGAGTCCAAGCTCGCCGGGAAGCGGTTCCACGGGTTCGCGCACGGCGTCGCCGGGGTCGGCTGCTTCCTCATCGCCTGCGCCGAGGCGACCGGGCGCGACGACTACCGGGGCCTCGCCGTCGAGGTGGGGGAGAGCCTGCTCGACGCGGCGACGATCACCGACCGGGCCGCGATGTGGGGCGCCGGGCACGGCGACGCGCCGACCGCGCCGTTCTGGTGCCACGGCGCGGCCGGGATCGGCGCGTTCCTCGCGCGGCTCGGCGCGGCGACCGGGGACGAGCGGTTCAACCGGTACGCCGAGCGCGCGGCGCGGGCCGTCCTGGACAACCGCTGGCGCGCCGCGCTCGGGCAGTGCCACGGGCTGTCCGGCAACGGCGACTTCCTGCTCGACATGGCGGCCCTCACCGGCGACGACCGGTACCGCGACGGCGCGTGGCGGCTCGCCGAGCTCGTCCTCGCGAACCGGGCGCGCCGCGACGGGCACCTCGTGTTCCCCGACGAGTTCGGCCAGGTGTCGGTGACGTGGGGCGACGGCATGAGCGGCATCCTCGGCTTCCTGCTCCGACTACGGCACGGCGGCGCCCGGATGTGGACGGCGGACGGCGCCGCCGGCCTCGCGACCGACCCCGCCGCCGGCGACGCGGGCGTCCCCGCGGCGGCGCTCGGCTCCGGGCGGCTCTCGTGACCGCCGCCGCGCCGGACCTCGCCGTCCCGGACCTGCCGCCGGTCCCGACCCGGTTCGGGTTCGCGTTCTCCGCGGGCGGACGGTGGGCGGCGTGCCTGAGCGCCGTGCACGACGACGTCACGCTCGAACGCTGGGACCTCGCGGGTCCGGCGCCGGCCCGCCGCGCGCTCGCCTCCACCGACGGCGGTGCCGCTTCCGACCACACCGGCGACGGGCCGCTCGTCGGCCGCGCCTGCGCCGTCCTCCCGCTGGACGACGGCCGCGTCCTGGTCGTCCGGCCCGCGACCGGCGACCACGGGGAGCCCGCCGGGCACGGGACCGTCCTCGCGGCGGGACCGGCCGGCGCGGGCCTGCGGATCACGCGGTCCTGGCAGGTCCCGTCCATGCTCGCCGGGTTCCTCCTCGCCGGTCCCGACCGGACGGCGCTGCTCGTCACCGTCGAGAACGAGCGGAACTCGCGGATCTCGCGGCTCACCGCCGCCGGGCTCGAACCCGTCCTGCGCATCCCCGGCGTCCTGTCGGGCGGCGTGTGGGTCGACCGGGGGCGCACCCTCGCGCTCGACCACTCCGAGCCGGGACGCCGCGCCGACGGCATCCTCGTCGACCTGCGCGAACGCTCCTGGCGCCGGGTCTGGTCGGTGGCCGACACCACGTCCGACCGGATCGCCGCGTACAGCCCGCGTTCGGGCGCGCTGGCCGTCACCACCACGTCGCCGGGCGTCCAGCAGGCGGGGGCGCAGCAGACCGGGCTGCGGTTCCCGGACGGCGGGCCCGTCCGGTTCCCGGAGACGCTGAACCGGTCGTCCCGGCTCCGGACGCCGCTGACCTTCGACCCGAGCGGGGAGCACCTCCTTCTCCGGGAGATCCACGGCGCCTCGGCGCGGCTCGCCGTCTACACGCCGGACGCGGACCGCGTCACCCCGGTGCCCGGCCCGCGCGGCATGCTGTGGGGCCCCGCCCGCTGGGCGGACGACGGCCGGATCCACGTGCGCTTCGCCGCGCCGCACCGTCCGCCGACCCTCGCGACCGCGCCCGGCCCGGTGCCGGGACCGGCGGGACCGGCCTGGACGTTCGCCCCGGAGGCCCCCGGCGCGGGCCGCGGCTGGCGGCGCGCCGAGCTGGTCGAGCTGCCCGGACCGGCGGGCCCGATCGAGGCGATCGTCTACGGCGACCTCGGCTCCCGCCGCCTGGTGCTGGCGCTGCACGGCGGGCCGCTCGCGGCCTGGCGGTTCGAGTTCGAGCCGCTGTTCCAGCACCTCGCGGCGGCGGGCGCGGCCGTGGTCGCGCCGAACTACCGGGGCAGCACCGGCTACGGCGAGCGGCACCTGCGGCCCGTCCTCGGCGACTGGGGCGGCCCCGACCTGGACGACGTCGTCCACCTCGGCAGGACGATCGCCCGCGACCGCGACGACGTGGGGCTGCCGCGCCCGGTCGTGCTCGGCGGGAGCTACGGCGCGTTCCTCGCGCTGCTCGCCGCGTGCCGGTTCCCGGAGCTGTGGTCGGGCTGCGCGGCCCTCGCGCCGTTCACCTCGGCGGACGGCCTGCGGGCCGCCGCGCCCGGCGCGGTCGGCGACCGCGTCGCCCGGCTCAGCCGGATCGCCGCCCGCGGCGAACCCGGCCCGGGACGCGACGTGCTGGCCGAATGCGCGTCGCTCACGGCGCCGCTGCTGCTCGTCCACGGCGCGCGGGACGAGATCGTCCCCGTCGCGCAGTCCCGGGCGCTGCGGCGGCGCCTCCTCGAACTCGGCAGGACCGAAGGAGTCGACTTCGACTACCTGGAGGCCGACGGCGACCACCACGGCGTCGTCCAGGCATGGCCCCCGGTCCTGCGCGAAACGGTGGTCCGGTTCTGCCTCGCGGCGGAGCGGACCTACGCCATCGACCAGGAAAGGAGGTGAATCACCATGGACACGTTCGACGGCGACCTCGTGGCCGCTCTGCAGGAGCTGCCGGAGACCGACCCGATCGAGATCGACGGCGTCCAGCTCGGCGGCACGTGCGCGTGCACCGGTCTGCTGACCCTGCTGAACACGATCTGCATCGGCGTCACCTGCTAGTACGACGCATCCCATGCGGAATCCGGGACCCCTGAGAAGACCCCGGCCCGCAGAACCCCGGTCACGGACCGGCAAGAGCCGGTCCGTGACCGGACCCACCTCTGATTCTAGAAAGACTTCCGCCAGAACGGAACGGAGCCGACCAGGGTGGTCCGGAAACCGACCGTCGTCGCGCCTCCCGGCGGCTCGGCCGTCCTCCGCGCGGGGGGACGGCGGCTGATGCGCGCCGCCGTCCGCCGCTTCCGGGTGCGGATGGGCGTGCTCGCGGCGCTCACCGCCGTCCGCGTCGCGGCGACGCTGACCACGCCGGTGATGCTCGCGCGGGCGATCGACGCCGCGCAGGCGCAGGAGGGCCTCGGCGCGGCGACGGCGGCGCTGGCGGTGACGCTCGGCGTCGCGATCCTGGCCGACGCGGGGGAGGACGTCCTCGGCGCCTACTGCGGCAGCCACCTCACCGCCTGGCTCCGGCACCGGATGCTCGGCCGCGTCCTCGCCCTCGGGCCGCAGGGCCAGCGGCGGTTTCCCACGGGGGACGTCCTGTCCCGGCTGACCGAGAGCGCGTCGGGGCCCGCGGCGTTCCCCGTCCTGCTGCTGGCGGCGGCGGCCGCGACCGCGTCCACGGCGGGCGCGGTGATCGCGCTCGCGCTGATCGACTGGTGGCTCGCCGTCGCGTTCGCGGCGAGCGTGCCGCCGCTGGTCCTGGCGCTGCGGGTGTTCGTCGTCCAGGCCACCGAGCCGTTCGCGCGCTACCAGATCTGCCAGGCCGCCATCGCCACCCGGCTGCTGGACGCCCGGCAGGGCATCCGGACGATCCAGGCCAGCGGCACCGCCGCCGCCGAGGCCCGGCGGATCCTCGCGCCGCTCCCCGAACTGCGCGATGCCGGGCGGGAGACCTGGGAAGTGCAGGGCCGGGTGAGCCGGCGGCTGGCGCTGCTCGCCCCGCTCACCCAGGTCGTGGTCGTCGGCGTCGCCGGGGTGCGGCTCGCGACGGGTGACGTCAGCACCGGCCAGCTCGTGGCGAGCGCGTCCTACGCGGCGATGGCGGTCGCGTCGGCGTCGCTGTTCGACACCTTCGTCCAACTGCTCAACTGCCAGGTCGGCGCGGGACGGATCGAGGAGGTCCTGGCGGCCGTCCCAGCGGTGCGGCCGCCCGCGCGGCCCCGTCCCGTCCCGGACGGGCCCGGACGGCTCCGCCTCCGGCGGGTCACCGTCCGGGCCGGCGGCCGCGCCGTCCTCGACGGGCTCGACCTGGACGTGCCGCCCGGCGCCGCCGTCGCCGTCGTCGGCGCGTCCGGCGCCGGGAAGAGCCTGCTCGTGTCGACGATCGGACGGCTCCTCGACCCCGACGACGGGCACGTGGAGCTCGACGGCGTGCCCGTGACCGCGCTTCCGCTCCCGCGGTTGCGGCACGCCGTCGCCTACGCCTTCGAACGTCCCGCGCCGCTCGGCGCCACCGTGCACGACACGATCGCCTACGCCCGTCCGGACGCGACGCGCGCCGAGGTCCGCCGCGCCGCGCGGGCCGCCGCCGCCGACGACTTCGTCCGGGCGCTGCCCGAGGGGTACGACACGCCCCTCGCCCGCGCCCCGTTCTCCGGCGGCGAGCTGCAGCGGCTCGGGCTGGCGCGGGCCGCCCTCGCGGACGCGCGGATCGTCGTCCTCGACGACGCCACGAGCAGCCTCGACACGGCCACCGAGCTGAAGGTGACCGAGGCGCTGCGGCGGGTCCTCGCCGGGCGCACCAGCCTGGTCGTGGCGCGCCGTCCGGCCACGGCCGCCCGCGCCGACCTCGTCGCCTGGCTCGACGCGGGCCGGATCCGGGCGCTCGCCCCGCACGCCGAGCTCTGGCCCGACCCGCGCTACCGCGCCGTGTTCGACGCGCGGCCCCCGGCGGACGCCGCCGCGCCGGAACCGGCCGCGGGCGCATGACGGCCCCGCCCGCCGCCCGCCTGCTGCACCGGCACGTCCGCGGGCGGTGGCCCGCCGTGCGGCGGCTCGCCGCGTGGTCGGCGGTCGAGGCCGTCCCGGTGTTCGCGTCCGGGCTCCTGCTCTCCCGCGCCGTCGACCACGGGTTCCTCGCCGGGCGCCCGCTGACCGGCCTCGGCTGGCTGGCCGCCCTCGCCGCGCTGTACGTCGTCGGCGCGGCGGCGACGGGCCGGGTCTACCCGTGGCTCGCCGCGACCGTCGAGCCGCTCCGCGACTCCCTGGTCGGCGAGGTCGTGTCCGCCGCGCTGCGCCGGATGACCGGCGGCGCGCCGGACGCGGCGGGCGCCGGGGTCTCGCAGGTCACCGAGCAGGCGGAGGCCGTCAGGGCGCTGCTCGGGGCGGCGCTGCGCAACGTCCGCCAACTGCTGTCGGCGGGCGTCGCCGCGCTCGTCGGGCTGACCCTCCTCGCCCCGCGGCTCGCGCTGGTCGTCGGGCTGTCGGTGGCGCTCGGCGTGGGGGTGTTCGGCGCGTTCGTCGGGCTCCAGGTGCGCCGCTACCGGGCCGTCGTGCTGCGCGCGGAGGAGATCGGGGAGAGCGCGGCGGTGGTCGTGCACGGCGTCCGGGACGTCGTCGCCTGCGCCGCCGAGGACCGCGCGGCGGACACCGTCGGACAGGTCGTCGACGCCCAGGCGCGGGCCCTGCGCGCCTACGCCAGGACGCGGCTCGTCCGGCTGCCCGTGCTCGCGCTCGGAGTGCACCTTCCGTTGTTGGCGCTGCTTCTGCTGTCGCCGTACCTGACCGCGCACCAGGGCTTCACGGCGGGCGACATCGCGGGCGCGGTCGCCTACCTGGTCACGGGGCTGCAACCGGCCGTGACCGTCCTCGTGGACGCGGGCGGCACGCTGCTGCTCAGCCTCGCCGTGGTGCTCGGACGGCTCGCCGAGATCTGCGCCGTCCCGGCGGCACCGGCGCCTTCCGCGCTTCCGGCGGCGGTCGAGTCCTTCGACGTCGAGGCAGAGCGGGTGACGTTCGCCTACTCGCCGCGCGCGGCGCCGGTGATCGAGGACCTCTCCCTCTATGTCCCGGAGGGGACGCACCTGGCCGTGGTCGGTCCGAGCGGCACCGGCAAGTCGACCCTTGCCAATCTGCTCACCGGGCTTCTCACGCCGCAGCGAGGGCGCGTCACCCTCGGCGGCGTCCCCCTCGACCCGGCCCACGCGCGGACGGTCATCACCCTCATCCCGCAGGAGAGCTACATCTTTGCCGCGCCGCTGCGCGACAACCTGGCCTACCTGTGCCCGCAGGCGAGCAAGGCGCGGCTCGACGACGCCGTCCACGCCGTGGGGTTGGGGGAGACGGTCGAACGGCTCGGCGGGTACGACGCCGAGATCCCGCCGGGGGGCGGAGGGCTCTCGCAGGGCGAGCGCCAGCTCATCACGCTGGCGCGGGCCTACCTGTCACCCGCGCCGATCCTCGTCCTGGACGAGGCGACCAGCCACCTGCACCCGGCCGCCGAGGCCCGCGCCGAGCGGGCCCTCGCCGACCGGGGCGGCACGCTGATCGTCATCGCCCACCGCCTCAGCTCCGCCGAGCGCGCCCATATGATCCTGCTCCTCGACGGGCCGTCCGCCGTCCTCGGCACGCACGAGACGCTGCTGCGCCGCAGCCCCCTGTACGCGGAGCTGGTCGGCCACTGGCACACCTGATCGGGGGCGGCGGATCGGGGGGCTGATCGGGGGTGGCGTCAGCCGCCGAGGGCCTTCTCCAGCTCCGCCTTCGACATCTTCGAGCGGCCCTCGATGTTCTTCCGCTTGGCCTCGGCGTACAGCTGCTCCTTCGTCCGGCCGCGCGAGCCGGACCCGCCGGAACGGAGCCCGCCGCGGCGCTGCGGGGAGATGTCCTTGGTCGACGTCCCGCTCTTCTGCTTCGCCTCCCCGGACCGCGCGCGGTTCTTGTTGACGGTGCGCGCCGCGATCTCCTCCGCCCGGCGCTTCCCGGCCCCGCGCTCCTCCTGGGACCGCTTGATGTCCTCGTACTGACGTTCGCGCTTCTTGCTCCACGCCCGCTGCGGCATCTCAACCTCCTTGAGTCGCCTGTCCAGACCCCTTCCCCGTCTACGGATGTGAAACAGAAGGTCATGGCGTCCCCCGCTGCCGGCCATGGGCCCGCCCGAGCGGGGCCGGCGCCGGCTCCCGGGCACTTCCATTGTTGCTGGAACGGTCAACTGGCCTGCGGTTTCACGGAGTCCGCGACCGCGATGTTTCAACTTTTCAATTGGGGCGTCAAGTTCGCCGATCCAGTTATTCACGGTCCATTCAATCGCTGATCGCGGCGGGGGTGCGCCGTCTCCCTCGTCGCGGTTCGCCGGCGTGTGCGCAATTCTCAAGATCAATGATCTTGCTGCGCCGGACGGACCCATTAACGGAAGGCCCCCGGTGTCATCGATCGCTCCAGAAGCTCTGACACCAAGGCTCTGACGCCTTGCATCATCGCAGGTAGGAGCGCCTGAACGGGCAGGACGTCCAGCGGGCTCGCTATCCGGCAGATGTCTCCGTTCGACCTGCGACGGCGGCCCTGCCGCCAATGCGGACCAGGGCGCATCGCCCTCGGCGGGGCGTCCGTGCAGTCCTATCTGGCCGGTATTCGAAAATGCCGCAGTTCTCGCCCCATAGCGCGAAGCTATGCCGAAGTGGAAGGCCCCTTTCGGATTCGCAGATGTCACTCTCGTGTTCGCAAGGCGCAACCCAACCGTCCGCCCGCTCCGGTGCCCGCTCCCGATCACCCCGCATTTTCACCGTCCGCCGTAAGGAACCGGCCAACTCCCCGCCGGCCCGCGCGTGACATGGGCGCCCGGCCCGCCGGCGGCGGTCGTCGTGCCCTGCGGCCGCCCCAACCCCCCGCGGGGCGGCCTCCCCCATGTCGATGGAGGCATGCAGCAGTGAAACGCACACATCTCCTGGCGGTCCCCGCCGCCGCCGCCCTCGCCGCGGCCGGGCTGTCGCCGCTGGTCGCGCAGGCGACCTCCGCGTCGGCCGCCCCCGACCCGACGCTCGCCGCCCGCGCGACCGCCGAGCGGATCGTCGCGGCCCGCGCCCCCGAGCTGCACCCGAGCGCGAACGACGCCTTCGTCCGCACGCAGGTGATCGGGACGCCCTGGAACCTGAACTACGTCGCGTACGAGCGCACCTACCGCGGGCTGCCCGTGGTCGGTGGCGACTTCGTGGTCGTCACCAACAACCAGGGCGAGGTCCGCGACCTGTCGGTCGCGCAGAAGCAGGCCATCGACGTCGGCGTCACGTCGAAGATCGGCCAGGCCGCGGCGGCGAAGACGTCCCGCGCCGCGCTGACCAAGCCCGACGGCACCGCCGTCAAGCCACGCCTCGTCGTCTACGCGCTGGGCACCCCGCGCCTCGCGTGGGAGGCGACCGTCTCCGGCCGCGACGGCAAGGAGAACAGCCGCAAGAAGGTGTACGTCGACGCGCGCACCGGCAAGCGGTTCGCCGAGCAGGAGCTCGTCTACGCGGGCACCGGCACCGGCATCTGGGAAGGCTCGAACCTGACGATCGGGACGACCCAGTCCGGCGGCCAGTACACCTTGAGCGACCCGGCCCGTTCCGGGCTGACCTGCGGCGACTACAGCGGCAAGCAGATCTTCTCCGGCCCGGACGACCTGTGGGGGAGTGCCTCCAAGACCAACAAGGAGTCCGGCTGCGTCGACGTCATGTACGCCGGCGCCGGCTTCTGGGACCTGCTGAAGTCCTACGGGCGCAACGGCCTGAACGGCAGCGGCCGCTGGTCCCCGGCGTACGTCGGGCTCAACCAGGTCAACGCCTACTGGACGGGCAGCGAGGCCGACTTCGGCCACAACAACCAGAACCAGTGGATCACGTCGACCGACGTCGTCGACCACGAGTTCGGCCACGGCCTGGACAACTTCACCCCGGGCAGCATGTCCGGCGGCGGAACCCAGGAGTTCGTGGGCGACGTGTGGGGCGCGTCCGTCGAGGCCTTCCTGAACAACCCGGCCGACACTCCCGACTACACCGTCGGCGAGCTGGTCAACCTCACCGGCAGCGGCCCGATCCGCAACATGTACAACCCGTCGCTGGTCAACAACGACCCGAACTGCTACTCCAGCTCCGTCCCGAACATGGAGGTGCACAAGGCGGCCGGGCCCGGCAACCACTGGTTCTACCTGCTCGCCGAGGGCTCCAACCCCGGTGGCGGCAAGCCGACCAGCCCGACCTGTAACAACAGCCAGGTCACCGGCGTCGGCGTCTCGACCGCCTCGAAGATCTTCTACAACGCGATGGCGATGAAGACCTCCGGTACCAGCTACCCCCGGTACCGCGTCCTGACGCTGTCCGCCGCGAAGAACCTCGACTCGACCTGCGGTCTGTTCAACAAGACCAAGGCCGCGTGGGACGCGGTCAGCCTCGGCGCGCAGTCCGGCGAGCCGACCTGCACGGCCCACTGAGGATGACGCCGCGGTGCCGGAGCCGGTCGGGCTGAGCGCGACTCCCGGCCGCACGCACCGAGACATGTTCGGCCCGGCCCCTCCGCCGATGGGGATGGACGGCCGGGGCCGGGCCGGACATTTCGACTTCGCCGAGATCGACATTCGGATTACCGGACCGTCCGGGCGCACACCGCCCTGGCGGTCCTTTGAACGTTTACGCTCGTGCGGCGCCGCGGCGGCCTGACGAAGGCCGTACCGGACGGCCCCGCGACGGACGATGACCACGGGCTTGCGCGCCCTGTGGGAACCGGTCACGCGACTGGTCACACACCCTCTTCGCGCGCGGACGATGCCGCGCGGCGACTTCCGCGCCACGGCCGCCCGGCCATTCGTCGTGAGGCGGAACTCCGGTTTATTGACCGGTGAAACGCAGCTCACATGAACGAATATGTCGCTAAATAGGGGCCGATTCCATGAACGGTATCGAAGCCGAGGTGGAGATCATGAATCGGCCCGGTGAGACCCGGTGGGCGCGCGGGACAGCGCGACGTACCGGCCGGACGGTCGTGACGGTCCCGCGCGCGCTCCCGGAGGGGCGGCCGAACCGGGGATCCGGCCCGCGCGGAGGTGCTGCCTGGGGACGGTCCGCGCCGCGGCCCGGCAAGTTCCTGGCGGGCAAGATTTTGTTTTCGTTGCGTAGAAAAGGTGTGGCCCCATATGTTGGATTCGCCATCACGCGATGCCGGTCATTAGACGGTTGCGGCTTTATGCGCGGGTGCCCGCCCTCCGACCGAGGATGGCGCGTCGCACGTGGTGGGGAGGCCAAATGACCTGGGGAGATCATGCAGCCCGAACCGGCATCCGCGTCGAGTTCCGCGCCCGAGAGTCCCGCCGATGGCGTGCGGCGCCTCGTGGTCGAGGCGGTGAGCCATTCCATGCGGTCGGTCCAGGGCGCCGAACACGGTGAGTTGCACCTTTACCTCTCGCTGCTGCAGGACCGGCTGCCCGTCTACGTCGGCACCGTCGCCGATCTCCTCGCGCACGCCGGAGGCGCCGGCGTCCGCAAGAACCTGATGATGGTCGCGGAGGCGACCATCAACTTCTACTGCGAGGTCCTCGCCGCCAAGGTCGCGGTATTGGCCAGCCCGGCGCAGCTCGTCCGGCTGCGGCAGGTGATGCGGCCGCGCCGGCTCGGCCCGCACCAGGCGGAGCACGCGGTCGCCGACTACCTGCGGCAGGAGCAGGAGCTCGGCCGGGTCGCGGCGGACGCCGACCCGGTCGGCGCCGCCCGCCTGCTGATCGGCGCCTGCCTCAACTACGCCTTCACGCTCCTGCTCCTCGGCGACGACGCGCTGCCGCCCCGCCACGAGTACGCCGCCGTCCTCGTCCAGGGAATGCGCGTAACCCCCTGACCGCAGGAACGGCTACCCGCTCACGGTCGCAAGGCCGATTCGAGCTGCCGCTTGTGCCGCTCGACCCACCGGTACGCGGCTCGCACTTCGGTGACGACACCGGCCCGTCGGAGCCGGACCATCGCCGGGTCCCCGGCTAAGGCGGCGGCCTCGATGCCGCGCCAGCAGCGTTCCTGCCACCAGAGGATCGTGTCCACCAGCTCGCTCCGGTCCGCCAACCCGTAGGCGTCGGAGATCAGCCGGACGCGCCGCGCCGCCTCCCCCGCGTCGGTGACGTCAGGGCCGAGGTTCACGTACTGCCAGCAAGCGTGCGCGACGTCATGAATGCGCCGCCCCGGAGCGGCAAGGTCCCAGTCGATGAAGGCGACCGGCCGCAGCCCCGCGCCCAGGTCTCGATACACCGTGTTCTTCGGCGACAGATCGTTGTGGCAGACCACTTCCTCGCGTCCGGCCAGCGACGTCGCGGCCGTCAGGTCGTGGAACCGGCGGATGAGCTCGGCAACCCGCGCCAGACTCTCGTCGCCCTCGACCCCGGCGGGCTGAACCGCCTCCCACGCCACGTGCCCGTCGAGGAAACCGAGCACCTCGCGCCCCTGCTCGTCGGTCCCCAGGAACCGGGGCGCGCCCTCCCAACCGGCCCGCTCGAACAGTTCGAGGAGTTCGTGGACGAATCCCGACCGTGCGGCGGGACGCCGGCGAACCGTGTCACCCACACGGACGCTGGCGTTGACGAACCCACCGGGCAACGGCGACTCGGACACCCCACCATCCTGCCCGGCCGAACGAGATGCCGGGCACCCGTCGCCCTCGTGCGGGCGGCGGAGTGGCCGTGGTGGCGCGGTGCCGGATAGGCTCCCCGCGCGGCATGATCACGGCCGGGCCGGAGGTCCGGGACGCCGCCGAACGCCGAGTGCACCTTCTGAACGGCGCGATCGTCCAATGGCCCTGATCGAGCGGTGATCGGCCGGGGCGAGCGGCGAACGGTCGGTTCGGTGCGTCCGACGGTGCCCGACCGTCCGGAATGCACCAACAAACCCGGGCAATCTTCGCGAACACCCCGTTCGTCGCAGGGGGTGATCCGTTCGGCGGAGGCGCCCGTGCTGCTCGCCGCGGCAGGCCCGTGACTCGCCGCAACGCCGCGGCCGCCCTCCTGACCAGCGGACATGATCATGCGATGCTCCGGCCGACGACGTCGAGCGGTCGAGGGGCGAGCACGAGGCCCCCCGGAAGGCCGGCGACCGGCCCACCGGCCTCGACCGGGAAGGGAATGCGGCGATGCGAGCGAAGCGGCGAATGACCTGGGCGGGCGGACGAAGGCGGAGCTGGCGTCTGTCTCTCGGAGCCGCGGTCTTCGTGCTGGGCGGAATGGCGGTCGCCCCGGGCGCCGGCGCGGCCGGGAAAGGGGCGGCGGCGGACCAGTGCGAGTACACGGTCCAGAAGGACGTGCCGGCCACCATGCGCGACGGGACCGTCCTGCGCTCCAACGTGTTCACCCCGAAGGGCGAGGGGAATTTCCCCGTCATCCTGATGCGGCTGCCCTATAACAAGGAGGGCGCCGAGAACATCTTCTACGCCAACCCCGACCGCTATGCCTCCGCCTGCTACCTCGTCGTGGTCCAGGACGTCCGCGGCCAGTACAAGTCGGACGGCGAGTTCTACGCCTACAAGTACGAGGCCGAGGACGGCTACGACACCATCGAATGGTCCGCGAAACTGCCGCACTCCAACGGCAAGGTCGGCATGTACGGGTTCTCGTATCCGGGGCTCACGCAATGGCTTCCGGCGACCCTCACGCCGCCGCATCTGGTCACGATCGTCCCGGCGTTCACGTCGTCCGACATCTACGACGGCTGGACCTATGAGGGCGGCGCGCTGTACCAGTCGTTCACCGAGGACTGGCCGCTGAGCTTCCTCTCCAGGGGCGCCATCCAGCGCCTCCCCGACTATCCGAAGCTGTCGGCGGAGATGAGCCAGGCGTCGCGGGCGCTGTTCGCCAAGTGGTACTGGCATCTGCCGCTGAACGAATTCCCGCCGCTCTACCCGAAGGACAAGCGCGTCGCGCGGTACTTCTACGACTGGGTCGACCACCCGAGCTTCGACTCCTACTGGAAGCGGTGGAGCATCCGCGAGAAGTACCCGAAGGTGACCGTCCCGGCCCTGAACTACGGCGGCTGGTCCGACATCTTCCTGAACGGGACGGTCGAGAACTTCGCCGGAATGCAGGCCCGCGGCGGTTCGGCCACCGCCAGGAACGGCACGAAACTGCTCGTCGGGCCGTGGACGCACGGAAGCTCCGGAAGCAGGGTCGGCGCGCTCGACTACGGCCCGGAAGCGGTCGTGTCGATCGACGAGGTCCAGTTCCGCTGGTTCGACCATTGGCTCAAGGGCGTCGACAACGGCGTGGACAAGGACCCCGCCGTGAAGATATTCGTGATGGGCGCGAACAAGTGGCGCACCGCCGACTCCTGGCCTATCCCCGGCACCGCGTTCACCGAGTACTACCTGCACAGCAACGGCGACGCGAACACCATCACCGGCGGCGGCACGCTCAGCACCACCGCGCCGGCCGCCGAGACGGCCGACCGGTACCGCTACGACCCGGAGAACCCGGTGCCGAGCTTCGGCGGCCGTTTCCAGAGCTCGGTGCCCGGCGGCCCGCAGGACCAGCGGCTCATCGAGCAGCGGCCGGACGTCCTCGTCTACAACACGCCCCGGCTGGCGAAGGACACCGAGGTCACCGGCCCGATCTCGGTGACGCTGTACGCCTCGTCCTCGGCGCGCGACACCGACTGGACGGCGAAGATCACCGACGTCGGGCCGGACGGCACCTCGATGCTCGTCCGGGACGGGATCCAGCGGGCCCGGTACCGGGACTCGCTCGAACGCCCGTCGCTGATCCGTCCGGGAAAGGTCTACAAGTACACGATCAAGCTGTGGCCGACCAGCAACGTCTTCAAGGCGGGCCACCGCCTCCGGCTGGAGATCTCCAGCAGCAACTTCCCGATGTACGACCGCAACCCGAACACGGGGGCGCAGTTCGGCGACGACGACCGGACGAAGCCCGCCGCCCAGACGATCTACCACGACGCCGAGCACCCGTCCTCGATCACCCTGCCGATCATCCCGACCCCCATCGACTGACGGGCCGGGGCGTTCGCGACTGAGAGGTGCCCGGGCGGAAACGCCCGGGCACCTTCTTTCCACCGCCGCTTTCAGCCGAGATGCGTGGCCATCCGCTGCCCGGACCGGACGGCGGACGCCCGCGGCACCGTGGTCGTGCTCCGCGCGCTCCGCAGGATGCCGACGCTCACGGCCAGCGTCCAGACGCTCCAAAGCGCGCCCATGCTGGCCGTGGTGCCCCAGCCCTGCGCGCTGTAGAAGTCGGCCGCGTCGTCGCCGAAGTACACCGCCGGGACGAACGCCAGGTTGATCGCGGCGACGACGAACGCCGACCGTCCCACCCACGCGGGCAGCAGCTTGAGCCGCAGGACCGCGATCCCGAAGGCGACCAGGAACAGGGCCATGAGCAGCCGCGAGATCCCGCCCTGCATCAGGTACTGCGCCGCCGCGAACGGGCCCTCCGTCGTGGTGTCGATGTCGTGCTGGACTGAGATGGCCGCCCCGACCTCCATGGATTGCGGCACGAACACCATGGCGACCCAGAGCAGCCCCGCCATCTGCACGACCGACCCCAGCCAGTCGTGCGCCGGACTGACCCGCACGATGAGCTGGCGGAGCCCGATGAAGTAGACGACGTAGAAGGTGCAGCCGGTGATGCCGATCAGGCTGCGGGTGAGGATGTTCCAGTCCGGCGGCGCCCCGGAGTACAGGAAGTACAGGGGCACCTGGACGATGATGAACAGGCTTGCGACCACGCCGAACAGGCCGGCGTACCTGCGGGTTGATGTCTCGCTCACGGCGAGCCTCCTTCACTGGCCCTTCCGGGACCCGGTCGTCCGGACCGGGTGCCGACCGGCGCACGGCCCAAGAACTGGACGAGACGTCTCGTCTTGTTTCGCCTCGACGATAGGAAGGCGCCATCCTTGTGTCAAGACGCTCCGTCTCGTCTCGTATAGGATTCCGGGCATGAGCACGCCGAACGAGCAGCGGCGCAGCGAGCGGTCGCGCCAGGCGATCCTGGCCGCGGCGCTCGACCTCTGCCGCGAACGCGGCCTCGCGAAGACGACTGT
The DNA here is from genome assembly GCF_008121305.1 of Actinomadura decatromicini. NCBI lineage: Bacteria > Bacillati > Actinomycetota > Actinomycetes > Streptosporangiales > Thermomonosporaceae > Actinomadura > Actinomadura decatromicini. The sequence continues at coordinate 381,536 of NZ_VSRQ01000001.1, read as the reverse complement.
CGAGGAGATCGCCAAGCGGGCCGGGGTCGGCAAGCAGACGATCTACCGCTGGTGGGGGTCCAAGGCGGCCGTCGTCCAGGAGGCGCTCAACGAGCGCGTGAACACCACGACCGACTTCCCCGACACCGGCGACCTGCGCGCCGACCTGCGCACCCAGATGGTCGTCGTCGCGAAGGCGTTCGCCAGCGCGGACTTCGCGCCGTACGTCAGCCTCATCGCGGCCGCGCAGGAGGACCCCGAGATCGCCGCGTCCCTCCGGAAGGTCATGATCGAGCCGCGCGCCCAGGCGTGCGCGGAACGGCTGCGGCGCGGCCGGGAGCAGGGGGAGTTGCGCGCGGACGTCGACGTGGACGCCGTCGTCGAGATGCTGTACGCGCCCCTGTACTACCGCCTGCTGCTGCGCACCCGTCCGGTCACGTCCGAGCAGGTGGCGGACATCATCGACACGGCCTTCGAGGGGCTGGCGCCGTCCGGTCGCGACGGGACGGTCGGCCGCTAGGCGGCGGTGTCACGGCCTGTGGCTAGAGTGCCCGGGCCACGCCGAAGTCAGGGTCGCAACCCGGAATCATCCGGTCTTCGGCCATCTTCTTGGTGCGATGTCTTGCGCTTCGCTAGAGGTAATAATACCTTTAGGCACATGGCAGCGGATCGGTACAAGCCAGGGGAACCCTTCTTCACCGACGAGCAGCTCGCCATCTTGAAGAAGGAGGGCCAGATCCTCCAGCGCCCTCCGAAGCACCTGTTCTTCAAGGAGGGCGAGTGGACGAACTTCGTGCTCGTCCCTCTCAAGGGGCACCTCAAGGTGACGAAGGGCGCGCCCGAGCGCCTCATCGGGATCCGCAAGGGCCTCCAGCCCGTCGGCGAGTCCTCGGCCCGGTACGGCTCGCCGCGCTCGGCCAACGTCTGGTCGATCGGCGACGTCGAGGTCCTGCACCTGTCCGCCACGCAGTGGAACGACTTCGTCGACGAGAACCCGCGGGTCCTCGACGCCCTCATCTACATGCTGACCAGCCGCCTGGGGGAGGCCGACACCCGGCTGACCCACACCGAGCTCGCCGCCGAGCCGCGCCTCGCCCTGGCGCTGCAGGAGCTCATCGAGAGCGGCCTCGGCGACGAGCACGCCACCGGGGTGCTGCTGGAGCTCGACCACGAGGAGCTGGCGCAGGTCTCCGGCCTGTCCGTGGAGTCGGTGAAGAAGATCATGAAGATCTTCCGGGACGGCAACCTCGTCCGCACCGGGCGGCGCCGGGTGATCATCCAGGACGTCCCGTTCCTCCGCAGGATCGCCACGGGCGACCGGACCGCCTCCGCTCGAAGGGACACGGCGGAATGACCCACGACAACGGCTCTCCCGCCGGGCTGCTGGAGCACCCCCTGCTCAGACGGCTCGCCGCCATGGACCTCGACCCCGACGACTTCGTCATCTTCGGTAGCGGTCCGCTCCTCGCGCACGGCCTGCGCAGCGGCGTCAGCGACCTCGACATCGTGGCCCGCAACCAGGTCTGGGACTACGTCCACGCGCGCGGTGTGCACGGCCGCGGCCGGTACAGCGGCGACCTGATCGTCTCGCTGTGGGGCCCGCGGCTCCAGTTCTCCCGGCAGTGGATCCCCGGCTCCCGCCACGCCGACGAGCTGATCGCCGACGCCGACGTGTTCGCGGGCCTCCGGTTCGCCCCGCTGCGGGACGTCCTGGCCTACAAGCTGCGCCTGCGACGCCCGAAGGACCTTTTCGACATCTCCACCCTGAGCGGACGGCTGCGGGAGGAGGCCGGCTATGGCTCGCGTGCCAGCAGCCAGTGACAGGCTCGTCGGCGTCCTGCCCGACTTCCTCCCCATGTTCTCCCCGGCCGAACGCGCCGACCTGCTGCGACGCGGGCTGCGCCGGATCTGGCCCGCCCGGACGACGCTGTTCAGGCAGGACGAGGACGACACCACCGTCATGATCGTGCTTTCGGGCGAGGTGGAGGTCGGATCCGGTGCCGGCGACCGGCCGCCCCAGATCTCAGGCCCCGGCTCCCTGCTGGGAGCCGTCTCGGCGCTCGGCCGCCGACCGCGCTCGGCGACCGCCGTCGCGACGACGCCCGTCCAAGCGGCGGTCCTACCCGTGGAGGAGTTCGAGGGCTTCCTGCTGAGCCATCGCAGCGACACCGCGTTCCAGTTCCTGCGGATCCTCTGCGAGCGGTTCGCTCGCGTGGATGTGCAGCCGCCCTAGCCCATGAACGCCGAGGGCGGCCCCTTGGGGTCAGCAAGAGGCCGCCGTAACGGCTACTCCCGTCCATCCCGTGCGACAGAATGTCTAGGAGTCCACCCATGAGCGTACAACGAACACCCAGCGAAGACACCCGTCCAGTCGGTGACTGGCGATGAGCCTGCAGGTGACCGGGAGCAACCCGCCTCCGGCTCGAGCTGTCCGGCGTGTTCATTCCGGTGCGCGTCCTGCTCCCCACGTCCGCCGACCTCACCGCCGCCCCGGCGGCCGGACCGTCCCCACCGTCCCCGGCCGCTAGCCCCACGAGGTCCCGCACCGACCTGGGCGGGGGACGGCCGTCCTTAGAATCGGCGGTCGATCGCCGTGCCGGGGGAGGGGGACCGCGGATGGAGCCGACCGGGGCGTTGGCGGAGTCCGACTGGGAGGCGCATCGTCCCGCGGTCTTCGGGGCGGCCTACCGGATCCTCGGGACCGTGGCCGAGGCCGAGGACGTGACGCAGGAGGTCTGGCTGCGGGCCGCCGCCGCCGACCTGTCGGACGTGCGGGACCTGCGGGCCTGGCTGGTGACCCTGGCCGCCCGGACGTCCTTCAACGTGCTGAAGTCGGCCCGCGTCCGGCGCGAGTCCTACGTCGGCCCCTGGCTGCCCGAACCGCTGCTGACCGGCCCGGACGCGTCCGCTCAGGTGATCATGGACGAGGCGGTGAGCACCGCGATGCTCGTGGTCATGGAGACCCTCAGCCCCGCCGAACGGGTCGCGCTGGTGCTCCACGACGTCTTCGGCCTCCCGTTCGGGAGGATCGCCGAGGTGCTCGGCGGCGCGCCCGCCGCCGGCCGCAAGCTCGCCTCCCGCGCCCGGGCGAGGGTCGCCGCGGTCGAGGAGCGGCCGCGGGCCGGCCGCGCCGAGACCGACCGTGTGCTCAGGGCGTTCAAGGCGGCCGCCGACGCGGGGGACCTGGCCGGCCTCGTCGAGCTGCTGCACCCCGACGCGGTGTACGTCGCCGACGGCGGCGGCGAGGCGACCGCGGCGCGCGCGCCGGTCCGGGGCGCGGGCCGGATCGCCCTGCTGGCGATCAGGCAGGTCGAGATCAGGCGTCCCGACGCGTTCCGTGTCATCGAGGTCAACGGGTACCCGGCCCTCGCCACCTACCGTGCGGGGACGTTGGTCTGGCTCGACACCGTGGAGGTCGCCGGCGGGCGGATCACGGTGTTCAGGAGACTGGTCAATCCGAAGAAGCTCGCTCACCTCGGTCACGTTTGAGTCCGCTGTCTTGACTCCCTGCCGGTTCCCTCCGATCCGCGGAGGGCGAGGCTGGGAGAGGACGACACGATGGCGCACGTTGTGATCATCGGAGGCGGTTTCGCGGGCGTGTGGAGCGCGGCGGGAGCGGCGCTGGCGCGCGGGGACGCGGACCTGCGCGTCACGCTCGTCGCGCCGGGCGAGCACCTGGTGCTGCGACCGCGCCTGTACGAGCCGGAGCCGGACCTGGCCAAGGTGGAGCTGAGCAGGATCCTCGGTCCGATCGGCGTCGAGCACCTGCGGGCCACGGTGAGCGCGATCGACGCCGAGCGCCGCACGGTGGCGGCCGACGGCGCGGAGATCGGCTACGACCGCCTGGTGCTGGCGGCGGGCAGCAGGCTCGTCCGGCCCCGGAACCTGCCCGGGGCCGACCGCCTCTTCGACATCGACACGCTGGACGGCGCCCGGCGGCTCGCCGACTTCCTGCGCGGCCGGACGGACTGCTCCGTCGTGGTCGTGGGCGCCGGATTCACCGGCCTGGAGATCGCGACCGCCCTGGCCGCCCGCTGTCGCGTCCTGCTGGTGGATCGGTCCGAGACGGTGGGGAGCCGGTTGGGCCCGGGCCCGCGTGAGGAGATCGAGGCTGCGCTGGACGAACTCGGTGTCGAACGCCGCCTCATGACGACGGTGACGGAGGTCGGCGACGGATACGCCGTCCTGAGCGACGGCGCGAAGGTCGAGGCGGACGCGGTCGTGTGGTCGGTGGGGATGAGGGCGAGCGAACTCACCGCACAGATCTCGGACGACCTCGATCACCTCGGACGGGTTCCGGTCGACCGGTGGCTGCGCGCCCGGCCCGGGGTGTTCGTCGCCGGGGACGCGGCCAGGGCGGCGTTCGACGACGAGCACACGGTCCTGCAGGCGTGCCAGCACGCCACCCCGCTCGGGAAGGTGGCCGGATACAACGCGGCGGCCGACCTGCTCGGCGTCCCGCCGCGCGACTTCACCCCCGGCCCCTACGTCACCTGCCTGGACCTGGGCGCCGCCGGCGGCGTCTTCACCCGCGGCTGGGACCGCAGGGTGATGGCGTCGGGCGCCGCGGGCGCGGACATCAAGAGGCGCATCAACCAGGCGATCCACCCGCCGGTCGACGACGCGTCCGCGATCCTCGCCGCCGCCGACCGCGTCCACATCGAACTCCCCTTCTTCCCGTGATCGTCCGCGGGATGTACCGGCGCAGGCCGCCGTTCAGGACGCTCTCGACCAGTGGCGCACAACCTGCGCGGACGTCTACCGCCACCGCTGCATCGACACCGGCGGCATCGTCCGATCCGCGCTGGACCTCACCGACCGAGCACGTTGACGGCGGAAAGACGCCAGAGCTTCGCGGGTGACGACTGTTGGGTGGGACGCACTTCCAGTGCGTTTCCCTACCAACAGGACGGAACCCATGTTGATGGTCGGCACCGCGCCGTCGTCCCGCTCGTCGATGACGGGCTGGGCGGCGGTGCTCGCGGTGACGATGGGGATCTTCTCGATCGTCACCACCGAGATCCTGCCGATCGGGCTGCTGACGTCCATCGGCTCCGGCTTCGCCGTTTCCGATGGGACGGCCGGGCTGACGATGGCCTTGCCCGGGTACCTGGCGGCGGTCGCGGCTCCCGCGGTCACCGTCGCCACGGCGCGGATCGACCGGCGGCTGATGCTGTGCGCCTGCATGTTCCTGCTGGCGTCGGCGAATTTCGTCGCGGCCGCGGCGCCGGGCTACTGGGCGATGCTCCTTTCACGTGTGCTGGTCGGGATCGTCATCGGCGGCTTCTGGTCGATCGGCGCGGGGCTGGCGGACCGGCTGGTGCCCGGACCCTCGACGCGCCGGGCGACCGTGGTGATCTTCTCGGCCGTCCCGCTGGGGTCGGTCCTCGGCGTGCCGCTGGGGACCCTGATCGGGGACCTGGCGGGGTGGCGGGCCAGTTTCACGGTGATGGGCGTGCTGTCCACGGCGGTGCTCGTCGCGCTCGCCGTGCTGCTTCCGCCGCTGCCCGCCGAGCACGTCACCCGGCTCGCCGTGCTGCGCGGCATGACCCGGAACGCGGGCACCCGGTTCGCGCTGCTGGCGACCTTTCTGATCGTCATGGCGCATTTCGGCGCCTACACATATGTGACGCCCTTCCTTGAGCGGGTCACGCACGTGTCATCAGGAATGATCACGGTGTTCCTGCTGACTTACGGCGTCGCCGGAATCCTCGGCAATTTCCTGTGCGGTACGGCCGTCGCCCGCCACCCGTACGCGGCCTTCGGCCTCGCCGGAGCGCTCATCGCCTTCGCGACGCTGGCGTTCCCCGTTCTTGGCCGATGGGACGCGGGCGCCGTCGCCCTGCTGATCGTGTGGGGCGTCGGCTACGGCGCCGTTCCGGTCTGCTCGCAGGCCTTGTTCGTCAGGGCGGCCCCGCACGCGCCGGAGGCCGCGTCCGTGCTGTTCACGGCGTCCTTCCAGGCGACCCTCTCCACCGGCGCCCTGGCCGGAGGCTTCGTGGTGGACCACACGTCCCCATCGACGATCATGCTCCTCGCCGGGGCCACGGCCAGCGTCATGACGATGACCGTCCTTTCCCGCTCGGCGCGTCAGCGGGAGTCTTCGGTGAAGCGGCCGTAGGTGCCGGTGTAGCGGAGGAGGGGGGCGGGGGTGGTGTTCGAGGGGGCGAGGTGCTGGATGCGGGCCACGACTATCACGTGGTCGCCGGCGGGGTGTTCGGTGTCGATCTCGCATTCCAGCCAGGCGAGGCCGCCGTCGATGATGGGCAGGCCGGCGGGTGACGGAGTCCAGGTGATGCCGTGGAACTTGGCGGGGCCGGAGGTCGCCAGACGCTGCGCCTGGTCCCGTTGGTCCGCGGCGAGGAAGGTCAGGCAGAGTCCTTCGCTGGAGCGCATCCGGGGCCAGGTGGTGCTGGTGTGGGCTACGCAGAAGGAGATCAGGGGAGGGTCCAGCGACACGGCGGTGAACGAGTCGACGACCAGGCCGACCGGGGTGCGGGAGTGCAGGCCGGTGACGGCGGCCACGCCGGTGGCGAAGTGGCCCAGCACGGCCTTGAGCGAGGCCGCGTCGAACCGGGCGGGGTGGGTGCCCATCGTCATTGGCGGAGTCCCGCCGCCAGGCCGATCGTCTCCGCCGTCAGGGGCAGGCCCGGCTCGTCGCGGACGAGGGCGACGAAGTCTTCGATGGTGTTCACGCGGGGTTCCCTTCGGGTGATCTGCGAGACGCGGATTCCAGCGGAATCGCGCCGCGCTCGCGCGGGACCTCGGGCGGCCTGCGCCCCTCCTGGATCGGCACTGGGACGATCCTCGCGGGAGGGGCTTAAGAGCACCTTAGGCAGCCGTCTCGCGTTCCCCGTCGGGTCAGTGCGCGATCGCTCCGGTCGTCCAGAGGTCGCCCTCGGGCTGGGCCGCGCGGCCGGACGCGGCCATCAGGCGGGCCAGCGCGGCGCGCGAGCCGATCCCCAGCTTGCGGTAGGTCCTGCTCAGGTGGACGTCGATGGTCCGCGGGCTCAGCGACAGCTCCTCGGCGATCTCCCGCGTCCGCTTGCCCATGCCGGCCAGCTCGGCGATCTCGCGCTCCCGCGCCGTCAGCAGCGTCAGCCGCTCGTCCACGGGGGCGGCGGGGGGACCTGAGACGCGCAGCCGGACGCCGCGGACCTGCGGGTCGATCGCGCGGATCCCGTTGCGCCGGGCGAGCTCGTCGACCAGCGCCAGCGTCGCCTTGACCTCGCCGGGCCGGCCGTCCGCGGCCAGGCACGCCGCCTTGGCGGTGAGCGCGAGCGCCTGGGCGTGCGGCAGCCCCGCGACGCAGAACAGCTGGGCCGCCCGCTCGTACAGGTGCCGCGCGCCGCGCGCGTCGCCCTCGGCGCGGGCCGCGTGCCCGCGCGCCGCCAGGGCGAACGCCCGGTGCGCCGGGAGGCCGACGGCGTCGGCGATCTGCTCCGCCTGGCGCGCCCACGCCTCGACCTGCCCGGGGGGCACCGCCGGCTCGGCGTCGTGCCCGCCGAGCGCCGCGGCGGCGCCGGTGAGGGTCTCCAGCGACGACGAACGCAGCACCGCCGGGAGATCCCGCTGGTCGAGGCCGCCCACGTCGAGCAGCAACGTGAGGCAGCGCCGCGGGTCGCCGCCGAGGCGGGCCGCGGTGGCGAGCGCCATCGACGCGAACGCGCCCCAGTAGAAGTCGTGCCCGTGCAGGATCTCCTCGGCCTGCTCGCCCAGCCGGACGGCTTCCTCGCCCTCGTCCCGCCAGGCGGCGCTCAACGCCTGGACGGCGATCGAGAGCCCCTGCGGGTGCACCGCGTTGATGCGCTCGGCGATCTCCCGGGCCTCGGCGGCGAGCCGTCCGCCCTCGGTCGGACGGCCGGTGACCACGTGCGTCATGGCCGCGCCGAGGAGCAGCACGGACAGCACGTGGACGTGCCCGTACTTGCGGGCGATCGCGACGCCCCGCTGGAAATGCCGGCGCGCGTCGCCGAACCGGCCGGTGAGGGCCTCGGCCCAGGCCAGCACCCCCAGGTACTCCGGATGGGTGGCCAGATCGGTGTCGGCCAGCCGGTTGGTGAGCGCGGCGCTGTCGGCCAGCACCCCGACGGCGCCCTCGATGTCCCCGTTGAACGCGTCGCACAGGCCGCTCAACGCCAGCGCGCCCGCCTCGGCGACGAGGTCGCGGTGCTCGCGGGCCAGGCGCTTGGTGAGGTTCACGAGGTCGCAGGACGGCACGTCCCCGTCGAGCGCGCCGATGACGCCGTGCTCGATGAGCAGGGCGGTCGCCTCGCGCGGCAGGTCGTCGGTGCCGAGCCGGGAGAACTCGCCCGCGAGCAGGGCCCGCGCCTCGGTGTAGTTCCCCAGCAGGCATTCGATCAGCGCGCAGAAGGCCACGGTGTCGACGCGGGGGCCGATCGAGTCCTCGGGAAGCAGCCGGAGGGCTTCGTGCAGCAGGTCGCGGCTCTCCCGCAGCCGGCCGGTGAGGCCGAGGGCCCGGGCGAGCATGAGCATCAGCCCGCCCCGTTCGAGGTCCTCGTCCTCGGGCGTGATGCGCACGGCGAGGCGCAGCCAGCGCGCCGCGGTGGCGGGGTCCTGGAAGAGGACGTCCTCGGCGGCCCGGCGCAGGATCTTCCGGTCGCCGGGCGTGGCCCTCGCGATGCACCGCTCGATGTGGATGGCGAGCCGCCCCGCCGATGCCCCGCGTCCGGCGAGGAAGGTCGCCGCCCGGCGGTGCGCCCCGACATGCCACCCCTGGCCGGAGCGCCTGTAGACGAGCTGCCGCACGATGGGGTGACGGAACGAGAAGGAAGAAGAACGTTCCATCGGCCGCAGGAGGTCGCGGTGGGTGAGGTTGGCCAGCGCCGCGTGCGTGCGGTCCAGGTCGGTCTCGGCCACCGCCGCCAGGGTCTCCATGTCCCAATCCTCGCCGAGGACGGCCGCCGCCGCGACGATGAGCGACTCGCACGGGCCCAGCCGTCCGATCTCGTCCAGGATCAACGTCGCGAGCTGCTCGGGGACGTCGCCCTGCGAGCGCATGCCCGCGAGGGCGAGCAGGTAGAGCGGGGTGCCCTGGCTCTCCTCGTGGAGTTCGCCGAGCCGGTGGTCGTCGGCGGGAAGGCCGAGGAGGGCGGCGGACTGCGCGCTGGTCAGCGGAGGAAGCTCGACCCGGCGTACCGTGCCCAGTTCGAAGCCGTGGGCGAGCGCGCCCCGCAGCCGGGCGGACGCCTGCAACGGCCGCTGGGCGATGACGACGAGCAGAGGCGCCTCCACGCGGTGCTGGGCGAGCTGTTCGATCAACTCGATGGAAGTGTTGTCGGCCCATTGGAAGTCGTCGAGCAGGATGACCAGGCCGTTCTGGTCCCGGGCGGAGGAGATCACGCGGTCCGCGAGGAGACGGACGAACGGCGCGTAGTCGCGGTCCGGGGTCTCGGCGGGCCAGCCCCAGTGGTCCGGGGCGCCGACCGCCGGGTCCTGGCGCTCCGGCGGCGCGGCGTCGGCCGGGCCGGTGGCGGGGCCCTCGTCCGGGAGCAGGTGCGCGAGCGCGCGGACCGGGGCGTCCCGGCCCTTCTCGGTGCAGCGCCGGCTGAGGACGGTGAGACCGCGCGTCGCGGCACGGGAGGCGACCTCGGCCAGCAGGCGGGTCTTGCCCATGCCCGGTTCGGCGACGACCTCGATCAACTGGGCGGGGCCGCGGCCGCCCAGGCGGTCCACCGCGGTCCACAACTCGGCCGCCTCGGCGCGGCGGACGAGATGAATCTCGGGAGCTCTCCGGATCTTTGCCACAGGCGACTGAGTCCTTTCGCCGCACCTCGGCGGGCCGGCCGGGGCCGAAACCGACAATCCTGGCCATGGACAGGAGGCTCAAGGCATGGTTAGTAGGCTAACAGATTTTGGTGTAAATCCGATAGGTTAAGTAGGATATCACCCTCCATATTGGACGATCTGGCAATTCGCCGTCGTTTCCCCTCCGTCCGGCCGCGATAAATGCGCCTCGAATGCGGGCGTCCGCCCGCCTGACCTCCCGGGTTCGCGTGTCGGGCCCAGAGCGCGGCTGGCCTGTATTGGTCACGCGGGGACGCGCGAGGGAAGAGCGGTGCCGCCGGGGACGCTCCCGCGCCAGGACATCCGTGGTGAACGGCGTTCGAGTACCATGGAAGCACTAGGAGACGTCTACGTTCACTGGAGGCGGAGGATGGGCAGGGCCGCCGCCGTCGGACACGCCGACGACGCCGCGGGAGCGCCGCGGCGCCATGGGGCGGAGCTCCAGCAGGCCATCTTCGACGCGGTCTTCGAGCAGTTGAGCGACGTCGGCTTCACCCGCATGACGATGGACAGCGTCGCCCTGGCCGCCCGCACGGGCAAGGCCGCCCTGTACCGCCGGTGGAGCAACAAGAAGGAACTCGTCCTCGACGCGCTGAGCAGCGTCCTGCCGTCGCCCTTCGACGTCCCGCCCGCCGAGACCCTCCGCGACGACCTGGTCGCCCTGCTGTCGTGCGTCAAGCAGGGCGCGGACGCGACCTGCGCCGGAGCGTTCACGGTGGTGGCCGTCGAGGGCGACCGCGACTTCCGCGCGATCTTCGACCAGCGGGTGCTGCGGCCCTGCAAGGAGCTGATCCTGGAGGCGCTGCGCCGGGGCGCCGAGCGCGGCGAGGTCGCCGCGCCCATGGTGGACCCGCTGGTCGCCTCGGTCGGCCCCGCCCTCCTGCTCGACCACGTCATCGCGGGCGGCGGCCGGATCCCGGAGGCGCTGGTGACCGGGATCGTCGACCGCGTCCTGCTGCCGCTCGCGGCGGGACACGGCGCCGGATCCGGCGCCGCCCGCGGCACGGCGTCCGCCGACCGGGCCGGTCAGCCCGTGACCGACACGCCGTCGCGCGCCAGGCCGACGGCCTGGGCGAGCAACTCGTAGGAGCGGACCCGCGCCTCGTGGTCGGGGATGCCGGTGAGGGCCATCAGCTCGTCCGCCCCGGTCTCGGCCAGGAACTCCGGCACCTTCTGCGCGAGCGTCTCGGGACCGCCGACGAGCTGCGGGCCGAGGTACTCGTCGAGCAGCTCCCGGTCGCCCGTCGTGTAGACGAAGGTGTCGGCCTCCCGCTGGGTGGGCAGCGGGTCGCCGACGGGGACGCCGCGCCGGTGCAGCACGTACGTCAGCCCCATGGGCCCGATGAGGCGCTGGGCCTTGGCGTCGTCCTCGCCCGCGACGACCATCGCGCAGACGATCGAGTGCGGGCGCCGCAGGTCGGGGGAGGGGCGGAAGTGCTCGCGGTAGGCGCCGATGGACACCGCCGTCAGCTGCGGCCTGATCTGGTGGGCGTAGGCGTAGGGCAGGCCGAGCAGCCCGGCGAGCTGGCCGCTCGCCGGACTGGAGCCGAGCACCCACACCTGCGGGCGGTGCTCGCCCGCCGGGACGGCGTTGATCAGGCTCTTGGACGGGCTGCCGTCCGGCCCGGCGAAATAGCCGAGCAGCTCGGAGATCCGCTCGGGGAAGTCGTCGCCGGACGAGGTGCGGTGCAGCGCCCGCGCGGTGAGCGGGTCGGTGCCCGGTGCCCGGCCGAGGCCGAGGTCGATCCGCCCGGGGTGGATCGCCTCCAGGGTGCCGAACTGCTCCGCGACGACGAACGGCGGGTGGTTCGGCAGCAGCACCCCTCCGGACCCCACCCGGATCGTGGACGTGACCCCGGCGACCATGCCCGTCATGACGCCGGGGACGGACGTCGCCAGGCTCGGCGTGTTGTGGTGCTCGGCCATCCAGTACCGCTGGTATCCGAACCGCTCGACCCGCCGGGCCAGGTCGAGGGTGTCGCGGAGCGCCTGGGACGCCGTCGACCCGCGCCACACGGGCGCCACGTCGAGCACGGACAGGGGGATTCGGCTGGCCTCGGTCGATGGAGGGGTCATGGAGAGCTCCCAATCATGGTCGTCAGGAGGGGCTGGGTGTGGTGGTCGCCGCGGGACCGGCGTTCCGCAGTTCGGGCAGGGCGGACAGCAGTTCCCGGGTGTGCTCGTGCCGGGGGCGGGCGAAGACCTCGGCGGCGTCGCCGGTCTCCACGACGCGGCCGTCCTTCATCACGATGACCCGGTCGCTGACGTGGTAGATCACGCCGAGGTCGTGCGAGATGAACAGCAGCGCGACCCGCAGCCCCCGCTGCAGGTCGGCGAACAGGTCGAGGATCTGGGCCTGCACGGACACGTCGAGGGCGGACACCGGTTCGTCGCAGACGATCACGTCCGGCCCGGGGGCGAGGGCCCGGGCGATGGCCACGCGCTGGCGCTGGCCGCCCGACAGCTGGGCGGGGCGCCGGTCCAGCAGGGCGCCGTCCAGCCCGACGAGTTCCAGCAGGTCGGTGATCCGGTCGCGGCGGCGGCCGGGGCCGTCCCGCAGCCCTTCGGCGACGATCCGCTCGACGGTGTAGCGGGGATCGAACGAGGCGAGCGGGTCCTGCTGGACGAACTGGATGCGGTGGCGCAGCGGACGGCGGGCGGGCTCGCGCAGCGCCGACCACGGGCGGCCGTGCAGGGAGACCGACCCGGCGTCGGGCTCCAGCAGGCCGAGCACGATCCGGGCGACGGTGGACTTGCCCGATCCCGACTCGCCGAGGACGCCCAGCGTCTCCCCGGCCTCCAGGGTGAACGAGACGTCCTCGACCGCGGTGCGGCGCCGCCGGCCGACGCCGCGGTAGGTCTTGGTCAGCCCGGTCACCTCCAGGACGCGGCCGCTCGCGACCTCCGGCGGCGCCTTCGCCGGCGGCGCGGGCGGGGCGAGCGGCGCGGGCGGCTCCAGGCTGAGGCGTGTTCCCTTGGCGTGCGCGGACGGGACGGCGGCCAGCAGCCTGCGGGTGTAGGGGTGCTCCGGCTCGGTGAGGATCCGCTCGGTCGGGCCCGTCTCGACGAACGCGCCGTCGTGCATGACCGCGATCCGGTCGGCGAGCCGTCCCACCACCGCGAGGTCGTGGCTGACGAGCAGGATCGCCACGCCGTCGGCCTTGCGGGCGGCCAGCAGGTCCAGGATGCGGGCCTGCACCGTGACGTCCAGCGCCGTGGTCGGCTCGTCGGCGACCAGCAGTCCCGGGCCCGCGGCCAGCGCCGTCGCGAGCACGGCCCGCTGGCGGAGCCCGCCGGACAACTGGTGCGGGTACTGCTGGGCGCGCAGGTCGGGCTCGGGGATCCTGGCCAGTTTCAGCAGTTCGACGACCCCGGCCCGGACGTCCGACCGGCGGGCCGCGCGGTGGTTGCGCAGTCCTTCGGCGACCTCGGCGCCGACCTTGCGCAGCGGGTCCAGCGCGGACAGGGCGTCCTGCGGCATGAACCCGATCAGCCCGCCGCGCACCTCTCGCCATCTGCGCTCGCTCATGCCGAGCAGGTCCTCGCCGTCCAGCGTCAGCCGCCGGGCCTGGACCCGCGCGCCGGGGCCGGGCAGGCCGATGAGGGTCCGGGCGGTCACGCTCTTGCCGGACCCGGACTCCCCGACGACCGCGAGGCACTCGCCGGGCGCGACGGTGAAGTCCACGGTCCGCACGGCCTGGACCACGCCCTGGGCGGTGCGGAACGCGACCTGGAGGTCCTCGACGCGGAGCAGGGGCTCAGAGGTCGACATGGCGCCGCCCCTCGAACCTCCGCCGCAGGCTCCGGCCCGCGACGTTGCACGCCACGACGGTCGCCGTCAGCACCAGGCCGGGGAACACCGCGACGGCCCAGTCGGCGGCGAGGAAGCTCCGCCCCTCGGCGAGCATGGCGCCCCACTCGGCCGTCGGCGGCTTCGGTCCGAGGCCGAGGAAGCTCAGCGACGAGCCGCCGATGATGGCCGCGCCGACCTGGACGGTCGCCAGCACCAGCACGGGCGGCAGCGCGTTCGGCAGCGTGTGCCGCAGGTGGATGTCGAGCGGGCGCCGTCCGAGCGCCCGCGCCGCCTGCACGTAGTCCGACTCGCGGATCACCAGCATCTGGCCGCGGATCAGCCGGGCGAACCCCGGGGCGCTGGACATCCCGATGGCCAGCGTCGCGTTGAGCGTGCTGCCGCCGAGCACGGCGACCACGAGCATCGCGAGCAGCAGCCCGGGGAAGGCGAGGAACACGTCGGTGGTCCGCATGACCAGTTCGTCGGCGGCCCGTCCGCCGAGGGCGGCCAGGGTGCTGAGGACCGAGCCCGCGACGACCGCGAACGCGGTCGCGCCGAGCCCGATGGTCACCGACGCGCGCGTCCCGTACACGATCCGGCTGAGGATGTCGCGGCCGAGCTGGTCGGTGCCGAACGGGTGGCCGGACCCGGGCCCGGCCAGGGCGTGCGCGGGATCGACGGCGTTGGGCTGGTGCCCGGCCAGCAGCGACGGCCAGAGCGCGGCGACGGCGACCAGCGCCAGGAACGTCCAGGCCAGCGCGGCACCGGGCCGGACGCGGCGGTCTCCGGCCCCGGCCAGGCGTTCGGCGCCCGCGACGGCGGTCACGGCGCCGCCTCCCGCAGCCGGGGATCGAGGATCCGGTACAGCAGGTCGACCGCGATGTTGAGCACGGTGAAGGCCGCGGCGGCGAGCACGACGATGCCCGTCACCAGCGGCAGGTCGTGGCCGGAGATGGCGGTGGCCAGCGTCCGGCCGAGGCCCTGGCGGCTGAACACCGACTCGACGATGACCGCGCCGGTCAGCAGCGTGCCCATCGTCCAGCCGGACATCGTCACGATGGGCGTCAGCGCGTGCCGGAGCGCGTGCCGCAGCCGGACGGCCGTCTCACCGGACCCGCGGGCGCGGGAGCTGAGCGTGAACGGCTCGTCCAGCGCGCGTTCCAGGCCCTCGCGGAGCACCTGGGTGTACGCCCCGGCGATGCCCAGCGCCAGCGTCACCGCGGGCAGCGCCAGGCCGCGCGGTCCGGTGCCGTCCGTGGCGGGGAACAGGTGGAGCCGGAACGACAGGAACGTCAGCAGCACGATCCCGGTCCAGAAGGACGGGGTGGAGACCGACAGCAGCTCCAGCGCGGCGGAGACCCGGCCCACCAGCGGGCGGCGCCCGGCCGTGGCGGTGGCGAGGACGATCGCCGTCCCGAGCGCCAGGACGAATCCCGCGACGGCCAGCTCCACCGTCGAGCCGAGCTGGGTGGTGATGACGCGCCACACCGGCTGGTCGAGCTGGTAGGAGCGGCCGAGGTCGCCGGTGGCGAGGCGGCCGAGGAACCGGGCGTACTGGTCGGCCACCGGCCGGTCGAAGCCGAGGTCGTGCCGGACGTGCGCGACCAGCTCGGGCGGCGGGGAGGGGTTGTTCAGCACGGCGTAGGTCGGGTCGCCCGGGGTGAGCTGCAACGTGGCGAACGTGACCGTGGCCGCGCCGAACACCACGATCAGCGACAGGAGGAGCCGGCGCAGGATCCAGCCGGTCAGGCCGTCCGGCGCCCGCCCCTCCCTTCGCTTCACGCCTTGCCCCCCACCGTCACGTCATAGAAGAGCGGGTAGGCGTTGGGCTCGAAGGACAGTCCCTTGACCTTGCTGGAGTAGCCGACCAGGTCGGCCGGGACGTAGCCCGGCAGCGCGAGCGCGTGCTCGGTGACGAACCGCTGCACCCGCACGTACGTGGCCACGCGGGCGGTCTGGTCGTCCGAGCTCTCCGCCTCGTTCAGCCAGCGGTCCAGCTGCGGGAACCCGCTGCCGAGGATGGCGCCGCCGCCCTTGGCGGAGCTCTGCGCGCTCGTGAAGAACAGCCGCAGGATGTCCGGCTCGTCGCGCACGAAGCTGGACGAGTACAGGTCGAGGTCGCCCTTGACGTACTCGCGGCCGAAGGTGCCCGAGTCCGCCGGAGTCAGGTCGATCTTGAACCCGGCCTGCTTGGCCTGCGCCTGGATGCCCTGCGCGACGACCAGGAACTTCGCCAGGAACTGCGGGACGTACGGCCAGCGCAGCTCCAGCGGCTTGCCGCCCTTGGTGCGGTAGCCCTGCGCGTCGCGGGCGGTCCAGCCCGCCTCGTCGAGCAGCCGTCCGGCGAGCGCCGGGTCGTACTTCCAGGTGCCGGGCGCCGCGCTGTCGTAGCCGAGCGTCGACGGGCTGAGCACGCTCCACGCCCGCTCGAACTGCCCGAAGTAGGCGGATCTGACCAGCGCGTCGAGGTCGACCGAGCGCACCAGCGCGGTGCGCACCCGCTCGTCGGAGAGCGGGCCCCGCGAGGCGTTCAGGAACGTCGTGAACACCACGCCGGGGATGTCGGCGTGCGCGAGGCGCAGCCCGGAGGACGCCTTGAGGGTCTTCACGTTCACCGGCGGCACGTCGTCGATGGCGTCGACCTGGCCGCTGGTGAGCGCGCCGAACCGGGCGGCGTCCTCGGTGACGAACTTGACGGTGATCCTGTTCAGCCGCGCGGGCCCGGTGTGCGCGGCGGTCGGCGGCCCCCAGGCGTACTTGGGGTTGCGCTTGAGGGTGAGGCTGACGTTGTGCGTCCAGCCGTCGAGGCGGAACGGGCCCGACCCCACCGGCCGGGTGCAGGCGGCGCCGGGCGCTTGCAGCGACGACGGCGACTGGATGCCGAGGTAGGTGGTGCTGAGCGCCTGGAGGAACGGGGTGCTGCGCCGCTTCAGCCTGATCCGCACCGTGCGCTCGTCCGCGGCGGTCGCCTCGTCGAAGGCGCTGATCAGCCGGGCGGCGTAGATGGACTTCGTCCGCGGGTCGACGATGTGGTCGAGGCTGGCCTTGACCGCGGCGGCGTTCAGCGGCGTCCCGTCGGAGAACGTGACGCCCTGCCTGAGGGTGAAGGTGTAGGTCTTCCCGTCGGGGGAGACCGTCCACTTCTCGGCGAGCCACGGCCGGAGCTGCCCGTCGGGCGCCATGGCGACCAGCGAGTCGAAGATGTTCCGGCCGATGAGGGCCACCACGTCCTGCGGGCTGACCGCGGGGTCCAGGCACTGCGGCACCTGGTCGGTGGCGAAGGTGAAGGCGCCGCTCTCGGCCGCCTCCCCCGACCCGCAGGCCGAGGCCGCCGTGGACAGTACGGCGGCGGCGCCGAGTAGGGCGATGGCGCGTTTCGCGTGCGCGGGGTTCATGGCTCCTCCGGTCAGTCGCTCGACGGCACGCTCAGCCGACCGGTCTCCAGGTCCGCGTTCGCCTCATAGGCCATGCTCAGCTTCCTTCCGCCGTGCTCGGTTCCGGGTGGGTCGTGTGAAGTCCCACCAAGGATCGTCGCGGGAGCTGAAGCGACCCCTTGGAGCCGTCTTAAGCGGGACGGGACGGCCGGACGTCAGGCTTCGGCGGCCTTCGCCTCCGCGGCCTCGGCGGTCTCGCCGGTCTCGGCGGGCGTCCCCGCGTCGGGCGCGGGACGGCGGCGCGCGGTGAGGCTGATGAGCAGGATCACGACGGCGAGCGCGGCCGCGACGAGGAACGCCCGGGTGAAGCCGTAGGTGAGCACGTGCTCGGCCTGGCGGGCCGGGGAGAGCCCGGCGACGGGGTGTTCGGCCTCGTGCCTCGCGGCCGTCCCGGCGACGGTGACCAGCGCGGCCAGTCCGAGGCTGCCGCCGATCTGCGACATGGTGTTGAGCATTCCCGAGGCGGCGCCCGACTCGTCGGACGCGACGCGGGCGGCGGCGCCCACGGTGGCCGGGACGAAGATCAGGCCGGCCCCGATGCCGAACAGCACGAGCGGGCCGAGGACGCCGGTGAGGTAGCTGCTGTTCTCGTCCAGGAAGCCCAGCCAGACGAGCCCGGCGACGGTGACGGCCGCTCCGATCGCGGTGGGGGCCTTGGCGCCGATCTTCGGCAGCGCCGACGCCGTCTGCTGGGCGGCGAGGATCAGCACCAGCGACAGCGGCAGGAAGGCGAGCCCCGCCTTGAGCGGCCCGAACTTCAGGACCTCCTGCAGGAACTGGGCGAGGAAGAAGAACATCGCGAGCATGCTGCCCGCGATCAGCAGCAGGATGAGGTAGGCGCGGACCCGGTCGGCGTCGCGGAACAGGTGCAGCGGCGTGATCGGCTGGCGGGCCCGCGACTCGACGGCGACGAACAGCAGCAGCGACACCACGCCCAGGGCGATCGAGCCCAGCGTGATCGAGTCGCGCCAGCCGTCCGACGAGGCGTGGATGAACCCGTAGACCAGCGCGCCCATCCCGACGGTCGAGGTGACGGCGCCGGCGATGTCGAACCGGCCGGGCTGCCGGTCGGCCTCGCGGATGAACCGGGGCGTGAGCACGAGCACCAGCACCGCGATCGGGACGTTGATGAACAGCACCCAGCGCCACGACAGCACGTCGGTGAGGACGCCGCCGACGATGAGGCCGAGGGTCGACGCCGACCCGGAGACCGCGCCCCACAGGCCGAGGGCCCGGGTGCGCTCGGGCCCCTCGGCGAAGCTGGTGGAGATGAGGGCGAGGGCGGACGGCGAGGCCAGCGCGGCGCCGAGGCCCTGCGCGGCGCGGGCGCCGAGCAGCCAGCCCGAGTCGGGGGCCAGCCCGCCGACCAGGGACGCCACGCCGAACAGCGCGACCCCCGCCATGAACACGGCACGGCGGCCGAGGATGTCCCCGGCCCGGCCGCCGAGCAGCAGCAGCCCGCCGAAGACCACCGTGTAGGCGTTGAGGACCCAGGCCAGGTTGTCGGCCGAGAAGCCCAGCGAGCTCTTGATGTGGGGCAGGGCGATGTTCACCACCGTGACGTCCAGCACCAGCATGAGCTGGCAGCCGAGCAGCGCGGTGAGGACGATGCCGGAGCGTTGCCGGTAGGGCGGCGGGCTTGTGTCACTGGTCTGGGCGGTCGCCATCGTGGCTCCAGGGAAATGAGGTCGTGGGAACGTGCGGGAGCGGAGTATGCGCACTTCGTCCCGCATGTAGGGAACGTCGACGTCTACAGCAACTATAGGGCGTAGTGAACGTGGACGTCTACAGGAACGCGCATCCAGTGGACGCGGACGTTCCCTGCGCGCCGAAGCCGCTGGTCCGCGAGACCGCCGGTCGCGGACGAAGGCCGTCGTCCCGGCGACCGGGGCGACGGCGGCGTGGCGGCGTGGCGGCGTGGCCGCGGGGGACGCGGCCACGCCGCCGGAGGGCGCCGTTCCGGGACGCCGTGCGGCTCAGCCGAACCAGGTCTTGAGCGCCAGTCCCAGTCCTTCGGGGTCGGAGCCATCCTCGTGCGCGTAGGCGATGTAGCCGTCCGGGCGCACCAGCACCACCGCCGCGCCGATCTCCTCGACGGGCTCGGCGCGCACCAGGTCGACCCGCCCGTCCCAGTTGGACACGTCGCCGGTCTTCGCGTCGCCGTCCGAGAGGTCCAGCAGCACCCCGTGCCCGGCGCGCAGGGTCTCCGCCACGGTGCGCTCGCCGTCGGGGGTGGCGAGCGCGGCGTTCGGGATGCGGCGGCCCTCCAGCGGGTGCGGGCCGCCGGCGCGGTCGGGGTACTCGAAGTCGTAGGTGACCGCGATGCCGGTCACCATCTCGATGAGGTGCCTGCGCACCTCCTTGTACTGGAGCAGCTCGCCGAACAGGTCGCGCAGCGGCCCGATCTTCCCCACCGGGTGCAGCAGCGCCAGCTGGGCCTCGGTGTTCCGGGCGACCCGCGCGGCCACCGGGTGCCGCTCGGCGTGGTAGCTGTCCAGCAGGCCGGGCGGGCCCCAGCCGTTGATCTCGGCGGCCAGCTTCCAGCCCAGGTTCACCGCGTCCTGGATGCCGGAGTTGAGGCCCTGGCCGCCCATCGGGTAGTGGACGTGCGCCGCGTCCCCGGCCAGGAAGATCCGGTCTTTGCGGTACTCGGTGACCTGCCGGCTCGCGTTCCCGAACCGCGACAGCCACCGCGGCTTGCCGACATTCGGCTCCTCGCCGGTGATGGCCTTGACGCTGGCGCGCAGCTCGTCGAGCGTGACCTCCTGGTCGTCGGGCGGGAGCTGCGCGTCGAACTCGGTGGTCATGATGCGCAGCACGTCCGGGCCGAGCGGGATCGCTGCGTACATGCCCTTGTCGGGGTAGAGGGTCGTCTCGATGCCGTCGACCGCGTCGTACTCCTCGACGTCCCCGAGGACGCCGTGGTAGGTCGAGTCGGTGCCGGGGAAGTCGAACCCGGCCAGCCTGCGGACGGCGCTGCCGCCGCCGTCCGCGCCGACCAGGTACTCGCCGCGCAGCCGGTACTCCCCGCCGTCCGCCTTCCGCACGCCGACGCTCACGCCGTCGCCGTCCTGGTCGACGGCCACGACGACCTCGCCGCGCCGCAGGTCCACGCCGAGTTCGCGGGCCCGCTCGTCGAGGATCTTCTCGGTCCGCCACTGCGGGACGATGTAGGTGAAGGTCGTGTCGAAGTCGCTCAGGTCCATCCACATCAGCGCGAAGTGCGCCCGGGGCCAGACCGGGGTGTCGTCGCCGAAGCGCTCCAGCAGCCCCCGCTGGTCGAGGGTCTCCAGGGACCGCGCGTGCAGCCCCATGCCCCGTGATTCCCCGGAAGGGTCGAGGAGCTTCTCGATGACGACGGCGTGCACGTTGGCGAGGGCGAGTTCGCAGGCGAGCATGAGTCCGGTGGGGCCGCCGCCCGCGATGATTACGGTTGGGTCCATGATTCAGCTCCAGATCGCTTCCGGTGGCTTGCTGGGTTCGTTCCGCCCAGGGGCTGGGCAGGGCTAGATCGTTCTTTCGAAGTCGCTCTCGGCGGCGCCGTCGAGTCCGGCGCGGAGCCGCGCGACGAGCCGGGCGAGGGTGGGCTCCTCGAACACGACGGTCGCGGGGAGTTCCACCCCCGTCGCCTCGGCGAGCAGGTTGCGCAGTTCCAGTGCCGAGAACGAGGTGATGCCGAGTTCGACCAGGTCGACGTCCGGCTCGATCTCCTCGGGGGACGCGTGGCCGAGCGCGGCGGCGGCATGCGTTCTGACCAGGGTGGTCAGCAGCCGGTCCCGCTCGTCGTCCGACGCCGTGGCCACGAGTTCCCGCCAGTCCGGGCCGGTGGCGCCGTCTCCTGTGCCGGACGCGGATTCGGGTGTGGAGCGCAGCTCGTCGAACAGCGGTGGGACGGGTCCGGGAACGGCGTCCCAATCCGTGTCGGCGAGCAGGAGGGACGGTTCGCCCTCCGCGCCGAGCGCGGCGGTGACGCCCGGCACGTCCGCGCCCGGGTCCCATGCCACGGAGGCGGCGGGGAAGCCGGCCGCGCGGCGGCCCTCGGCCAGCGCGTCCAGGAACGCGCGGGCGACCGCGTCGGCGGGCCGTCCCGGAACCGGCAGCAGCGCGCCCGAGCGGGTGCGGAACACCAGCAGCGGCGGCTCGCCGGTCCGGGTCAGGGCGTCGATCTCCACCGCCGCCTTCACCAGCGTCTTCAGCTCCGCGGCGAAGTCGTCGTAGGCGGGCGCCGCCGCGCTGTCCGGGTCTGCCGAGGCGGGCGCCGCGGCGTCGAACACGATCTTGGTCAGTGCGTGGTCCGCCGGGATCGCGGCGAGCAGGTTCCGCAGCCCGGACGTGTCGGCCGGGTCCCAGCTCGTCGTGTCCCTGGCGTTCAGCTCCGGCGGAGCGGCGACCACCGTGCAGGCCGCGCCCGTGCCGGCCCGCGCGACCAGGTCCTCGTCGACCCCGCGCGGCGCCAGGACGAGGACGGTCCCGTCCCCGCGCGGCGGGAGGCCGGACGGCGGCGCCGCGCGCACCAGCCGCCTCGCCAACACGCCGGACGCGCGGAACGCCAGTTGGTCGCGGTCGGCGGCGGCGCGCAGGGTCCGCGCGAACGCGGCCGGCGCTTCGGCGTCCGGGCCGACCGGCAGGTCCGCCAGGCCCACCCGGCCCGGACGCTCGGCCGCCAGCGATTCGCCCAGGCCCCAGAGCGCGGCGCGCGACGGGTCTGGCGGAGGGTCGGCGGGATGGGCGGCGACGGCATGCTGTGTCGCGAGCCAGACCGGGACGTCGACGTCGGCCACCGCGCGGACCAGCTCGGCGGCCCGCTTCGGCGCGCGGTCGTCGAAGGCCAGCAGCGCCAGGACGCCGTCGATCCGGTCCGGGATCGGGCCGGTCGGCGCCGGCTCGTCTGTTTGGAAGGGCAGCTTGACGACGTCCAGGCCCTCGGCCCGTAGGGCGTCCAGGAGCGGCTCGGCCGAGGCCGCGTCCACCTCGTCGGGGACGAGGACGGCCCAGCGGCCGGGCGTCCCGCCGCTCGGCCCGTCCGCGACGGGCCGCCAGACCGTCCGGTAGCGGGTTCGGCGGCTGCGCCGCCAGCGTGACAGGGCGGGCACCAGGGCTCCGATCGCCAGTTCCTCATGCGGCTCGGCCTCCAGGGCCGCGGTCAGCGCCTCCAGGTCGCCGCGGTCGACGGCGTCCCAGAACGCGCGGTCCGGGCCGTCGAGGTCCGCTGGCGCCGCCGCGGGCGCGTCGGTGTTCAGCCAGTACCGGTCGCGCTCGAACGCGTAGGTGGGCAGGTCGGCCGCGACCGGGCCGGGGCCGAACGCGGCGGACCAGCTCACCGGCGATCCGGCGGCGTCCAGCGCGGCGAGGGCGGTCAGGAACGTGCGCGCCTCGGGGCGTCCGGCGCGCTGCACCGGGATCGCCTCGGCGTCCGAACCGGAGCGGCCGCGCCGGACCATCGCGCTCAGCACGGCGTCGGGCCCGAGTTCCACGAACGTCGTCACGCCTTCGGCGCGCAGGGTCGTGATCCCGTCGGCGAAGCGCACGGTCCCGCGCAGGTGCCGGGCCCAGTAGCCGGGATCGGTGAACTCCGCGCCGCCGGTCGCGCCCGTCACATTGGAGATGACCGGGAGCGTCGGCGGCTGGAACGCGAGGGCGTCCGCGACCGCGCGGAACTCCTCCAAGATCGGTTCCATGTGCGGGGAGTGGAACGCGTTGCTGACGTTCACCCGCCGGGTGCGCACCCCTTGTTCCGCCAGCCGTCCGGCCAATTCCCGCACCGTCTCCGCGTCCCCGGACAGCACCACCGAGTCGGGTGTGTTCACGGCCGCGATCGAGACCTGATCCTCGTGGCCGTGCAGGAGTTCGTGGACCGCGTCCTCGGGGGCGTTGACCGCGATCATCTCGCCGTCCCCGGCGTCCTGCATGAGCCGGGCGCGTGCGGCGATGAGCCGGGCCGCGTCGGGGAGCGTGAGGACTCCCGCGAGGTGGGCGGCGGTCAGCTCGCCGATCGAGTGCCCGAGGAAGTGCGTCGGGACGATCCCGAACGACGTGATCAGCCGGTGGAGCGCGGTCTGGTGGGCGAACAGCGCGGGCTGGGTGTAGAGGGTCTGGTCAAGCAGCGCCGCGCCCGCGGAGCGCGGCGGGGCGAACATCGTGTCGCGCAGCGGCTCGTCCAGGTGGTCGGCGAACTCCGCGCACGCCTCGTCCAGGGCCTCGGCGAAGACGGGGAATCGCTCGTACAGGTCCCGGCCCATCCCGGCGCGCTGCGAGCCCTGTCCGGTGAACAGGAACGCGGTCGCACCCGAGGGCCTCGCGGCCCGGTACCGCGTCACGTTCGGGGACGGCTCGTCCCGCGTGAGCGCGGCCAAAGCGCGGGCGGCCTCGTCCCGGTCGGCGGCGACCACGACGGCCCGGTGCTCGAAGGCCGTGCGGGTGGTCGCCAGCGCCCGGCCGACCGCGCGGGGCCCCGGCGCGGCCTCGGCGCGGACGAAGCCGAGCAGCCGCTCCGCCTGCCCGCGCAGCGCGCCGGGCGTCCTGGCCGACAGCGTCCACGGCACGATCCCGGACGCGCCGTCCCCGTCGTCTTCCGGCTGCTCCGGTTCCGGCTCGTCGGGCGGTTGTTCGAGGATGACGTGGGCGTTGGTGCCGGAGATGCCGAAGGAGGAGACGGCGGCGCGGCGCGGGCGGCCGGTGTCGGGCCACGGTTGGGCTTGAGTGAGGAGCCGGACGCCGGAGTCGTCCCAGTCGACGTGGGGTGTCGGCGCGTCGATGTGGAGGGTCTCCGGGAGCGTCCGGTGCCGGATGCCCAGGATCATTTTGATGATGCCCGCGGTGCCCGCGGCGGCCTGGGTGTGGCCGAGGTTGGATTTGATGGAGCCGAGCCAGAGGGGCTTGTCGGGGTCGCGTTCGCGTCCGTAGGTGTTGATGAGGGCTTGGGCTTCGATGGGGTCGCCGAGGGTGGTGCCGGTGCCGTGTGCCTCGACGGCGTCGATGTCGGCTGGACCGAGACCGGCCTCCGCGAGGGCGCGGTGGATCAGCCGCTCCTGGGACGGTCCGTTGGGCGCGGTCAGCCCGTTGCTCGCCCCGTCCTGGTTGATCGCCGAACCCCGGACGAGCGCCAGGACGCGGTGGCCGTTGCGCCGGGCGTCGCCGAGCCGCTCCAGCAGCACCAGCCCGGCCCCCTCGGACCAGCCGGTGCCGTCGGCGGAGGTCGCGAACGACCGGCACCGCCCGTCGGGCGACATCCCGCGCTGCCGGCTGAACTCGACGAACACACCGGGTGTGGACATCACCGTCACCCCGCCCGCCAGCGCCAGCGAGCACTCGCCGCGCCGCAGCGCGTGGGCCGCCAGATGGACGGCCACCAGCGACGACGAGCACGCGGTGTCGACGGTGACGGCCGGGCCCTCCAGGCCGAAGGTGTAGGCGACCCGGCCGGAGGCCACGCTCGCCGCGCTGCCGCTGCCGAGGAAGCCCTCGACCTCGGCGGGCGCGCGGCCGAGCCGGGCCGCGTAGTCGGCGTAGATCACCCCGGCGAACACCCCCGTGGCGCTGCCGCGCAGGTCCGCCGGGACGATGCCCGCGCGCTCGAACGTCTCCCACGCGACCTCCAGCAGCAGCCGCTGCTGCGGGTCCATGGCGAGGGCCTCGCGCGGGCTGATGCCGAAGAACGCCGGGTCGAACGCGTCGGCGTCGTGCAGGAACCCGCCCTCGCGGCTGTAGCTGGTGCCCGGATGGTCGGGATCGGGGTCGAACAGGCCGTCCAGGTCCCAGCCCCGCCCGGCGGGGAAGCCGCCGATCGCGTCGCCGCCGTCCGCGACCAGCCGCCACAGGTCGTCCGGCGAGGCGACCCCGCCCGGATACCGGCAGGCCATGCCGACGACGGCGACCGGCTCGGCGCCGCCGGACTCGACGTCCGCCAGCCGCGCCCTGGTGCTGTGCAGTTCGGCCGTCACCCATTTGAGGTATTCGACGAGCTTCCCGTCGTCCGTCTCGTGCGTCATCATCTCTTCTCTTCCAGCCCCGTCCTCTGGGCGTTCAGCTCAGGGCGCGCCCGAGCTCCTTGTCGATGAAGTCCAGAACCTCGGCCGCGCTGGCCTCCCGCAGCCGCCCGCCGACGTCGGCGGGTCTGCCGCCGGGGGAGTCGCCGCCCGTCCAGCGGGCGAGCAGCCCGCGCAGCCGGGTGGTGATCTCCGGCCGCGCGTCGTCGACGACGGCCGACGCGGCCAGCGTCGCCTCCAGCCGGTCCAGCTCGGCCAGGACGGCCGGGAGGCCCTCCTCGGGTGCGGGCGCCAGCTCCCCGGCCAGGTACTCGGCGAGGGCGCCCGGGTTCGGGTGGTCGAACACCAACATGGCCGGCAGCCGCAGGCCGGTCGCGGCGGCGAGCGAGTTGCGCAGCTCCACGGCGGTGAGCGAGTCGAACCCGAGCTCCTTGAAGGCGCCGTCGGCGTCGATCGCCCCGGTGTCGGACCGGCCGAGGACGGCTCCCACGTGCTCGCGCACCACGTCGAGCAGCAGCTCCCGCCGCTCCGGCGCGGAACGCCCCGCCAGCCGTCCGGCGAGCCGCGGCGCGCCCGCCGGATCCTGGACGGCGCGGGCCGTTCTGCGCACCAGGCCGCTCAGCATCGCGGGCGGGTCGCCCGTCCCGCCGCGCAGCGCCACCAGGTCCAGCCGGACGGCCGCCACGTCCGGCCGCCCGGCCGCCAGCGCGGCGTCGTAGAGCGCGAGGCCCCGCTTGACCGGGAGCGGCAGCAGCCCGTGCCGGCGGAGCCGCCGCCGGTCGGCCGCGTCGAGCCCGCCGGCCATGCCCTCGGCTCCCTCGGACCCGGCCCACAGGCCCCACGCGATCGACGTGGCGGGCAGCCCGAGCGCCGCCCGGTGCTGGGCGAGGGCGTCGAGGCAGGCGTTGGCGGCCGCGTAGCCGCCCTGGCCCGGGTTGCCGAGGACCCCGGCGGCGGAGGAGAACAGCACGAACGACGCCAGGTCCGCGTCGCGGGTCAGCTCGTGCAGGTGCCAGGCGGCGTCGGCCTTCGGCCGCAGGACGGCGGCGATCCGGTCCGGCGCCTGCCCGGTGAGGACGCCGTCGTCCAGCGCGCCCGCGGTGTGCACGACCGAGCGGAGCGGATGCGCGGGCGGGATCGACGCCAGCAGTCCGGTCAGGGCGTCGCGGTCGCCGACGTCGCACGCGGCGATCCGCGGTTTCGCGCCGAGTTCGGTCAGCTCGCGGGCCAGGTCGGCGGCGCCGGGCGCGTCCGGGCCGCGGCGGCTGACCAGCAGGAGCCTGCGCACGCCGTGGCTGACGACCAGGTGGCGGGCCAGCAGCGCGCCGAGGGCGCCGGTGCCCCCGGTGATAAGGACCGTGCCGTCGGGGTCGGCGGCCGTATCCGGCGCGGCGGGCGCGGTGAGCGGCGCGAGCCGGGGCACGTACCCCGTCCCGTCGCGAAGGGCGAGCTGGGGCTCGTCGGCGGTGCGCGGCACCGGCCAGCGCGCGGGGTCGGCGTCGTCCACGTCGAGCAGCCCGAACCGGCCGGGGTGCTCGTTCTGCGCGGTCCGCAGCAGGCCCCACACCGCGGCGGCGGCCGGGTCGGCGACGGTCTCGCCGGGCAGCGCGGCCGTGGCGCCGCGGGTCACGGCGACCAGGCGCGTCCCGGACAGCCGCTCGTCGGCGAGCCAGTCCTGGAGCAGGGCCAGCGTCTCGGTGGACGTCCGCCGCGCGGCGGACGCCGGGTCCTCGCCCGGGCGGGACGACACCGTGAACAGCGCGACCGCCGGAGCGGGCACGCCCTCGTCCAGGGCCGTCCGCAGCCCGGACAGGTCGTCGTGGACGGTGAGGCCGTCGCGGGCGCCCGTCCCGCCGCCGAGCAGGACCGTCTCGCCGGACGGCGGCGACCCGCTCCCGGAGGCCCGGCGCCATTCGACGCGGTACAGGGTGTCGCCGGAGCCGGTCATGGTCCGTTCGCGGGACACCGCGCGGATCGTCAGCGCCGCGACGGACAGGACCGGGCGGCCCGACGTGTCCGCGACGCGCACCGCCACGGTGTCCTCGCCCGTGGGCGTGAGCCGTACCCGGGCGGTCGCCGGCGCCTCGGCGTGCCGGCGCACTCCGCTCCAGACGAAGGGGAGGCGGACCGAGCCGTCGTCGCCGCCGTCCTCCAGCGCCGCCAGGGCCAGCGGTTGCAGGGCGGCGTCCAGCAGCGCGGGGTCCACGCCGAACCCGCCGGGCGACGGCTCGGGGACCGCGACCTCGGCGAACACCTCCTCGCCGCGCCGCCAGGCGGCCTTGAGCCCCTGGAACCGGGGGCCGTACTCGTAACCGCGATCGGCCAGCCGGGGATACAGGTCGTCCAACTCGATGGGGACGGCCCCTTCCGGCGGCCACGGGGCGTCGGTCGCGGCGTCCTCCGCCGGGGCGTCGTCGGTGAGGGTGCCGGTGGCGTGCCGCGTCCAGGTGACCCCGTCCGACAGGCGCGAGTGGACGGACACCGGGCGGCCCAACTCGCCGGGTTCGCCGACGTTCACCTGGATCTGGACGGCGCCCTGATCGGGCAGCGGCAACGGCGCCTCCAAGGTCAGCTCGGCGATCGCGTCGTGCCCCGAGCGACGCCCGGCCTCCAGCGCCAGCTCGACCAGCGCGGCGCCGGGCAGCAGGACCGTCCCGTCGACGGCGTGGTCGGCCAGCCACGGATGGGTGGCCGTCGAGAGTGTTCCGGTGAGCAGCACGCCCTTGTCCTCGGGCAGTTCGGTGGCGGCGCCGAGGAGCGGGTGCCCGGCGACCTCCAGCCCCAGGCCCGCGGCGTCGCCGGGTTCCCGTGAGTCGAGCCAGTACCGCGTCCGCTCGAACGGGTAGGTGGGGAGGTCGGTGGTCCGCGCGGACGGCGCGATGCGCTGCCAGTCGAGGGCGGTGCCGTGGGTGTGGAGATGGGCGAGGGAGGTGAGGACGCGCGTCCAGGTGTCGTCGTCGCGGCGGAGGGTGCCGGTGGCGGTGATGCGCTGGCCGGTGGTCTCAGCGGTCTCGGTGATCGGGGTGGCGAGCGTCGGATGGGGACTGCATTCGATGAAGGTGTGGTGTCCCTGTTCAAGGAGGGTGTCGATCGTCTGCCTGAACTGGACGGGTTGGCGGAGGTTGCTGATCCAGTAGTCGGTGTCGAGGTGGGTTTGCCGGGTGGTGGTGAGGGTGGAGTGGAAGGGGATCTGCGGTGGTTGGGGAGTAATGCCGTCAAGGATGTGGCGGAGGTGGTCGGTCAGGGCGTCGACATGTGGCGAGTGCGAGGCGTAGTCGACGGGGATGCGGCGGGCGCGAACGTCCTGGGTCTCGCAGGTGGCGAGGAGGTCGTCGAGGGCGGATGCGTCGCCGGAGACGACGGTGGTGGTGGGCCCGTTGACCGCCGCGATGGTGAGCCGGTCGTCGTACGGGGCCAGGAGGTGGGCGACCTGGTCGGCGGGCAGGCTGACGGACGCCATGCCGCCGTGCCCGGTGATGTCCAGGAGGGCTCGCGAGCGGAGCGCCACGATGCGTGCGGCGTCAGGAAGGCTGAGGGCGCCCGCGGTGTAGGCGGCGGCGATCTCGCCCTGGGAGTGGCCGATGACGGCGTCGGGCTCGATGCCCAGGGATCGCCACAGGTGGGCCAGCGACACCATGACGGCGAACAGCGCGGGCTGGACGACGTCGACGCGGTCGAGAGTGGGTGCGCCGGGGGCCTGGCGCA
Source organism: Actinomadura decatromicini (assembly GCF_008121305.1). NCBI lineage: Bacteria > Bacillati > Actinomycetota > Actinomycetes > Streptosporangiales > Thermomonosporaceae > Actinomadura > Actinomadura decatromicini. The sequence continues at coordinate 352,833 of NZ_VSRQ01000001.1, read as the reverse complement.
GGACGTCGATGAGGTCCCAGTCGACGTGCGGACGCAAGGCTTCCGCGCAGGCCCGCATGTGCTGGGCGAACACCGGAGAAGTGTCGAGTAGCCGCAGCCCCATCCCGGGCCATTGCGAGCCCTGGCCGGGGAACACGAAGACCGTCCCGCCGCTGCCGTTGTCGCGGTCGGTGTCGGCGGTGCCCTGGATCAGGTTCGGAGCGGGCTCCCCGGCGGCCAGCGCCGACAGCCCGCGCAGGACCTCCTCACGGTCCTCGCCCACCACGACCGCCCGGTGGGGGAAGTGGGCGCGTCCGGTCGCGAGCGTCCGGCTCACGGCGGCGAGATCCAGCTCCGGGTGCCGGGCCAGATGGCCGCGCAGGCGCACGGCCTGGACGCGCAGCGCCTCCTCGGTCCGGCCCGAGATCGGCAGCATCGATCCCGGAGTGGGCTCTGGCGCCTCGTCCGGCGCCGTCGGAGGCGGCTCCTCGATGATGACGTGGCAGTTGGTCCCGCTGATCCCGAACGAGGACACCGCGCCCCGGCGCGGCCGGTCGCCGCGCGGCCAGGGCCGCGGCTCGGTGAGCGGGGACACCGCGCCCGCCGTCCAGTCCACGTGCGGGCTGGGCTCGTCGATGTTCAACGTGGCCGGAAGGGTCTCGTGCCGGAGCGCGAGCGCCATCTTGATCACACCGGCGACGCCCGCGGCGGCCTGCGTGTGCCCGATGTTGGATTTGATCGAGCCGAGCCAGAGGGGCCGGTCGGGGTCGCGTTCGCGTCCGTAGGTGTTGAGGAGGGCTTGGGCTTCGATCGGGTCGCCGAGAGTGGTGCCGGTGCCGTGCGCCTCGACGGCGTCGACGTCGGCGGCGCCGAGACCGGCGTCGGCCAGCGCGCGGTGGATCAGCCGCTCCTGGGACGGTCCGTTGGGCGCGGTGAGCCCGTTGCTCGCGCCGTCCTGGTTGATCGCGGAGGCCCGGAGCACCGCCAGCACCGGGTGGCCGAGCCGCCGGGCGTCGGACAGCCGCTCCAGCAGGACCAGGCCCGCGCCCTCGGCGAAGGCGGTGCCGTCGGCCGCCGCCGCGAACGGCTTGCAGTGCCCGTCGGCGGCGAGGCCGCGCTGGCGGCTGAACTCCACGAAGATCGACGGAGTGGCCATCACGGTCGCGCCGCCCGCCAGCGCCAGCGCGCATTCCCCGGCCCGCAGCGCGCGGGCGGCGAGGTGCATCGCCACCAGCGAGGACGAGCACGCCGTGTCGACGGTGACCGCGGGCCCCTCCAGCCCGAGCGTGTAGGCGATGCGGCCGGACGCCACGCTGCCCGTGTTCCCGGTGACGAAGTAGCCCTCCAGGTCCTCGAAGCCGGAGTGCCGGCGCGGCGCGTACTGCTGGGCGATGACGCCGGTGAACACGCCGGTGGCGGTGCCGCCGAGGCTGGACGGGTCGATGCGGGCGTTCTCGATCGCCTCCCAGGCGACCTCCAGCAGGAGCCGCTGCTGCGGGTCGATGGCGGTGGCCTCCCGGGGGGAGATGTTGAAGAACGCCGCGTCGAACCGGTCGGCGCCGTCCAGGAATCCGCCCTTGCGGGTGTAGCTGGTGCCGTGCCGCTCCGGGTCGGGGTCGAAGAACCGGTCGAGGTCCCAGCCGCGGTCGCCGGGGAAGTCGGTGATGGTGTGGCGGCCCGCGGCCAGGACCTCCCACAGGTCGTCCGGGCCGGTGACGCCGCCGGGATACCGGCAGGCCATCCCGATGATCGCGATCGGCTCGTCGTCGGCGGCGGCGGCGGTCCGCGCCGGGACGGGCGCGGACGCGGCGACGGAGCCCCCGGCGGCCTCGGCCAGCACGTGGGCGGCGAGCGCGGCCGGGTTCGGGTGGTCGAAGACCAGCGTGGCGGGCAAACGCAGCCCGGTCGCGGCGCTCAGCCGGTTGCGCAACTCCACGGCGGTGAGCGAGTCGAATCCGGTCTCCTTGAACGGCCGGCTCGCGGAGATCGCGTCGGTGCCGGTGTGTCCGAGCACGGCCGCCGCCTCCCGGCGGACGAGGTCGAGCACGATCTCCCGCCGGTCGGCCTCGGGCACCGCCGCCAGGCGCTCGCGCAGCGACCCGGCGCCGCCCTCTCCCGCCGCGCTCCGCCGGGCGGGCCTGCCCGCCAGCTCGCGCAGCACCGGCGCGGGGGCCCGGCCGCGCAGCCGGGAGGAGTCGAACCTGACGGCCGTCAGCGCGGCCGAGCCGTCCGCGAGCGCCGCGTCGAGGAGCGCCAGGGCGTCCTCGGCGGGCAGCGGCAGCAGCCCGCCGCGCCGGAGGCGGGCGAGGCCGTCCGCGTCGAGGCTCCCGGTGAGGCCGCTGGTCTCCTCCCACAGGCCCCAGCCGATCGAGGTCGCCGCCAGCCCCTCGCCGCGGCGGGCCTCGGCGAGCCGGTCGAGGAAGGCGTTGGCCGCGGCGTAGTTGCCCTGGCCCGGGTTGCCCAGCACGGCGGCGACCGAGGAGTAGAGCACGAACGCCGAAAGGTCGAGGCCGCGGGTCAGCTCGTGCAGGTGGGCGGCGGCGTCGGCCTTGGGACGCAGCACCGCGTCCAGCCGGTCCGGTGTGAGCGAGCCGATCGTCCCGTCGGCGAGGGTCCCGGCGGCGTGCACCACGGCCGTGAGGGGGCGCTCGGCGGGGATCGCGGCCAGCAGCGCGGCGAGCGCGTCCCGGTCGGCGACGTCGCAGGCGGCGATCTCCACCTCGGCGCCGAGGTCCCGCAACGCGGCGGCCAGCTCCGCCGCCCCGTTCGCGGACTGCCCGGAGCGTCCGGCGAGCACCAGCCGGCGCACCCCGTGCCGGGTGACCAGGTGGCGCGCGGTGAGCGCGCCGAGCGTGCCGGTGCCGCCGGTGATCAGGACGGTTCCGGCGGGGTCGAGCGGCGCGGGCACGGTCAGCACGACCTTGCCGATGTGCCGGGCCTGCGCGACGTGCCGGAACGCCTCCCGGGCCGCGCGGACGTCCCACGCGGTGAGCGGCAGGGGCCGCAGCGTCCCGGCGGCGAAGAGCGGCGCCAGCTCGGCCAGGATCTCGGCGATCCGGTCGGGGCCCGCGTCGATCAGGTCGAACGCCCGGTAGTCGACGCCGCCGACCTCGGCCGGGTCGCGCACGTCCGCCTTGCCGATCTCGACGAACCGGCCGCCGGACGGCAGCAGCCGCAGCGAGGCGTCGACGTACTCGCCGGTCAGGGAGTTGAGGACGACGTCCACGCCGCGCCCGCCGGTCGCCTCCAGGAACAGGTCGGCGAACTCCGTCGTCCGGGACGAGGCGATCCGCTCCACCCCTTGGTCGCGCAGCACGGCGTGCTTGGCGGGGCTCGCCGTCGCGAAGACCTCGGCGCCCCGGTGCCGGGCGAGCTGGACGGCGGCCATCCCGACGCCGCCCGCCGCCGCGTGCACCAGCACCGACTCGCCCGCGCGCAGCCCGGCCAGGTCGAACAGCCCGCGGTAGGCGGTGAGGAACGCGACCGGCACCGTGGCGGCCTGCGCGAACGTCCAGCCGTCCGGGACGGGGGCGAGCAGGCGCCGGTCGGTGACGGCCACCGGGCCCGTGCCGCCGTCCGCCATGCCCATGACCCGGTCGCCGGGCCGCAGGCCGTCGACGCCGGGTCCGGTCTCCAGCACGACTCCGGCGATCTCGCTGCCGATCCGCGCCTCGCCCGGATACACGCCGAGCGCGATGAGGACGTCCCGGAAGTTGACGCCCGCGGCGCGCACGCCCACCCGGACCTCGCCCTCCGCCAGGGGCCGCGCCGTCTCCAGTGCGGGGCGCGGGGCCAGGTTCTCGACGGTGCCGGGCTCGGTGACCGTGAGCCGCCAGGGCTCGTCCGCCGGCGGCTCCAGGCGGTCGCCGCTCCCGGCCCGGACGAGGCGCGGCACGTAAGCCCGCCCCTGCCGGAGGGCCACCTGCGGTTCGTCCGCGGGCAGCGCGCCGAGCGTCTCGGGCGCCGGGGCCTCGTCGTCCAGGTCGAGCAGCGTGAACCGGCCGGGCGCCTCCGACTGGGCGCTGCGCACCAGGCCCCAGACCGCGGCGGCGGCCGGGTCCCCGCCCCGCTCGGCGCCGTCCGCGCGGACCGCGCCGCGCGTGACGACCGCCAGGCGCGCCTGCGGGTCGCCGGTCGGCCAGTCCTGCAGCAGGCGCAGGACGGCGCCCGTCGCGGTGCGGACGTCCTGCCCCGGCGGGACCGGCGCCAACACCAGGTCGGCGTCGGAGGCCGCGTCGAGGTCCGCGACGACGGGGAGTCCGAAGCCGAAGACGTCCTCGCCCAGGACCACGGTGCGCGGCACGGACGGTTCCGGTGGCGCGGACGGTTCCGGTGGTGCGGACGGCGGCAGCGGCCTCCACGCCAGGCGCAGCAGCGGATCGGACGCGGCGGACGCCGCGCCGAGCCGGTCCGCCTCGACTCCCCGGACGACGAGGGACCGGGCGGTGAACACCGGCGCCCCAGTGGGGTCGGCGACGGTGACCGACACCGCGTCCGCGCCCACCGGGGCGAGCCGGACGCGCACCGCCGACGCCTGCGCGGCGTGCAGGCGGACTCCCGTCCAGGAGAACGGCAGCGTGATCCGGTCCGTGCCGTCCTGCGCGGCGAGCGGGTGCAGCGCGGCGTCGAGGAGGGCGGGGTGGATGCCGAAGCCGTCCGATCGCCGGTCCTCGGGGAGCGTCGCGGTGGCGTACAGCGTCTCGCCGTCCCGCCAGGCCGCCGTGACGCCCTGGAAGGCGGGGCCGTAGCCGAGGCCGCGCTCGGCCAGCAGCGGGTACAGGTCCCGCACGTCCACGGGCTCCGCGCCGTGCGGCGGCCAGGCGGCCGGGCCCTCCTCCGGCTCCCCGGCGGCCGCGCGCAGCAGCGTGCCGGAGGCGTGGTGGACCCAGGGCCCGTTCCCGGACCCGTCGACGCGGCCGGAGTGCACCCGCACCTCGCGCCGCCCCTGCTCGCCCTCCGCCGTGACGACGATCTGGAGCCGCGCCGTGCCGTTCTCGGGCAGCACGAGGGGCGCGTGCAGCGTCAGCTCCTCGACCTCGTCGCATCCGGCGAGGTCGGCCGCGTGCAGCGCCAGCTCGACGAACGCGGTGCCGGGGAGCAGGATCCGCCCGCCGACGGTGTGGTCGGCCAGCCATGGGTGGGTGCGCGTGGAGATCCGGCCGGTGAGCACCAGGTCGCCGTCGTCCGCCAGCTCGACGGCGGCGCCGAGCAGCGGATGGCCCACGTCCGTCAGCCCCGCCGTCGTGACGTCGCCGCCTCCGGCCGAGGGGGTGAGCCAATAGGTCCGGCGCTGGAACGGGTAGGTCGGCAGGCCGACGAGCCGCCCCCGGTCGGCTCCCGGCAGTCCCGTCCAGTCGAGGGCGGTGCCGTGGGTGTGGAGGTGGGCGAGGGAGGCGAGGACGCGCGTCCAGGTGTCGTCGTCGCGGCGGAGGGTGCCGGTGGCGGTGATGCGCTGGCCGGTGGTCTCAGCGGTCTCCGCGATGGGCGCGGTCAGCACGGGGTGAGGACTGCACTCGACGAAGGCGTGGTGCCCGTGTTCAAGGAGCGTGTGGACGGTCTGCCTGAACTGGACGGGTTGGCGCAGGTTCTGGATCCAGTAGTCGGTGTCGAAGTCGGTGTGGGGTGTGGTGCTGAGGGTGGAGTAGAGGGGGATCCGCGGTGGCTGGGGAGTGATGCCGTCCAGGATTTGACGAAGGTGGTCGGTCAGGGCGTCGACGTGCTGTGAGTGCGAGGCGTAGTCCACCGGGATGCGGCGGGCACGGATGCCACGGGTCTCGCAGACGGTCAGGAGGTCGTCGAGGGCGGATGCGTCGCCGGAGATGACGGTGCTGCTAGGTCCGTTGGTCGCGGCGACGGTGAGCCGGTCGCCGTAGGAGGCGAGGAGTTGGGCGGCCTGGTCCTCGGGGAGGGCGAGCGAGACCATGCCGCCGTGCCCGGTGATGTCCAGGAGGGCGTGGCTGCGCAGGGCGACGATGCGTGCGGCGTCGGAAAGGGTGAGGGCGCCTGCGGTGTAGGCGGCGGCGATCTCACCTTGGGAGTGGCCGATGACGGCGTCGGGCTCGATGCCCAACGAGCGCCAGAGGTGGGCCAAGGAGACCATGACGGCGAACAGGGCGGGTTGGACGACGTCGACACGATCGAGGGTCGGTGCGCCGGGTGTCTGGCGCAGGACGTCGATGAGGTTCCACCCGGTGTGCGGTTCCAACGCCTCGGCGCAGTCGTTCAGGTGCCGGGCGAACGCCGGGGAGGATTCCAGCAGCCCCAGACCCATCCCGGGCCATTGCGAGCCTTGGCCGGGGAACACGAAGACCGTCCCACCGCTGCCGTTGTCGTGGTCGGTGTCGGCGGTGCCTTGGATCAGGTTCGGAGCGGGCTCCCCGGCTGCCAGCGCGGACAGGCCCCGCAACAGCTCGTCGCGGTCCTCGCCCACGACCACCGCCCGGTCGTCCAGCGGAGTCCGGCGGGCGAGGGTGTAGGCGATGTCGGACGGGGCCAGGCCGGGATCGGCCTCGATCCGGTCCCGCAGGCGTCCCGCGTGGGCTCGCAGCGCGGCCTCGCCCCGTCCCGACACCGGCCAGGCGACGGCCGCCGACCCTGTTCCGGCGGGTGCGGGCCCGTCGGCGGGCGCGGGCTCCCCGGCCTCCTCAAGGATGATGTGCGCGTTGGTGCCGCTCACCCCGAACGAGGACACCGCGGCCCGGCGCGGCCGGTCGCCCCGCGGCCAGGGCCGCGCCTCGCTGAGCAGGGACACGGGCCCGTCCGCCCAGTCGACGTGCCGGGTGGGACGGTCCGCGTGCAGCGTGCGCGGGAGCGTCCGGTCGCGCATCGCCATGACCATCTTGATCACGCCGGCGACCCCGGCGGCGGCCTGCGCGTGCCCGATGTTGGACTTCACCGAGCCGAGCCACAGCGGCCGGTCGGCCGGGCGCTCGGCGCCGTAGGCCGACATCAGGGCCCGGATCTCGATCGGGTCGCCGAGGGTGGTCCCGGTCCCGTGGCCCTCCACGGCGTCGATCCCGGCGGGGGACACCCGGGCGTCGGCGAGCGCCTCCCGGATCACCCGCTCCTGCGACGGGCCGTTGGGCGCGGTCAGTCCGTTGCTCGCGCCGTCCTGGTTGACCGCCGAGCCCCGGATCACCGCCAGCACCGGGTGGCCCGCGCGCTCCGCGACGCCCAGCCGCTCCAGCACGAGCAGCCCGACGCCCTCGGCGAACCCGGTGCCGTCGGCCGCGTCGGAGAACGCGCGGCACCGCCCGTCCGGGGAGAGGCCGCGCTGGCGGCTGAACTCCACGAAGACGTCCGGCGCGGCCATCACGGTCGCGCCCCCGGCGAGCGCCAGGTCGCACTCCCCGCGCCGCAGGGCCCGCACGGCCAGGTGGATCGCGACCAGCGAGGACGAGCACGCCGTGTCCACGGTGATGGCCGGGCCCTCCAGCCCGAAGGTGTAGGCGATGCGGCCGGACGCGACGCTCGTGGTGTTCCCGGTCAGCAGGTAGCCGCCGACGTCGTCGGGGACCTCGTCCCGGCGCGGCGCGTAGCTCTGCGAGATGACGCCGGTGAACACGCCCGTCCGGCCGCCCCGCAGCGCGGCGCGGTCGAGGCCCGCCCGCTCGAACGCCTCCCACGAGGTCTCCAGCAGCAGCCGCTGCTGGGGGTCGGCGGCCAGCGCCTCGCGCGGGCTGATCTCGAAGAGGCCGGCGTCGAACTCCGCGGCGTCGTACAGGAACCCGCCGTGCCGGGTGTAGGTGCGGCCGGGCCGGTCGGGGTCGGGGTCGAAGAGGTCCTCGGCGTCCCAGCCCCGGCCGGACGGGAACGCGCCGATGGCGTCGCCGCCCCGCGCGACCAGGTCCCACAGCTCCTCCGGCGTCGTGACGTCGCCGGGGAAGCGGCAGCTCATCGCGACGATCGCGATCGGCGCCGAGTCCCTGTCCTCGGTCTCGCGGATCCGCCGGTGCGCCGCCTTCAGGTCGTTGGTCGCCCGCCGGAGATAGGCGCGCAGCTTGTCCGCGTTGCCGACCGCGTTGCCGGTCTCGCCGGCCGCGTTGCTGGTCTCGTCGTTCACCGGGTGCTCCCGTGGGTTCTGGTGGCGTCAGTCGTCGAGCGAGACGGCCCCGAGCCGGTCGAGGGCCGAGAACAGGTCGTCGTCGGAGGCGGGCTCGGGCTCGCCGCCGTCGAGGGCGTCGGCGTCCGGGGCGTCCGCGCCGGGGCCGCCCGCCCGGTCGGTCCAGCTCCACAGCAGGGACTGCAGCCGCCGGGTGACCGCGGGACCGGCGTCGTCGCCGGGCGGCAGCCGGTCCAGCTCGGCGGCGATGCGGTCCAGCTCGGCCAGCAGCGCGGCGGAACCCGGGGCCTCGTCGGCGCCGAGCTCGCCCCGCAGGTACGCGGTGACGGCGGCCGGGGTCGGGTGGTCGAACACGAGCGTGGCGGGCAGCCGCAGCCCGGAGGCGGCGTTGAGCCGGTTGCGCAGCTCCACCGAGCCCAGCGAGTCGAATCCGAGGTCCTTGAACGGACGTTCGGCGCCGACGTCGCCCGGGGCCAGCCCCAGCACGGTCGCGGCGTTCGACCTGACCAGGTCGAGGAGCAGCCGGTCGCGCTCGGGCGGGGTCAGCCCGGCGAGCCGTTCGGCCAGCGCCGGACCGGCGGCGGTCGCGGCGGCCGCCGCGACCCGGCGGGGAGGCCCGTCGGCCAGCCCGCGCAGCAGCGGCGGCAGCGTGCCGGCCGCGGCGGCGTCCCGCACCGCCGCCGCGTCCACCTTCACCGGGAAGGTCACCGCGGGCTCGGCGGCGAGCGCCGCGTCCAGCAGCGCCAGGGCCTCCTCGGTCGGCAGCGGCAGCATGCCGGTCCTGGCCAGCCGGGCGTGGTCGGCGCCGGTCAGGTGCCGGGTCATGCCGCTGGCCTCGGCCCACAGGCCCCAGGCGATCGACACGGCGGGCAGGCCCCGGGCGCGCCGTGTCCGGGCGAGGGCGTCGAGCGCCGCGTTGGCGGCGGCGTAGCCGCCCTGCGCCGCGCCGCCGAGCGTCCCCGCGGCCGAGGAGAACAGGACGAACGCGGTGAGGTCCCTGTCCCGGGTGAGGTCGTGCAGGTTCCAGGCCGCGTCGACCTTCGGACGCAGCACCGCGTCCACCCGGTCGGGGGTCAGTGCCTCCACCAGGCCGTCGTCGAGGACTCCGGCGGCGTGCACGACCGCGCCGACCGGATGCTCGGCGAGCAGCGCCGCCAGGGCGTCCCGGTCGGCGGCGTCGCAGGCCGCGATGGTCACCCGCGCGCCGAGCGCCTCCAGTTCGGCGGACAGCTCGGCCGCGCCCGGCGCCTCCCGGCCTCGCCGCCCGATGAGCAGCAGCCGCCGCACGCCGTGCGCGGTGACGAGGTGCCGCGCGACGATCCCGCCGAGGGTGCCGGTGCCGCCGGTGACGAGGACGGTCCCCGCGCCGGACGGCCCGGAGACGGTCAGCGCGAGCTTGCCGACGTGCCGGGCCTGGGAGAGGAACCGCAGCGCCTCGGGCGCCCGCTGGACCTCGGAGGAGGCGACCGGCAGGGGGGCGAGCGTGCCGTCGGCGAAGAGCGGGCGCAGCTCGTCGAGCATCTCGGCGATCCGGTCGGGTCCGGCCGACATCAGGTCGAACGCCCGGTAGGCCACCCCCGGGTGCGCGGCGGCGATCGCGCCGGCGTCCCGGACGTCGGTCTTGCCCATCTCCAGGAACCGGCCGCCGCGCGGCAGCAGCCGCAGCGACGCGTCCACGTACTCCCCGGAGAGGGAGTTCAGGACGACGTCGACGCCCTGACCGCCGGTCGCCTCCAGGAACCCGGCGGCGAAGTCCAGGCTCCGCGACGAGGCGATGTGCCGGTCGTCGGGCCCGAGGGAGCGCAGCACGTCCCATTTGCCGGGGCTGGCGGTCGCGTACACCTCCACGCCCCAGTGCCGGGCCAGCCGCAGCGTCGCCATGCCGACGCCGCCGGTCGCGGCGTGCAGGAGCAGCCGCTCGCCGCGCCTGATCCCGGCCAGGTCGACCAGGCCGTAGAAGGCGGTCAGGTAGACGACGGAGACCGTCGCGGCCTCGGCGAACGTCCAGCCGTCCGGGATTCGTGCCAGGTACCGCTGGTCGGTGACGGCCAGCGGCCCGGCGCCGCCGGGGAACAGGCCCATGACCGGGTCCCCGGGCGCGACCCGCGTCACGCCGGGGCCCACCTCCAGGACGATCCCGGCCGCCTCCCCGCCGATCTCGGCTTCCAGGGGGTAGAGGCCCAGCGCGATCAGCGCGTCCCGGAAGTTGAGGCCCGCCGCGCGCACCCCCACCCGGACCTGCCCCGCCTCCAGCGGCTCCAGCACCTCCGGGCAGGGCAGCAGCGCCAGGTTCTCCAGGGTGCCCGCGGCGGTGACGCCCAGCCGCCAGGCCGCCGTCCCGGCGGGCGGGACGAGCCGGTCGCCGGGGCTTACGCGGGCCAGCGCAGGGGCGGTCGGGACCTCCCCGTCCAGGGCGATCTGGTCCTCGCCGCGAGACAGCGCCGCGACCAGGACCTCGTCGGCGGGGTCCGGCTCTCCGGGGGACAGGTCCAGCAGTGCGAAGCGGCCCGGGTTCTCCGTCTGCGCCGAGCGCACCAGGCCCCATACGGCCGCGCCCGCCGGGTCGGGGTCCCGGTCGCCGGTCGCGCCGTGCGTGACCAGCACCAGCTTGGACTTCGCGGTACGCGGTTCGGCCGTCCACTCCTGGACGAGGGCCAGCGCGCGGTGCACGGCCGCGCGCACGGCGTCCGGGGCGTCCCCGGACGGGAGGTCCGCGAGCACGAGGTCGGGCGGACCGTCCGCGAGCGCGGCGGAGAGGTCTTCGTCCGCGGTGAGCCGCGTCCATGACGGCGGTTCGTCGGCCGGAGCCGTGGTGACGGGCCGCCACTCCAGCTGGAGGAGCGGTGCCGCGCCGGACGGCGCGGGCACCGGCCCTCCGGCCGGGAGCGGGCGGGTGGCCAGCGAGTCGACGGTGAGGACGGGCCCTCCGGCCGGATCGAACACCGCCAGCGCGACCGCGTCGCCGGAGCGGGTGAACCGCACCCGGACAGCGGTCGCGCCGACCGCGTGGAGCCGCACGCCCGTCCAGGAGAACGGCAGCCGGACCGGCTCCGCGTCGTCCCGGTCGAGCGCGTCCAGCGGCAGCGCGTGGAGGGCGGCGTCGAGCAGGGCCGGGTGCAGGCCGAACCCCGCCGCCCGCTCCCGCGGCTCCTCGGGGAGGACGGCCTCGGCGTAGAGGTCGTCGCCGTCCCGCCACGCCGCGGCGAGCCCCTGGAAGGCGGGGCCGTAGCCGTATCCGGCGGCGGCGAGCCGGTCGTAGGCGTCGGCGACCGGGACGGGAACGGCGCCGGGCGGCGGCCACGCCGCCGGGCCGGGTTCCGGAACGTCCGGCGCGCCCGGGGCGAGGGTTCCGGAGGCGTGCCGTGTCCACTCGGACGCGCCGTCGGCCGGACGGGCGTGCACCGCGACCGGCCGCCGTCCGGCCCCGTCGACCGCGCCCACAACCACCTGGACCTGGACGGCGCCCTCGGCGGGCAGCGGCAGCGGAGCCTCGACCGTCAGCTCCTCCACCTCCCCGCGGTCGGTCCGGTCGGCCGCGTGCAGGGCCAGCTCCAGCAGCGCCGTGCCGGGCAGCAGCACCGTTCCGCCGACGGCGTGGTCGGCCAGCCAGGCGTGACCCGCCACTGACAGGCGTCCGGTGAGGATCGTGCTCGCGCCGTCGGCCGCCGGGACGGCCGCGCCGAGCAGTTCGTGCTCCGCCGGGTCGAGGCCCGCGGCGGTGAGGTCGCCCGCGCCGCCGGCGTCGATCCAGTGGCGCCGGCGCTGGAACGGGTAGGTCGGCAGCGCGACCGTCGCCGTGTCGCGGGTGCCGAGCAGCGCGGGCCAGTCGACGGACGCGCCGCGCGTCCACGCCTCGGCGACCGAGAGCGCGAACCGCAGCCGCCCGCCCTCGTCGCGGCGCAGCGACCCGACCGTGGCCGCCGCCGCGCCCGCGTCCTCGACGGTGTCCTGGACGGCCGCGCCGAGCACCGGGTGCGGGGCGGTCTCGACGAACAGCCCGTGCCCCTCGGCCAGCAGCGCCCGGACGGCCCGGTCCAGCTCGACGGTCTCGCGCAGGTTCCGGTACCAGTACCCGGCGTCCAGCTCCGTGCCGTCCAGCGCCTCGCCCGTCACCGTCGACAGGAACAGCGTCTCCGCCGGGCGGGGCGCGATGTCCCCGAGCGCGGCGATCAGCTCGTCGCGGACGGTCTCGACCTGGGCGGAGTGCGAGGCGTAGTCCACCGCGATCCGGCGGACCCGCACGCCCTCCTCCGCCCACCGGTCCAGCAGCTCGGCGAGCGTCGCGGGGTCGCCGGACACGACCGTGGCGGCGGGCCCGTTGACGGCGGCGACGCCCACGCCGGTGCCCGCGACCCGCTCGCGGACCGTCCCGGCGGGCAGCGCGACCGAGGCCATCCCGCCCCCGCCCGCCAGCCGGGTCAGCAGCCCGCTGCGCACGGCGACCACCCGGGCCGCGTCCTCCAGGGACAGGGCCCCGGCCACGCACGCCGCCGCGATCTCGCCCTGCGAATGCCCGACGACCGCCGACGGCCGAACCCCCGCGGCCCGCCAGGACTCCGCCAGCGCGACCATCACCGCGAACAGCGCGGGCTGCACCACGTCGACCCGGTCCAGCGGCGGGGCGCCCGGCGTTCCGCGCAGCACGTCGACCAGCGACCAGCCGGTGTGCGGTGCCAGCGCGTCGGCGCAGGCCAGCAGCCGCTCGCGGAACACCTCGTGGGTGTCGAGCAGGTCGACCGCCATGCCCTCCCATTGGGAGCCCTGGCCGGGGAACACGAACGCGACCCTTCCGACGTCGGTGGCCGTGCCCTCGACCAGGCCGGGCGCGGTCTCGCCCGCCTCCAGCGCTTGCAGGGCCCGTCGCAGGCCGTCGCCGTCCTCCGCCAGGGCGACCGCGCGGTGCTCGAACGCGGCGCGGGTGGTGGCCAGGGAGTGTCCGACCGCGTACGCCTCAGGCCCGGCCGTCGGCAGGTCGCGCAGGCGTCCCGCTGCGGCGCGCAGCGCGGCGCCGCTCTTGGCGGACAACGGCCAGGCCACCGGCCCCGACCCGGTGGCGGCGACACTCTCCGCCGTCTCGGGTGCTTGTTCGATGACGATGTGGGCGTTGGTGCCGGAGATGCCGAAGGAGGAGACGGCGGCGCGGCGCGGGCGACCGGTGTCGGGCCAAGGTTGGGCTTCGGCGAGGAGCTGGATTCCGGAGTCGTCCCAGGGGACGTGGGATGAGGGAGTGTCGACGTGGAGGGTTGCCGGGAGTGTCCGGTGCTGGATGGCGAGGATGGTTTTGATGATTCCGGCGACGCCTGCGGCGGCTTGGGTGTGGCCGAGGTTGGATTTGATGGAGCCGAGCCAGAGGGGCTTGTCGGGGTCGCGTTGGTGGCCGTAGGTGTTGATGAGGGCTTGGGCTTCGATCGGGTCGCCCAGGGTGGTGCCGGTGCCGTGTGCTTCGACGGCGTCGATGTCGGCTGGTGTGAGACCGGCGTCGGCGAGGGCGGTGTGGATGACGCGCTCCTGGGACGGCCCGTTGGGCGCGGTGAGTCCGTTGCTCGCGCCGTCCTGGTTGATCGCTGAGCCGCGGATGAGCGCCAGGACCCGGTGGCCGTTGCGCTGAGCGTCGGAGAGCCGTTCCAGGAGGAGGAGCCCTGCGCCTTCGCTCCAGGCGGTGCCGTCGGCGGTGTCGGCGAACGCCTTGCACAGGCCGTCGGGTGCCAGCCCGCGCTGTCGGCTGAACTCGATGAACGTGGTGGGAGTGGCCATCACCGTCGCGCCGCCGGCCAGCGCGAGCTCCACCTGTCCGGAGCGGAGTGCCTGGCACGCCAGGTGGGTCGCGACCAGCGAGGAGGAGCAGGCCGTGTCGATGGTGATGGCGGGGCCTTGCAGGCCGAGGGTGTAGGCGATGCGGCCTGACGCGACGCTGGGCGCGTTGCCGGTGCTGAGGTAGCCCTCGTAGTCGGCGGGTGTCGCGTGGAGGCGGGCGGCGTAGTCGCCGTACATGATGCCGGTGTAGACGCCGGTGGCGGTGCCGCCGAGGCCGGTCGGGTCGATGCGGGCGTTCTCGATGGCCTCCCAGGCGGTCTCCAGGAGGAGCCGCTGCTGCGGGTCGATGGCGGCCGCCTCGCGCGGGCCGATGCCGAAGAAGGCCGGGTCGAACGCGTCGGCGTCGTGGAGGAACCCGCCCTTGCGGGTGTAGCTGGTGCCTGGGTGGTCGGGGTCGGGGTGGTAGAGCCGGTCGAGGTCCCAGCCGCGGTTGCCGGGCAGGTCGGTGATGGTGTGCTCGCCGCGGGCGAGGAGATCCCAGAGCTGTTCCGGCGTGGCGATTTCGCCGGGATAGCGGCAGGCCATGCCGACCACCGCGATCGGCTCGTCCGCCGCGATGGCGGTCCTGACCTCGCCGCGCTCACGGCGGCCTAGGAGGGCGTCCCACAGGTGCTCGGCCAGCGCCTCGGGCGTCGGGTGGTCGAACACCAGGGAGGCGGGCAGGTCGAGGCCGGTCGCGGCGCCGAGCCGGTTGCGCAGCTCCAGACCGGTCAGCGAGTCGAACCCCAGGTCCACGAACGGCCTGGCCACCGGGATCGTGTCGGGCTTCGGGTGCCCGAGCACGGTCGCCACCTGGGCGCGGACCGTCCCCAGTACGAGGCGGCGCTGCTCTTCGTCCGGCAGCCCGGCCAGGGACGGCGCCGAGACCGACCCGGCCGCGGCCTTCCGCCGCGCCGGTGCGCGGACCAGGCCGCGCAGCAGCGGCGGAGCGTCGCGGACGGCGCCGAGGGCGAGGTCGGCGGGCACGGTCACGGCCCGGCCGGACGCGAGCGCCGCGTCGAACAGCCGCAGCCCCAGCCCGGCGGAGAGCGGCGTGACGCCGGTCCGCGCGATGCGCGCCCGGTCGGCCTGGCCGAGCCCGCCGGTCATCCCGCCGTCCTCGGCCCACGGCCCCCATGCCAGCGAGGCGGCCGGGAGGCCCCGGGCGAGGCGGTGCGCGGCGAGCCCGTCGAGATAGGCGTTGGCGGCGGCGTAGGCGCCCTGGCCCGCTGAGCCGAGCGTCCCGGCCAGGGAGGAGAACAGGACGAAGGCGCGCAGGTCGAGGTCGCGGGTCAGCTCGTGCAGGTGGCGGGCGGCGTCGGCCTTGGGCCGCAGCGCCTTCGCCAGGTCCGCAGGGGCGAGCCGGGCGAGGGTGGTGTCGGCGAGGACCCCGGCGGCGTGCACGACGGCGGTGAGCGGCCGGTCGGCCGGGATCGAGGCGAGCAGTGCGGCGAGGTCCTCCCGGTCGGCGGCGTCGCAGGCCGCGATCGTGGCCTCGGCGCCCAGCTCGGCCAGCTCGGCGCGGAGCTGCGCGGCGCCCTCGGCGTCCGGCCCTCGGCGGCCGGTCAGCAGCAGGTGGCGGACGCCGTGCGCCGCCGCGAGGTGACGGGCGACGAGCCCGCCGAGCAGGCCGGTGCCGCCGGTGACGAGCACGGTCCCGCCCGGGGCGAGCGCCGTGGCGGCGGGCTCGGCTGTGACGCGGGTGAGCCGGGGGACGCGGAACTCGCCGCCGCGCAGCGCGAGTTGCGGTTCTCCGGTGGACAGGGCCGCGCCGAGCAGGTCGGACGGCACCGGCTCGCCGGTGTCTTCGGCGTCCAGCAGCACGAACCGGCCGGGGTGCTCGGTCTGCGCCGTCCGCACCAGCCCCCAGACCGCCGCGCCCGCCGGGTCGGCGACGTCGTCGGTGACGGCTCCGCGGGTGAGGACGACCAGCGGCCCGGCGGGTGGCGGCTCCTGCGCGATCCGGTCCTGGACGATCCGCAGCGTGTCGGCGACGATCTCGTGCACACCGTCCCCGGACGGCTCGACGACCTCGACAAGCGTTTCGGCTTCGGCGGTTCGGGCGGTGATGGCCTGCCAGTCCACGGCGAACAGCGGCAGGGAGCGCCGCGCGGCCAGCCGTTCCCGGGACACCGGTCGCGTGGTGAGCGTTCCGACGGACGCGACGGGCGTCCCGGCGGCGTCGCGGATGTCCAGCGACACCGCGTCCGGGCCGGTCGGCGACACCCGTACCCACAGGTCGCCTGCCCCGGTGGCGTGGAGCGCCGCGTCCCGGAAGGAGAACGGGACGCGCGGCACGTCGGCCTCGTCGACGGCCAGGCTCGCGGCGTGCAGGCAGGCGTCGAGCAGCGCAGGGCTCAGCCCCGGCCACTCCGGCGTCTCGCCGGGCGGCTCGATCCGCGCGTACACCTCCGAGCCGTGCCGCCACGCGGCCCGGACGCCCTGGAACGAGGGGCCGTAGGAAAGCCCCGCGTCGGCGAGCCGCTCGTACAGGTCGTCGACGGGCAGCGGAACGGCCCCTTCGGGCGGCCACGCCGCCGGGCCGGACGCGGCGGACGGCGCTCCGGCGTCCAGCCGGCCGGTCGCGTGCCGCGTCCAAGGCTCGTCGTCGGCGGCGTCCGCGGCGCGCGCGTAGACGCCGATGGAGCGCCGCCCGTCCTCGTCGGCCTCCCCGACCCGCGCCTGGAGGAGGACCGCGCCGCCGTCCGGCGGCACGAGCGGCGCCTCCAGCGTCAGCTCCGCGACACCGCCCGCCCCGGCGCGGTCGGCGGCCAGGAGCGCCAGCTCCAGGAGGACGGCACCGGGCACCACGCCGACACCCAGCACGGTGTGGTCGTCCAGCCAGGGATGCGCGTCGCGCGACAGCCGTCCGGTCAGCAGGTGGCCCTCGCCGTCCGCCAGGGCCACGGCCGCGCCGAGGAGCGGGTGGTCGGTCGCGCTCAGGCCCGTGGCGGCCACGTTCGCGGCGGCGGGCGCGTCCAGCCAGTACCGCTCGCGCTGGAACGGGTAGGTCGGCAGCGGCGTCGGCCGTCCCGGCGGGAGGACCTGCCGCCAGTCCACCGGCACGCCCCGCACGTGCAGGGCGGCGAGCGCCTCGATCACCGCGACCGGCTCGGGACGGCCGCGCCGGAGCGCGGCCACGATCGGCGGCGTGTCCGGCTCGGCGGCCAGCGGGGCGAGCGCGGCGTCCGGGCCGATCTCGACGGCCGTGGCGACGCCCGACGCGCGCGCGGCGCGCAGCGCGTCGCCGAAGCGGACGGCCTCGCGCAGGTGCCGGGCCCAGTAGTCGGGGGAGCGGAGCTGCTCGGCCGTGGCCTGCTCCCCGGTCAGGTTCGACAGCACGGGAATGGCCGGGGGCCGAAACTCCAGCCCGGCCGCGACCAGCCGGAACTCGTCCAGCACGCCGTCCATGTGCGCCGAGTGGAAGGCATGCGAGACGTTCAGCCGCCGGGTGCGCCTACCGAGCCCGGACCAGTGCTCCGCGATCGCCAGCACTGCGTCCTCGTCGCCGGACACGACCGTGGCGGCGGGGCCGTTCACGGCCGCGACGTCGGCACCGGTCGTGAGGGTCGCCCGGACCTCGTCCTCGGACGCCTGGATCGCCGCCATCGCGCCGCCGCCGGGCGCCGACTGCATCAGCCGTCCCCGCGCGGCCACCAGCGCGCACGCGTCGGGGAGGGACAGCACGCCCGCCGCGTGGACGGCGGTCAGCTCGCCGATCGAGTGCCCGGCCAGCACCTTCGGCTGGACGCCCCAGTGGTCGAACAGCCGGTACAGGGCCGTCTCGAACGCGAACAGCGCGGCCTGGGTGTAGCGGGTCTGGTCGAGGAGGGCGGCCTCGGGCGTGCCCTCGGCGGCGAACATCAGCTCGCGGAGCGGCCGGTCGAGGTGGGCGTCGAGCGACTCGGTCACCTCGTCGAGCGCGTCCGCGAACACCGGGAACGCCACGTGCAGTTCGCGTCCCATGCCGGGCCGCTGGCTGCCCTGCCCGGAGAACACGAAGCCCAGCCGCCCCGGACGGACGGTGCCCAGCAGCGTCTTGTCGCCGGGCTCGTCCCGGCCGAGCGCCGCCAGCTCGTCCAGCAGCGCCGCCCGGTCGGCGCCGATGACCGCGGCCCGGTGCTCCAGCCCGGCCCGGCCCGTGGCCAGCGCGAACGCCACGTCGGCCGGGTCGGTCTCCGGGTCGACCGACACCTGGTCGTGCAGGCGCCGGGCCAGCTCCCGCAGCGCCTCCGGTGTCCTGGCCGACAGCAGCCAGGGCGTCACCGCGGGGGCGGCCCCGGCTCGCTCGTCCGGCGCGGGGTCCTCCGGCGGGGCCTGCTCGACGATCACGTGCGCGTTGGTGCCGCTGATCCCGAACGACGACACCCCGGCGCGCCGCGCCCGGCCCGTCTCCGGCCACGGGACGGCCTCGGTGAGCAGCGCGACGCCGTCCGCGCTCCAGCCGACGTCCGGGGCGGGCTCCTCGGCGTGCAGGGTCGGCGGCAGGAGCCCGCGCCGGATCGCCATGACCGTCTTGATGACCCCGGCGACGCCCGCCGCCGCCTGCGCGTGCCCGATGTTGGACTTGACCGAGCCGAGCCACAGCGGACGCCCGCCGGGCCGGTCCGCGCCGAACGCGCGGATCAGGGCGTGCGCCTCGATCGGATCGCCGAGGGCGGTGCCGGTGCCGTGCGCCTCGACCGCGTCCACCTCGCCCGGCCGCAGCCCCGCGTCCTCCAGCGCCCGCGCGACGACCCGCTCCTGGGCCGGTCCGTTGGGCGCGGTGAGGCGGCTGCTGGCGCCGTCCTGGTTGACCGCCGTGCCCCGGACGACGGCGAGGACCGGGTGATCGTTGCGCCGCGCGTCCGACAGCCGTTCCAGCAGGAGCAGCCCGGCGCCCTCGCCCCAGCCGGTGCCGTCCGCCCGCGCGGAGAACGCCTTGCACCGGCCGTCGGGGGACAGCCCGCGCTGGCGGCTGAACTCCACGAACGTGTTCGGGGTGGCCATCACGGTCACGCCGCCCGCCAGCGCCAGCCGGCACTCGCGGCGGCGCAGCGCCTGCACGGCCAGGTGCAGCGCGACCAGCGACGACGAGCAGGCCGTGTCGACCGAGACCGCCGGTCCCTCCAGGCCGAAGGTGTAGGCGATCCGGCCCGAGGCGACGCTCGGGGCGCTGCCGGTCCCGACGTAGCCCTCGAACGCCGGGGGGATGGGCCGGATCCGCGCGGCGTAGTCGTCGTACATCACGCCGGTGAACACGCCCGTGGCGGTGCCGTGCAGCGCCGCCGGGTCGATCCCGGCGCGCTCGAACGACTCCCAGGCCAGCTCCAGCAGGAGCCGCTGCTGCGGGTCGACGGTCAGCGCCTCCCGCGGGCTGATGCCGAAGAACTCGGGGTCGAACCGGTCGGCGTCGTGCAGGAACCCGCCCGCCCGGGAGATGGACGTGCCGGGATGGTCGGGGTCCGGGTCGTACAGCCCCTCCAGGTCCCAGCCGCGGTTGGCGGGGAACGGGCCGATCGCGTCCGTCCCCGCCGCGACCAGCTCCCACAGCTCCTCGGGGGAGGCGACGTCACCGGGATACCGGCAGGCCATCGCGACGATCGCGATCGGCTCGGTGCGCTCGGACTCCATCTGGCGGATCCGTTCGCGGGCCGCGTGCAGGTCGAGCGTGACCCGCTTGAGGTAGTCGCGGAGTCGTCCGTCATTCGCCATGTGATGTCAGTCCTCGTCGATCCTCGGCGCCGGTCTCGGCGCCGAACTCCCGGTCGATGAAGTCGAAGATCTCGTCGTCGGAGGCGGAGTCGAGCCGCTCGGTGAGTTCGGCGGCGGGTTCGGGGGCGGCCGGTGCGAGCCGGTCGAGCAGGTTGCCCAGCCGGGTCGCGAGTTGCCCGCGAAGGTCTTCCGGCAGGTCGTGGAGTTGCTCTTCGAGCCGGTCGAGGTCGGAGAGCAGTGGCGGGCGCGGGCCGCCGGCGGCGAAGTCCAGCTCTCCGAGGACGAACTCGGCCAGCGCGTCGGGCCTCGGATGGTCGAAGACCACCGTCGCGGGCAGCCGCAGGCCGGTCGCCACGTCGAGCCGGTTGCGCAGCTCCACCGCCGTGAGGGAGTCGACGCCCATGTCCTGGAAGCCCCGGCCGCGGTCGACGGTGTCGGGCGCGGTGTGCCCCAGCACCTCGGCGACCTTCGCCAGGACCAGAGCGGTGACCGCGTCGCGGCGCTCGGGGCCTGGCAGCTCGCGCAACCGCCCGGCGCGCGGGCCGCTGTCGGGTTCGCGCCTTCGGGGGCGGGTGAGTTCGCGGAGCAGCCTCCCGCTGAACCCGGCCGCGATCGGCGCGGGCCGGTTCGAGGCGAGTGCCGCGTCCAGGAGGCGGAGGGCTTCGTCGTCGGCGAGCGGTCGCAGGCCCGTCCGTTCCAGCCGTTTCCGGTCGGTGGCGTCGAGTTGGGCGGTGATGGTGCTGGTGGTCTGCCATAGCCCCCAGGCGATGGACGTGGCGGGGAGTCCTTGCCGGTGGCGGTGGCGAGCGAGGGCGTCGAGGAAGGAGTTGGCGGCGCTGTAGTTGCCCTGGCCGGGGTTCCCCAGGGTGGCGGCGACGGAGGAGAACAGGACGAACGCCTGGAGGGGGAGGTGCTGGGTGAGTCGGTGGAGGTTCCAGGCGGCGTCGGCTTTGCCGGTCAGGACGGTGTGAAGGTGGTCGGGGGTGAGGTGGGTGAGGGTGGCGTCGTCGGTGGTGCCTGCTGCGTGGATGACGGCGCGGAGCGGTCGATCCGGGGGGATGGTGTCGAGTAGCGCGCTTAGTGCGTCGGGGTCGGCGGCGTCGCAGGTTGCGATGGTGACTCGGGCGTCGAGTGCGGTGAGTTCGGTGTGGACTTCGCGGGCGCCGGGTGCGTCGAGGCCGGAGCGGCTGACGAGGAGCAGGTCGCGGACGCCGTGGCGGGTGACGAGGTGGCGGGCGGTGAGCGCGCCGAGGGTGCCGGTGCCGCCGGTGATCAGCACCGTCCCGTCCAGCGCGGGCGGTTCCCCGCCGGTTGACGGCACGGGGGCCAGTACGGGCGCGTGGGCGCGGCCGTCGCGGACGGCCACGTCCGGTTCGCCGCAGGCCAGGGCGTCGGTGACGCTCCGCAGGGACGTCTCGGCCCCGTCGAGGTCCAGCAGGACGAACCGGCCGGGGTGCTCCGACTGAGCCGAGCGCACCAGGCCCCGCACGGCCGCCGACACGGGGTTCCCCGCCGTGGCGTCGCGCGTGACGACGGCGAGCGGAACATCCTCGAACCGGTCGTCCGCCAGCCAGCCCTGGAGCAGTTCCAGGGCCTGACGTGTGCTGTCGTGCGCGGCCCGCGCCGGGTCTTCGCCTTCCGGTGCGGGGAACGCGACCAGCGTGATGTCCGGGGACGCCGCCGCTAGCGAGTCCGGGTCGCGGCGGGTCTCCAGGCCGAGGCCCAGCGCGTCGTCGCCGAGGATCAGCGCGCGGGGGGCCGGCCGGGACGCGGGCGGCACCGGGCGCCACACCTGTTCCAGCGGTCCGTCGCCGGACTTCCGGAGCCGTGCGGGATCGACCGCGCGGACGGCGATCGACCCGACCGTCGCGACCGCGGTTCCGTCCGGGGCCGTGAACGTCAGAGCGGCCTTGTCGACGCCGTCGCGGACGATCCGGACGCGCAGGTCGGTGTGCCCGGCGGAGCGGAGGGCGACGTCGGTCCAGGCGAACGGGAGGCGGAGTTCGTCGTTCTCCGCGTCCGCTGCCAGGAGGTGGAGGGCGGCGTCCAGCAGTACCGGATGCAGGGCGAAGCCGTCCTGCGCCGCGTCCGGCACGCGGACCTCGGCGTGGAGTTCGCCGCCCAGCCGCCAGGCGGCACGTAGACCCTGGAAGGCCGGTCCGTACTCGTAGCCGCGCTCGGCCAGCCGGGCGTACAGGCCGTCGACGTCGACCGGGTCGGCCCCCGGCGGCGGCCACGCGGCAGGCGGCGCGGGTTCGGGGGGCGCGGGTTCGGGGGGTGTGGTGCCGGGGGACAGGTGGCCGGTCGCGTGGCGGGTCCAGCCGCCGTCGCGCCGCGAGTGCACGTCGAGCGAGCGGCGGCCCGCCTCGTCGGGGGCGCCGACGGCGACCTGGATCCGGACGCCCTCCTCGGGCAGGACGAGCGGCGCCTCCAGCGTCAGCCCGCCCAGCTCCTCCCCGTCCAGCCGCGCGCCCGCGGCCAGGGCGAACTCGGCGAACGCGGCGCCCGGCAGCAGCACCGTCCCGTCGATCGCGTGATCGGCCAGCCAGGGCCGGGTCGCGGGGGAGATCCGGCCGGTGTAGGTGACGGACCCGTCCGGGGCGGGCACGGCCGCGTCGAGCAGCGGATGCCCGGTCGGGTCGAGGCCCGCGGTCGCGACGTCCCCGGCCGGGGCGGTCGCGTCGAGCCAGTAGCGGGCGTGCTCGAACGGGTAGGTGGGCAGGGCGACCGTCCGGGCCGGGCCGATGAGCGCGGGCCAGTCCACCGCCGCGCCGCGGGCGTGCAGGTGCGCCAGCGCGGTGGCGAAGGCGCGGGTCTCGGGCCGCTCGCGGTGCAGCGTCGGCACCGCGTCGGCGCCGCCGCCGTCGAGGGTCTGCCGGACCGCCGGGGTGAGGACGGCGTCGGAGCCGAGCTCCACCAGCGTCGTCACGCCCTGCTCGGCGAGCGCGGCGACGCCGTCGGCGAACCGTACCGTCCCTCTCGCGTGGTCGGCCCAGTAGTCCGGGTCGGTGAGCCGGTCGCCGGTCCGCCCGGTCAGGTTGGAGATCACCGGGATCTTCGGCGGGCCGTGCTCCAGCGTCCGGGCGACGTCGCGCAGCTCGTCCAGGACCGGGTCCATGAACGGGGAGTGGAAGGCGCGGCCGACGTTCAGCCGCCGGGTGCGGCGACCGCGCTCCGCCCAGAGCCGCGCCACCTCCTCGGCCGCCTCCGGGTCGCCGGAGACCACCACCGACCCCGGCGCGTTGACCGCGGCGACGGAAAGCCGGTCCGCGTACGCGGCCAGGGTGTCGGCGACCTCCTCCTCGGACGCGCCGATGGCGACCATCGCGCCGGGCCGCGAGTCCTGCATGAGCCGGGCGCGGGCGGTGACGAGGACGGCGGCGTCGTCGAGGGTCAGCACGCCCGCGAGGTGGGCGGCGGTCAGCTCGCCGATCGAGTGCCCGAGCAGCACGTGCGGCTCGGGGCCGTAGGAGGTGGTCAGCCGGTACAGGGCCGTCTGGAAGGCGAACAGCGCGGGCTGGGTGTAGAGGGTCTGGTCGACCTCCTGGCCGTCGCCGAACATGACCTCCTGGAGGGGGACGTCCAGGTGCGGGTCGAACGCCGCGCAGGTCTCGTCCAGTGCCTCGGCGAACACCGGGAAGTCCGCGTACAGCTCGCGTCCCATGCCGGGCCGCTGGGAACCCTGCCCCGGGAAGAGGAACGCGACCTTTCCCTCACGCGCGGTGTCCCGGACGACCTGCGGCGGAGTCTCGCCGGCGGCGAGCGACCGCAGCCCGTCGAGGAACTCTTCCCTGTCGGACGCCACGATCGCGGCCCGGTGGTCCAGCGCCGCTCGGGTCGTCGCCAGGGACAGACCCGCGTCGATCGGGTCCAGGTCGGGTGTGGCCTGGACGAAGTCGTGCAGCCTGACGGCCTGCGCGCGCAGCGCGGTCTCCGTCCGCGCGGACAGCAGCCACGGGATCGGCAGGGAGGTCCGCTCGCCTTCGGGCCGCTCCGCTTCCTGCGGTGCTTCTTCGATGACGACGTGGGCGTTGGTGCCGGAGATGCCGAAGGAGGAGACGGCGGCGCGGCGTGGCCGGTCGGTGTCGGGCCAGGGATGGGCTTGGTCGAGGAGCCGGACGCCGGAGTCCTCCCAGTCGACGTGGGGGCTTGGGGCGTTGACGTGGAGGGTTTGGGGGAGTGTCCGGTGCCGGATGGCGAGGATCATCTTGATGATTCCGGCGACGCCCGCGGCGGCTTGGGTGTGGCCGATGTTCGATTTGATCGAGCCGAGCCAGAGGGGCTTGTCGGGGTCGCGTTCGCGTCCGTAGGTGTTGATGAGGGCCTGGGCTTCGATCGGGTCGCCCAGGGTGGTGCCGGTGCCGTGAGCTTCGACGGCATCGATGTCTGCTGGGCTGAGACCTGCGTCAGTGAGCGCGCTGTCGATGACCCGTTCTTGGGACGGGCCGTTGGGCGCAGTGAGTCCGTTGCTGGCACCGTCCTGGTTGACGGCTGTGCCACGGATGACGGCGAGGATGGGATGACCGTTGCGCTGCGCGTCGCTGAGCCTTTCAAGGAGGAGTAGCCCGGCGCCTTCGCTCCAGGCGGTCCCGTCAGCGGTGTCGGCGAACGCCTTGCACAGGCCGTCCGGCGCCAGCCCGCGCTGTCGGCTGAACTCGATGAACGTGGCGGGTGTGGCCATGACGGTGGCGCCGCCCGCCAGCGCGAGGTCGGTCTGCCCGGAGCGGAGCGCCTGGCAGGCCAGGTGGGTCGCGACCAGCGACGATGAGCAGGCGGTGTCGACCGAGATCGCCGGGCCTTGCAGCCCGAGGGAGTAGGCGATGCGGCCTGACGCGACGCTGGGCGCGCTGCCGGTGCTGAGGTAGCCCTCGACGGGAGTGGACGTCCCGGTGGCATGGAGGCGGGCGGCGTAGTCGGCGTACATGATGCCGGTGAACACGCCGGTCGCCGTCCCCGTGAGGGTGGTGGGGTCGATCCGGGCGTTCTCGATGGCTTCCCAGGCGGTTTCGAGCAGGAGGCGCTGCTGCGGGTCGATGGCGGTCGCTTCGCGTGGGCTGATGCCGAAGAAGGCGGGGTCGAAGTGGTCGGCGTCGTGCAGGAAGCCGCCCTTGCGCGTGTAGCTGGTGCCGGAGTGGTCGGGGTCGGGGTGGAAGAGGCGGTCGAGGTCCCAGCCCCGGCTGGTCGGGAAGTCGGTGACGGCGTGTCGGCCCTGAGCGAGGAGATCCCAGAGCTGTTCCGGGGTGGTGACCTCGCCGGGATAGCGGCAGGCCATCCCGATCACCGCTATCGGCTCGTCCGGCTGGCCCGACGCGGCGTGGGGCGTGGGGGCCTCACGCGTGCCGGTGAGTTCGGCGTCCAAGTAGGCGGCGAGCGCGGCTGGCGTGGGGTGGTCGAAGACCAGGGAGGCGGGCAGGCTGAGGCCGGTCGCGGTGGCGATCCGGTTGCGCAGCTCCAGACCGGTCAGCGAGTCGAACCCCAGCTCCGCGAAGGACGCCTCGGAGCCGATCGCGCGCGGGTCCGGGTGGGCGAGGACCGCCGCGATCTCCGTGCGGGCCAGGTCGAGCAGCGCCTCGCGGCGGCGCTCCGGCGGGAGGTCCGCGTGGTCGAGCGCGACGGCCGGCTGCTGTGGGCGTCGCTTCTGGGGCCGTCCCAGCCGGTCGATCGGCGCCCCGACGACGGCCGGACGGTCCTGGCCGAGTGCCGCGTCCAGCAGGTCCAGCGCCTCTTCGTCGTCCAGTGGCCGCAGCCCCGCGTCGTCGAGCCTTCTGCGGTCGGCGGCGTCGAGTTGGGCGGTGATGGTGCTCGTGGTCTGCCACAGGCCCCAGGCGATGGACGTGGCAGGGAGTCCTTGCTGGTGGCGGTGGCGGGCGAGGCCGTCGAGGAAGGCGTTGGCGGCGGCGTAGTTGGCCTGGCCCGGATTGCCGAGGACGGCGGTGACGGAGGAGTAGAGGACGAACGCCCGGAGTGGGAGGTGCTGGGTGAGTTGGTGAAGGTTCCAGGCCGCGTCGGCTTTGGGCTGGAGGACGGTGCGGAGTTGGTCGGAGGTGAGGTGGGTGAGGGTCGCGTCGTCGGTGGTGCCTGCTGCGTGGATGACGGCGCGGAGCGGTCGATCCGGCGGGATGGTGCCGAGTAGCGCGCTCAGGGCGTCGGGGTCGGCGGCGTCGCAGGTTGCGATGGTGACTCGGGCATCGAGTGCGGTGAGGTCGGCCAGCAGCTCACGAGCTCCGGGTGCTTCCAGGCCGGAGCGGCTGACGAGGAGCAGGTCGCGGACGCCGTGGCGGGTGATGAGGTGGCGGGCGGCGAGCGCGCCGAGCGTGCCGGTGCCGCCCGTGATCAGGACCGTCCCGTCCAGCTCCGGCGCGGGACGGTCGGTGACCGGCAGCCGCGCGACCTCCGGGGCGAACGCGATCCCGTCGCGAAGGACCAGCTCGGGCAGCCCGGACAGCGCGGCAGCCGCGACGGCGGACCGTGAGGCGTCGGCGCCGTCGACGTCCAGCAGGACGAACCGGCCGGGATGCTCCGACTGCGCCGAGCGGACGAGCCCGCGGACCGCGGCCGCCGCGAGGTCCGCGACGACGTCGCCCTCCCGCGCGGTCTCGGCCCTCTCGGTGAGCACGACCAGGCGGGACGCCTCCGTCGTCGACCTCGCGAGCCACCCCTGGAGCAGTTCCAGCACCTCGGCGGCCAGCGCGTGCGTTTCCGCGACCGGATCAACCCCGGGCGAGGCGACGGGTACGACGACGGCGTCCGGCGTTCCCGACAGCCCCGCGAGCCCGTCCGGCCCGAGGACGGCGACCGTGCCGTCCGGCGCGTCGGCGAGCGGCGTCGGCGTCCAGACGACGTGCCGGAGCGCGCCGCGCCCCGCGGCCCGCGCCAGCCGGTCCGCCCGCACGGGACGCAACGTCAGCGCGTCGGCGGTGAGCACCGGATCGCCGTCCGGGGTGTGGACCGCGAGCGCGAAGCCGCTCTCCCCGCGCGGGGACAGGCGGACGCGCACACGGGTGGCGCCGGTGGCGAACACCGACACGCCGGTCCAGGCGAACGGCAGCCGCAGCGGCCCCGTGCCGTCGTTGGCGGCGGGCAGGACGTGCAGGGCGGCGTCGAGCAGCGCCGGGTGGATCGAGTACCGCGAGGTCTCCGCCCCGCCGGGCAGCTCGACCTCGGCATAGAGGTCGTCGCCCCGCCGCCAGGCGGCACGCAGGCCCTGGAAGGCCGGGCCGTATCCGTAACCGTGGCCGGCCAGCCGCTCGTACACGCCGTCGACCGGCAGTTCGGCCGCGTCCGCCGGGGGCCACTGCGTCAGCGGCTCGGAGGGAGGCGGACCGGCCGTGGTGAGCGTGCCGGTGGCGTGCCGCGTCCACGGCGCGCCGGGCGTGTCCGGGCGCGCGTGCACGGACACCGGCCTGCGCCCGGATGTCGCGTCGGGAGGCCCCGCGACGACCTGGAGCTGCACCGCCCCGGACTCGGGCGGCACGAGCGGCGCCTCCAGCGCCAGCTCCGCGATCCGTTCGAGACCGGTCTCCAGGCCCGCCCGCAGGACGAGTTCCACCAGCGCGGCGGCGGGGAGCAGGGGCGTCCCGGCGACCTCGTGGTCGGCCAGCCAGGACGGCGCTCCTGCGGAGAACCGCCCCGTGAACAGCGTCTCGTCCTGCCCGGCGACCTGGACGGCCGCGCCGAGCAGCGGATGGCCCGTCTCCGCCAGCCCCAGCCCGGACGGGTCGGAGCCGACCGGGGCGTCCAGCCAGTACCGCGCGCGCTGGAACGGGTAGTTCGGCAGCCGCACGGGACGGCCGGGACGTGTCAGCCCCTCCCAGCGGACCGGCACGCCGCGCACGTGCAGCCCAGCGAGCGCCGCGACCACGCCGCGGGAAGCGTCGAGGCCGCGCGGCGCGGTCGCGACGGCGCCTTCGCCGTCATCGAGAACCCGCCGGGCGAGCGCGGTCAGCGTCGCGTCGGGACCGAGCTCCAGGCAGACGCCGACCCCGGCGGCGTCCAGCGCCGCGACACCGTCGGCGAACCGGACGGTGCCGCGCACGTGCCGGGCCCAGTAGTCCGGGTCGGTCAGCTCGTCGGCCGTGGCGATCTCACCGGTGAGGTCGGAGACGATCGGCACTTCCGGCGGGCGGAGGGTGAGGCGCGCGGCGGTCGCGCGCAGCTCGTCCAGGACCGGGTCCATGTGCGGCGAGTGGAAGGCGCGGCTCACCGCCAGCCGCCGGACGCGGTGCCCGCGCTCCTCGAACTCGGCCGCGACCTCGTCCGCGTCTCCGGCGTCACCGGAGACGACGACCGCGTCCGGCGCGTTGACCGCCGCGACGGCCAGCTCGCGCCCGGCGATCCGTTCGGCGACCGCGTCCTCGGAGGCGTTGATCGCGATCATGACGCCGGGGCGGGAGCCCTGCATGAGCCGGGCGCGGGTGGTGATGAGGGTGGCCGCGTCCTGGAGGGACAGCACGCCCGCGAGGTGGGCGGCGGTCAGCTCGCCGATCGAGTGCCCGAGGAAGTGCGTCGGGACGATCCCGAAGGAGGTGATCAGCCGGTGGAGCGCGGTCTGGTGGGCGAACAGCGCGGGCTGGGTGTAGACGGTCTGGTCGAGCAGCGCGCCGTCGTCGGCGAACATCACCTCCTTCAGCGGCGTGTCCAGGTGCGGGTCAAGGGCGGCGCACGCCTCGTCCAGGGCCTCGGCGAAGACGGGGAAGTGCTCGTACAGCTCCCGGCCCATCCCGGCGCGCTGCGAGCCCTGCCCGGAGAACAGGAAGGCCACGCCGCCCGGACGTCCCGCAGAGCCGCGCACGGCGGCCGCGGTCGTCCGTCCGGAGGCCAGGGCGCCCAGCCCGTCGAGGAGGCCGTCGCGGTCCGCGGCGACCACCACCGCGCGGTGGTCGAAGAGCGCCCGGCCCGTCGCGAGCGCGTGCGCCACCGCCCGGACGTCGGCGTCGGGATCGTCCTCGACCAACGCGCGCAGCCGCCGGGCCTGGTCCCGCAGCGCCGCCTCGGACTTCGCGGACAGGGCCCACGGCACGGCCGGGAGGCGGGCCGCCTCGGGACGCTCCGGTTCCGGCTCGTCCGGGGGCTGTTCGACGATGACGTGGGCGTTGGTGCCGGAGATGCCGAAGGAGGAGACGGCGGCGCGGCGTGGCCGGTCGGTGTCGGGCCAGGGTTGGGCTTGGTCGAGGAGCCGGACGCCGGAGTCGTCCCAGTCGACGTGAGGGCTTGGCGCGTCGATGTGGAGGCTTCGCGGGAGCGTCCTGTGCCGGATGGCGAGGACCATCTTGATGATTCCGGCGACGCCCGCAGCGGCTTGGGCATGCCCGATGTTCGATTTGATCGAGCCGAGCCAGAGGGGCTTTTCGGGATCCCGTTCCCGTCCGTAGGTGTTGATGAGGGCCTGGGCCTCGATCGGGTCGCCGAGGGTGGTGCCGGTCCCGTGCGCCTCGACGGCGTCGATGTCGGCGGCGTTCAGACCGGCGTCGGTGAGCGCGGTGTGGATGACCCGCTCCTGGGACGGCCCGTTGGGCGCGGTCAGTCCGTTGCTGGCACCGTCCTGGTTGACGGCGGAGCCGCGGATGACGGCCAGGACGCGGTGGCCGTTGCGCTGGGCGTCGCTGAGCCGCTCCAGCAGGAGCAGTCCGGCGCCTTCGGCGAAGCCCGTCCCGTCGGCGGCGGCGGCGAACGGCTTGCACAGGCCGTCGCGTGCCAGCCCGCGTTGCCGGCTGAAGTCGACGAACGTGGCGGGGGTGGCCATGACCGTCACGCCGCCCGCCAGCGCGAGCCCGACCTGCCCGGAGCGGAGCGCCTGGCAGGCCAGGTGGGTGGCGACCAGCGACGATGAGCAGGCGGTGTCGACCGAGATCGCCGGACCCTGGAGGCCGAGCGTGTAGGCGATCCGCCCGGACGCCACGCTCCCATAACTGCCGTTGCCGAGGTATCCCTCGAACTCCTCCGGCACCGATTGCAGTCGCGACCCGTAGTCGCCGTACATGATGCCGGTGTAGACGCCGGTGGCCGTGCCGCCGAGGCCGGTCGGATCGATGTGGGCGTTCTCGATGGCCTCCCAGGCGGTTTCGAGCAGAAGTCGTTGCTGCGGGTCGATGGTGGCGGCCTCGCGCGGGCTGATGCCGAAGAAGGCGGGGTCGAAGTGGTCGGCGTCGCGCAGGAAGCCGCCCTTGCGGGTGTGGCTGGTCCCGGGGCGTTCCGAGTCGGGATGGAAGAGCCGGTCCAGGTCCCAGCCGCGGTCGCCGGGGAAGTCGGTGAGCGCCGTGCCGCCCGCGGCGACGAGGTCCCAGAGGTCCTCGGGCGTGGCGATGTCGCCGGGGTAGCGGCAGGCCATCCCGATCACCGCGATCGGCTCGTCCCCGTCGACGGCGGGCGCTGCGGCGGGTGCGGCGGCGGCGTCTCCGAGCAGGCCGCTCCGCAGCCGCGCGGCGAGCGTGTCCGGCGTCGGGTGGTCGAACACGAGCGTGGCGGGAAGCCGCAGGCCGGTGGCGGTGGCCAGCCGGTTGCGCAGCTCCACGGCGGTGAGCGAGTCGAACCCGATCTCCTTGAACGGCCGCCCGGCGACGACCGTCTCCGGCGTCCCGTGTCCGAGCACGGCCGAGGCGTGGGCGCGGACCAGGTCGAGGAGGATGCCGTGGCGCTCCTCCTCCGGCGCGGCCGCCAGCCTCCGGGCGAGCGCGGACGTGCCGTCCTCGGCCGCGTCCGCCGCGCGCGCCCGCCGCGCCGGTGCCCGGACCAGCCCGCGCAGCGGGGCCGCGACGGGCCCGGTCCGCGTCCCGGCGAGGTCGAGCGCCGCCGCGACGGTCACCGGCCGCGCCGTGCCGAGCGCGGCGTCGAGCAGGGCCAGGCCCTGCGCGGTGTCCAGCGGCGCCACGCCGCCGCGCCGCATCCGGGTGCGGTCGGCCTGGCTCATGTGGCCGGTCATGCCGCTGGCCTCGTCCCACAGGCCCCAGGCAATGGACGTCGCGGCGAGTCCCTGCTGGTGACGGTGGTGGGCGAGGGCGTCGAGGAAGGCGTTGGCAGCCGTGTAGCCGCCTTGGCCCGGACTTCCGAGCGTGCCGGTGATGGACGAGTAGAGGACGAACGCCCTGAGCGGTAGATCCCGGGTGAGGCGGTGGAGATGCCAGGCGGCGTCGGCCTTGGCGGCCAGGACGGCGTCGAGCTGGTCGGACGTGAGGTTGGCAATCGTCGCGTCGTTGAGCGTCCCCGCCGTGTGGACGATCGCGGCGAGCGGACGATCGGCGGGAACGGAGTCGAGGAGACCGGCCAGCGCATCGGCATCGCCGGCGTCGCAGGCGGCGATGTGGACGTCCGCGCCGAGAGCCGTCAGTTCGTCGGCGAGTTCGGCCGCGCCGGGCGCGGCGGCCCCGGAGCGGCTGGTGAGCAGCAGGTGGCGGACGCCGTGCCGGACGACCAGGTGGCGTGCGGTGAGCGCGCCGAGCGTCCCGGTGCCGCCGG
The DNA here is from genome assembly GCF_008121305.1 of Actinomadura decatromicini. Lineage (NCBI taxonomy): Bacteria > Bacillati > Actinomycetota > Actinomycetes > Streptosporangiales > Thermomonosporaceae > Actinomadura > Actinomadura decatromicini. The sequence goes on along the minus strand of NZ_VSRQ01000001.1, from coordinate 321,854 downwards.
TGATCAGCACCGTCCCGTCCGGCGGGAACGCGACGGGCGGACCCTCCTCCGGCGAGGCCGGGGCCAGGCGCGGCACCAGGCAGGAACCTTCGCGCAACGCCGACTGCGGCTCCGCGGTGGCGAGCGCCGCGGGGATGTCGCGCGCCGACCCTTCGCCGTCCACGTCGATCAGCAAGAACCGATCGGGGTTCTCGGCCTGGGCCGTGCGGACCAGGCCCCAGACCGCCGCCGCGACCGGGTCGGCCTCCATGCCACGGGTGACGAACGCGAGCTTGGCGTCCTCGAACCGCTCGTCGTCCGTCCACACCCGCAGCACGTCGAGGACGCGGCTCAGCGCGGCCCGAACCCCTTCGCCGGAATCGTCGGAGGCGGCGGTCTCGACGGGGACCAGGACGGCGTCCGGCGCGGCTTCGGCGGCCGCGTCCAGGTCGGCGACCGCGGGCAGCCCGAACGTCTCCGCGCCGAGCACGACGACCTGGGCGGACCCGGCGGCCGGGAGCGGGACCGGCCGCCACTCCACCGTGTAAAGGCCGGGCGAGCGGCCCGCCCGGCTCAGCGCTCCGGGCGAGACCGGCCGCATGGCTAGCGCGTCCACCGAGCCGACGGCCGCTCCCAGCGCGTCGGCGAAGACCAGCGAGACCGCCCCGCCGTCGACGGCGGCGATGCGCACTCGCAACGTCGACGCGCCCACCGCGTGCAGCCGCACGCCGCTCCAGGAGAACGGCAGCAGCGGCCCCTCCGCGCTGCCGGGGACGGCGAGTCCGACGGCGTGCAGGGCGCCGTCGAGCAGCGCCGGATGGACGCCGAACCCGCCCGCGTCCCCGGCCTCGGTCTCGGCGAGCCCGACCTCGGCGAACACCGCGTCGCCCGTGCGCCAGGCGGCGCGCAGCGTCTGGAAGGCGGGGCCGTAGTCGTACCCCTGGCCGGCCAGCTCGTCGTACCGTCTGGACAGGTCGATCGGCGTCGCGCCGGGCGGTGGCCAGACCGCCAGGTCGTCGCCGGGCGCGGGCCCGGCGGCGGGCGCGAGCGCACCGGTGGCGTTGCGGGTCCACGCGCCGTCGCCGTGCCGGGAGTGCAGGCCGACCGGACGGCGTCCCGAGGGGTCCGCCGCGCCGACGATGACCTGGATCTCCACGGCCTCGGCGCCGTCCAGCACGAGCGGCGCTTCGAGCGCGAGGTCGTCGACGGCCTCCGCGCCGAGCCGCGCGCCCGCGTGCAGCGCCAGTTCGGCGATCGCGGCGCCGGGCAGCAGCACGGTGCCGGTCACCGCGTGGTCGGCGAGCCAGGGATGGGTCCGCGTCGAGATCCGCCCGGTGAACACCGTCGCGTCCCCGTCCGCCGCCGCGACGGCCGCGCCCAGCAGCGGATGGTCGGCGGACGCCAGCCCCAGCGCCCCCACGTCGCCGGAGGCCGCGGGCGCCGCCAGCCAGTGCCGCTCGCGCTGGAAGGGGTAGGTGGGCAGGTCGACGCGGCGTGCGCCGGGGTGGGCCGCCGCCCAGTCGACCGTCCCGCCCTGGACGTACAGCTCGGCCGCCGAGCGGGCGAACCGGTCCAGGCCGCCCTCGTCGCGGCGGAGCGTGCCGACGGCCGCCGCCGGGACGCCGGCGTCCTCCGCGACGTCCTGCACGGCCGTGGTCAGCACCGGGTGCGGGCTCGCCTCGACGAAGAACGCCCGGCCCCGTTCCAGCAGCCCGCGGACGCCGTCCGCGAACCGGACGGTCCGCCGCAGGTTCCGGAACCAGTAGGCCGCGTCCAGCTCGCCGTCGCCGACCGGCTCCCCGGTGACCGTCGAGAGCATCGGGACGCGCGGCCGCCCTGGGCGGATCGGCGCGAGCGCCGCCAGCACCTCGTCGCGGATGCCCTCGACCCGGGCGCAGTGCGAGGCGTAGTCGACGGGGATCGTCCGCGCCTGGACGCCGTCCGCCTCGCATCCGGCGACCAGCTCGGCGATCGCGGCGGCGTCGCCGGCGACGACCGTGGCGTTCGGGCCGTTGACGGTCGCGACGTCCAGCAGGTCGCCCCAGGCGGCGATGCGTTCGGCGACGACCGGCGCGGGCAGCAGCACCGAGGCCATGCCGCCGGTCCCGGCCAGCGCGACCAGGGCCCTGCTCCGCAAGGCCACGACGGCGGCGGCGTCCGCCAGCGACAGCGCCTCCGACACGGCCGCCGCGGCGATCTCGCCCTGCGAGTGGCCGATGACGGTGTCCGGACGGACGCCGAGCGACTCCCACAGCGCGGTCAGCGACACCATGACGGCCCACAGGGCGGGCTGCACGACGTCCACCCGGTCGAGCGGGGCACCCGTGCCGCGCAGCACGTCCAGGGGCGACCAGTCGACGTGCGGTTCCAGGGCCGCCGCGCACTCCTCGGCCCGCGCGCGGAACACCGGGCTGGAGTCCAGCAGCTCGGTGCCCATGCCGACCCACTGCGACCCTTGCCCCGGATAGACGAACACGGTCGCGCCCGAGGCGGCGGTCGTTCCCAGCACCAGCTCCGGCGCGGACCCTTCGCCGGCCAGCGCGTCGAGGCCCCGCAGCCGTTCCGCGGCGTCGCGTCCGAGCACGACGGCGCGCTCCGGGAAGGGCGCGCGGCCCGTCGCCAGGGAGAGGCCGACGTCGGCGGGATCGGCGTCCAGGTCGCGCAGCCGCGCGGCCTGAGCCCGCAGCGCTTCGCCGGTCCGCGCCGTGACCGGCCACGCCGTCAGCGCCCCGATCGGCCCGGCGGGCGCGGCGGCCTGCTCCCGCGCGGGCTCCGGCACCGCCTCCAGGATCAGGTGGGCGTTGGTGCCGCTGATCCCGAAGGACGACACCGCGGCCCGGCGCGGCCGGTCGGCCTCCGGCCACGGTGTCGCCTCGACGCGCAGCGCCACCGTGCCGGACGACCAGTCCACGTGCGGGGTCGGCTCGTCCACGTGCAGGGTCGGCGGCAGGACGCCGTGCCGCATGGCCTGCACCATGGCGATCACACCGGCCGCTCCGGCGGCGGCCTGGGTGTGCCCGATGTTGGACTTGACCGAGCCGAGCAGCAGCGGACGCTCCGGATCTCGGTCCCGGCCGTAGGCGTCCAGCAGGGCGCGCGCCTCGATCGGGTCGCCGAGCCGGGTGCCGGTGCCGTGCGCCTCCACGGCGTCCACGTCGGTGGGGGACAGGCCCGCGTCGGCCAGCGCCTGGGCGATGACGCGCCGCTGGGACGCCCCGTTCGGCGCGGTCAGGCCGTTGCTGGCGCCGTCTTGGTTGATCGCCGAACCGCGCACGGCGGCGAGGATCGGATGGCCGTGGCGGCGCGCGTCCGACAGCCGTTCCAGCAGGACGAGGCCGACGCCCTCGGCCCAGCCGGTGCCGTCGGCGGCGGCGGCGAACGCCTTGCAGCGTCCGTCCGGCGACAGCCCCCGCTGCCTGCTGAACTCGACGAACATCCCGGGCGTGGACATCACCGTCACGCCGCCCGCCAGGGCCAGCGAGCACTCGCCCCGGCGCACCGCCTGCGCGGCGAGGTGCAGGGCCACCAGCGACGACGAGCACGCGGTGTCGACGGTCACCGCCGGGCCCTCAAGGCCGAGCGTGTAGGCGACGCGGCCGGACGCGAGGCTGACGGACGTGCCGGTCAGCAGGTAGCCGCCCGCCTCGTCGGCCGGGTCGTGCAGGCGGGGCCCGTAGTCCTGGGCGGTCGCGCCGACGAACACGCCGGTCGCGGACCCGCGCAGCGTCCCCGGCGCGATCCCGGCCCGCTCCAGCGTCTCCCAGGCGGTCTCCAGCAGGAGCCGCTGCTGCGGGTCCATCGCGGCGGCCTCGCGCGGGCTGATGCCGAAGAACCCGGCGTCGAAGTCGGCGATGCCGGACAGGAAGCCGCCGTGGCGGGTGTGCGACGAGCCGGGCCGGTCGGGGTCGCGCAGGGTGTCGAGGTCCCAGCCGCGATCGTCGGGGAAGGGGGAGAGCGCGTCGGTGCCGGAGGAGACGATCCGCCACAGGTCCTCGGGCGAGGACGCGCCGCCGGGGTAGCGGCAGCCCATGGCCACGATGACGACCGGATCGTCGTCGGTGGAGGTGGAGGTGGAGGTGGAGGTGGAGGTGGTCGGGACGTCGACCGGACGGACCGGCTCGGCGGTGCCTCCCGTCTCGCGCGCCAGCAGGTCGGCGACGGCGGCGGCGGTCGGATGCTCGAACAGCAGGGTGGTGGGCAGGTCGATCCCGGTCGCGTCGGCGAGCCGGTCCCGCAGCTCGACCACCATCAAGGAGTCGAACCCCAGCTCCTTGAAGGCCCGGGTGCCGTCGACCGAGGCGGGGTCGTCGTGTCCGAGCACCAGGGCGGTGTGCGCGCGGACCAGTTCGCGGAGCCGGTGCGCGCGTTCGGCCTCCGGCAGTCCGGCCGGATCGTCCGGCGCGTCCGTCGGCGGCTCCTCGTCGGGGGCGGGATCCACTTCCGCCGCCTCCGTTCGCGGCGCGGGCGAGCCCCTGAGCCAGTGCCGTCGCCGGTCGAACGCGTACGTGGGCAGGGCGATCCGCCGCGCGCCGGGCAGCAGCGCGTCCCAGTCGAGCTCGGCGCCGTGGGCGTGGAGGGTGGCGAGCGCCGTCGCGAGCGTGCGGGCCTCGGGACGGTCGCGGCGCAGCGCCGGAACCAGCGCGACGCCCTTCGGCAGGCTCTCGCGCGCCATCGCCGTCAGCACCCCGTCCGGGCCCAGTTCCACGGCGACGGCGGCGCCCTCCACGGCGCGGACGCCGTCCGCGAACCGCACCGCCTCGCGGACGTGCCGGACCCAGTACTCCGGCGCGGCGAGCTGCTCGCCGGTCGCGATCGTCCCGGTCAGGTTCGACACGACCGGGATCTCGGGCGGACGCGGCCGCAGTCCTTCGGCGACCCGGCGGAACTCGTCGAGCATGCCGTCCATGTGCGGGGAGTGGAAGGCGTGGCTGACGCGCAGCCGCCGCGCCTTGCGTCCCGCGTCGCGCCAGTGCGCGGCGACCTCCAGGACGGCGTCCTCGTCGCCCGACACGACCACCGAAGACGGTCCGTTGACGGCCGCGATGGTCACGTCGCGCCGTCCGTCCAGCACGGCCAGGACTTCCGCCTCGGTCGCCTGGAGCGCGGCCATCGCGCCGGTCGCCGGGAGCGCCTGCATCAGCCGTCCGCGGGCCTCCACCAGCGCGCACGCGTCCTCCAGCGACAGGACTCCGGCGATGTGCGCGGCGGTGATCTCGCCGATCGAGTGGCCCAGCAGCAGCGCGGGCCGCACGCCCCAGTGGCCGAGCAGGCGCGCGAGGGCCGTCTCGATCGCGAACAGGGCGGTCTGGGTGTGGGCGGTCCGGTCGAGCGACGCCGCCTCCGGGGACCCGGCGGGCGCGAACATGAGGTCCTTGATCGGCGCGGAGAAGTGCGCGCACACCTCGTCGAGCGCGGCGGCGAACACCGGGTGGGCCCGGTACAGCCCGCTTCCCATGCCGGGACGCTGCGAGCCCTGGCCCGAGAAGAGGAACGCGACCCCTCCCGCGCCCGCGACGCCGCGCACCACGCCCGCGGCCGGGGCGCCCGCCGCGACGGCCGTGACGCCGCGCAGCAGCTCCGCGCGGTCGTCGCCGACCACCACGGCCCGCCGTTCGAAGGACGTCCGGGTGACGCCGAGCGAGTACGCCACGTCCTCGTCCGCCGCGTGGGGCTCGGACGCGGCGAACTCGGCGAGGCGGGCCGCCTGCCCGCGTAGGGCCTTCGGGCTCGCGGCCGACACGGGCCACAGGACCGGCACGGCGCCGCCCGGAGCGTCCTGCTCGGCATCGGCTTCCGGCTCCGGCCGTCGGGGGGCCTCGGCCAGGACGACATGGCAGTTCGTCCCGCCCATCCCGAAGGAGCTCACTCCCGCGACCAGCGGACGGTCGGGGTGCGGCCAGGGACCGGTCTCCCGCTGGACGCGGAGGTTCAGCTCGTCCAGCGGAATGTCCGGGTTGGGGCTCTCGAAGTTGAGGCTGGCCGGGAGGCGGCGGTGCTGGACGCTCAGCACGGCCTTGATCAGCCCGGCGATGCCCGCCGCGCCCTCCAGGTGGCCCACGTTCGTCTTCGCCGATCCCACCGGCAGCGGCGACCCCGGCGGCCGCCGCGCGCCGAGCGCCGCGCCGAGCGCGGCCGCCTCGACCGGGTCGCCGCGGCGCGTCCCCGTCCCGTGCAGCTCGACGTACTGGACGTCGGCGGGCGACACCCCGGCCGCCGCGCAGGCCCGCCGGATCACGCTCTCCTGCGCCGCCGCGCTCGGCACCGTCAGGGCGTCGGTGCCGCCGTCGTTGTTGGTCGCCCCGCCGAGGATCACGCAGTGCACCGGGTCGCCGTCGGCCAGCGCGGCGGCCAGCGGCTTGAGCGCCACGACGCCGCCGCCCTCGCCGCGGACGTAGCCGTTGGCGCGGGCGTCGAAGGTGTGGCAGCGGCCGTCCGGGGACAGCGCGCCGAACCGGTCGACCGCGACCGTGCCCTCCGCGGTGATGGCGAGGCTCACGCCGCCCGCGAGGGCCAGCTCCGACTCGCCGCGGCGCAGGCTCTCGCACGCCAGGTGCACCGCCACCAGCGACGACGACTGCGCGGCGTCCACCGTCATGCTCGGCCCGCGCAGCCCCAGCGTGTAGGACACCCGGTTGGCGATCACGCCCCGGCTCAGCCCGGTGATCGTGTGCCGGCCCACGGCCGGGGCGCCGATCCGCGTGACGAGCGAGGCGTAGTCGTCCCCGATCGCCCCGGCGAACACGCCGGTCGCGCTGCCGCGCAGGGTCGCGGGAACGATCCGGGCGTCCTCCAGCGCCTCCCAGGCGAGCTCCAGCATCAGCCGCTGGCGCGGGTCCATCGCGGCGGCCTCGCGCGGGCTGATCCCGAAGAACGCCGCGTCGAACCGGTCGATCTCGTCCAGGAACCCGCCACGGCGGATCCGCGTGGCGCCGTCGCCGTCCGCCCAGCGGTCGGGCGGGGTCTCGGTGATCGCGTCCCGGCCGGCGCTGAGCAGGTCCCAGAAGGCGTCCGGTCCCGGAGCACCGGGCAACCGGCACGCCACCCCGACGACCGCGACGGCGGAGTCCTCCGGCCCGGTGTAAGCAGGTTCGGTGTCACGCATGGTGCCGTTTCGTCCCCAGTTCGATGGATGAGCGATGACGGTGCGGGCGCGTCGGAGGGGCGGTCGTGTCAGGGCGCGGCGGGTGCGGTGGGTGCGGCAGGCGCGGCGGACGCGGCGGGCGTGAGCCTTCCGCGCAGCCGCAGCGCCGCGTGCAGGGCGCGCAGGACCGCGTACGCGGGGCCGCCGGTCCGCCGCATCCGCAGCAGCGACAGCACCACCCAGAGGCGCGTCTCCGTGGCGTGCCGAGGCGAGCCGTGCACGTCGTCGTTCTCGACGAGGTGCAGGTCCCGGACGGCGCGGCGGAGCCGCTCCACGTCGGCGGCCGGGATGATCTCGTCGCGGGCGCTGGCCGCGCAGTGCACCGGGACGTCGAGGGAGCCGAGCAGCGCGTCGTCCAGCGCCCAGCCGCCGATCCGGTCGAAGACCTCGCCGGACCCGGTGCCGAGCAGGTGCGCCAGCGTGTCGACGGTGACGCGCGGCACCCCCGCCCGCCACCGCTCGTCGGTGAAGAACGCGCTCACCGGGACGCCCGCCGTGACGATGCCGCGGATGCGCGGGTCGTCCGCCGCCGCCCGCAGCGCCATGTGCCCGCTGAAGCTCATGCACGCGGCGTACGTGTGGTCGACGTCGGCCCGGCCGGCGACGGCGTCCAGGATTCCGGACAGCATCGCCGGGGAGTCCTCGTCGTAGGGGACGGTGTTCTCCCCGACGCGGGGCATCTCGGTGACGATCCCGGCCATGCCGAGCCGCCCGAGCCGGGCCAGCATCGGGGCCCACTGCTCCTTGATCGACACGATTCCGCCGGTCATGATCAGCAGCGGTGGCCGCCGCGTCGCCGACAGGCCGCTCGTCCAGCAGCGGACGACTCCGCCCTTCAACTCCACCTCCAGCGGCTCCAGCCCCGTGCCCGACCGCCATTGGTCGAAGGCGCCGACGCAGGACTCCAGGGCCGCCTGCCGCGCGGGGCCGTCCACGAACGGGAAGCGGGCCAGGCCGTAGTAGCGGCAGGCGTCGAGCAGCCGGCCCCGGGCGCGCAGCGCGTCCGCGACGCGGGTCCACTCCACGGCCCACGACCCCGGGCGGCCGTCCACGTCGTTGTCGATGCGGGCGAGCACCTCGGTGTAGCGCTTCTTCGGGATCGACTGGGCCCTGGCATGGACCACCACGAACTGCTTGAGCTCCTCGACGTCGTTCACCGGTGCTCCTCCGTCCCCCGTGGCTCGGCGGGTCGCGTTCCGTTCGCCCGGCCCTCGCCCGCGCTCTCCTCGGCGGCGGTCGGCTCGGCGGCGGCGGTCGGCTCGGCCGCGCCGCCGTCGTCGGCTTCCAGCCGCTCCTTGATCTCGGCGAGGACGTCGGCCGCCTCCGCCCCGTCGATCACCCGGTGGTCGAACGCCAGGTTGAGCCGCAGCACCGGGGCCACCTCGACCCGTCCGCCGCGCACCACCGGCCGGTCGGTCACCCGGCCCAGCCCGAGCGTGATCGTCGTGCCTCCGACGGAGTGGAACCCGTCGACGGGGCGATGTCCCAGCGACGTCACCGCGAACGTGCCCATGGTCTGGGGGCGGCGGCGCAGCGAGCGGGAGACGGCCCGGTAGGCCACCGGCGCGGCGAGCCGGGGCAGCCCGTGCAGCGCCCGGACCCGCGCGAACTCCGGCATGACGGCGGGGTCGCCGTCCCGGAAGTGCTCGACCCGCTCCTGGATCTCCTCCAGGCTCGCCGTCTGCAACCCCTCCAGGACCGTCGACAGCACGACCCGGCGGCCGTTGAGGACCTTGTCGAACGTCAGCTTCCCGTTCACCGAGTCGTACCGGGCGACCTTCGGGCGGAGGCCCCGGGCGATCGCGGAGTTGGCCTCGAGATGTTCGGCCAGGACGCGCGCGGCGGCGTGCAGGACGTGGGTGACGGTGGAGAAGCCGCGCCCGGACGCCCGCCGCCGCCGGATGCCGGACCAGTCGACCTCGGTGTCCAGGAACACGGGCGCGAACGCCCGCGCCTGGTCCAGGAAGTAGAGGGTGTGGCGGCGTTCGCGGGGGAACGCCTCGATCCTGATGCCCATGCGGCCCTCCGGTCGTCCCGCGAGGCGGGTCACAGCTTCTCCAGGGCGAACCCGGCCTTGATCCACTTGCTCGACTCGACCGCGATGCCGATCGCGCGGTCCCCGGAGACCATGTCCGCGAGGGCCTGTTCGAGCTGGAGGAACGGCATCGCGTTGCCGTTGTTGCCGGTCTCGCGGACCCGGGTGACCTCCTTGGCGCCCGGCGTCCGCAGGACCTCGACGATGCGGGCGGTCATCGTCCCCGACAGCTGCGGCGGCAGCAGGTAGTCGACGTCGCCGCTCTGCCAGCCGAGGTCGTCCAGGAGCTCCTTGAGGACCTCGGCCGCCATCGTCGGCACCGACGTCTCGATCGCCTTGTAGTCCTCCTGGACCGCGACGCGCCCGGACGGCCGCTCGGCCGGACCGAACCACTCGAGGACCTGGCCGGGCGCCCGGTCGAGCCCGACCAGCCGGTTGACGACCCGGGGGATCGCCGCGGAGCCGGGCACCGGCTCGGTGGTCAGCACGGCGGCCCCGGCGCCGTCGCCGAACAGCACGACGTTCACCAGCTCCGACGGCTTCAGCTCGGCCAGGTCGACGCCCAGGTCGAAGTGCTTGGCGCACACGTCGCCGCCCAGCACCAGCGCCACCCGGTGCTCGCCCGAGGCGAGCAGCCGCCTGCCGACGTCCAGCGCCTGGACGGCGCCCGCGCATCCGGACTGCAGCTGGTAGGACTGGACCTCGTCGATGCCCAGCCGGTCCGCCACGACATTGACCGTGGCGGGCATGAGCTTGTCGGGTGTGGCCGTGCCGAGGACGATCACGTCCACCTCGCCCGGGTCGACGGACGCCGTGGTCAGCGCGTGGCGGGCGGCGCTCTCGGCCAGGTCCGCCAGCGAATACCGCACCTCCCCGGAGTCCAGGTCGACCGCGAGGTGCCGGGTACGGGTGCCGATGAACGTGTCCACCCATTCCACCCAGAGACGGTCCATGCCGAATCGGCGGGCGAGGGCGGCGTTGTCGATCGGAGGCCCGGGCAGCGCGGAGCCGGCGGACAGCACATGAATGTCGGGAGCGACCATTCCGTTCCTCCCAGGGACGATCAATGGTTCGAACGCTAGGAGGGCGGGCTTAAGTCGATCTAGCCGGTTCCTGTGCGGCGTCTTAGCGGCGCCGGGGTGGCAGGATCCGGCCATGTACGTACTTTCGCTGATGCATTCGTAGGGGTCGGTTCGCCAAGGTGGCGGAGGTGTGGGGAAAGGCCGTCAGCCGTAAGGGACCGACCGATCACTTATCGGGGTTGGTGCGACAGTGAGGTATGAGATCCTGGGTTCGCTGCGCGTCGTCGACGAGGAAAAGACCCTCGTCATCAACGCGCGCAAGATGGAAGTATTGCTGACCACGTTGCTGATCAGGGCGGGAGAGGTGGTCTCGCTCGACCAGCTCGTCACCGAGATCTGGAACCACAATCCGCCCAAACGGGCCACCGACGCGCTGTACGTCTACATTTACCAGTTGCGCAAGCTGCTCGGCCGGCCCGGCCGGGAGGAGACCCCGATCGTCACCCGCGCGCCCGGATACATCCTCTGCCCGCGCGATCACGAGTTCGACTTCTGGCAGTTCCAGCAGCTCGTCAACGAGGGCCGGGACGCCGCCCGCGCGGGTCGTCCGGAGCAGGCGGCCACCGCGCTCGGCGCGGCCCTCGACCTGTGCCGCGGCCCCATCCTGCCCGAACTGCGCGACGGCCCGATCATCGCCGGCTTCGTCACCTGGCTGGAGGAACTGCGGCTGGAGTGCACCGAATGGTTCGTCGAGTCGAACCTGGCGCTCGGCAGGCACCGCGAGATGGTCCGCTTCCTCTACGGCCTCGTCGGCGAGCATCCGCTGCACGAGGCGTTCTACAGGCAGCTCATGCAGGCGCTGTACCAATCCGAGCGGCGAGCCGACGCCCTGAAGGTCTACCAAATGGCACGGAAGACGCTTCAGGACGAACTGGGCCTGGAACCGGGCCGCGCCCTCCGGGAAGTCCAGCAGCGAATACTGCGGGCCGACGAACCATACGGCGAACACGCCGCAGCCAGCTGAACGCCGATCTCCGTCTGAGGGCGTTCAGGGCCCGCGACCATTCCGTCCATTGTTCCGGAGTGGCCCGGCCATGTCGCTCGCTATCATTATCGCGATTGCGTCGCACGGAATGGAGAAGCTTGGTATTCGCGTAGCGACGAAGCTTTCGTCCCTACGATGGTCGATTCCATTCCCGACGAATTCGCACGATCCCAGGGGAGCGACCGGGTCCCGTTGGGTAAGGATGGGATCGTGACGGACGAAAAGCGAGCACGGGGAACGGCGGCCTGGCACGGGCGCATCGAGCACGTTCGCGGCGCCGACCTGGGCGCCGACACCGCCCAGACCCCGGGAATGCGAAGGTATGAGGCGATCTCGGGGAAGAGCGTGGGCTCGGAGCGGCTCTGGATGGGCCGCACGCACGTCGGGCCCGCGACCGACTCGGGCGACCACCACCACGGCGAGGCCGAGACGGCGATCTACATCGTCTCCGGACACCCGGTGTTCGTCTTCGCCGACGGCGACGAGGAGGTCCGGGTGGAGACCGGGCCGGGCGACTACATCTTCGTCCCGCCGTACCTCCCGCACCGGGAGGAGAACCCTTCCCCCGACGAGGAGGCCGTCGTGGTGATCGCCCGCAGCACCCAGGAGGGCATCGTCGTCAACCTGCCCAGCCTCTGGACGAAGGTCGACCGCCCCGCCGACGACGCGTGACGACCGCTCCCCGGGCCCTGTCAGTGGAGCGCATGGACCATCCTGGACGCGACGCCGAACGTCGAGCCCTTCCATTGGGGACGGCGCGCGATGTGCGTCCGACACGACGGAGGTTCCATGCGTTTGATCTCGAGTGGACGGCACCATGCCAGGTTCGAGTTCGGCGATCTGCAGGTGGTCTCGTTGCGAGACGGGTACATCGACATGCCGCCCACGCGCCTCCGCGACGAGGACGGACGTACCCTCGGCGAGTTGCCGGCCGCCGTCCCGCTGGTGGACGACAACCTGCGGCTGTCGGTCAACGCCTTCTTCGTCACCGATGGCGCGCGGTCGGTTCTCATCGACACCGGCGCGTCCAACGCCTGGCACGACCCCACCATGGGGCTTATCTATGAGGCGCTTGACGAGGCGGGAATCGACCGCGCGCAGGTCACCGACGCGGCCATCACCCACAAGCACGCAGACCACGTGAACGGCTTGATCGCGCCGGACGGCTCAGAGGCGTTCGTCAACCTCGAACGCGTGTGGATCGGCGCGAGCGACGCTTCGGTGTTCACAGGGCGGCTGGAGCCGATCCGCGACCGGGTCGTACCGGTGTCGGAGAAGGTCGCGATCAACGACTGGACCACCGCCGTCCCGGCACCGGGCCACACGCCCGGTCACACCGTCTACGAGGTCAGGAGCGGTAGCGGCTGCCTTCTCGCGTGGGGCGACACCGTTCACGTCCCCACGCTCCAATTCGATCGGCCGGACGTGTGCTGGGAGTTCGACGGCGACCGGCCCCAAGCCCGTGCCGCGCGAGCGGTGCTGCTCGAACAACTGACTCAACCGAACCAATTCGTGGCAGGCGCTCACCTCGACTCGCCCGGCATCGCCCGCGTAGCCCCCTCTGGCGACGGTTACGCGCTGGAATACCTCGCCCCACCGCTCGGCTGATCGGATGCTCCGGGCCGCGCCCGGTTGTCTCGATGGAGGCGTGCCGTTGACCGTGACCGTGGGCGTGCGGGCCCACGGTCACCGGCCGTCCGTCATCCCCGGGTTTCGTACGTGACGAAGATGTTCTGGTGGATGCGCGTGTGCCATTCATGATTTCGTCCCTTCAGGTAGCGGCGGTTTGCGCCGCCCGCGCTTCCCGGTGACCGCTGGATCACGCTCACCGACCGTGAGCGACAACCCGGGATTCGCTTCCGAAGGGCCGCTGGATGACCGATCAACAGGATTTCTGATCGACGCGGCCGTACGACCGGCGGCACGCGGCGGCGTCGCCGTGGCTGAACGCGGGTGTTCAAGTCCCGCGGGAGGCCGCCGAGCGCGGCCGGGATCGCGTCGTTCCTCTATGCGCCGTGCTTCTTGCGGCGGGCGTTCAGGTCGCTGACCGTCGCCCGTTTGGTGGTGGCGCGGCGTTGCTGTGCTTCGTACTGCTGTTTCAATTTGAGGCGCAGCGTCTTCTCCTCAGCCCGCTGGCGCAGCCGGGTCAGCGCCTGCCGATGCAGGTACGCCATGATCGTCCGCTGCGTTTGCATCTGCTCCTTCAACGCGGTGGCCGGGTCCGGAGGTCCGCCGCCGGGACCCCCGCCAGGAGTGTCGTCGCCCAGGTTCTCCCAGAAGCTCCGTATGCGATCGCGCAGGTTCTCATCGCGTACGCGTTGGTCGTGGACCTCCGCCTTGTGAGACAGCTTGTAGATGATCGGTGACAGGTCGATCGCCAGAAGCAGGAGAGCCAGCATGACGCGGAAGAACAGGACGACCCCGCTCGACTTGGTCAGCGACCAGAACGCCTCCTCCTTGGCGAGTAAGCCCTCCACCGCTCCCGTGTCGGAGACGACCTCGCTCTTACGCCGGTCGCGTTCGGCGTTGAGCCGGTCGATCTGTGGCTGGTTCTTCTTCTCGGCGTCCACGACGGCCCCGTGCGCCTGTTCCTTCTGCTGGCGCAGCGCGTCCAACGAGTTCTTGGCCTCGGTGAAAAGCGGGCCCGCACCTGCTAGACCGCAGGTGCCCTGTAGCTGGCAGTCGGCCTGCCGCTCGCGCGCGGTGTAGTCCTCGGACACCTTCTTCTCGTACGCCTTCGCTTTGTCGATCTCTTTCTGGAACGGCTGGACCCGGCCCCTGTACTCACGGTCCAGGCGCTCTTGCGACGTTGTGATCTGCGCGCCGTGGTCGTTGTCGAGTTGCTGGCCGATGAGATCCTGGAAAATGTAGGTCAGCACGATCTCCGAGACCAGGAGGGACGCCACGACGGCGATCGCGATGCGCGGTCCGATCACCCCCCAGCCGTGGCCGGGCGGATCCTTCTTCACCTCCAACGTTGTCTCGGACGGCAGTTTCACCTCGCCTAGGGGTGCTTTCACCGTCCTGACGGATTTCTTCGTCACGAAGCGCACGTTCCGGTAGTTCGGGACGTAGCTGGTCACCGAGCGGTCGATGAAGAAGACGAAGCCGCCGAAGAACAGACCGACCGGCAGCATCGCGAGCATCGAACGATGCGTCGCCATGGCGGCCAGTGCGGTCGCGGAGCCGATCGCCAGCGCCGTAGTGAAGATCATGAGCATGCCCAGGTTCACGCACCTGATCTGCTCGTTGGCATTCATGTACTCCCGGCGACCTCCGGTGAGCGCGATGACGAACCTGCTCGGCCATCGACCGGCCGAGGTGTCGCGCCGTGCCTGAGGGCGACTGCCGGACGTCCCGCGCTTGGGCGTGCGCTTGGGCGTGGTGCCGGGCTTCTTCGACGGAGATCTGCCGCGCTTCTTCGAGGACGCGTTCCCGGATGATCCGGCACGCGCGGAGCCCCCGGAATTCTTCGCCCCCTTCGCTTTCGCCTTGGGAGGTTTTCTCGGCGGACGAGGTGAGGCGGACTCATCTTTCATTACCGGTCGCTTTCTCTGAAGATGGCCGAGCCTGGTGCGCCGGCTCACCTTCGAGCCTCTCCGATACCGGTCTTCCAGCGTTTCCTGGATTCGGGCTATTTCTCCGGGCAGTCTCCCGCGCACAGGCCGAGGCGGCGTGCCCAGAGCCGGGCCGCGGTCTGGGCCTTCAGCTCCGCCCGGTCCTCCGGCTCGCCCGGCAGGGTGAGGCGGAGCTGGCTGACCTTGCGCAACTCCGCCGGGTCGTAGCGGGCGGCCTCGTCCGCGAACAAGGGACGTCCGGTCTCACGGTGCAGCCATTCGACCACGGTGTAGTCGCGCTCGAACGCCGCCTTGAAGCTGGCCAGGAGCAGGCTGAGTTCGCGGCTGAAGTTGCTCTCGGTCTTGTCTATCAGCTTGGCCATGTCGGGAATACTGGAGACGCCGCCGCAGGCGACCGCCCAGGCGACGCGACGCTGTTGCAGGGTCAACTTGCGTCCGCGAAGACCCACCGCGAGCGTGCGGAACAAACGTTGCAGTTCGCGCTGGTCCGCCTCCGACGCTGTTGGACCGCCATAGAATCGGCACTCATAGCGGCGTAAGGTCTTTCGTTCCCAGGGGTTCAGGACGTTCTCCCTACGGAACTCTTGAAGAATCGCCTCGGCGAGCTCCGCGGACATGTGCAGAAGCCCGTCGGCGACCCGCACGACCGCCCATTCCACCAGCTTGTCCGGGCGTGAGCTCGGGATGAAGCCGTTCGCCCCCGCGACCACGCACTCGAGCATCTGGAGTCGAGGCGCGGCATGCGAGAACAGCAGGACGTTCCAGCCCTTCGACTTCAAATGGGCCACGGCCCGGCTCCCGAACAACCTGCCGTGCCCGAGATGGATGTCGCACATCGCCACGCTCCGCGCGCCCGGCGCCGATGGGACGGCCTCCACCCGGTCGACCGGCCGCAGGACGGTACAGCCCCGCGGTTCCAGTAATGCGCTCAGGGCGTCCGAGTACAACTGCGAGAATCCGGGGTGGTCGTCGATGACGATGACATGGCGCTCGGTCATCGCTCTTCCTCCTCCGCCGGCCATGTGATGTGGACCTGCGTGCCCTCGCCGGGAGCCGAACGGATCTCCCAGGAGCCGCCGATGTCGCGGACCGCCTGGGGGAGCCGCCCGAGCCCGCCGCCCGTGCGGACGGAGTCGACGTCGAACCCCGTCCCCTCGTCGATCACGCTGACGATCAGGACGCCGTCGGAGTCGAACGCGGCGAAGAACGTGGCCTCCGGGGCCGGTCCCGAGTGCCGGCGGGTGTTGGCGAGCGCGGCGGCCGCGGCGCCGAGGACGACGTCGGCGACGTCGTCCGGCGGTTCGTCGTCGATGTGGAAGCGCGGATGGACGAGCATGCCCCGCAGCCGATAACGAGAGGTCAGCTCCATCAGGCGGTCGTGGAATGCGGGCCGGTCCCCGTGGACGTCGCGGAGCATGTTCCGCGCGGCGCGGCCGCCGGACGCGGCGAGGTCGCGCGCGTCCTCCGGCAGCCGCATGTCGACGGCGAGGAGGTCGAAGATGCCCGCCACGTCGTTGTGCACGTCCCGGAAGAGGCGCTCGCGTTCGAGCTTCGCCTTGGCCTCGCGGGCGGCGGCGGTGGCCTTCGCGGTCTTCGCCTCGGCCTCGCGGGCGGCGGCGGTGGCCTTCGCGGTCTCGGCGGCCATCGACCGCAACTGCGTGGCGACGTACAGGCCGACGACGAACCACATGACGAAGCCGAGCAGGTCCGAGCCGAGCTTCAGCCCGGCGTCGGGCAGCAGGGCGAGGCACCAGGAACCCCACAGGACGAGGATCGCCAGCAGCGAGCGGACGCGGAGCCCGATCGCGAAGGCGAGGATCAGCGAGGCGATCAGGCTGAACGGGATCACCTCGGTCATGATCACGTTGCGGTCGTGCGGCGCGGCGGCCTGCGATCCGACGGCCATCAGGATGATGCAGAACGCGACGTCCACGACGGCGAGCCGCACATCGTCCTTGATCCTCTTGGTGGCGCGCAGCCGCCGCGCGACGTAGGCGGCCTCGGCCGCCGCGGCGAGAAGGGCGAGCACCGCGAGCCAGGGATGAACCAGCTTGTGCCACCCGAACAGCGGAATGACCAAGAAGACGACCATGAAGACCCGGACGAAGGCCGCCACGAAGGCGAGCCCGCGCTCGGTATCCCGGACGAAGTCGTCCGTTATGTCCGGAACCGTGCTCCAATCCAGAGCCTGTCTGACCCTTTTCGAACGCGACGGACTCTCCAAAAGCGCCACAGCCGCCCCTCCGCTCATCCGGCCCTCGGCGCCAATGAGACGGCCGGACGCTGAATCCCGTTGAACACATCTCGGTTACGCGGATCCGTATTCGCAGAATCAGAACGCCCGCAACGCCGCGCTGCGAGATCGTTTCGCCGCTGGTCCAGAGGTCCTACCCGCCTAGGTGAGGCGCACGGCTCAGTGGGAAGTGATCCATTAGTTGATGCGAGCGAAAAGGACGTCGCCCGACCGGCGCAGCGCGACGCAGCGGATCATCTCGCCCGCGGCCATCCTCTTCGGCCTGGTCAGGGAAGCTTGGCTGCTAGGACATCGAGAGGCCGGATCTCAGGCGCTTCGCTGAGCATGGTCTCCGCGGCCTCCATCAGCGCGGCGGCGATCCTGCCCTCCAGATGCTTCTGACGCCCCTGCTCGTCATCGAAGGTGTCGAACACGCCGAAAGTGGTGGCGCTGAGCCGGAATGCGAACCAGGCGACGGTGTCCTCCTCCTGCAGCGCGAGTTGCAGCGCGCCGTGCAGCAGGGCCTCGACCTTGTCGGCGTATTCGGGCTTGGCCTCGATCTTCGCCAGCAGTCCGAGTTTGGTCATGAAGCACTCCCGTGATGTGGATTCGTGGAAACGTGCGGCGCCGGTACAAGGCACCGGATCTTCGTCCGGACAACGAAGAACCTAGGCCGCTCAAGCCACCCCACCCAGTGGCGGAAACGACCTGATCGATATCGTTTCCGTCATGCATGTCGCTGTACTCGCATGCGACGGTGTTTTCGACTCCGGGCTCGCGGCCGTCCTCGATGTGCTGGCGGGGGCGAGCGGCCCGATGCTCTGATCGCGCACGTCTCGAGTTCGGACGCAGCGCCCCTGCGGCGACTCGTGGCCACGACACGCGAACGCCGCACACCCATCGCCTCCGCTTGCACGGGAACATTCCTGCTGGCCGAGTCAGGAGTCCTCGAAGGGCTGCGCGCCACTACGAGTTGGTGGCTCGCACCGTACTTCCGCATGCGCTACCCGGAGGTCACGGTCGACGAGGCCCGCATGGTCACCACATCGGACGGCGTGACCACCGCCGGGGCGGCCTTCGCACACGTCGACCTCGCACTGGCGATCGTCCGGATGAACAGCCCGGCGCTCGCGGAGCTGGTCGCCCGATACCTGGTGGTCGACGAGCGCCCGTCACAGGCGGCGTACACCATCGCCGCGGCACTCGCACAGAGCGACCCGACGCTCGCCGCGTTCGAGCGCTGGGCTCGCACCCACCTCGATCAACCGATCTCGATCGCGGACGCGGCGCAGGCCATCGGCGTCAGCGAACGCACGCTCCAGCGGGCCATGCGCCGCACGCTCGGCACGTCACCCGTCCGCTTCGTCCAGGACCTGCGCGTCGAACGTGCCTCGCACCTCCTGAAAACGACGGATCTGCCCCTGGAGATCATTGCTCGAAGGGTCGGCTACGAGCACGCCAACACGCTCCGAATTCTCCTGCGCGAGCGCACTGGCGCAACGGCAGGCGCCCTGCGCCGATGACCTGGGCGAATCAAGCAGGCTGGGACCTTGTTGCGGCAGTGGCGTCTGCGGGCCATCAGCTTTCATCATCGTCGTCGTGGCGGTGCGGGCAAAGCGGATCACTTGCCAAACGAAGACCCGAACACCCTCAAGTTAAAGATGAACAGAAATAGAACGAATTCAACATTGACATTATTCATTGTCCAGAAATAATCTTATCGGGATTCTCGGCCCCAGGATCACTGCGGCTGTACCGACCGTCGGCGCGGCCTTCACTCACGTCTGGCCTGGAGTGCTGACCCATGATGAACACCGGACGGACAATGCTCGTGGCCCTGAGTGCCACTCTCGTCCTGCCCTGCCTGGCCTCCGCCGCGGCATCCGCAGACCCCCTTCCGCCTGGGGAGATGACCCTGGGGGTGGTGGGATACGAAGGTACAGGGTGCCCGCCCGGACCGGACGGAAAAGTAGAGGTCTCCCTTAAGAAGGACCACACCGGATTCACCGTCCGGCTGGGCTCAATGGCCGCCCAGGACGGCGCCGGTTCAGGTCCAGATGACTACCGGAAGCAATGTGACCTCTTCCTTGATTACCATATCCCGTCGAGCCACACCTTTGCCGTCAGGCCGGTGGACTACACGGTCCGGGGACAACTCCAGTCCGGGGCCTCGGCTGTTCTGACATCGCGGATCTTCTTCCCGGGCGATCCGGGTCCGCTGACGAGAGTAGAGAAGCTCAGTGGCCCGTTCAGAGGGGTCCGGCAACTTCGGGGCCCTGACACCGAACTGAAGTACAAGGCGTGCGGCGAGGATCCCCTCATTCGCATCCAGACGGGCATGCTCATCGACATCGGCACCTCGGACAAGAACAGGAAGAGCTTCCTGGAACTGCCCAACGCCGACGTCTACGAATTCGCCTGGAAAGAGTGCCCCGCCCCACCCCGACCCCGGTGAGCGGCTGCCCCGGCACACCTCTCCCTGCTCCTTGCGCGCCGCACTCAAACAAGCGATCGGACTCCCTGATCGAACTGCCCTCTGGCCGTCGTCCCAAGCGGGACGTGTGGGTGTTGGTTAGTTGAGAGAAAAGCCGAGGCGGCGGCCTTGTTCGCGTAGGTCGTCGCGGGCGGAGGGGTGGGCGACCTGGTCGACGATCTGCTGGGCCTGGGAGGCGGCGTCGTGTCCCCAGATGGTCGCGGTGCCCTGTTCGCTGACGATGTAGCTGTGTTGGAAGGACGTGACGGGCCCGGCGAGGCTGGGGATGACGGTGGAGACGTCGGCGCGGGGGTGCCAGGAGGGGAGGGCGATGATGGCGTGTCCGCCGGGAGAGTGCAGGGCACCGACGACGAAGTCGGTCTGGCCGCCGAACCCCGAGTAGACGACTCCGCGTACGCGGCTGGCGTTGGCCTGGGCGTACAGGTCGACTTGCAGGGCTGAGTTCACCGAGATCAGCCGGGGCCGACGGGCGATGAGGCCGGGGTCGTTGGTCTTCTCGGTTCGCAGCATCCGGACGCGTTCGTTGTGGTCGACCCAGTCGTAGAGTTCGCGGCTGCCGAAGGCGAACGAGGCGGTGACGGGGACGGTCCGGTCGAGCGCGCCGGCCTTCTCCAGCGCCAGGACGCCGTCGCTGAACATCTCCGACCACACGCCGAGGCCGCGGCGGTCCAGGAGAGAGGCCAGGACCGCGTCCGGGACGGCGCCGATGCCGAGTTGCAGGGTCGCCTGCTCGGGCACGAGCTGCGCCACGCGCAGCCCGATCCGGGTCGCGATCTCTCCGGGCGGACGTGTCGTCGGCGTGGCCAGCGGCTCGTCGCTCTCGATGGCGTGGTCGATCTCGTCGATGGGCAGGACGGCGTCGCCGTAGGTGTAAGGCATCTGCGGGTTGAGCTGGGCGATCACGAGTCCGCCGCGGGCGCGGACGGCCTCGATGGCGGCGGGCAGGATGTTGACCTCGATGCCCAGCGAGACCGTTCCGCCCGACGGGACCGAGGTCTGCACGACGACGACGTCGGGAGGCAGCGGGCCCTTCAGGAGCTCGGGCACCAGCGACAGGCGGGATGGGAAGTACCGCAGGTTGCCCCGGCCGCGCATGCCCGCGCCGACGAACGGGGTCTCCAGGTCCACGCCGTCCCGGTCGGGCAGGTCGCCTTGGGCGTTCAGCATGAACAGCCGGTACTCCGGGAGCGCTTCGTCGAGGATCGGCAGGATCCGGCGCGGGGTGGCGAAGTTGCCCCCGGCGACGACGCGCGGGCGTCCTGGCAGGCTGGCCAGCACGGCAGCGAGCCGATCCTCCGAAATCACCCGCATCCGCGCGCCCTCCGAGTCCGTTCCGTCGCTCGCATCGTTCCCCTTCGCGTCTCGCGGCGAAGCCCCGTCTCAACAGCGAATACCCCGGGATCTGAGTGTGCAACGGACCAAGGTCCTTTCCCGAGCCCGGCCGGGTGTGACCTTCGACCCTGCCCCGGTGCCGCCGCGGCGTGATTCGCTGAGATCAACGAGCGCATTTGGAGGAGCAGTGACGTCCACGACCGCGGAGCCCGTTCGCACCGAGATCGAGCTGATCGACGCATATTGGCGGGCGGCGAATTATCTGTCGGCCGGTCAGATCTATCTGCTGGACAATCCGCTGCTTCGTGAACCGTTGCGGCCGGAGCACATCAAACCGCGTTTGCTGGGCCATTGGGGAACTTCTCCAGGGCTCAACTTCTGCTACGCCCACTTGAACCGGGTCATCAAGGCACGTGACCTGGACATGATCTACATCATGGGGCCCGGGCACGGCGGCCCCGCGGCCGTCGCCAACGCCTGGCTGGAAGGGACCTACAGCGAGGTCTATCCCCGGATCTCCCAGGACGAGGCCGGGATGCGCCGTCTGTTCCGCCAGTTCTCCTTCCCCGGCGGAATTCCGAGCCATGTCGCGCCGGAGACGCCGGGCTCCATCCACGAGGGCGGCGAACTCGGATACTCGCTCGCGCACGCCTACGGCGCGGCCTTCGACAATCCGGGTCTCGTCGTCGCGTGCATTGTCGGGGACGGGGAGGCCGAGACCGGGCCGCTGGCGACCGCCTGGCATTCCACCAAGTTCGTCGACCCCGTGCACGACGGGGCGGTGCTGCCGATCCTGCACCTGAACGGCTACAAGATCGCCAATCCGGCGGTGCTGGCCCGCGTCCCGGAGGACGAGCTGGTCCGCCTCTTCGAGGGATACGGCTACGCCCCGATCATCGTGTCCGGGGACGACCCGGCCGTCATGCACCGGGAGATGTCCGAGACGCTCGACCGCGCCCTCGACGAGATCGCCCGCATCCAGCGGACGGCGCGGCAGGAGGGCGCGACGGACCGGCCCCGCTGGCCGATGATCATCCTGCGGACGCCGAAGGGCTGGACCGGCCCCGAGCAGGTCGACGGGCTCCCCGTCGAGGGGACCTGGCGCGCCCACCAGGTCCCGCTCGCGGGCGTCCGCGACAACCCCGGGCACCTCGCGCAGCTTGAGGAGTGGCTCCGCTCGTACCGTCCGGACGAGTTGTTCGACGGCGCGGGACGCCCGGTCGCGGAGGTCCGCGCGCAGGCCCCCGAGGGGGAGCGGCGGATGAGCGCGAACCCGCACGCGAACGGCGGCCTGCTGCTACGCCCGCTCGACCTGCCCGACCCGCGCGCGTTCGCGGTGCCGGTGAAGGGGCACGGCCGGGCCACGGCGGAGGCGACCCGCGTCCTGGGCGACTACCTGCGCGACGTCGTCGCCGCCAACCCGTCCAATTTCCGCATCATGGGCCCGGACGAGACCGCGTCAAACCGGCTGGGCGCCGTTTTCGAGGTCACCGACCGGGTCTTCGGGGGCGAACTGCTCCCGACCGACGACCATCTGGCCCGGGCCGGACGGGTCATGGAGGTGTTGAGCGAGCACCTCTGCCAGGGCTGGCTGGAGGGATATCTCCTCACCGGGCGGCACGGCCTGTTCAACAGCTACGAGGCTTTCATCCATATCGTGGACGCGATGTTCAACCAGCATGCGAAATGGTTGAAGGTCACCCGGGCGCTGCCGTGGCGGCGTCCGATCGCGTCGCTGAACTACCTTCTTTCCTCGCACGTGTGGCGGCAGGACCACAACGGCTTCACCCATCAGGACCCCGGTTTCCTGGACGTCGTCATGAACAAGAAGCCGGAGATCGTCCGTGTCTACCTGCCGCCGGACGCCAACACCCTGCTCTCGGTAGGCGACCATTGTCTGCGCTCCCGCGACTACGTCAACGTAATCGTCGCCGGAAAGCAGCCCGCCCCGGTCTGGCTTCCGATGGACGCCGCCGTCGCGCACTGCACGCGCGGAATCGGGATCTGGGAATGGGCGTCCACCGACGGCGGAGCCGATCCCGACGTTGTGCTGGCGTGCGCGGGCGACGTCCCGACGCTGGAGACGCTCGCCGCCGTCGACCTGCTCCGCCGTCTGTTCCCGGAACTGCGGGTCCGGGTGGTGAACGTGGTCGACCTCATGCGGTTGCAGCCGGTCGAGGAGCACCCGCACGGGCTGTCCGACACCGAGTTCGACGCGCTGTTCACCACCGACAAGCCGATCATCTTCGCCTTCCACGGCTACCCGTACCTGATCCACCGGCTCACCTACCGCCGCGCCGGGCACCACAACCTGCACGTCCGGGGCTACAAGGAAGAAGGAACGACGACCACGCCCTTCGACATGGTCATGCTCAACGACCTGGACCGCTTCCACCTGGTCATGGACGTCATCGACCGCGTCCCCTCCCTGGGCGGACGGGTCGCGCACATCAGGCAGCGCATGGCCGACGAACGCCTCCGCCTCCGCGCCTACACCCGCGAACACGGCCAGGACGCCCCCGAAATCCAGAACTGGACGTGGCCGCATTGATGAGGGTCCTCACCGTCAACCCCGGCTCCAGCAGCGTCAAGTTCAGCCTGGTAGAGGCCGACGACACCGTACGCGCGCGTGTCGAACTGTCCACGGGCGGGGCGGATCGGGAGGCCGAGCGCGTGCTCGCCTCCGTGGCGCGGCTGCCGCCGCCTGACGCGGTCGGCATCCGCTTCGTCCACGGCGGACGCGACTACACCCGTCCCGTGGTGATCGACGACGAGGTCGCCGAGCGCCTGCACGCGCTGGCCGACCTGGCGCCGCTGCACCAACCGCTGTCGCTGTACGCGCTGGGAGAGATCCGCCGGGCGTTCCCCGACGTCCCCGCCGTGGCGTGCTTCGACACCGCCTTCCACGCCACCCTCCCCGAGGCCGCCGCGACCTACGCGCTGCCCGCCGAATGGCGCGAGCGGTACGGGCTGCGCCGCTACGGGTTCCACGGCCTGTCGCACGCCTACGCCGCCCGCCGCGCCGCCGAGCTGCTGGACGCCGACCTCTCCGACCTGCGCCTGGTGGTGTGCCACCTGGGCGCGGGCGCGTCGCTGGCGGCTGTGGCGGGCGGCAGGTCGGTTGACACAACGATGGGATTCACCCCGCTCGACGGACTGGTCATGGCCACCCGCGCGGGGGCCATCGACCCCGGAATCCCGCTCTGGCTGCTGGCACACGGCGTCCCCGCCGAGGAACTGCGGGACGCCTTCGAGCACCGCTCCGGGCTGCGCGCCCTTGCCGGGACAGGCGACATGCGCACACTGCGGTCCCGAGCCGCGGCTCACGACGAAGAGGCGGTGTCAGCGCTGGCGGTCTACCATCACCGGCTGCGCGGTCAAGCAGCCGCGATGACCGCCGCCCTGGGCGGGTTGGACGCGTTGGTGTTCACCGGCGGGGTCGGCGAGCACGCCCCCGAGACCCGCCGGCGGCTGGCCGCCGACCTGGCCTACCTGGGCGCCCGGCTCGACCCCGAGCGCAACGCCGCCGCCCGCGGCGACTCGGTGATCAGCCCACCGGACGCCGCGGTCGCGGCGGTCGTGGTCACCGCCCGCGAAGACCTGGAGATCGCCGCGGGCACCCGCTCGGCCCTCAGCCGGCAGAGGTCGGATCTCGGACGAGGGCCTCGGCGCGTTCTTTGATGCCGAACAGCATTCTGCGTTCCATGATGAGGCTTCCGGGTTCCATGACCAGCAGATTGAACAGCCGGACGGGAATCGAGGCGTGCGGCATCGCGATTCGGTTACGGCTGACCAGCCGACTTCCGTCAGCGCAGGGCAGCAGCGCGAACGCCCAAACCCAATTACCGTCCTCAGAACGGAACACCAGCGCGTGGTCGGGGTCGAGGATTTCCACGCGAAGACGCGGCCCTTTGGGGCCTAGCGGATACGTTTCGCCGACCTGGAGGTTCTGGAATTCGGGGAGGACCTCCTTGGCGCTGTGCATGTCCAGGCCAAGGAGGTTCTCGATCCAGTCGTAGGTGTAGGCGCCGCCTCTGCCGCTGCCCATCTGGACCAGCCAGGGCCAGACCGCATCGGCGGGGGCGTGCACCGTGATCGCCCGCGTGGCCAGGACGGCGGGCTCGGCCAGCAGATCGTCCCCAGGCATGGTCATGCTCGCCTCGTCGCCGGTCGCGCCCCACGTGAGGCACCGCTTGCGCAAGAACACCGGATAAGCCGCCGCGAGCCCCGCAGCCGCCGAACCAAGCCCGATAAGTGCTTTAGCTTTGCCCATCTCGCATTCTCCGCATCCTTATCACTATGCCGCCGCAGTCTCGACCGGGACGCGCAGGGCCATGCCGTCGAAGCGTCCGGCCAGCTCGGGGATCACCATGCCGACGGAGCGGGCGGCGCCGGTGCTGGTGGCGGGGT
This sequence comes from Actinomadura decatromicini, assembly GCF_008121305.1. NCBI lineage: Bacteria > Bacillati > Actinomycetota > Actinomycetes > Streptosporangiales > Thermomonosporaceae > Actinomadura > Actinomadura decatromicini. The sequence continues at coordinate 296,585 of NZ_VSRQ01000001.1, read as the reverse complement.
CGGTATCCATCGATCCCCATCGGAGTGGTCATCTCGTCTCCCGTGGGCGCTGTTCGGCTTCACTTCCAGGCTCTGTCGGCCGATGGGAGGGAACCAGGGACCTTCGTCGCGACGAGTCGTTCCCCGTACGCGGCGAAGAGGGACGTTCGTCCCTAGAGGCACGCGGGACCGCGGATGTGCACTGTCAGTGAGTGGGGGAAGCCCAGTTGAAGCGGGCTGCGGACGTAGCTCCCTACACCGCGGCAGTCGGGGTTGACGAGGGTGAACGTAGGAGCCCCCGTGCGCGAGCGACCGGTTTCGCGGTGACCGAGAAGAGACTTCAATGAAGGAGGCGTGCCATGCGTGCGCTCATTTATCACGGCCCTGGGAAGAAGGCATGGGAAGAGGTTCCCAAGCCGCAGCTCATCGACGATGGTGACGCGGTCGTCCGGGTGGATGCGGTGACGATCTGCGGCACGGATCTGCACATTCTCAAGGGCGACGTCCCGGCCGTGACGGACGGGCGGATCCTCGGGCACGAGGCGGTCGGCACGGTCGAGGCGGTCGGTCCCGGCGTGCGGACGGTCAGGCCGGGCGACCAGGTGCTGGTGTCGTGCATCACCGCCTGCGGAAGGTGCCGGTTCTGCCGCGAGAGCCGCTACGGGCAGTGCCTCGGCGGCGGTGGCTGGATCCTCGGCCACAAGATCGACGGGACGCAGGCCGAGTACGTGCGGGTGCCGTTCGCCGACACCTCCGTCCACCCGCTGCCCTCCGGGGTGCCCGCCCAGGACGTGCTGATGTTGGCCGACATCCTGCCGACCGGCTACGAGGTCGGAGTACTGAACGGGGCCGTCGGCCCGGGCGACGTCGTGGCCGTGGTGGGCGCGGGCCCGATCGGACTGGCGGCGATCATGGGCGCGCGGCTGTTCAGCCCGAGCCACGTCATCGCGATCGACCTGGCCGACAGCCGGCTGGAGGCGGCCAAGGAGTTCGGCGCCGACATCACGATCAACAACTCCCGCGAGGACGCCCTGAGCGCCGTCCGCGACCTGACCGACGGGCTCGGCGCGGACGTGACGGTGGAGGCGGTCGGCGTGCCCGAGGCGTTCGAGTTGACGGTCGCGCTGGCCCGGCCGGGCGGCCGGATCGCCAACATCGGCGTGCACGGCGCTCCGGCGGCGCTGCATCTGGAGGAGCAGTGGATCCGTGACATCACCATCACCACGGGCCTGGTGGACACCTTCTCCACCCCGACCCTGCTCCGCCTGCTGTCGGGCGGCCGACTCGACGCCGGACGCTTCATCACCCACCACTTCACGCTGGACGAGTTCCCCAAGGCATATGACGTCTTCGCCGACGCCGCCCACACCGGAGCGCTCAAAGTCGTCCTGACCCGCTGACACCGCCCAGGGGAAGCCGCAGCCGTCGATCGGTGGCGGCGGCTTCTTCCCGCCCGCGCCCGCGGTAAGTGAGAAGGCCCGGCTCAAGCCGGGCCTTTTGCCGTCCGCGCCGTGGGGAGGCGGTTCAGGCGGCCGCCTTGTGCCTCTCACCGGTGTGGGGGGAGGGGCCATCGTCACCGGCACCGACGCCGTCCGTCCTTCCGGCCGTCCCCTTCATAAAGGACCAAAGTCTGTCTCCGTTCGGTCAGCCGTGGCCGTCCCGCAAAGGGCTCTGCCACGACGTGCCGGGCTGGATCTCGATGTCGTAGGAGATGTGGATGGGGGAGGCGGCGCTGGGGCGGAGGGCGACGCCTGACCTGGGTGGCGCGGTGTCAGGCGGAGTCGTCGGACGGGTCGACGTGTTCGACGGTGACTCCGCCCGGGTGCAAGGGAATCCGGCGGCCGGAGACGCTGTGGGGACTCAGCCGTACGAAGGAAGCGTCGGGCCAGTGGATCCATGGGATGAGGGGCAGCGTCCGGAGCCGTTCCACCTCGGCGGGGTCGGTGACGATCTCGGGGCGGCCGGTGATGAGGACGCTCCACGCGGATCGGAGCGCGGGTTCGAGGTCGTCGGCTTCGAAGGTGAGCGGACGCCCGGCGCGGACGGCGTCGAGTTTGGATCCGGGCGCGGTCATGAAGACGGGCGTGTCGCCGTCCATGACGAAGTTGACCGGGAGGACGTCGACGATCCCGCCGTCCTCGGCCCAGGCGATGCGGCCGACCTGGACGCGGCGGATCAGATCCAGGCAGGTGGCTCGGTCGAGTGTTTCCAGCTCGGTGCTCATGTGGCCTCGATTCGCGTGCCCGCGGCGCCGGACGGGAGCGTCGGGACGGACCCGTCCGGCAGGTCCACTGCCCGCAACTCAAGCAGGGTGAACTCCCTGACGGGACAAGCGTTCACGAACCCTTGCTCACGCATGGCGGCGGGAACGTCTGTGAGAAGCAGCAGCGTGTCGGCCTTGAGTCGTCTCGCGAACGGCGCGTCGCCTCGCGCAGCCGACCGGCTCGGGCCGGTCATTCGTAGGGGCGGACGACGGCGACCGGGCAGTGGGCGTGGTGGATCACGCCGTGGCTGACCGAGCCGAGCGGGATGGAGCGTCCGCGCGAGCCCACGACGAGTAGGGCGGCACTGGCGGAGGCTGCGGCCAGCGCCTCGGTGGGGTGGCCGGCGATCACGTCTTTGACGACTTTGACGTCGGGGTAGCGCGCCCGCCAGGGGGCGAGGGTCGTGGTCAGGTGGCCGCGGAGCGAGTCGGCGAGGATCGGCCATTCCACCCGTGCCTCGATCGCGAGCGGCGGTGGGCGCCAGGCGTGCACCGCCCGCAATGGCGCGCCTCGGACGGCGGCTGCGGCGAAGGCGTGGTCGAGGGCCGGGGCCGGGTCTTCGGCTAGGTCCAGGCCGACCACGACCTCGTCCGCCGAGGCGTCGCGGCCGTCGGAAGGGTCGCGGACGACGATGACGGGGCCGGGGTAGTGGCCGGCCAGGCGCAGGCTGGTGGAGCCGAGCAGCAGTCCGGTGAAGCCGCCCCGGCCGCGATGCCCGACGACGACGGCGGTGGCTTCGTCGGCGTACTGGCGCAGCCCGGCCGCGACGGTGCGGTCGTGGACGAGCATGGTCTCGATCGTGAGGGCCGGTCGGCGGTGCAGGGCCAGGGCGCGGGCGTCGTCCAGGATCTGGTTGCCGGATTTGACGAGGGCTTCGGAGATGCCGTCGGTGGTGTGCCCCGGACCGTCCAGGGTGGCGGTCTCCACGACGTGCAGGATGCGCAGGGTCGTGGCGGTGCGTGCGGCTTCGTCGGCGGCCCAGCCGATGGCGTGGTCAGAGGACGTCGAGCCGTCGGCTCCGGCCAGGATCGTCGTTCGTTGCGTGGACATGTCCCTCTCCTCAGGTCAGTGCGGTCGGTGCGGTGGCAGCGGCGGCAGCAGGAGCAGCTCATGCGCGCGCCGCGCCGCCTGTTGCGGACGCTCTGCCGATCTCAGCGTCCGCCGCGCGGCCTCCCGTCCGTAGGGACTTTTGTCCCGGGGCGGGCGGCGTCCGTCCCTCATCCGAGTTGTCGGCGTTCGGCCTTGTCGGCCGTCCCGGCGTGCCGCGGCGTCTTGCGAAAGGCGTCCCGGCGCTGAACCGAACTCTCCATGCGGGCCCGCAGCCGGGTCCCGGCCAGGCCGATCGCCTCCTGCATCGAGGCCGCCGCGGCGTGGGCGTTGACCGGCAGCCCGTTGAGATCGACACGGAGCGAGACCAGATTGGGCCGGGGCACGGCGGGGTCGTGGTGCACGCTGAGCGTCGCACTGACGTGCAGGACCGGGCGCGGTGCGTGCGCCAGCACCCGGGTGACGATCTCGTGGGCGCGTCGCACGTCGTCCTGGGTCACGTCCGCGGTGGTCGTGACCTGAATGTCGAACTGCTCCGGAACTGTGCCAGGCATTGGGAGCCTCCTTCTGCGGGTGGGCCGGTGACAAGAGCATTGGCCGTGCGCGACGGTTCGCCCTAGGGACCTTGGCCCTCGGCGGCCTGGCCGTTGGGCCCGGCCGCCGTCCGCGGCGCGTACGAAGGTGTGGGACGAAGGTCCCGGTGGCCGGTGACCTTGGGACGCTGATCTGCGGGTCCGTCCCGTTCGACCATGAAGGCATGACAGAGAGCCGTCCGGGCGCGCGGGCGTTCGCCCTGCTGACCGATGGAACGCAGGTGGAGATCAGGCGACTGGCCGCGACGGATCGCGACGCGGTGCGCGAACTGCACGGCGGGTTGTGCGAAGAGAGCCTCTACCTGCGCTTCTTCGGCCTGAACCGGGGCATGGCGGGCGCGGTGGCGGCACGGGTCTGCCGCCCGGACGGCGACGATCACGCCGCGTTGGGCGCGTGGCTGGACGGGGACCTGGTCGGCGTGGCGGAGTATGAGGCGACCGACATTCCGGGGGAGGCGGAGGTCGCGATGGCGGTGGCCGACCGGATGCACCACCGGGGCGTCGGAACGTTGCTGCTGGAGCATCTGGGGTCGCTGGCCCGCGCTGACGGAGTCCGGGCGTTCCGGGCCGACACGCTGGCCGAGAACACCGCGATGCTGCGGGTCTTCGCCGACGCCGGGATGCCCGCCCGCCGCACCGTCTCCGGCGGCGTCGTCGACCTGACGCTGCCGCTCGCCGTCGACGAGGGCTACCTGGACGCGGTGGCCGAGCGGGAACGCCGCGCGGACGTGGCCAGCCTGGAGCCGTTGCTGCGCCCCCGGACGGTCGTGGTCGTCGGCGCGTCCCGCAAGACCGGGACGGTCGGCGCCGAGGTCCTGCGCAACATCGTCGCCGGTGGCTTCAAGGGCGCCGTCCACGCGGTGAACCCGCACTGCGCGGGGCCCGCCGACCTGCACGGGGTCCCGTGCGTGGCGTCCCTCGCCGACCTCCCCGAACCGCCGGATCTGGCGGTCGTCACCGTGCCCGCGGAGTCGGTGCCGGGCGTGGCCGCCGCGTGCGGGCGGTTCGGCACGTCCGCCCTGGTGGTGCTCAGCTCCGGGCTGTCCGCCGCGCAGGGACGCGACCTGCTGGCGGTGTGCCGCGAGCACGGCATGCGGCTGGTCGGGCCCAACTGCCTGGGAATCGCCAACACCGCCATCGGGCTGGACGCGACGTTCGGGGCCCGCCGTCCCGTCTCCGGACAGGCGGGCGTGGCGGTGCAGTCGGGCGGCGTCGGGATCGCGCTGCTGGAGCAACTCTCGCGCCTCGGCGTCGGCGTCTCCTCGTTCGCCTCGGTCGGGGACAAGTACGACGTCAGCGCCAACGACCTCCTCATGTGGTGGGAGTCGGACGAGACGACCCGGCTGGGAATCCTGCACGTGGAGTCGTTCGGCAACCCGCGCAAGTTCGCCCGCACCGCGCGCCGGGTCGCCGCGAGGATGCCGCTGCTGACCGTCCTCGCGGGACGTTCGGCGCCCGGCACCCGGGCGGCCGCGTCGCACACCGCCGCGGCCGCGACCCCGGAGCTCACCCGCCGGGCGCTGTTCGAGCAGGCCGGGATCGTGGCGACCGACGACCTGGGCGAACTGGTGGATGCCGCCGCGCTGCTGGCGACCCAGCCGCTGCCGGACGGGCCGCGGGCGGCGGTGGTGTCCAACGCGGGCGGTGCCGGGGTGCTCGCCGCCGACGCCTGCGCCGACGCCGGACTGACCGTTCCCATCCTGGGGCCGGACACGCAGCGGCGCCTGGCGGCACTGCTACCCGCCTACGCGGCGGTCGCGAACCCCGTCGACACCACGGCGGCGGTATCGGCCGAGGCGTTCCGCCACGTCCTCGACGTGGTCGCCGCAGACGAAGCGGTCGACCTCGTGCTGGTGCTCCTGGCGCCCACGGCTCTCGGCGACCTGCGCGGAGCGCTCGGCGGCGGGACGGGCAAGCCGCTGGCCGCCGTGGTCCTCGGGCAGCCGGAGACCGTCCTGATCAACGATGACGGCGTGCCGTGCTACGCCTACCCGGAGAACGCCGTCCGCGCGTTCGCCCACGCCTGGTCCCACGCGCGGCGGCGGGGCGTCCCGCCCGATGCACCGCCCGCCATGCCGGACCTGAGGGCCGAGGAAGCTGCGGGCATCACCGCCCGCTTCCTGACCGGATCCCCGGACGGCGGGTGGCTGCCGCCCGTCGACGCCTTCCGCCTCCTGGAGTCCTACGGCCTGCCGCTCGTCCCCTGGCGATGGGCGCGGTCCGAGGACGAAGCGGTGGCGGCGGCCCGCGAACTCGGCGGCCCGGTCGCGTTGAAGGCGCACATCCCCGGCGTCGTGCACAAGACCGCGGCGGGCGCCCTGCACCTGGACCTGCACGGGGACGGCGGCGTCCGCGACGCCTTCCGCCGACTCGCCGCACGGTTCGGCGACGACCTGGAGGGCGTGGTCGTCCAGACCATGGCGGCCGACGGCGTCGAGGTTCTGTGCGGCGCCGTCCAGGAGGAGGTGTTCGGCGCCGTGGTCGTCTTCGGCGCCGGAGGCATCGACACCGACGCACTGGCCGACCGCGCCGCCCGGCTGGCCCCGCTCACCGGGCAGGAGGCCGACGACCTGATCCGCGAACCGCGCCTGTCCGCTTTGCTGCTGGGGCATCGAGCCCGGCCGGCCGGCGACCTCGCGGCGCTGCGCGACACGCTGCTCCGCCTCTCCAGGCTAGTGGCGGACCATCCCGAGATAGCCGAGCTCGATCTAAACCCGGCCATCGTCCGGCCGGACGGAGTGATGGCCGTCGACGCCCGCGTCCGCCTCGCGCCACGCCGGACATGGGACCCCTACCTACGCCGCCTGCGCTGACCGGGCGACATCGGCGAAATCGCCATTCAGCCTTTTCTTCCCGCGTCCGCCGTCTCCGGCACGGCGCTCTCGCGCGCCCTCGTGCCGTCGGCTCGGGTCCGCCATGGCGCGAATTTGCGGTGTGGCGGCGCCGGACGCCTGAGCCTGACGGTGTTCTGGCGGGCGGGGTAGCGCTGGCTGTACCGGGCGGTTCTCGTAGGCGGGATTGAGCGCCGGGGCCTGTGACGGCAAATTGCTTCGTCAGGTTCACGTCACCTTCCGAGTGGAATTGGATTTACGAATGGGCAGATCATGATGAGGTGGGTCTCGCGCGGGGGACCGGTGTCGCGCAGCCTGGCCATAGCGCTGATCGCGGTGCTAGCCGTCCTGGGCGCCCCGGGCGCGCCCTCCGCACGGGCCGTCATCAACGGTGAGGCGGCCTTGGCCTCGTGGGGGCAGGTCGAGGTGCTGCTGGATGGAAGCTACAGATGCACCGGATCGCTCATCGCGCCGAACTGGGTCATCACCGCAGCGCACTGCGTGCCCGCCACAGGGACCATTTCGGTTCGGGTCGGCGGCAGAGTCCGTGGCCTTGGATCGCACATTGCGGTGAGACGCAATGTGCCGCATCCCAACACCGATGTCACCCTGCTTGAGCTCGACGTCGCGGTGGGGAATTTCAACCGGGGCATCGCGTACGACGACACCCGCAGGCCGCCGGTCTTTCAGCAGGTCGACATCCACGGCTTCGGACCGACCGAGCCGGGCGGTCCGCCGGCGTTGGAGCTCAGAACCGCCAGGCTCGACGTGGAGCTGAACCGCGCGGTGCCGCCCATGCGTGATTGGGGCCCCGACGGGGCGCTGCTGCAGATGCAAGGGGTCCGTGGCACTCCCCTCCAAGGTGACTCCGGCGCCGGTGTGATCCGTGACGGCAGGCTCCAAGGGGTGTATGTCGGCCTCCATGGCCCGCAGCAGTTCGCGGTGGCCCTGCAGGCCATCCAGGGATGGATCTACCAGCAGACGGGGGTGCGGCCGGCGGAAGCCACCGAACGGATAGACGATCTGGGGGTCATGCCCCTGGGTGACGTCCGCATCCAGGGCCTCGGCAGCTCGCACGGATCCGGCTTCCGGGACGAACTGCGCCGCAGGACGATCAGCGAGGTCCACAGCTTCGACTTCGTCGGCTCGCAGCGGTCCGGGCAGACGCCCGACCCCGACCACGAGGGCTATCCCGGCGCGACGATCGATGAGATCGCGCGCAGGGCCGACACCGTGGTCCCGCAGTACAAGCCCAACGTCGTCCTTCTCAACGCCGGGACCACCGACATGGAACGCGGCGGGATCGCCACCACCGCCGCCGAGCTGGGGTCGTTGATCGACCAGATTATCGAGGACGCCCCCAAGGCCACGGTGCTGGTGTCCACCCTGGCGCCCGCGCGGGACGAGGCCGTCCAAGAAAGGATCGCCTCCTTCAACAAGCAGATCCCGAGCGTGGTCGCGCAGCGGGCGAGAGCCGGCAAGCACGTCGGTCTGGTCGACATGAGTGAGATCACGACCGACGATCTGACCGGCGACGGCCTGAATCTCAACGACCGCGGGTATTCCAAGATGGCCGAGGCGTTCGACGCCGCCATCGAGATGGCATCGGCCGAGAACTGGATCGTCGGCCCCCGCGACGAGCAGCGGTACGCCTACCGCGCCATGCCGCTGGGGTCATCGACCACCTATGGCGAGAAGAGCTCGGACGGAAACGGCTACCGGGACGTCCTCGACCAGGGATTGCAAGAGCTGGCCGAACGCAAAGGCGGGGAAACCGGCGAGGGGGGCACCAGGGCCAAGCTCATGAACGACACCGACGACACCCCCCAGGTGGACTTGGTGGGCTCGGTGCGGGTCGGCCGGATGGCGGACCGGGACAACGAAGGCTGGTCGGGACGCAAGATCCATGAGATCGCCGACAAGGCCAGTTGCTCCGTCAAGCTCTACAAACCCAACATCATCACGCTCATCGCGGGCGGGAACGACGTCAACCAGAACTACCAGATGGACGGCGCGATCGGACGGCTGGAATCGCTGATCAGGCAGATCAGCAAGGACGCCGAGAGCACCCTCGTGCTGGTGGCCGGGGTCCAGCCCTACCCCGACCCGGCCTGGAACGCGCGGGGCAGGGCCTTCAACGCCCAGATCCCCGGCCTGGTGGAGCGGCTCGGGGACGAGGGTGTGAACGTGATGTACGTCGACACCGGGCTGCAGCTCTCCGACATCGGCCCGGACGCCAACCATCCCACCGACCAGGGCTACGACAAGATCGGCGCGGCGTTCGTGAAGGCGGCCAACGAGGCGGACGCGCAGGGACGGATCCTCGATCCGGTCTACCAGGACTCCGGAGAGGTGTCCGACGCCTGCGGAATCACCGACGGCGGCACGGGCACCGACGACAAGAGCTCCAAACTGGGCACGAACTGGGAGGACCGCGGGGTCATCCAGGCCAAGCAGTTTCCCTCCACCGACAAATTCTGGATGGTCGACATCAACCAGGACCGCAAGGCCGAGTTCGTCACGGTGGACAAAAATCAGAACTTCCGGTTCTGGTGGAACGGCGGCCCGTCCGGCAAGGCATGGGTCCCGTTCGTCGAAGGCCAGAACTCCTATAAACCTCGCCCCGGAGCGGTCGGCAATCAGCTGCGGTTCGGCGACGTCGACGGCGACGGCTTCCCCGACTGCATGGTCGTCGACCTGAAAGGCACCATCGACCTGCACACCTGGAAGGCCGACAATCCGTCCGGCTCACGCATGTGCATGGAAACCCGCGACAACACCCACGTCTATTCCAACGGCTCCGCGGGAGAGCGGCTGAACATCGACCCCGCCACCAAGATCCGGTTCGCCGACGTCACCGGCGGAGGCCGCGACGACTACCTGCTGATCAAACCGGACGGCACCACGACCGCCTGGTACAACCGGGGCTTCGCCACCGAACGGCAGCTGACCTACCTGGACTGGACGCCCCCGCAGCAGATCAGCGGCGCCCTGCAGAACCCCAGGGAGATCAGGTACGCCGACATCAACGGCGACAGGCGCGCCGACCGGATCCTCATCACGCTCAAGGGCGGCGCCAGGGCCTGGATCAACGAAGGCCCCCGGGGCTCCGGCGGCACCTACCGCGACATCGGCAAGATCGCCGATGACGGGGACCTTCCGCCCAAGGACATCCAGTTCGCCGACCTCGACGGGGACGGCAAAGCCGACTTCCTGCGCATCGGCTGGACCGGCGTCGCCCACGCCTGGCTCAACAAACTCCCGGCCGACTACTTCGACACCTTCCACCCATAATCCGCGTTCCCCATAGGACGGTCCTGCGGCCTCACATCAGGCCGCAGGACCGAACGCATTAGAAGCCGTCTTCAGCGGCCGACGTGTGTCGGCATGGCTGCGGTCCTGCCGGGTCAGTGCTTGCGGGCCGGGAGGATCCGCTTTACCGCCAGGGCGGCGGAGACGACGGTGAAGAGGGCCAGGCCGATCCAGAGGGCCTGTAGGCCGAGCCAGGGGGAGGCGGCCGCGGCGCCACCGAACCCGGCGGCCACGCCGCCGATGGGGGGATTGTTATACATGCCTACCATTTCCTTTCTTTGCGCCAGGCGGCCTGCCAGAAAGCACGGGCCTGGACGATCTGGAGGAAGACGTCGAAGATCATTTCGACGACGATGGTGCCGGCGAGGGCCATCTGGAGCGGGCCCCGCCGCCGGACGGTGACCACCCGCTCGACCATGAAAATGACCGTGACGGCGGCCCAGATCGGGCTGATCTGGATCCCGCCGAGCCAGATCGCCGAATAGGCGAGCGAGGACAGGTAGGCGGTGATCACCAGGATGCCGATCAAGGAGAGGAGCTGCCGTCCCCAGTAGGGGCGGGTGATCGGCGTCCAGCCGTAGTCGACGAGGTTCTCCAGTGCGCCGCGCTTCCAGCGAAGCCGCTGCTGGGCCAGCTCCCGCCAGGTCGGCATGACCTCGGTGGTGAGGATGCACTCCTTCGGGCACAGGATGCGGAATCCGAGGTGCAGGATCGCGAGGGTGAGTTCGTTGTCCTCGGTCAGCACCCGGACGTCGTACACGTGGGGGAGGCCGGGGAGGCGGCGTTCGCGGCGGGCGGCGACCACCTTCTGAAGGGTGGCGGCGCGGAAGATGGTGGCCGTGCCGGTCAGGACGAGCGCCTTGCCCTGGAGCCGCCGGACGTCCCGGGCGTAACGGGCGTACTCGTTGCGCTGGAACATCCCGACCGCGCCGCCGCCCGGTTTGCCGGTGAACGTGCCGCCGACCGCGGCGTAGCGGCCTGAGGCGAGGTAGTCGACGCCGTGCCGGATGAACCCGGGATCGAGCGCCGAGTCGGCGTCCATCACCATGATCGCGTCGTCCGGGCCGAAGATCGGCAGCAGCCGGTCCAGGACCTGGTTCAGCGCGCCCGCCTTCTTGTGCCGGTTCCCGCGCGTCCCGACGATCTCGACGCCGCAGAGCTGGGCGAACGCGGCGGTGGCGTCGGTGCAGTTGTCCGCGATCACGACGATGTGGTCCGGCGCGCGTTCCTGCCGGCGCAGGGAGGCGATCGTCTCGGTGATCTGCTTCGCTTCGTTGTGCGCCGGGATGAGGACCGTCACCCGCATCGCGTCCGGCTGGATAGGGGGCAGGTCGCGTTTGCCGTCCCGGGGGTGGGCTCGGGCCGGTGCCGGTGCCGGTGCCCGCGCCGGACGCGGGCGGGGCGGTGGCGTGGCGACCGGTCGGCGAGGAGGGGCGGGTGGACGTGGTGCGACCGGTTGCGGGGGCGCCGGGCGGTGGCGTGGCATCACCCGGTCCGGGACGGTGACGGTCGGCGAGGCGCCGGGGCCCCATGCGGTCGGGACCGCCAGATGGCCGGGCGGGAGGGTTTCGCGCTGGGAGAGCCGGTGGTGTCCCAGGTGGTGGCCGGTGGGACGCTGCGGGACGGCCATGCCGTGCTCGGAGTCGGGGCGCATGTCAGCGCGTCCCCGTGCCGCTGACCCGGGTCAGGTGGCCGAAGGCGATGACGTTGTCGGTGTAGTGACCGCTGCGGCGGTCGAAGCGCCCGCCGCAGGTGATCAGCCGGATCGCCGCGTAGCCGGGGTCGCCGTACACCCGCCGGGTGGGGAACCGGTTCTTGCCGACGTGTTCGACCGAGTCGATCCGGAACTCGGCGGTGCGGCCGTCGGCGCGCAGGACGCTCGCGCGGTCGCCGGGGCGGAGGGCGCCCAGGCGGTAGAAGACCGCGGGGCCGTCGGCCGTGTCCACATGTCCGATGATCACGGCCGCCCCGCGGCTGCCGGGAGCGGCGCCGAGCCGGTACCAGCCCGCTTCCCGGGCACGGGGGAGCGGCGGCGTCTCGACGGTCTGGTCCGGGTTCTTGGCCAGCTTCATCAGCGGTGTCCGGACGGCGATCCGCGGTACGTCGAGACGCAACGGCACCGAAGGCGGCAGCGTCGTCAGGGACGACGCGGGGTGCGCGGCGGGCCTGGACGCGGCGTCGTCGGGCATGGGCGGAGCGGCGGCCTGGTGCCCCCCGAACGCCTGGACGATCAGAAGGCCCGCCACGACCAGGCCGGACAGCCCGGCGGCGGCGGCCGCGAGGACGCGCGGGCGCGGGCCACGATGCACCACGGGACGTACTCCCCCCGCTCGACCGATGGTGATGGCGCCTCGTATCGCGGCGCAGATGGGAACCGTAATGCCTGGGGTGAAGATTCATTCTTTGTGTGAGTAAAACCGCAATTGAACGGCTTGTGACTTGTGAGGTTCTCCAATCAAGATCCTTTAGTGATGGCTCATTTGACGAGGTCGCTTCCGTCGTCCGGACCGGACCAAAGCGGTCGCCTGGTCGTCCTCGTTCATGGCCTCTGACCTGCGAAGACGCGGTTCTTTGGCCGGACCGCGGAGCTCATCGGAAGGGGTAGCGACGACGAATTGGGGCCCGGGCGGGGGTACAAGCGGCGCTGGCCGGAAGCGGCCTCTCCGCCGTCCGCAAAACCCGTCGTCGCAGGTCAAGGTCAAATTGAGTGGTCCATCCCCTGCGTCCGAAACGCCTTCAGAGAGGAGGCCAGGTGCCGGGTGGGCTTTGACGCCATGTCCACGGCTACCTCTGGACCGCCGGACGCATCGACGACATCGTCAACGTCGGCGGCGACAGCCTTTCTAGAATCGACGTCGACCCGGCGAACCGGGCCTACGAACTACGGACCACGGTCAGGTGCATTGGCCGGCGAGCGCGGTGCCGGACAGTTCCGAGCAGCCGACATAGCTGTGGTCGCGCAGCCGCGCCGTCATCGGGTCGCTGGTGAGGAATTGCAGATAGTCGGCGGTCAGGCCGTGCGGCTGTCCCGCGGTGTAGAGGTACTCGGTCGCGACGAAATGGTAGGAGCCCTTCAGCGTGGCCGAGCGTGTGGCCGGGACGCCGTCGATGCGAAGGGTCCTGACGTTCGGGAAATAGGTGAGCGCGTCGGCTTCGGCGTATCCGATGGCGTTCGGCGTGCGGTCGATGTAGGTGAGCAGGTCCATGGTGGTGTTCATCGTGCAGGCGGTCGGTGCGCTCTGAGGGAAGGTCGGGCAGGTGGCCGAGGACGGGAAGTCGGTGCTTCGGGTGCCCAGGACGGTCTGCTCGAAGGTTCGTCGGGTGCCCGAGCGGTTGTCGCGTCCGACCACGATGAAGCTGCCGTTCGCCGAAGACGGGCTGTTCCGGAACAGGTCGCGGAGTTGTGCGGTGGTCAGGTCGGACAGCTTGAGGTTCTTGTTGGCCACCACGGCGAAGATCACCAGCCCCACCGGGCGGACGGTCAGCCCCGGCGTGCTCCCCTCCTCCTCGCCGTCGGTCATGGCGATCACTCCCGGGGTCGGACGCTGGCGCAGGTCGTCCAGACCGGCGCCGCTTCCCACGGCGGAGATCGTGATCGACGCGCCGGTGCAGGCGTTCTCGTATTCGTTGGCCACGTTGTTGGCGATCGGCGCGAATGCGGTCGAGCCCTGGACGGTCAACGCGCCGATCGCGCATTCAGGGGCGGGGGTGACGACCCGGTTCGCCAGATAGATGCCACCGGTGAGACCGAGCAACAGCAAAAGGACCGTGCCCATCGCGATCACCCTTAACCAGTAGCGACGGTCGTGGGGTTTGCGCCGCTGGATCTCGCCGCCCCGCACCGTCCCGCCGTCGACGACCTGGTAGTTGCGGTCATTGGTCGTACCGGTCCCGGAGGCGGTTTCCTTGAGCAGAACCAGCAACTTGAAGCCGACGCCCCGGTTCAGCGAGAAGAGCGGCAGGACGATCTTCGACCGGTCGTCGGGCGGCTGCATCTCCTCGTCGGGGGCGTCGATGGTCTTTCTGCGCACGTGCTCTGAATCGCGGACCTTGAAATGGACGACCTCGCGCCCGGGGAACTGGAAGGACAGCGGCAGAGCGAAGTCCTGTTCGACGATGTCGTCCCGGCCGGAACTGGCGATGTCCAGGACGACCAGGCTCCCCTTGTCGATCTCCTGTCCCTGGGAGGAGATCTCCCACATGTCCGGGCCGTCGTCCTGGAAGGTCCGGTTGATCGGCTCGTCGTACAGCACGGCCCAGCTGATCAGCCGGCGCTTGCGGAACCTGCCGTACACCAGGCCGCAGACGAACGTCACCACGCCGACCGTCAGCCCGGTCAACAGCCCCCTGCTGTCGAGCGCCGAATTCAAGCTGGTCAGCACGTCGAACGCATCGCCCCGCATGAGCCTTCTCCCTGAACGCGGAGGAACCGGCCACGATGAGACGCTCAAAGTACCGCGAACCGTTCAATAAAGGGCTTGCATATCTCGACGTCACCCGGCGTTAACCGGCAAGTGAACTACGAGTGGCGGCTGATTCATCTACGAGAATCCGGTCGCCGCATGCGGCCCATAATGGACCGATTCAATGGCTGGCTCAGCGGCCTTCCACCGGAGACGCACTCTGCTTTCGTCGGACGTCGCGGAGAGCGGCTCGGAAGGGGACGCCAAGTTCCGGAACGGTAGGCGGAGACCATGTAGGCGACGGCCTCGTCCTCACTTGTGCGATACGAGGTAGATGATGGCGGCGATCAGGGCGCCGAGGCCTAGGAACCCGGCCAGGAAGTCGGACGGGGAGTGGTCGCGGTAAGGGTGCCGCCAGTCGATGCGCTTGCGGACGATCTGGTCGGTCTCTTCGGCGGCGGGTGGGGCCTCGCCGAGAAGGCGGGCGGCGACGCGTCCCGTCGCGATGGCCCGTGCGTCGAGGTTGTCGATGGTAGGGCGGTCCTCGAAGGCGAGGATCAGAACACCGTTTTCGATCTCCCATAAGGGGACGGTCTTTGTGAGCATGTCGGCGCGTAAGTCCGGCGTCAGGAAGGACGCGACCTCCGTGCCCGGACGATGTTCGATACGGAAGGTGCGGTCGAAGCGCGGATCGCCGGTCGCCTGGTTGCGCCGGAGACGGCCGCCTACCCGGGACCGACGCTTTACCGTCATGTCCGGAATCGAGGTGGAGAGCAGTGCGAAATAGCGGGTGAGGTCCTTGGTGATCTCCCGCACCCGGTCGGAGTCGTCGCTGCCGCGGCCGGGTTCGATCACAGTTTCCGTCCACCGGTGCCAGTTCATTATGATCCATTGGGCGCCGATGCGTTTCTCCAGCGTGCACTGGGTGCGTGGAGACTGGCCCGCGGTCGCGACAGGGTCGGGATAGGCGGCCGGATCGATTTCGGCCGTCCAGCCATGTGACTCCGCGAACAGCAGGAATTCGGCGCGGCGGCGTCGTTCCCGCTTCGCCGCGACGACCCCGGCGACGATACCGGCGATCATGAATGCCGCGATGACGGCGACAATGGCACCGATCATTGTTACTCCGGGGTGCTCCGGCGCTTTTTCCCACATCATAGAAGGAAGGACGACACGGGGAGCGGCCAGATGGACGAATTGACCTTGGCGACGGCGGCGGCGTCCGCGCTGATCGGCGCGATGGCGACCGACGCCTGGGTGAGCACCCGCAGTTCGGTGCTCAACGCGTGGCGGCGTGCCCGGCCCGACCAGGCGGACGCGATCGCGGCCGAACTCGACCGGGCCCGGGACGACCTGCTCGCCGGAGCAGGCTCCGAAGACGATCTCGCCCGCGCCTGGCGCACCCGGCTGCTGGACCTGATCTGCGCCGACGCCGAGGCCGGCGCACTCCTCCGCGCCGAGTTCGGCACGGCGCCGCCGATCACGATGACGGCGAAGGCGAGCGGCCGCGCGCGGATCTACCAGGCAGGCCGCGACCTCCGTCTCGACATCCGGCGATGACCCGGACCGACCTGCTGGTCCGCGCCGCGGCGGAGGCGGTCATGCTGTCGATCGCGGGCGACGACTGGCAGTCCGCCCGCGCCTCGATCGTCACCTGGTGGAGCGGGATTCGGCCGGACCAGGCCGGTCAGGTCCGCGACGACCTCGGGCTCATGCACGCCGAGCTCACGGCCGCGGACGCGGCTCTGCGACGGGACCTGGCGATCGAGTGGGAGATGCGCCTGGCCCGGCTCGTCCGCGCCGAGCCGGGGCATGCCGGGACGCTGCGGCCGCTGCTCGACGAGGAGCTCGGGCCGCGGTTGCCGCCGAGCGATCGCAGCCGCGTGCACGTCATCGAGATGACCGGCGACGTGTCCGGTCACGGCGAGATCATCATCGCGGGCCGGGACGTGGAGGCACGGCGGATCCGGCGGATCCGGCGATTCGACTCCGCCGACCTCTTCCAACTCGTGCTGAGCGGGCGCGGCCCCGGACGGCTGCTGATCGTGATCGGCCTGGCCCTGGTCGCGGTGGGCATGATCAGGCTGGCCGCGTCCTTCACCGGGCCCTGCGCGCCGGGGACGACACCGCTGCCGAGTGACCTGCCGACGGCCTCGGTGGCGCTGGCCGTGGTGTTCGTCGGGGGGCTCGTCGTAACGGCGGGGTCGGAACTGGCCGCCTCCAAACGCGGTCGGCTCGCCGCGCACTGGCTCATCACGGCAGTGGTCGTGGCCGGCTTGGCCGTGGCGTTCCTGATCTTGACGAACGGGGCGGCACCGGACGCGTTGTTCGGGCGGGCGTCATGTGGGTGAGCGAGCAGGAGGCATTGGCTGCGGGCGCGGCGGTGGCGCTCGTCCGGGTCCTGTGCTCAGACGAGTGGGCGGCCGCCCGCGACGCGGTCGCCGATTTCTGGGCGAGGCGCCATCCGTTGCGGAACGACATCCGCGCGGAGTTGGGCGAAGTTCGCGGCCAAGCGCTCGCGGGCGAGGATCGGACCCGCGCCGGCCTGGAGGTGGAATGGCGGAACCGGCTCGCGCGGTTGCTGCGCGACGACCCACAGGCGGCCCCGGGTCTGCGTGAGCTGGTCGACCACACCCTCACTCCGCTCTTGCCGGTCGGTGAACGCATCGAATTCCGGACACACGTGAACGTGACCGATCACGGCGTCGCCTATACCGCTCACCGCGACGTTCGCCTGAACGACGAGCAGCAGATCACGGAATTCACCGGCGGCGACAGCGTCATGGAATCGCTGTTGTTCGGACGCGGGCCAGGCCGGTTGCTGATGGTGGTCGGCTTCGGCGTCTGGGCGCTGTCGTTCCTCGGATTCCTCATGATCGGCACGGGGTCCGACGATTTCTGGCGGACCTCGACGACCGTGGGCCTGCTCGGAGGCTTCTTCGGCGGCGCCGCCACCGGGCTGATCGGCAAAGCGATGGCCGACAGTGCCAAACCCAGGTCCGTATACAACTGGCTTGTCTCGGCGGTCCTCCTCGCCGTCCTGTTGGCCATGGGCACATCGCTCCTCGGCCACTAACCCAGATTCGCCCGGACGCGCGATATCTGGCGATGCTCAGCGGGCTTTGGACAGCAACGTGGGTTGGTATCGGGCTTCTGAACCCGTCCACGCGTGGGGACCGTTGTCAGTGGAGGACGGCGGTCAGGCGGGCGTGCAGAGTCGGCAGCTTGCCGGGGGAGGCGGTCAATGTCGTGGGCAGTTCTTCTTCGGAGAGGATCTCGAAGAGGATGGCGAGTTGTCGCGGGTCCTCGTCCGCCAGGAGTTCGTCGGCGTGCACCACGATGAGGGCCGGACGGTCGAGATCGCGCAGGCAGTCCAGGAAGGCGTCCCAGTTCTGCCCGAAGTGGGCGGGGAATTTGAGGGCCCGCGCCGCCTCGCGGAAGAAGGCGGCGCGAGTCCGGCAGGCGTGCCCGTCGACGACGGCCGGCGCCGGGTCGCTGGTCACCGTCAGCCAAGGTGGCAGCGAGGTCATCGGACGGGCCCCGTTCTAGGAGATCTTGTAGAAGTTGGAGTAGTGGTCCGGGGAGAAATAGACCGCGCCGGTGCTGCCGTGAACGATGCGGTAGGCGTCGCGAGAGGCGCCCTTTGCCCGCGAGTAGACGTCGTATTCGTGGTAGGACGCGCTCGCCGGAAGCTGACCGTCGTAGTTGTGGTAGACGCCGCCGGTGTAGTTGTAACGGCCGTCCGGCCAGGTGTACCAGCCGCTGCTGGACGGCCATCCCTTCCCGGCCCACACCGACGCGGCATAGCGGCCGTCGGAGCAGCGCGAGATGGTGCAGGAGTTGTAGACGGTCGCACTCGCCGGGACGTCGACCGCGACGCCCGTCGCGCACATCACGCTGATCAGAATGACGACGGCCCGCTTCGGCCAGGACGGCTGGGAACGCACTTCGAGCACGGAACCTCCCACGAACGAATGCCTACCGAGGGACATTCCCCTTCCCTCGGATTGGACTGCGCGAACAGTCGTCATGATGACTTCGTTGATCAGCACTATCAACAAGAAACTGACAAAGACTGCATGAACACCGGCCCAGAACCGTCGATGACACGGCAGCCCGCGAGCCCTGCTGATGCTGCCTGAAAAGGCACTCGCGGAGGCTGTCCTGGCGGGCCGAGCCGAGGCCATGGCGTGGCTCCTTGCCGTGCTGAAGCGTGGGCAGCGCCCCGACGGTCGGGCAGGCTCGCCGGAGGCCGTCCCACGACCCGGCACGAACGCGCGGTCAGTAGGCGCCCTGTCCGGCCGAGTTTGCGAGCCGTCTCCTGCGCCTGGTCTTCGATGCCGATATCCGCGCCGGGCGGTGGGTTACGACGGTTCCCCGAACGTGCGGCGGTAGGCGGCGGGGCTGACTCCGGTGATGCGTTTGAAGCGGTCGCGGAATGCGGTGGGGGAGCCGAAACCGGTCTGGACGCTGATGCGTTCGATGGTGTGGCCGGTGGTCTCCAGCAGGTGTTGCGCCTGGCGGATTCGGGTGCGGTGGAGCCACTGGAGCGGGGTGGTCCCGGTCTGCTCGCGGAAGCGGCGCATGAGTGTGCGCGGGCTCATCCCGGCGTGGAGGGCCATGTCGGTGACGGTGATGTCGCGGGACAGGTTGTCCTGAAGCCAGAGGAGCAAGGGTTCGAGCGCGGAGCCGCGGGGCGTGGTCGGGAACGGCCGGACGATGAACTGCGCCTGGCCGCCCTCACGTTCGAGGGGCATGACCGACAGGCGGGCGGCGTGCGCCGCGACCGCCGAGCCGTAGTCGCGGCGGATCAGGTGCAGGCACAGGTCCAGCCCTGCGGCGGCGCCCGCGGAGGTGAGGATCTGGCCGTTGTCGACGTACAGGACGTCGGGGTCCACCTCGATGTCGGGATACGCGGCGGCCAGTTGGGCGGCCGCGGACCAGTGGGTGGTCGCGCGCAGGCCGCTGAGCAGGCCGGACGAGGCCAGCAGGAACGTGCCCGTGCAGATGGAGGCGATCCGGGCGCCGTCGGTCGCGGCCGCCTTCAGCGCGTCCTGGACGGCCGGTGACGGGGCTGCCGTGGGGTGGGTGTTGCCGGGGACGATGATGGTGTCGGCGTCTTTGAGGTCGTCCAGTCCCCAGGGTGCGCGCAGGGTGAACACACCGGCGTCGACCTGCGGTGTCTCAGCGCAGACGCGCACCTGGTAGCCCGGGCTCCCATCGGGGAGGCGGCTGCGGGCGAAGACCTCGACCGGAGTGGTCAGATCGAACGCGATGACTCCGTCCAGCGCGAGGACGGCCACATTGTGCATGGCCACATTGTGCATGGCCAAATTGTGCTACGCGCTGAGGCGGGTCCGGGCTGACGGCCCTCATCTTGCCTGGGCATACAGAGTTTCCGCGGTTGGCGCTATTCCGTTGGTGTATGGCAGGAGTGCCACTGGGAGACGGGTTTCTTGGCCGCTTATCTTCGGTGTCGATCCCGACCGGCCGTGCCGCGGTGTCACCGCGTTTCCGCGCCGCGCGTCCGCACCGCGTATCTGCGAGGAGAAAGCGATGCTGCTTCCCATTGTGGCGCCGATCCTGATCGGGCTCGGCTTCATCACCCTGATGTCGCTGATCCAGGAGCCGCACCGGCGGCGGATCAACGCGGTCTTCGTAGCCGGGGCGGGAGCCGCCTACATCAGCGGCGGCGGCCTCGGGTTGTGGGAACTCCTGTTCACCGCGGTCGTCACATTGGTCGCCTACCGCGGGCTGGACTCGTGGACGTTCATCGGGATCGGCTGGCTGCTTCATACCGCGTGGGACGTGGTTCACCACGTCAAGGGCGACCCGATCATCCCGTCCTTCCACGATTCCTCGTTCGGTTGCGCCCTCTGCGACCCCGTCATCGCCCTGTGGGCGCTGGCCGGAGGCCGCTCGGTCATTGATCGCGTCAAGAACGGATCGGCCGGTCTGCGCCACATGTCGCTGTCGAAGAGATCCTGAAGGAGCCACCGTCGTGCCGATCAAGACCACGCGGCGGCTCGATGACCTCGACCTTGATCTCGGTGTAGTGCCGGTCGGCCGCGTATCCGACGCTGCGGAGAGCTCGTGAGCGGGCTTCCGGGCGGGATGGTGCGGGGCTCGACCGGTTCCAGGTCTCGGAGCCGTCAGCCGGTGGCCCGGCGCCAGGCGGGGTCGAGCGCGATGCGCTGGAGCTGCTCAAGAGTGAGGGCCGGTGCGCTGCGGTCGGCGGGCAGGCGGTAGGCGCCCGCGTTGAGCGTCGAGATCACCACCCGCAGGCCGTCCGCGCCGAGAGTGTCGACGGTCCATTCGATGGCGCCTGCTCCTCCGCGTGGGGCAGGACCCCGGCGTGTGCTGACACGGGTGCCGTCGGGCAGAGTGACGGCGTTCCGGAACACCTGCGTCATGGCCGCGTCGCCGGGCCTCCACCGCTGGACGTTGACCGCGACGAGGCTCTTGCCGTGGCCGTCGTCGACCGCGAGGTGTCCGAAGCCGTCCGCGCCGCCCGGTCGCCCGGCGCGCACCCCTGCCGGAAGCAGCCGCTGGAGGATGCGATTGATCTCCGGTGCCGTCAGCCTGGAGACCGATCCGCTCCGCGGAGGGGCGGACGGCTCGGGCATCGCCGCGAGAACCGGATTCCACCGAGAAGAGGTCGCCACGGCGGCGAGTTGCCGATGCGTCAGAGGAAGGGTGGGACGACCGGTCTCCGACACGAACACCTGCCTGCCGTCCTCGTAGGTGAGCAGGGCGCTGAGGAGCTCGCCCGCTGACGGGTGGTCCTCGTCGCTCGGGGAGCGGTCGAGGACGAGCCGGGCTCCGGTGGGCAGGACGGTCTGGGTGCAGTGGCTGTAGGGGTGGTAGGTGGTATCGGGACACTGCGCGTACTGAACGGGGACCGGCACGGGCCACCTGTTGAGCTTCACCGACACCTTCGCTGCGTTCCCGTTCGAGCCGAAGAGCAGTTGGGCGGAGGGCGCGGGACCGGACCGGGAACTCAGCCCATGCCCCTGCTGCCCTGAGAGCTCTCCCGGCGGAAGCTGGCTCTGGAGCAGGTGCACCATCTGCTGCGCTGACACACCCTTCGGCGCCTCAGAACGAGCGGAGGCGCAGCTGGCGATGGTCAGGACGAACACGGTGATCGTGGCGAACAACCGGACCGTCGCGCGCGGCTTCGCTGACATGGCGCACCCTCCCTTCACGATTCACCGGACTCCGGAGGGTGGAGGTGCGTCCACCCTCCGGTGAGAGGCATCAGGCTCCGGGGTAGGAGATCGCGCTGATGGAGTTGTCGTAGGGGTAGTCCAGGGCGTTCCAGACCGAGTTCGGTGCGAAGTAGCCGTAGGTGCCCTGGAAGTTGACGTTCGTCCAGGCCTCGATGGCCACCGAGTTCGTCTTGATGGAGGAGATGGCGTCGTTGTAGGCCCAGGCGCGCAGGTCGGGAACACGCGGCGGGTTGTTGTTGGTGCCGGTCAGGCAGTCGCGGGTGATGGACCAGAGGTTCCAGTCGTCGCACAGCTTCCACGTGCCGGTGGCGGCGGACGCCGGCTGGGCGAGGACGCCGGTGATCCCGAGGCCCAGGGTCAGGCTGGCGGCGGCCGCGATCAGGACCTTCTTGACACTCCTCATGAGGATTGCCTCCTTGGCTGGCAGGGCCACTCTTCCGGGTGCCCTTGGGGGTGATGCGTCCACGATCGCCCGCGGTCGCGTCGTCTCGCGCCCGTGCCGACCCCTGGGGCGTGCCCTGGTCGTCCACTGGCGCGATGGGACGAGCGACGGTCAGGCGGTCGGGTGACTTCGGCCAAGGGGCTGGTCCGTCGCGGGCTCGGTGGCCCGCAGCGCTCGCGCCAGCTCCTTGCGCGAGGCGATGTCCAGCTTGGTGAAGACCTTGCGGAGGTGCCATTCGACGGTGCGGTGGCTCAGGAACAGCCGCGCGGCGATCTCCGGGTTGGTCTGGCCGTCGCGGGCCAGTCCCGCGATCTGCGCTTCCTGAGGGGTGAGCCGCGCGGCCGGGTCGTCGGTTCGCTTGTGCACCGTCTCCCCGGTCGCGAGCAGCTCTCGTTCGGCGCGCCGGGCGAACGCATCGGCGCCCATGGCGTCCAAGGCGTGGTGCGCGGCCTTGAGCTGGACGCGGGCGTCGACCCGGCGGTTGTGCCTGCGCAGCCATTCGCCGTAGATCAGCTGAGCCCTGGCCTGGTGCACGGTGACGCGGGAGCGTGCGAGGTGCTCGATCGAGTCCCGGTACAGCTCCTCGGCCTTGCCGCCCTCGCTGAGCAACGCCCGGGAACGGGCTTCGATGCCGCGCGCCCAGGGCGCCTGGCTGGTCGCCGAGCGTTCCGCCAGCCGTTCGAAGGCCTGTTGCGCCGTGGCCCGGTCGCCGGACCGCACGGCCGCCTCGATCAGCTCGGGCAGCACCCACACGGTGAACCCGATCCCCTCCGGCTCGTAGGCGCGCTGGGCGGCGTCAGCGGCGGCGCCGTACTCGCCGTAGCCCAGGTGCAGGGTCGCGGCGGCCCACTCGGCCGCCTCCACGGCGAAGCCCTCGCCCCGGGCCGTCGCGTCGGCGAGTACGCGCTCCCGCATCTCTAAGGTTCGATCGCGCTCCCCTCGCCAGGCGGCGAGCAGGATGGAGAAGTCGGCGACGGCGACGTTGCGCGTCGCGCGAGTGATGGAATCGGCTTCCTGGATCAGCTGCTGCGCGAGGTCGAAGCGTCCCGCGAAGAGGTGGTGGGCGGCGGAGTAGTTCAGCGCGAAGGGCAGGACCGTCAGCATGCCGCGCTCGCGGGCCGCCTCGGCCAGACCGCCGGCCATCGCCGCGCAGGCCGCGTCGTCCCACACGTCCATGGCCAGTTGGCAGGCGAGCCAGCACCAGGCGATGTTGTCCCGGCGTAGTCCTTCGCGCTGGAAGGTCTCCAGCGCCCGGGCCACCGCCGGCAGCACCTGGCCGTGCGGCTGCGTGCGCCGGGTGACGAGCACCTCCAGGAACTGATCGACGGCCCGCACGGGGTGACCGCCGAGCGGCGCCAGCGCGGCCTTCGCGGCCGTCAGCACGCCGTCGGCCGTACCGAACCGGCCGCTGCGCATCAGCGCCCACATGGCCTCCAGATGCGTCTCGCGCGCCAGGTCTGGATCAACGGGTTCGAGCCGCGTGGCCGCCACGCTGAGCAGGGTGGGGGTGTCGCTGCCCCGGGTGCGTGCGAACGCGGTGTGGGCGCGCACGCGCTCCAGCAGCGCCCGGTCGGCCACCTCCAGCGGAGCGATCGCGGCGAGGGCGAGCAGGGCTTCGGCCTCGCCGGGCGCGCCCGCGTCGAGCTTGGCGCGCGCGGCGGCCAGCGCCCGCACTCCGCGCCGGCGCGGGTCGGGCGTCAGTTCGGCCGCCCGCTCCAGGAAGGCCGCCGCCGCCTCGGCGCCGGCCCTGGCCTGCGCGCGGGCGGCGCGGTGCTCCAGCTCGGCCGCGACGTCCTCGTCCGGCGCCGCCGTCGCGTGCGCGCGGTGCCAGGCACGGCGATCCGGGTCGGCTTCGGGATCGGTGCCCTCGGCCAGTGCCGCGTGGCCGCGGCGGCGCACCTCCGGCGGCGCGGCACGGTAGGCGGCGGTCCTGACCAGCGGATGCCGGAACACCATTCGCGGGCCGAGATCGATGAGTCCCGCCGCCTCGGCGGGAGCGGCGGCGTCCAGGGCGATGCCGAGGTGCTCCAGCGCGCGCATCAGCAACAGCATGTCGCCGACCGGCTCGGCGGCGGCGGTGAACAGCAGGAGGCGGGTGTCGGCGGGGAGGGACTCGACGCGCCGCACGAAGCTGTGTTCGATGCGTCCCGACAGCATGCGAGCATCGGGCAGTCCGAACCCCCCGGCTAATTCCGCCGGCGTCATCGTGCGGGGGAGTTCCAGCAGGGCCAGGGGGTTGCCCTGGGTCTCGGCCACGATCCGGTCGCGCACCTGCTCGTCCAGCCCGCCGGGGATCACCGAGCCCAGCAACCGGCGGGCGTCGTGGACACCGAGCCCGGCCAGGACGAGAGCGGGCAGCCCGTCGAGGCCGGTGTCGACGCCCGGCTCGCGTAACGAGAACAGCATCGCCATGCGTTCGGCGGCCAGGCGTCTGGCGACGAAGGCGAGGACCTGCATGGAAACGGAGTCCAGCCACTGCGCGTCGTCGACCACGACCAGAAGGGGACGCTGGTCGGCGAGCCTGCTCAGCAGGCCGAGCACGGCCAGGCCGACCAGGAACCGGTCGGCCGCGGGGCCGTCCCGCAGGCCCAGCGCGGTCCCGAGGGCCGCGCTCTGCGGACCGGGCAGCCGCCGGGCCTCCTCGCTCAGCGACGGGCCGAGGAGCCGCTGCAGCCCGGCGCCCATCAGCTCCGACTCCGACTCCACGCCGGCGACACGGACGACGCGGAACGCCGACGCGCGGGCCGCGCCGTATTCCATCAACGCCGTCTTGCCCATCCCGGCCTCGCCACGGACGACCAGGACCGATCCGTGCCCGTCGCGAGCGGCATCGAGCAGCGCCTCGATCGCGGCGCACTCGGCCTGGCGGCCGAGCAGCAGTGACTCGGGGACCGCACTGCCCGTCATCCCAGCAGTATGACCGCAACGGGTGATGCGTAGCTATGTCACGACATCAGGTATGTCTCGTAGGTCAGGCTCGCGCCCCGGTGGGCTCCGACGCTGACGAACACACCCCGGTTGACCCAGGCGAGATTCGGGGCGGCGGTTCGCAGCCGCGTGGTCGCGCGGACCAGATGGTCGCCGGCCGGGTCGGCCTGTGCCCCGCCGTACCCGACGGCCCGCGAGCGGACCTGGAGCAGCTCGCCCCCGTCAGTACGCAGCGTGTACCTCAGGTGACCCAGGACGGTGCCGTCCGCAAGCTCGGACCGCCAGTCGGCGCTGCCGTCGGGCAGCAGGTTGCCGTTGAGTTCGGGCCCGGTGAAGCGGCCCCCGGTCAAGGGCACGATCAGGCGCCTGCCGGACCCGAGATCGCCGAGGTCGAGCGGGGTGCCGAGGTCGAGCTGGGTGCCGAGGTCGAGCGGGGTGCCGAGGTCGAGCGGGGTGCCGAGTACGGCCTGCAAGCGGAACACCTGCGTGAGGGAAGGACCGGGCAGTTCGTTGATCATCCGTCCAGCCTGGCCCGCCGGGGCACCCGTTCGCGCCCGGGTGACCCACTGGTGCTGCCGTCCGCATCCGCCGGCGAGCGACACCACCGAGCGTGAGCCCCAAGCACGCCATTGTGACCTGACGGCGTATTAGGGCATCTCATTGCCGACTTTTGGTTGGGTCTATGGAGATGTTGGCTCGCCGGGTAGTGCTTGATCGCCGGTTGCGGTTGATGCTGAGGGCATGGAACCGAACACCATCGTTCTTGTGCACGGCTTCTGGGTGACGCCGCGGAGTTGGGAGCATTGGATCACCCACTTTGAGACGAAGGGGTATCGGGTGATCGCTCCCGGCTACCCGGGTTTCGAGATCGAGGTCGAGGCGCTGCGCGCCGACCCGCAGGTCATCGCCGACGTCACCGTTCCCGCGATCATCGACAAGCTCGAAGGGATCGTCCGCGAGCTCGACCGCCCGCCGATCATCATGGGCCACTCCGCGGGCGGCACCTTCACTCAGATCCTGCTCGATCGCGGATTCGGGGCCGCCGGCGTCGTCTTCAACTCGGCTCCCACCGAGGGCGTGAAGGTGGTGCCGCTGTCGCAGGTGAAGTCGACGTTCCCGGTGCTCAAGAGCCCCGCCAATCGGCACAAGGCCGTCGGGCTCACACCGGAGCAGTGGCGGTACGCCTTCACCAACACCTTCACCGAGGAGGAGTCCCGGGCATCGTACGAGCGCTATCACATCCCGGCCAACGGCGGCATCCTGTGGGGCAGCGTGCTCGCGAACTTCCGGCCAGGCCCGCAGGAGACCTGGGTGGACTACCACAACAACGGCCGGGCGCCGCTGCTGTTCATCTCCGGCAGCGAGGACCATCTCATGCCTCCGGCCGTCCAGCGGTCCAACAAGAAGCACTACAAGTCCGACACGATCACCGAGATCCGCGAATACCAGGGCTACGCCCATCTCATCCCCGCGCAGAAGGGCGCGGAACAGATCGCCGACGAAGCCTTGGCCTGGGCCCTGGAACACGCCCGGTGATCAATGTCTGACCAGCGGTCAGGCCGCGGTGCGGGATTTTCGCGCCTGCCGATCGATGCGTTCATGAGCGTCCTGACGAGGGTCGGGAGAGTGGTGTCGCGCTCGGCGGGCGCTGCCCCGGCCGGACGCTGGCCGCGGTGGGTCAGGGTTGTTGACGCGGACGTTGGGGGAGACTCACAGTGCGACCGTGGGCGCCGTGAAGTGCTGTCGGCTCACCGTCGTCCCGTCCCCCCCGGTCCTACTGGCCGTCGTGTCATATGAGCGGCGGTCAGCGCCCGACGCTGGCGTAGGCCGTGCGGGCGTTCCCAAGAGTTGAGGAGACGAAGGTGGCTGCTGAAGAGAATGCGGTGCGTCCGTTCCAGATCGGATTTCCGGAGGCGGAACTGGCCGATCTGCGCAGGCGTGTGAATGCGACCAGGTGGCCTGAGCGTGAGACGGTCACCGATGATTCGCAGGGCGTCCGGCTGGCCTTAATGCAGGAGCTGGCGGGTTACTGGGGGTCGGACTACGACTGGCGCGGGTGCGAGGCGCGGCTGGCGGAACTGCCGCACTTCGTCACCGAGATCGACGGGCTCGACATCCACTTCGTCCATGTCCGGTCCCGGTACGAGGACGCGCTTCCGCTCATCGTCACGCACGGATGGCCCGGTTCGGTCATCGAGCAGTTGAAGATCGTCGGGCCGCTGACCGACCCGACCGCGCATGGCGCGAGCGCGCGGGACGCCTTCGACCTGGTGATCCCGTCGCTGCCGGGGTACGGGTTCTCGGCCAAGCCGGCCACGCCCGGCTGGGACCCGGTCCGCATCGCGCGGGCGTGGGTGACGCTGATGAGGCGTCTCGGCTACACCCGGTTCGTGGCGCAGGGCGGCGACTGGGGTGCGGCCGTCACCCAGCAGATGGGTGTGCAGGCGGCCCCGGAATTGCTCGGCATCCATTCCAACATGCCCGGAACCGCTCCCGCCGCCATCAACGCGGCGGTCAAACGCGGCGACCCGCCGCCATCGGGCCTCTCGGACGAGGAACTACGCGCCTATGAGCAGCTGAGCCGTTTCTACGCCTCGCACGTGGCCTATGCGCAGATCTTGTCGACGCGTCCGCAGACGATGTACGGGCTGGTGGACTCGCCCGTCGACCTGGCCGCGTTCATGCTCGATCACGGGGACGGCACCGGTCAGCCCGGTCTGGTCGAACAGGCCCTGCAAGGGCGCCTGGAAGGCGGCCTCACCCGCAATGACATCCTGGACAACATCACGCTGTACTGGCTGACCGGCACCGGTGTCTCTTCGGCCCGTCTCTATTGGGAGAACAAGGCCGACTTCTTCGACGCCAAGGACATCTCCATCCCGTTCGCCATCAGCGTCTTCCCCGACGAGTTGTACCAAGCGCCGCGCAGTTGGGCCGAGCGCGCCTACCCGAACAACCTCATTCACTACAACCGGCTCGACCGCGGCGGCCACTTCGCCGCCTGGGAGCAACCCGAGCTGTTCGCCGCTGAGATCCGAACCGCGTTCCGATCGCTGCGCTGAAACCGAACCGCCACCGCCTGAGCGGAGCCTGAATGGGTTGGGCAGGCATCTGAAATGCGCGAGGAAGCCCTGGAGGCGGGATCGTGACCTAGTTCTCGGACCATCGAACCGTGTATCTCCTCGGCCATTCCTCACCGGAGCGCCGACGGCTGCTCAACCGGGCGTCCTACGTGCGTCCTCGGACGGTGTGTTTCCTGCGCCGCGCGGGATTGAGCGAGGGCATGTCCGTATTCGGTCGTTGTACTGAGATTCCACCGGCGAAATGGTGTTCAGGGAACCATTCTGGTAACAATTGGGCCGTGCGGGGTGGTGGTCGCGGCGTTCGCGCCGGATCCTACGGGCATGGGTGGGACCGGTGGCCTGCGGATCTCTTTGGCCGACTACGTGGTGGGGCAACTGAACGGCTGGCCGGCGCTGAGGTTGTGCCAGGCCGATTGCGGGTTCGGGCGGGCTTTCGCCTGTGACGGTGATCAGATCGTCCACCTGCACGGGTGTGATCAAGCCGAGTTGTATCTGACCTGGCCGCTCGTTCAACGCTTGCGCGGGCCGCTGGGGGAGCGGGCCTCGGTGCGAATCCGGCCTGGTAGCGGCTGGGTGGAGATGTTTCTGGGTGGCCATGGCGACGTCGCGTTATTGGTCTCGCTGGTCAGTGTCGCCATCAAGGCGCATCTGGCGGCCGTGGACACGGCGCCGCCGCAGCTCGGGCCCTGCCCGCTCGGATACTCGCATCTGGCGGAGAAGCTCATGCCTCAGCCGCCTCCCGGTCGCGGCGGGCTGACCATCACTCCGTCCGGGAACCCGGTAGAACGCGAGGAGCACGTCATGCGCACGGTGACCGATCGCCTCATCCGTGGCTTCGCCGACCATCATGGTCCCGCACAGGTGACCCACGCCATCGACGCGATCTACCGTCGCTTCGACCACAGACCCGTTCGGGACTTCGTGCCCGTGCTTGTCGAGCGGCTCGCTCGCCAGGCGCTCACCTCCGACCTGCCGGATCGAGCCGCTCCGCAACGGGAAATTACCCAGAGCCGATGAAGTCGACCGCTGGTCGGGGTCGTGAGGACGCCGAGGACAGCGAACCGGGCTGATCGGCACTGCCGATGAGCCGGGCGCTTGGCAAGGCTGTCTGCCGGTGTCGGCCAGGGGTGTTCAACGGACGGGATCGACGCGCCCGCCAGGGTTAGCGTGGCCGCCAGGACCGTGTTCGGCGGCTGATGAAGGCGGTCGTCGACCTTCAGGGGAAGGGCTGGCGGGCATGGAGATGAGGCTTGAGGTCGTGGTGGTCCCGGTCGCTGATGTGGATCGTGCCAAGTCCTTCTACGAGGGGCTGGGCTGGCGGTTGGACGCTGATGTGATCACCGGTCCCGACTTTCGGGTCGTGCAGGTGACGCCTCCCGGCTCGGGCTGCTCTGTCATCTTCGGCACCGGCGTCACTCGCGCTTGGCCCGGGTCGGCGCAGGGCCTGCAACTGATCGTGGACGACATCGAGGCTGCCCGGGCCGAACTGGCTGGGCACGGCGTCCAGGTGAGCGAGGTGTTCCACGACGCGGCCGGGGTGTTCCACCATGCCGGAGCCGACGCGCGGGTGGTGGGCCTGGCCCCGGATCGGCAGAGTTACGGGTCATTCGTCTCGTTCGCCGATCCCGACGGCAACCAATGGTTCGTTCAGGAGGTCACCACCCGTCTGCCGGGCCGTTGAACGCACACACTGAGTGGCTGGACGATCCCGAGGCGTTCTGGGAGCGTCAGGCCGCCAGGCTCGTTTGGGAAAAGCCCTGGGAAACGACCCTGGACGCGTCCAGCGCTCCGCTCTACCGCTGGTTCCCCGACGGGACGATCAACGCGGCGGAGAACTGCCTGGACGTCCACCTCGCCGAAGGCCGCGGCGACGCCCCCGCGCTGATCTTCGACAGTCCGCGGACCGGCGCCAAGGACGTCTACACCTACCGCCGCCTGCACCGGGAGGTCGTCGCGTTCGCCGCAGCCCTCGACAGCCTCCGCCCGAACGCCGGCGACACGGTGCTGATCTTCATGCCCGCGATCGCGCGGACCGTCGTTGCGATGCTCGCCTGCGCGCGGCTGGGACTCACCCACTCAGTGGTGATCCCCTCCGTGCCGGCGACCGTCCTGCGAGACCGCATCGACGACGCGCGCCCGGCGATCGTCCTCACCGCGTCCGGCGGATTCGACGGCCCGGACGCCGTCGAATACCAGCCGCTCCTCGAAGCCGCTCTCACCGGGGCCGCCCACCAGCCGCGCCACATCGTCGTCCTGCAGCGGCCGGAGGCGGGCCGGTGGACGCTCGCCGCCGGACGCGATCTCGACTGGAGCGGCCTCGTCGCCGACTCCGGGACGGCAGGGTCGCGGCTGGTCCACGTGCCGTCCACCCACCCGCTCTACCTGCTCTACACCTCGGGTTCGACCGCGCGGCCCAAGGCCGTCACCCGTGACACCGGCGGCTACCTCACCGCGCTGCGCTGGGCGGTGGAGAACGTCTTCGGCGTCGGTCCGGGCGACGTCTTCTGGACCGACTCCCACCCCGGGTGGGTGATGGGCCACTCCTTCACCGTCTACGGCGCGCTGGTCAGCGGTGCCACGACCGTCGTCCATGAGGGATCACCGGTCGACACCTCCGGCTCCTCGGCGTTCCCGCGGATCATCTCCGAGTACGGGGTGGACGTCCTGTTCACCACGCCCATGACGCTGCGCCGCCTCCGCCGGGCGTCCCACCGGGACCGGCCGCTCGGGGTGGACGGCTCTCCGTTGCGCGCGGTGTTCTTGGCCAGCGAACGCGTCGAGCCGGACCTCTTGGCCTGGACGGGGGAGTTCTTCGGCTGTCCCGTCGTGGACAACTGGTGGCAGACCGAGACCGGATGGCCCATCGCGTCGAACTGCCTGGGCCCCGGCCTGCTGCCGGTCAAGCCCGGCTCGGTGTCCCGGCCGCTGCCCGGCTACCGGATCGAGGTCCTGGACGACGACGGCCGACCATTACCGGCGGGGGAGCAGGGCCACCTCGCCATAAAACTCCCGCTGCCGCCCGGCTGCCTGACCACGCTGTGGAACGACGATCAGCGATTCATCGACACCTACCTCACGAAATTCCCCGGCTATTACGACACCTCCGACGCCGGACACATCGACGAAGACGGATACCTGTGGATCGCCGGGCGCACCGACGACATCATCAACGTCGGCGGCGACAGCCTCTCCGGAATCGACCTCGAACACGTCCTGGGACACCATCCGGCCGTCGAACGCTGCGCCGTCGTCGCCGCACCCGACCCGCTCTACACCCAGGTGCCCGTCGCGTTCGTCGTCCCGCGCGACCAGAACCTCGACCCGGCGAACCTGGCCCGCGAACTGCGCGGCCTGGTGGACGAACGCATCGGCGAATGGGCCCGCCTTCACCGCCTGCTCCTCGTTCGCACGCTCACCTACACCACGTCCAAGAAAATCAAACGCTCCGACCTACGCGCCTGGCTGTCCACCGGCACCGGCCTCGACATCATCGCTGACATTCACCTACCCGCCCACGCCCCGTAGGAGGCCCCACCGGGTGCGGGGTCCGCGCTGTTGTGACGGCTCGAAGTGGCCCCGCCTTTGCGGTTTCAGGTGTCGAAGGGCCAGCGGCCGTCGGCGACCGGGGAGTCGGGGTCGAATCGCAGGCGGGCCTGTCGGGGCTTGTGGCCAGGGCCCTCATCGACCAGGCCTGGCGGTCAGGCTGATGACGATCAGCTTCCCGAGGGTGAGCTACCGTCCAGCCATATCGCGCACATTCGACGCTCTGTCTTGCAGCCGATCGGAGCAATGGCGTAGGCAACCCGGCGCCCGTCGAGCGAGATCGTCGGCTGCGACGGCACGACGCTGTCCGCCACCAGTTTCGCGGTCAGCTCCGGCGCGTCTTCACTCATGCACCGCGCCCTTGGAGGTTGCCTGCCGCTGGCAGCGCGGGCCGATGGATCCAGGCGGCGAGGTCCGTGGGCGCGCATTCGGCGACTCGGGCGGCGTACCGGGGAAGCTCCTCCTCGCTGAGGACTTGCCGCCACTGGCCTGTTGATCCGCTATGGAAGAACTGAGTGCGGTCGTGATAGAAGCCGTCGTGGCTGGCTTCGGGCGCGAGCTCGCCAGCCCGGCCCTTCATGGCCGCGAACGTGGCGGCCTGAACTAGGTCCGGCCAGGCTGTCTCGGTGATGGCGATCCCGAGCCGGGCTGCTATGTAGCGCATCTGCCCTTCGAGGTCGTCAAGGAGGTCCTCGTAGCGCAGCAGCACGATGTTCGGCTGGTCGCGGACCTGCCAGAACGTGTCTAGATGGTGAAGCATGATCTCCAGGTCGGACACGGCCTTCCCGGGCGCGGCGGGATTGGCCCAGGACCAGAAGCGCTCGCGTGCAGTCCCGCTCGGCGGGGACGGAGCGTTGGCCAGCAACTCGTTAAGGACCGCGGCTCCCACGGCGTCCTCCCGCAATGCGAGGGACACGGCCCGGTCGGTGTTGCTGGCATGGCTGTCCAAGGACATGGCCACATCCCGGGGGTCCCGGCTTGCGCAGAGATAGGTGACCCGGTCGTCGAAGGGCAATCCGTCCAGGGGCGTATGGGTCTTGATGAACCGCCGGTGCGTCTGTGCCTCGAGGTCGGCCAGCACTCCGGCGAGCGGGCGCAGCAGGACGTCCAGCCACGGCGAGATCTGGTCGAGCGGCCGGTCGAATGTCGTGGTCTTGAAGATCTCCAGGGCGCAGATCATCTGCAGCCAGGTCGTGCCGCACTTCGCCGGGGTGCTGATCACGATGTCGCCGGGACGGAACACGAACCCATCCCAGCGGGCCGAGTCCGTAAAGGAGGTCTGGTAGCGAACGCGTTCCCCCAAGCCCATGCGGGGAGAATGGCGGCAACCAGATCGGGCAGTCAACCATGGTGGTCAAGCGAGATTGGAGACGGATTCGGCGACATGTCTGCGACAGCCGAGCAGACAGCGAGCAGACGGGAGGACATGCCGGACGGAATCCGGGGTCTTGGCGGTGGCAAGATTGCGGGTGAGGGGTGGCATGCTCGGCAGGATTCGAACCCGCGGCCGTCAGATTGGAAGTCCGAAGCGCTCCGGCCGGGCGGCGGCCTCATCGACCCGCGCACACTCCGAGCATTCACCCGCCCGGAGCAAGATCATTCCGTGCTCGCTCCGGATCTGCTCGTGGCCGCTTCCTGCCGTCGTGGGCCCTGCCTCGACGTGCCCCGCAAGTAGATTGGAAAAGATGACGGCCCAGCCCGAGGAATCGTCCGCGCCGCGATCCTGGTGAGGACCCGGTTGCGATCTTCGATGCGCTCCCATCCTCGCATCGTGATCAGTTCCGGGCCGAGTATGTGAAGGATTTCGAGCTGACGCGCCACATTGACGCGATCGCCGCCGGGCACGGCGCCGAGCCGGTCTAGACGTGCAGCGCGATGCACCGACGAAGGGGGCGAGTTCGCGTCCGATAGATTCCGGCAATTCGCCACAAACGGACCGTTCGTCGCGCCGATCGACCGTTCGGCCGACAACCCCTGACCGCCCTCCTGACCAGCCGTCGTGATCATGCGATGCTCCGCCCGACGACATCGAACAGTCGGCGGGCGGCCCCGCCGCCCCGGCCGGGAAGGGGTTGCGGCGATGCGCGCGAGACGGCGGACGACCTGGGCGAACAGAAGAAGTCGCAGCTGGCGGCTGTCCCTTGTGGCGGCGGCCGTGGTGCTGCTGGGTGGCGTCGCCGCCGCCGTGCCCGGTGCGGCGGCCGACACGGCGTCGAAGGCGGAGGTGTGCGAATTCGACGTCCAGAAGGACGTCCCTGCCACTATGCGGGACGGGACGGTGTTGCGCAGCAACGTGTTCACGCCGAAAGGGGACGGTAAGTTCCCTGTCATCCTGATGCGGCTGCCCTACAACAAGGAGGGCGCCCTGAGCTTCGTCTACGGCGCCCCCGACCGTTACGCCAAGGCCTGCTACATCGTCGTGGTGCAGGACGTCCGCGGCGAGTACAAGTCCGACGGCACCTTCTACCCGTACCGGAGCGAGGCCGAGGACGGCTACGACACCATCGAGTGGTCCGCCGCTCTGCCGCATTCCAACGGCAAGGTCGGCATGTACGGGTTCTCCTATCCGGGGCTCACGCAGTGGCTGCCCGCCCCCCTCGCGCCCCCGCACCTGGTCACGATCGCCCCGGGGTTCACGTCCTCCGACATCTACGACGGATGGACCTACGAGGGCGGCGCGCTTTACCAGGCGTTCATCCAGGACTGGCTGCTGAGCTTCCTCACCGGAGGCGTCACCAGCAAGCTCCCGGACGGCGCGAAGCTGCGGGCGGAGATGAACCAGGCGTCCAAGGACCTGCACACCAAGTGGTACCGGTACCAGCCGCTGAACAACTTCCCGCCGCTGTACCCGCAGGACGACCGCATCGCGCCGTACTACTTCGACTGGGTCGACCACCCGAGCTACGACGACTACTGGAAGCGCTGGAGCATCCGCACGAAGTATCCGCAGGTCAAGGTGCCGTCGCTGAATTTCAGCGGCTGGTCCGACATCTTCCTCAACGGGACGGTGGAGAACTTCGCCGGGATGCGCGCCCAGGGCGGGTCCGAGGTCGCCCGGCAGGGTACGCAGCTCCTCGTCGGGCCGTGGACGCACGGCGGCTCGGGCCGCAAGGTCGGCGACGTCGACTTCGGTCCGGAGGCGGTCGTCGCCTGGGGCGATCTGCACCTCCGCTGGTTCGACCACTGGCTGAAGGGGATCGACAACGGCGTGGACAAGGATCCGCCGGTGAAGGTCTTCGTGATGGGCGCCAACAAGTGGCGCACGGCTGACTCCTGGCCGATCCCCGGCACCGCCAACACCACGTACTACCTGCACAGCAAGGGCGACGCGAACACGGCAAATGGCGGCGGCACGCTCGACACCACCGTGCCCGCGACGGGCGAGAAGGCCGACCAGTACCAGTACGACCCGGCGAACCCGGTACCGAGCGTCGGCGGCCGTTTCCAGAGCTCGGTGCCCGGCGGCCCGCGGGACCAGCGGTCCGTCGAGCAGCGGCCGGACGTGCTGGTCTACAGCACCCCGCAGCTCACCAAGGACACCGAGGTCACCGGCCCGATCTCGGTCACGCTGTACGCCAGGTCCTCGGCGAAGGACACCGACTGGACGGCGAAGCTCACCGACGTCGGGCCGGACGGAACCTCGATGCTGGTCCGGGACGGCATCCAGCGCGCCCGGTACCGGGTCTCGCTGGAGAAGCCGGAGCTGATCACCCCCGGGGAGGTCTACAAGTACACGATCAAGCTGTGGCCGACCAGCAACATGTTCAAGGCGGGCCACCGCATCCGGCTGGAGATCTCAAGCAGCAACTTCCCGATGTACGACCGGAACCCGAACACGGGCGGGAAGTTCGGCGCCGACACGACCACGCAGCCCGCGTCGCAGACCGTCCTGCACGACCCGGAGCACCCGTCGTCGATCACGCTGCCGATCATCCCGGCGCCCGTCCGCTGACCCCGGCGTAACGGCTGGCCCGCGCCCCCCGCCGCGGGTCAGCCGGAGGTCGGGTAGACCTGACTGGGACGCAGCGCCCACCTGGCCGAGGTGTCAACACGATGACCGGCGGAGGTCGACCGTCGGATTCTTTGCGCCGGGGTCCGCATCCGAGCCTCGGGTTGGACGCGGACACCGAGTCGGCGTCTCAACTCAATTGGTCGGCCGATAGCCGTCCAACCCCGGCCAGGACGTGGTGTCGCGGATGCGTCGACGCGTTGGTCAAGGGCACCTGGAGCTGGTGATCAAGCGGGATGGAGACGGGGTCGGCGATAGGTCCGCGACAACCGAGCAGACGTCGAGTAGACGGGGGGACGTATCGGGCAAGATCTGGGATCTTGGCAGTGGTAAGACTGCGGGTCAG
This sequence comes from Actinomadura decatromicini, assembly GCF_008121305.1. Taxonomy (NCBI): domain Bacteria; kingdom Bacillati; phylum Actinomycetota; class Actinomycetes; order Streptosporangiales; family Thermomonosporaceae; genus Actinomadura; species Actinomadura decatromicini. The sequence continues at coordinate 260,576 of NZ_VSRQ01000001.1, read as the reverse complement.
GGGTGGCGCACCCGGCAGGATTCGAACCCGCGACCGTCGGATTAGAAGTCCGACTTAAACGCTGTCACTCCATTATGCCAAGTGTCGAACCCTGTCGCCCTACCCCATTATGCGCCGTTAACCGCCAGCTTCAATGTCCTTTCAGGCTGGCGGCTGCGGTATGTTCCGCGACATACGAGCAAACAACGAGCAGACACAATCCGGTGTTGCGCAGGTTCGAGTTTCGGGGCGGGGCACAAACGGCAGCTACGCTGCCACCACTGGGACAACAACCTGGAGATCTCGTCCCTGTGGATTCCACCGTCTTGTATGGCGGGCTACATGGAGGGACTATCCCCGCGCAGGCGGGAAGCACGCTTTCCCAGTCTGGTTCACCGAGGACTCCGGGACACCAGCCCCGCGTGCGGTCACGTCCACTGGAGTGGTGTAAGAGTTGATCTTCGCGTGATCCTGTTCTGCAGGTTAAGCGGTGAGTTCTCGCTGGTCGATCTCGGGGTCGGGTGCTGGGCCGTCGATGACGCGCAGGCAGGCTTTGGTCAGGAACTCCAGTCCCATGTAGCGGCGGGCCTCGGTCCACTCATCGGTCTGCTCCATCAGAACCGCGCCGACCAGGCGGACGATCGCGGCCCGGTCGGGGAAAATCCCGACCACGTCGGTGTGGCGGCGGATTTCCTTGTTGAGACGTTCTTGCGGGTTGTTGGACCAGATCTGCCGCCAGAGTTGGCGCGGGAAGCCGTTGAAGGCCAGCAGGTCGGGCTTGGCCTGGTCCAGATGTTCGGCCGCATCGGGGTGCTTGGCCTCCAGTGAGACGACGACACGGGCGTGTTGGGCGTGGACCTCGTCGGCGGCGGGCTGGTCGAAGATGGTGCCTACCAGCGTCGCCACCCACGGCTGCGCCGACTTGGGCACCCTGGTCAGCAGGTTGCGCAGGTAGTGGGTGCGGCACCGCTGCCAGGCAGCCCCGGGCAGGGTCGCTCCGATCGCCTCGACCAGGCCGGCGTGGGCATCGGAGATCACCAGCTGGACGCCGGTCAGGCGCGGGCCACCAGCCCGTGCAGGAACGCCAGCCACCCGGCGCCGTCCTCGGCCGAGGTGACCTCCACCCCCAGGATCTCGCGGTGCCCGTCGGCGTTGACGCCGGTGGCCACCAGCACGTGCACGTTGACGATCCGGCCGCCCTCGTGGACCTTCTGGGTCAGGGCATCGACCCACACGAACGCATACGGGCCGCCCTCCAAAGGCCGGTCACGGAACGCCTGGACCTGGGCGTCCAGCACCTTGGACATTCTCGCTGACCTGGCTTTTGGAGATGCCTTTGATGTCCATCTGCTCGACCAGCCTGTCCACCCGCCGCGTCGACACCCCCAGCGGATAGGAGGTGGCGGCGGGTTCACCCGCTCGTCCGAGCGGATCCCGTAGTCGGCGCCGCACACCGCGTCGGCCTCCGCGCTCATGAGCGCCTCGGCCATCGTCTTGACCATCGACCGCAATACATCGGGCTCACACGCCCCGATCTGCTCGGCCAGCCAGCCCGAAGGGTCCACACTGTTGTCCACGGCCATCGCGTTCCTCTCCTTCTGATCTTGGTCGATTCGAAGGATCACGCGATGGCCGTCTCACGTCACGACGCCACGCCCTCTGACCAGGTCAAACGCATACACCACCTCCGTGGACGCAACCCCACCGCCGGTGATCCACGCACCCGCCAGTCGACGCCACGCGGGGCCGTCGCATCCGGGCCGGCCGATCAGAAACCCCGTCGATCGGTCATCCAGCGACCACCCGGACACGAATCTCGGGTGATTGCGCTCGGACGGGTGGGCGTGCCGCATCGGCCACTGGAAGCGCGGGCGGCGTAACCAACCCCCATGTGAAGGGACGAAATCATGAAGAGAACACGCACAGCGCGGGTCGGAAGGCGGACAGCGATGATCTCGCTCGCTGGCGTGGCCGCCGCGTCGGCGCTTGTGGGCACCGCGTCCGGCGCCGCGGCCGCCCCGACCGGCTGCGTCGCCAGGCAGGTCGACGGCCAGAACTACGAGAGCCGGTGCACCGGCGGCACCGGAGAGCACCGGGTGTGGGCGCGGCAGTACGTCCCATTCCTCGGCGATCTCGATTGCTTCGGGCCGTGGGTGTCGGCGAGTTCTGTCTCGCGTGTGACCTGCAGCATCCACCAGACCGTTTTCGTCACGCACCAGACCCGGGGATGACGGTCGGCCGGTGAGCCGAACAGCCCTTGATCGTCCGGCTCTTCGTCTGGAGAAGTAGGGGATCAAGGGCTGTTCCGTTGACCGTGGGCGCGGCTGCCCGGCGCGGCACCGTCCCGTGGGTGAGGGCCATCAGCAGCCCGAATGAGCCGACGAGTTCAAGGGCGGGCCAGGCGCTGACTAGGGCACTGTTGGGCCGTGGGCGGCACCGCACGCCAGGTTCGCGCCACGGTGGCGCAGATGCCCGCATCCAGGCTTCATCTAGCCAACGCCGGGACCAGACGATGGCGGCGGCTGGCGTCCAGGATGACCATGGACGGGTGAAGCCGAGCAGGCTGGGGCGGCGGTAGGACTGGATTTGGACGACGGTGTCGGTGTGGGGCGCGGCGATCATCTTGCCGCCGCCGATGACGAGGCCGACGTGTCCGGGGTTATTGGCGGAGGTGCCGGGGCCGGAGTTGAAGAACAACCTAGTCGGCCGTTTCTTCCGAGCCCGCGCCCGCGGGCTGGGGCAAGGCATCAAAACGCCGCTGCTGCGGCCGCCGCTGACCCGAGCCCGAAATGTCTGAATCTGCGAAAGTGCTTCAGAACGGCCCGACCGTTCCATAGAGTCCCAGGTCAGCAAGAGTGGTGCTCCCCGCGCACGCGGGGAGATGGTCCCCCGGGCGACGTGATCGCGTGGCCGGACTGGACGTGCTCCCCGCGCACGCGGGATGGTCCCAATCATTAGCTGGCGGTAGAGGCGGCGAAGGAGTGCTCCCCGCGCGGGGATGATCCGCGATCTACGCTGAGACGTTGCCCTGCGTCGGGGTGCGGCCCGCGCATGGGGGAGGTCCCAAGTACATGACCGAAGATGACTGGCAGGCCACTACCCAGGCTCATGGGGTATCTCGACGCTCTTGTCGGTGTCGGCGTTGCGCCCCACGGTCTGAGGTTGCGAACCATCGCGCTGCGGTCTGCTAAGCGGCAGGTCGGCCAGCCGCACGGCCGCGTTCCAGGCCGTCCTTGTCGCTGTGGCGCGGGACACTGCTGCGGTCGGTGCTCCTGCTCACGCCCGACTCGCCGTCTCTGCGCGCTCGGATCAGCTTGAGCGAAGCGAAGACTGAGGGCGTCCGATCAACACAGAGAGCTGACATCTCGGGCGCATCTATGCAATTGCATCACGATGACATCGAAGCCCCTACCAGACGGGTTCGGCTGGGAATGCAATATTCCGGTAAAGCGAGGGTCACGCCGAGTATTATTTTGATTTTGGGACCTGCGATTGGCGCTGTGTCAGCAGGGCCGATATTTACTAGATGAAGTCAAGTATGTTCAGATACCAGTCGAGCATGCATAGTGGAACCTGGCCGGCCACACATACCCGGCTGCGAGGTCACAGTGCTGGACGAGGGCCGTCGGCCCCGGCTCCGGCCGCTTGGGGAAGGGGTGATCGCTGTCTACTTGGCTGCCCCCACCGCCGCGAACGGATTTAGGTTAGACGCCGTCCCCGTACCCGGTTCCGGCGGTGCCCCCTCCTTCAAGACGGCTCCCAGATCAGCGGAACGTTGAACCCTTCGCTGCTTCATTAGTTTCATTCATCGGTCGGCCGTGCCTGCGGCAAAGTGCAGAACGGCGTTCTCGCATGGTGTGTTAAGCGTGTCTGCGAAAGATTCCACATGAGGTACTACGTGTTGGGCCCCCTCGAAGTCGTGGGTCCCGGCGGACTCCCGATCGTCATCAATGCCAAACGTATCCGCGCGCTACTTGCCATCCTTCTTCTGCACCCTGGGAGAGTGGTCACGCTTGATCGGATCATCGACGGCATCTGGGACGACGCGCCGCCGCGTTCGGCGGTGGAGAACGTCCGCACCTACACCTGCCAACTACGCACGATCCTGCGGGGATCGGGCCACCGCGACAGGCTGGACAGCCACCCGGGCGGCTACCGGCTCCACACCCACCCCGAAGAGTTGGATCTTCAACGTTTCACGACGCTAGTCGGCAATGGGCAGCTTGCGCTGCGGTCGGGCGGCTACGCCAACGCCGTCACCTTGCTGGGCGACGCGATCGGACTGTGGCGGGGCACGCCGCTGGCTGAACTCGAACTGGGCGCCGAGATGCGCGCCAAGACCGTGGCCTTGGAGGAGTTGCGCTGGCAGGCGCAGACCGACTGGATCAACGCGAGGCTGGCCCTCGGCGAACGGGCGGGCCTGGTGGCCCCGCTCCAGGAGCTGATCGGTGAACGGCCGCTCGACGAGGGCCTGTGGTGTTCGCTGGTGATGGTCCTGCACGCGATCGGCCGGACGAGCGAGGCGCTGGCGGCGTTCGCCCAGGCCAGGGAACGGCTGGTCAGGGAACTCGGAGTGGAGCCGGGCCCGGCGCTGCGCAAGGTCCACGCCGCCGTGCTGGAGGGCGCGGCGGTCCTGGACGTGGCCTGGCCGGAGCGGAGGTGGACGACGTCCGCGGTGCTGACGCCGCGCCAGCTTCCGGGGGCCCCGACCCTCATCGGCCGGGACGCCGAGGTGGCGCGGGTCCGCGCGCTGGTCGACCGGACGGACCGCGGCGCGGTCGACCACGTGCCGACCGTGCTGGTCTCCGGAGTGCCGGGAGTCGGCAAGAGCGCCACCGCGGTCGCCGCGGGACGGGCCGTGTGCGGCGCCCATCCCGACGGTGAGATCTACCTCGACCTGCGGGGATCGACGGCCGAGCCCCGGTCGCCCAGCGACGCGATCGCCGAGCTGCTGGGCACCCTCGGACTGATGCCGGAGGCGATCCCGCGGACCTGGGACGGCCGGCAGGCCCTCTACCGGTCCGTGCTCGCCGAGCGGCGTGCGCTCATCGTGCTGGACGACGCGGCCGACGCGAATCAGGTGATCTCCCTGCTACCGGGTCTCGGCCGGAGCCTGCTGATCGTGACGAGCCGGCGGTGGCTGGTCGGCATCCGCGCCGACGTGCATCTGGCGCTGGAGCCGCTGTCGGTGAGCGCTGCGGTGCAGATGCTGAGCCACCTGATCGGCGTGGACCGCACCGAGCGGGAGTACGCGGCGGCGACGGCCATTGTCGAGGCGTGCGGCCGGCTGCCGGCCGCGATCCGGATCGTCGGCGCCAGGCTGGCCGCGCGGCCCCGCCACCCGCTGCGCTTCCTCGCCGAGAACCTGCGCGACGGGGAGCGGGTGCTCGACGAACTCGTCGTGGACGGCATGTCCCTGCGGCGGCTGTTCGACACTAGCCGCCAGGCCCTGGACCCGGCCTGCCGCAGGGCGTTCGGCATGTGCGGGCGGCTGGCGTCCGACCGCATCACGGCGGCGGATCTCGGCGCCGCGCTGGGGCTCCCGGCCTTCGCCGCCGATCGCCTGCTGGAGCGGCTCGTCCACGAGGGGCTGCTGATCTCACGTGAGCCCGAGTCCGGCGTCCCGACCTATCATCTGCCGAGAATTCTCGGGCTTTACGCTCGGGAATGCTTCGCCCGGGACGTCGAGCGGGAGAAGGCGGGATAGTCAGAGGAAAAGGCAGAACGGGTGACCGGCCGGATCCAGCATCACCCGGACGTCCGGCTGCGGCTGATAGTCGGCGAGCACGGCTCCCGATTCGACGGCCCACGCGACGGCCGCGTCGAGATCCTCGACGGCTATGTCGAGGTGTTCCATGATCTGCTGCCTGCCCGGCGCGGTCGGCCACGCTGGCCGTGCGTAGTCGGCGTCGTATTCGAAGTTCAGTGTCGGCCCTCTTTCGCCCGCGGGCGGGCGTACCTTCGCCCAGCCGGACTCGGGCGGTTCGCCCGGTTCGGGCTCTTCTACATCGGCCACGGGCCAGCCAAGCAGCCGCGCATAGAATGCCGCCAGCTCGCGCGGATTCGGCGCGCTGATGGTCACGGACGTGACGTCCATCCGCACTCTGCGATCACGATTCACCGGCCCCACGATAGAGCTTCACCGCCCACTTGTGACGCTAGCCGTCCGGCCATAGCCGGGATGTATCACGCCTGTACTCGTGTTGAGCAGCATTTGATCTCATGAGCGCTGGACATGTCGGGGCACGGCGTTCCCGTCCCCGGCTCCTTGTGGTGGGCGCGAGCACGATGCGCGACCACGCATTCGCCGTCTGGCGGGAGCTGGGATTGGAGATCGTGCTGGCCGACGGCTATTCCGGCGGACGGTACGAACACCTCGTCCACCATTTCGCCGCGCTCGACCCGCGCGACGGCTCGGCCGCCGTGACGGAGCTGACCGAACTGGCGCGCTCGTGCGACGGCGTCGTCACCCTGGCCGACAACTCCCAACTGACGGCCGCCCAGGTCGCGCACGACGCAGGCCTTCCCGGCATCGGGCCCGAGATCGCCTTGATCGCCCGCTCCAAACTGCTCCAGCGCCGGGTCGGTGAACGGCGCGGGCTGTCTACGCCGCGCTGGCGGCAGGTCTCCGGCGCCGACGACCTCGACGCCTTCTACGACGGCCGCTCCGGCTGGAGCGTCCTGAAACCGGTCGACTGCGCGGGCAGCGCGGGAGTGCTCCAGGTCGCCGACGCCGCCGAGGCGCGCCGCCAGTGGCCGGTGGTTCGCTCGTTGTCGCCCTCGCGCACGGTGGTCATCGAGGAGTTCGTGGGCGGACGGGAGGTCTGCGTCGACGCGGTCGTCGTCGACGGGGTGCCCGCCTTCGTCTCGGTGTGCGACGCCGAGTACGTCGGGCCGGACGGGTTCATCGCCGTGTCCGCCAAGTACGCCGCCGTCCAGCCGGACCGCGAGACCGCCACGTCCGAGATCGGGCTGGTCGCGGACGCCTACGGGCTGCGGGACGGCGTGATGCAGGCCGAATTCAAGATCGACGACGGCCGGTGGACGCTGCTGGAGGTCACCTTCCGTCCGGGCGGTGCGCTGGTGCCCGAACTGACGGAGCGGGTCACCGGGATCAACCTGTACGAAGCTCAGGCGCGGCTGGCCCTGGGCCGGACGCCGCCGCTCCCCGAGCCGGACGCCGCCTGGTCGCCGGTGCCGTTCGCGGAGGTGCGCTTCCTGGTCGGCAGCGGGCCGGTCCGCAGGTTCGTCCCGCCGGCAACCGTCATCGCCGGGCTGCCCGACGTGAAGATCGTCAACCAGCTCGTCCTGCCCGGCCAGCGGGCGCGCCTCCCGGTGAGCGAGGAGGGCCGCGCGGGATACGCGGTCGGCTGGGGAGCCGACCGCGACCGGCTCGACCGGCAGCTGCGCGAGGCCACCGGCAGGCTCGGCCGGGAGATGGGCATCGTCGAACACCCCGACCGCCGATCGGAGGTGGCCCATGCGTGACGAGCTGAGCTCGGCGCAGATCGACTCCTACCGCGAGAACGGTTTCCTCGTCGTCGAGGGTTTCCTGGACGACGCGGAGACGCGGTACTGGCGGACGGTCCTTGAGGACGCGGTCCGCGAGCGCGGCGACGCCCGGCTTCCGAGCGAACCGGACGAACCGCGGGCCGAGGAGGCCGGGGAGCCTCAGCCGTTGTCCGGACTGCGGTTGCGCGAAGCCCTCGCCAAGCACAGCCGGGCCTGGGTGCGGGTGCTGTCACAGCACGTGAACCTCTGGCAGACCGACGTGAGGGTGCGCGATCTGGTCCTCGATCCCAGGCTCGGACGGATGGCGTGCGACCTGGCCGACGTCGACGGCGTCCGGATCTGGCACGACCAGACCATGTTCAAGCCCGCGTGGGGAGAACCCACGGGCTGGCACACCGACACCCCGGTGTTCTCCTTCACCCATCCGGGCGCGTCCACGTTCTGGATCGCGCTCGTCGACGCCGACCTGCGCAACGGGTGCATGCACTACCTGCCGGGCAGCCACAAGGCGCGTGTGACGACCAAGGGCAACATGCGGCTGGACGGCCTTCGCCACCTCAATCCCGAGTGGGAGTTCGCCGAGCCCGTCCCGTGCCCGGTCCGGGCCGGCTCGCTCATCGTCCACGGAGGCGACACCGCGCACGCGGCGGGCGCCAACATGACCCCGCTTCCGCGACCCGCGTTCGCGATCTCCTGGATGCCGGCGGGCGCCACGTTCAACGGGACGCCGAACATCCTCCCCAGGCGGTTGCTCGCCGCGCTCAAGGTGGGCGACTCCCTCGACATCGATGCTCAATGCCCGCTCGTCTACAGCCGATGACACCGGCGGTGCGCCGCGCGATGACGGCGCGTCTCCGTCCCGTCCCGATTCGCGAGGGTGAGACACCACATGAACGACCAAGAACTGCGCCAGATCGTCGTGGAGGCTGTGGACCAGGTGCGGCAGGGCGGTGACGGGGACGGTGACCACGACGGCGACCAGCCGGGCGACGAGCTGGACCTGACCTCGCTGGAACTGGTCCGGCTGCTGGTCAATCTCGAAGAGCTGCTGGACATCGACCTCGACGACGCCGCCATCATGAACGGCCGCCTGGACACCGTCGACGACATCGTCGCGCTGATGCGCCAGTCGTTGACGGTGTCGGCCATGGACCTGTCCGAATGACCGAGGTCCCCGGCGCCTGGTACAACGTCCTGCCCGATCTGGGTTTCGAGTTGCCGCCCGATGTGCCACCGCCAGGACGCTCAGGCTCCCCGCGAACCACGCCCCGGACCACCACCTTGCGGGTGCCGCCCGCGCTGATCCGGCAGGAGATCGGTGGGAAGTCCTGGATTCCGATCCCGGACGAGGTGGCGCAGCGCTACCGGCAGTGGCGGCCGACGCCGCTGCGCCGCGCGGCGGCGTTCGAGCGGGCGCTCGGCACCCGGTGCGCGATCTTCTACAAGTACGAGGGCGGAAATCTCAGCGGCAGCCACAAGCTCAACAGCGCGGTCGCGCAGGCGTACTACTACCGGCGCGCCGGCGCCACCCGGCTCGTCGTCGGCACCGGGGCCGGGCAGTGGGGCACGGCCGTGGCCGCCGCGTGCGCCATGTTCGGGCTCGCCTGCACGGTGTACATGGTGCGCTCCAGCTATGCCGACAAGCCGTACCGCCGCACCATGATGGAGATGCTCGGCGCGTCGGTGCTGGCCAGCCCGTCCGACCGGACGGAGGTCGGACGCAGGGCGCGCGCCGACGGCCAGGAGCAGGGCAGCCTCTCGATCGCCCTGGCGGAGGCGCTGACCGACGCGCGGGAGCCCGGCGGCTACTTCTGCACGGGCAGCGGTGAGACGTACACGATCGTCCACCAGACCGTCATCGGCCTGGAGGCCGCCGCCCAGCTCGCCGAGGCGGGCCGCGCTCCGGACGTCGTGATCGCCTCGCTCGGCGCCGGAAGCAACTTCGGCGGGCTGTGCATGCCGTTCATCGGCCCGGCGGACGGTCCGCGTCCGCGCTGCGTGGCGGTCGAGCCCGCGGCGTGCCCGACCCTGACCCGGGGGCGGTACGCCTACGACTTCACCGACGCGTCGCGGAGCACGCCCTTGCAGAAGATGTACACGCTGGGCCACACCTTCGCGCCCGAGCGGATTCACGCGGGCGGCCTGCGGTATCACGGCGCGTCCAAACTCGTCAGCGCTCTGTACGACCGGAAACTCATCGAGGCGGCTGCCTATCCGCAGCGGGCGGTGTTCGCCAGCGCCGTCGAGTTCGCCAAGGCCGAGGGGGTCCTGCCCGCGCCGGAGAGCGCGCATGCCGTGCATGGCGCGGTCGTCGAGGCGCGGCGAGCCGACGACGAGGGCGTTCGCCGCACGATCCTGCTCGGCGTCAGCGGCCACGGGCTCCTCGACATGGCGGCCTACGCGGCCTTCCACGACGGCAGCATGCGCGACTCCGCGGCGGCTCCTGAGCGGATCGCGGCCGCGCTGGACCGGCTGCCCGCCCAGCCGGCCGCTGTCGGCGTCAGCGCGCGTCTCGGAGCGCGTACCGTTCGCTGAGCTCCCGCATCGTCGTCTCCGGAGAGGCCGCCATCTCCTCGACGACCCACAGGTAGGAGTCCATGTAGGACTTCATCTCCTCGTGGGCGTACATCTCGCCGTTGTAGATGAGCGCGCACCCGTCCCGTTCCGGGTAGACCTCCATGCTCGGCCCGCAGTACGCCGTCCACACGTCCTGCTGGGCGGACGGTAAGGTCCCCGCGTACAGCGTGGGTGTGCTGCCGCCCGCGGGTTCGCGGCCGGGCAGCAGCGGTGCTCGCACACGCATTCCCGCCAGCGTGATGTCGGAGTCGCCGAACGCGGCGGCGTAGAAGTTTCCGTGGCACAGGTCGCTGTCGGGCCAGGGACGCTGCGAGTCGAAGGCGGGATTGATCGCGCGGGCCAGTGATGTGTAGGGCACCAGGTTGGACATCGCCTCCTCCATCGCCGCATGGGTTCTCCGGACTGCCTCGTGCAAAGACGTCCCAGGCGTGAGCGTCGTGACCACGTAAGGGTCGACCGTGCAGGGGAGCGGCGACCGGCGCTCGCGCCTGCTCGCCCGGCCGAGCGTCACGGTGCTCAGAACCGTCCGCTCTTGCCCGGTTTCCAGCGACAGTAGGGCGTGGTACGCGGCCATCAGCACCATGTAGACGGTCGTCCGCGCCTGCCACGCGCGGCGGCTGAGCGTCGCCAGCAGCTCCGGCGTGAAGGTGACGTCGATCCGGTCGCGGGTGAGTACCGAGGTCCGCGCGGTGGTGCGCGCCTGGAACAGCGAACCGTCCGGCAGCGGGAGCAACCGCTCGCGCCAAAACTCCAGCCTGTCCCCGCTGGGCTCCATCCGGCTGCGTTGGATCGCGTCCATCTCCGCGAACGACAGCGCGGGCTCGGGCGGCGCGGCGGTGCCGACCTGCGCGGCGTACCCGGCCAGCAGGTCCTCCACCAGCGCCTTGGTGGCCCAGCCGTCGGCGATGGCCTCCGACAAGCACACATTGAGGAAATGGCGGTCCGCGGCGAGCCGGACGAACCAGGCGTGCCAGGCCGGGCCGCGCAGCAGGTCGAAACTGCGGTTGTTCTCCCAATACACCAGTTCGGCGATGCGGTCGTGCTGCGCGGCGGTGCCGAGCGCGGACAGATCCAGGTACTCCACCTGCGGTTCGGTCGCTGCCTCGATCCGCATCCGGGGCTCGTAGTCGATCGTGTCGAAGACCAGCCGCAGCGCGTCCTGGCGCCGGGTGACGTCGGCGAAGGCGAGCTTGACGGCCTCATGGTCCATGGGCGAATCGATGAACCGGCTGTCCACGACGATGAACCGGGACGCGCCCGGAGCGTCGGGCGACAGCCCGCACATCAGTTCCCAATGGCTTTCCTGGGCCGGGAGCAGACCGGCCGACTGGACGTGCTCGGTCATAGGGCATCACGCACGGAGATCACCTCGGCTGTCGCAACGTACGGGCTCGGGTCGGCCGGGCTCGCCGCCGGCCCATGGCCGGGTCAGACCGGCAGGTCGGCGAGCGCGGCCGCGACGCAGCGATGCGCGTCATGGACGGGACGGGAGAACTGGGCCGGTGACGGGACCTGGTTGTTGTAGTAGGTGGCTCCCTCGCAGAGCGGGCCGAGCACCCACATGTGCGTGTCCGGCTGCCCGTCGACGGCCCGTGGGTGCTGGTCGCGGTCGATGTCGATCCCGCTCGGCCGGCCGCTCTCGGGCGGCAGCGGGCGGATCCGCCCGGCGCGGCGCAGCGCGGCGAGCAGCGGGCTGGCGGACGAGTCGACGCTGGGCGGCGGCACGCGCGCCCGGATCAGCCAGTCGGCCGCCGCCGAATGCGGCCGTCCGAGCCCGGTCGAGACGATCCGCCAGCGCCTCGTCCGGGCGTGCCACGACACCGCCGGAGCCGGTCCGAACGGCGCGCGCGCCACGCCCGCCGCCATGATCGCCAGCAGTTCGGCCTGCCGCTCCCACTGCGGACCGACGACCGCGCGGTTGAACAGGGAGGTCATCGGGCCGGTGAAGTAGGCGCGGGACCGGTCGGTGATGCCGCCGAAGTCGATCGCGTGCCGGATCACGTCCCGGTGGTCCTCCATGACCTCCAGCGCCGCCTTGAGCGGACTCTCGGACAGCGGCCGGGCGCCTTCCCGCAGGTCGCTTCGCATGGCGTCGACGAGCCAGCGGGCGTACTGCGCGCTGTCCCGGCGGGCCATCCCGGCCGTGCCGTCCAGGGCCGCCCAGGCGTCGAACGCGCCGAGCCGGGTCGCCAAGGCGTCGAGCGTCCGGTACAGCCGAGCCGGTTCCGGGTCGCGCGACAGGTCGTCGAGTATCAGCAGGACGTCGCCTAGGCGCGCGCGCCGCGCCTGGGCGCGGCGATAGGCGATGTGCATCTCGGTGAGGAGCAGCGGGAGCACGTCGATGCGGAAGTCGAGGCGCGGGCCGCGGCTGCGGCGCAGCGCGTCGATCGCGGCGGTGGTGAAGGCGACCGGCGGGTCCGCGGGGCCGTCCCGGCCGATTCTGGGCCTGACCCGGTACGGGGCGCCGGTCCTGGAGTACAGCAGCAGCACGGGCTCCGCGCCGCTCGGCAGGTACCGCATCCGTTCACCCCTGCCGGAGAACCGGCCGCCTCGGCCGACCGTCAGGCAGGCGATCACGTCCATCGCGCTCAAGCCGAATCCGGCGATCGCGGCCGATTGCCCGGGCGCGATCGCGTCGGTGTCTCCGGGCAGCGGATAGGGACTGCCGATCGTCCGCTCGCGGCCCGGCTCGTCTGGAGGGTCGTTCTCGGCGGTGTATCCGGTCGTGAGGAAGACGTGCCGGGCCAGCACGGTCGAGCCGTCGGCGCAGACGATCGAACGCTGGCCGGTGGCCTCGTCACGAACGTCGACGGCGGTCGTGGAAAGCATCGTGACCTCGACGTGGCCGCCCGCAGAGTCCAGCACCTGGCCCTTGAACCAGTGCAAATACTCACCGAGGACATTGCGAGGCAGATAGTCGGCCGGATGCACAGGCCGATGCCGGGGCAAGGAGTCCTCCTGCGGCCCTGCGACGCCTTCGCTGACCCATTCGTACAGGCTCGGCCCTCGCCGAACGGTCCCGAGCGGCACGGTTCCCTCGTCCGGAAACATCGACACTTCCGCGCACGGCGAGTTGAGCAGGAGATAGCCAGGCAGATCCGGGGCGTGGACACCGCAACCGGTGCCCGCCGGATCCACGACCGCCACCCGCACCGGCCCGCCCTCACCCGCCGGGCGTTTGGGCGAATCGCGGGCGAGGGTGACGACACGCTCAAGCACGCTCAGCCCGCGCGACCCGAACCCGATGATCGCGATGTCCGCGACCACGGGCGCCGCGGCGACCGTTGCGGCCGTGCCGTCCCGTACCTCCACACCTTGGTGGGCGCCTTGGTGGGTACTGCCGACTGCCATCCACCGATCCCTCCAGGAGACGGGCCGCGCGTGGCCTCGCGGCCCGCTCCACGGCGGTCCGCGCGCCCAGTGTTCCCAGGGCGGATATATGGCCCGTACACGCCGGCGGTTGTAGCCGTGCTGTAGGCGGCGGCCGGAGGCTTGCGGCAGGCCGGGTCGCTACGGCGGACCGGCCCGGTCATCTTCGGAACGCAGACCGGACGCGGAAGGGCGCCGCCGTGGACGTGAGGCATCGCTTCCCTCTCGGGAACACGCCGTGGACGGTGTGGCGAGAGGTGCTGCTGCGGACGACCGGATTCCCCGCCGCGGGGCTGGACCTGCTGGCGGCCCCGCAGTGCGCGGCCGTCGCGGACGCACACCTCGCCGGCACCGCCGAACCGGGCGCGTTCGCTGCCGAGTTCGACCGCGCGGTCGCCGCCAGTTCAGCCGAGTTGCGCCGCATCAGCGCCGATCCGCTGCTGCGCGAAGCGATCACCTGGCAGAACCCGCCCACCGTCGTCCTGCTCGACGCGATCGCGGGCCGGGGACCGGGCGGATCGCGCACCAGCAAGTGGCGGTACCGCGAGCAGCAGTTGTCCCGTTACTGGCAGCGGTACTGCGCCAAGACCGAGACCATCGGCTTCTTCGGCCCGCTGACCTGGGCGACGCTTGATCCATCCGTGCCGGATTTCGACGCGACGCCGGGCCCGCGGCTCCTCGACCGGCGCCGCGTGTTCTTGGAGCCGTGGGCGCTGGCCGCCTACGGGGCGCGGCTCGCCGAGGACCCGGAGCTGCGGCGCGAGCTTCCGCCGACACCGATGCCGCACTTCTGGCTGGACGGCGACCTGCTGCGTCGGCCGGGGCGCGATCCCCTCACACTGACAGAGCGGGAGACCGCGGTCCTGACGAGGTGCGACGGGCGGCGCCCGGCCGCCGGAATCGTCGCCGACCTGGTCGCGGACGCGCGGACGCCGGTCGGCACGACCGAGGAGGGCTACCAACTCCTGGCCGGCCTCGCGTCCCGCAAGCTGATCAGATGGGACGCGAACCTGCCGGTGGCCCCGCACACCGAAACCGTCCTGGACGACCGCATCGCGGCGATCGGCGATGACGGCCTGCGGCGCAGAGCATCGGAGGGGCTGCGGCGGCTGCGGGCGGCCCGCGCCGCGGTGGCCGGGGCCGCCGGTGATCCCGCGGCGCTCGCCCCGGCGATGGCCGCCTTGGACGCCGAGTTCACCGCGCTGACCGGCCGGGAACCGCGCCAGCGCCTCGGCCAGACCTACGCGGGACGCGGCCTGTGCTACGAGGACACCACGCGCGACCTGCGGCTGACCGTCGGTTCCCGCGTCATCGACGCGATGGCCCCGGCACTGGCGCTGGTGATGCAGATCGCGCGCTGGCTGACCGCCGACATCGCGGCCGCCTACGAACGGGAGCTGCTGCGGCTGGTGGAGAAGGGAACGGGCGGGCCCGTCCGGCTCAGCGACATCTGGTACCCGGCGATCGAGCTGGTCTCCGGCCGCGGCGCAGGGCCGGTCGACGCCGGGCTGGAGGAGCTCGTCTCCCGATGGCGGACGCTGTTCGGGTTGCCGCGCCTCCCCGAGTCGCAGCGAAGGGTCGAATGCACGAGCGCCGGATTGGCGGGCCGGGTCGCGGAGTTGTTCGCCGCCGATCGGCCGGGCTGGTCGGCCGCACGCGTCCACAGCCCGGACCTGCACATCTGCGCCGAGTCGGTGGAGAACGTCAACCGCGGCGACTACCTGGTGGTGCTCGGCGAGCTGCACGTGGCCAGCGGAACGCTGTGCGACCGGGCCGTGAACTGGCCCAAGGCCGAGCCCGGCCGGATGCTGGAGGCGATGGTGCGGGACTTCGGCCGTCCCCGGATGGTGCCGTTGCTGCCGCTCACCTGGTCCAAGTACGCGGGACGGCTGGTGTACGCCGAGCCCGCGCCGGACGACTGGAACATCGCCTTCACCCGCACCGGCGGCGTCGATACCCACCGGCTGGTCCCGACCGAGGCCGTCACCGTCGAGGTCGTGGACGGCCGGCCGGTCGCCACACTGCCGACCGGGGAACGGGTGCCCGCGATCGAGCTGTTCGGGATGTTCTTGTCCACGGTCGTCGCCGACGCGTTCAAAGGCGTGACGCAAGGTCCGCACACGCCGCGGGTGACCGTCGACCGGCTCGTGGTCACGCGGGAGACCTGGCGCATGACCGCCGCGCAACTCGGCGGGCTCACCGTGCGCGGCGACGAACCCGGCCAGTACCTGGCCGGGCGCCGGCTGGTGGCCGAGCACGGACTGCCCGACCGGTGCTTCGCGAAGATCGCCACCGAGAGCAAGCCGGTGTACGTGGACTTCACCAGCCCCGCCTTCGTCGCCTCGTTCGGCTCCGCGGTCCGCGCGGCGGCCGCCGCGCACGGCGAACGCACCCAGGTCGCCGTCAGCGAGATGCTGCCGACACAGGAGCAGACCTGGGTGCCCGACCAGGAGGGCCGCACCTATTTCGGAGAACTGCGGCTGCAGGTGACCGATCCCGCATACGCCGACACAGTCGACCGTACCGCCGATGTATCAGCCGCATACGAGCGCCACTGAGCATGTCGTGTGGCGCGTTGACCGGGAGGGAATGACCATGCGTACCCAAATGCTGGGGCGGATCTCGATCGACCGGTCTCGCGTTCAGGACGAGCTGGAACTCGGCAGGGATTTCCACTACGCCGAGCAATACCCTGAATTCCAGAGCGGCCAGCCGTGGAAGACCTGCATGATCTGGTCGTGCGGCGGGGAGGTCGGCGACGGCGTCATCGCCCATTACGACACCAGCCTGCCGGCGCAGCCGACGGTCTACGGGAAACGGCTGCCGTATCTGCGGCAGTTGATCGAGGAGTCGGTCGTCGTCGAGCACCTGCGCTTCGCGCGGCTGGTGGTGATGACCGATGCCGTGCTGCTCCCGCACCGCGACTTCCTGGAGTTCACCGACAAACCGACCGCGGCGCGCGCGGCGCACCGGCTGCACGTCCCGCTGACCACCGACGAGACCTGCCTGTTCATGGAGGACGGCACCGTCTACCGGATGTTCCCCGGTGAGCTGTGGTCCTTGGACGTCTCCAGAATGCACAGCGCCGCGGTGCTGTCCGACATTCGCCGGGTGCACCTGATCATGGACTTCGCGGACCTGCCCGATGACGCGCTGCTGCGGATCGAGCGGAACCCGGTCCAGGGCATCCCCGAACCGAACCTGGTGCACCGGCCGAAGCTCACCGACGAGCAGCGGACGGCGATCCGCGCGCTCGCCGGAGTCGTCGACCTCGAGAACCTGAACGAGGTGTTCGGCATCGTGATCCGCAAGAGCTACCGGGCGGACGGCGGCGAGCGGTTCGCCTGGGACGCGATGAGCGAGATCGCCCGGGACGCCGAAGACCCGGCCGTCGGCGCACGGATCGAGGAGCTGTACAAAGTGTGCGCCCTGGAAAGGAATGAGTGAGGCCGACTCGCATGTCCAACCAGAAAGCACATCCCTTCCCCGAGCCCCTTCCGGTGTTCCATCACATCGCCGTCCAGACGAATGACCTGGAGAACTCCCAGAAGTGGTACGAGGCGTTCTTCGGCGCCCGCCCGACCTTCACGCAGGAGATCTTCTCCGACCTGACCAACGGCCGGTTGCCCGGCATCAGGCGGCTGGTGGAGATGACGGTCGGCACCGTGCGGATCCACCTGTTCGAACGCGAAGGGCGCCCGGCACCGGCACCGGGCGAGAGCGTCACCCAGTACCAGCACCTCTGCCTCGCCGTGAGCGACCCACAGGATCTGGTGACGATACGACGGCACTGGATCGACCTGTTCGAATCGGGCCGCTTCGATTTCGCGGTGAAGGACCCACCCAGCCCCATCGTCGTCGACGACGGCGTCAGCAGTTTCTACACATTCGACGTCAACGGCTTGGAATTCGAGTTCACTCATGTCCCGCGAGCGGCCTAGCCATGACCATGCTCCGTGGCCCGTCCTGGCGGGCCGTCCGTCACCGCGGCGCTGGGACTTCGGTGGTCGCCCCTTCGGCTTGGAGCCCCTGACGCTCCCGCCGCCCGGCGCCTGGCATCCACCGGTGGAGGACCCCGACGCGGGTGCCGCCGGGCCGGGTCCCGTGCGCGGCTCGCTCATCGAGCGGTTCGGCCTGGCGGCGGAACCGGCCGACCAGGGCGACGGGGCCGACGGGGCCGAAGGGGCCGAGGCCGTCCCCGGAGCGGAGGAACTCTTCTGGTTTCGGTGGATCACCGGGCATCAGGTCAGCTTCATCCTGTGGCGGCTGATCGGGCAGCTCGTCCACGACGCGTCCTCGCATCCGGCGGGCTCCCGTTCACAGGACGAGGTGGACTCGATGCTGGTCTCGGTGCGGAACTACGTCCGCGGCTACTGCGCCATGCTCCTGTACACCGCGACCTGCCCGCGCGGCCTGTATGAGGACATGATCCGGCCGAGCATGAGGTTGCGGCATCCGTCCTTCAGCGGCAGTTGGGCTCCCGACTACTGGCCGATCAAGGATCTGCTGCGCGGTCGGCGCACCGCGCTCACCGAGACGGTGGAGGCCCGGGAGTTGGTGGAGGCGATCAGGGTGCAGCGGCTGGTGCACGAGGTGATCGCGGCCCGGCTGGTGCCCGACGGGCAGTCGCTCCTGCGGCGCTCCGCCTTCCGATCGGGGGACCTGCGCGTGCTGCAACTGCTCTACGACAACTACTTCCTGACCTTGCGCGGCGCCGTCACTCAGCACGACGTGACGGCCCAGCTGCAGCGCCGGCTGGTGGCGATCGTCCGCGACTGCGCCGTCAACGGCCTGCATCCCGAAGGCCACGGCGCCCCGGACCGCATCGGGGAGCCGTGGTTCGCGGAGGTGGCCGCCTGCGAGGACGGCATCATCGGCATCCTGGACGAGGTCGCCGGCTCCGACGTCCGGATGCCGTCCGCGGTGACCGGTGCGCGCCCGGTCGGCCTCGGCTGATGCCGGGTCACCACCGCGCCGCCGGTCGGCGACTCGCTGCCCGACTCGCAGCCCGTCAACGCCGCGCCGCGCGGTCACGCGACGATCGCGTCCACCTCGATCTCGATCAGCAGGCGCGGGTCGAACAGCGCCGACACCTCCACGATCGTGGCGGCGGGCAGGATCGGGGCGAACACCTCGCGGTGCACCTCGCCCACCTGCCGCCAGGCGCTGATGTCGGTGACGAACACCCGGCTGCGCACGACGTCGGGCATGCCCGCTCCGGCCCGCTCCAGTGCGGAGGCGATCCGGCGCAGGACCTCCCTGGCCTGCTCGGCCATGTCGGCTCCGCCGACCGGGCCGTCCGGCGCCATGGCCGTCGTGCCGGCGACGCTGATGAAACCGCCCACCCGCACCGCGCGGGAGAAACCGAAGATCCGCTCCGCCGGGCTCTGGTCGGAGATGAGCGTGCGGTCAGCGCCGTGTCGCGATTGCCGGTCGATGAGCCGAGTCTACAGGTCCACCGCCGCTTGGCGGAGGCTCGCTCCGCGGCGGCGCGGACGACGTTCCGGCCGAAGGGAAAGGGGAGCTTGTGTCCGTCATCCGTCCCGAACTGATCGGAACACGCGGCGCGGTCTCCACGACGCACTGGCTCGCCTCGGCGGCGGGCATGGCCGTCCTCGACCGGGGCGGCAACGCCTTCGACGCGGCGGTCGCGGCGGGCTTCGTCCTGACCGTGGTCGAGCCGCACTCCAACGGGCTTGGCGGCGACGTGTCCATCGTCGCCCACCGGGCCGGCACCGGTACCACCACGGTCATCTGCGGGCAGGGCCCGACACCGGCCGCCGCGACGATCGAGCGCTTCCAGGCGCTCGGCCTGCGCAGCATCCCAGGGTCAGGATTGCTGCCCGCCTGCGTTCCCGGCGCCTTCGGCGCATGGCTGCGCCTCCTGCTCGACCACGGCACGGCGCGGCTCGCGGACGTCCTGGAACACGCGATCGGCTACGCCGAGCGCGGTCATCCGCTGGTGCCCGACGCCGCGCGGGCCATCGGCGCTCTGGCGCCGCTGTTCCAGAACGCGTGGCCGGAGTCCGGTCGCACCTACCTGAACGCGGACGGCACACCGCCCGCCGCGGGCACGGTGGTCCGCAACCGGGCGCTGGCCGAGACGATGCGGCGCATCCTCCGCCACGCCGAATCGGTGTCGGCCGACCGCGACGCCCAGTTGGAGGCGGCGCACGCGGCGTTCTACCAGGGATTCGTAGCGGCGGCGATCGGCGAGTTCGCCCAAGGCCGCGAGGTGCTGGACGCGACGGGACGGCGGCACCGCGGGCTGCTGTGCGCCGACGATCTGGCGTCCTGGCGGGCGCCCGTCGAGACGCCGACGAGTTTCACCTACGGCCCGTACTTGGTGCACAAGACCGGGCCCTGGTCGCAGGGCCCCGTCTTCGCGCAGCAACTAGCACTGCTGGACGGCATCGACCTTGGCGCCCTTGGCCGAGGCAGCGGCGCGTACGTGCACACCCTGGCCGAGGCGGCCAAGCTCGCCTTCGCCGACCGGGAGGCCTGGTACGGCGATCCCGACCATGTGGCCGTCCCGATGGACGACCTGCTCGGTCCCGACTACAACGCGGCACGGCGGAAGCTGATCGGTGACGGCGCGGCCCGCGACCCGCAGCCCGGCACGCCCGGCGGCCGCTCGTCGTGGATGCCGCGGCCGGTCCAAGACACGCCCATGCCGGAGCTGGAGGACTGGATGTTCCAGCTGCAGAGCGGCATGCCGACCATCGTCCTCGCGGCCACCACCCGTCCCGGCGACACGTGCACGGTCGCCGTCGCCGACGGGCACGGCAATCTGGTGGCGGCCGTCCCGAGCGGAGGATGGCTGAAGAGCTCGCCGGTGATCCCGGGCCTCGGATTCCCTCTCGGCACCCGGGCGCAGTCGATGTGGCTGCTCGACGGGCATCCCAACGGCCTGGCCCCGGGCAAGCGGCCCCGGACCACGCTCAGCCCGACCGTGGTGCAGCGCGACGGCGAACCCTTCCTCGCCTTCGGGACGCCCGGCGGAGACCGGCAGGACGTGTGGACGCTCCAGACTTTCCTCGCCATCACCGAGTTCGGCCTGGACTGGCAATCCGCTACGGAGGTGCCGCTGTTTCACAGCGACCATTTCTCCTCGTCGTTCACGCCCCGGGCGTGCCGTCCCGGAGTCCTGGTCGTGGAGGCGGGCACCGCGCCGGAGACCGTGGAAGATCTGCGGCGGCGCGGCCACGACGTCCAGGTGGTGCCGGAACTGTCGCTGGGCAGTAAGACGTGCGTCGCGGGCGTCGACCGGGACGGCGGGACGGTCCGCGCCGCGGCGGGCCCTCGCGGACGGCAGGCCTACGCCGTGTGCATGTAAGACGTGCGCATGTAAGACGTGCGCATGGAGCGCCGTGTGCATGGAGCGCCGTGCGCGGGTGGCTCAGAGCCGGTGGATCTGCGGTAGCACCTCCTCGGCGATGCGGTCCAGCATCGCCGGGTCGCCCGCGTAGACGCCCGACGGGCGGGGCCAGTGGACGATCAGGTCGGTGAAGCCCGCCGCGGCGTAGCGCTCGGCCATCTCCAGGCACGCCTTCGGGGAGGCGAGCGGGTCGCCCGCCCAGCCGGTGCTGACGAAGATCCGGTCGAGGTCGCCGGGATCGCGGCCCGCCCGCGCGCACGCCGTCCGGAACCGGGCCATCTGCTCGGTTGCCGCCGCCAGGCATCCGGCGGGTTCGTGGGTACGCGACCAGTCCGTCGGGCCCATGGTCACCCAGGCGTCCGCGTACCGGGCCGCCAGCGCCAGGCCGCGGGGCCCGCTCGCCGCTATCGCCAGCGGCGCGCGAGGGTCGCGCACGCAGCCCGGGATCATCACGGCGTCCTGGACGGTGTAGAACCGCCCGCGGTGGGTGGTCAGCGGCGTGCGCAGCAGCCGGTCGGTCAGTTCCACGAACTCGGCGAACCGGGCCGCTCGCTCGCCCGTCGGGAGTGGGGGCGTGCCGAGCGCGGCGGCGTCTCCGGCGTCGGGCGAGCCCGCCCCGATGCCGAGCACGAACCGTCCGGCGGAGATGTCGTCGATGGTCATGACGTCCTTGGCGAGCGTCACCGGATGCCGGAAGTTGGGTGAGGCCACCATGACGCCGATGGTGATCCGCTCGGTGAGCGCCGCCGCCGCGGCCAGCACCGGGAGACTGGCGTACCACGGGCTGCCGCGCAGCCCTCGCCAGTGCAGGTGGTCGTAGGTCCAGGCGGAGTCGAACCCCAGTTCCTCGGCGGCGCGCCAGCGGTGCGCGTTCGTCCGCCACGGCTCCTCGGTCAAGATCATGACGCCGAGGCGCACGGGTCACTCCTTCTCGGGCGTCAGCTCGTAGAAGCAGGTGCGAGGACCGGCGACCGCGCTGGTGTAGAGCCGCCTGCACTGGAGGCGCGTCCTGTCGAACACGGCCAGCCAGCCCTGCCGGTCGCGCGGGATTCCCTGCGCCGTCAGGACGTGGACCAGGAAGAAGTCGGAGTCGTTCTCCCGGTTGTCGTAGCGCACCTCCGGCTCGCCGATCAGCAGCACGCGGTCGCCGGTGAGGATGTCGGCGTACCGGTCGAGCAGCTCCACGACCCGGCCGTCGCCGTCCCGGAAGTGCTCGTGCAGGACGCCGATGCCGCAGATCACCTCGGCGCCGTCGCATCCGTCCGGCCAGGTCGCCGGGTCGAACGCGTCGGCCACGGCGAACCGGGCCCGGTCGCCGACGCCGGCGCGGTCGGCCGTCTCCCGCGCCGCCGCGATCGCCTCTGGAGCGATGTCCAGACCGACGCCCGTCAGCTCCGGGTCCGCCTGGCAGAGCTGGATCAGCAGCGACCCGGTGCCGCAGCCGAGGTCGATCAGTCGGGCGGCCGACCGTCCCGCCATCGCGCGGCGGACGATCGGCAGGTAGGACATCGTGGAGACGGTGCCGGAGTGGCGGCCGAGCGCCGCCGGCGCCCGGGTCACGTCGACGCCGTAGCGGGCCGAGCCGGTGAGCAGGTCGGTCATCGCCCGGGTGACCGGGCCGTACGCCTCCAGGTAGAAGCCGAGCCTGGCGAGCGCTATGTCGCTGGTCAGCATGGTGCCACGACGGGTGAGCCGGTAAGCGCCGCCGAACTCCTCCAGCACGCCGCAGACCGACAGGTAGCGCAGGAAACCGGCGCCGACCTCGGGATCGAGACCGTCGAGCAGTGCGTCGCGCGGGCACGGGCCGTCCTGGCGCAGCCGGTCGAGCATGCCTGAGCCGACCAGCGCCAGCAGCGACTGGGACAGGTTCACCGCACTGATCAGGTCGGCGACGCCGGCGAGGTGGTAGTCCTGCCAGCCTCTGATGCGCTCACCGTCCCACAGTTCGACGACCTCCGGTGAAGCCCGGTCGGTGACGGACACGTCGACTCCTTTCTGGAATCGGAGTCCGCCGTCGCACCACCCGGCGACGGCGCGACGCCGCTGACCACGATCATCGTGACGGCGGATACACATCGCCTACAGCCGCGGAGGCTGCGGCTCCGCCGGGCCGGGCCGCCGCCGCGCAGACCTCGCGCAGGCGGAGCCGGTCGACCTTGCCGTTGGGATTCACCGGCAGGCGCGGCAGGTGGTGCAGCCGCACCGGCACCATGTACGCGGGCAGCCGGTGCCGGACGTGCTCGGTCAGCTCGTCCTCGCCGCGGCGCTCGCCGGTGTAGGCCGCGTGCAGTTCGAGACGTCCGCCCGCGGCGTCGTCGGCCGCGACAGCCACGACCGCGACGTCGTGCACTCCTGGGCAGGCTCGGAGCACGCCCTCGACCTCGCCGGGCTCGACGCGAAAGCCGGCGATCTTGACCTGGTCGTCGGTCCGGCCGAGATGGACGAGCTCGCCGTCCTGCCAGTGGACGCGGTCGCCGGTGCGGTACCACGCGGCGTCGCCGGGCGCGGTGCCGGGCGCGGTGCCGGGCGCGAAGGCTCCGGCGTCGTCGGCGGGGTCGAGGTAGCCGGTGAAGCGCTGCGATCCGCGCACCCACAACTCGCCTTCGCCGGCCGCGCCCTCGCCATCGTGGACGACGACCTCAAGGTGCGGATGGGCCCGGCCGATCGGCACCGTGCCGTTGACCGTCGAGGGCCATCGGGCGCGGTCGGCCGGTAGCCGGTAGCCGGTGCAGGTGATGGTCGCCTCGGTCGGGCCGTAGAGGTTCTCGACGACGGACCGCGGTGCCGCGTCCGCCCAGACCGCGGCCTGGGCGAGCGTCAGTTGTTCGCCGGCGAACAGGCTCCAGCGCAGCTCCGGCATGCTCGCCGCGGGCAGCCCGCGCAGCCGACGGGCGAGCGAGATCACCGAGGGCACCGAGAACCAGTGGGTCACCCGCCGCTCGGTGACGAACCGTGCCGGGGTGAGGATCTCCTCGCGCTGCGGGACCACCAGCGTGCCGCCTCCCGCCCAGGTGACGAACATGTCGAAGACCGACGGGTCGAAGGACAGCTCGAAGGTCTGGGAGACGCGGCAGCCGGGCGCGATCTCATACCTTCGCGTGGAGTGGGCGAGGTAGTCGGCGAGCTGGCGGTGGCGGATCGGCACGCCCTTCGGACGCCCGGTCGACCCGGACGTGAACAGGACGTAGGCCAAGTCGTCGGGCCCCGTTCCGGACGCGGCGGTGGCGTCGGCGGCGGCCGGGACGCGGTCCCACCAGCGCTCACCGGTCAAGTCGACGACGGGCACATCGAGGGCGCGCGCGACCTCGCCGCCCGCGCCGGCTCCGCGGGCGTCGACGATCACGGCGCCGACACCCGCCGCGCGGCACATCGCGGCACACCGGCCGGACGGGGCGTCGAGGCTCAGCGGGACCACCGCCGCACCGGCCCGCAGTGTCGCCAGGTAGCCCGCATAGGCGGCCACGCTGCGAGAGGCGACCAGCGCAACAGTGGTGGGCGTCGCCACCGCCCTGATGCGTGCGGCGACGTGCTCGGCGAGTCCGGCCAACTGCCCGTAGGTGAGGCCGACGCCGCCGACCTCCAGCGCGCAGGCGTCGGCGAACCGGTGCGCCGTCCGTGTGAACCAGGCGTCGAGGGTGGCCGGTACGGCTTCGGCGGTCATCGTGCTCCCTCTGGTGCCTGTTCGTCGTCCGGCATGTGGAGCAGGCCCGTCAGGGACGCGCGGATCAGGCTGAGGCGTGGTCGGCCGCGGTCGGCGGATTCGGTCGCGATCCTCAGCGTCTGGGGCAGCCGTTCCCAGCGCGCGAGCGTCGCCTCTAGCTCCTGCCGTGTGTCATCGTCGGGTTCTGCGGCGAGCCGGTGGCGGCAGGCGAAGCATCGGTGACCCGCAGCGGCCCAGAGGTCTTCCAGGTGGCGGGAGAGGAGCGCGCCGTCCCCGCTCAGCCGGTTCGCGAGGAAGGGGAGGACCGTGTCGTCGCCGGTCAGCCAGCCTTCGGCGTCGGTGGATCGCGCCGGGCCAGAGGTGCCGGGACTCCGGTGCAGCCACAGCGCCGCCGCCGCGGGCACCGGGACCGGTGAGCCGAAGGCCAGCGTGTTGCGGCGGTGCTGCTCGGGAGTCCAGGACGGCGGCACCGCCATGGCCGTGGACAACTCGGCGGTGCTCAGCCAGCCTCGGTGGGCGTGCTGCCGGCTGCCGTCGGGCAGCAGGGCCGTGAACTCGTCGACGGCGTGCCAGGAGTCGGCCTGGTGTCCGTCGATCAGCAGCCAGTGCGGGGCGGGCCGCCCGCCGTAGGTCACCGACCAGGGCAGCCTGGCGCCGTCGGTGACGACGAGGGTCCGGCCGTGCCGCTTCAGCTCGGCCTCCAGGTGCGGCAATGCGGGCGGGACGGAGTGTGTGCCGCGGTACCGCAGGAGCGAGCCGTCCGGCAGCCGGTCCAGCGGCGGCGCGTGGTGGGAGAAGGCGAGCCGGTCGCCGTCCGCGCGCACCGAGAGCCGGATCGAGGACGCGATCAGCCGGTCCGCGTCCCACTCGGCGTCAAGGTAGCGGTGCAGATTGGCGGTGTAGCAGGTCAGCCCGAGCGCT
Source organism: Actinomadura decatromicini (assembly GCF_008121305.1). NCBI lineage: Bacteria > Bacillati > Actinomycetota > Actinomycetes > Streptosporangiales > Thermomonosporaceae > Actinomadura > Actinomadura decatromicini. The sequence continues at coordinate 235,179 of NZ_VSRQ01000001.1, read as the reverse complement.
GCCATGGCACCTCCGCTTCGCCTCGTGCACCGGCGCCGAGGAGGTCGGCGGCGTTGTCGGCGATGGCGGCGAGCATCGCGCCGGTGGCGCCGCCCGCGATCCCGAACATCGCCGCCTGCGCGCGGAGGCCGGCGAGGCCGCCGTCGCCGAACGGCCCGTCGCTGAACGCCTCGGCGCCACGCAGGTCCGCGCACTCGCCGAGGATCCGGTCGGCGCTCTGCGCGTAGGCCGCTTTGAGTACCATCCCGTCGGTGATCGCGGACGTACCGCCGGTGTGCGCGGTCGCGGTGTGCGCGGCGCACATGGCGTCGAGGCGGCTCCATTCGACCAGGCACCGGGCGAAGCGTTCGCGGACGGCCTGGTTGTGCCAGAGCGAGCCTCCATCGGCTGGTCGCTCCGACAGGTACCGGTGGGTGTCGCGGAGGACGCGCCGGCACAGGGCGCGGGCCCACAGCGCGCCCGCCAGCCGCTCGGCGCCGATGTGCCGGGCGAACTCGGCCAGTGCCCGGCCCGGCCTGCCGATCACGTGCGCACGGTCCAGCCGGACGTCGGCGAAGCGCAGGTGGGCGACGTCCGCGCCGGCGAAGTGCCGGGTGGCGGCCCGCTCGCGGCGCACTCCGGGATGCCGGGCCGGGACCAGCGTCCAGCAGAAACTGGTGAAATGGCGGGCCGGGCGGTGGCGGGCGAGCACCAGCGCGTAGTCGCAGGCGCCGCCGTTGGCGATCCAGTCCTTCCCGCCGCTGATGGTGACGCCATCGTCGTCGATGCGGGCGCGAGTGCCCATGTTCATCAGGGCGGAGCCGGAGGCCGCCGCGTCGGTCGCCGCCAGGGCGAGGACCGCCTCGCCGCGCTGCGCCTCGGCGGCGACCGTCCGCGCCAGGGGGCTGACGTGCGCGGCGGAGCGGAGCAGCGGAATGGCGGACGCGACCTGGACGCACACCGCCAGCACCGTCCCCAGCGGCTGGCGCGCGTCGAGTTCGGTGAGCAGGACGTCCAGCCGCTTGGTGTCCACCTCGGCTGTGTTCACCTCGGCCGCGTCATAGAGGCCGTCCAGCACGCCGAGCTTCCCGAGAGCGCGCCACAGTGGGCGTGTCCCGGTGGCGTCCGCCGCGTTGACGACGGTGCGCCTGAACGCGTCGGCGTGTCCGGACGCCGGGCGTTCAGACAAGGTGGACCTGCGAGTCCATCAGGGCCAGTGATCCGTTGGCCAGCGTGAGGCGGTCGTTGCTGTAGTTGAGCGACGCCGAGCGCAGGTCGCGCAGCGCGCGCTCCAGCCCGAGGGCGGATCCCGCCATGTACCCGTGCTTGAGCCCGGCCACGTCGATCAGCTCGTCGACTGCCTGATAGCACTCCTGCGAGGCCCGCACCTTGAGTGTGTTGACCAAGAGCTGGACGGGCGGCGCGCTGAGATCGCCGACCGAGTCCAAGACGGCGGCGGTGTGCCGGAGCAACGCGTTGACCACGTCGAGGCGGCCGCGGACCGTGGCCAGGTGCGCGCGGGCGAGTTCGCCCGGCGGTCCCGCCGCCGACCGTCCGGGCCCGCGCAGGTGCCGCACGACCCTGCTGAGCGCACCCGCCGCGGTGCCGAGCCAGGCGGCGGCCCAGCCGACGTGCGCCAGCGGGGCGAACAGGCCCGCAGCGATCGCCGGGAAGCCGCCGGGCTCGCCGACCGTCTGCCAGGCCGGAACCGCGCCGGTCAGCCGCATCGGCGCGCTCTCGGTGGCGCGCATGCCGAGCGGCTGCCAGCCGCCGAGCACCCGCACGTCGAGCTGGTCGCGGGCGGCGAACACCAGGTCCACCTGGCCGGGTGTGGCGGCGCCCGCCGTCTGCACGGTGATCAGGAAGCCGTCGGCGTGCGCGCCGCCCGTCACGATCGGCGCGTCCCGGTCGATCCGGATCAGGTCGCCGTCGCGCAGGCTCGGCGACGAGGAGGTCTGCAGCCGCCCGCCCGAGCCCGCCGACGTCGTCACCGACGCCAGGTACATGGCGCCCTTGGCGACCTGGGGCAGGACGCGCTCGCGCAGCCGCGGCCCGGCGTGCCGGGCGAGCGTCATGACCTGCTGGCAGTGCATGGTGAAGATCAGGGCGACGGACAGGTCGGCGCGTCCCAGCAGGATCGTCGCCTCCACCAGGTCGGTGACGCCGCCGCCGCGGCCGCCGTGGTCGGCGGGCGCGGTGAGGCCGAGCAGCCCGGTGTCGCGCATGGCGGTGAGCGCCGCGACCGGGAACGTGGCGGTGGCGTCGGCCGCGGCGGCGTCCCGCTCGGCGGCCTCGCAGGTCGCTTCGACGGCGTCGCGGTCGGCCGGGTTCACCGCTGGTCCTCCTCGCGCAGCCTGACGACCACCGACCACAGGTTGCCGCCGGTCTCGAAGGTCTCGTCGACCAGCAGCTCGTCGGGGATCGACACGCCGTAGGCGTCCTCGATGGCGAACAGCAGGTTGATGGCCTGCATCGAGTCCAGGCCGAGGTCGCGCAGCCGGGCGTCGCCGGTGAGCGGCGCGGAGCCGAGGTAGCGCAGATGGCGCGACAGCAGCTCGGCGAACCCGGCGTCCAGCCCGGCGCCCGCCTCGGCAGGCTTCTCGGCGCCGATGTCTGTGCCGATGTCTGTGCTGGTGCCGGTGTCGGCGTCCATGGGTCAGGTCCCTTCGATCGGCTCGGCGGGCAGCCGTACCACCGCCGGCTGCGACACCTCGGTGACGGCGCCGCCCGCGTGGACGACCTCGCGGGGCGCCGGGCGGCCGAGGAAGGCCAGCAGGCTGGCCGACAGCCCGTACGCTCCGACGTTGGGCACCCGTACCAGGTCGCCCGGACGCAGTTCGGGCACGTCCGTCGAACGGGCCCAGGTGTCCAGCGGAGTGCACAGCGGCCCGGCGATGATCGCCTCGCGCAGGGTCGCGCGGGGCTCGCCGTCGCCCGCGACGAGCTCGGGCACGATCGGCGGCAGCCGCCGCAGTCCCGACATCCCGCCGAGGTGGTTGACGCCCGACTCCAGGACCACGACCGGACGGCCGTGCGAGCGCTTGACATCGGTCACCCGGGTGAGCAGCGAGCCGCAGGCGGCGGTCAGGTACCGTCCCGACTCGAACACCACCGCGGGTGCCCCGTCGCGCCAGGCCGGGAACATCGCGTCGAGCCTGGCGGCCAGCACGTCCGCCAATGCGGGGAACCGCGGTAGCGCGCCCGAACGGGCGAAGGGAACGCCGAAGCCGCCGCCCAGGTTGAGGACGCGCGGCCGGTACCCGGTGGCGGCGGCGAGGCGGGCGGCCGTTTGCAGCGCCGCGTCGAACTGCGCCAGCAGCGCCGCCTCGTCGGCGAGGTTGGTGCCCTGGAACAGGTGAAAGCCGGCGATGCGGTCGCGGACGGCGGGCAGGTGCCGGCGCGCCCATGCCTCGTCCGCGCCGAACTGCGAGGGGACGCCGGTCATGGCGAGCCCCTGACCCGGCGCGGTGGCCGTGCCGTTGACGCGCAACAGGATCGTGGCCGGGCCGTCGGCGCGGTCCACGGCATCCGTCACCTGGTCGAGCCCGGTCGGTGAGTCGACCGAGAAGCAGCGCACACCGGACTTGACGGCCTCGGCCACCTCCGCGTCGGTCTTCCCGGGGCCGGTGTACTGGACCTGTTCCGGTGCCGCACCCGCGTCGAGCGCCGTGGCGAGTTCGCCGACCGAGCAGACCTCGGCGCCGCAGCCGAGCGCCGTGAGCGTGCGCACGATCGCCGGATGCGGATTGGCCTTGAGCGAGTACAGCAGGCGGCTCGGCTGAGGGAGGGCAGCGCGCAGCAGGTCGTGCGCCCGCGTGACCTCGTCCAGGTCGTAGACGTAGGCCGGCGTCCCGAATCGGTCCGCGATGTGCGTCCAGTGGCTAGTCATCGGCGGCACCGGCCAGGCTCGCCAGCGCGCGGCGCTCGATCTTGCCGTGCGCGTTGAGCGGCAGCTCGTCCATGACCACGCAGCGCGTGGGGACCTTGGCCTCCTCAAGCTCGTCGCGCAGCGCGTTCAGCACCCGCTCGGACGAGAGCCCGGCGCGCACGAACAGGGTCGCTCCACCTGTCCCGTCCGAGGGCGGCACGACCGCCGCCGCGTGCACGCCCGGAACCCGCAGCGCCGCCGCCTCCACCTCGATCGTGCTGACGCGGACGCCGCGCTCCTTGTACAGGTCGTCTCGGCGTCCGACGAAGTAGAGGCATCCGGACTCATCGAGCCGGCCGTAGTCGCCCGTGCGGAGTTCGGGGAACAGCCCTTCGGCGCGGTGGAAGCGCTGCGCGGTGAGCCGCGGGTGCCGCCAGTAGCCCGCCATCACGTGCGGGCCGCGGACGACCACTTCGCCGACCTGGCCCGGCGGCAGGCGCCGTCCGTGGTCGTCGACGGTGTACACCTCGGTGCCGGGCAGCGCCCGGCCGCACGCGCCCGGACGTTCCAGGTCCTCGTCGGGATCCATGATGGTGGCCCGTTTGCACTCGGTCAGGCCGTACATCAACTGGATCCGGGTCTGCGGGAGGTGCCGCCGCAGCCGCCGCAGCAGGTCGTCGGGCATGGCGGCCCCGGTGCTGGTGATCAGCCGGAGGCCCGGCAGCGGGGCCGGACGGCGCTCCAGCAGGCGCGCGAGGTTCGCGGCGAGCGAGGGCACCGCGGGCAGCACCGTCGCGGACGCCTCGGCGAGGCGGGCGACCAGCCGGTGCCCGGCGTCCTCGGCGGTGGCCAGGTGCAGCCGCGCGCCGCCGATCGCGCAGAGGAAAAGCTGGTAGAGGCCGTAGTCGAAGGACAGCGGCAGCGGGTTGTAGACCACGTCGGCCGGGCGGTACAGCAACCGGGACTGGACGGCCCTGGCCGCGAACGTCATCTGCTGGTGCGTGCTCACGACCGCCTTCGGCATGGCGACGCTGCCCGAGGTGTAGACGAAGCACGCCGGATCGACCGGCAGCACCGGAACGGGCGAAGGCCCGTCCGGGCCGCAGTGCGTCGGGTGCGCGGCGTCCGGTGGCCTGTAGGCGGCGATGCGGTGCTCGGCGGCCACCCGGCGCAGCGGCTGCGAGTCGGTCACCATCAGGGTCGCCGCCGAGTCGGCGCAGACATGGGCGGCCACCGCCGCGGGCGTGTCCGGACGCAGGACGACGAACACCGCGCCGACGCGGGAGCAAGCGTAGACCAGCGCGGCGAGGTCGACACCGGCGGGCAGGGCGAGGAGGACCCGGTCGTGCCGCCGTACACCGGTGGTGCGCAGCCAGTCGCCCAGCCTGCGGCTTCGCGCGGCCAGGTCCGCGTAGCGCAGTTCGGTGTCGTGGTCGCGGACGGCGACATGCCCTGGACGGCGTGCGGCGGTGGCGTCCAGGAGGTCGTGCAGGAGAGTCGTCATCGCCCGCTCCGCCCGGCCCGTTCGGTGGCCGCGGCCGTGAACAGCTCGCACAGCCCGTCGATGTCGCTGAGCTTGTCGCCGGACAGGTCGCCCGGCAGCCGGACGCCGAGCCGGTCCTCGACCCGGCTGATGATGTCGACGAGGCGGAAGGAGTCGAAGCCCGGCAGGGCGCGCAGGGTCCCGGCGGCACGGATGGTCTGCTCGTCCAGCCGCAGCGTGTGCCGCACCGCGTCGAGGACGGCGACGGTCACCGCGCCGACCGGTGGCACGTCGCCGGCCGGAGTCGGCGGCGGTTCTGGCGCGAGCGAGCGGGCCAGGTCGGCGTCGGCGTGCAGTTGCCGGGACATCTCCGCGAGCACGGTCCCGGCGAACCGGCCGTCCGCGCGGGCCCTGCGCATCGCCAGGTAACTGTGCGCGGCCAACCGCCGCCAGGCGGCGGCATGCTCACGGGCGCGCGCCGCCGCCGGATGCTCGCCGAGCCAGAGCGCGTGCAGCAGACGTTCCCTGCCCAGCAGCCAGATGTCGAGCACCAGGTTCTCGACGGCCTCGGTGTCATCGAGGCCGCGCTCGACCGCGGCGATGTAGCCGTCGATGTGGGCGGCGGCGTCCTGAGCCTGTGCGGCGTTGGCTGCGAGGACCTCCGCCGGGGCGGGCGGCACCGGGCGCTTCCCGGTCGGCTCGATCGTGACCACGGTCGCGCCGTCGGCGAGGACGGCGTCCAGCTCACCGTCGGTCAGGGCCCACGCGCCGGGCCGCGCGGGGCCCCATTCGGTGTCGTTGTGGTAGGCGTCCACCACAAGGTGGCCGCCGGGACGGGATGCGAGCAGAAAGCTGTGCGCCATGTGCCGGTGCCCGGTGTAAGGCACCCACGGCAGGACGTAGGCGTCCGCCACCAGGAAGACCGGCTCACCGGCCTTGGCGCGTTCGCGCACGTCACCGGAGGCGGCCTGGCTCCCGGACGGGACGGCCGACAGGCCGAGCCGCGCGGCCTGCGCCAGCCGGGCCGACAGCGGCGGTCGGAGGCTCGCCGCGGCGGCGTCGTGCGGCGTCGGGAACCGCCAGTCCGTGCCGAGGGCCAGGTGCGCGCCGACGCCGTGGACGTGGTCGGCGAGCAGCGCGACCGTCGTCTGCACGCAGTCGAGCGCCTCGGCGCGCAGCCCGCGCAGGGCCGACTCCCACCGATGCCCCGTGACCGGGGCACGGCGTGCGGGATCGTACGCAGGCAACGCCCTTCCCTCCGTTAGGAGCCCGGCCTCCGTTAGGAGCCCGGCGGCCGCCGGGCGGGTGGCCGCCTGCGATCGAGAGTGGCCCGGCCGCATACACCGCGCGTACAGGTCGGGTGCGCTCAGAAGCCAGGGCCCCGCCCGGCGGACTCTGCCGCTGCGGAGCCCGCCCGTCTGGAGATGAGCTGTACCGCTGGCGTATCTGCTCCCGGCACGCTCGCCTGTGACCCATCCGAGGGGGAACGATGCTGATCAGAGACGAGTGGACCGCCTGTGACGAGTCCGAACTGAAGCGGCTCGGCTCGGACTACGACTCCAACGCGTTCGCCGTGATGCCGGGCTTCCTGTCGAGCCCGGGTCTGAGGCTGCTGGCGAAGGAGACCGGCCGGCTTCTCGACCACTCCGTCCGCAAGGACTTCCAGATGGAGTGCATGGACGGTTCGACCCGGCGGATGCGGACTCTCGGCGCACCCGTCATCGACGCCCTCTCGACGCTCGTCCCTGACCTGTACTACTCACCGGACCTGCTGCAACTGATCGGCGACATCGTCGGCCAGGAGGTGTACCCGCTGTATGAGGACGTGGACCGCTACGTCCTCAACTCCCTGGTGGAACCGGGCGACACCTTCGGCGCGCATTTCGACGACTACCCGCTGTCGGTGGTGGTCGTGGTGGAGGTCGCACCCGAAGGGGCGCGCCCTCGGCTGCTGCAGGACGCCGCGAGCGTGCTGGGCGTCATGGACGAGTACGTGGAGGTCGAACTCGCGGCGGGCGACGCCTACCTGCTCAGGTCCGACACCACCGCGCACATGGTCTCGCCGCTGGGCCGGACGGGCCGCCGGCTGGGATTCAACTTCGCCTACGCGCTCAGTCCGCAGACGACCGGCGGCACCGAGTCGCCAGGGCTGCTGTACTCCCGCACGCAATCCAGCGACGAGACTTCACCGGTCAACTCCTACACCGAATGGGACCCGCTGGAAGAGGTCATCGTGGGCGTGGCCACGGGCAGCGCGATCCCACGCGAGTCCGAGCGCATGATCCGCGCCACGATGCCGGAGGAATGGCAGGACATGTTCCTGGCGAACGGCGGCTCCCCGTTCCCGGCCGAGATCGTCGACGCGGCGCAGGAGGAGCTGGACCGGCTGGCCGACGAGCTGTCCGGTATGGGCGTGACCGTACGGCGTCCGGACGCCGTCGACTGGGCGGGGCGGGGCGGGTACACGAGCGCCATGCCGCGCGACTGCCTGCTCGTCGTCGGCAGCCGGATCATCGAGGCGCCGATGGCGTGGCGGTCACGGCAGGAGGAGACCACCGCCTACCGGGCGCTTCTGGCCGAGTACGGCGCCGGGGGAGCGGCATGGGTGTCGGCTCCCCGGAGTGATCCCGACCGGGTCGCGGCCGACTCCGGGCCGTGGGCGGTCAACGAGTCGGCCCCGGCGTTCGACGCCGCCGACTTCGTTCGGGTGGGCAGGGACATCGTCGGGCAGCTCAGCAACGTCACCAACCGCGCGGGAGTGCGGTGGCTGCGGGACTACCTCGGCACCGACTTCACGGTGACGCTGCTGGACGTCGACGACCCGCACGCGATGCACATCGACGCGACCGTCCTGCCGCTTCGTCCAGGCGTGGTGCTGGTCAACCCGACCCGGGTGTCGGAGCGTGCCTTGGCGCGCTCGCCGTTCGCCCGCTGGGACAAGATCGTGGCCGAGGGGCCGCGTCCCGCGGGAGCCGTACCGCGCTGCATGACCAGCGGTTGGATCAACATGAACGTGCTGAGCGTCGACGAGGAGCGCGTCGTCGTCGACTCCTGCGACGTCGGCCTGGCGCGGCAGCTTGAGCGGCACGGTTTCCAGCCGATACCGCTGCCCTTCCAGCACCTCAACGCGATCGGCGGGTCCTTCCACTGCGCCGCGCTGGACGTCCGGCGGCGCGGCACCCGGGAGTCCTACGTCTGATCCCGGACCGCCGGCACCGCCGGAGGGCAGTCAACGCGCGGGCTCGGCGTCGGTGACCTGGAGCCGGAACTCGCACAGGTAGCGGTTTCCCTCGGTGTCGCGCAGCCACGTCGCGTCCAGGTCGGGCAGCATCTCCGTCACGGTGACGTCCAGGGCGCGGCCGGTGCCGTTCAGGGCGGAGCGGATCATCGAGCCCAGCAGGGACACGTACAGCGGGCTGGTGAAGTCGACGTAGATCGGCTTCTTCACGGTGGAGAGCCGCACAAAGCACCGCTCTGGAAGCCCGCGTCGGGCCACGAGGCGGCGTCCGGCCAGGTAGGCGGCGGCCTCTCCGGTGGGCGCGGCCAGCGCCGCGATCTCGGCGCGGGTCAGCCGCCAGGTCTCCCGCCAGATCACCAGATTGTCGATCGTCACCCGCGGCGTGTGCGCGGCGCCCTGCATGACCTCGCGGAACGCGTTCGTGCAGCACATCGACAGGTGCGTGCCGAAGAACTCGGTCAGCGGGATGAGCGCGCCGCCGGGCGGCCTGCCGGCGAGGCCTTCGGCGGTGGGCTCGATCGCGACGGACCCTGTGGTCACGACGCGGTCGGCCGCGACGCCGGTCGCCCGCGCGAACCCGATGTACCGGTCGGCCCGGTGGTCGTAGAACTGCAGGGACCGCTTGGCGTAGCGCGACCACACGGCGGGCACCAGCGGGATCATGCGGGGCCGCCCGTAGTCCTGGACGGCGAGGTCGATCAGCCGGTGCGGATCGGGCTGGGCCCAGGTGAGGGTGGGAATGGAATAGGTCGCATACGCCACGTGCAGTTCGCCGAGAACGGCGAGAAAGAGTCCCTCGTTGATCGCCTCGATGGACGGTGCGCACAGCAGCAGGTCGGGGCTGTGGATCCGGGCCAGCGACCATCCGGGGCGGTCGGCGGCGAACAGCCGCTCGGCGCGTTCCCGCAGTCGCGCGGAAGCGACGTTCCGGCGGCGTGCGTCGTCGTCGAGCTCCAGCAGTTCCCGCCAGCGCGTTTCGAATTCGCTGAGCACATCGGGGAATGGGTTCCGCCCGGTTCCAAGGAGCATTTCGAGGCCGTCGTCCCACACGTCGGCCAGCGACAGCCCGGTTGCGCCCGCGTGCTTGACCCGGATGAGTTCTGCCAGGGCCGTCTCGAAGCGGTGGGCGAGTTCGGCCGTCAGCCATCGTGCCGCCTGCAGGGCGATGGTCAGCGCCGGTGTGACGGGCGCGAGCACGTCGCCTCCGAGGGTGACGTCGGCGTCGCGAATGGTGTCCTCGTAGCAGACGTTGCTTCCGGGATAGCCGTGGCCGGGACGCCGCGGTGCGCGGCCGGTGACGTCGGTGAACACCGCGTTCAGGGCTTCGAGCGCGGGCAGCAGCGAGTCCGGGTCGCCCGCCGCGGCGGCGACCTTGTCGCGGGCGGACCGGATCGCGTCCAGACCCTCCTGGGCCTTGGCCCGGAGTTCCTCGTCGCCGATCGACGCGATGCGTTCGGCGAGTACGTCTTCGGTCTCCGGGCCGACCGGCAGGTTCTCGTTCCACTCCAGCAGCCGCCGGGTGACCAGGCCGCTCAGGAACCGCAGCGCGGCCGCCTCGTCGACGCCGGTCCCGAGGACGCCGGCGGCCGCGAGGTCGGCGGCGACGGCGGCGGCGGGACGCCGTCCGTCGCACAGCGCGATCGCCCGCGCCTCCTCGGGCGTCACGGTGATCGGCGGCAGGCCCGGCCTGCGGATCGTGTCGCCGTCCAGGAAATGGTGGGTGCGCGGTGAGAGGGGCATCCAGCGGCGCAACTCGGGCCGCTCGGCGAGCCTGGCACCGTAGGCCGCCATCGCCCACGCCTCCAGGAACACCTCCCTGCGCGACGGGCGGACGGGCCCGGCGGTCGCCACGGTCCGCGCGGCGCGCGGGTCGAGGGTCGCCCAGACGAACGGCCCGAAGAAGCCGATCGTGTCGTTGACGGCGCTGTACCGCTGCCAGAGCCGTCCGAAGGCGTTCTCCAGCTCGCGGCGGCGGTCGTCGCGCGGCTGGCCGGCGGTGTCCGCCAGGGCGTCCAGCAGCGCGGGCGCGGACGCCTGTTCCCAGATGACCGCCTCGCGGAGGCGTTCGTCGGTGACGAGGGCGTCGATCCGCCGTGCCTGGGCTTCGGCGGTGCGTGCGACCGCCGCCTCCACGTCTTCGACGGTCGCCCCGCCCGCCAGGTGGGCGTCGGCCAACCGGGCCAGTTCCGGTGCGGACAGTCGGGAGAGCCCGCCGACGGGAAAGCCGGTGGAGCGGAAGACGGCGTCGTGCCACAGCCACCACGCCGAGCCTCCGAGCTGGAAGCGGTGTTCGGGCCTGCCGGGCGCGCTTGGCGATGGCGTGGTCACAGGTGGCTCCTTCACGGCCGCCACGTTCCGCCGCGCCCATATGCCGCTGGTACAGGGGCCGTACGGGGCATAAGTGAGGCGTGCTCTGCGCGGTCCGCCTCGCAACGGACGTGCCCGGCGGAGCCGCGTGTACTGCGTCTGTATCAAAGCCGAGCAGGCTTGCCGGTGTGACCGCGCGCCCTGGACCAGCCGAGCAGACGGTACCGGTATCACCGGGCCGCCCGAGCTCCGACACTCCGCTCATCGACGCCCGCGGCCTGGTCAAGCGGTTCGGCGACCGGATCGCCGTCGACGGCGTCGACGTCGCGGTGCACGCCGGCGAGGCGTTCGGGTTCCTCGGTCCGAACGGCGCGGGCAAGACGTCCACGATGCGCATGATCGGCTGCGTGTCGCCGCCGAGCGGCGGGGAGCTGACCGTCCTCGGCATGGACCCGCTGCGCGACGGCGCGGCGATCCGCGCCCGGTTCGGCGTCTGCCCGCAGGACGACCACCTGGACCCGGAGCTGACCACCGGCGACAACCTGACGACCTACGCCCGCTACTTCGGGATCTCCCGCCGGGACGCCCGCAGGCGGGCGGCGGAGCTGCTGGACTTCGTGCAGCTCGGCGAGCGCGCGGGCAGCAAGGTGTCCACGCTGTCGGGCGGCATGAAACGGCGGCTGGCCATCGCCCGCGCGCTGGTGAACGATCCCGACGTCATCCTGCTCGACGAGCCCACCACCGGCCTCGACCCGCAGGCCAGGCACCTGGTGTGGGACCGGCTGTTCCGGCTCAAGCGGCGCGGCGTCACGCTCGTGGTGACCACGCACTACATGGACGAGGCCGAGCAGCTCTGCGACCGGCTGGTGATCATGGACGCTGGGAAGATCGTCGCCGAGGGATCGCCGCCGTCGCTGATCGAGCGGTACTGCACCAAGGACGTGGTCGAGTTGAGGTTCGGCGACGACGCCCTGGAGCCGTACGCGGACAAGCTGGAGGGCATCGGCGACCGCCTCGAAGTGCTCCCGGACCGGATCCTGCTCTATGCCGCGGACGGCGACACGGTGGCTCCCGTCCTGTACGGGCGCGACCTGGCGCCGTCGGGTGTGCTGGTTCGCAGGGCCGGCCTGGAGGACGTCTTCCTGCGCCTGACGGGCCGCACCCTGGTGGAGGACTGATGGCCCACCCCTCGGTCGCGGTGCTGGAGTACCACCTGGTCAGCTATCGCCGGATGTGGCGCAGCACGCTGTTCAGCTCGTTCGCGATGCCGGTGCTGCTGTTCGTGGGCGTCGGCGCGTCGGTGGGGGAGTACGTCGACAGGGGCGACGCGCTGCCGGTGCCGTACCTCCACTACATCGCCGGAGGGATGCTGGCGTTCACCGGGATGCAGGTCGCGATCACCGAGTCGGGCTTCCCCGTCCAGTCCTATATGACCTGGGACAAGGTCTATCACGGGATGGCCGCCACGCCGGTCCGCGTCGCCGACATCCTCGCCGGTCACCTGCTCTACATCGCGCTGCGGGTGGCCGCCGCGTCGGCCGCGTTCCTGGTGGTCATGGTGCCTTTCGGGGCGGTCGGCTCGGCGTGGGCGGTGCTGACGCCGCTGGTTGCGGCACTGGTCGGGCTGTCGGTCGCCGCGCCCATGTTCGCCTATTCGGCCTCGGTGACCGGCCCGTACCTGATGACGGTCATGCGGTTCGCCACCATGGTCATGACGTTCTTCAGCGGCGCCTACTTCCCGGTCGACCAGTTGCGCGAGCCCCTCTCGATGGTGGCCTACCCGCTGCCGCTCTGGCACGGCGTGGAGCTGTGCCGCGCGGCGGCCCTCGGAACCGGCACCGCATGGCCGGTGGCCGCGCACGTCGGCGTGCTGGCGGCGTGGTTCGCGGGCGGCCTCGCGCTGGCCCATCCGCGGTTCGTCAAGCGGCTGGCGACCTAGCCGGCGACGGTCGGCGGGAAGGAGAGACCGATGCTGGTGGCCGTCGCGGCGCGCGCCGTCGGAGGAGAGCAGCTCCGCCTGCATCGGGCGGCGGCGGTGACCGAGCAGAACCTGGCGCTGATGCGCTCGGGCGGCGGCTACTGGTGGCTGCTGCTGTCGGGCTTCGCCGAGCCGGTGTTCTACCTGCTGGCCATCGGATGGGGTGTCGGCGACCTGGTCGGCGACGTGGCGGTGGGCGGCGGGCGGACGGTCCCGTACCTGACCTACGTCGGCCCGGCGCTGCTGGCGGCGGCGGCGATGAACGGCTCGATCATCGAGTCCGGCGTGAACTTCTTCGTCAAGATCACCGGGATGCGGTTCTACGACGCGGTGCTCAACACGCCGGTGACGCCCGTCGACATCGCGTTCGGCGAGTTGGCCTGGGCGATGGTGCGCGGCGGTCTCTACAGCGGCGCGTTCTTGGCGATGATGGCCGGGATGGGCTTGATCGGCCCCTGGTCGGCGCTGGCGACGGTTCCCGCGGCGCTGCTGGTCGGGTTCGCCTTCGGCGGTGTGGGCCTGGTGATCGCCACGATCATGCGCGTCTTCGAGGACTACGACTACATCAGCATCGTGCAGACTGCCCTGTTCCTGTTCTCCGGGACGTTCGTGCCCGTCACCGACTATCCGCGGGCCGCTCAGGTGCTGGTCGAGCTCACTCCGCTCTACCACGCTGTGGAGTTGGTGCGCGGGATCGCGCTCGACCAGATCGGATGGAGCCTGCTGGGCAACGCCGCCTACCTGCTGGCGCTCCTGGTGGGCAGCCTGGTCCTGGCCTCGCGCAGGCTGATGCGCAAGTTCCGCGTCTGAGCGTGGATTGGATACGCGGACTGGATGAAAGTTCGCTGGTGCGGGGGCTATCGGTTGGCGGTCAGGGGCCCGGCGGTGCGCACTGCGGCGGCCGCCCTCTCGGCGATCTCCACCGCGCGGGCCGCGTCGAGCAGGGACGCGCCCGAGCGGCGCCCGGTCCGGACGAGGTCTGCGAAGGCATCGGCCTGTCGGCGGAGCGCGTCGTGGAACACGCGACCGGGATCCACGGGATCGAGCAGGTCATGGCGCTCGTACCCGCGTGAGCCGAAGACCTCCGCCCGCACCATGTCGCCTCCGGGAAAGTAGCGGCCGAGGCTGACCGTGCCGAGAGTCCCACCCGACAGCCGCAGGGTGACGACCGCGCCGTCCACGTCTCCGGCGGTCGCCGCCGCCGGGTCCTCGACGTGGCCGGCGACCGCGGCGTGGACGTCCACCACCTCTTCGCCGGTGAGCCAGCGGATCTGGTCGAACTCGTGGACGCCCATGTCGAGGTGGATCCCGCCGCTGGTCGCGCGGAACACCGCCGCCGGTGGCTCACCGTCCCACTGCGCGGCGGTGACCAGGTAGATCGAGCCCAGCGCGGCGGTCCGCATCCGCTCGCGCAGCGCGGCGAGCACCGGCAGGTGGCGGCGCCAGTAGCCGACCTGCACCGGGACGCGGTGCGCCGCCGCGAAGGCGGCCAGTTCGTCCACCTCGCGCGCTGAGCGTCCGGCGGGCTTCTCGCACAGCACGGGCACTCCGGCGGCCACGGCCGTCCTGGTCAGCCCGGCGTGCTCGTCGGTCGGCGCGGCCACCACGATGCCGTCGGGGAGCCGGTGGGCCAGCAGGTCGGGAAGGCTCGCATGGACCCGTCGGCCGTCGTCCGGCAGCGCGCGGCGTGTCGCGGGCTCGGGCTCGACGATGTCGGTGATCTCGACGGTCCGGCTGGTGGCCAGAGCCGCCAGATGCTGGCGGCCCATCCGTCCCGCGCCCACCAGTGCGAGCCGGAAAGGGATCGGGAGGTCACTCATCGGTCCACCTGTGCAGCGCGTCCACGACGGCCGCGCCGCCGACGGCCAGGAAGCAGAGGCCGTCGGAGCGGTGCCAGCGGCGGCTCGTCCCGCCCGCCGCCTCGACCAGTGCCACGCCCGCCGCGAGGTCCCACGGCTTCGGGTCGACGCTGAGGAACCCGTCGAGGCGTCCGGTCGCCACGGCGGCCAGGTCGCAGACCGTCGAGCCGAAGTTGCGCAGGTCCTGGACCCGCGGGGCGACGACGGCGAGACCGGTGTAGGCGGCCCGCCGGGCGGCGGGCGGGCTCGGCACGGCGAACGCCACCAGCGCCCTGCCCGGCTCGCGGGCGCTGACGCCCGGCGCCTGGCCGGAGCTCGCCTTCACTGTCCCGTCATCCAGGACGAGCCACTCCCCGGAGGCGGGCTGGACCACGGCGGCCGCCAGGACGGCCCCGTCTGATTCGGACTCCACGGCGACGCTGACCGCGAAGCGCAGGATGCCGCGGGTGACGTTGACGGTCCCGTCCA
Organism: Actinomadura decatromicini; assembly: GCF_008121305.1. Lineage (NCBI taxonomy): Bacteria > Bacillati > Actinomycetota > Actinomycetes > Streptosporangiales > Thermomonosporaceae > Actinomadura > Actinomadura decatromicini. The sequence continues at coordinate 219,999 of NZ_VSRQ01000001.1, read as the reverse complement.
GCGGATCGACGACCCAGCGCAGCCCCGAGGTCCCGGGACGGGCGCCGGACTCCTCGGTGAGCCAGGCGTCGTCCGGGCGGCGCCGCCCGATGACCGTCCGGATCGCTTCGTCGCTGGCCAGGTCGGCGGCCGTCACCGGATCGCGGGCGTGCTCGTCGGCGGCGTCGACCCGTGCCCGCGTCCCGGCGTCGCCGAGCAGGCGCAGAACCTGTCGCCCGCCGGCGCGGGCGGCGGTGAACGCCAGCCCGGCGAGCCCGTCGCGGGGCCGGGTGGACACCCCGGCCCTCCTGGACGAGGAGTGTCGGCGGCTGGAAAGCATCAGCCGGCCCGCCGCGGCAGGGACTCGGCCCACCGGGCCAGCAGCAGGTCCTGGCGGGCGAAGGCGTGCACGTCCTGGTCGATCGGGTCCTTGAAGAAGTAGGCGAGTTCCCGGACGGGGCCGACGTGCCCGGCGGCGTGGGCGGCGGGCACGAGCCGGGCCAGGTCGAGGACCAGCGGGGCGGCCAGGGCGGAGTCCACGCCCTGCCAGATCAGCTGCATCGTCATCCGGACGCCGAGGAAGCCCTCGAAGGAGACGTGGTCCCACGCGGTCTTGTGATCGCCCAGGTCGGGCACGTAATCGATGTGCAGCGGCGCGGTCACGTCCTCGCCGAGGACCGACGGCAGGACGCCCGACTTGGAGCGCAGCTTGCTGTGGGCGGTCTCGGTGTCGGCGAGTGTCGCGCCGTCGCCGCCGCCGAGCAGATTGGTCCCCGTCCACGACAGCACGTGCAGCGCCCGCGAGGCGAACATGGGCGCGAGGACGCTGCGCAGCAGGGTCTCTCCGGTCTTGCCGTCCGACCCGGCGTAGGGCACGCCGTGCTCTCGCGCGGCCTGGGCCAGCGCCGGGAGCCGCGCGCCGGTCGACGGTGTGAAGTCGACGAACCCGGAGCCGGACCGGAACGCGGCCAGGGCCGCCACCGAACTCGGGCGGAGCACGCGCTGGGACGCGTCGCCGAGCGCCTCGTCCAACGCGGCCAGATCCGCGGTCTGCGGCGACGGCGGCGTGGGCGGCTCGGTCGAGGCCACGTTGATCACGACGACCCGGTCGAGCCCGTGGCGGGCCCGGAAGTCCTCGATGTCGGCGGCCATCCGCTCGACGGCCTCCCGCTGCGGGCCGCGCTGGACCGCCGGGTCGTATCCAGGACGCAGTTCGGCCTCGACCTCGCCGAACCCCGGCCGGACCGCCCGGTAGACCGCGTGCGGGACGACGCCGCTCGCGACAAGGGCCTCGGCGCGCTTGTCAATCGGGTCGCCGGTGATGTCGTGCCCGCCCACGACCATCCGCGACCACACCGGCAGGCGAACCTCGTCGAACGGCGGACGCTCGGTCACGCACCCGATGGGAGGCAGGAGGTTCTCGCGCAGGCCGAGCAATCCGGTGATGGCGGTCGTCGCCACCGAGCCGCGGGCCCCGTGCAGCCACACGCCGACGAGTTCGGCGTCGCCGGTGTCGCGCGGCCTCCCGGTCGGCTGGGCGGACCGGGTCTCGGACGCTTGGACGTCGGGCGGCCCCGTGAGCGGGACTGCCGCCGGACCAGGGCTGGAAGCGCGGGTGGTCATGCTGCACCTCACTGTGGAAGGTTCATCGCCGACGCGGTCCGTCAGCCGATGGCCCGGGTGACCTTGTCGATCGCCTCGGCGATGTCGTTCATGTCCGTGGCGTCGCCCAGGAGAGCGCTGTGGTGCGTCTGCACGCAGTGGGTCGCGATGTGATCGGTCACCGGGTACCGGCGTCCTCGGTGCAGGTCGGCGAACCGGTCGGCGAGCGGCTTGAGCGTCGGCTTGGTCCACGGCCGCAGCAGCGGGCTTCGGTGCAGGGGCGTGTCGGTGAGGTAGAAGCCGCGTCCGAGCTCGGCGGACAGCGCGGTCGCGATGTCCTGGTTGGTCACGCCCCGGGGCAGGTCATCGAAGATGAAGGTCGCCTCGTAGATCGCCAGGCGTGTCTGCTCGGGCGCCGGAGTCAGCAACCGCACTCCGTCGATGCTGGCCAGCAGGCCCGCCAGCAGGCGGAAGTTGCGTTCACGCCGGTCGTGCTCCTCCTCCAGGACCTCGATCTGCGCGCACAGGACGGCGGCGTTGAACTCGCTCATGCAGAAGTTCGCGCCATGGATGCCGGCCGTCTCCGCGAGCTCCAACTCGTCCGGCCCGGCGGGTTCTGGGCGGTAGCTGCGCGAGTCGGCGCGCAGTTCCTCCAGCGCGACCGCGAGGGCGCCGTCGTCGGTGACGACGGCGCCGCCCTCGCCACCGGTCAGCACCTTGCGGTCCTGGAAGCTGAAGCAGCCCAGGCGGCCCATCGAGCCGGCGCCGCGCCCCTCCCACCGGCCGCCGTGCGCCTGCGCGGCGTCCTCGATCACGACCATGTCGCGTGCGGCGGCGGCCTTCACCAGCGCGGGCACGTCCGCCATGACGTTCGCCCAGTGCACCACGACGGCCGCGCGTGCCGGGACATCGGTGTCCAGATGCTCGGCCGTCATGCAGCCGGTGGCCGGGTCGACGTCCACCAGCAGCGGCAGCAGCCCGGCGCGCAGCGCCGCCGACGCCGAGGCGATCCAGGTCAGGGCGGGCACCAGGACGACGTCGCCGTGGTCCAGCCGCAGCGACTCCAGCGCGATCACCAGCGCGCTGGAACCGTGGTCGACCGGAACGCAATACCGGGAGCCGGTGTAGGCGGCGAAGGCTCGGCCGAACCGGCGCTCGAACAACTCCGGTCCCTGCGGGCCGCTGATCGCCCAGCGGCCGGCGCCCAGAACCTCGCGCAGATTGCGGTCGGCGTTGGGCGCCGGGACGGGCCACTCCGGCCAGCGCCGTCGCGGCGAGCGCACCGGCGTGCCGCCGTTGACGGCCAGTTCCGGCAGAGGCCGGGACCGGCGGGCACCGGACACCCGAGGCGGTTGCGTCATGGCTCAGAGACTGGACAGCGCACATACGCGCCCCCTACATGCGGCCTACGGTCACGCCCAGGCGTCCCGGCCAGGCGTCACGCTCTGGTGTCGCGGCCGGGGATGTGACAGCACCGCCTGGAACGGCCATGCCGTCTCGACCCATTCGGTGACCGCATGGTGGACCGGTGCGTCCAGGACGGCCAGATCGGCACGCACCCACGTGCGGACCTCACAGTCGTGCTCGTCGTCGGCCGCGGGGTAGAGGTAGACGCAACCAATGACGTCGTCGCTTCCGGACGGCATGACGGCGTAGGTGAAACCGACTCGGGCGGCGAAATGCCGGATGTGGCGGCGCACCGACTGCATGTTCTCCTCCAGCGACATGCCCTCGGACGGGGGCCATGTCGTGCCGGCGAAGCCCGCGGTGGCCTGAACGAAGGGGATGTTGGACATCCAAGCCTCGTGGTCGCCCTCGTTGTGCCGTTCGCTCAGCGCCTCCAAGCGGAACACGGGTGTGCGCCACTCGGTCGGCACGTCGAAGTCGTCGGGCACGAGACTTCGGGCCAGCGATCGCCAGCCCGGAAAAAGAGGCATCGTCTCGGCGTCCTTCCCGCGCGAGTCCACCCTGTCTGTACGGGTGGTGTATGGCATCTGCTTACGATCGGAAATCTCCGTGGGCGCGGAGCTCCAATGGAACCGCAGCAGAAAGGTCGATCACGACGATGCGCGTTGCACTGGACCTCTCGCATTCTAGGGTATGGACCGCCGATCCGAAACGGAGAACCGGCGGACATTCCACTCGCGAGTACACCGAACTGGGCTACGTCGCGCACCTACCCGAGATCTTCGACGGTTTCGCCGAGCGCACGCAGATCATCGACCGGCCGTGGACGGCGGAGACGCTCGCTCGAACCGACGTACTTCTCATGCCCACCGGCGGCCGCGAAGCCGACCGGCCGGTGACGGCAGAGGAGTCCGCATTGCTCGCGAATTTCCTCGACGGCGGAGGCGGAATCCTCGCCTTCGGCGACGGCGATCGTCCTCCAACGCAACCAAGCGAGTCACTGACCTCGGCAGTGGCCCGTTTCTCCTTTGGAGGCATCTTCGTCTCCCAGCAGCGTCCAACCGCCGAGCATCTGCTGACCTACGACGTCACCTGCGCCGCCGTTCCAGGCCACCCGATCATGGGCGGAATCGACACCGTCCACCTTCACCGGGCCCGTCCGATCAAAGCGGACATGACCGCATTGCTCAGCCACGCCGGGCACACCGTCGCCGGTGCGGCCACCCGGGGCGACGGCCGGATCGTCGTCGTCAGCAATGCCGACATGTTCACGCTTCCGTTCCTGGGACGCCGCGACAACCTGCTGTTCCTACTGAACGCGATCTCATGGCTGGCCACCGGACAGGTCGAGGCGTCGGTCGGCGAGCGGCATGCCGAAAAGGTCCGCGGCCAGGCGTTCGCCACACGTTCCTTCGATCCCGAACCCTGTCTGGCGCGCGCGTCCGGCCCGCACGTCATCGACGCCTCGGCCCTCCGCGCGGAACTGGACCCGATCACCGCCACGGAGCTACCAGACTCCAATGAGGACGACGACGCCTTCATCGCAGCGGCCGAACTGTGTTTCCATGAACTTCCCAGGTCGATCAGGCACACGGTCGGCACATTCCGCGAACGGTCCAACGACTACGGGATTCTCCTCGTCTCCGGCCTGCCTCTGGGGGCGTCCCTGCCGCCGACTCCTGTGGATCCACATGCACGTCCGCACCGCAAGCGGTGGCTCAGCGAACTGTGGCTGGCGGCCTTCGCTTCAGCGCTCGGATCACCGTTCACCTATCTGCAGGAACAGTCCGGCTCCCTGTTCCAGAACGTCGTCCCGACACCCGAGAACGCCAACAAGATATCCTCTGAAAGCTCCTCTATCCTGCTCGGCTTCCACACCGAAATGGGCTTTCACCCCTACCCGCCCGACTACCTTCTCCTGCTGTGCCTGCGACCCGATCACGACAACGAGGCGAAGACCATCACCGCTGGCGTCCGCATGATTCTCTCCCGGTTGACGCTTTGCGAGCGCGCCATTCTCTTCGAGCCGCTGTACCGTCCCGGGATCGACTACTCGTTCGGCAGCCCGAACGCCACGGAAGGAAACGGGCCGGCGGTGCCCATCCTGTACGGCGACCCGCACGATCCCTTCCTGAACTTCGACCTCGACCTGATGGTCGGCCTCACCGAGGAGGCCGAGGCCGCGGTGCAGGCCCTGCGGACCGCGGCCAACCAGGTCAGACGCTGGGTCCGGCTGTCCACCGGTGACCTGCTGGTGATCGACAACCGCCGTGCCGTGCATGCGCGCTCGGAGTTCACCGCCCGATACGACGGCCAGGACCGCTGGCTCCAGCGCATGTGCGTGACGCGCGACCTCGCCGCGTCCGCGGCCGAGCGGGCGGGCGGCGGGCGGACCGTCGAGACGACGTTCGCGTTCTGAGCCGAGGCCGCCCTCAGACGTCCTTGTGCATGATCGCGTTAGTGGGGCGGAGCATTCCGACCCGCGTGAATCCCTCCGCCTCGAACATCGACACCGTGCCGAAATGACCGTAGTCGGACCAGGTCCCAGGGCCCCATCGGTCCTTCGTCGCGAGATCGAGGGGATAGCCCTCGACCAGCCCGCCTCCGGCGTCGCCGATCGCGGCGAGCACGGCGCGCAGCGCGGTCGCCGCGACACCGCGCCGCCGGTACTTCTTGGCGACGACGAAGCAGGTGACACGCCAGTCCTCGGCTGGCACGCCGTCCAGCGGCGGCTTGGCGAACCTGCCGCGGCGGCCGTCCATCAGCGGAAGCTCGTCCTTCCGGCCGTACTGGCACCATCCGATCGGGGCCCCGCCGTCGTAGACGAGCACACCGTGGGACCGGCCCTGGCACACCAGCTCCCGCTTGTCCCGATGGTTCACGACGCTGCGCTCGGCCCGGGTGCGGTGCAGAGACCCCGGCAGCGGCTTGTCGCGCTGGAAGGCCATGCACCAGCAGAAGTCCCAGCCGTTGCCCTGAGAGAACAGCGTCTCGAAGTCCGGCCACGTCTGCGTCGTCAGCTCCCTGGTGGTAAGCGACAGCGGTTCGGCCTTCATCTCGTCCCCTCCACTCCGGCTCTGCACCACCAGGATCGCCGCGGGACGCCCGCGGCGCCAGAACCGTCGGGCCCTACATCCCGGTGTCGGCCGAGCCGTCGACGAACCGGACCCCCGGGGCGCGACCGGCCGTCCCGCACAAGACGGCCGCCGTCCACAGCGGGTTCGCCACCGCGCCCCGCAGTGTCTTCGCACGCGTCACCAGCCCCAGGTGCAGCCTGTCCAGACCCTGCTCGGACGCATACTCGATCGCCCGGTAGATCATGAGGTTGAAGTACTCGAACGAGTCCCGCAGCCGCTCGTGATCGAGCCCGACGGCATGCAGGTAGAGCATGTCGCGCCACACGAAGTCGACGGCGCAGGCGACCAGCGCGCCGCGCTCGTCCCGGCAGGTGAGCACCACGGCACGAGGGCCGACCGCCCTGGCCTCCCAGCGGAAGATCCGCCGCAGCAGGAAGTCGGGCACCGTGTCGCCGTGGCGCCGGTTCACCTCGCTCACCAGACGCGCGACCTCCGGGACGCAGCCCGCCAGCGGCTCGACGCCGGAACGCCAACCGGCCTTTGCATACCGGTCGCGCTCCTGGCGCGCGTAGTACCGCCGCTTCTTCGGCAGCCGCTCGACATAGGCGTCCACGCCCACGCTCGCGCCGCTGACGATCGCCTCGGCGTCATCCCGCGCGGCGACCACCCACGCCGCTCGCCGGATTCGCTGCACCTGCGCGGCCGGCAGATAGGGCAAGACGATTCCGTGCAGGCCCTCGCCCTCGGCCACCGCCAGCGCGGCCTGCAGCAGCACCCGGACCGTCTGCTCACCCACGTCCGCTCGCAGATCGTCGGCCAAGAGCACACCACCACGATTGCACAGCCGGGAGCCCGCGACCAAATGGTCGCCTTCAATGCCCAACAGCGTCCGGAAGCGCTGATTCTGATAAAACGTGCCGCCCTCATACAGCAATCGATAAATCGGCAAGGCACCTATCAGCCGATCACCTGCCAGCGCCAGCACGTACCGGACCCTAGCGACACGATCACGCTCGATGGAAGCCAACCACTCGTGAGACATGTAAAAGTCGTCGGCCCCGGCCAGCGCATTCCAACACTCCGCCTCGACCTCGCCAATTCCACCGACCACGCGAACACGTGGCGCGCATACGTCCGCTGACTCGGAGCACGGCCGCCAATCGCTTCGCTCGGTGGCCGGACCGCCATCGGAACGCTGGCCTCCCATGCCCGCCACACTGACCGCCCGCGGTACACCACGGCTACAGCCATAGCCAGGGCGACCCGAGGTACATCCACCAGCCGCCCCGGCGAACACTGCGCAGAGATCAAGACCGGCACCGAGGGAGGCATGTGGGATCACCCGCAGGAGACATACCGCGGTGAGGATCTGCCAAGCCGGGCGGCGGTCATGAGCGCGGAGGGCAGGGCGAGTAGCGGGATCTCCTCCTACACTCCTGCGGCCAAGGCCTGGGCGACGAACAGGCCCGGGTTGTGCAGGCCCGTCGCGCTAACCCGCTCTGCTTGGTCGGTCACGGCCGACCCCAGTTGGGTGAGCCAATCGCTCAGAAGCCTTGCAGCCGTGTGCAACCACCGAGAGTTCCGGCGGCGCGAGGCCTCGATGCCGTATGGCGAGGCACTCGCGCATAGGTGTGTGCGCGCCTCGGCGAGGTGCACCGGCTCGTCTAGCCGAGGCAGTGTAAGCCTGCCGCCTGCCAAATCAAGATGCTTTTCTGCAGCCAGAGGATCGCGGTTCTGAGATCGCCTGATGCAGTCAAGAGGCATGCACCTGGCTTAAAGCGGATCACGCCAGCACGGGCGGCGTCATCGTCACGACCGAAGACGCGACGGCGTTGTGTCTGTTAGGCGGAGACAGTTGGTGGTGGGTCGCGGCGTTCGTCGTCGACCACGGCCTTCTGTAGTTGATTGAGGGCCGCCTCGGGGTCGCGGAACAGGCTGGGGTTCCTCTCCCAGTAGGCGAGTTCGAGCTGTGTCAGGTTTCGCACCACAAGGACTTCGTCGACCTTCACGGTGAGGATCGAGACGACCTGCACCACCGCACGCGGGATCTGGCCGAGCACGACCACGAGCCGAGCCACGGGGCCTCTCCTTGGCTGGCGTCGATCTCGGCCTCAACGGCCGGGCTGAGGCCGAACGTGCCGAAACGGCGACACCGGGACGCATCGCCCACCTGGCCCGAGGTGTCAAGACGATGACCAGCGGAGGTTGACCGTCGGACTCTTCGCACGGGCGTCCGCATCCGAGCCTCGGGTTGGACGCGGACACAGGTGCGCCGTCTCAAGCCAATCGGTTGGCCGAGAGACGTCCAGCCCCGGTCAGGGCGTGGTTGTCGGGGGTATGTCGGCGCGTTGGCCAGGGTACCTGGAACTAGCGGTTAAGCGGGGTTGGAGACGGGGTCGACGACAGGTCTGCGACAGCCGAGCAAACATCGAGCAGACACGAGGACATGCCGGACGAAATCCGGGATCTTGGCAGTGGTAAGACTGCAGGTCAGGGGTGGCGCGCCCGGCAGGATTCGAACCCGCGACCGTCGGATTAGAAGTCCGAAGCGCTCCAGCCGGTCAGTATCCCCGCCGACCTGCGCACACTCCCGAGCGTCCACCCACCGGGAGCAAGATCATTCCGCGCATACTCCGGATCTTGCTCGTGGCCGCGTCCTGCCGTCGTGGGCCCTGCCTCGACGTGCCCCACAGGTAGATTGGACACCATGACCGCCCAGCCCGAGGAACCGACCGCGCCGCGTGATCCTGGTGAGGACCCGGCCGCGATCTTCGATGCGCTCCCACCCTCGCATCGTGACCAGTTCCGGGCCGAGTATGACGAGGCGCTCGACGCGGCTCACGACCTGGCGCGCTTCAAGCAGGTTCAAACCCTGCTGCGGCAATGGCGTCTGCGGGCCATCGCCTACGCCCGTCCCGGCTACGACGAAGCTGTCCAGGACGCCCTACAGGGCCGTGAAGAGAGCTTCGTGCGCTACACCCCGCCGGGCTGGGAAGGCCGGGTGTGACCTACCGCTTCGACGGCTTCCATGGACGCGCACTCTACGAACTGAACGGCCTTCCCGAAGACGTCCGCAACGGCCCACTCCTCGAACGCCTCCTCCAGCTCCTGGAAGCCCCATGGGACGCGGTACCGGAACGGCCAGAGCAAACAGCAGTCCGGCACGCCTTCTTCGGATCCAACAGCGAAGGCATGCTGACGCTCCTGGTGGACGAAGAGGCCGAGACGCTCCGCATCATCGACATCCTCTGGACGGGCTAGCGGCGTAGCCGCTGTTCTCCCTTCCTCGCCCTCTACACGCGTGAGCTGCTGACCAGTTCGCGAGGTTGGCAATCTCCGCGCAGCGCATCCCGTAACGGACGAGCGGACCCTGTCCGGAGGGTGCTCCCGCGCGAACGGCGCGCAACCCCGAGACAGACAGGTTCGCGCGGGAGTGCCCTCCGGGTCGCCGGGGTCAAGGGGGCTGCGAAGCCCCCTTGTTCGAGCTCGCGCAACCACCCCCCGTGCTGATCCTGGCGACTGTCGCAATGCTCAACCAGGGGACATGCCCTGGTGCTGGTTGATGACGGGGCTCTTGCGCGACGGACGAGGTTCGGGCTTGGGCGGCGGTGCGACCCCGAGCGGAGCGGGCGGCCGGGCAGAAGGGCCAGCCACGCAGCGATGCGCGGCCCGGCGCGGCCGTCCGGTGACCGGCGCCCACGCCGCACGCTCCGGGCGGCCAGGCGCGGGGCCGCGCCAGCGGCCTGAGCGCCGCCGCCCCTTGATCCCAAACAGCCCAATTCGGCAGCGGGTTCGATCCGAAACAAGATCAGGGTTGTCCTGGAGTGTCTCCACAACTCTCCTGGCCAGCACCACACTCCCGTACCAACGGCGAGACGATACGACAGATCACTCGGAGAGCGCACGTTTTGACCTGCGGGAGACATGCTCGAAGCAGGTCCGCTTGACCGTCTTTGGCCACTCACGATGACATGTCAAGGACGACGATCTTGAATCGCCCTAACCTACACCGTGATTCCACGAGTAGAAGCAGTGATGCAAGGCTAATTTCGCCTGGTCAATAAGAAATTGATCATATAGGGCGTCAGTGCGAAGGGGGCACGGCGACACGGTTGACCTGAGGCAGCATGAAGCTGCGGTATTCGTTCATTAGTTCGAACTGCAGGTCTCTCTGTTTGCACCCTGGCGAAGTCCGGCGCATACTATCCCCCTACGTTGTAGTGGACCGCGATCGAGGGAGGTCGCGGGGGAGGGGGAAACGTGACCTCAGACGCAAGATTGCGCATTTCGCTGGCTAGCGGTGAATTTGAAGTCGAGGGGTCCGAAGCGTTCATCGCTCAGTACAAGGACACGGTAAGGCAAATGCTGGAGAAGCTTCCCGAATCGATGTTGCAAAGCTTTGTGTCTGCAGACAACTCGATTCAGACCGGTGCGAATGTCGCCTCTGATGATCAGGGTACCCGCGCCGAGGCGGAGCTGCCTGAGTTCGGAGAGGCCATTCATCGCCTCCCTCGTGGGGCTAGCGGAACAGATCAGATTCTTATCGCTGGCTTCTACGTCTCAAAACGAAGCGCCAACAGTACTTTTTCTACAGCCGACGCCAACAAGCTGTTGATTGACCAGGGAATAAAGATCTCCAATCCCTCTCAATCGCTCAAGAATAACCTCGCTGCAAAGAGGGTATTCAAGGACGGGAAGGCGTATAAACTGTCCCGTGAAGGTATTGAAAAAGTTAGCAGTCTCCTTGGTCTACCTCGATGACCGCTGGCCTTGCAGAAATTGAGCAGAGCTTTCAACAGGCTGGAGTGCCTCCGGAACTTAGCAGGGAACTTCTAGCGGCTTTCTCTGAGGCGAAGCAACGTTTCTATCGGTCGGATCTGCGGCCAAACATGATCGAGGGCGGCCGGTTCACTGAAGTAGTATTTCGTATACTCCAGTGGACTAGTTCAGGATCATACGTCCCCATGGGCAAAACGCTGCCTAGTGTGGATCGTATGATGACAATGCTTGAAAACAGCCCTAGCAACGATAGTGTTCGGCTTCATATCCCCCGAACGCTACGCTTAATCTATGATATGAGAAATAAGCGTGATGCTGCCCATTTGGCAGACGGTATAGACCCAAATCTGCAGGATGCAACGCTCGTTGTGCACAATATGGAGTGGGTTCTAGCTGAACTCGTCCGACTCTTTCATAAGGTCTCACCCGATGAGGCGCATAGAATAATTACGGACCTCATCAATAAAGAGGTGCCAGTAATTCAGATGTTCAATGGCGTACCGAGGATCCTTCGTGATCTCCGGGCATCTGACTTCTGTTTGGCACTTCTCTATTGGCGTGGAGCGACAGGTGCTACTGTCGATGAGTTGAGCCTATGGATTCGCCCCTCCATGCGAACGAATCTCCGCCGAACTCTTAAGGGGCTTGACCGAAAAGACCTTATCCATCTGGACCGAGAGCGGTGGTTTATTACACTGCTCGGTGAGGATGCGGTCGTCTCTGCTCGGCTGTTGGATCCTGAGTAGAGATCGGGGCCCTGCCGCTTACCTCGCCAACTTTGACGAGTGACCCATTGCCTTGAAGAGGCAGCCTAGGATGGCGGTCCTTCACGGTACGGCGGAACCGGACTAAGGAAGCCGCGCGCCCAACCGCATTGACTGGCTGCGGCCCCGCCTGGCGAGTGCCCTTGAAAGCGTGGGGATCCTGCTTGTCGATCCGGGGTTTCATGTTTGGCTGGGTGGGGTCGAGTTGGGGGCCTGGTCGTAGGGTGGCGGGCATGATCCGGGCTGTTGTGTTTGATGTGGGTGAGTGTCTGGTTGATGAGTCTCGGGAGTATGGGACGTGGGCTGACTGGTTGGGGGTGCCTCGGCATACGTTCTCGGCGATGTTCGGGGCGGTGATTGCTCGGGGGCTGGACTACCGGGAGACGTTCCAGGTGTTCGCGCCGGGGTTTGACCTGACGGGGCAGCGTGAGGAGCGGGTGAGGGCTGGGCGGCCTGAGACGTTCGGGGAAGAGGACTTGTACCCGGACGCGCGTCCGGCGCTGGCCAAGCTTCGGGGTGATGGGCTGTGGGTGGGGATCGCGGGGAATCAGACGGTGCGGGCCGGGGGCATCTTGCGGTCGTTGGAGCTGCCGTGCGACATGGTCGCGACGTCGGATGACTGGGGTGTGTCCAAGCCTGATCCGGGGTTCTTCCGGTGTGTGGTGGAGGCTGCGCCGTGTGATGCCGGGGAAGTGCTGTACGTGGGTGACCGGCTGGACAACGACATCATGCCCGCGGCTGAGGTGGGGTTGCAGACGGCGCTGATCCGGCGGGGGCCGTGGGGGATCATCCAGCAGGACGACCCGGAAGCCGACCGTGTTCCGACGATGCGGATTGATTCTCTGGCCGAGCTTCCGGGCCGGGTCGCTGAGTTCAACGCTGCAGGGCGCTGAGGGTGGTCTGCCATCCGTACAGGCGGTCGTCCAGGCGGCGGACGTGGTCGGTGTCGGCCCATGGCTGCAGGGCGCGGCGGACGTCGTGGATGCGGTCCATGCCGGTGGCGTACCAAGTGACGGCGAGTTGGTCTAGGGCCTGCTCGGCGTAGGAGCATGCGGCCTCGGGGTTGTTCTGGGCGACTTCGACGGCGGCCAGGTCGCCGAGGATGACAGTGCGCTGTTTGGCGTTGGTGTCGCCGATCGCCTCCAGGACGCCGAGGAGGGTGGCCTTGGCCTGGGCGGGCTGACCGGCTTTGAGCTGGGTGTCTCCCTTAAATGAGGCCAGGCTGATCGGCGAGAACCAGTTGAACCAGTCGGGGGCCGGCTGGCCGGTGCTCTCGGTGAGCATGCGCTCGGCGTGGTCGATGAGGCGTAGAGCTTGGCGGGGGTGGCCGCATCGGGTTTCGCATTCGGCTTCGACGGCGTCCAGCCATGCTTGGAACTCGGCGGGTGCGGTGCCGCGTCGGGCGTAGGTGCGGGCGGCGCGCATGCGTTCGGTGGCTTCGTCGCGTCGGCCGTCCCATCCGGGGATGAATGCGGCGTGGGCGAGGATTGCGGCGCCCAACAGCGGGTCGTCGGCTTCTCCGGCCGCTTGGAGCGCGCGGACATAGGAGGCGTCGGCGTCTTCGGGCTGGCGTAGGTCGAAGAACTCGATGCGGCCGACCAGGAGCAGGGACTCGGCGAGTGCGGTGGCGAGGATGGTCCGCGGGACGCCGGTGGTCTCGGCGAGGAGATGCGTGCCTAGCTTGGTGTGCTCGACCACGGCGGGGTGGAGCTGGGCGGGCTGGACGGAGAAGTACAGGCGGCGCAATGCGCCGTTGATGGCGGCGAAGTCGGCTCCGACCGTGGGCGGCTGGACGGCGGCGTTGGCCTTGGGGAGTGGAAGCGTGGCACCGGTGCCCTGGCCGGTGACGGCGGGAGCAGGGGTGATCGGCCGTGAAGGGGCGGAAGCGTCGGCTGTCTCCCAGGGCGGGGTGAAGCCCAGTTCCTCGATGGGCAGTTTCAGGATGTGGACCAAGAGGCGCTGGTGGTCGGCGCGGGGCCACGGCGGGGAGGCTGATTCCCACCGTCGTATCTGGCGGGCGCTGATCTGGATGTTGCCCAAGCCCAGCAAGGGGGCCGTCGCCGTCATGGCGTCGGCAAGTGCCTGCTGAGATGCGTATCCGGCGTGCTGGCGGGCTGCCTTTAGCCGTGTGTTGCCTGCTGGGCGCGGCATCGTCGTTCCCTCCGCTGTGAGTCCGCTTTGAGTCCGACTCTAGCTCGCATATGGGCCCTGACTAGACACTGTGACCCGTCTAACGCATGCGTACGTCCTTTAAGAGTCCTATTCAAGTCCCTTGCAGGACCTTCTATAGGACGTTGCATGGCGGGAGCCTTGGCGTCATGCGAGACAAGCAGGCGGACAGCGGGTGTGAGCACTGCGGCGGCCGCGGGTGGTCCTGGGTGTCGTCCCGGGTCGATCTGCTGGTGATGCGGCGTGGTTCTGCTCGTCGTGGTCCGGAGCGGCGGCGGGAGCGGTGCGCCGAGTGCCAAGGGATCGATCCGGCTGCTGTCGCGTGACAGGGCTGCGGGTCCGGCGGCGTGGAGTGGGGGGACCGGGTTTGGTTGCTCGCCCCCAGGAGCGACCGGACGGTACCGGTTGAGGCTTCGTGTCGCCGGGCCCGCTTCTATCCAGGGCTAAGGCGCGGACGTGCGAATGCTGCCGTTTCGTGCCGCTGGGAGGCTGACGGCAGATGATCTTTCTGGCCGTTGAAGGTGCGAGTGCCAAGCGGGCCCGTGATCACGTTGGTCAGATCGCGGCCGGGTGGCCGGTCGATCTCGATGACGTTCGGGTCGTGGCGTCGGAGTTGGCAACCAATGCGATCCGGCATGCCAAGACCGAGGTGATCGGGGTGCGCGCCTATTCGGTGGGCGGTGTGTACGCGGTGGAGGTGTGGGACGCCGACGCCGCGAACCTGCCCGTCCTGACCGAGCAGACCGCCGTTGGCGACGGGGGCCGGGGTATCGCGGTCATCGCGGAGTTGGCCGCACACGTCGGGGTGTGGTGTGGGCCGGAGGGCGGGAAGGTCGTCTACGCCGAATGGACCGCCTCATGAGCCCTGATGCTGTGACGGTCGACGCCTGGTATCAGCTCGCCGTGTTGCGCACATACGGCCCCTGGCTCTCGGCGAAGCTCCCCGTCCCGGACGAGGAACGCAAGCAGGCGACCGACCGCGTCCAGCACGCCCGGTTGGTTCTGTCCATCCATGACGAGCAATCCCCCCAACTCCCCCCGCCACCGGTGGTGGCGTTCAACCAGAGGAAAACCCCCTGATGCCCAATGTGCGAGTCGACGGCTGGGATTTCGGGCCCGGTCAGCTTCTTTCCCCCGGCGAGGTGGCCGACATGTTTCGGGTCGGTCCTGCGACCGTGGCGCGCTGGGCCGATGAGGGACGGCTTTCCTGCGTCCGGACCCTGGGCGGAATACGACGGTTCAGCCGTGAGCAGATCGAGCACTTCATGAACAACCCCGACAGCTTGGCCCCGACCGCCCCGCATGCGGGGCCCAGCGGTCTTGACGGGGAGACGTCGTGATCGTCGATGGGTGGGATTTCGGTTCCGGGCAGTTGATGCGTCCGCATGAGGTGGCCGAGGTGTTTCGTGTGCACGTCCGGACGGTTTCGCGGTGGGCGTTGGTCGGGAACTTGTCGTGCGTTCGCACGCCGGGCGATGAGCGCCGGTTCTCCCGTGAGCAGGTCGAGTACGTCAAGAACGGTGGTGCGTGGGGCCCGCGCAAGGTGGGCGCACGGCGGACCGTACGGCCAGAGCGCGTGGACGGGGGTGTGTGATGGGCAGTGAGATGCAGGACCAGCTTGATTTGCTGGCGGCGTGGTCCGATGGTGTGAACAAGCTGGCCGGTCGCGGTGGGTTGGAGCGGCTTGGGTTGCTGGAGGTGGCGATGGCGCTGGAGTCGCTGGCCCAGGTGATCGAAGACGTGGCGGACGTGACCAAGTTCCTCAAGGGCAGGGCTTCGGACGTCCAGCGGCACGCCCGGCAGGAGGCCCCGCTTCACCCGCCGGAATGGGTGGCCGAGTTGGATGCTGCACTCTTGGACGTGAGCGTGGGGCATGAGGTGTTGTTGGCGGCGTTCCATCTGGTCTCGCGTGGTTGTCTCGGCGTCCTGCAAGTGGCCAGCGGCTAGGCGTGAGGGTGTAGAACTGCCTGGTCGTGGACTGGGGGTGGGCGTGACATTGCCGGGGACGTCTGGTTTGCTTGTGTAACTCGTGTTGTCGAGCTGTTAGCAGGTCCTCATGTCGGATGACGCCATGTACGCCCCGAAGTACGTCCGGATCATCGAGACGTTGCGTCGCCGGATCGAGGACGGAACCTACCCTGTCGGCTCGCAGATCCCCTCGGAGACGGCGCTCGGGCGGGAGTTCGGGGCCGCGCGCCCGACCGTGGTCCGCGCGTTGAACGAGATGCAGTTGCTCGGCGAACTCCAGCGCGAGCACGGACGCGGCACGTTCGTGAAAGCTCGCCCGTCCTCGCGGGCCTCTGACAGCAACCGGCCCGGATTGGCCGTGCTGGATCGTCAGGAGACCGGGGCATCGGTGCGGGTGCTGGAGACCGGGCGTCGCCCCGCCCCCAATCAGGTCGCGTTGCTGTTGGGGCTGGCGGAGTCCGCGCCGATTCACCTGCGGCGCTATGTCGGGTTGTATGACTCGATCGCCAGTGAGCTGGTGTCGTTGTGGGCGCCGCTGGATGTCGCACGTACGGCCGGGCTCGACCAAGAGGGGCCGTTGACGGTCCCGGTCCGCGAACTGCTGGCCGCTGCGGGCAAGGAGCGGCTGTCTCGCGTGCGCGAGCGGCTGCGGGCTCGCCGGGCGACCGAGGAGGAGCGCGCGGCGCTGGAGTTGGGCGAGGGTGAGCCGGTGTTGTCGGTGCTGGGCTCGGTGGAGGACTCGTCCGGGCGGACCGTCCTAGTCGTGGAGGTCACACTTCCGGGGTCGCTGCACGTCCTGGAAGACAGCTACACCTTGTGACACAGATCACTCGATAAGTCGACTTACACCCCTAGCGATTCGTTCCGAGCGAGGTACATTCCTTGTACGGCAACTCGATAAGACGAGTTGTCGCTCACAGGATCAAGCAAACAGGAGTGATCGTCATGGCAGTGCAGGGTCCGTTCAAGGTCGCGTTCGGGGATGTGTTCCCGTTCGGGGCGTTCATCAAGGGCGGCGTCGAGCCGGTGCGGGACTTCGACCGGTCGACCCGCGAGAACTTCGTCCAGGCCCGCGACAAGGAGTCGGGCGAACTGGTCTGGGCGGTGGAGGTGCTGGACGCCGACCCGGCGGCCAAGGGCACGTTCAAGGTCAAGCTGACCGCGCCCGTCCAGCCGATCATGCCCGAAGCCCCGACCGGGTTTCCGTTCGTGCCGGTGGAGTTCGACGGGCTGAGTGTGACGCCGTACGTCAACAGCCAGAACAACCGCCTCGCCTACTCGCTCAAGGCGGCGGCGATGCGCCCGGCCAACCACAAACCGCAAGGCCGCCCGGCGGGCAAGGACACGGCCGCCAAGGACGCGGCCTGACCCGAGAAAGGTGGGGCGGCTGGAGCTGGTACCTCCGGCCGCCCCGATCTCTCCCTGTGAACAGCGCAAAGAAGAGGTGCACCAATCATGGCATGGGAGTTCCGCAAGCTCGGCCCCGGTGAGAACGTCGCGGTCGAAGCCCAACGTGACCCGTTCGCGGCCCCCAAGTGGGCGCCGCCGGTGTGGCACATGCCCGAAGGGCTCGTGCTCATCGTCAACCTCGTCCGCGCGGCCGTGCGGACGCTCGTCTTCCTGATCCGCAACATCGTCCCCGTCTCCGTCGCGTCCGCGCTGGCCTGGCTGGGCTACCGGTTCGGCTGGACCGTCCCCGTCCTGCTCCTGGTCCTCGTCGCCGTGGGCCTGTCCGTGTGGGCGGTGGCGGACCGTCCGTCCGCAGTCCGGTGGGTGGTCCGCCCGGCCCGGTCCTGGTGGCGGCGGGTGTCGGTGTACCGGCGCGACTGGCAACCCGTCCTCGTCACGGCCGGACTTACCAAGGTCCACAAGGGACGCGAATACCTGCCCTCCCTCGTCCGCGTCCGCTGCGGACCAACGTCCGATCGCGTCCTGGTCCGCATGCTCAAGGGCCAGGCTCCCGACGCATGGGAAAAGGTCTCGGTGAATCTGGCGCATGGGTTCGGGGCGTCGTTGGTGCGGGTGCGGGACGGGGACCGTCCGGGCCGGATCTGGCTGGAGTTCGTCCGCCGCGATGCCCTCGCCGAACCGATTCCCGCCCTGCCCATCCTTGACCCGGCCGACGTCGACCTGTCCGGCCTGCTGATCGGACGCCAGGAGGACGGGTCGCCGTGGCGGCTGCGGCTGCTGGGAACCCACGTCCTCATCGCGGGCGCGACCGGGGCCGGAAAGGGGTCGGTCATCTGGTCCACCATCCGCGCGGTACTGCCGCTCATGCTCGGCGGGCTGGTGGAGGTCTGGGCCATCGACCCCAAACGCATGGAGTTGTCGTTCGGGCGGGCGCTGTTCGAGCGGTACGGCCGTTACAGCGACGACCCCAAGGGCGGCATGGTCGAGCTTCTCGAAGCGGCGGCCCAGGACATGAACGCGCGGGCCGAACGGTTCGCCGGACTCACCCGGTCGTTCACACCCACGCATGAGTTCCCGTTCCGGGTCATCGTGGTGGATGAGCTGGCGTTCCTGACCGCCTACTGCCCCGAACGCGACCTACGGCGGCGCGCCGAATCAGCCCTTGCCGTCCTCACCTCGCAAGGCAGGTCGGTTGGGTACTGCGTGATCGGTGCGCAGCAGGACGCGCGCAAGGAGGTCAACAACCTGCGCAACCTGTTCCCTGACCGGATCGCCCTGCGCCTGGACGAAGACGAACAGGTCGACATGGTCCTGGGAGACGGCGCGCGGGACCGCGGAGCGCTGGCCGATCAGATCTCCTCGCTCCCCGAGGTGGGCGCGGGGGTGGGGTTCGTCCGGCTGGAGACCTCCCCGGATCCGGTGCGGGTGCGCGCCGCCTACGTCTCTGATCACGACATTCGCGCCATGGTCGCGTTCGCCCTGCCCGACGTCGATGTCGAGGGGGCGGCGTGAGGCAACCCATCCTCGACGAACCCCAGACCGACAAGGACGGTTCCGAATCCGGACCCGTGGTCAAGACACTGCCGCCGCTGGCGCGCGGGGTGCTGGAAGCGGTCGCGGTCGAACACGGCGTCTGCATCCGCCCCATCCCCATGCGCCGAGTGGACCTGACCACCGGAACCGGCGACATCGTCTACGTCCCGTGCGGCCACACGCTCGCCTCGGTGTGTCCCTCGTGCGCCGAACGCAAGCGCAAACTCCGCGCCGTGCAGTGTGCCCAGGGCTGGCACCTCACCCAGGAACCCGTCATCACCCGCGCCGACCCGGACGTCGAACAACGCGCGTGGATGGAACTGCGGGCGCACGCGGCGGCGGCCCGTGACCAGGCGAGCGAGAACGGGACGTCGGACGGGGAGGGAACGGAGTTCTGGGACGCCGTTGTCCGCGACCTCGATCACGAGATCGAACGCTCTGGCGTGCGTTGCGGGCTCAAGACCGGTGATGAGGGCAGGGGCCGGCGGACCCGATCGACTCGACGCAGGCAGGATGCGCCGGACTTGCCTCGCCGTCCGGTCGACTCCCGCACGGTCGGCAAGGTGTTCCGGGGTAAGGACGGGCAGACGTTCCGGCCCTCGCTGTTCCTCACGCTGACCCTGGACTCTTACGGGCGGGTGCGCTCGGACGGAACCCCGGTCGACCCGGCCACCTACGACTACACGCGGGCCGCGAGGGACGCCCTGCACTTCTCCAAGCTCGTAGACCGGTTCGTGCAGAACCTACGCCGGTTCGTCGGCTACGACGTCCAATACTTCGCCACCGTCGAACCCCAACGCCGATTGGCTCCCCACCTGCATATGGCCATCCGGGGTACGATCTCCCGCGCTGAACTGCGCCAGGTGGTGGCGGCGACCTATCACCAGGTGTGGTGGCCCTCGACTGACCGTGTGGTGTTCTCCGGGGATCACCTCCCGGTCTGGGACGACGCGGCCGGGCCTGGGGGCGGCTACCTCGACCCGGCGACCGGCGAGGTACTGCCCACCTGGGATGAAGCACTGGATACCCTCGGCACGGAGGAGGACGCCGAGCCGTTGCACGTGGCGCGGTTCGGGCGGCAGATCGACGCGCAAGGCGTCCTGACCGACTCCCCGCACTCCCGCAAGCTGATCGGCTACCTCACCAAGTACCTGGTCAAAGGCGTGGCCGAATGCCACCAGGCGCAAACTGACGCGCAACGCGAACACGTCGACCGGATGGCCGAAGCCCTCCGCTACGAACCTTGCTCACCTACGTGCGCGAACTGGCTGCGGTATGGCGTGCAGCCCAAGAACCCGCGCAAGGGGATGGCGCCTGGGTTCTGCAAAGGCAAAGCACACCGTCGCGAACACCTCGGCTACGGCGGACGCCGGGTCCTGGTGTCCCGCAAATGGTCCGGTAAGACGCTGGCCGATCACAAGGCGGACCGGAAGGCGTGGGTCCTGGCACGGCTGGCTGAGGCCGGAATACCCGTCGCCAACCCCGCCGACCCGAAAGCCGTGCACATCTGGGAACGCGCTGGGCCGGGTGACCCGGACGTGAAGCCGACCGATCAACGGCTCCTGCTCCTCATCAACGAACGCATCCAACGGCGCCGCCAGCTCGACGCCGCGACCCACAACACCACTCCGGAACTTTCGGCAACTCGGGAGGCAGCGTGAGAGGCAAGCGGGACGAGCTTCTAACCGTCGACCAGGTTCTAGAGGAACTCGGCGGGATCTCTCGGCGGACCTTCTATCGGTGGCGGGAGATTGGTCGGGCTCCGGCTGGAATCAAGCTTCCCAACGGGGAGATTCGCATCTACCGAAGTGACCTCGACGCGTGGCTCTGGTCGCTGCGGGAGGCCGCATGAACACGTCCTACAAGGTCAAGCTCTGGGAGCTTCGGCCGAACAAAGCCGGGCCGAGGTCGAGTAAGCCGGGCAAGGTCATCTCCTACACCGCGCGTTGGACGGTCGGCGGCCGTGAGAAGTCCCGGACGTTCGAACGGTCGTCGCAGGCAAAGAGCTTCCTGTCTGACCTGCGGCAGGCTTCGAAGGACGGTGAGGCGTTCGATATGGACACGGGCCTTCCGGTGTCCATGCTCAAAGCGGCGACCTCTCGGACCTGGCTGCAATTCGCGCGCGCATACGTCGAAGCGCGATGGCCACACGCGGCGGCCAAGTCGCGTGAGGGACTCACCGACACCATGACGGCGGTGACGCTCGTGTTCGTCAAGGACATGCCGGGGCGGCCGGACGCTGCGCTTCTGCGGGTCTTGCTTCGGCAACACGTCTTCGTCCCGGAGGCTCGCCGTCCCCCGATGCAGCCTGACCTCGGTGCGGCGCTGCGGTGGCTGGAGGCGGCATCCATGCCGATTGCGGAGGTGAACGAACCGCGGTTGGCGCGGGCCGCGCTGGAGGCTCTCGCGCTCCAGCTCGACGGAAAGCCCGCGGCTTCCTCGACCTTCCGGCGCAAGCGGGCGGTGTTCAAGCATGCGCTCGGCTACGCGGTCGAAGCCGGGGACTTCGCGGCGAATCCGCTCGATCGGGTGAAGTGGCGTCCGCCGAAGCAGAACGGGGCGGTTGATCGTCGCGTCGTCGTGAACCCGGCGCAGGCCCGTGAGCTGCTGACGGCGGTGTCCTATGTCGGCCGGTCGCGTGGCCCTCGTCTGCGGGCGATGTTCGCGTGCATGTACTTCGCTGGCCTTCGTCCGGCTGAGGCCGCGGGGCTGCGCCGTCAGGACTGCGAACTTCCGGCGACCGGCTGGGGGCTGATCACGGTCAAGAAGACCCGTCCTCAGACCAACAAGCGGTACACCGACTCGGGGGAGACCTTCGACGATCGGGGCCTCAAGCATCGGGAGGACGACACCGTCCGGCCGGTCCCGATCCCGCCTGAGCTGGTGGCGATCCTCCGGGAGCACCTCGACGCCTTCGGAACGGCTGAGGACGGGCGGCTGTTCGTCACCAGTAGCGGCCGGTCGTTCTCCGGGTCGGCGTACGCGCAAGTCTGGAAGCAGGCTCGCGCCCTGGCCCTCATGCCCGATCAGGTCGAGTCCCCGTTGGCGGCGCGGCCGTACGACCTGCGGCATGCGGCGGTGTCGCTCTGGCTGAACGCTGGCGTCCATGCGCCCGAAGCGGCCGAACGCGCCGGGCACGGCGTCGATGTGATGTTGCGTGTTTACGCTAAGTGCATAGACGGGCAGCGGGATGTCGCCAACCAGCGCATAGAGGACGCGCTAGCAGCATGATCGACAACCGCCGTGGAGAGGCTCCGGATCGTTCCGGGGCCTCTCTTCGCGTCTGGGCTGACCTGCGCAAACGTGCCCCAAGTCATTCCGCGTATATTCCGGGAACGGTACCGTGGGGCTGCCTTCGGTGGCATCTGGCTGCATCCGGCGCAACCGCCCGCGACGGGCGTTCGTGCAGGTCAGAGCAAGGTTTTGCTGTTCATGGGGGCGCGCCCGGCAGGATTCGAACCCGCGACCGTCGGATTAGAAGTCCGATGCTCTATCCAGCTGAGCTACGGGCGCTCGGCGCCCGGCGGGACGCCGGGACACAGTGTAAGGGGGCGGGTCCTCCGGCTCCACACCTATAACGCCACTACCACGGGTGAACGGGCGTGGGTGGTGGGTTCGGAGGCTTATCTTGGGGTGCTGTGGTGGTGAACATTGAGGTGCCGCTCTCCGATGGGGGTGTTTCGGAGGGTGTGGTGCGGGTCGGGGACACGGTGCGCAGGCCGTTGCGGGCGCACAGTCCGGCCGTGCACGGGTTGTTGCGGCATCTGGAGTCGGTGGGGTTCGACGGGGCGCCGCGGGTGCTGGGCGTGGACGGACGGGGACGCGAGGTTCTGAGCTGGGTGCCGGGGGAGGCGCCGTGCAGGCCGCTGCCCGGGTACGCGGTCTCGGAGGACGCGCTGCGTGGCGTCGGGCGGTTGTTGAGGGGCTACCACGAGGCCGTGGCCTCGTACGAGGCTCCGGACGGCGCGCCGTGGGACGGGGAGACCTCGAACCTCGACGGGGAGTTCGAGGTCATCGGGCATTGTGATGTCACGTTCGAGAACGTCGTGTTCCGGGACGGGGTTCCGGCGGCGTTGATTGATTTCGATCTGGCGCGGCCGACCACCCGGTTGTTCGATGTCGTCACGGCGCTGCGGCATTGGGGGCCCATCGCCGATCCGGCCGATCGGGACGCGCTGTTGTACCGCGCCGACGTCGGGCACAGGCTGCGGCTTTTCTGCGATGCCTACGGGCTTGAGCGGGAACGGCGGCGGGAGGTGCTTCCGGCGGCTCGGGTGAGGTTCGAGAGGTCCTATCGGGCGATGCGGAACCGGGCCCGGGGCGGTGGCGGATGGGGGCGGATGTGGCCGGTCGCCGGGCAGCGGATACGGCGGGCGCAGGATTGGCTTGAGCGGAACTGGGATGAACTCGATGCGCGTCTCTGCTGAGGGGCTTGTGCTCGGGGTGGCGCTGGACGCGCTGCTCGGCGATCCGAAGAGGTGGCATCCCGTCGCCGGATTCGGACGGGTCGCGTCGAGGGCGGAAGGCTTTCTTTATGGGGATTCTCGGTGGCGCGGGGCCGTTTTCGCCGGGGTGCTCGTGGGCGGCGCGGGAGTGGTCGGAGTCGGGTTGCAGCGGGTGGGGCGCGGGAATGTCCTCGTGACGGCGGCGTGTACGTGGGCCGTTCTCGGTGGGACGTCATTGGGGCGCGAGGGCCTCATCATGGCCCGCATGCTGGAGCGCGGAGACGTTGACGCGGCTCGCGGGCGGCTTTCCCATTTGTGCGCCCGCGACCCCGAGGGGCTGGACGCGAAAGAGTTGGCCCGGGCGGTCGTCGAGTCGGTGGCGGAGAACACGAGCGACGCGGCCGTCGCTCCGTTGGTATGGGGTGCGGTCGGCGGCATTCCCGGGCTGCTGATGTACCGGGCCGTCAACACGCTGGACGCGATGGTCGGCTACCGGAATCCGCGGTACGAGCGATTCGGGTGGGCCGCCGCGAAACTCGACGATGTCGCCAACTGGGTTCCGGCCCGCGCGACCGGTGCGCTGGTCTCGCTTTGTTCGGGAGGCGAGGCTTGGAGGGTGTTCCGGCGGGACGGCGGGAAGCATCCCAGTCCCAATGCCGGACGGTGCGAGGCCGCCTTCGCCGGGGCGCTCGGAGTTCGGCTCGGTGGAGAGAACGAATATGGGGGACGCGCTGAGCGCCGTCCCGAAATGGGGGACGGTCGGGCGCCCGAAGTCCGCGACATCAGGCGGGCCGTGGGGCTTTCCGCGGCGGTGACGTTCGCGACGGCGGCCATTGTCTGGGCGCTGCGGTGACCGGGTACCCGGGGCTGCTGGTCGCGGGGACGACGTCCGACGCGGGCAAGAGCGTCGTCACGGCGGGGCTGTGCCGGTGGCTGGCGCGCAGGGGCGTGAAGGTCGCGCCGTTCAAGGCCCAGAACATGTCGCTGAATTCGATGGTGACGAGCGACGGCGCGGAGATAGGACGCGCGCAGTACATGCAGGCGCAGGCGGCGATGGTCGAGCCGAAGGCGGCGATGAATCCGGTGCTGCTCAAGCCGGGCAGTGACCGGCGCAGCCAGGTCGTCGTCCTTGGGCGTCCGGTGGCGGAGGTCGACGCGCTCGCCTATGGGGAGCACAAGGAATGGCTGAGGGGCGTCGTCCGGGATAGCCTCGTGGAACTCCGCGCCGAATACGACGTCGTGATCTGCGAAGGGGCGGGAAGCCCGGCCGAGATCAATCTGCGCGCGGGCGACATCGTGAACATGGGCCTCGCCCGCGACGCGGGCCTTCCCGTGATCGTGGTCGGCGACATCGACCGGGGCGGTGTCTTCGCGTCGCTGTTCGGCACGGTCGCCCTTCTCGAACCCGAGGACCAGGCGCTCATCGCGGGATTCGTCATCAACAAGTTCCGCGGCGCCCGGGAACTGCTCGAACCGGGCCTTGACCAGCTCAAAGCCCTCACCGGACGTCCGACTCTCGGCGTGCTGCCCTGGAGACTCGGCCTTTATCTCGACTCCGAGGACACCCTCGCGTTGGACGCGCCGCGTCCCGACGCGCGAGGCCCGGTCGGGCGGGAGACACTGCGCATCGCGGTCGTCCGGTTTCCGCGGATATCCAATTTCACCGACCTGGACGCCCTCGCCTGCGAACCGGGAGTCGTCGTCCGGTACGCGGCCAGTGCGGGGGATCTGGCGGAGGCCGATCTGGTCGTCCTTCCGGGGACGCGGGCCACCGTGAGCGATCTCGCCTGGCTCCGCGAACGCGGAATGGCGGACGAGATCGCCAGGCGCGCCCGCGAAGGACGTCCCGTGCTCGGCGTCTGCGGCGGCTACCAGATGCTCGCGGACGAAATCGTCGACCACGTCGAGTCGGGAGCCGGACGGATCGACGGCCTCGGCCTCCTCCCCGCCGAAGTGGAATTCGGGGAAGAGAAGATCCTCGGCCGCCCGCACGGGAGCGCCTACGGCGAGGACGTCCACGCCTACGAGATTCACCACGGCGTCGTGACCGCGCGCGGAGAGCCGTTCCTCGACGGATGCCGGAAAGGCGCGGTCTGGGGCACGACCTGGCACGGCGCAATGGAGAACGACGGTTTCCGCCGCGCCTTCCTCCAGGACGTGGCCCAAGAAAGCGGGCGCCATTTCACGCCCGCGTCCGATGTGTCGTTCGCGGCCATCAGGGAGGCGACCCTCGACGCGCTCGGCGACCTCGTCGAAGAGAATCTGGACGTCGACGCCGTCTGGCGGATCATCCGGGAAGGCGCGCCGGACGGCCTGCCCGTCGTCCCACCTGCCGGGCCGCCCCGACCGGTAGGGTGATCCATTCGAGAACCGGCCGCAAATGGCGAGCAACAGGCGAGCAACAGGCAGGCGTCAGGAGGAGCGTCCCGTGACCGAGCCGCGGTCCAGGCTGATCGTCCCGCTGATGAAGGCGCGCGTCCCGGCCGAGGTCCAGTTGGAGTTCCCGCTGCCCCCGGACGAGGAGCCGGTCCGCGACCCGTTCGCCGCCGGGCTCTACGTCACCTACGCGGTGGAGATCGCCGACGAGGGCGTCCCGTCCGGACGGCGGCACGAGCACATCGCGCGGCGGCACTGCGCCGACCTCGGCGTGCCGCCCGAGGAACTGCGCCGCAACGCGGTGGCCAACCTCCGCGACCTGCGCCCCGACCTCGGCCTGAGCTGGGATCCCGAGGTGCGCGCCGTGACGGTCACCCTTGCCCCGGGCGGGGCGGGGCAGCTGCGCGGGCGCGGCACGCTGGAATCCG
Organism: Actinomadura decatromicini; assembly: GCF_008121305.1. Lineage (NCBI taxonomy): Bacteria > Bacillati > Actinomycetota > Actinomycetes > Streptosporangiales > Thermomonosporaceae > Actinomadura > Actinomadura decatromicini. The sequence continues at coordinate 194,062 of NZ_VSRQ01000001.1, read as the reverse complement.
GCCTCCTGCTGGACGAGGGCTTCATGGAGAAGCTCGCCCAGGACGTCGAGGGCGACCTCGTCGTCGCGGTCCCCGCGCGGGACATGTTCATCGCGTCCGGTACCGGCCATCCTGACGGCGTCGACCGGCTCCGCCGCACCGTCGCCCGCGTGTGGACGGCCGACCGGGGCGAGGACGCCGACCCCGCCTGGGACGTGCCCGCGGGCACCCTCCTCGCCCACGACCTGCTGGTCCGCCGCGCCGGGAGCTGGGACGTCCTGCCGTAGCCCGAACCCTGAGGTCCGCCCGACCAAGTGAGCCATGTCGTGATCCGGGGTGTTCGCGAAAATTCAGTGGGAATGTGGCGAACCCGGTGCTTAGGGTGCGGCCCATGGTGTCGATGGACCAGATGCTGGCCTTCTCCGCGATGGCCTTCGCGATCATCATCATTCCCGGGCCGTCCGTGCTGTTCGTCGTCGGCCGCGCGCTCGCCCACGGCCGCCGCACGGCGCTCGCCGGAGTCGTCGGCGGAGTGCTCGCCGCGCTGGTGCTGACGGTCGCCGTCGCGGTCGGCGTCGGCTCGATCGTGGAGCGTTCCGCGCTCGTGTTCACCGCGCTCAAGATCGTCGGCGCGGTCTACATCGTGTACCTCGGCGTGCAGGCGATCCGGCACCGCCGCTCGCTCCAGGAGGCGATCGGCGCGGACGACCGGACCCAGGGCGGCGACCTCCGCGCCCTGTCGCAGGGCTTCCTGGTGGGCCTCACCAACCCGAAGACGACCGTGTTCTTCGCGGCCGTGCTGCCGCAGTTCGTCGTCCGGGAGCACGGGCACGTCGCGCTCCAGATGATCGTGTTCGGGCTGGTCTTCGCGGTGATCGCGCTGCTCAGCGACAGCGTCTGGGGCCTCGTCGCCGGGACGGCCCGGGAGTGGTTCGCGCGCTCGCCCCGCCGCCTCGCCGCGATCGGCGGCACCGGCGGGCTGATGATGATCGGGCTCGGCGTCACCGTCGCGGCCACCGGCCGCAAGGACTGACCCGCGCCGGTCAGACCGAGCAGAGCGAGAAGTCGTCGAACGCGGCCCCGGGACGGCCGGAGGCGCCGTCCGGGCGGCTGACGAGCAGGCCGCTCGGCCCCGGCGTGCCCGAGTTCGCGGGCAGCGGCCGGGTGGCGTTGACCGCCGCCTTCCCGTTCACCCACATGCCGAGCGACAGGTGCCCGTCCTGGACGACGCACGCGGCCTGGACGCGGTTGCGCTTGTCGCGGACGTCGACGGCGGGGTTGGCCGCGATGTCGGTCAGCGTCCCGGTGGAGCCGAAGGCGGCGATCCGCGCGTGCCCGCCGACGCTGAGCAGGAACGCGAAGCCGCGCCGCCCGTGGCAGAAGACCCCGGCCTCGCCGTCCGACCCGATCGACTCGATCTTCACCTCGATGAGCTGCGACCGGGGCACCACCGGGACGGGCGCGTCCGCGACCGCCCCGCCTCCCGCCGTCGTCCCGCTCGTCGACGCCGCCCCGCTCAGCACGTACTCGCGGTCGGCGTAGCGGGCGCCGGCGGTCGCCTTCCAGCCCGCGCCCGCGTCGTCGAAGTCGTCCTCGAAGACCTTCTCGTCGCGCTTCGGCGGCTCGCCGTCGGACAGCGCCGAGCTGGCCGGCGCCTGCGCGCCCTCCGCCGCGCCGTCGCCGGACGACATCCGGTCCGGCATGAGCGCCATGACGGACAGCACCACGGCGGCGGCGACGGTGACGACGAGCAGGCCGAGCCGCTGCGGGGAGCGCGCCAGCCTCGCGGGCGCCGGCGCGGGCACCGACGCGGACACCGGCGCGGACGCCGCCCGCGTCCCCGGCGCGCCGCCGCCCGGCAGCGTCGGCTCCACCGCAGGCTCCACCGCGGGCCCCGCCGCGAATTCCGCCGCGGGCGGCGTCCCCAACGGCGCGGCGAGGGTCACGGGCGGGTCGTTCTCGCCGGTCAGGGCACTGATCAACTGCTTGACCGCCGGACGCTCCACAGGGTCCTTGGCGAGCGACCGCGCGACGACCTCCCGAATGGCCGGATCGAGCCCCTCCAGATCGGGCTCGGCGCTCGTCACCCGGTGGATGATCTCCGGGAGTGCGCCCCCGCCGAACGGGACGCGCCCCGTGCCCGCGTAGGCGACGACGCAGCCCCAGGAGAACACGTCCGCCGCCGGGGTGACCTCCCGGCCGTGCATCAGCTCCGGCGCCAGGTAGGCGGGCGTGCCGATGAACTGCCCGGTGCGGGTCGGCCCGTCGGTCGAGTCGAGCGCGCGGGCGATGCCGAAGTCGATCACGCGCGGCCCGGTGGACGACAGCAGCACGTTCGCGGGCTTGAGGTCCCGGTGCACGATCCCCGCCCCGTGGATCGCGCTCAGCGCGGTCGCGATGTTGACCGCGAAGGACTCCAGGTCGCCGCCGCGCAGCGGGCCGCCCGCCTTGACGGCCTCCTCCAGCGACGGCCCGGCGACGTACTCGGTCACCACGTACAGCGGCTCGCCGTCGAGCCGCGCGTCCAGCACGGCGGCCGTGCAGAACGGCCGGACCTGCCGCGCGGCCGTCACCTCGCGCCGGAACCGCTCGTGGAACGCCTCGTCGTCGGCCAGCTCCGCGTTGACGACCTTGACGGCGACCTGCCTGCCCGCGCCGTCCGCGCCGAGGAAGACGGTGCCCATCCCGCCGCGGCCGAGCCGGGCGGTGAGGCGGTACGGGCCGAGCCGCCGCGGGTCGCGGTCGCGAAGGGGACCCTGCATGGCTCGACTCCCGGGAGGCGAAGGACACTGGTGTTGTTCATTTGACGCCGCGACAAAGGGCATTGTTCGCAAATCTCTGCGGGAGGAAGCGTGGACGTGACGGCGGATGTGCTCGGCACCGGCTACGAGGCGATCGAGCTGCCGATGGGCCAGGACGCCGAAGGCGAGGTCGTGGCGACGCTGGTGAGACGCCGCCGGGACGTCCCGTCGCGCCGTGCGGTGCTGTACCTGCACGGGTTCGTCGACTACTTCTTCCAGAAGCACCTGGCCGACTTCTACCTCGATCTCGGCTTCGACTTCTACGCGCTCGACCTGCGCAAGTACGGGCGGTCGCTGCGCCCGCACCAGACCCCGAACTACGTCGAGAGCCTGTCGGACTACTTCCCGGAGATCGACGAGGCGGTGCGGATCGTCCGGGACGTGGACGGCCACGACGCGCTCCTCCTCAACGGCCACTCCACCGGCGGGCTGATCGCCGCGCTGTGGGCCGACCACGCGCGGGGCAAGGGGCTGGTGGACGGCGTCGTCCTCAACAGCCCGTTCCTGGACATCGCCGAGCCGCTCGTCATGCGCAAGCTCGGCGCGGGCCTCGCGCGGGCGCTGCGGCCGAGGTTCCCGAAGGCGAAGCTCCCGGCGAGCGTGTCCGAGCGGTATCCGCGCAGCCTCCACCGCGACCACGAGGGCGAATGGGACTTCGACCTGGGCTGGAAGCCGATCGCGGGGTTCCCGGTGCGGGCGGCGTGGCTGGCGGCCGTGCGCCGGGGCCAGCTCCGGCTGCACCGCGGGCTGGACGTCGACGTCCCGGTGCTGGTGATGGCGTCGGCGCGGAGCGTCCGTCCGACCCGGAAGGTTCTGGACGTGACCGGCGCCGACGCCGTCCTGGACGTCGAGCACATGGCGCGCTGGGCGCCGCGGATCGGACGGCACGTGACGCTCGTCCGGATCGAGGGCGGCCTGCACGACCTGGTCCTGTCGGCCGAGCCCGCCCGCTCGCAGGTGTTCGCCGAGCTGACCCGCTGGACGAACGGCTACCTGCCCGCCTAGGCCGCGCCCCGGCTAGGACAGGATCTTGGACAGGTCGAAGTCGTCGAACTCGGCGACGACCTGCTGGGCCGGGTTGCCGCCCCGCTCGACCCGCAGCCCGGCCTTGCCGTTGCCGAGCGGCTGGTCGTCGTCCTTCGCGTCGATGACCCGCTCGCCGTTCACCCAGAGCCGCAGCCGGACCCACTTGCCGCCCTCGCCGCTCTCGCACGCGATCTGCAGCTTGTTCGGCTCGTCCTTGGCGAACCCCGGGACGGAGTCGGGCGCGTCCAGTTCCTTGCTGCCCTTGTCGCCGTTGTACTTGCGGAGCGCCGCGCCCTTGCCGTCGTTGCGGACGACGAAGAGGTACTTGTCGTTGTTGTCGGCGGAGGTCCGGCAGCTCAGGCCGTAGGCGGCGTCGTCCGGGCCCTGCACCACGGAGGCCGTCACGGTGGCGAGCATCGGATCGGGGGCGAAGTCGTTCTTCGGCACCGTTTCCAGCACGCTCGCGTGCGTGGTGTCGGTCAGAATCCGGTACTTGCCGTTCTGGTAGTTGTTCTCGCCCGAGTAGAGGCCCCAGCCGGAGTCCTTGTTGGAGAAGTCGTCGCTGAACACGGTGGCGAGCTTGTCCGGCGGGCCGTCGGAGCCCAGCACGGCGAACCCGACGACGGCCAGCACGGCGAGGACGGCGACGCCCGCCCCCGCGATGATCAGCGGGCGGCGCGGGAACCGCCGTCCCGCCGCCCGCCGATCGCCGCGCGTGACGTCCGCGCCGAGCATCGCCGTCGGCTGCCGGAACACCGCCTGCCCGGACGCGGCCTGCCCGGACGCGGCCTGCCCTGGGGCGCCCGTCCGGGCCTGGACGGTCGGGTCGCTCGGCAGCCCGTTCCCGAGTCCGCCGCGCCCCGGGTCGTGCCAGCCCGCCTGGACGGTCTCCGCGAGCGTCGCCGGGTCGGTCTGCCCGCTGCCGACCAGCCTGGCCAGCAGGTCCTGGACGGACGGCCGGCTCCGCGGGTCCTTGTCGAGCGCGGCGGCGACGACGTCGCGCAGGTCGGGGTCGAGGCCGTCGAGCCTCGGCTCCTCGTGCGCGACCTTGTAGAAGATCTCCGGGACGGTGTTGCCCGCGAACGGCGCGCTGCCCGTCCCGGCGTAGGCGACGACGCAGCCCCACGAGAACACGTCCGAGGCGGGGGTCACCTGCTCGCCGCGCAGCAGCTCGGGCGGCAGGTAGTTCGGGGTGCCGACGAACTGGCCGGTGCGGGTGGGGCCGTCGGCGGCGTCGAGGGCGCGGGCGATGCCGAAGTCGATCACGCGGGGCCCGGTGGACGACAGCAGCACGTTCGCGGGCTTGAGGTCGCGGTGCACGATCCCCGCCCCGTGGATGGCGGCGAGGGCGGTGGCGACGCCGACCGCGAGGCCCTCCAGGTCGGAGCCGGGCAGCGGGCCGCGCTCGGCGACCGCGCGCTCCAGGCTCGGGCCCTCGATGTACTCGGTGACGACGTAGAGCGGGTCCCGGTCGAGCTCGGCGCCGATGACCGGCGCGGTGCAGAACCGGCGGACCTGCCGCGCGGCGGTCACCTCCCGGCGGAACCGGTCCCGGAACGCGGCCTCCCCGGCCAGCTCCCGGTTGATCACCTTGACGGCGACGCTGCGGCCGGCGCGGTCCGTGCCGAGGTAGACCGTTCCCATGCCGCCGCGGCCGAGCCGGCCGACGAGCCGGTAGGGGCCGAGTTCCGCGGGGTCCTCGGGGCGCAGGGCCTCGCCGTTCTCTCCTGCGTGCGTGGTCATCGCGTTCCTGAACTGGGGGAATCGGGAGTCTTCCGGAGAACCCTAGCGGGCCTCGGTGATTCGGACGCGCGAAGCGCTCAGGACGTTCGGCGCGCCCGCGGCAGAGTCCGGAACGGCGGCAGCACCTCGCCGGTGAGCCCGAAGGCGTAGGCGATGACGCGGCCGGACCAGCGGTGGCAGCCGACCGCCAGCCGGTACAGCACCCGCGGGTAGCGCCGGGTGAACGGCACGACCAGCCAGCTCAGCGACATCACGACCACGAGCAGCGCGTACATGGCCAGCATCACGACCAGGTGCGGGACGACGAGCATCCCCCTGAGCAGGCTGAACCAGCGGCGCGGCCCCTGCCACGACGCCGGGAACGGCAGGTCGACGACCACCGTCGGCTCGCCCTCGGACGACGACGTGGACGAGGACGAGGACGCGGAGGTCGCGCTCGGCATGGGCGCGACCGGCGCGGCGGCCGCGGGCCGCTCGGCGGCGGGCCGGGGCCGCGGCACGTCGGTCGCGCGGCGGGCGCCGGCCGGGCCCGCCGGGGCGTCGCCGTTCGCCTCCGGCCCGCGCCAGGACAGCGAGATCGTCTCGGTGGTGTGCTCCAGGTCGTCCTGGCCGACGAGCCGAGTGAGGAGCCGCCGCGCGGACGGCCTGCGCCGCGGGTCCTTGTGCAGCGCGGCGGCGACGATCTCGCGCAGCCGCGGGTCGAGGCCGGACAGGTCCGGCTCCTCGCCGCCGATGCGCTGGAACGTCTCGGCGACCGTCCTGCCCTGGAAAGGGGGACGCCCCGTCGCGGCGTAGGCGACGACGCAGCCCCAGGAGAACACGTCCGACGCCTGCTCGACGGTCTCGCCGCGCAGGACCTCGGGCGCGATGTAGGCGGGCGTCCCGACGAACTGGCCGGTGCGGGTGGGGCCGTCCGTGGCGTCGAGGGCGCGGGCGATGCCGAAGTCGATCACGCGGGGCCCGGTGGACGACAGCAGCACGTTCGCGGGCTTGAGGTCGCGGTGCACGATCCCCGCCCCGTGGATGGCGGCGAGGGCGGTGGCGACGCCGACCGCGAGGCCCTCCAGATCGGAGCCGCCCAGCGGGCCCCTGTCGCCGACGGCCGTCTCCAGGTTCGGCCCGTCGATGTACTCGGTGACGATGTAGGGCGGGTCCTGGTCGAGCGCGGCGTCGATCACGGGAGCGGTGCAGAACCGGTGGACGCGCCGCGCCGCCGTCACCTCGCGGCGGAACCGGGCGAGGAACGCGGCCTCCCCGGCGAGGTCGCGGTTCACGACCTTCACCGCGACGCGCCGCCCGTCCGGCTCGGCGGCCAGGTACACGGTGCCCATGCCGCCCCGGCCCAGCCGTCCGAGCAGGCGGTAGGGGCCGAGGACGCGGGGTTCGTCCTGCTCCAGCGGTCCGGCGGCGTACGTCGTCATGGCGGGCGGGCTCCTCGAAGATCGTATATCCGAGCCCAGCCTAAGGGAGCCGCCCTCCTCCGGAGGGACGGTCAGGGGATCACCAGGAGCTTGCCGGTGCTCCGCCGCGCCTCCAGGTCGGCGTGCGCGGAGCGGGTGTCGGCGAGGTCGTACCGGCGTCCGACGTGCACCTTCACCCGGCCGTCCGCCACCCAGCGGTAGACGTCGGCGGCGCGCTCCAGAAGCTCCTCGCGGGCCGCGATGAAATGCACGAGCGACGGCCGCGTCAGGTACACCGAGCCCGCCGCGTTGAGGCGCTGCGGGTCGAACGGCGGCACCGGGCCGCTCGCCGCCCCGTACAGCGCGAGGACGCCGCGCGGGCGCAGGCTCGCGAGGCTCCCGTCGAACGTGGCCGCGCCGACCCCGTCGTACACGGCCGCGACGCCCTCCCCGCCGGTCAGCTCCCGCACCCGGGCGGCGAAGTCGTCGTAGCCGAGCGTGGCGTCGGCTCCCGCGTTCGCGGCGAGCTCGCGCTTCTCCGGCGTGGACGCCGTCCCGATCACCCGCGCGCCGAGCGCCGTCGCCGCCTGGACGAGCAGCAGCCCCATCCCGCCCGCCGCAGCGTGGACGAGGACGGTGTCGCCCTCCCGGATCGCGTACGTCGCCCGCGTCAGGTAGTGCGCGGTCATGCCCTGGAGCAGGACGGCCGCCGCGTCCTCCAGGCCGACGCCGTCCGGCACGGGCACGACCCTGTCCGCCGGGACGGCGGCCTGCTCCGCGTGCCCGCCCTGGATGTTCGCCCAGGCGACGCGGTCGCCCACCGCGAACTCGCGGACGCCGTCGCCGACCGCCGCGACCGTCCCGGCGGCCTCGACGCCTGGCGTGTACGGGAGCTCCTGCTGGTAGAGGCCCGTCCGGTAGTACACGTCGATGAAGTTGACGCCGCCCGCCGCCACGTCGATCAGCAGTTCGCCGGGGCCGGGCTCCGGCCGCGGCCGCTCCGCGGGCGCCAGTACCTCGGGCCCGCCGGTCTCGGTGACGACGATCGCGCGCATGTGGTGTCCTCCTGCCGGACGGTTGGGAACGATCACGGCAACCCGTCTCCCCGCCGGGCTATTCCACCCGGCGGGCGGTCAAACCCAGTCGCGGACGGTGCGGCCGATGAGCGCGACGGCCTCCTCGACGCGGGCCGCGACGGTGCCCGCGTCCCAGATGTCGCGGCGGGCGCAGTCCTCGAACGCGACCTTGGTCGCCGCCATGAAGAACGCGACGACGAACCGGGGGCGCAGGTCGGCCAGGGGGTCGACGCCCTCGCGCCGCGCGATCTCGGCGACGAGCGCGTCCGTCGTCGCCGAGTGCGCCGCCATGTGCGCGGTGACCAGCGACGGCGTCGACTCGATCACCTTCCGGACGCGGCGGAACCGGGCGCTGTCGGTCGGGTCGCCCTGGGCGATCGCGCACAGCACCACGCGCAGCGCCTCGAACAGCGCGGTGAACGGCCGCTCCTCGGCCGGTCGGCCGGCGAGCGCCTCCTTCAGCACGCGGTCGTGCTCGGCCAGGGTGCCGGTTATCACGTCCTCCTTGGTGGCGAAGTAGCGGAAGAACGTCCGCTGCGACACCTCCACGGCCGCCACGATCTCGTCGATCGTGGTCTCCTCGTAGCCCTGCGAGAGGAACAGGTCGAGCGCCGCGTCGAGGAGGGCGAGGCGGGTCCGCTGCTTCTTGCGCTCGCGCAGGCCCGCGAGCGAGGGCGTCCGCCCCGCCGGCGGCTCGGGCGGCTGCCCGGGCTCCGCCGGTCGCTCGGGCGCCTGCGGGCGCGGCGTCTCCGGCGGCTGTTCGGGCGTCTGACCGGGCGTCTGACCGGGCGTTTCCGGTTCCTGCGCGGGGGCACCGTCGCGGGCGGGGGCGCCGCCGGTCTCGGGGCTCGACGGGTCGCCGGCGGGGACGGCGCTCATCGGCTCGCTCCTTCTGTCCGCTGGACGCGGGCGCTGCGCGCCCGGCTCTCAGAGGCTTTTATCACGGACGCGCCCTCCGTATGACCGCCGGGTTCCACCGTCCGGAACCCGTCCCGGAGCCCCGGAATGGCGCGTCGCCGCCCGGCGCGTCGCGGCTCCCTCCACGGTCCATCCTCGCCGAATATTCCGGCGACCGTCCCACTCTGTGGATTTCCGCTGCGCAGCGAGGGAATCCGGGTCATGCTGAGAGTCGGTCACCAACCGTCGCCGGACGGTCGCCGAAGGTCATCGCCCGGCGGCTCGGACCATGCTGAGGCGGCTGATTGTGTCTGTAGTCGGTGGACGGGGGATCGCCGAGGTGCGCAAGCGCCACCTCGCGGCCCTCGCGCACGAGGTCGAGGCCCACGGCCTGTCCTGGCGGCTGACCGGCCCCGGGGAGTCACTGCTGAGCGTGTCGGGACCGGGGGCGCGCAGGCAGCTCATGGTCGTCGCCACCCCGTCCGGCGAGGGCTGGTCCTATCTGTGGCCGGGCGGCGGGATGGCCGACGTCGCCGACGTCGCCGACGTCGCCGAGCGGCTCGCCCGCCTGCTCGCCTGACCGCCGGGCGCGCGTTCCGCCGACCCGCCTTGCTCGCGGGGCGGCGACTTCCCTACACTCCCTGATGCGAACATCCGTTCGAATCGTCACAGGTCCGCATGTCCTTCCCCCGTGCGGTGGGCGCGAGGGGGAGGCAGATGACGCGCGTGTTCGGCGACCCGGTGGACGTCTGGGTGAGCGACGGACGTCCGGTCCGGTTCGTCTGGCGTGGCCGGCTCTACACCGTCCGGCGGGTGCTGGAGCACTGGGTCACGACCCGTGACTGGTGGCGGGAGCGGCAGCCCGACGGCGAGGCCACCGGAGAGCGGGAGTTCTGGCGGGTCGAGGCCGCCCCGGGCCGCGAGATCGGCGTCTACGAGCTGCGCTACGACGTGCCCGCCGACAGCTGGATGCTATCCCGGGTATGGGATTGACGTGCACCTTCATGTCGCTTCGGGCTATTCGCTCCGGTACGGCGCCGCCAGTCCGGCGGCGCTGGCCGAGCGCGCGGCGGGCCTCGGCATGGAGACGCTCGCGCTGACCGACCGGGACGGGCTGTACGGCGCCGTCCGTCACGTTCTGTCATGCGCGGACGCGGGGATCGGCGCCGTCGTCGGCGCCGACCTGAAGGTCGCGTCCACCGGCGAGGAGCGGATCGTCGTCCTCGCCGCGGGGCGCGCCGGGTACCGGTCGCTCTGCCGCCTGGTGACGGCCGCGCACGCGGCGGGCGAGCGCGGGAACCCGCTGGTGACGCGGGAGATGGTCGGCGCGCACGCGGACGGCCTGGTCGTCCTGCTCGGGCCGTGGTCGGACGTCGGCCGCGCCGTCGCCGGGCGCCGTCCGGACGTCGCGGCCCGCCTCCTGCGGCTGTGGCGCGGCACGGTCGAGACGGCCGTCGAGATCGTGAACCGCCTCGACGAGGGCGACGGGCCCCGCGCGGCCCGGATGCTCGCCCTCGCCCGCGCGGCCGGGGTTCCCGCGGTGCTGGGCAACGCCGTCCGCTACCTGGACCCGGAGGACCATCCCGTCGCGCAGGTGCTGGACGTGACGCGCCGCCGCGTCCCGCTCGACCGCCGCCACCTGGACGACCGGACCGGGCAGGCGTACCTGAAACCCGTGCCGGAGATGCGCCGGGTCGCCGAGCTGGCCTGCGGCCCGGACGAGGCGGACGCGCTGCTCGCCGAGACCCGGCGGCTGTCCGAGCGGTGCGTCCTCGACCCGGCCCGCGACCTCGGCATGGACGACGTCCACCTGCCGTCCGTCGGCGGCGACCCGTACGCGCGGCTCGTCGCCCGCTGCGCGGACGGCCTGGCCCGCCGCGGCCTGGACGGCTCCCGGACGGCGGCGGCGCGGCTCGACGACGAGCTGGCGGTGATCGCCCGGAAGGGCCTCGCGTCCTACTTCCTCACGGTCGCCGACGCCGCCGCGCTGATCAGGGCGCGGGGCATCCGCTGCGCGATCCGCGGCTCGGGCGCGGGCAGCCTCGTCACCTACGCGCTCGGCATCGGCGACCTCGACCCGCTGCGGCACGGCCTGCTCATGGAGCGGTTCCTTGCCGACAGCCGGGACGGCCTGCCCGACATCGACCTGGACGTCGAGTCCGCCCGCCGCCTGGAGGCGTACCAGGCGCTGTTCGACCGGTTCGGCGCGGACGGCACCGCCTGCGTGTCGATGATGGAGACCTACCGGGCGCGCAGCGCGATCCGCGACGTCGGCAACGCGGTCGGGCTCCCGCCCGCCGAGATCGACGCGATCGCGAAGGCGTTCCCGCAGATCCGGGCGAGCCAGCTCCGCGCCGCGCTGCACGACCTGCCGGAGCTGCGGCAGAGCAACCTCGCCTCGGGGCGGCTGGAGGTCCTGTTCCGGATCGCCGAGCGGCTGGACGGCCTGCCCCGGCACGTCGCCATGCACCCGTGCGGCGTCCTGCTGTCGAACCCGACGCTGCGCGACCGGACGCCGGTCGAGACGGCCGCGACCGGCTTCCCGATGAGCCAGTTCGACAAGGACGACGTCGAGGCGATGGGCCTGCTCAAGCTGGACGTGATCGGCGTCCGGATGCAGTCGGCGATGGCGCACGCGGTCGCGGAGGTCGCGCGGACGACGGGGGAGGAGATCGCGCTGGAGGACGTCCCGCGCGACGACCCCGCGACGTACGTGCTGGTCCGCACGTCCCGCACGCTCGGCTGCTTCCAGATCGAGTCGCCCGGCCAGCGGGAGCTGATCGGCCGCCTCCAGCCCCGCGACCTGGACGACCTCGTCCTCGACATCTCGCTGTTCCGTCCCGGGCCGGTGAACTCCGACATGGTGACGCCGTTCCTGGAGGCCCGCGCCGGGACGCGCGAGCCCGCCTACCCGCACCCCGACCTCGAACCGGCGCTGCGGGAGAGCCTCGGCGTGGTCGTCTTCCACGAGCAGGTGCTCCGCGTCCTCGACGTCATGACCGGCTGCGGGCTGTCGAAGGCGGAGGCGGCGCGGCGCAGCCTCAACCACGAGCGGGGGCAGGCCGTCGTGGGCGCGTGGTTCCGGGAGCGGGCGCTCGCGCGCGGCTACGGCGCGGAGACCGTCGAGCGCGTGTGGCGGATGCTGACCGCGTTCGGCGCGTTCGGGTTCTGCAAGGCGCACGCCGCGTCGTTCGCGCTGCCCACCTACCAGTCGGCGTGGCTGAAGCGGCACCACACGGCCGCGTTCTACGCGGGCGTCCTCACCCACGACCCGGGCATGTATCCGAAGCGGGTCATCCTGGACGACGCGCGGCATTTCGGCGTCCCGATCCTGCCGCTGGACGTCAACCGGTCGGCGGCCTCGTGGCACGTCGAGCCGGTGTCGGAGGGCGGCCCGGCCGGGATCCGGGTCGCGTTGAGCGAGGTCAGGGGCATCTCCGACGCCGAGGTGCACAAGATCGTGGACGCCCGGCCGTACGTGTCGCTGACCGACTTCTGGCGGCGCGCCCGGGTGTCCCGGCCGACGGCGGAGCGGCTCGTCCTCGCCGGAGGGTTCGACGGCGTCCACACCGGGGCGCTGCGCCGCGACCTGCTCTGCCGGGTCGGCGCGCTGGAACGGTCCGCCGCCCCGCCGCCGGAGGTCGCGGGGCAGCTCCCGCTCGACGGCGCGGACGGCGCCGGGCTCGGGCTCGTCCCGGCCGACGACGCCGCGCCGGGCGGGCTGCCGCCGATGACCCCGGCCGAGGTCGTCGAGGCGGAGCTGGACGTCCTCGGCATGGACGTCAGCCGCCACCTCGTCACGTTCTTCGACGGGCTGCTCGACGCGCTCGGCGTCGTCCGCGCGGCCGACCTGCCCGGACGTCCGGACGGGGCGGACGTCCTCGTCGCCGGGGTGAAGGTCGCGACGCAGACCCCGGCGGTCCGGTCCGGGCAGCGGGTGATCTTCGCCACGCTGGACGACGCGACCGGCCCGGTCGACCTCACGTTCTTCGAGTCCGTGCAGGACAGGTGCGCCGCGACCGTGTTCGGCCGCTGGCTGCTCGTCGCGCGCGGCCGGGTCCGGCGGGCGGCCGCGGCCCGGCCCGGCTCCGGCACCGCGTCGATCACCGCGTACGCGTGCTGGGACCTGACCGTCCTGCACGAGGAGTGGCTGCGCGGCGGCATGGACGCGGTCCGCGCCGCGATGGCGGGGCCGCCGCGTCCGGGACGCCCGGTGGGGCGGCGGATCGTCCATCCCACGGGGTTCGCGATGTCGCCGTACTCGGACGTCGGCCATGCGGGAGGCGCGGTCAAGCGCCCGCCCGCGGCGCGCCTGTGGCACACCAGCCAGGGATCGTCCGGCCCGACGCCCTAGCCCTGCCCCGGCTGGCTAGGGCCCGGGGGTCTGGGCCGAGGACGACGTGAACAGGCACTGCAACCGAGTGATCTGGAAGACGGTGGCCATCGCCAGCGTCGCGGCCAGCGCCTGGAACGCGGCGGCGGCGACGCCGACGTGGACGTCGAACCGGGCGTCGGCGAGCGTGTCGACGCTGCCGTGCGTGAACGCGTGCCCGAGGACGAGCCCGAGCAGGGCGCACGCCCACCAGCCCCCGACGACGAGCCCGGCGGCCTGGCGCTCGGCTGTCCGGTACCGGCCGCTGTTCACCCAGACCTCGTAGACCACGCGCGGCGGCATCCACAGGTTGACGATCGGGGTCACCCAGCCCAGCAGCACCCAGGCCCGGTGGTACCGGTGCGGCCCAGGGGACTGCCGGTAGGCGCGCCACAGCCAGGTCAGGTACAGCGCCCCGGTGACCGCGGCCATGATCGTGCTGATCGTGAACACGTCCGCGTAGGGGGCGATGGCGTGGCCGGTGCTCGCCGCGTCGTAGCTGTCATGCGTCGCCCCGCGCAGCGGGTGCGCGAACCTGAGCAGGCTGATCCCCGAGCCGAGCGCGACGAACGCGTTGAAGCCGAGCAGCATGAACACGGCCACGCCGACGGCGCGGAAGTCGCGGCGCCGCGCCCACGCCCCGCACGCCGGGCACCGGGCGACCTCGGCCGGGATGATGTCGCCGCACAACGCACACGGCATGCTCCACCTCCGACGGCCTTTTGCGCTTCGCTGCTTTGGATACTACGTACGTTTGACTTACGCGGCCCCACACGGGTTCACGCTCAAACATGGAAGACGAGCCGGACGGCCGCGACCGTGCCCGCCGCGGTGACGGCGGCCCACGCGGCGAGGCGGCCGAGCCCGCCGGTGGACAGCAGCCGCTCCGGCCGGAACCCGGTCACCGCGAGCAGCGCCCACCACTCGGCGGTCAGCGCGATCGTCGCGTACAGCGAGCCGAAGCCGGCCAGCGAGAACGCGAGGACGGCGGCCGCCGGGGTCACCGCGTGCGCGAACAGCGCGGGCCCCCGGTCCGGGCCGCGCAGCCCGCCGCGCAGCCGCAGCAGGACGAGGCCCCACCCGGCGGCGAACAGCGCCCAGACGATCAGGACGGTCACGGGCAGCCCGTTCATCGACTCCGGTGCCAGCGCCTCTCCCTTCCCCCGTGTCGGTCGTTCCCCGTGCCGGTCGTTCCCCGGGCCGGTCGTTCCCCGGTCAGGCGGTGAGGCCCGACTCCCACGCCCACGCCGCCGTCTCCACCCGGTTCCGGGTGCCGAGCTTGCGGTGCACGTTGCCGAGGTGCGTCTTCACCGTGGACAGCGACACGAACAGCTCGGCGGCGATCTCCTCGTTCGTCCGGCCGCGGGCGACGAGCCGGACGACGTCCACCTCCCGGTCGGTGAGCGGCTCGCTCGGCGGGCGCGGCGCCGCGGACGGCCGGGCGAGGTGCTCCAGCAGCCGGACGGTGATCGACGGCGACACCAGCGACCCGCCGCTCGCCGCCGCGCGGACGGCCTCCACCAGCAGCGCGGGCCCGCTGTCCTTCAGCAGGAACCCGACCGCGCCGCCGCGCAGCGCCCCGTAGACGTACTCGTCCAGGTCGAACGTCGTGACGATCACGATGCGCGGCGGGTCGGGGACGTCCGGGCCGGCGAGGGCGCGGGTCGCGGCGAGGCCGTCCATCCTCGGCATGCGGACGTCGAACAGGCACACGTCCGGGTGGAGGCGCCGGGCCAGCTCGACGGCCTCGACGCCGTCGGCGGCCTCCCCGACCACCTCCATGTCCGGCTGCGAGTCGACGATCATCCGGAAACCGGTCCGGACCATCTCCTGGTCGTCGGCGATCAGTACGCGGATGGCCACGCGCCGATTCTGTCAGCAATCCCCGGTCAGCGGTCAGCGGTCGGCGCTCAGTGGTCAGCGGCCGGCGGCGGTCCGGCCGTCCGGGACCGGCAGGACGGCGACGACCTCCCAGCCGCCGTCCGGGCGCGGGCCCGCGCGCAGCCACCCGCCGAGGGCGCCGACCCGCTCCGCCAGCCCGGTCAGCCCGAACCCGCCGGACGGGAGCCGGCGGCCGCGGCCCCGGCCGTCGTCCCGGACCGCGACCTCGACGCCGTGGCCGACCCGCGCGAGCGTGACCTGCACGGTCGCGGCGTCGGCGGCGTGCTTGCGGACGTTGGTGAGCGCCTCCTGCACCACCCGGTGCGCCGACGTCGCGACCTCCGGCGGCAGCGTGCCGAGGTCGGGCGCGAGGGTCAGCGCGGCGGGCGGGTGGGTGAACCCGTCGACCAGCTCGCGGAGCCGGGCGAGGTCCCCGACCGGACGGGTCGCGGCGCCGCCGTCCCCGCGGGCCTCGCCGTCCGGGGCGTCGACGTGCTGGGCGTCCCGGAGCAGGCCGACCATGCGGCGCATCGACGTCAGCGCCTCGGTGCCCGCCTTCTCGATCCCGCCGAGCATCGCGTCGAGCTGCTCGGGCGAGTGGGCCGCGCCGGACCCGGCCGTGAACCGCGCCGCCTGCGCCTGGACGACGATCCCCGTCACGTGGTGGGCGACGAAGTCGTGCAGGTCGCGGGCCAGCTCCAGGCGCTCGTCCCGGCGCGCGGCGGCGAGCGCGCGGGACCGGCGGGCGTCCACGGCGCGCAGGTACAGCCCGATGCCGAGGGCGACCGCGACGGTGACGCCGAGCGGGGCCGTGAACAGCAGCGCGGCGAGCGGCGAGTAGCGCAGCGGCGTCGTCATGATCGCCGCGCCGATCATGACGGAGGTCGGCACGAGCCGCTGCCGGTCCGTCCGCCACACCGTCCGGGCCAGCACGATCAGCAGGCCGCCGACCTCCGCGAACAGGCTCGGCTCGCCGAGCGCCGGGACGCCCGCGAGCCCGCCGTAGAGGGTGGTCAGCGCGGACAGCGACACGGCGGCGAACGTCCAGCCGGCGAACCGGCGGCCGGAGATCGCGGCGCCGTTCGCGACCGCCGCGACGGCCACCAGCCACAGCGTCCCGAGCTCGCCGAGGACGGAGACCGCGCAGCCCAGCAGGTAGAGGCCCGCGAACCCGGCGTAGGCGAGGCGCAGCAGGCAGCCGCCCACCGAGTGGATGCGGTCGAGCCGCGCGCCGATGTCGCTCACGCTCAGGCAGCGTACGACCCGTGGCGGACCGATGGATCAGCCGTTCGGCTGATCCGCGCCTCTCGGGACCGGACCCGCGCCCGATGCGGCGTGCCGTCCCCGGCGCGCACGCTGGAGGCATGTCCTTGATATATCTGCCCCTCATCCTGGCGTTCGCCGCCTTCGTCGTCTACGGCGGGATCGTGATGCCCGTCATGGAGATCGCCGAGTCGATCCGCGCCCGCCGTTCCTGACCCCGCGCCGGGGCTCCGGCCGAATAAACGTTCGAGAATGTCAGACCCGGTGCGTAGCGTTGACCTTGTGATTTGGGAGACACCCGGGAACAGGTGTCGAACCAAGTGGCTTGTAACGACGTACCAAGGGGTATGTCGCAGACGGTGGCGACCGCACCGGCGCGGGGCCACCGGGCAAGAAGGAAGGGGTGTCGACATGAGCGCGGCGACCGGCACGTTCCATCTCTCCTACCCGCGGCTCGACGGGCCCGCCGAGCGGACCGTCGTCGAGCCGTGGCTCACCGACCTCTCCCACGCCACGCTGAACGCCTATGCCGAGACCGCCGCCGCGCCCGCGCTGGCCCCGGTCGAGACGCTGCCCGCGGCGCGCGTGCCCGCGCGGCCCGTCCGGCGCAGGCCCGCCCGCGTGGCCGTGGCGGCCTGACCGCGCGCACCCGGCGAAAGGGGACCGGCCTCCGGTCCCCTTCTCCTTTGCCTGTGCGTCTCACATTTCAAGACACGTTTCTCGATATCTGAGAACTGGGCGTAGGGTGCGGGGACGGCACAGAGAGGTGATCCGCATGACCCCGAAGGCGACCTACACGCACGGCCACCACGAGAACGTCCTGAGCTCGCACCTGTGGCGCACGGTCGAGAACTCCGCCGCCCACCTGATCGAGCACCTGCGCCCCGGGGCGTCGGTGCTGGACGTCGGCTGCGGCCCCGGCACGATCACCGCCGGGCTCGCCGAGCGCGTCGCCCCCGGCCGGGTCGTCGGCGTCGACGCCGCCGAGACCGTCCTCGCCGACGCCCGCCGGAACACCGCCGGGCTGGACAACGTCGAGTTCGCCGTCGCCGACGTCCACGCCCTGTCCTACGCGGACGGCACGTTCGACGTCGTCCACGCGCACCAGGTGCTGCAGCACATCGCCGACCCCGTCCAGGCGCTGCGCGAGATGCGCCGCGTGACCCGGCCGGGCGGCGTCGTCACCGCCCGCGAGGCCGACTTCGGGACGATGATCTGGCACCCGAACCCGCCCGGAATGGACGCCTGGCTGCCCGTCTACTACAAGGTGGCGCGCGGCAACGGCGGCGAGCCGGACGCCGGGCGCCGCCTCGTCTCGTGGGCGCGGGAGGCCGGGTTCACCGACGTCACCGCCACCGCGTCCGCCTGGTGCTTCGCGACGCCCGCCGAGCGCGAGTGGTGGAGCGAGTCCTGGGGCGGGCGCATGCTCAGGTCGGGGGTCGCGGACGCGGCCGTCGCGGGCGGCCACGCCACCCGCGACGAGCTGCGCCGCGTGTACGAGGGCTGGAAGGAGTGGGCGGCGGCCGGCGACGGCTGGTTCTCCGTCACCCACGGCGAGATCGTCTGCCGCGCCTGATCCCTCCGGAGCCTCAGAACGGGTCGGTCAACTCTCCCAGCTTGTCGGTGAGCCGGAGGTTGTGCGAGTAGTCGACCGGGACGGCGATCACCGACACCGCGTCGTCGTCCAGCGCCTTGCGGAGCGTGGGCAGCAGCTCCCCGGCGGACTCGACCCGGTAGCCGCGGGCGCCGAAGCTCTCCGCGTACTTCACGAAGTCGGGATTGCCGAACGTGATGTTGGAGCTGGTGCCGAGGTCCAGGTCCATCTTCCAGCCGATCAGGCCGTAGGCGGAGTCGTCCCAGACCAGCACCGTGATCGGGATGTTCTCCCGGACGGCCGTCTCCAGCTCCTGCGAGTTCATCAGGAACGCGCCGTCCCCGGTCGCGGCGAGCACCTTCCGCTCCGGGTGCGCGAGCTTCGCGGCGATCGCGCCCGGGACGGCGAACCCCATCGACGACAGCCCGTTCGACACGAGCAGCGTGTTCGGCTCGTAGGTCGGGTACATGCGGGCCATCCACATCTTCACCGCGCCCGTGTCGGCGAGGACGATGTCGCTGCGTCCCATGGCCTCGCGGACGTCCGCGACGATCCGGCGCGGGGAGAGCGGGTGGCCGTCCTCGGTCGCGCCCTCGGCCAGCTCCTCGGCGAGCATCCGGCGGATCCTGCGGCCGGTCCCGTTCACGTCGAAGCGGCGGTGGACGGAGTCGGCCAATGCGCGGAGCGTCCGCGAGATGTCGCCCTGGATGCCGACTTCGACCGGGTAGTGGTCGTCCACCTCCGCCGGGAACTGATGGATGTGAATGATCTTCTTGTCGGCGTTCGGGTTGATCTTGACCGGGTCGAACTCCTGCGGCTCGTAGCCGACGGCGATGAGGACGTCCGCCTCGTCGAACCCGAAGTTCACGTAGTCGTGGCGCATGAACCCGACCGCGCCGAGCGCGTTCGGATGGTCGTCCGGGAAGACGCCCTTGCCGTTGAACGTGGTCGCGACCGGCAGGCCGAGGTGCTCGGAGAAGTGGACGAGCGCCTCGCTCGCGCGGGCGCGGGTCGCGCCGTGCCCGGCGAGGACGACCGGCCGCCGCGCGAGCGCCAGCACGTCCGCGGCGCGCGCGATCTGCGACGGCGACGGCTCCTGCGTCCGGACGACGTTGACCGGCAGCGGCCGCAGATCGGCCGGCACCTTCGCCGCCTCGACGTCCTCCGGGATCGCCAGGTACACCGCGCCGGGACGCTCGGTCTGCGCCGTCTTGAACGCCTTGCGCACCACCTCGGGCAGCGACTCGGCGGTCGGCGCCAGCTCCGCCCACTTCGTCACCGGCCGGAACAGCGACACGAGGTCGATGATCTGGTGCGACTCCTTGTAGATCCGGTCCAGGCCGACCTGCGCGGAGATCGCCACGACCGGGGTGCTGTTGGTGGTGGCGTCCGCGACGCCGAGCTGGAGGTTGATCGCGCCGGGGCCGAGCGTCGCCGACGCCACGCCCGCCTTCCCGGTCAGCCGCCCGTAGATCTCCGCCATGAACGCCGCGCCCTGCTCGTGCCGGACGAGGATGTAGCGGATGGACGAGTCGTTCAGAGCGTGGACGAAATGGATGTTCTCCTCGCCCGGGATGCCGAATACGTACTCGACGCCCTCCGCCTCAAGGATCCTGACGAGCAGGCGGGCGGCGTCTTCCTGCGTGGACATCGTGTGTCCCATCTCCAGTCATGCTTATCGCCGGGTGCTGTTAGGTGCAGCGCCCGTAGCCCTACCTCCATTCCAGACGGGGATGTGGGGTTGATCTCCCGAAGGTCGCTCGGGTTCAGGCTCAGGCTCCGGCTCAGGAGTCGGCGAGGTCCTTGAGGGCGCGCAGGGTCGGCTCGTCCCTGACACCGGCGACCAGGACGGTGGTGACCGGGCTGTTCCGCCACAGGTCGAGCCGCTCCCTGATCCGGCCGAGCGGGCCGAGGAGGGAGATCGCGTCGGCCAGTTCGTCCGGGACGGCCTTGATCGCCTCGTCCCGGCGGCCCTCCAGGAACAGCGCCTGGACGCGCGCCGCCTCCTCCGCGTAGCCGAGCCGGCCGATCATGTCGAGGTGGAAGTTGCGGTCGCGGGCGCCCATCCCCCCGATGTAGAACGCGAGCGGGATCTTGGCGAACTCCAGCGCGCCGCGCAGGTCGTCGGTGACGATCGTGACGACGGTGGCGGCGATCTCGAAGCCGTCCGGACGTCCCGCGAGCGACGCGCCGAACACCGGCTCGATCTGCTGCGGGTCGATGAACAGCGGCAGCCAGCCCTGCGCGACCTCGGCGGCCAGCGCCACGTTCTTCGGCCCCTCCGCGCCCAGGAAGACGGGGATCTCCGGGCGCACCGGATGGACGATCGACTTCAGCGGCTTGCCGAGCCCCGCGCCGCCCGGATAGGGGAGCGGGTAGTGCGGGCCGTCGCTCGTCACCGGCTCCTCGCGCCGCCACACCCGCCGGACGATGTCGAGGTACTCGCGGGTGCGGGCGAGCGGCTTCGGGAACGGCTGCCCGTACCAGCCCTCCACGACCTGCGGGCCGGACGCGCCGAGCCCGAGGATCAGCCGCCCGCCGGACAGCGCGTCCAGCGTGAGCGCGTGCATCGCGGTCGCCGCCGGGGTGCGCGCCGAGAGCTGCACGACGGCGGTGCCCAGCCTGATCCGGGACGTCCGCGCCGCGTACCAGGTGAGCGGGGTGAACGCGTCGGAGCCGTACGCCTCGGCGGTGAACACCGAGTCGTAGCCGCAGCGCTCGGCGGCGAGCACCGTCTCGGTCTGGTCGTCGGGGTCGCGCTGCCAGTAGCCGACGTTGATGCCGAGCTTCAGGTCCGCGGTCATGGGACACCCTCCGGGTTGGCGACGCACGCGATACTAGAACACGTTCTAGTTCCTCGGAAGGGGACGCGCCCTCGCGCGGGGCGGGCCGGACATGGGCGGGGGCCGGACATGGGCGGGGGCCGCGGCACGCGCGCCGCGGCCCCCGGGGGGAATTGCTCGCTAGACCTCCTTGATCGCGCTCAACAGGCTCCGCCAGGCGGACCGCGTCAGCACCAGCGCGGGGCCGGCCGGGTCCTTGGAGTCACGGACCGCGCGAAGGTCGCCGGTCAGCGACGCCACCTCGACGCACTGATCGCCGCTCCCGCTGTGGGAGGACTTGCGCCAGACGGCACCGGTGAGTTCGCGCTGCGGGTTGGTCACGGGCTGCTCCTTGCTGCCTCGGCTATGAGGTGCGCGGAATCCTCGGGGGACAGGGCCGCTCCTTCAATGCGTTCGAAGCGATCCCTATGTTTTGCTATTGCCTCAGCACTCTCAAGGTAAACGTCGCCCATGGTGCCCTCTACGTAGGCGATATCCGGGTCAGCGGGGTCTGGATACGACAATATGGTGAATCGTCCGTCTAGGCCCGCATGCTCCCGTGCTGTAAATGGAAGTACCTGAATCGTGACGGATGGGCGGGTCGCTCCGACATTGGCGAGCGCCTCCAACTGCTCGCGCATCACGGCCGCGCCGCCGATCGGACGGCGCAGCACCGCCTCGTCGAAGATCACCTGCAGGCGCGGCGCGTCCGTCCGGTCGAGCAGGGCCTGGCGGATCTTGCGGGCGGCGATCCGACGCTCGATGTCCTCTTGGGCGGGCAGCAGCCGGCCCGCGGTGATCACGGCGCGCGAGTACGGCTCGGTCTGCAGCAGCCCGTGCACGAGCTGCGGGTCCCACGTGCGGATGTGGGACGCCTCGTCCTCCAGCGCGACGTAGCTGCCGGCGAACACGTCCTGGTAGGCCGTCCACCAGCCGCGCTGCCCGGCCTGCCGGGCGAGTGTGATCAGCGCGTCGCGGTCGGGGCTCGGCACGCCGTAGAGATCGAGGATGTCGGCGATGTCGCCGGGTTTCGGACGGGTCTGGCTCGTTTCGAGGCGGGAGACGGTGGCTCGCGACCAGTCGAGCCGGTCCGCCACCTCCTGGAGGGTCAGGCCCTGCTCTTCTCGCAGCTTGCGGAGCTCCCTTGCCAGGCGGCGGCCACGAACGGTCGGGCGGTAGGTCATGGGAGTGGAGTCTTACCACTCTCGGGGCGCGTCACAACGCGATTGACGAACCCGGCAGGAAGGGCAGAGCAATTCCGCGAATGCAGTTGCGAAGGTGAGAATCTCACGAGACCCTTGGCCCTGTAACGGCACGGGGACCGATTGTGACGGACCTGGCGGTGGGACGCCCGGCCGGCCGGAACGCGGGAGGAACCCGTGAACAGCACGTCAGCCCAACCGACGGCAGCCGAACCGACGGCGGAGACGATGTCCGATGCGATGACGGCCGATGCGATCACCGCCGACGCAGCGACGGCCGCGGCCGGGCGCTCCGCCCGGGTCGGCGCGCGGCCCGGCTGGGTCTGGGCCCTTCCGGGCGGGCCGGGCTGCGCCGGGCACGCCCGCCGCGTCCTGCGCGACGCGCTCGCCACGCTGGGCGTGCCGCCCGGCGCGATCTGCGACGCGCAGCTCATGGTCAGCGAGCTCGCCACGAACGCGCACCAGCACGCGGGCGACCACGGGCCGCACGAGCTGTGGCTCTACCTCGGCGGCGCGGAGCCGCCGGAGCCGCCCGAGCCGCCGGACGCGGGCGCGGCCGGGGAGGTGCGCTGCGCGATCTTCGACGCGTTCGCGGAGGCCGCGCTGCCCGGCTACTCCTGGACGTCCGGCGACTGCGGGCGCGGGCTGAGCATCGTCCGCGAGCTGTCCGGCGGGCGGTGGGGGACGCGGCGCGCCCGGTCGCGGCTCGGGCCGTCCGTCCGCGGCAAGGCCGTCTGGTTCGCCGTGCCGGGCGCGACCGCCGCCGCCGCGCTCCGCTAGCCAGACCTTCTAGTCCCCCGCCGGGCGGTCGCGTTCGAGGGCCGGGCCGATGTCCTTCACCAGCGCGAGCAGCGACCGCGCGAGAAGCGTGTGGACCTGCGCGCGGTCGAGCGTCCGCTCCTGCAACCACTGCCGGGTGGCCGCGTCCGCCAGCCCGGAGTAGACGCGCAGGACGGCGCGCAGCGTCTCGGTCGGCTCCGGCACCCGCAGGACGGCGAGCATGCGCTCCACCGTCTCGTCGCGGAACCGGTTCACGATCCGCAGCAGCTCCGGATCCTGCCCGAAGCCCTCGGCGTCGAGCGCCGCGAACCAGGTCGTCGCGTTGCGCTCCGCCGTGTCGAGGAACAGGTCCACGCACAGCTCGACTGCCTCGGCGAGGCTGAGCCGCTCGTCCGGCGGCGGCGCCTGCAGCGCGGCCTCCGCCGTGAGCCCTTGGACGACCTTGAGGAACAGCTCGCGCTTCGTCCCGAAGTAGTAGTGGATCAGGCCGCGCTGGACGCCCGTCTCGCGCGCGATGGCGGCGGTCGACACCTCGGCGTAGGGGAGCTCGGTGAACATCCGCCGCGCGACGTCCAGGATCTGGGCGCGCCGTTCGTCCGGGGACAGGCGCTGGTAGCTCACCGCGACAGCCTATGCTGTGCGGTGGTCGAGGCAGGCGGAGGAGAGCGCGGGTGAACGCCTTCGATGGACAGGTCCGTCTGGAGGGCGAAGGGGTCGTGCTTCGCCCGTTCGGACTCGACGACGCGCCCGCGCTGATCGAGGTGATCCGCGCGGGTGAGGACTTCCTCCCGCCCAACTTCCCGGGCGTCCTGGAGGCCGAGCCCATCGCGTGGTTCCTGCGGGAGGGCGTCCACAAGCTCCAGCGGTTCGGCCTCGGCATCCACCTCGCGACCATCCATCCCCGCACCGGCGACCTGCTCGGCACGATCGGGCTGTTCCGCGTGAACTGGGAGCACCTGAGCTGCGAGGTCGGCTACGGCATGCGGCCCGGCGTGCGCGGACGCGGCCACGCCACCGAGTCCCTCTCCCTCATCACCGCCTGGGCGCTGCACCACTGCGGACTGCACCGCGTCGAGCTGCGCGCCATGGTCACCAACGGGGCGTCGCTCCGCGTCGCCGAGAAGGCCGGGTTCGTACGCGAGGGCGTCGCGCGGGGCGCCGAGCGCGACGCCGACGGGATCAGCCGCGACATGGTCGTCTTCAGCCGGATCTCGACCGACCCGGCGCACAAGGGGCAGCGATGAGCACACGCGTGGTCCACGGCGCGACCGCGGGCGAGGCGGCCCGCCGGATGATGCCGACGCTGCCGGGATCGTGCTTCGCGGAGGCGGGCCCGGACCGGCTCGGCGCGGCGGTCGAGCGCGCGGTCGCGGACGGCATCGAGCGGTTCGTCCTGGTCGCGGGCATGGACGAGCAGACCGCCTTCCTCGGCGGTACCGGCGTGCTGGACTCGATCACCCTGGACATGGACGGCGGCGCCGCGCTCGCCGCCGAGGTCGCCGACGCCCCGACGTCCCGGCACGCCTACGAGCTGTGGGAGTCCGCCGGACGGCTCGGCCCGTGCGGCCGGGAGCTGTGCCGCCGGACCGCCGGGGAGCTGGAGCGCCTCGCCGCCGCTGCCGCCGGGACGTCCGCCAGCCCGGTCGCCGCGCAGGTGGTCCTCGTGGACGCGGAGGGCGAGCGCATGGTCGGCATGTACGGCCGCATGAGCCGTAGTCGGGCCCGGTCTCATGTGGGGGGACGACCCCCCACACCCCCCGGAACGGCTCGGTAGGCGGCGAGCAGGCCATGCTGACGGTCGTCGGCCGTGACGGTTCGCCCCTCGCCGAGGCGGCGCGGGCGGCGCTGGACAACGCCGCCCTGGTCATCGGCGAGGCCCGCCTGCTGGACGCGCTGCCCCTGCCGCCGGACGCGAAGAGAATCGCCACCGATGACCCGGTCGGCGCCCTGCGAGGCGTGGACGTCACCGACCAGGACGTGGTGCTCGTCGTCGACGGCGACCCCGGCCATTTCGGTGTGTTGCGGCCGCTGCTGGAAGACGGTCAGGGCCCGGAGACGTTCCCCGCCGCGCCTCTGGTCGCGCGGGCGTTCGCCCAAGCGGGACTGCCCTGGGACGACGCGCTGGTCGTCTCCGCCAGGGACGGGCACCTCAGGCAGGCCGTGAACGCCTGCCGGGCCCATCCCAAAGTGGCCGTGCTGACCGGGCCTGGGGCGGGGCCTGCGGAGCTGGCGCGCGCGCTGTTTCCCGTCACTCCACGTTCGTTCGTCGTCTGCGAAGACCTCGACGGGCCGGGGGAGCGGGTCGTTTATGTCCGTCCGGCTGAGGCGACCACTCGTCCTTGGAATGAGCCGGACGTGGTGCTCGTCCTCGACAACCGGCGCGCACTGGGGGAGTCGTGCTGGATCTCGGGGACCGCTCCCGGGCCCGCCGGATGGGCGCTTCCCTCGGACGCGTTCGGCGACGGCTCGGGGCCCCGGCCGGAGGTGCGGGCGTTCGTCCTGGCCAAGCTGGGCCCGCGGGTCGGGGACATGGTGTGGGACGTGGAGTCCGGCGACGGCTCGGTGGGCGTCGAATGCGCGCGGTTCGGCGCGGCCGTGGTCGCCGTCGACCGCGACTACGCGACGTGCGAGCGGATCCGGGAGAACGTCCGGGTGCACGGGGTCAAGGTGGCGATGGCGTCGGGGGACGTGCGCTCGGCGGCCGACCACCTGCCGAGACCCGACGCGGTGTTCCTCGGTCCCGGGGTCGCCGGGGCGGAGGCGGTGCGGGCGTGCGCGTCGCTCGGCCCGTCCCGGCTCGTCGCCGTCGCGCCAGAGGACGGCGCGGCGGGGGAGATGCTGGACGCCCTGGCCGAGGACGGGTTCGCGGCTGCGGCCGTCCGGCTCCAGGCGTCCCCGCTGGACGCGCCGCCGGCGGAACCGGTGATCGTCGTGTGGGGCGAGCGGGGCGTCCCGGCGGCGGGCCGCCGCCCGCCCCGGACCGGACGTCCCATCGACACCACCCCCGCCCTGCCCGCCGAGCCGGATGCCCCTGACGGGCCGGGCGAATCCGGCGAGTCGAGCAAGTCGAACTAGCCCGGCATAGTGCGATAGCGCGCCGCGTCCCGTGACACCCTGGTGGTCCGGAACCCGAAGCAGGAGGCGCAGTTGACCGTCCGTCAGCCCCATCCGATCGAGGTCCGGTCGTACGAGATCCTGCGGTCCCGCGTCGACCTGTCCCCGATGCCGCCGCTGTGGCGGGCCGTCGCCGAGCGGGTGATCCACGCCACCGCCGACCTGGAGTACGCGGTCGACCTCGTGACGAGCGAGGAGCACCTGCACCGGGGCTGGACGGCGCTGCGCGGCGGCGCGCCCATCGTCACCGACGAGGGGATGGTCGCCGCCGGGATCAGCGCCCGCGAGGCGGTCTGCCACGCCAGCGACCCGGCCTCGGCCCGGATGGCGCGCGCCGCCGGGATCACCCGGTCGGCCGCCGCCGTCCGGCTCGCGTACGCGGAGGTGGGGCCGGGCGCGGTCTGGGCGGTCGGGTCCGCGCCGGAGGCGATCGCGGAGATCATCGCGCGCGGGGTGGACCCGGCGCTGGTGGTCGGCGTGCCGGTCGGCTTCGCGGGCGCGCGCGAGGCCAAGGAGGCGCTGCGGGCGAGCGGCCTGCCGCAGCTCAGCAACGCCTCGGAGAAGGGCGGCTCGGTCGTCGCCGCGGCCGCCGTCAACGCCCTGCTGTACCACGAGCAGCCACACCACGAGCAGCCACACCACGAGGAGGGCCGTCCATGACCCGCCCCCTGGACGTCGACCTGCGCCACCACGGCGACGCCGAGGTCGGCGACGGGCTCGCCGACTTCGCCGTCAACGTCCGGACGGGCACCCCGCCCGCCTGGCTGGCCGAGCGGATCCGCGCGTCCGTCGCCGACCTCGCCGCCTACCCCGACCCGCGCGCCGCCCGCCGGGCGGTCGCGCGGCGGCATGGCCGCGCCCCCGGCGAGGTGCTGCTCACGGCGGGCGCGGCGGAGGCGTTCGTGCTGCTCGCGCGGGTGCTCACGCCGCGCAAGGCCGCCGTCGTGCATCCCCAGTTCACCGAGCCGGAGGCGGCGCTGCGGGCCGCCGGGCACGCGGTGCGGCGGGTCGTCCTCGGCAAGGACTTCACCCTCGACCCGGCGGACGTCCCCGGCGACGCCGACCTCGTCGTGATCGGCAACCCCACCAACCCGACGTCCGTGCTGCACCCGGCCGGCGCGGTCGCCTCGCTCGCCCGTCCCGGCCGGACGGTCGTGGTCGACGAGGCGTTCATGGACTGCGTCCCCGGCGAGCCGGAGTCCCTCGCGGGCAGGCTCCCCGCCGGGATCGCCGTGATCCGCTCCCTCACCAAGACGTGGGGCCTCGCCGGGCTGCGCGCCGGATACGTCCTGGCCGACCCCCACCTGGTCGGACGCCTCGCCGACGCGCAGCCGCTGTGGGCGGTGTCCACGCCCGCGCTCGTCGCGATCGAGGCGTGCTCCGCGCCCGAGGCCGTCGCCGAGGCGGAGGCGTGGGCCGTCGAACTGGCCGCCGAGCGGGACAGGCTCGCCGCCGAGCTGGCCGCGCGCGGCCTCTACGTCGTGCCCGAGGCGCGGGCGTCGTTCCTGTGCCTGCGCGTGCCCGACGGCCTCGGCATCCGGGCGCTGCTCCGGCAGCGCGGCTACGCCGTGCGGCGTGGCGACACGTTCCCGGGCCTCGGCCCCGACTGGCTGCGCATCACGGTGCGCGACAGGGCGTCCAACGACGTCCTGCTGCGGATGCTCGGCGAACTCGGCATCTGATCTTCCGGAAAGGCAGGACAGCGTGAACCTGATCGAGGAGACCGTCGCGGCCGTCGCCCCGCCGGACGAGGCGGCGATGCGGGACGCCCGCGACCACCAGGCCCGGCTCACCAAGCCGCCCGGGTCGCTCGGCGTCCTGGAGGAGGTGTCGGTCAAGCTCGCCGGGCTGGCCGGACGGTGCCCGCCCCCGCCGCCCGAGCCCGCCGCCGTCGCCGTGTTCGCCGCCGACCACGGCGTCCACGCGCAGGGCGTCACGCCGTGGCCGCAGGAGGTCACCGCGCAGATGGTGGCCAACTTCCTCGCGGGCGGCGCCGTCGTCAACGCCTTCGCCGCCCAGGTCGGCGCGGACGTCACCGTCGTCGACATCGGCGTCGCCGCCGACCTGCCCCCCGCGCCCGGCCTGCTCGCCCGCAAGGTCGCGCCCGGCACCGCCGACATGACCGGCGGCCCCGCCATGACCCTGGACGAGGCCCGCCGCGCCGTCGAGACCGGCATCGGAATCTCCCGTGAACTCGTGGCGAACGGCGCGCGGTGCCTGATCACCGGGGACATGGGGATCGCCAACACCACCGCGTCCGCCGCGCTGATCGCCGCGTTCACCGGCCTGCCGCCCGAGCGGGTCACCGGACGGGGGACCGGCGTCGACGACGCCACCCACGCCCGCAAGGTCGAGGTCGTCCGCGCCGCGCTCGCCCGGCACGGCCTGCCCGCCGAGGACGCGGACCCGCTGGACGTCCTCGCCGCCGTCGGCGGGCTGGAGCACGCCGGGATCGCCGGGTTCGTCCTCGGCGCGGCGGCGCTGCGCGTCCCGGTGATCCTGGACGGCGTGATCGCCGGCGCCGCCGCCCTCGCGGCCGCCGCGCTCGCCCCCGACGCCGCCGCCGCGTGGGTCGCCGGGCACCGCTCGGCCGAGCCCGGCCACGCCGCCGCGCTCGCCGCGCTCGGCCTGCGCCCGCTCGTCGACCTGGAGCTCCGGCTGGGCGAGGGGACCGGGGCCCTGCTGGCGTTGCCGCTGGTCCAGGGCTCGGTGCGGGTACTGCACGAGGTCGCGACGTTCGACTCCGCGGGCGTCAGCGAGAAGGAGGCCTGAGTCCGTAACCAATCGATCACCGAATGAGTCACGCTCGGCTATCGACTGGCCGGAGGCCCTCTCCATGCACTCCTGAACGCGAGTACCTTTGTTCCACAAAGACAGTTGTCCGTAACCGGCGCCCGCAGGCCGCCCCGCACTTCACGATCGAGAGAACAGCACGTGCCCCCGTACCTGCTAGGACTGCGACTCCGCGGTCGGCGTGTCCTCGTCGTCGGCGGGGGCCGGGTCGCGCAGCGCCGCGTGCCCGCGCTGCTGGACGCGGGCGCCGCCGTCGTCCTGGTCTCACCCGAGGTCACCGCCTCGCTCCAGGGGCTCGCCGAGCGCGACAAGATCGTCTGGCATGAGCGGCCGTACCGGCCCGGCGACTGCGCGGGGGCCTGGCTCGTCCAGGCCGTCACCGACGACGCCAAGGTCAACGGCGACGTCGTCGCCGAGGCCGAGGCCGCGCGGATCTGGTCCGTCCGGGCCGACGACGCCGAGTCCTCGCCCGCCTGGACGCCCGCGTCCGGGCACGCGGGCGACGCCACCGTCGGCGTGCTGCTCGGCGGCGACCCCCGGCGCGCCGCGGGCATCCGCGACGCCGTCGTCGAGGGGCTGCGCGACGGCGGCCTGGAGTCCCGGCACTCCCGCCGCAAGCCCGCCGGGGTCGCGCTCGTCGGCGGCGGGCCCGGCGACCCGGGGCTGATCACCGTCCGCGGGCGGCAGCTGCTCGCGATGGCCGACGTCGTGGTCGCCGACCGGCTCGCCCCCGGCGGCCTGCTGGACGAGCTGCCCCCCGACGTCGAGGTCCTCGACGCCGCCAAGATCCCCTACAGCCGGACGGTCGCGCAGGACCGCATCAACGAGTACCTCGTCGAGCACGCCCGGCGGGGGCGCTTCGTCGTCCGGCTGAAGGGCGGCGACCCGTTCGTGTTCGGCCGCGGCGGCGAGGAGGCCCTGTACTGCGCGCGGCACGGCGTGCCCGTCACGGTCGTCCCGGGCATCACCAGCGCGGTCGCCGTGCCGTCCGCGGCGGGCATCCCGGTGACCCACCGCGGCGTCGCGCAGGAGTTCCACGTGGTCTCCGCGCACGTCCCGCCGGGGCACCCCGACTCGACGGTCGACTGGGCGGCGCTCGCCCGCAGCGGCGGCACGATCGTCCTGCTCATGGCGGTCGAGCGGATGACGCTGATCGCGGCGGCCCTCATGCGCTATGGTCGGTCGTCCGACACGCCGGTCGCCGTCGTCCAGGACGGCACCCTCCCCGGCCAGCGGACGCTGACGGCGACGCTGGGCACGGTGGCCGGTGAGATGGCCGCCGGTGAAGTCCGGCCCCCGGCGATCGTGGTCGTGGGCGACGTCGTCAACGTGGCACGAGAGATCGACATGATTCGAGCGGACATGGGACGGGATCCGTGACACCCCCCGCAGAGCAGAGCGCGGTCCACGACGAGGAGGCCGGCGCCGGCCCGGGCCGCGGAGCGGACGACTCCGCGGCGCCCGGCGAGGGCGCCGCGCCCGGCGCGGGCACGCCCGGCAAGGGCGCGCGGCGGCGGCGGTCGGGCACCCGGTCCAAGAAGGAGTCCGGCGACACGAACGCCAAGGATCAAGAGGCCGAGGTCGAGACGGAGCCCGCCGCCGAGCCCGCGGCCGGGCCCGCGGCCGAGCCCGAGAGCGGCGGCGACGACCGGCCCGAGCGGCCGAAGCGCGCGCGGCGGCGCGCCGTCCGCCCGGCGCGCGGCACGGCCCACCAGGGCGAGCTGACCCGGGCGCTGAACGTCCTGCGCGAACAGCTCGGCGCGTTCGACTTCCTGCTGGACGTCCCCGGCGTCGAGGAGGCCCGCGAGGCCCGCGACGAGCTGCGCGACCAGCTCCAGGACTACGTCCTCCCGCGCATCCAGGCCGCCGGCGCGCCGATGCTCGTGGTGCTCGGCGGCTCCACCGGAGCGGGCAAGTCGACGCTGGTCAACACGCTCGTCGGGTCCCGGGTGAGCGCCACCGGCGTGCTCCGCCCGACCACCAGCAGCCCGATCCTCGTCTGCCATCCCGACCACGCGCGCTGGTTCCTTGAGGGCCCGATGCTGCCCGGCATGGGGCGCGTCCGCGGCCCCGCCCCCGACGCGATCGCGGGCGACCAGCTCGTCGTGATCACCAGCGACGTCCTGCCGCCCGGCCTCGCCCTCCTCGACAGCCCCGACTTCGACTCCGTCTTCGAGGACCACTACGAGTTCGCCACCAAGCTGATGGCCGCCGCCGACCTGTGGCTGTGCGTCACGACCGCCGCCCGGTACGCCGACGCGCAGGTGTGGCAGATGCTCCAGCGCGCCAAGGAGAACGGCGCCACGATCGGGGTCGTGCTGTCCCGCGTCCCGCAGGGCGCCGGGCCGCAGGGCGCCGAGATCGTCGAGCACTTCGGCGCCATGCTGGACGAGAACGAGGTCGGCGACGCGCGGCGGTTCACCGTCCCGGAGACCCGCGTCGAGGACAGCCGCCTCCCCGAGGAGGTCGTCGCCGACATCCGCGCCTGGCTGACCGGCGTCGCCGAGGACGCCGAGGACCGCGAGATCGTCATCGAGGACACCCTCGCCGCCGTCCTGGACAGCTTCCGCACCCGCGTCCCCGAGCTGGCCCGGCAGGTCGAGGCACAGGTCGCGCAGCGCACCGAGCTGGCGCGGGAGGTCGACGCCGGGTACGGCACCGCGCTCGCCGAGCTGGACGAGGCCACCCGCAACGGCTCGCTGCTGCGCGGCGAGGTCCTCGCCCGCTGGCAGGACTTCGCGGGCACCGGCGACCTGCTCCGCTCGCTGCACGCCCAGCGGCCCCGGCGCGGCCGGTCCGCGAGCCGCCGGCGGCGCAGCAGCCCGGCCCGCGTGCGGGCGCTCAAGGCGGCGCTGCGCAGCGGGCTCGAATCACTGATCATGGCGTCCGCCGAGCACGGCGCCGAGCAGGTCATCGCCCGCTGGCGGGACCACCCGGCCGGACGGCAGGTCCTCGCCGCGGCCGGCGCCGACCTCGTGCACGTCTCCCCGGAGCTGTCGCGCCGCGTCACCCGGGCCGTCAGCTCCTGGCAGGACCACGTCCAGGAGCTGATCCGCACCGAGGGCGTCACCAAGCGCTCGGTCGCGAAGCTGGTCTCGTTCGACACCGAGGCGGTCTCGCTCGTCCTGATGATCGGGCTGCTCGGGTACGGCACGTCCGAGGTGGCCGTGGAGGGCGGCAACAGCGCCGTCCCGCAGCGGCTGCTGAAGGCGCTGTTCGGCGCCGAGTCGCTGCGCGGCATGGGCGCCAAGGCCCGCGCCGACCTGCGCAGCCGCATCGGGATGCTGTTCGACGAGGAGGCCATCAGGTTCGGGCAGGTGCTCGATTCCGCCGGCATCCCGGACGAGACCGTCCCCGTCCAGCTCTACCAGGCCACCTACAACCTTGAGGTCGCCCGATGACCACCTCGGCCATCCCCGCGAACCCGCCCGCGGAAACCGGTGGGATCCCGCTCCCGGGCCCCGGCGACGGCGCCGCACCCGCGGCGCCGCCCGGGCTGACCGAACGGCTCAACGGCCTCGACCGGCTCGTCCAGGCGGGCGTCGGACGGCTCGACCAGCCCGTCCTGGAGGACGCCGCCGCGCTCCTCGACCGGGCCGGGCAGCGGCTCCGGCTGTCCGGCGACCACACCGTCGTGACCCTCGCGGGCGGCACCGGCAGCGGCAAGTCGTCCCTGTTCAACGCGATCTGCGGGCTGGAGCTGTCGCCCACCGGGATGCGGCGGCCGATGACGTCCCAGGCGCACGCCTGCGTCTGGGGCCTGGACGGCGCGGGCCCCCTGCTCGACTGGCTGGACGTCGACAAGAGGCACCGCTACGCCCGCGCCAGCGCCCTCGACCTGGAACGCGCCGACGCCTCGCTGCAGGGGCTCGTCCTCATCGACCTGCCCGACCACGACTCGATCCAGGCGATGCACCGCGCCGAGGTCGACCGGTTCGTCACGATCGCCGACCTGCTGGTCTGGGTCGTCGACCCGCAGAAGTACGCGGACGCAGCGCTGCACCGCAACTACATCGTCCCGTTCGCGCGGCACACCGGCGTGACCCTCATCGTGCTGAACCAGGTCGACCGGCTCGCCCCGCACGAGATCGACGACTGCGTCGCCGACCTGCGCCGCCTGCTGGAGGCCGAGGGCCTCGCCGACCCGCGGATCGTGACCACCTCCGCAATCGCCGAGGACGGCGTCTACGGCTTCCGCGACATCCTCGTCGACACCGTCGCCGCCCGCCGCGCCCGCACCGAGCGGCTGTCCGCGGACGTCGACCGGGTCGCCGAGCGGTTCGCCGGGTACCGGCTCGACGGCGAGCCCCCGACGACCGTGGACGACGGGCGGCGCGGCGACCTCGTCCAGGCGCTGACCGACGCGGCGGGCGCGCCCGCCGTCGCCGAGGCCATGGAGAGCGCCTACGAGCTGCGCGCCGCCGACTTCGTCGGCTGGCCGGTCGCCGCGATCGTCGCGCGGCTGCGCTCCGACCCGCTGCGCCGGATGCGGCTCACCGAACTGCGCGAGGAGTTGCGCGGCGCCTTCACCGGGCCGATCGGCGCCCAGCAGGGCGACGTCGACAACGCGCTCCAGGGCGTCACCGAGGGCATCACGCCCGAGCTGCCCGCCCACTGGGGACGGTCCGTCCGCGCCGCCGCCCGCGCGCACGCGACCGAGATCCCCGAGGCGCTCGGCGAGTCCCTGAAGGACGCGCTGCCCACGTTCAACCAGGTGCCGCGCTGGTGGTGGCTGGTCAAGACCTGGCAGTACTTCCTGGTGCTGGTCGCCGTCCTCAGCGTCGTCTGGATCGGGTTGCTCGTCGCCTACGGCGTCTTCGACCTCGGCGGCGACAACCCCGGCGGCCTCCTCGGGGAGCCGGGCCTGATCCCGTACGTCGCCGTGCTCGTGGTGTGCACGCTGGGGATGGGGTGGCTCACCGCGTCCGCGTGCCGGAACCTGGTGGCGCTGTCGTCGGCGAAACACGCCGAGAAGATGGAGCACCACATGCGCGTCGGCATCGAACGTGTCGCGCGGGAGAAGGTGGTCGTGCCCATCGAGGAGGACCTCAAAGTGTACGCCGGCTTCCGCCGGGACGTGGACGTCGCGCTCGGCCGCACCTGAGTTATCCACAATCGCGGCTTCGCTTCCGGGGACCGGTCGCGCTGCGTCACCGTGGACTCGTCAGCACGTGAACTGCACGAGCCCCACGGAGGACGCTCATGAACGAGGCGCACGTCACCATCACCGGCTGGGTCGCTGCCGAGCCCCGCTACGCCGTCACCGCCAACGGGACGCCGTTCCTGTCGCTGAGGGTCGGCTGCACGCCGCGCCGCTTCGACCGCCAGACCGGCCAGTGGCAGGACGACGACGCCCTGTTCCTGACCGTCAACTGCTGGCGGGGCCTCGCCGACAACGTCAACGGCTCCGACTTCCAGCGCGGCACGCCCGTCCTGGTCACCGGCCGCCTGCGGATCCGCCAGTACGAGCGCGACGACCAGTGGCGCTTCTCCGCCGAGGTCGAGGCCCTCACCCTCGGCCCCGACCTGACCCGCGGCACCGCCGACTTCCGCGCCGCCCAGCGCAACGGCCCCCTGACCGAGGAGGACCGCCGCCTCGCCCGCGAGACCGCCGACGAATGGGCCCTCACCCCAACCGAAGAACCCGAACCCAAAGCCGCCTGACCCACCCGCCACCAGAAGCCGATCGCCCTCCCGCCGCCCCGAGCGAAGAAGCGGACCCCTGACCACCCGCCCTAGCCACGCGGCAAGGCGACCTCGGGTAGGCGACAGCACAGCCAAAGGCTGGCGTTCTTTGGGCAGGTGGAGAGGGCGCCTGGCCTTGGGCTTCGGCGGGCGCGGGGTGGGCCGGCGGGCCCTGAGGGGGGAAGTGGGGGGAGGTGTTTCTCCGGGGAGCGGGGGCGTGGCCGGCGGTGGTTCGGCCGCCGGTCGTCGCCCCCGCACCGTCGGGGTTCTGCGGCCTGGTCAGATCCAGGAAACGCCGCGCATGGTGTATCCCCCTCAGGATGTGCCGGGGACCGCGACTCCGCGGTCCCTGATGCGAGGCGACCTCGGCTGTCACCCGCATGTGCGTTCCCGAACGTACCTGTTTCACGCCCCTTCCGCACACGTTGCAACTATCGTGTTACACAACGTGATGCGCGTAAGGGGGAAGGATGACGGCAGTGCAGTCGTCCGCCGAGGACCGTGGTGGGGAGCTGGCCCGCAGGCCGAGGCGCCGGGCGCTTCTGGGGCGTCCGCCCCTGCTCCTGGTCTACGTTCCGGTGGTCGTCGCCGTCCATCTGGGGCTGATCGCCGCGGGGCTGGTCGAGACGCCGTTCCGGATCGGCGACGTCACGACGTTCGCGGCCCTCCTCGCGTGCAGCGCGGTGTGCATCGAGGCGTCCCGGCGGCTCGGCATGCCCGCGGGGGTCGCGCGCGACCTGCTGTCGGCGTGGTGGCTGCCGGTGGCGCTGCTGCTCCCGCCGGTCTACTCGCTGCTGCTGCCGGTGCCGCTCCAGGCGCTGCTGCAGTTCCGGGTGCGGCGGACGCTGATCTACCGGCGGGTGCTGGTCGCGGCGGCGTACGGGATCGCGGGGGCGGGCGCGTCCGGTGTGTTCCACCTGGTGGTGCCGGAGCCGTTAGAGGGGGCGCGCGACTGGGTCGTCGACGGGTATCCGGGCATCCCGGCGGCGGTCGGGTGCGCCGCGCTGTTCACGGTCGTGAACACGGCGATCGTGGCGATCGCCGCGCACGCGGCCAACCCGGAGAGCCGCTGGCGCGACGTCCTCTGGACGCGCGAGATCCTCCTACTGGACGTGGTCGAGCTGTGCGTCGGCATCCTCGTCGCGATCACGAGCGCGCTGACGCTGGGCCTACTCCTCCTCGCGCTGCCCCCGGTCGTCCTGCTGCAGCGGAGCCTGATGCACCAGCAGCTCCAGGCCGCCGCCCGGACGGACGCCAAGACCGGTCTGCTCAACGCCTCGGCGTGGCAGCGCGAGGCCGACACCGAGCTGTCCCGCGCCCAGCGCACCCACGACGCCGTCGCCCTGCTGCTGATCGACATCGACCACTTCAAGCGCGTCAACGACACCCACGGCCACCTCATGGGCGACCAGGTGCTCATCGGGGTGGCGAACACGCTCTGCCACCAGCTCCGCGACTACGACGTCGTCGGGCGGTTCGGCGGCGAGGAGTTCGTCGTCCTCCTCCCCGGCGCCGACACCGTGGAGGCGTGCCGGGTGGCCGAGCGGCTTCGCGGCCGGGTGCGGCGCCTCGCCGTCCCGGCGGAGGAGGGCACGGTGACGGTCACGGTGTCCGTCGGCGTCGCCCTGTTCCGCACCCACGGCGAAGACCTGCTGGAGCTGATGGCCTCCGCCGACCTGGCGCTGTACCGCGCCAAGTCGTCCGGCCGCGACCGCGTCTGTCTCCCCGCCCTCGACGGCCCCCCGGCCCCCGCCGCGTAGCGCACCGCGTAACGCGCCGTGTAACCTCCCGCGCCGCGACGAAGCGGTGCCCGCGACCCTCTAGGCTTGAAATATGGCCGAGTACATCTACACGATGCAGCGTGTGCGCAAGGCACATGGCGACAAGGTCGTCCTCGACGACGTCACCCTGCACTTCCTCCCGGGCGCGAAGATCGGCGTCCTGGGACCGAACGGCACCGGTAAGTCGACGCTGCTGCGCATGATGGCCGGTCTGGAGCAGCCGTCCAACGGCGACGCGCGCCTCATGCCCGGGTACACGGTCGGCATGCT
Organism: Actinomadura decatromicini; assembly: GCF_008121305.1. Taxonomy (NCBI): domain Bacteria; kingdom Bacillati; phylum Actinomycetota; class Actinomycetes; order Streptosporangiales; family Thermomonosporaceae; genus Actinomadura; species Actinomadura decatromicini. The sequence goes on along the minus strand of NZ_VSRQ01000001.1, from coordinate 157,583 downwards.
CCAGCAGGAGCCTCCGCTGAACGAGGAGAAGACCGTCCTCGGGAACGTGCAGGAGGGCGTCGCCGAGACCAAGGCGATGATCGACCGGTTCAACGAGATCGCCGAGAAGATGGCGACGGACTACTCCGACGAGCTCATGGAGGAGATGGGCAAGCTCCAGGAGCAGCTCGACCACCGCAACGCCTGGGATCTCGACAGCCAGCTCGAACAGGCCATGGACGCGCTCCGCTGCCCGCCCGGCGACGCCGAGGTGGCGAAGCTGTCGGGTGGTGAGCGCCGCCGCGTCGCGCTGTGCAAGCTCCTCCTCGAAGCCCCCGACCTGCTTCTGCTGGACGAGCCCACCAACCACCTCGACGCCGAGAGCGTCCAGTGGCTGGAGCAGTTCCTCGCCAAGTACGAGGGCACCGTCCTGGCCGTCACCCACGACCGCTACTTCCTCGACAACGTCGCGACCTGGATCCTGGAGCTCGACCGGGGCCGCTGCTACCCGTACGAGGGCAACTACTCCACGTACCTGGAGAAGAAGGCCGACCGCCTCAAGGTCGAGGGCAACAAGGACGCCAAGCGCAAGAAGCGCCTCCAGGACGAGCTGGAGTGGGTCCGGTCCAACCCGAAGGCCCGGCAGACGAAGAGCAAGGCCCGCCTGGAGCGGTACGAAGAGATGGCGGCCGAGGCTGCCAAGACCCGCAAGCTCGACTTCGAGGAGATCCAGATCCCGCCGGGCCCCCGGCTCGGCAACACGGTGATCGTCGCGGACAAGCTGACGAAGGGCTTCGAGGACCGCGTCCTCATGGACGACCTGTCCTTCAGCCTCCCGCCGAACGGCATCGTCGGCGTCATCGGCCCGAACGGCGTCGGCAAGACCACGCTGTTCCGGATGATCGTCGGCGAGGAGCGGCCGGACGCGGGCGAGCTGCGGCTCGGCGAGACCGTCAAGGTCTCCTACGTCGACCAGGGCCGCGGCGGCATCGACCCCAAGAAGACGGTGTGGCAGGTCGTCTCGGACGGTCTCGACCACATCAACGTCGGCCAGGTCGAGATGCCGTCCCGCGCCTACGTCGCCGCGTTCGGGTTCAAGGGCCCCGACCAGCAGAAGCCGTCCGGCGTCCTGTCCGGCGGGGAGCGCAACCGGCTGAACCTGGCGCTCACCCTCAAGCTCGGCGGCAACGTCCTGCTGCTGGACGAGCCGACCAACGACCTCGACACCGAGACCCTGTCCAGCCTGGAGAACGCCCTCCTGGAGTTCCCCGGCTGCGCCGTGATCACCTCGCACGACCGGTGGTTCCTCGACCGCATCGCGACGCACATCCTCGCGTGGGAGGAGGGCTCGAACTGGTTCTGGTTCGAGGGCAATTTCGCCGACTACGAGAAGAACAAGATCGAGCGACTGGGCGCCGACGCGGCCCGTCCGCACCGCGTGACGCACCGCAAGCTCACCCGCGACTGATCCACCCGTCCACCGCGGGCGCGCCCGGCGCGCCCGCGGTGGACGAACCCGCTGCGGGTAACATCGGGCCGGACCGGTTTCCCGTACCCCCAGGCGAGGACATGCAGCAGACCGACCTGCCCGAGGCCGAGTACCGGCACGTGTACGAGTTCCACATCCGGTTCGGCGACATCGACTCCCAAGGCCACGTGAACAACGTCAGGTTCCTCGGCTACCTGGAGGACGCGCGGCTGGAGATGTTCCACGGCGACCCGGTGCGCAAGGGGGAGAAGCCGGTCCGCGGCATGGTCGTCTCGCGGCACGAGATCGACTACCGGCTGCCGCTGCTGCCGACCGTCTACCCGATCCGGGTCGAGACCTGGGTGACCGAGGCCCGCGCCGCGTCGTTCAAGCTGGCCTACGAAGTGCGGGACGACGACAACGTCTACGCCGAGGCGACGTCCACCATGGTCGCGTTCGACCCGGAGACGAACCGGCTGCGCCGCTTCACCGAGGCGGAACGGGAGTTCGTCGGGCGCTACCTGGCGCCGGGCGCATGACCGCGCCGGCGGGGACGCCGCCCCGGCTCGCCGACGTCCGGTCGGAGGTGCGGCTCCGCGTCGTCCAGATGGCGGACGCCGAGGCGCTCGCCGCGCTCTACGCGGAGAACCGCGACTACCTGCGCCCCTGGGAGCCGGTGCGGGACGACGCCTACTTCACCGTCGACGGCCAGCGCGACAACCTCCAGCGCCTTGTGGAGGCGTACGCGACGGGCGAGATGTGGCCGGGCGTGATCCTGCTGGAGGGCGAGATCGCCGGACGGATCACGCTGAACAACGTCCTGCGCGGCCCCCTGCAGAGCTGCTTCCTCGGCTACTGGGTGGCGCGCGCGCACGCCGGACGCGGCGTCGCGACCGAGGCGGTGCGCCGCGCCCTGGACGTCGCCTTCGGCGACCTGCGGCTGCACCGCGTCGAGGCGTTCACGAGGGTCGACAACCACGCCTCGCAGCGCGTCCTGGAACGGAACGGCTTCACCGTCGTGGGGACGGCCCGCCGCCACATCCACCTGGACGGCCGCTGGCACGACGAGCGCTTCTTCGAGCGCCTGGCCCCCTGGGACGACGGCATAACCCCCACCCCACCCGCCTGACCCGCTCCGTCGGTGTGACGCCGTGCGCGCCCCGCTTCACCCGAGCCCGCGTTCACCCGAGCCCGCGTTCACCCAAGCCCGCGTTCACCCAAGCCCGCGTTCGGCCATGCCCCGTTCGGTCGCCCTTCGTTTGGCCGTCTCCGCGTTCGAGCGTGCCGTGTGCGGCGGCGCTCCGCATTCGGCCGGGCGCGGGGTGCTGGAGGCGGGCGGGGGCCGTGACAACCGAGTCGTCACGGATAGGTAACAAGCGCAACAGCAATCCGTTTTCGGCACCCTTCTCCCTCTAAGGTCGCGACGCGAATGTGGAGAACCCACGCGAAAGGGGCACTAATGCGGCGCGTCTCACGAGGAGCGATGGCACTGCTGCTCGCCGCGGGTATGACCGGGGCGGGCGTCACGGCGGCGCAGGCGGGCACCACGCATGCGGGCACGGCCCAGCGGGGAACGGCTCAGGCCGTCGACATCCTTGACCAGCTCAGGGCGATTCCCGGGATGCAGGTGACCGAGAAGACGTCGGCGCTGCCCGGTTACCGCTGGTTCTGGCTCGAATACCGGCAGCCGGTGGACCACCGGAAGCCGCGCGGGCCCTGGTTCGAGCAGCGCATCATGCTTCAGCACAAGGCGTCCGACCGGCCGATGGTGCTCTACACCAGTGGATACAACACGCCGGAGACGATGTTCACGGCCGAGCCGACGGCCCTGGTCGGCGGCAACCAGATCTCCGTGGAGTACCGGTACTTCACGCCGTCCCGTCCCGAGCCCGCGGACTGGTCGAAGGACGACATCTGGCAGGCCGCCACCGACGAGCACCGCCTCATCGGCGCGCTGAAGACCATTTACAAGGGCAAGTGGATTTCGACGGGCGCCAGCAAGGGCGGCATGACGGCCGTCTACCACAAGCGCTTCTACCCGCGTGACGTGGACGGCAGCGTCGTGTACGTGGCCCCTAACGACGTGAACAACAACGACGACCACGCCTACGACGACTTCTTCAAGAAGGTCGGCACGGACCCGGAATGCCGCGCCCACGTGAAGGCGCTCGCCCGCGAGTTCCTGAAGCGCCGGCCGGCCATGCTCAAGCGTTTCAAGGCCGCGGCCGACGAGGGCGGCTGGACGTTCACCATCCTGCGCACGCAGGACCGCGCGTTCGAGAACTCGGTAATGGACTACGAGTGGGCGTTCTGGCAGTACAGCCTGCAGTCCGACTGCGCGTCGCTGCCCGCGGTGAACGCGTCCGACGACGACATCTACCAGACGCTCGACACCATTTCCGGGCTGTCGTTCTACAGCGACCAGGGCCTCCAGCCCTACATTCCGTACTACTACCAGGCGGGCACGCAGCTCGGCTGGCCCACGCCGAAGTTCAAGAGCCTGCGCCCGCTGCTGCGGTACGAGAGCAGCTACCAGCCGCGCACCTACGTCCCGCGTGACATCCCGATGCGGTTCGACCGCGGAAAGGCGATGCGCGACATCGACCGCTGGGTGCGCGGAAACGCGAACCACATGCTGTTCCTCTACGGCTCGAACGACCCGTGGGGCTCCGAGCCGTTCCGCCTCGGGCACGGCAGCCGCGACTCGGCCGTCTACGTCGCGCCGGGCATGAACCACAGCGCCCGCCTGATCGACAAGCTCACCCCGGAGCAGAAGGCGAAGGCGATCGCCGACCTCAAGCGCTGGGCCGGTGTCGAGGCGGGGACGCAGTCGCTCAAGTCCGCCCCGGCGGCCGACGACCCGCTGCAGCTCCAGCGCCCGCCGCTGTAGCTCCGGAAGTCCGGTAGCGGAACTCGCGGTGTGCCCGGCCCGTGCGCCGACCCCTGGCACGGCCGGGCACACCGCGCCGTCTTCTCGGCCGCTTCAGCGGACGGGCAGGCCGGAATGCGGCCATGGGCAAGCCGGAGCCGAGGTTGGCGCCCACGTGGATTTGGCGGGGCGGCGGATCTAGCGGGGCGTCGGAGCGTTCACGAGGCTCTGGGCGGCCATCGTGAAGTAGTTCCAGAGCTGCTGCTCCAGCGGCTCGGGCAGTTTCAGCTCCTCGACGGCGACCCGCATGTGGCGCAGCCAGGCGTCCCGCTGGGCCTCGTCGATCACGAAGGGGACGTGCCGCATCCGCAGCCGCGGATGCCCGCGCCGCTGGCTGTAGGTCGACGGACCGCCCCAGTACTGGATCAGGAACAGCCGGAGCCGCTCCTCGGCGGGGCCGAGGTCTTCCTCGGGGTAGAGGGCGCGGAGGTCGGGGTCGTCCGCGACGCCCTGGTAGAAGCGGTGCACCAGCCGGTGGAAGGTCTCCTCGCCGCCGACCGCCTCGTAGAAGGTCACCTGTTCAGCCATAGCGCTCCCCACCCTATGCGAGACCCCGCGCGGGCCGCGTCCCGATCCGGATCTTGGACGGTCACGGCGCCGGGGTCGCGACCGTGACGCCCGCCTCGTCGAACGACCGCTTGACCCGTTCGCGCAGCTCGCGCGCCACATCGCCCTGCCTGCCCGGCGCGGTCTTCAACACGACGCGGATCACGATCGCGTCACCGGCGAGGGCCTGCACGCCCCACACCGACGGCTCCTCCAGGACGATGTCGTTCCACGGCCCGTCCGCGACCATCTCGTCGGCGGTGCTCTGCAGGATCTCCTTGACCTTCTCGGTGTCCTCGTGGATGTCGACCGGGATGTCGAGGACGGCGCGGCCCCAGTTCTGCGACTCGTTCCCGACCCTCTTGATCTCGCCGTTCGGGACGTACCAGACGACGCCGTTCACGTCCCGCATCCGCGTGACCCGCAGCGTGACCGCCTCGACCGTGCCCTTGGCGCCGCCCACGTCGATGATGTCGCCGACGCCGTACTGGTCTTCGAGCAGCATGAACAGCCCGGCGAGGAAGTCCTTGACGATGTTCTGCGCGCCGAACCCGACGGCGACCCCGATGACGCTCGCGCTGGCCAGGATGGGCGCGATGTTGAGGCCGATCGAGCCGAGGATGCTGAACGCCGCCGTCCCCATGATCACGATGGACGCGATGGATCTCAGCACCGAGCCGAGCGTCTGCGCCCGCTGCGCGCGCCGCTTGTTCAGCAGGACGGGGTTGCCGTCGAAGACCGTCCGGGACCGCTCCCGGACCTTCTCCGCCATCGTCCCCTCGGCCATCTGCATCGTGACCTTGCTGATCATCCGGTGCGCGAGGTTGCGCACGATCAGCGCGATCACGAAGGTGAGGATGATCTTGGAGAGGGTGCCGAGCGGGGCGTCCAGCCAGTCCGCGTAGAACTTCGTGAACCCGCTGTTGTGCGAGATGTTCCAGACGAGCCGGCACGCGGTCGTCGGCGTGGAGTCGCCGCAGGCTGCCTCAGGGGTGCCGTCCTGAGCCCACGGCAACGACGAAGCGACGGCGAACGACATGCGAAGAACCCTCCCCGGCCATTGTGGTGCCTGGACACCGCGCCGTGCCCCCGGCGGGTACGAGCCTGATCGTAGGGGACGTTTCCGACCGGTTCATACTCGCTTCGGGGATGGTCACGGCTGGCCGGGGAGGGTTGGACCGGCGGGCGCGCCCCTGCGGCGCCCGCGACCGCCGCGCTGTCTCTCCGGCCGCGGGGCGCGGGGCGCGCCCGGTCTGGGAGGCGTTCCGGCGGCCGCCGGAACGCCCGTCCGCCGGGGTCAGCGCCGCAGCGGCTGCAGGACGTGCGCGAGCTTGAGGGCGGCGCCGCCGACGTCGTCCACGCGGTGCATCCGCTCGCCCCACGACCACCAGAAGTAGTGGTCCTTGGTCTCGGGGGCGGGGGCGCACGTCACGTCCTCCGCGAGGCTCGCGGCCTCCGGGTTCACGACCCGCAGGAACGCCGGGCCCGAGCGGGTCCGGACGACGCGGGCGACGAGCCCCCGCGTGTCGAGCTCGTGCTCAAGCTGTTCGAGGTAGCCGACGCGTCTGTCGCTGACCACCTTCGCACCCCCTCCGTAGGCGAGCGCCGGCCGCGTTGCCGGGCGCGGGCTCTGCGAGCACCGGACGGGTGATCGACTGATGATCGACTCTGTGGAGCCGTTCGGTCACCCGCGGCGAGAATTGCAACTCTCACGGTGCCTGGTCAAGTGACGCCGCGTCCGGCGGAGAACCGGATTGCCCCACCTCAGAGGAAGTCTCCACCCCTACGGAGGAAGATTCTCTACCCACGGTGGGCGGGACCCGTCCAGGAGGTCACCACTTCCGCCGAATCGCTTGGCCCGCACTGTGACGGGGGTTACGCTGCGTGCGCGAGAGATTATCTCTCGTGGCCAATCAAAATGACCGGTCGCCGTGGCCGGGACGATCGTCCTCCCCCCCGGGAAGCGACGTCCCCGCCCGACGGTGGAGGAGGCCGGAGCCGATGTCGGATCCCCCCCGTAAAGAAACGGACGTGGCTCGCCGGATCCGCGCGCATGCCCTCGCCCGAGGGCGCTCCCCGGTCGAGATCGCGCAGGAGATCCACGAGGCGTGCGGCCCGCTGTTCGGCACCAGCCGGGTCAAGGCGCACCGCCTCGCCCACGGCGTCGCGCTGTCCGACATCGTCGCCCAGGTCAAGGCGCTCTACGAGGTGGACGGCAAGCCCCCGCCCCGGTTAGGCGAGACCCTCCTGTCCGCCTACGAGAGCGGCTACAAGCGCCCCGGCCCCGAGTACCTCCACTACCTGTGCGCCGTCTACCGGGTCGAGCCCGACGCGCTCGACTACCAGAGCCCCTGCATCTGCGGACGCGGCCACGCCGTCCGTTCAGGCGCCGGGAGCGTCCCCCAGCCCCGGGTGTCCGAGCGGCGCCCGGTTCAAGACCCCGACGCTCTCGTCGGGGCGATCGTCCCCAGGTCCGGAGAGCGGCCCTGGGCGACGGTGACCGACCTACGGGGCCCCGACCGCGCAGACGGCCCCCTGAACATTGATGTGGGAGAGGAGGACATCGTGCTTCGTAGGACCCTGCTGCAACTTCTGGCCGGAGCGGGCGTGGCGCTCGACGGTCAGTTCCTCGGCGCGGTCGACAACCTGCGCCGCAAGATGGACGACACCCTCGTCGGCGCGACCGTCTCGCCGACCATGCTCGACCAGTGGGAGGAGACCACGTACGGCTACGGACAGCAGTACCAGGCCACCCCTTCCCTGCGCATGCTCTGCGACGTCCTGCTGGACTTCAGCGAGGTGCGGCGGATGTGCGACAAGCGGCAGCCGGTCGAGCTCCAGGAGCGGCTCTGCCGGATCGCCGCGCAGCTGTCCGGGCTGTCCGGGCTGATCATGATCAACCTCGGTGACCACCGGCTCGCCCGCTCGTTCTTCCGCACCGCGCGCACCGCCGCCGACGAGACCGGCGACCGGCAGCTGCGCGCCTGGGTGACCGTCCGGGAGTCGCTCGTCCCGATGTACTACGGCGACCCGCGCGAGGCGCTGCACCTCGCCCGCAAGGCGCAGGACCTCGCCGGCCGGACGCCCGGCGTCGCCGCCGCCATGGCCCCCGCCGTGGAGGCCCGCGCGCTCGGCATGCTCGCGCTGCGCGGCCGCGGCGACGCCGCGCCGAGCGCCCGGCGCGCCCTCGTCCGCGGCCGCTCGGTCTTCGACCAACTCTCCAAGACCGACACCGGCGACCTCGTCTTCGGGTTCACCGACCGGCAGATGGCGTTCTACGAAGGCGACACCTTCACCAGCCTCGGCGACCACAAGCACGGCGACGAGGCGCTCAGCCACGCCCTCACCCTCTACTCGCCCACCGACCGCGTCGACCTCACCCTCGTCCGACTCGACCGGGCCATGTGCAAACTCCACGGCGGCAACCCCGACGCCGCGCTCGCCGCCGGGCAGGAGGCCATCCTCGACCTGCCGTCCGACCACCGGTCCGACATCCTCGTGCACCGCGCCCGCCAGATCGGCGCCGCGGTCTCCGCGAAACACGGCGAGATCCCCGGGCTGAAGGACTTCTACGAGGCCCTCGCCGGGCCCTGGGTGCAGAGTCCGACGCAGGGCCGTCCGTCCGTCCCGCCGTCCGAGCAGGTCTGACCCGGCATGGCCACGCCCGACAACGCCTCCTGGCCGGGCCACCCCGCCCGCACCCTCGTCCGGCTGAGGGACGAGCCGCCCGAATGGCGCTTCGGAGACCTCCGGCTGCGCCGCTACCACGCCGCCGACCACGGCATCGTCCTCGCCCTGCACCGCGAGGGCCTCGCCCAGGTCGGCCTGCGCCCCGGCGACGGCGTCTACTACGACCACGACTTCTTCCGCATGGACGACATCTACCTCCGCAACGACGGCGAATTCCTCGTCGGCGAACTCGACGGCGGCATCGTCGCGATGGGCGGCCTGCGCCGGGCCGACCTCGTCCCCGGCGGCCACGCCCGCGCCTACGGCGGCTATGCCCCCGGCGCCCCCGCACTCGACGCCGCCGAAATGGTCCGCCTCCGCGTCCTGCCCGCCCTGCAACGCCGCGGCTACGGCGCCGCGCTCGTCCAAGCCCTGGAAGAACGCGCCGTCGAACACGGCTACCGCATCCTGCGCGCCGACACGACGGAACTCCAGGAGCCCGCCCTCGCCCTCTACCGAAAATTCGGCTGGACGGAGACCCGCCGCGAGACCATCGGCGGCATCGTCAACATCTACATCGAGAAACCACTCCGGTGAACACCTGAGCCGCGGGGTCGTCACGCCGGTGGCGCGGCCCGACGGGACGGCCCCGCTTGTTTATTGCGTTTCTCTCCTCCTTCGGGCCTTGGCGGCCCTCCATCGTCGAGAAACGCGGTGCGATCGCTGCATCGCTCCGGCTCGCCTTGCGGCTCGCTGCGCGATCGGGTTCTCGCTTCGCTCGAACCTGCCTTCGGACGCGATCGCGACTCTTTTGGTTGTTGCGGGGTTCTGTGGTGGCTGGGGTTTTGTGCAGTAGTGGGTGCGGGTGGGTGCTGCTCGCTCGCTTGCGCTCGCTTCGCTTTTGGTTTCGGCCAGGTTCTCGCTGGCCAACCTGACCAGCCGTCGGCTAACCCCGATCATCCCTCTACGTTCGCCGGGGAGCTGGCGTCGCAACGGAGCGGAGGTGCCCGATCGCCTCTCGCATCTCGGGGACACGGTGCCACTGATTCGCATAGGTAAGAATCTGCCTCACGTTCCTGTCCGATCGTGCTGAGGTCACGAGTGGAACTATTGAGGCCAGGTCTTCCATTTGGTTCGCCGCTTGTGAAACCTGGCCTGCGCGCAGCGACGCCAAGACCTGGCTCCCGCGCCAGGTCGCGGCGAGCAACGGGAGATCCTCGAACCTGCGGACGGCCGCGTCAAATGCCGAATTGGCCCGGTCGTAGTTCCGTATCCTCGCGAAGGATAATCCGGCATTCCCGGCGATCACGCCCTTAGTGATCGGAGAGAGCCCGTCCAGTTCACGGGCAGTGTCCATGGCGGATAGCGATTCACTGATGCTGAAGCTCGACGTCCTTGCATGCCAGCCGAGTGCGACCGCCAACCGGGCGTTCAAACGTGCCCGATGTTCACTCGTGATCTCTTCAAGCAGGAGCCCCCTTCGTGCGTAGTGCGCTGCCTTTTGTGAATCGACTGAGGTTGTGAAGCAACAGAGATTCTCGAGGCTGTGCGCGACACCTTCGACGTGGTTCGCACGTCGCGCGAGCGTTAGTCCGACTGATCCGACTTCTTCGGCTTCCCGGGGAAGTCGCGCGTCGTAAAGGATCAGCGATGCGCTCCTTGCGAGGTTGGATGCCGCCTGTTGAAGGGCGCGGTCCCGGCTGGTGATTGCACCTTTCACGTTCCGAACGTGACGCAGTGCTGTCGAGACGAGCGGAGAGCCGCCGAACTGGAGTTCCGACGTGGAAAGTCGATTGGCCAGCATCTGGACGTAGGTCGAGTCTTTGTAGGGGCTGGATGTGGGTGTTGGAATCAGGGTCACCGACGCGGCAGCGATGATGAATTCGCGACGCTTCACGGGGTCCGACTCCTCACTTTCGGGGGTTATGCGTATTTTCCAGCCTACACGGGCTAGCAACGCGGCAGCGTGATTGATCTTCAGGTCTCGCTTGCCACTGATCAGGCGCGACACCGTGGGCTGATCCATGTCCAGTTCAGAGCCTAAGCGGCCCTGGGTCCAACCACGCCCTTCCAAGATCATTTTAAGTGCCTCGGAGATGTTGTGTGCCTCCATGATGTCAGCGTATGCGCGTACGGACATGACGCGCTAGCGCTTCTTGGACATGGTGACAGGATATGACTCACTCGAAAGTACGAAGCGGACGCCGCAACGCGAGGAGAGAAAATGAAGACATTCACGTCACCAATGAAAGGAGTGACGCTCTCCTGCTCTCCTGAAGAAGTCTCCCGAGCGCGCCGGGCAATTCGTGTCATGCTGACGGAACGCTTTTCTCAAAACGTTGTTGAAGTCATCGAGCAGTGCACAAGCGAGACAGTCACAAACGCCATCGTGCACTCCGCCTCGAAGGACAACGGCGGGAAGGTCCTGCTTCTCGTCATCGAACTGTGGGACCGAATCCGGGTCGAGGTCATCGACGGTGGCTCCGCGCACAGCACGCCGAGAATCACCGAGCCCGGCACGCAATATCCCGAGCACGGGCGAGGCTTGTTTCTCGTCAACGCGCTCGCGAGCGCCTGGGGCTCGTACGTGGACGAGACCGGCGGCAACGTCTGGTTCGAGGTCGAGACTTCTAAGTGAGACTCCGGCGGGGTCGAGAGCCCCACACTCCCCGCCGCCTAACTCCGCTTCGTCTCCAGCCTCTTGAGGGGTTCTAAGTGCACATACTCCGAAGGATTCAGGAAAGATGGCAACTCGAAGTGTTGCGGTGCCGATTCCCGGAATGGGACATCGTTCGGACGGACCGTGACATGTGGAGCATCAACCGTTGCCAGGTTCACCGTGCCGTCCACGGCGACATCCAGACGGTTCGTGCGGAACTGAAATGGTTTGACAAGCTCTTCTGGTTCGGAATAATGCGCCATGGGCGACGGTGGCCCTAAGTGGCTGACGGAGGGAACGCGAAAGAGGGGGTGCGATGACGCATTGGCATATATTGCGACTGAAGTTCGACTCCGCGAAGATGTCCACTGAGAACGCCATTGACGTCAATCTCTTCTTCGGCTGGGACCGATACCCCACCACTACGGCGGCGCATGAAGCCATCCGTGAGGACATTCTCCGGCAATACCCGCAAGCGAAGCAGTTCGCTGCGCTAGGCGGTACTCCCATGAGATTCGGCGTGCACTATAGAATCAATCCCGATCTGTTCGTCACCTGGCAACTCGCAGAATGCTCCAGGCGGCGTTGCAAGAAGGTCCGAAGCTCGGTGGAGCAACAGATGCACGCTTTTCTCGCCAAGAATCTCGGCGTTGCGCCAACCGTTACCCGGGAACAGAAGAGCACCTGACCGAGCGGGTGGGGGCCGCTTGCGCCTGGCCCCGGCTTACTGCCTACTGGGGTCGGCTTGCGCCTACCAGTTGCATGAAGGGGTAGCGGTGTTGCTTCAGGTCTTGAAAGCCGCGATCTCTGAGTGCCGCTGTTATTTCTTTGTCGCCGAAGATTTTGTAGCCTGTGGCTCGGCGTAGTAGGGATCGGGCTGCGGGTGGGGTTGGGAGTATGGCTGGGTGGCGGGATGCGAGGATTGTTAGGTGGCCGCCTGGTTTTAGGACGCGGGTCATTGCGTCTATTGCTGCCCAGGGGTCTTTGAACAGGTAGAGGGCGCCGAAGCAGGATACGGCGTCGAAGGTGGCGTCGCGGAAGGGTAGGTCTGTCGCGTCGCCTCGGACGTATTGGATTTTCGGGTCTGTTGTGTCTTCCGCGGCGCGCGTCAGCATTGGTCGCGATGCGTCCAGACCTATGAGTAGGCCGCCTTCTCCCACGCCTTTTGATAGGGCTCGGGTTACGTTGCCGGGGCCGCAGGCCACGTCCAGGACTGTCGCTGGGCCTCCAGAGAGGGCCAGCCAGTCTCGGGCCATGGCTTGTTCGGTGGCCGTGTCCGGGCCTAGCGGCCAGCCCTTCGCCACGTTGAAGCCTATGGGGCGCCAGATTCGCTCGTAGATCTTCGGTAGGAAACTCGTTTCCATTACCGATTGGGCTAGCGAGGGGGAGCGGGGCGTCTCCGGGGGCAGCAGGTCCAAGAAGCCCTGTGAGACGTCCGGTCGGGTGGGCTCCTCGCGCAGTAGCGCGAGGAGCCGGTCTATGGGGCTCTGCACCATGGTCATCCTGTTATTAGACCACTCGTCAATTCGTCGCCCAGGGGGAGGCCGGTCTGGGCGGCGAGAAAGGAGAGGGTGTCTGTCATCAGGTCGACCGAGCGGGTCACGGAGCGGGCCGCGTGGCCTACGTCTGACTCGTTGCGGAGGAGGATCGGGGCCTCTGAGGCGGTCGCGTACTGGAGGGCGGCGCACATCTTGCGGGCGTGGAGCGGGTCTACGCGGGTGTCGCTGCCGAAGGTGGTGAACAGGACGGCCGGGTAGGCGGTGCCCGGGTGGACGTGGTGGTACGGGGAGTAGCCGATCAGCCAGCCGAACTCCTCGGGGTCGTCGGCGGTTCCGTACTCGTCGTTCCAGGTCTGGCCCAGGCCGAAGCGCTCGTAGCGGACCATGTCCAGGAGGGGCGCCGAGCAGACGACCGCGCGGTACAGGTCGGGACGCTGGGTCAGCGCGACGCCTACCAGCAGGCCGCCGTTCGAGCCGCCCGAGATCGCCAGTTGGGACGGGGTCGTCAGGCCGTCCTCGATCAGCTTCTCGGCGGCGGCGTGGAAGTCGTCGAACACGTTCTGCTTGCGGTCGCGCATCCCGGCGCGGTGCCAGTCCTCGCCCTCCTCGGAGCCGCCGCGCAGGTTCGCGATCGCGTAGACGCCGCCTGCCTCGACCCAGGCCAGGATGCTCGCCGAGTAGGACGGGGTGAGCGAGATGTTGAATCCGCCGTATCCGTAGAGGATGGTCGGGCGCGGGCCCGTGTGGCCGGGGCGGGACGAGACCAGCATGCGGACCTGGGTGCCGTCGGCCGATGAGTAGGTCATCTGGCGCGTCTCGATCTCCGGGACCTCGACCGTGCCCGGTGCGGACGCCCAGAGTGTCGTTTCGCGTGTGCGTGCGTCGTAGCGCATGACCGAGGACGGGGTCACGTTGTCGGTGTAGCCGAACCATGCCTCGTGGCCGCCCTCGGGGCGTTCGACTATGCCGCCGATCGAGCCCAGCCCGGGTGTCGGGACCGTCCCGGTCTGTTCGCCGGTCTCCAGGTCGTGGACGGTGATCTCGCTGATCGCGTGGCGCGTCCAGCCCGCCAGGATGACCGGCCTCTCCAGGTCGTCCAGGATCGCGAAGTCGGTGAGGACGGCCTCCGGGTCCTGCGGGATCAGGTCCCGCCACGCCTCGTACGCCAGGTCGGACGGGTCGGCCACGCACAGCCGGGAGCGGGGCGCGTCGCGGTCGGTGAAGATGTACGCGCGGCCGTCGCGCCCGATGTGCACGCCGGTGCCCGCGTCCACGCCCACCTGGACGGGCCGCAGCCCCGGCGACTCCAGCGGCGACGCGGACAGGTCCGCGATCCACAGGTCGTTCCGCGGCGCCGTGCCCTGCGAGGACGAGACCGTCAGCCACCGGCCGTCCCGGCTGACCCCCACGCCGTAGTAGTTGGTCTTGTCCATCCCGGCGCCGAAGATCAGGACGTCGTCGGTGTCGGGCTCCGTGCCGACCCGGTGCAGGTAGACGCGCCGGTGGTACTGCTCCTCGCCCGCCGGGACGTCCCGCGCGGGCAGCCGCCGGACGTAGTAGTACGCCTCCCCGCCCGGCAGCCACGCCACCGACGAGTACCGGGAGCGGTCGATCGGGCCCTCCACCCGCTCGCCGGACGCGATGTCCATGACGTAGAGCAGCGACTCCTCGTCCCCGCCCGTCGACAGCTTGTAGGCGAGGCGGCGCCCCTCCTTGTCGGGCTGCCAGCCGTCCAGCGTCGTCGTCCCCTCCGGGTCGAGGGCCGTCGGGTCGACGAGGACACGCTCGGAGCCGTCCGGGCCGACCGTGTACAGCACCGGATGCTCCTGCTCGGCGGTGCGGCGCGTGAAGAACCGGCGCTCGCCCCGCCACACCGGCGCGCCGACGCTGCCCGCGCCGAGCAGCTCGGTGAGCCGCCCCCGCAGCCCCGCCCGGCCGGGCAGGGCGTCCGCGACCTTGTGGAACAGCCGGTCCTGGGCGGCGAGCCACTCCCTGGTCTCCGGGCTGCCCGCGTCCTCCAGCGCCCGGTACGGGTCCGCGACCCGGTGTCCGTGGATCTCCTCGACGATGTCCGCGCGGTGCGCGGGCGGAAACGGCGTCATGGATGCACTGTATTGGGCCTTCCGGGCGGCCCGTCCCGCGCTCTCCAACGCGCCGCGAACCGGGGTTTGCGTTCGATCAGCCCCCCGAAGGGGGACTATTGGGGTAGCGGACGGCCTCCCTCAGACGCCACACTGATTTTGGTCGGTTCGCCCCGGGGAGGTCCTCATGGCGAGTGCGCAGGTACCGGAATCGATAATCGGGCCTCGGTGCGAGGCGCGCCCCGTCGCGCCCGCCGAGGCTGAGGAACAGCAGGACAGCCCGGCGGAGGGCGTCTGAGATGAGACAGGTCCTCCTCCTGAACGCGACGTACGAACCACTCACCACGCTCCCGCTCCGGCGGGCGGTCTGCCTCGTGCTTCGGGAGAAGGCCGAGATCGTCCACCACGACACCTCAGGCGCCGTGCTCCATTCGGCGACCATGGCCGTCGACGTCCCGTCCGTCATCCGGCTCCGCCGCTACGTCCGCATCCCGTTCCGGACCCGCGTCCCCCTCACCCGCGCCGCGCTGATGCGCCGCGACAACTTCCGCTGCGTCTACTGCGGGCTCCGCGCCGAGACCATCGACCACGTCCACCCGCGCAGTCGCGGCGGCAAGCACACCTGGGAGAACTGCGTCGCGTCCTGCATGACCTGCAACCACCGCAAGGCCGACCGCCTCCTGTCCGAAATCGGCTGGACCCTGACCGTCACCCCCGCCGTCCCAAGAGGCGCCCACTGGCGCCTGATAGGCCTGATCCACGACGGCGACCCCCAATGGGCCGCATATGTAACGGAGCCCGCCGCGTGATCTCTTAGGGGTGTCCGGGCCGGGCGGCCGGAGGGCGCCCAGCGCCCGGAGGCCGCACGGCCCGCCGAGCCGGTCGACCGCAGCGGCACGCAACGAACCCGCACGGTCCCGGCGACCCGTACCGTGCCGTGAGGATCGACCGGCTCGTAACGGGGGTTCCAGGGGGTCGCCCCCCTGGGCAAACACGTATTCTGGGTGGGTGCCTCGTTATGACTATCGTTGCCGTGCTTGCGGGTCGACCTTTGAGGTGTCCCGGCCGATGATCAATGCGTCCGATCCGGCGCCGTGCCCGGAGGGGCATGACGACACGGTCAAGTTGCTGTCCACGGTCGCCGTCACCGGTGCGTCCGCGCCGACTCGTCCGGCGGGTGGGGGCGGCGGCGGGTGCTGCGGCGGCGGGTGCTGCTCCTAGCCCTCCTGGGCCTTGCGCAGAGCCGCGGCCGTCCGCGTGGCGTCGTAGTCCTCGGGGACGCCGTCCAGCAGGACGACCGTGCCTTCCATGTGGTCGGTTCGCATGCGCAGGATCTCGCGGTAGGCGTCCGAGGCGTACCAGGCGCGGGCCGTGGCCATGTCGGGGAACTCGACCAGTACGTAGCCGCCCTCCAGCGTTCCCTCCAGCACCTCCGCGTCGCTGGCGTGGACGAGGAACCGCCCGCCGAACGGTTCCATGGTGGCCTGGATGCGCTCCATGTAGACGAAGACGTCCTCGTGCAGCGGCGGCCGGGGACGCAGGTGGGCGAGCGCGTACGCGGTCATCGTGGTCTCCTTCCGAGCGGCGGGGCCGGGCTTCCCCGGCCCTGCCACTCTGGCCCCTGACGGGGAACGAAGGCCATTACCTCCGACGTAGCGCTCAGCCCTCGATCTGCGACACGTCGCGGGCCGCGCCCGTGGACGCCGACGTCGCCATCGCCGCGTAGGCGCGCAGCGCGGCGCTCACCGGGCGGTTCCGGTCGCGCGGCCGGTACCCGCCGAGGTCGGCGAGCAGCTTCTCGCGCCTGATCTCCAGCTCGTCGGCGGGAACGTCCAGCTCCAGGACGCGGTTCGGGATGTCGATCACGACGCGGTCGCCGTCCTCGACCAGGGCGATGATCCCGCCGCCCGCCGCCTCGGGGGAGGCGTGCCCGATCGACAGGCCGGACGTCCCGCCGGAGAACCGGCCGTCGGTGATCAGCGCGCACGCCTTGCCGAGCCCGCGGCCCTTGAGGAAGCTCGTCGGGTACAGCATCTCCTGCATGCCGGGGCCGCCCTTCGGGCCCTCGTAGCGGATCACGACGACGTCGCCGGCCTTGACCCTGCCGCCGAGGATGCCCTCGACCGCGTCGTCCTGCGACTCGAACACGACGGCGGGGCCGGTGAACGTCCAGAGCTCCTCGTCCACCCCGGCGGTCTTGACGATCGCGCCGTCCGGGGCGATGTTGCCGCGCAGGACGGCGAGCCCGCCGTCGGCGGTGTAGGCGTGCTCGACCGAGCGGATGCAGCCGTTCTCACGGTCGAGGTCGAGCGACTCCCAGCGGGCGCTCTGGCTGAACGCCGACGTGCTGCGGACGCCGCCGGGCGCGGCGTGGAACAGCTCGACCGCCTCGGGCAGGACGTCGGGGGAGCGGACGTCCCACTTGGCGACGAACTCGTCCAGGGACGCCGAGTGGATCGAGTGCGCGTCGCTGTGCAGCAGCCCGGCCCGGTTCAGCTCGCCGAGCAGGGCGGGGATGCCGCCGGCGCGGTGGCAGTCCTCGACGTGGTACTTGCCGGTGGCCGGGGCCAGCTTGCAGACGCACGGCACGCGGCGGGACAGCTCGTCGATGTCGGAGAGCCCGAAGTCGGCGCCCGCCTCGGTCGCGGCGGCGAGCAGGTGCAGGATCGTGTTGGTGGAGCCGCCCATGGCGACGTCCAGGACCATGGCATTGGCGAAGGCGTCGCGGGTCGCGATGTTCAGCGGCAGGACGGAGTCGTCGTCGCCGTCGTAGTAGCGGCGGGCGATGTCGACGACGGTGCGGCCCGCGTCCTCGTAGAGGCGGCGGCGGGCGGTGTGCGTGGCGAGGACGGTCCCGTTGCCGGGCAGCGCCAGCCCGATCGCCTCGGTGAGGCAGTTCATCGAGTTCGCGGTGAACATGCCGGAGCAGGACCCGCAGGTCGGGCAGGCGCTCTCCTCCATCTCCAGCAGCTTCTCCTCCGACAGGGAGGAGTCGGCGGACGCGATGATCGGGTCGATGAGGTCGAGCTTGTTGCCGTCCATCACGCCCTCGACCGGCTTGCCCGCCTCCATCGGCCCGCCGGACACGAACACCGTCGGGATGTCGAGGCGCAGCGCGGCCAGCAGCATCCCCGGCGTGATCTTGTCGCAGTTGGAGACGCAGACGAGCGCGTCCGCGCAGTGCGCGTTGACCATGTACTCGATCGCGTCGGCGATCACCTCGCGGGACGGCAGCGAGTACAGCATCCCGGCGTGGCCCATGGCGATGCCGTCGTCGACGGCGATCGTGTTGAACTCGCGCGGCACGCCGCCCGCCTCGCGGACGGCCCCGGCGACGACCTTGCCGACCTCGTCCAGGTGGACGTGGCCCGGCACGAACTGGGTGAAGCTGTTCGCCACCGCGACGATCGGCTTGCCGAAGTCCTCGCGTTCGACGCCGCTGGCGCGCATGAGGGCGCGCGCGCCCGCCATGTTGCGGCCGTGGGTGACGGTGCGTGACCTGAGCGGTGGCATGATCGGGACCTCTCCAAGCTGGGGCGGCGTGCCCTGCGGTTCTACCGTGCGCGCGGTCGCGGGCCGCGCGGACGTGGGCGCGGCGGGCGAGGCGCCGTACTGGGATCGCAGCGGCGGGTCGCGGCGCTGCCGCCGGCTCAGCGGAGGTTCGCGCGGCGGGCCGGTGTCCAGTCGATGCTACCAACCGCGGGCCGCCGCCGAATCGCCCGAAGACGTGCGGAAAGCCGGGACGCGGGACGTCCCGGCCTCTCCGTCGTACCGGTACGCGGGGCGGACACCGGTCCGCCGTGCTCGTCGCGGCCGCGCGGGGCGGGCGCGGAACGTCCGGGCGGCCCGGGGAAGTCGGGCCGCGCCGGTCCTCAGTCGGGGTACTTCGGCGGCAGGGCCTTCTCGGCCGCCTGGAAGATCCGCTGGACGTCGCCGTCCGTCAGGATCTTCGGCCGGCGCCGCAGGTAGGCCCGCGCCCGGTTGCCCGCGTAGACGTCCACGTCCCTGACCCGCATGACCTTCCACGGGATGGACGGTCCGTAGATCGCCACGGACGGCTGCACCGGCACGTCGAACCCGACCGACTCGCCGAGGATGTTGCTCGCCATCTGCGCTTCCCAGCGGGCCTCGTCGAGGCGGTCCTTCTTGTTGAAGGGGCCGTGGAAGAGCTTGAGGTGGGACATGGTGCGCACGGGGAGACGCTTGTCCCACTTCTCGGAGTCGATGGCGTAGACGCCGCTGGGGCCGATGACCAGGTGGTCGATCCGCCCGTCGCTGACGCCCTCGTCGTCGCGCGGGACGGCCCGCGCGTGCAGCACGAGGTATCCGTTGCGCTGCAGGGATTTGAGCTGCTTCTCGGTCCGCCGCTCGGCCGCCGACGACTTCTGCCAGGCGGTGACGGTGGAGTCCGTGCGGGAGCGGCGGACGACGTCCGCGATCACGACGAGGACCGCGAGCGTGAGGCCGAGCCGCCAGCCGGCGACGAGCCCGACGAGGGCGCCCGCGCCGACCGCGACGCCGCCCCGCCACAGCCAGCGGCGGGTCCGCGGGTCGTCGAGCACGGTCGCGACCGGGTTCTCCTCGGGCTCTTCGGGCTCCTCGGGACGCTCCTTCACCGGAGCCTGGTGATGGTGCTCACGCATTTCCTCTGCCGCCGCCTCGTCCGACCCGGCCGTGGCCTGCGCCCCGGCCGCCTGCGTATTGCCCCGCTCCATGGTCGCCATGGTGACGCTCCGTATTCCTTTCCCTTCGGGGGCATGATCCTCCGTGCGCAGAGTAATCATCAGTCCGGTTGGCGACTAGTCATGCCGGGTTAATAGTTTTGTCGCCGCGCGTGAGTGATTCACTGCCGTCAGGGATGGGTACGTAAGTATTCTTCTCCCTTCGACCGCTGTCATCCTGCCTGCCCTTTTTGATGCCCACGCACACGGCGTCTAGCGTTCCGGTCTGTGACACAACCTCATGACCTCAGCGCCACCCGCATGGCGGCGGCCGTCCGCACCAGGGAAGTATCGCCGGTCGAGATCGTCGACCACTATCTGGCCCGCATCGAACGGCTCGACGCGCAGGTGGGCGCCTACGCGACGGTCACCGCGGAACGGGCCCGCGACGAGGCCAGGATCGCGGAGAAGGCGGTCCTGGACGCCGCCGACCCGGCGGAGCTGCCGCCGCTGCACGGCGTCCCCGTCCCGGTGAAGGACCTGAACCTCGTCGACGGCGTCCGGACGACCTTCGGCTCGGCCGTGTACGCCGACCTGACCGGGTTCGCCGACGACAACGTCGTGACCCGGCTCGGGGACGCGGGCTCCGTCCTGCTCGGCAAGACGGCGGCGCCGGAGTTCGGGCTGCCCTGCTACACCGAGGGCGCGGTGTCCCCGCCCGCGCGGACGCCGTGGGACACGTCCCGGTCGGCGGGCGGGTCCAGCGGCGGCGCCGCGGCGGCGGTCGCGGCCGGGCTGGCGCCGGTCGCGCAGGGCAGCGACGGCGGCGGGTCGATCCGCATCCCGAGCAGCGTGTGCGGGCTGGTCGGGATAAAGCCGACCCGCGGCCGGGTGTCGCACGGGCCGATCGTCCCGGACCTTTTCGGGCTGTCCGCGAACGGGCCCATCGCGCGGACCGTCCGCGACGCCGCCCTCCTCCTGGACGTGATGGCGGGCCATATGCCCGGCGACCTGTACGCCGCGCCGCCGGTCGATGGAACGTTCTCCTCGTACGCGGAGCGTCGGCCGGGGCGGCTCCGGATCGCGCGGAGCATCCAGCCCGCCGTGCCGGACGCCGAGGTGCACCCCGACTGCGTCGCCGCCTACGAGGAGGCGTCCGCGCTGCTGGAGGAGCTGGGGCACGAGGTCGTCGAGATGCCGCAGGTGTTCGGGCCCGACCTCGTCCCGCACTTCGAGACGCTCTGGGGCGTGATGGCGACGCTGACGCCCGTCGCGGACGAGAGCGAGCACCTCCTCCAGCCGCTGACCCGCTGGCTGCGGGCGCGCGGCGAGGCGACCGGCGCGCCGGAACTGCTCCAGGCGCACGCGGCGTTGCAGAGCGCGCTCCGGGCGGCGTTCCCCGTGATGGACGAGTTCGACGCCATCCTGCACCCGACCCTGGCCCAGCCGCCCGCCCCGGTCGGCTACTTCCACGACCAGGAGCCCGCCGAGAACTTCGAGCGGCAGAAGCGGTTCACCCCGTTCTGCGCGATGTACAACATCTCGGGCCAGCCCTCGGTGAACGTGCCGCTGCACTGGAACGGCGACGGGCTGCCGATCGGGATCATGCTCTCCGGGCGGCTCGGCGGCGAGGGGACGCTGATCTCGCTGTCCGCCCAGCTAGAGGAGGCCCGCCCCTGGATCGGCCGGAAGCCCCCGATCTGGACGGCGTGACCCCGCCCGCACCGGGCATGGTGCAGGGATGGCCGACGAACTGACCAGGCTGGCCGAGTACCACGGCGTCGCGACCCGGTACGACGACTGGCGGGGGCGCGAGGTCGCCGTCGCGCCGGACACGCTCGTCGCGGTGCTGGCCGCGCTCGGGGTGGACGCCTCGTCCCCGGCCGGCGTCCGGGACGCGCTGGAACGGGAGCGGGCGCGGGAGGACGCGCTGCCGCCGACCCTCGTCGTCCGGCGCGGGGACGGCGGTGCGACCGGTCCCATCCTCGCCGAGCTCCGCCGCTACCTCGGGCAGGGCGAGGACGCCGAGGTCGAGATCGAGATCGGCGGCGGCGAGCCGCCGGGGCTGGGGTTCGAGCCGCTGGAGCAGCGGGTCGACGTGCCGTCCGGCTGGCACCGGCTGCGCGTCCGCCGCCTCCGCGACCGGCATCCGGTCCATGTCCAACTGCTGGTGGCGCCCGCGGCGCTCGGGCCGCCGCCGCGCGCGTGGGGGTTCACGGCGCAGCTCTACTCGGTGCGCTCGCGCGCGTCCTGGGGGCTCGGCGACCTGCGCGACCTGGCCGACCTCGCGGCCTGGTCCGGACGGACGCTCGGCGCGGGCTTCGTCCTGGTCAACCCGCTGCACGCGACCGAGCCCGTCCCGCCGGTCGGGCCGTCCCCGTACTCGCCCGCGAGCCGCCGCTTCCCCTCGCCGCTCTACCTGCGGGTCGAGGACATGCCCGAGTACGCCGCGCTGCCCGCCGACGACCGGGAGCGGTTCGCGGCGACCGCCGCCGCACTGCGCGCGGGCACGGGCCTGCTCGACCGGGACGCGGTCTGGGCGGCCAAGCTCGCGGCCTTCGAGACGATGTACCGCGCCCGCCGGGACGCCCCCGACCCGCTCTTCGACGAGTTCCGCCGCCGGGAGGGCCCGGCCCTCGCCCGCTTCGCGACCTGGTGCGCGATCAGCGAGGAGCAGGGGACGTCCGACTGGCGGCGCTGGCCGGCCGCGCTCCGGCGGGCGGGCGACCACGCGGTCATGGACGACCCGTCCCGGCACGCCCGCGCCCGGTTCCACGAATGGCTCCAGTGGCGGCTGGACGGCCAGCTCGCGGCGGCGCAGCGGGCGGCGCTGGACGCGGGGATGGCGGTCGGGATCGTCCACGACCTGGCGGTCGGCGTCCCTCACGGCAGCGCCGACACGTGGGCCGACGAGTCCCTGTACGCGCCGGGGATGAGCGTCGGCGCGCCGCCCGACGAGTTCAACCAGCGCGGCCAGGACTGGGGCCAGCGGCCGTGGCGCCCGGACGCGCTCGCCCGCGGCGGCTACGCGCCGTTCCGGGAGCTCGCGGCGGCGGCGCTCCGGCACGCGGGCGGCATCCGCCTGGACCACGCCATGCAGGTGTCGCGGCTGTGGTGGGTGCCGGAGGGCGCGTCCCCGGCGGACGGCACCTACGTCCGCTACGACCGCGACGCGCTCCTCGGCTGCCTGACGTGGGAGGCGGAGCGGTTCGGCGCGGTGGTGGTCGGGGAGGACCTCGGCACCGTCGAGCAAGGGCTGCGCGACGAGCTGACGAGGCGGGGCGTGTTCGGCACGTCCCTGCTCTGGTTCGAGCGCGACGGGTCGGGGCGTCCGAAACCGGCGGAGCGGTGGCGCGAGGCGTCCCTCGCCACGGTCGGGTCGCACGACATGCCGCCGATCACCGGGTTCGTCCACGGTGACCACATCGAGCTGCGCGACCGGCTCGGACTCCTCACCCGTCCCCGCGCCGACGAGGAGGACGACCACCGCCGCGCGCTCTCCGGCTGGCTGGACGTCCTGCACGGGGAGGGCCTGCTGGACGCCGCGCCCGAAGAGGTCATGCGGGCCCTAGCGGACGGCTCCACCGCCTACGACGAGCGGATCGTGACGGCGCTCCACGACTTCCTGACCCGCACCCCGGCCCGCCTCGTCGGCATCTCCCTCGCCGACGCCGTGGGGGAGCGCCGCACCCAGAACCAGCCCGGCACCACCGACGAGTACCCGAACTGGCGCGTGCCCCTCGCCGACGCGGAGGGGACGCCCGTCCTGCTGGAGGACCTCGACGCCCGCGCGCTGAACCTCTTCAGCCGAGCGCCGAAGTGATCCGCTTCGTGACGTCGTGGAGCAGCGTGTCGGGACGCAGGTCGGCGGCGGCGATCGCCGAGAACAGCGCGGGCAGGCCGGGAAGCGGATAGGGGTCGTCGTCCGCGCCCGCCAGGGCCGCCTTGCCCACCGGCTGGTGCGCGAGCGACGTGCGGGCCCGCGCCCACGCCGACTGGACCTCCTCCGGCGACGGCACCCCGAACCCGTGCCCGACCGGGGCGGCGTGCCGGAGCTTGACGAGCGCGCCGTCGGTGAAGTCGGCGGCGAGCCGGCACCGGCCGGCGAGGTCGGCGCGGACGAGGTCGTCCAGCCGGGTCACGACCGTGCAGGGGGTGCGGCAGCGGGCCGCGCAGTCGCCGAGCGCGGCGGCGACCTGGCTGTGCTGGCGGTCCAGGTAGGCGCGCCAGCCCGGCCCCGGCTCCCGCGACACGCGGAGCGTCCGCTCGCAGGCGGCGCGCTCCGGCCGGGTGTGGTCGCACATCCGCGGCGACCCGGGGTCGACGGGGACGCCGAACCGGCTGCCCTCGCCGTTCACCGCCGCGCCGATCCTGGCCGGGTCGCCGGCGTGCCCGAGGACCGGCTCCCAGGCGAGCATCGGCAGGTACTCGCTGGCGATGTGCACGGCGGCGACCAGCGCCGCCATGTCCCGCCGGTACCAGCGGACCGCGATGACCTCCAGCAGCAGCGAGTACGCGGGACGCAGGCTGGCGAGCGCCCCGCGCGGCCGCTCCCGCGCGGTCTGCGGCATCCGGCTGGCCCGCGCCCGGTCGAGCAGGTCGGGCGGGACCTCGCCGACGTCCTCGGGCATGCCGAAGTCCTCGGCGTCGAGGTCGAGGACGCGCTGCCCGAACGCGCAGAGCGCCGCGACCCCGGTGGATCGGCCGGCCGGCCCGAGGGCGCCCTGCGCGATCAGGGCCTCCAGGTCGCCGAAGGCGTACCGGCGCGCCAGCGCGGTGAGAACGTCCCGAGCCGTCTTCACATCGACCCCTCCCCATGGCCCCGGCGGTGCCGCCGTCCCCGTGACCATGTAACGATCGCACGGTCACGGGGCACCTGCACAGGGTCATACATACGGGGTCAGGCCGGGTCAGGACGCGGTGGCGTCCTTCGCGCGGGCGCGCAGCGCGCGGGCCACCCCGTCGCGTCCCTCCGACAGCAGCCGGGCGAGCGCGGGCGGTGGCTTCTCGTCGGCCAGATACGCCTCGGTGCGGTCGATCGTGGACTGCTCGATCACGAGGTACGGGTAGGCGGCCTCGGCGAACGTCTGCGACATGTCGCTGGACCACTCCTTCCACACCCGCCCGACCTCGGCGAAGTACCGGTCGACGTAGGGGACGAGCAGCGCGGCCTGGTCGGGCTCGACGAACCCGCCGAGCGTCGCCCGGTACACCGCGTTCGGCAGGTCGCCGGACACGATCCGGTCCCACGCGGCGGACTTGGCCTCGGCGGACGGGATCGCGGCCGCGCACGCGGCGGCGTGCCGCTCGCCCGCGGCCGTCCGGTCGCGCTCGTGCTCGGCGTCGATCTCGGCCTGGCCCGCCCGTCCGGTGATGACGAGGCGGCGCAGCAGCGACCAGCGCAGGTCGGTGTCGACGGTGAGGCCGTCGAGGACCTGGGAGCCGTCCAGCAGCCCCTGCACGAAGGACAGGTGCTCGTCGGACACCGCCGACGCCGCGAACGCCTGCGTGTAGGCGAGCTGGAAGTCCGAGCCCGCCTCGGCGTCGCGGGCGAGCGCCGACAGCGTGTCCGCGAGCAGCGCGAGGCCCTCCTTGCGCCACCCGGGGTCGGCGTACTGCTGGACGGCCGTCCGCGCCTGCCGCAGCAGCGTCTGCGTGACCGAGATGTCGGTGACGCCGCTGATGCCCTTGGCGACCAGCCGGATGTAGTCGCGGGTGGCCATCTCGGCGTCGCGGGTCATGTCCCACGCCGCCGACCAGCACAGCGCCCGGGGGAGGCTCTCCTTGATCTCGCCGATGTGCTCGACCAGCGTCCGCTGCGAGTGCTCGTCCAGCCGGATCTTGGCGTAGGTGAGGTCGTCGTCGTTGACCAGGACGAGGTCGGGCCGCTTGCGCCCGACGAGCTGCGGCACGTCGGTGCGGGCGCCGACCACGTCCAGCTCCACCCGCTCACGCCGGACGAGCCCCTCGTCCGTCCGGTCGTAGAGCCCGATGGCGAGGCGGTGCGAGCGCAGCGTCGGGTAGTCGGGCTTCGCCTCCTGCAGGACGGTGAACGACGTGAAGTTCTCGTCCGCGTCGACCTCGTACTCGGGGCGCATGGTGTTGACCCCGGCGGTCTCCAGCCATTCCTTCGACCACGCGGCGAGGTCGCGCCCGGACCTCTCCTCCAGCGCGCCCAGCAGGTCCGTCAGGACGGTGTTGCCCCACGCGTGCCGGTCGAAGTAGCCCCGCACGCCCTCCAGGAAGTTGTCCAGGCCGACGTAGGCGACGAGCTGCTTCAGCACGGACGCGCCCTTGGCGTAGGTGATCCCGTCGAAGTTCACCTCGACCGCGCGGATGTCGGGGATGTCGGCGGCGATCGGGTGCGTGGACGGCAGCTGGTCCTGCCGGTACGCCCACGCCTTCTCCAGGTTCGCGAACGTCGTCCACGAGCCCTTCCACTTCGTGGCCTCCGCCTGGCACAGGACGCTCATGTACGTGGCGAACGACTCGTTCAGCCATAGGTCGTCCCACCAGCGCATGGTGACGAGGTCGCCGAACCACATGTGGGCCATCTCGTGCAGGATCGTCTCGGCGCGGCGCTCGTACGCCGCGTCCGTGACCCTCGAACGGAAGACGTAGTCCTCCAGGAAGGTCACCGCGCCCGCGTTCTCCATCGCGCCCGCGTTGAACTCGGGGACGAAGAGCTGGTCGTACTTGCCGAACGGGTACGCGCGGCCGAACACCCGCTCGAAGTAGGCGAAGCCCTGGCGGGTGACGTCGACGATGGCGTCCGCGTCGAGGTGCTCGGCGAGCGACGCCCGGCAGTACACGCCGAGCGGGATGGCGGTGCCGTCGGCGCGGCGGTACTCGTCCCGGACGACGTGGTACGGCCCCGCGATGAGCGCCGTGATGTACGTGGAGATCTTCGGGGTGGGCGCGAAGCGCCACGTCCCGCCCTCGGCCGACTCGGCGGCCTCGTTCGTGACGACCTCCCAGTCCTCGGGCGCCTTGACGGTCAGCTCGAAGGTGGCCTTGAGGTCGGGCTGGTCGAAGCAGGTGTACATCCGGTGCGCGTCGGCCGTCTCGAACTGCGTGTAGAGGTAGACGCTGTCGTCGACCGGGTCCACGAACCGGTGCAGGCCCTCACCCGAGCGCGAGTACGCGCAGTCGGCGACGACGCGGAGCTCGTTGTCGGCGGCGAGGCCGGGCAGCGGGACGCGCCCCTTCTCGGCGTCGTAGGACGCGGGGTCCAGCGCGTTCCCGTTCAGCGTCACCTCCCGCACGACGGCGCCGTGCAGGTCGATGAACGTCGACGCGCCGGTCTCGGCGCTCCCGAACCGCACCACCGTGGTGGAGCCGAACCGCTCACTGCCCGTCGTCAGGTCCAGTTCGACCGTGTACGACTCGACGGCGAGCAGCCGGGCCCTTTCCCGCGCCTCGTCGCGCGTGAGGTTGCCTGCCACATGAACTCCTCGGTCGGCTTTATCGTCTGGTGCCCCCATGTCTACCAACCGGACGGCGATCCGGCCCGCCCCGCCACGGTCTTGGGGTCCCTCGCGCGGCCGGGAATCAGGACGGGCGGCCCCCGGTTGTCGCATTCACGTACCTGGTACAGGCCAAGGAGGCAGACGTTGACGACCGACGCGCGCACGCCGGTGGACTTCTGGTTCGACCCCCTCTGCCCGTGGGCGTGGATCACGTCCCGGTGGATCCTGGAGGTGGAGCGGCAGCGCCCGATCGACGTGCGCTGGCATGTGATGAGCCTCGCCGTCCTCAACGAGGACAAGGACATCCCCGAGAACTACCGCCGCGGGCTCAAGGACGCTTGGAAGCCGGTGCGCGTCTGCATCGCCGCCGAGCAGAAGTACGGCCCTGAGGTTCTAGGACGCCTTTACACGGAGATGGGCACCCGCCGCCACCACGAGCGGCAGAAGTTCGACCGCGAGTTCCTGGAGGCGTCGCTGACGGCGGCCGGGCTGGACCCGTCGCTCGCCGCGGCGGCCGAGTCGACCGACTTCGACGAGGCGGTCCGCGCGTCCCACAAGGACGGCATCGACCGGGTCGGCCAGGAGGTCGGCACCCCGGTGATCGAGGTCGAGGGGCACGCCTTCTTCGGCCCGGTCGTCACCCCGATCCCGCGCGGCGAGGCCGCCGTAAAGCTCTTCGACGGCGTCCTGGCGGTCGCGTCCACCGACGGCTTCTTCGAGCTCAAGCGGACCCGCACCAGGGACCCGATCTTCGACTGACCGGGGAGGGCGCCGGGGCATCGGAGGGTGCCGCCACGGTGACGTAGTTGCGACTTAGTTGCAACTACTAGGTCGATGCCTTCAAACTGGTCCTATCGAAAACGGGTAGGGGCGGTGAAGCATGCACGTACCGGACGGATTCATCGATGCGCCGGTGTCGGTCGCGACCGGTGCGGTCGCTGTCGTCGGGGTGGGGATCGCGCTGCGCGGCGCCAGGCGGGAGCTCGACGACCGCACGGCGCCGCTCGCAGGGCTGACCGCCGCGTTCGTGTTCGCCGCGCAGATGCTCAACTTCCCGGTCGCGTCCGGGACGAGCGGGCACCTGCTCGGCGGGACGCTCGCCGCGATCCTCGTCGGGCCCTACACGGGCATCCTGTGCGTATCGGTCGTCCTGCTCATGCAGGCGCTCCTGTTCGCGGACGGCGGCCTCACCGCGCTCGGCGTCAACATCACCACGATGGCGCTGGCCACGGTCATCGTCGGGTACGGGCTGTTCCGGCTGCTGGTGCGCGTGCTGCCGAAGACGCGGGCCTCGGTGGCCGGGGCGTCGTTCGCCGCCGCGGTCGTCTCGGTGCCCGCCGCCGCCGTCATGTTCACGTTCATCTACGCCCTCGGCGGGACGGCGGACGTGTCGATCGGCAAGGTCGCCACCGCGATGATCGGCGTGCACGTGCTGATCGGCATCGGCGAGGCGCTGATCACGGCGGTGACGGTGTCGAGCGTGCTCGCCGTCCGGCCCGACCTCGTCTACGGGGCGCGCGGGCTGATCAAGCCGCTGGAGCTGCGCACCGCCGGACGTCCCGCCGCCGGTTCCGCCGACGGGCCGGCCGAGCCGTCCCGGGTCTGAGAGGAGCGTTCCGATGACCACCAAGAGGTTCTTCGCGGGGTTCCTGATCGTCTCGCTCATCCTCGCCGGGATCGTCAGTTACTACGCCAGCGCCAACCCGGACGGGCTGGAGAAGGTCGCGGCCGACAAGGGCATCTCCGCCAAGGAGAAGGACCACTCCCTCAAGGACTCGCCGCTCGGCGACTACGGCGTCAAGGGCGTCGACGACGCGCGGCTGTCGGGCGGGCTGTCCGGCGTGATCGGCGTCGGGGCCGTCCTGCTGGTCGGCGGGGGGCTGTTCTGGGCCGTCCGGCGGCGCGGCGCCGCCGCCGCTCCGGAGCAGGCGAAGGCGTCCGCCGAACCGTCCCGGAAGGGCTGATGGGCGCCGGGCACGCGCACCGGCTGTACGTGCCCGGCACGTCGCCGGTGCACCGCCTGCCGCCGCAGTGCAAGCTCGTCGCCGTCCTCGCGTTCGTGCTGCTGGTCGTCGCCACGCCGCGGGAGCGGATCTGGGCGTTCGGCGTGTACGCGGTGCTGCTGGCGGCCGTCGCCGCGACCGCCCGCGTCCCCTTCCCGACGGTCGCGCGGCGCATCGTGATCGAGGTGCCGTTCGTCGCGTTCGCGTTCCTCATGCCGTTCGTCGCGAACGGCGAGAAGATCAGCGTGCTGGGGCTGCGGCTCAGCGAGAGCGGGCTGTGGGGCGCCTGGAACATCCTCGCCAAGGGGACGCTCGGCGTCGTCGCGTCGATCCTGCTCGCCGCCACCACCGAGCCCCGGCTGCTGCTCCTCGGCATCGAGCGGCTGCGGATGCCGCAGCTCATCACGCAGATCGCGACGTTCATGCTGCGCTACGGCGACGTCGTCACCGCCGAGCTCGGGCGGATGAAGGTCGCGCGGGTGTCGCGCGGCTTCGAGGCCCGCGACGTCCGCGCCACGCGGGTGCTCGCGAAGTCGGTCGGGGCGCTGTTCCTGCGCTCGTACGAGCGGGGCGAGCGCGTCCACCTGGCCATGGTGAGCCGCGGCTACGACGGGCGGATGCCCGTCACGCACGACGTCGGCGCGACCGCCGTCCAGTGGACGGCCGCCGCCGCGCTGCCCCTCGCCGCCGCCCTCGTGACGCTGGCTGCTTGGATGGTCCCATGACCGCGCAAGCGCCGCCGTCGCTGGAGGTGACGGGCCTCGCCTACGCCTATCCCGACGGCACGCAGGCGCTCTACGGCGTCGACCTGACCATCGGGCGCGGCGAGCGCGTCGCCCTCCTCGGGCCGAACGGGGCCGGGAAGACGACGCTCGTCCTGCACCTGAACGGCATCCTGCACGGCGGCCTCGGCGCGGTGCGGGTCGGCGGCCTGGCCGTCGATCCGAAGGACAAGAAGGCGCTGCGGGAGATCCGCCGCCGCGTCGGGATCGTCTTCCAGGACCCCGACGACCAGCTCTTCATGCCGACCGTCCGGGAGGACGTCGGGTTCGGCCCCGCCAACCTCGGCCTGCGCGGCGCCGAGCTGGACCGCCGGGTCCGGGACGCGCTGACCCGCGTCGGCATGCTGGACGTCGCCGACCGCCCGCCGCAGCACCTGTCGTTCGGGCAGCGGCGCCGCGTCGCCGTCGCGACCGTCCTCGCGATGGAGCCGGAGATCCTCGTGCTGGACGAGCCGTCCTCCAACCTCGATCCGGCGAGTCGCCGCGAGCTGGCCGAGATCCTGCTGAGCCTGGACGTGACCGTCCTGATGGTCACGCACGACCTGCCCTACGCGGCCGAGCTGTGCCCGCGCTCGGTGATCCTGTCCGGCGGCGTCATCGCCGCGGACCGTCCGACCCGGGACCTGCTGACCGACGCCGGCCTGCTCGCCGAGCACCGGCTCGAACTGCCCTTCGGCTTCGACCCGGCCGCCGCCGTCCGCTGATCCCGGGGGACGGTCGCGATCAGCAGACGACCTCCCTGCCCGTGACGTTCCCGGTGTCGCGGACGGGGACGGCACGGCCGCCCCGGGTATCGAGCCACTGCATCTTGGTACCGGTGGTCAGAAGGAGGTAGCGGCCGTCGGCGGAGCGGCAGAAGACGTTGAACGCCGTCCGCTCCAGCACCGTGCCGGTGACCGCGCCGGTGGCGGGGGCCACCTCCACGAGCCTCGCGCGCGACGTCTGCGCGGACTCCACGAGGAGGCTCCGCCCGTCCGCCCGCAGCCACAGGTTCCTCACCTCGTCCAGCGGCCCGGGGACGGACACGACGGGACGTCCCCAGGCGGCCGGGTCCCCGGCGAGCGTGTCGACGTCCAGCACCCGGACGCCGTCGCCGTGGGGCGAGGAGAACCACGCGAAGGCCAGCCGGCGGCCGTCCGCGCTCAAGGACAGGTACTCGGCGTATCCCGTCAGGTCCCAGGCCCTACGGTGCCCGCTCGCGACCTTCTGCACGGTCAGGGCCACGCCCGGACGGTCCGGCCCCTTGCTCGCGTCGACCGTGAACGCCAGGGTGCCGCCGTCGGCGGAGGCCGTCAGGCGCCCGACGGACATGCCGGGGAGGTCGCCGCCGGGCAGCCGGTCGAGCGCGACGGTGCGGCCGCGGTCGTCGATGCGCAGGCGGTACAGGCGGTCCGGCCCGTCCTCGCCGTCGCCGGGGGAGCCCAGCAGGAAGAAGGTCCGGTTGTCGGCGGTGCCCGCCGCCCCCGACCAGCGCCCCACACCGCGCGGGACGGACACCTCCTGGAGCGAGCGTCCGGAGTGCGGGTCGACGATCCGGGCCCGGTCGTGGACGTCCGGACCCTCGGCGGGGGGCAGCGCGAGCAGGTAGCGCGTCGCCGCCGACACCGGCCGCTTATCCGGAGCCTGATCGTTCTGCCTGGTCACCAGCACGGCTCCGGCCACGACCATGACGACCATGAGCACGGCGGCGACCGGCGCCCACTGGCGGGCCGCCCGGCGGCGGGACGTTCCGGCCTCGGGTGCCGCAAGCGGTCTGAGGTCCTCGGGCCGCACCGTCTCGGCGGCGGCGTCGAGCGCCCGGCCGAGCCGGTCCTCGATCTGGCTCATTCTTCCTCCCCCAACCTGGCGGCGAGCGCGGCCAGCGCCCGCGACGACGTCGACTTCACGGTGCCGCGGGAGATCCTGGCGGCCTCGGCGATCTGGGCCTCGTCCAGGCCGAGGTAGAACCGCAGGACGAGGACCTCGCGCTGGCGGTCCGGCAGCTCCCGCAGGGCGGCCAGCACCTCCCGGTGCTCCTCGCCGAGCAGCGCCGCGGACTCGGCCGACCAGACGGGCGGCTCGTAGTGGCGGTGCAGGCGGCCCGCGAGCCTCCGCCGCCGCAGGACGGTGCGGCACTTGTTGACCACGGCCCGGCGCGCGTAGGGGAGCATCCGGTCGTGGTCGCGCAGCCGCTCCAGCCTGGCGTGCATGGCGGTGAACACGTCCTGGACGACGTCCTCGGCCGTCGGCCGGTCGCCGACGACGAGCAGCGCCAGCCGGACGAGGGACACGTGATGGTCCGCGAACAGCGCGGTGAGCATGGCCGCCGGATCGTCCCCGCCTCCGGGACCGCCGCCGCGGGCTACCGCTTCTTCTGTTTCCACGCCTATGACACCCGCGAGGCCGCGCCGAGGTTGCTCGCCGTGGCCGATTCGTCTTCGCTCCCGGGCCCGGCGGCGTCCCGGCGTTGGACACGGCGAGGGGAACCGGCCTGTTCACAGGGCTCGGGCCGCCTCGCACGGCGTTCGCGCCGGGTGCTCGCGCCGGGTGAATTTTCGGTTCGGGGTTTCCGCTTGCGCGGGTACTCCCGGGCTTGCCAGACTCGTGACCCCGAAGGAACAACGGTTACGGTTTTCATTTCCGAAATGGGGTTTTCGTGAAGGTTGCGTTCGTGGGAAAGGGCGGCAGCGGCAAGACCACCCTGTCGTCGCTGTTCGTCCGGCGCCTCGCCGGGCGCGGATTTCCCGTGGTGGCCGTCGACGCCGACATCAACCAGCATCTCGGCGTCGCGCTCGGCCTGGACGAGGACCGCGCCGCCAAGATCCCCGCCCTGGGCGACCGGCTCACCGAGATCAAGGAGTACCTACGCGGCGACAACCCGCGCGTCTCCTCGGCGTCCAGCATGGTCAAGACGACCCCGCCCGGCGCGGGCTCGCGGCTGCTCCGCTTCCGCGGCGACGACCCGATCCACGCGGCGGGCCAGGAGGTCGGCGGCGTCACGCTGCTCGCCACCGGGCCGTTCAACGACGACGACCTCGGCGTCGCCTGCTACCACTCCAAGACGGGCGCGGTCGAGCTGTACCTCAACCACCTCGTCGACGGTCCCGGCGAGTACGTCGTCGTCGACATGACCGCGGGCGCCGACACGTTCGCGTCCGGGCTGTTCACGCGGTTCGACCTGATGTTCCTGGTCGCCGAGCCCACCCGCAAGGGCGTCGGCGTCTACCGGCAGTACACCGAGTACGCCCGCGACTACGACGTCGCCATCCGCGTCGTCGGCAACAAGGTCCAGACCGAGGACGACGTCGCCTACCTCCGCGAACACGTCGGGGACGACCTGCTGACGTGGGTCGGGCAGTCCGCCGCCGTCCGCGCCGTGGAGCAGGGCCGGGACGGCGTCGCGCTGGAGGACGCCAACACCGCCGCCCTCGACCGCATGCGCGCCGAGGTGGACGCCCGCGTCAAGGACTGGGACAAGTACCAGCGCCAGGCCGTCGAGTTCCACGTCAAGAACGCGCGGAGCTGGGCGAACCGCGCGACGGGCGAGAACCTCGAGGCGCAGGTCGATCCGGATTTCCGGTTTCCGGTCGCCTACGCGGGGTGACGAACGCCTACCGGCGGCGGGTGATCGGCACTACCCTTCGACCATGACGATGCGCCGGATCCTCATGATGGCGGGCGGCGCCGTGCTCCCCGTCGCCGTCTTCGCTCTCCTCTTCGACAACCAGTGGGTCGTCGACGCCATCAGGGACAGCGACTTCAGGTACAACGAGGGCATCGGCCCGCTGGTGTCATGGTCGCACGCGCTGGCATGGCGGTTCACCCCGGCCGACGGCTCGAAGTGGACGTTCGTCCTCGCCGTCGACTTCACCACCCTGCTGTTCTACGTCCTGCTGGCGGCGCTCGTCGCGGCGGCCGGCCGGATCCTCGACGCGAACCGCGGCCCGCTCGGCGCGCTGATCGTCGGCTGGTGGGCCGCGATCGTCGCGGCCGGGATCGCCGGGCTCGTGTTCGGCCCCCTGCTGTACTGGACGCTCGACCTCAGGTCCGCGTCGGAGGCGATCTTCACGTCCATCAGCCAGGGCGTCTCGTCCGGCTTCGCGTTCGGCTGGATCGCCGGGCTCGGCGCGGTGGGCGGCTTCCTCATGTCCCGGCCGCGCACGCCGGGCGTCCAGCAGCCGTACGGGGGCGGCGCGCAGCCGTACGGCATGCAGCAGGGCGTGCAGCAGGGGATGCCGCCGGGCGGCCAGCAGCCGTACGGCGGGCAGCAGCCGTACGTCCCGCAGCAGCCCGGCCCGCACCTGCCGCAGCAGCAGATGCACCAGCAGCCCATGCCGCAGCAGGCGCCGCCTCAGCAGATGCAGCCGCACCAGCAGATGCCACCGCAGCAGCCGATGCAGCCGCATCCGTCGGCGGTGCCGTACGTCCCGCCGCAGAGCCAGGGGCAGCAGCCGCCGTGGGGCGCCGCGCCCGTGCCGCCGCAGCAGCAGCCGGGAGCGTCCGCGCCGCAGCAGTTCGGGGCGCCGCCCGTCCCGCCGCAGCAGCCCGCCCAGCCCGCCGCCGAGCCCGCCGCTCAGCCCGCCGCGCCGTCCACTCCGCAGGCGCCCGCGCCGGAGCCCGCGGCGGACGACGAGGAGCCGCCGGAGCCCGAGACGGCGGACGAGCGGGACGACGCCCCCGCCGACCCGCCCGAGGACACCCCGGAGCGGGACGACGACGACCTCGACCTCGCCGACCGCACCCGGATCGACCGCCGGCGCGACGAGTAGCCCGGCCGGGCGGGACGTCAGCCTTCGTCGGGCAGCGGCGGGAGTTCGCCGGTCCGCTCGTAGTCGGAGAGCATGTCGATCCGGCGGGTGTGCCGCGACTCGCCGGAGTACGCGGTGCCGAGGAAGAGCTCAAGGAACCGGGTCGCGGTCGCCAGGTCGTGCTGCCGGGCGCCGATGCTGATGACGTTCGCGTCGTTGTGCTCGCGGGCGAGCCGCGCGGTGTCCTCGTTCCAGACCAGCGCGGCGCGGACGCCCTTGACCTTGTTGGCCGCGATCGCCTCGCCGTTCCCGGAGCCGCCGATCACGACGCCGAGCGTGCCGGGCTCCGCGGCCGTCCGCGCGGCGGCGCGCAGGACGAACGGCGGGTAGTCGTCCGCGGCGTCGTACTCGAACGCGCCGCAGTCGACGGCCTCGTGCCCGTTCTCCTTCAGCCAGGAGACCAGGTGCTCCTTCAGCTCGAAGCCTGCATGGTCGGTTCCCAGAAACACGCGCATGGGCCCGATTGTGGCAGGCTCCGGGACCCGTCGGCGCGCCGGGGCTAGGCCCCGTCCGCGGACGGCCGCCGGGGCGCGCCGCCGCGTTTGCCGAGGCGGCGCCGCTCGTTCTTGGCGGCCTTCGTCCGCCGCGCGGCCCCCGCCGCCGAGTCCCCGGGGGCGGGCGGCTGCGAAACGGGCTGCGGCGGCCCCTCGCCCTCCGGTCTCGGCCGGGACACGTCCCGCGCCCGCATCGCCGCGTCCACCGTGATCCGCATGCCGGGCTGCCCCATGTGCCGCTCCCTCAAAGAACGCAGGTAATCAGGATCATAAGAGGCTGGACCGTTGCAAGGCCCCGCCGGTGCCCCGGATGCGGGCCCCCGGACGTGTTTGGTCGGTACAGTGCCGGAGTAATGCTTCAACGACTGGTGCATTTCCTTCCGCCGAGGCTGCGAGCCGTGCTGCGCAGGATCCCGATCCTGGTGGCGCTGTACCGCTGGCTCCGGAGGGGCAAGCTCACCAGGGAGCGGTACATGTTCGCCGGGCTGGCGGCCGCCGCGATCGCGATCGGGCTCGCCACGTCCAGCGACTCGCGCGGCCTCGCCCCGTCCGGCGCGCTGGTGCTGATCGTGCTCGGCGGCGGGCTGCTGCTGAAGGTCCGCGCCCTGCTGGCGCTGCTCGGCGTCGTCGTGGCGATGGCGGCCTACAACGCCTCGCAGGACGTCGCCGCGATCGGCCCCGGCATGATCGCGACGCTGACGATCACGGCGGTGCTCGCGCTGAGCCTCGCCCGGACGCGGCAGAAGCTCGGCGTCCAGGGCCTGCGCGGCGACTCGATGCTGCTGGAGCTGCGCGACCGGTTGAAGCGCCAGGGCGAGCTGCCCGAGCTGCCGGACGGCTGGGGCTCGCAGGTCGTCCTGCTGCAGGCGGGCGGGTCGTCGTTCGGCGGCGACTTCGTCGTGTCGACCTGCGACGGCGGGACGCTGGAGGTGGCGCTCGTCGACGTGTCCGGAAAGGGAACCGACGCCGGGACACGAGCGCTCATGCTGTCCGGTGCGTTCGGGGGGCTGCTTGGATCGGTCCAGCCTGATCGTTTCCTGCCCGCGTGCAACGTCTACCTCCAGCGCCAGCGGTGGGACGAGGGTTTCGTCACGGCCGTCCACGTCGTGGTCGACCTCAAGACCGGCGAGTACACGGTGGAGTCGGCGGGCCATCCGCCCGCCGTGCAGTTCGACGCGGGCAGCGGCGTCTGGCAGGTCAGCTCGGCCAAGGGCGTGGTGCTCGGCGTCGTCCCGGACCTGCGGTGCGTCCCCGAGCACGGGACGCTCCGCCCCGGCGACGCGCTGCTCCTCTACACCGACGGGCTGGTCGAGTCGCCCGGCAGCGACCTCGACGCGGGCATCGACCGGCTGCTCGGCGAGGCGGAGCGGCTCGTCCCGCAGGGCTTCGGCAGCGGCGCGCGCGAGCTGGTCGAGACGATGGCGGCGGCCCGCGACGACGACTGCGCCCTCGTCGTGATCTGGCGCACCTGACCCGCCGCGGGCGCGCCCGCTAGCGGCGTGCCCGCTGGTCGAGCCTGGCCTGGGCGCGGCCGACGATGATGGCGCCGATCAGCACGGTCCCCGCGGCGGCGCCGAGGCCCGCGAGCAGCCGCGTCCGGGACGACGGCCCGGTCACCGCCCAGCCGAGCGGCGTGAACGCCTTGGTCGGCGTCTCCACCGGATCGGCGGCGAGGCGCGGGGGCACGTGCGGCGGCGGGGACGGCGCCGGACGCGGCCGGCGCGGCACGGCGATCTCCACCCCGCCCGCCGCCACGGCCGCCGCGGGCGCCGGCCGCGCGGCCGCCCCGACGCCGACCGGCGGCTGCGCGACGAGCGCGAGCAGCAGCTCCGACGCGGGCGGGCGGTCCGCCGGATTCCGCGCGAGCGCCCACCGCACCGCCGGGACGAGCGGCTCCGGCAGCCCGGACAGGTCCGGCTCGTCGGCCCCGGTGCGCAGGGTGGCCGGGTCGCCGCCGATGGGCATGCGCCCCGTCCCG
Source organism: Actinomadura decatromicini (assembly GCF_008121305.1). Taxonomy (NCBI): domain Bacteria; kingdom Bacillati; phylum Actinomycetota; class Actinomycetes; order Streptosporangiales; family Thermomonosporaceae; genus Actinomadura; species Actinomadura decatromicini. Next base: position 120,579 of record NZ_VSRQ01000001.1, on the reverse strand, counting down.
GCGTGGGCGACGAGGCAGCCCCAGGCGAACACGTCGGCGGCCGAGGTCGCGGGCCCGCCGATCAGCACCTCGGGCGCCATCCAGCCGGGCGTGCCGAGGACCTTGCCGGTCGCGGCGGTGGCGCCGGGCATGTCCTGGCTCCGCGCGATCCCGAAGTCGATCACCCGGCACCCGGACAGCGTCAGCATCACGTTGGCGGGTTTCAGGTCGCGGTGCACGAGCCCGGCCGCGTGGATCGCGGCGAGCGCGGACGCCACGCCGACGGCGACGCCGTGCAGGTCGGCGGCGGGCAGCGGGCCGTCGTCGACGAGCCGGTCGTGCAGCGAGATGCCGCCCACGTACTCGGTGACGAGGTAGGGACGGCCGTCCTCCTCCCCGTGCGCGAGGACCCGCGCCGTGCAGAACGACGCGACGCGCCCGGCGAGGTACGCCTCGTCCTTGAAGCGGCGGCGGTAGGCCGGGTCGCCCGCGAGGTGCGGATGGATGGTCTTCACGGCGACGCGCCCGCCGGACACCGGGTCGGCGCCGAGGTAGACGGTCCCCATGCCGCCGGTGCCGAGGCGGCCGAGCAGCGTGTGGCCGCCGACCTCGCGCGGGTCGGCGGGTTCGAGCGGCCTGATGTCTCCGTCCATGCCCGCTCCCGTTACTCCGTTCCCGAGGTTTCGTTCCCGAGGGCCCCGGCGTCCTCCGGGGCCTTCGGCTCCGGTGTTCCCGTGGTCTCTGGGGTCTCCGCGGGCACCCGGTGTCTCTCCCGCAGTCCGTCCATCCCCGTTCGGCGGCGGATTATGGCGTGATCTTCCAGGAAGTGCGCGGGCCGTGCCGTGGAACGCGCCATTCGCAGGGCCGACGGATCGTCCGGAAATGAGGAGGTCACGCGGTCGCCACGCCGCGTGCACCCCGAGGACGATCGGAGGTCGATCGGGACGTCCGCCCAGCGTGCGGCCATGTTTCGGCGAGCAATGACCAGGTAACAACCAGTTCTGCGTTCAACCCCCAGGCGCTGGACGCGCGCGGCGCCCGGCGCCGCGTGCGGGCCGCGCGTGCCGGAAGGGGGAGGGGCGCCGGGGTGCGGAGATTCCGGGGCGTGCTGACGCCGTCGCGCTGGTCGCTGCGGACCCGCGTGACCGCCGCCGCGACCCTCGTCGTGGCGCTGCTCCTCACGATCGGCGCCGTGATCTTCTACCAGGCCGTCCGGGGCGTCGTGTACGGCGGGCTGCACGAGCGCGGCGACTTCGTCGTCACGGACGTGAGCACGCTCGTGCACAGCACCGACCCGCACGGGACGCTGCCCGTCCAGGACACCGAGTTCACCCTCCTCCAGGTGGTGAGCGCGGACGGCGCGCTCGTCGCGTCGAGCGACTCGCTGGCCGGGCACGGGCCGCTGGACGTCCCGCCGCCGCGCAGGCCCGGGCATCCCGAGTCCCACACGATCGACATTCCGGGGAAGGGCGCGGTGTACGTCGTCTCCGAGAAGGTGAGCTCTCCCGGCGGCTGGCGGATCGTGCACGTGGGCGCGCCCAGCACGCTGTTCGTCCGGTACCGGGGCCTGCTCGCCGGGCTGCTCGCGGGGCTGGTGGTGATCGCGACGGTCGCGCTCGCCTGGATCGTGTCGCTGTCGGTGCGGCGGGCGCTGCGCCCGGTGCGGGTGATGAGCGGCGAGCTGACCGAGATCACCGGACGCGGCGCGGGCCGCCGGGTCACCGTGCCCGGCCCGAAGGACGAGGTGTCCGAGCTTGCGGAGTCGGTGAACGTGACGCTCGGCAGGCTGGAGGCCGCCCTGACCCGGCAGCGCGGCTTCGTCGCGGACGTCTCGCACGAGCTGCGCAGCCCGCTGACCGGCCTCCGCGCGCAGCTCGAGGTCGCCCTCGAACACCCCGAGGACGAGGACTGGCCCGCCGTCGCCCGCGCCGCGCTCGCCGACGCCGACCGGCTCCAGGGGATCGTCAGCGACCTGCTGATCCTCGCGAAGCTCGGCGCGGGCGTGCACGTCTCCCGGGAGCGGATCGATCTCGGCGAGCTGGTCCGGGCGGAGACGGGGCGGCGGCCCCGGCGCGTCCCGATCGAGGTGGCCGCGCCGGACGGGATCATGGTGAGCGCGACCCCGCACCATCTCGTCCGGCTGCTGACGAACCTGCTCGACAACGCCGAGCGGCACGCCGCGTCGCGGGTGTGGGTGACGGTCGCGGCGGACGGGGGCGACGCCGTCCTGGAGGTCCTGGACGACGGCGTCGGCATCGCCCCCGAGGACCGCGAGCGCGTCTTCTGGCGGTTCCAGCGGCTCGCCGAGGGCCGCGGCCGCGACCCGGGCGGCACCGGGCTCGGCCTGACGATCTCCCGCGACATCGCCCGCGCGCACGGCGGGACGCTCGTCGCCGCCGAGAGCGACAAGGGCGCGCGGTTCGTCCTGCGCCTCCCGCTGGACGACGGCTGAGCGCCGACTCAGGCGAGCGGACTCAGGCGGGAGGAGGGCGGCGCGTCCCATGGCGGGTGGCCTGCTCGAACCCGTGCCCGATCCGCAGGACGTCGAGGTCCGCCCGGTGCGGGCCGACGATCTGGAGCCCGACCGGGAGGCCGTCCCCGGTGAACCCGGCGGGCACCGACAGGGCTGGGCAGCCGGTCGCCGAGACGAGGAAGCACGACCGCATCCATTCGAGGTAGTCGGGCATGGGCTGCCCGGCGACCTCGTCCGGGTACTCGATCCCGGCGTCGAACGGCGGGACCTGGCTGACCGGGAGGAGGAGCGCGTCGTACCGTCCGAAGAACTCCCGGACGCGGTGGAAGAGCGCCGTGTGCAGGGCTTCGGCGCGCCCGACGTCGGAGCCGGACAGGACGCGGCCTGCCTCGATGTTGGCGGCGAGGGACGGTTTGAAGTCGGCGCGCCGCTCGTCCAGGAGGGAGCCGAGGGCGACGTCCCAATGCCAGGCGCGGAGCGTCCGGAAGACCTCGTCCGCGCCGGAGAAGTCGGGGCACGCCTCCTCGACCGCGCAGCCCAGCTCCTCAAACACCTTCACGGCCGGTTCGAGGACACCCGTCACGGCGGGGTCGACGGGGACCGTCCCGCCGAGGTCGGGGGACCAGGCGACGCGCAGCCCGGCGAGGTCGCGGTCGAGCGGGACGGCGAACGCCGAGCCCGGCGTCTCCAGCGCGATCGGGCTGCGCGGGTCCGGGCCCGCGAGGACGGACAGCAGCAGCGCCGCGTCGGCCACCGTCCGCGCCATCGGGCCCTGCACGCCCATCGTCGCCCACCCGGCGGGCACCGGCCAGGACGGCACCCGTCCCGGCGACGGCCGGAACCCGACGACGTTGCAGAACGACGCGGGGTTGCGCAGCGAGCCGCCCATGTCGCTGCCGTCCGCGATCGGGTGCATGCCGCAGGCCAGCGCGGCCGCCGCGCCGCCGCTGCTCCCGCCCGCCGACCGCGACGGGTCGTAGGGGTTGCGGGTCACGCCGAAGATCGGGTTGAACGTGTGCGACCCGGCGGCGAACTCCGGCACGTTGGTCTTGCCGAGCGTGATCGCCCCGGCGGCGCGGATCCGCTCGACGACGAGGTCGTCGGCGGCCGGGACGTGGTCGGCGAAGATCGGCGAGCCGGACGTCGTGCGGATCCCGGCGGTGGCGTGCGTGTCCTTGTGCGCGACGGGCAGGCCGTGCAGCGGACCGGGGGCGGCGCCGCGGGCGAGTCGCTCGTCGGCGTCCCGCGCCTGGTCGAGGGCGCGCTCGGCGACCAGCGTGACGATGGCGTTGACCTGCGGGTTCGTCCGCTCGATCTGGTCGAGATGCGCCTGCACGACCTCCCGCGCGGACAGCTCGCGCGCCCGGATCCGGCGGGCCAGCTCACGGGCGGACGCGAAGCGGACCTCCGCGTCGCCTTCTTCGGGCACGGTGATCTCTGCGGGCACGGTGATCTCTGCGGGCACGGTGATCTCTTCGGACACGGCGACGTCCCTTCTGCCACGGTGCCTCCAGTGTCCACCCCGGACGGCCCCTGACCAGCCCTCACGGTCATGATGGAGCACGTGACGGAACGGGTCGGGGCGCGCGGGCTGCTGCGCCGCGTGCTCGACGGCGGCCGGCGGACGTCCTGGGACGTCCCGCCCCGAACCGGGCCCGATCCCGGCTCGCCCTACGGCCGGGACCTCGCCGCCGCCCGCGAGCGCAGCGGCTGCGACGAGGCCGTCCACACCGGGGAGGGGCGGCTGCGGGGCCGCCGCGTCGCGTTCGTCGTGTCGGAGTTCCGCTTCCTCGCCGGGTCGATCGGCCTCGCCACCGCCGACCGGATCGTCGCCGCCGTGGAGCGCGCCACCGCCGAGCGGCTGCCGCTGCTCGCCGCGCCGTCGTCCGGCGGGACCCGCATGCAGGAGGGCACGGCCGCGTTCGTCCAGATGGCGCGCATCACCGCCGCCGTGGCGGCGCACCGCGCGGCGGGACTGCCCTACCTCGTCTACCTGCGGCATCCGACGACCGGGGGAGTGTTCGCGTCCTGGGGGTCGCTCGGGCACGTCACGGCGGCCGAGCCGGGCGCGCTGATCGGGTTCCTCGGGCCGCGCGTGTACGAGGGGCTGCGCGGCGAGCCGTTCCCGCCGGGCGTGCAGGTCGCCGAGAACCTCGCCGCGAAGGGGCTGCTGGACGCCGTGGTCGGCGTCGACGACCTGGCCGAGGTGGCGGCCCGCGCGCTGGACGTCCTGTGCGGCGCCCCGCCGTCCGCCCCTCCGGCCGCCGCCCCGCCGGTGCCGCTCGTCCCGGCGGCGGTGCCGGAGACGGCGGCGTGGGAGTCGATCGAGCGGTCGCGGCGGCCGGGCCGTCCGGGCGTCCGCGACCTGCTGCGGCACGGCGCGGCGGACGTCACGCCCCTGTCGGGCACCGGCGAGGGGGAGGCCGACCGGGGGATCGTCCTCGCGCTCGCCCGGTTCGGCGCGGCGCCGTGCGTCCTCGTCGGCCAGGACCGGGCCGGACAGCGCGCCGGGAACCCGCTCGGCCCGGCCGGGCTGCGGGTCGCGCGGCGCGGCATGCGGCTCGCCGCCGGGCTGGGCCTGCCGCTCGTCACCGTCGTCGACACGCCGGGCGCCGCGCTGTCCGCCGAGGCGGAGGAGGGCGGCCTCGCCGGGGAGATCGCGCGCTGCCTCGCCGACCTGATCTCGCTGCCCGCGCCGACGCTGTGCCTGCTGCTCGGCGAGGGGGCGGGCGGCGCGGCGCTCGCGCTGCTGCCCGCCGACCGGGTGCTCGTGGCGCGGCACGGCTGGCTGGCGCCGCTGCCACCGGAGGGGGCGTCGCTGATCGTCCACCGGACCCCGGCCCGCGCGGACGAGCTGGCGGCGGCGCAGGGCGTCCGGTCCGCGGACCTGCTCCGCGACGGGTTCGCCGACGTCCTCGTGGACGAGCGTCCCGACGCCGCCGACGAGCCGGAGGCGTTCTGCCGCCGCGCGGCCGCCGCCGTCGGACGCGCCCTGGCGGGCCTCGCGCCCGGCACGGCGGCGTCCCGGCAGGCGCGCTACCGTTCCGGCCCATGACCGAATCCGCCACGCGCGAGGCGTATGACGCCGTCGCCCAGCTCTACGCCGACACCTTCCGCGACGCCCTCGCCGACATGACGCTCGACCGCGCCATGCTCGCGGCGTTCGCCGACATGGTCCGGGGCCTCGGCCCCGTCGCCGACCTCGGCTGCGGGCCGGGGCGGCTGACCGGCCACCTGGTGTCGCTCGGACTGGACGCGTTCGGGATCGACCTGTCCCCGGAGATGATCGAGCTGGCCCGCGCCGAGCATCCCGACCTGCGCTTCGACGTGGGGACGATGGCCTCGCTCGACATCGCGGACGAGAGCGTCGGCGGCGTCCTCGCCTGGTACTCGACGATCCACACCGCCCCGGACGACCTGCCGCCGGTCTTCGCCGAGCTGTACCGGGTGCTCGTCCCCGGCGGGCACCTGCTGATCGGGTTCCAGTCCTGCGACGGCGACGAGCCGGTCCCGTACGACCACCGGGTCGCGCTCGCCTACCTCTGGCCGCTGGAGCCGATGGCCGCCCTGCTTGGCAAGACGGGCTTCGTGGAGGTGTGCCGGGTCGGCCGCGCGGCCCTGGAGAGCGAGCGCGTCCCCTCGGGCCACCTCATCGTCCGCAAGCCCTGAGCCCTGTGGGGCGCGGGCTCGCCGCGCCCTCCCGCCGCTCCCTGTTCCGGGTGGCCCCGATTCGGGGACGGTTCGTAGGAAAGCGGCCACCGTACGCATTGCGGCGAACCGGTACGGGAAAGGTCGTTTGGGGGCTTACGATTTGGTCCGGGAGGGGGTGCCGTGCGCGCGCTGCTGGTACAACATGATCATGTTTCGCCGTCCGGGCCGGTCGGGGAGCGGCTGGTCCATCACGGGTACGAGGTCACCGAACTGATGGTGGTGCCCGAGGAGCGGCAGCACACGCCGGGCGTGGTCTTCGACTTCCCCGACCCGGAGGAGTGGGATCTGATCGTCCCGATGGGCGCGCCCTGGTCGGTGTACGACCCGGCCGTCGCGTCCTGGGTCGAGCCCGAGTTGCGGATGCTCGCCGCCGCGCACCGCGCCGGGGTTCCGGTCTTCGGGGTCTGCTTCGGCGGCCAGGCGCTCGCCGCGGCGCTCGGCGGCGCGGTGGAGCGGTCGCCGAGCCCCGAGATGGGCTGGGTGGACGTCGAGACGGACGACCCCTCGCTCGTCGGCCCCGGCCCCTGGTTCCAGTTCCACTTCGACCGGTGGGTCCTGCCCCCGGGCGCCGTGGAGGTCGCGCGCAGCGCCGTCTCCTCGCAGGCGTTCGTCCTCGGGCGCTCCATGGGCGTGCAGTTCCACCCCGAGATCACGACCGAGGAGTTCGGGCTCTGGGCGGCGCACGGCGCCGCCGCGCTCATGCGCGCACGGGGCATCGACCCCGAAGCGGTCCTGGCGGAGGTTCAGCGGGACGAGGCCGAGTCGACCCGCCGCACCTTCGCCCTCATCGACGCCTTCCTTGAGCGGACGAACGGGCGGACGCCTGCACCAGGGCGTTGAACAGCGACTGCTGCGTCCGGTCGGTGGCGGCCGTGTCCTCGGGATGCCATTGGACGGCCAGGAACCAATGCCCGGGTTCCGCCAGTTCCGCGCCCTCGATCGTGCCGTCGAACCCGAATGCCGTCGGGGTCAGGGCGGGGGCCAGGGTCGCTATCGCCTGGTGGTGATAGCAGGATGCGGTGGTCTCCTCGGTGTCGAGGGTCTTGGCCAGAAGGGTGCCGGGCTTCACGTTCACCGAATGCACCTTGTGGCGGTGGTCGCGGGGCATGTGCTGGTTGAGCGTCCCGCCGAGAACGGTGTTGACGATTTGCAGGCCCCGGCAGATCGCGAGGGTCGGGACGCCCGCCTCCAGGACGTGGGCGGCGAGGGCGAGGTCGAATTCGTCCTGCTCGTCGTCGACGTCGTAAAGGGCCTCGTGCTCGGTCTTCTCGCCGTAATGGCGCGGGTGCAGGTCGCCGCCGCCCGGCAGCAGGACGCCGTCGCAGCGCGCCAGCCGGGACGCGTCGAACGGCGCGGCGGGATGCATGATGAACGGCTCACCACCCGCCTGGAACACCGCCTCCACAAGGGCGCGGGCCGCGACCTCGGCCCGGTAGCGGAGCGCGGACGCAGACTCGGAGAAACGGGCCGGAAGGGCGATCAGCGGGCGCGTCGGGCTGGTCACAGTTCGATCCACGTCGTCTTCAGGTCGGTGTACTTGTCGAGGGCGTGCAGGGATTTGTCGCGGCCGTGGCCCGATTGCTTGACGCCGCCGAACGGGACGCTCATGTCGCCCTCCTCGTAGCAGTTGACCCAGACCGTCCCGGCGCGGAGGGCGCGGGAGACGCGGTGCGCGGTGGAGAGGTTCGACGTCCAGACGGCGGCGGCGAGGCCGTAGTCGGTGTCGTTGGCGAGCGCGACGGCCTCGTCCACGTCGTCGAATTCGAGGACGGCGAGGACGGGCCCGAAGATCTCCTCCCGCGCCACCCGCATTTCGGGTTTCACCTGGTCGAAGACCGTGGGCGTGATGAAACGCCCGTCGACCTGGGCGCCGGTGCGCAGCCGGGCGCCGTCCGACTGCGCGGCCCTGATGTGCGCGAGGACGCGGGAGTGATGCGTGGCGGAGACCAGCGGCCCCATCTCGGTGGCCGGGTCGAGCGGGTCGCCGGTGCGCAGCGACTCGGCGCGGGCGACGACGCGGTCCACGACCTCGGCGGCGATCGAGCGGTGGACGAGCAGCCGCGACGGCGCCGTGCACATCTCGCCCGCGTTGAAGAAGATGCCCCACGCGGCCGTGTCGGCGGCGGCCTCCAGATCGGGGGCGTCCGGAAGGATGATGTTCGGCGACTTCCCGCCGAGTTCCAGCCACACGCGCTTCAGATTGGAGTCGGCGGCGTAGCGGAGGAAATGGCGGCCGACCTCCGTGGAGCCGGTGAAGGCGAGGACGTCGACGCCGGGGTGCTCGCCGAGCGCGCGTCCGGCCACCTCGCCGGGGCCGTTGACGACGTTGAACGCGCCGGGCGGCAGCCCCGCCTCGGTGGCGAGCGCGGCCAGGTGCAGCGCCGACAGCGGCGACTCCTCGGCGGGCTTGAGAACGACCGCGCATCCGGCGGCGAGGGCGGGGGCGAGCTTCCACGCGGCCATCGTCAGCGGGAAGTTCCACGGGACGACCGCCGCGACGACGCCGACCGGCTCCCGGGTGACGAGCGCCAGCGACGAGGACGCGGTGCGCGGCGACTCGTCCAGCTGCTTGTCGGCGGCCTCGGCGTACCAGCGCAGGCAGTTGATCACCGCGCGCAGCTCGATCCCGTACGCCTCGGTGATCGGCTTGCCCATCTCCAGGCTGATCAGGAGGGCGAGCGTCGCGCGGTCGCGCTCGACCAGGTCGGCCCAGCGGAGCAGGGCGGCCTTGCGCTCGGCGGGGGAGAGGCGGGGCCACGGGCCGGTGTCGAAGGCGTCGCGGGCGGCTGAGACGGCCGCGTCGACCTCGGCCGTCCCGGCGGACGCGACGCGCGCGATCGTCCTGCCGTCCCGGGGCGAGACGACCGGCGTCGTGCCGGTGCCGGTGAACACGCCGCCGACGTGGTGCCCGGTGTACGGGACGAGCCCGGCGGCGCGGGCGCGCCACTCCTCGTACGGGACGTCGTTCACAGGCCCTCCTCGAAATTTCGTTTGATCCCGAACAGTAGTCGCCGCGGCTTGACCATCGCACCCCCGCTTCCTAGATTATTTGGGACCAAACAATATGGAGGTGGAGCGATGGCAACCGTCGCGGGGGTCGCCGTCGACCCCGGGCACTGGATCGGCGGCGAGCGCGTCCGGTCGGCGGGGACGTTCACCGACGTCTCGCCGATCGGCGAGACGCCGCTCGCCGAGATCGCGCGGGGCGGAGCGGCCGAGGTGGACGCGGCGGTCGCCGCCGCCCGCCGCGCCTTCCCGGCCTGGGCCCGGACGAGCCGGGACGAGCGAGCCCGGCTGCTGCACGCCGTCGCCGACGGCGTGGAGAAGCGGATCGAGGAGCTCGCCCAGGTCGAGACGGCCGACAACGGCGCGCTGATCCGGTCGCACCGGCGCGGCGTGATGCCGCGGGTCGCGCACAACTTCCGGTTCTTCGCGGACTGGTTGCTCAAGCTCGGGCACGACGACTTCGAGACGCGCGGGCACACCAACCACGTCAGCTGGGACCCGGCGGGCGTGTGCGCGCTCATCACCCCGTGGAACGCTCCGCTGATGCTCGCGACGTGGAAGATCGCGCCCGCGCTGGCGGCCGGGAACACGGTCGTGCTGAAGCCCGCCGAGTGGACGCCGCTGACCGCGTCGCTGCTCGCCGGCATCGCCGCCGAGGCGGGCCTGCCGGACGGGGTGTTCAACGTCGTCCAGGGCTACGGCGCGGAGGTCGGCGGGCCGCTGACCGCGCACCCGGACGTCCGGCGGATCAGCTTCACCGGGTCGGTCCCCACCGCCCGGACGATCGCCGCCGCCGCGGCGCCCAACCTGACGCCGCTGTCGCTGGAGCTCGGCGGCAAGTCGCCGCTGCTCGTCTTCGCCGACGCCGACCTCGACCTCGCCGTCGACCTGGCGGTCGAGCAGTACGACAACGCCGGGCAGGTCTGCCTCGCCGCGACCCGGCTGCTCGTCGAGTCGTCCATCGCGGACGAGTTCACCGCGCGCTTCCTGGAGAAGGCCGGGCGGATCAGGCAGGGCGACCCGCGGGACGAGACCACCGACATCGGCCCGCAGATCCACCGCCGCCACCTCGAACGCGTGGACGGCTTCGTCCAGCGCGCCAAGGCGGACGGGGCGCAGGCCCTCATGGGCGGCGGTCCCAACGAGGAACTGGGCGGGCTGTACTACCGGCCCACGCTCTTCACGGGCGCGCCCGAGGGCGCTGAGATCCTGACCGAGGAGGTCTTCGGGCCCGTCCTCACGCTCCAGACGTTCGACACCGAGGACGAGGCCGTCGCCATGGCGAACGGCACCCGGTTCGGGCTCGCCGCCACGCTCGCCACGGGCGACCCGGAGCGCGCGCGGCGCGTCACCGAGCGGCTCGTGGCCGGGACGGTGTGGGTCAACTGCTTCTTCGTCCGCGACCTCAAGGCCCCGTTCGGCGGGTCCCGCCAGTCCGGGATGGGACGCGAGGGCGGCGACTGGAGCTTCGACTTCTACTGCGACCTGAAGAACACGGTGACGGCGCCATGGGCGAAATAGTCGGCGCGGGACTCCTCGCGCACGTCCCCACGATCGTGCTCCCCGAGGTCACCCGGCGCGAACTGAACAACGGCGAGGACACCACGCTCGTCTCCGGGCTGGAGCGCCTCCGCCTGGACGTGTTCGAGAAGGACGACTACGACACCGTCGTCGTCCTCGACTCGCACTGGGCGACGACCGTCGAGTTCGTCACCACCGCGCAGGAGCGGCGCGCCGGGCTCTACACGTCCGAGGAGCTGCCGCGCGGCATGTGCCGCATGCCGTACGACTTCCCGGGTGATCCGGAGCTGGCGCGGGCGGTCGCCCGGTACGCCGACAGGCACGGCACGTACATCACCCCGATCGACGACCCCTACCTGCCGATCTACTACGCGACCGTGAACCTGTGGACGCACCTCGGCGTCCGCGACGACCCCTACCTCGGCCTGCCCGGAAAGCGGTGGATGTCGATCGGGGTCTGCCAGACCGCCGACACCGAGGACTTCCTGCGGCTCGGCCGGGCGCTCGGCGACGCGATCGCCGAGACCGACCGGCGGGTCCTGCTGATCGCGTCCGGCGCGCTGTCGCACACGTTCTGGCCGCTGCGGGTGATCCGCGACCACGAGGCGTCCGGGCCCGAGCACATCTTCACGCCGGAGGCGCGGGCGGCCGACGAGCAGCGCATCGCGTGGCTGACCGCCGGGGACCACGGCCGCGTCCTCGACACCATGCCGGAGTTCCTGACCTTCAAGCCCGAGGCGCGCTTCGGGCACTACCTCATGATGATCGGCGCCCTGGGCGAGCACGCCTGCGCGGCTCCGGGACGCCTGTACAGCCAGTACGAGAACTCCGTCGGAACCGGCCAGGTGCACATCTGGTTCGACCGGCCCGAGAACGGATGGACCAGCCGATGACCGAGTACCGACGGATCCTGCTGGACGGCGCCGCCACGGTCGTCGTCCGGGACGGCGACGAGCTGGTCAGCGGGGACGGGCGGCGTGTCGGGCTCGACGACGCCGTGCATCTGCCGCCCTGTGAGCCGTCCAAGGTCGTGGCGGTGCACCTCAACCATCGGAGCCGTGTCGAGGAGTTCCAGACGAAGCTGCCGTCCGCTCCGACGTACTTCCACAAGCCGATCTCCGCGCTGAACTCGCATGGCGGGGCGGTCGTTCGGCCTGAGCGGTGCAAGTACCTCAACTACGAGGGCGAGATCGCGATCGTCATCGGCCGGACGGCGCGGAACGTGTCGCCCAAGGAGGCCGGGGACTACATCGCCGGGTACACGGTCGCGAATGACTACGGGCTGCACGACTTCCGTGACACGGACGCGGGGTCGATGCTGCGAGTGAAGGGGGCCGACACCCTGTGTCCCTTGGGGCCGGGTCTCGTTACCGACTGGGACTTCCACGGGAAGTACCTGCGGACGTACGTGAACGGCGAACTCGTCCAGGACGGCAGTACGGACGAGATGGAGTGGGACATGCACTACCTCGTCGCCGACATCGCCCGCACCATCACGCTCTACCCCGGGGACGTGCTGCTCTCCGGGACGCCCGCCAACTCGCGTCCCGTCCAGCCGGGGGACGTGGTGGAGGTCGAGGCGGAAGGGCTCGGACGGCTCCGCAACCACATCGTCGCGGGGCCCGTGCCGGTCCGGGACGACTGCGGAGCCCAGCCCACCGAGTCGGAGGAGGTCATGTCCACCGTGCTCGGTGGGGACTGGGAATTCCGTGGGATCCGCCCGCCGCGTTCCTCCTAGGAGGTGAGGGCTGCCGCGCGGTTCACAACCTCGCGGCAGAACGCTCCCACCGCATCCGGGTCGTCCGTGAACTGGGACGGCTTGATGCAGAACGTCGTGAACCCCTGCTCGAGCTGCGCGGGAATGCTCTCCAGCGCCGGTTCGAGCGGGGACACGGAGTCGTCGTCGGGGAAGACCGGGCGGCAGCCCCCGATCATCTCCAGGTCGGCGGCGTCGCGGCCGGCGGCGGACATCGCGGTCTTCAGGCGGTCCACCTCGTCCGGGGTCGGACGGCCCAGCGGGTGGAAGCCGTGGCCGTACTTCACGAGGCGGTCCAGGAGGCGGTCGTGGAGGTGCTGCCCGCCGAACCACATGCGCGGCCCGTCCGGACGGTACGCGCGGGGCTCGAAGTAGACGTCCTCGAAGGAGAAGTGGGTCCCGGAGTAGGAGACGGGGGAGCCGCGCCAGAGCAGATCCCAGATCTCCAGTTGCTCGTCCAGGATCGCGCCCCGCTTCTCGAACGGGACGCCCATCGCGGCGTACTCGTCCCGGCTCCAGCTCACGGTCGGCTGGACGACGAGGCGTCCCTCCGAAAGGAGGTCGAGCGTGCCGATGTCACGGGCGAGCGCCAGCGGGTGGCGGAGAGGGGCGAGGACGGCCGCCGCTGCGAGCCTGATCCGGGTGGTGGCGGACGCGATGGCCCCGAGCAGCATCAGCGAGCCCGGCCACGGGGTGAACGGGTCCTGGTTGCCGGGGTAGGCGTAGTCGCGGGGGTTGCCCATCACGCCCTTCGCGCCCGCGTCCGGGCCTAGGACGATGTGCTCGCTGACCATGACGGCGTCGAAGCCCGCGTCCTCCGCCTCCCGCGCCCAGCGGACGAGGACGGGCAGGTCGCGGCCGGTGGTCAGGGTCCAGTTCTCGCTGAGCACGAGCACGAAACGTGGCGTCATCCCGGTATCGTATGGGCCCAAACGATAGCGGGCAAGGGGTACCGGGAGCTGTCCGGGAGCCGGCCCGGTTCAGGCGCGGGAGCGGCGGCCCGAGCGGCGGGGCGGGGGCGGCGACTGCTCGCGGAGGGCCGCCCGGCGCTGCTCGCCCTCGTCCTCCAGGTGCTCGATGACGGAGCGGAGCGTCTCGGCGAGGTCCTTGTTGTCGTCGGTGCTCAAACGTTCCACGACGAACGCCTCCTCGGCGTTGAACGCCGGGAACAGGCCGCGCATCAGCTCCTGGCCCTTCGAGGTCAGGCGCAGGAGGACGAGCCGTCCGTCGGTCGCGTGCGAGCCGCGCTCGATCAGGCCGCGGCCTTCCAGGGTCTTCACGACGCCGGTGAGCGTGCCCTTGGAGATGCCCGCCTCCTCGGCGACGTGGCGCGTCTCCATCTCGTCCCAGATCCAGACGACCCAGAGGACGACGAACGCCGTCCAGGTCAGGTCGGCGCCGCGCAGGACCGAGCTCTCGAAGTGCTGGCGGATGGCGGCGGCGGCGCGGTAGATGTTGGAGACCGCCATCATCGCGTCGTGCCGCAGGGGGACGTCGCCGAGGCGCCGCTGGATGGCCTGCTCGGTCTCTTGCAGTGTGTGGTGCCCGGTCACGTGCGTCCTCTCTTTGGACAGAATGTGAATCTACCCCTTACCGGGCCTCGTTTGGCTCCGTACGATCCCCGCGGTCCGGAAAACCGTGCGAGGTCGAACGGGGGCCGCCCGTGCGCGCTGGGCGCGGGCGTGCCGGCTTCGTCCGCCGGAGCCGGGTGGCGTCGGATCGGCGTCTTCGGGGCGGCGGCGTCCGCGCTCACGGACGCTACTGGTCCGTCCACCTACGGTCAGATCGGTAGTGGGGGGACGCTCTCCGGAGTCTTGATCGCTAGGTTGTCCTGCTAGTTGATCACTCCGGGAGGTGGTGGCGTTGTCGGAGGCGCCTCGCATCGACACGTCCGTTCCGCATTCGGCGCGGGTCTGGAACTTCTTACTCGGTGGCAAGGAGAATTACGAGGTCGATCGGCGGGCGGCCGAGCAGTTCCAGGCCATGTTCCCGCAGATCGTGGACATCGCGCTGGCCGATCGCGCCTTCCTCGGGAGGGCGGTGAGGCATCTCGCCGGGGAAGGCGGGATCCGCCAGTTCCTGGATATCGGCACCGGGCTGCCGACCATGGACAACACGCATGAGGTGGCGCAGCGGGTCGCTCCGGAGTCGCGGATCGTTTACGTGGATAATGATCCGCTTGTTCTCACGCATGCTCGGGCGCTGTTGAGTAGTAGCCCTGAGGGTGTGTGCGACTACATTCAGGCCGACCTTCGTGATCCCGGCGGGATTTTGGAGAGGGCCGCCGAGACCCTGGACTTCTCGCGGCCGGTCGGGGTCATGTTGCTGGGGATCATGCATTTCGTGCATGAGGACCAAGAGGCGCAGCTCATTCTGCGTCGGCTGATGGACGCGGTTCCGTCGGGCAGTTACCTGGTCATGACGCATGCCACGCTGGACTTCGACGCGGGGGAGACCGCTCAGGAGGAGGCGCAGGCCGAGTGGAACCAGAAGTCCGCGAATCCGATGGTGCCGCGGGGTCGGGACGCCATCCGCTCGTTCCTTGAGGGGCTGGACGTGCTGGAGCCGGGTGTGGTGTCGATGTCTCGGTGGCGTCCTGAGCACACGCCTTGGGGAGAGCCCAAGGAAGTCGCCGGATACGCCGCGGTGGCTCGTAAGCCTTCTTAGTTCGGTTCAGCGGTCTAGGTAGGGGTCGGTGATCTCGCGGAGCCGCGTGAGGATGTCGTGGAGCTGGTCCATGCGGCGTTTGCCCAGGTGGGCCGTCCATCGGGCCTCGACTTCGGCGACCGCGGCGTCGCCCACGGGGCGGAGTGCGCGGGCCTGGGCGGTCAGGCGGACCAGGCGGGCGCGGGCGTCGGCCGGGTCGATCGTGCGCTCCACGTATCCGGCCTTCTCCAACTGGTCGACCAGGTATCCGGCCGTCTGCTTGGTCACCTGGGCGGACTCGGCCAGGTCGCTGAGCCGGGACCCGTCCTCGTCCACCCGCTGGAGGAGCTTGGCCTGCGCCTGCGTGATGTCGTCGTGGCCCGCCGCCGCCAGCTCCGCGAAGACGTGGTTCTCCAAGGACCGGTAGGCGATGAACAGCAGGACGCCGATGTTGGGTTCGGCCGCCATGCGACTCCTTGACATTAGTCAGAGGTTCGAATTAATTTAGACAGAGAGGCTGACTAAAAGTCGATCGTACCAAGGCGAGGCGCGCGTGGATGCTGCGGGGATGTGGCGGGTCATCGACGCCGAGCGGGCGGGAGTCGCCGATCTGCTCGCCGGGCTCACGGACGAGCAGTGGGAGCGGCCCTCGCTGTGCGCGGGATGGCGGGTCCGCGAGGTGGCCGCCCATCTGGGCCTCGCGCCGCGCGCCCGGCTCGGGTGGACGCTGGTCGAGGCGGTCAGGGCCGGTGGCGGCTTCAACCGGATGATCGACAACACCGCCCGGCGGGAGGCCGCCCGCCGTTCGCCGGAGCGGCTGACGGCGGAGCTGAGGGAGGCGTCCGGGTCCCGGCATCTCGCGCCGGGGCAGAAGCTCGGGTACGCGATGCTCGACGTCCTCGTCCACGGGCAGGACATCGCCGTCCCGCTCGGGATCGACCGGGCCATGCCGCCGGAGGCGGCGCTCAGTTCGGCCGAGATCACCTGGCGGATCGGGTTCCCCTTCCACGCCCGGCGGCGGCTGCGCGGAGTGCGGCTGACCGCCACCGACGTCGCCTGGGCGGTAGGCGACGGGCCCGAGGTCTCCGGCCCCATCGCCGCGCTTCTCCTGCTGCTCACCGGGCGGGACGGCGCCGCGTTGGCGCGGCTGGACGGGCCGGGCGTCGCGGCGTTGACCGGCGCGGAATCTCACCCGTCCGGGGGAGCGGCACCGCGCTGACGGGTGATCAGATCCCCGGCGCGCGGCGGTGGACTGGGGGCGTCCACGAACCGTCGCCGGAAGGGGCAACGATGACCCTCGTGACCGCATCGCCCGCACGCTTGCGCGCGGCCTGGGGAGCCGCGCACGAACCCGTCCCGGGCGTTCCCCGGTGGGCGCGGATCGCGGCGCTGGCGATCCCGTTCACGGTGCTGCCGTCCGGGCTGTGGCGGATCGCCGCGTTCACCCTCCACCTGCCGATCATCGACCCCCCGGCGTCCGGGTCCGAGGACATGCGCGGCGACGTTCCGGCGTGGCTGCCCATGGAGCTGTACGTGGTGCTGCTGTCGATCGTGTCGGAGGCGTTCGCCTTCCTGGGGATCGGGCTGATCGCGGGCTGGGGCGAGGTGTTCCCCCACTGGATTCCGGGACTGCGCGGACGCCGCGTCCCCACGGCGGCGGCCGTGGTCCCGGCCGCCGTGGGGGCGGCGATCCTGACCGTGATGTGGACGTGGACCGTCGTGACCAGCCTCGTCCTCCACGAGACCATCCAGGGAGACCCGGAGCGGGACGACTTCCCCATCGGCTTCCAGGACTGGAAGGGCGTGCTCGGGGTCGTCGCCTACGTGCCGCTGGTGGCGTGGGGGCCGCTGCTGGCCGCCGTCACGGTCGCCTATTACCGGCGCCGGGCTCAGGCCAGGCGGCGGCCGCCGTCCCAGACCACGCCGACCTGGCGGTAGTACGCGGCGATGGGCTCCTCGACGGTGAGGAGCGAGAGCTCCTCGGTGGGGGAGTCGTAGAGGGTCAGCTCGGCGTCGCCCGTCCAGGCCGGGCCCGCCTCGAAGCTCGCCGCACCCGACTCGATCAGCTCGTCCAGGGCGGCGGGCCGTCCGGGCTCGATGGACGGCAGGTAGCGGTGGTGCGCCATCGGGTGGCCGTTGACGAAGCCGTTCGTCTCGGACGGGCCGCGCAGCGTCACCACGGCCTCGGCCAGGCGGCGGTCGGCGGCGGCGAGCGTAGCGCCGAACCGGCCGCCCTCGGCGAGGCGGGGCGCGCCCTGGCCGTACGGGTGCGGCCGGGTCTGGTGGATCGAGCCGAGCTTCTTCGGATATCCCTGGTGCAGGCCGCGCGCGATGGCGAAGTCCTTGTCGACCCAGATGTAGACGCAGCGGGAGTAGGTCCGTCCCTCGAAGGAGCAGCGGACGACGACGAAGCACTCCTTGTACTGCGCGCGGACCGGGTCGAGCAGCTCCTCGCCGGACGCGGAGCACGACTGCCAGTCCGCCCAGATGATCGCGACCGCGCCCGGGTCCTCCTCGGCGGGGGACAGTGGGGCGGGCAGCAGTTCGGCGACGCGGGCCGGGTCCGTGCGGTACTCGACGGTGAGCAGGTCGCCCGAGTAGTGCCAGGGCGGGCTCGGGATCAGGGACGAGCGGCCCGTCGCCGTCCTCGGGTGCAGGAAGCCTCGCACGGTCGCCACCACGTCCTCCCGGAAACAAGTCGTTTGGGCCCGTACGATAGTTGGTTCCGCCGTGATCCGCCACTCCGGCGCTGGTGATCAGGGCATTCGGGGCAGGAGTCTTGTCAGGAGTCTCCCGGCCGCCATATGGTTTGAGCCCAAATGATCTGAGGGAGTGTGCGTGAGCCGACCGGTCGAGGACGTGGTGAAACGGCTGGCCGCCGACGGGATCGACGTGGTCCGGGTGTCCTACGCCGATCTGATCGGCGTCGAGCGCGCCCGGGACGTGCTCGTCGAGCGGCTGCCCGCGGTCATGGAGCACGGGCTGTCGTTCTGCCGCGCGGTCTACCACACGACGCCCGGCGGCGGGACCGTCGACGTCCCTGGCGGGCTCGACGCCGGGCTCCCGGACATCCGCATCCGGCCCGACCTGTCCACCATCGCCCCGATCCCGTGGGAGGACGGCGTCGCGTCCTGCGTCGGCGACGCGTTCGAGCCGGACGGCGACGAGCCCTGCCCCGAGGCGCCCCGCGAGGTCCTGCGGCGGGCCGTCGCGCGGCTCGGCGAGCTGGGGCTGGACGCCGTCGCCGGGCCCGAGCTGGAGTACTACGTGTGCGACCCGGACCCGTCCTCGCCGACCGGCTGGCGCCGGTACGGGGACGCGACCGGCAACGTCTACACCGCCGGGCGCAAGGGGGACCCCGAGGGCCACCTGCTCCGCACCCTCCGGCACCTGCGCGACCTCGGCCTCGGCGTCACGATGGGCAACCACGAGTTCGGCGGCGGGCAGTTCGAGATCAACCTGCACCACTCCGGCGCCCTCGACGCCGCCGACCGCGCGTTCCGGTTCAAGGCGGGCGTCCAGGAGATCGCCCGGTCGGAGGGACGGCTCGCCACCTTCATGGCCAAGCCGTTCAACGACCAGGACGGGTCCGGGTTCCACGTCCACCTGTCCTGCCTGGACGGAGACGGGCGCAGCGTCTTCGCGGGCTCCCACCCCGACGGCCTCTCCGACACCGCGCACCACGCGATCGCGGGAGTCCTGGAGCACGCGCCCGCGCTCGCCGCGCTGCTCAACCCGACGATCAACTCCTACAAGCGGTTCGGGCCCGACAGCCTCGCCCCCTGGCTGACCGACTGGGGGCTCGACAACCGCAGCGCCATGGTCCGGATCCCGCCGGAGCGGGGCGAGGCGTCCCGGATGGAGGTCCGGCTCGGGGACGCGTCCGCCAACCCCTACCTCGGCATCGCGGGCCTGATCGCCGCCGTCTACCTGGGCATCCGCGACAAGGCCGTTCCGCCGCCGCCGCTGGAGGGCTACGGCTACGACGCCGCGAAGGCGCCCGTCCTGCCCGGCGACCTGCCGACCGCGCTGGACGCCCTCGCCGCCGACGAGGCCCTCACCGAGGTGCTCGGCGAGCCGTTCGTCACCGCCTTCCTGACCTACAAGCGGGACGAGGTCGCGCGCTTCCGCCGGCACGTCACCGACTGGGAGTTCACCGAGTACGCCTACCACCTCTGAGGGGGCCCGGTTGCCGCACGAGACCCTGGCCGTGGACCTCGCCGACCTGGACAACTTCATGGACGGCGAGACGCCCTGGCGGATGTTCGCGGAGCTGCGCCGCGCCGCGCCCGTCCACTGGAACCCCGAGCCGGACGGCGGACGCGGCTTCTGGTCCCTGACCCGGCACGCCGACATCGTCGCCGCCGACCGCGACGCCGCCACGTTCACGTCCGAGGAGTTCGTGAACCTGGAGGAGGTCGACGAGCGCCAGGCCGGGATCCGCCGCTCCATGCTGGAGATGGACGGCCCCCGCCACCTGGCGCTGCGCCGCCTCCTGTCCCGGGAGTTCACGCCCCGCGCCGTCGCCGGGTACGCGACGTTCCTGCGCGGCCTCACCGCCCGCACCCTCGACGCCGCCCTGACCGCGGACACGTTCGACTTCGTCGCGGAGATCGCCGCCGACTTCCCGATCAACGTGCTGGCCCGGATGCTGGACGTCCCCGACGGCGACACCCGCAAGCTCATCGACTGGGGCAACCGGATCATCGCCAACACCGACCCCGACTACGCGGACGTCCTGCTGCACAGCGCGGAGAGCGAGCTGTACCGCGACCTCCCGTTCCGCAGCCCCGCCTCCCTGGAGGTCTTCGAGTACGGGCGCGAGCTCGCCGCCCGCCGCCGCGGCGGCACGGGCACCGACCTGATCAGCCGCCTCGTCAACCAGCCCCCGGCGGACGGCGTGCCCCTCTCCGAGCGCGACTTCGACAACTACTTCCTGCTGCTCGTCGTCGCCGGGAACGAGACGACACGGCACGCCGTCACGCACGCCATGCGCGCCCTGATCGACCACCCCGACCAGGCCGAGCGCCTGCGCGACGACCCCGGCCTGATGCCGGGCGCGGTCGAGGAGTTCCTGCGCTGGGCGTCGCCCGTCTACCACTTCCGCCGCACCGCGACCCGCGACACCGTGATGGGCGGCGCGCGGATCCGCGAGGGCGACAAGGTCGTGCTGTGGTTCGCGTCCGGCAACCGGGACGAGAACGTGTTCGCCGACCCGGACCGCTTCGACGTCACCCGCAGCCCGAACGACCACATCGCCTTCGGAAAGGGCGGCCCGCACTACTGCCTGGGCGCCGCCCTGGCCCGACTGGAGATGCGCATCATGTTCGAGGAACTCCTGCCCCGCCTGGCGGACATCCGCCTCGCGGGCGAGCCGCGCCGCGTCCGCTCCAACTTCGTCAACGGCATCAAGGAAATGCCCGTCGCCGTCACCCTCGCCTAGGCGTACGGGTCGGCCGGGTGCGGCGCCCGCCTCCAGGGCTACTGGAGAGTAGGGTAGGCGTCGACCTGGGCTGGAGGGTGATCGTATGGCGGGTGGCGATGGCGCGGTGAGCGGGCTTGAGCGGGTCGCGGAGAAGGTTCCGCCCTCGGTGGTGAGCGCGTTCCTGCGGGCGGCGTTCGGGCTGCCCGAGCCGGTCAGGCGGCTGATCGCCGGGGCCCCGGTCCGGCGGGACGGCCAGGAGCTCTCGCTGGACGCCCAGTTCCTCCTTCGGCTGGTCAGCCTGGAGGGCTCGAAGCTGAGCTCGCCCACGGTGGCGGCGGCGCGGCGCGGCCTCGGGCGGAGCCAGATCTATCTGAGGCGCGTTCCGGGGCGGCCGGTGGGGGCCAAGGACGTGGACGCGGGCGGGGTTCCGGCGCGGCTCTACACGCCGCGCGGGCTGCCGGACGGGTCCCCGCTGCTCGTCTTCTACCACGGCGGCGGATGGGTCGTCGGCGACCTCGACACGCACGACACGGTGTGCCGGTACCTGGCGGTGCACGCGGAGGTGCGCGTCCTGTCGGTGGACTACCGGCTCGCGCCCGAGCACCCCTACCCTGCGGCGGCCGACGACGCGCTCGCCGCCTACGCCCACGCGGCGGCGAACGCCGGGGCGCTCGGCGCCGACCCGGACGCGATCGCGGTCGGCGGCGACAGCGCGGGCGGCAACCTCGCCGCCGTGGTCGGGCTGCTCGCCGAGCGCCGTCCCGACTTCGCGCTGCTGATCTACCCGGCGACCGACATGACGGTGCGGCGCAGGTCCCGGGAGGTGTTCGGCGACGGCTTCTACCTGACCGACGCCGACATGGTCTGGTTCAGCGACCACTACTGCCCGGACGTCGGCCGCCGCGCCGAGCCCAAGGCGTCGCCGTTGCTGGCTGAGGATCTGAGCGGTTTCCCGGCGACCTATCTGGTCACGGCCGGGTTCGATCCGTTGCGGGACGAGGGCGAGGAGTTCGCGAAACGCCTGCGGGAGGCGGGAGTGCCGGTCGCGCTGCGGCGGCAGGAGGACCTCTTCCACGGGTTCGTCAACACGTGGTCGCTCGGCGGACGGTTCCGCGAGGCGCTGTCCGAGGCGGCCGGGGCCCTGCGCACGGGTCTGTACGCGGGGCCCCGGAAACGCGGCTAGCTCGGGCCAGAGCGGGCTAGAGCGGCAGCCCCGTGAGGATCATGACCTTCTCCTCGGTGTAGTCGGCCATCGCCGACCGGAGGCCCTCGCGTCCGACGCCCGAGTCCTTGACGCCGCCGTACGGCATCTGGTCGGCGCGGTAGGACGGGACGTCCCCGATCACCACGCCGCCGACGTCCAGCTCGCGGTGCGCGCGGAACGCGATGTCGAGGTTGCGGGTGAACACGCCCGCCTGGAGCCCGAACTTGGAGTCGTTGACCAGCGCGAACGCCTCGTCGACGCCGTCCACCGGCTGGACGAGCATGACCGGGCCGAAGACCTCCTCGCGGGAGACCTTCGCGTCGTCGGGGACGTTCGCGAGGACGGTCGGCGCGTACGCCGCGCCCTCGCGGGTGCCGCCGGTGAGGACCTTCGCGCCCGCGGCGACGGCCTCGTCCACCCAGGACTCGACGCGCTCCGCCGCCTCCTGGCTGACGAGCGGGCCGACCTGGGTCTTGTCGTCCCACGGGTCGCCGGTGACGAGCGCGGCGACCGTCTCGACGAGCTTCGGCACGAACTCCTCGTACACCGAGCGGTCGACGTAGACGCGCTGGACGGCGATGCAGCTCTGCCCCGCCTGGTAGTTGGAGAACAGCCCGATGCGCTTGGCGGCCCAGTCGAGGTCGGCGTCCGGCAGGACGACGGCCGCGCCGTTCCCGCCGAGTTCGAGGGTGACGTGCTTGCGCGGCGCGCGGTCGTTGATCGCCCAGCCGACCGGCACCGAGCCGGTGAACGAGACGATCGGCAGGCGCGGGTCGTCCACCAGCGCGGACGCCCGGTCGTTCGGCACCGGCAGGATCGAGAACATCCCGGCGGGCAGGTCGGTCTCGGCGAGCAGCTCGCCGAGCAGCAGCGCCGACAGCGGCGTCGCGGGGGCGGGCTTCAGCACGATCGGGGTGCCCGCCGCGATCGCCGGGGCGATCTTGTGGGCGGCGAGGTTCAGCGGGAAGTTGAACGGCGAGATGCCGAGCACCGGGCCGCGCGGCACGCGGGTGATGTAGGCGATCCGGCCCTCGGCGGCGGGGTCGGTGTCGAGCCGCTGCGTGGTGGCGCTGAACCGGCGGGCCTCCTCGGCGGCGAACCGGAACGTCGAGACCGCGCGGGCCACCTCGCCGCGCGCCCAGAGCAGCGGCTTGCCGTTCTCGCCGGTGATCAGCCGGGCGACCTCCTCGGACCGCTCGGCGAGCCGCGCGGACACGTGCGCGAGCGCCTCGGCCCGGACGTGCAGCGGCAGCGCGGCGGCCCGCGCCCGGAGCGCGTCGGCCGCCGCGACGGCCTCCTCCACCTGCTCCGGCGTCGGGACGGCCGCCGTCCCGACCACGCGGCCGTCGTAGGGGTGCGTAACGGTGAGCTCGCCGGCACCGGTCTCGGGCCGGCCGGCCAGCCAGAATGGAGTCACGTTCATACGTTCACGCTATCTCCGGCGAGCCGTGATGCGAGTCGCCACGATGTCCAATCCGCCCGTCGCCGCTGGACGAGATGGCGAGGGCGATCCACAGCTCGGCGCGGACGGCCGGATCGTCCGGGTCGCGGCCGAGCACCTCGGTGGCCCGGCGCATCCGGGAGCGGAGGGTGTGCCGGTGGACGCCGAGCGCCCGCGCGGCCGCCTCGCCCTGCCCGTTCGCCGCGACGTACGCCTGGACGGTCTCGACCAGGCCCTCGTCCCGCAGCGGCGCGAGGAGCGCGGCGGCGAAGGCGCCCGCCGGGCCGGGCTCCAGCAGCCGCAGGACGCCCTGCCCGGGAAGGTCGGCGTAGCGCAGGACGTCCCGCCGCGCCCGGACGGCGGCGGCGAGCGCCTCCTCCGCCTGCCGCAGCGCCGCCGGGAGGGCCGCCGGGAGGCCGCCGGCCGCCGGGTCGCTGACGCCGACCGGGCCGGTGCCCGCGAGCAGCGGCTCGACCGCGCCGAGCAGCCCGTCCGGGACGATCACCGCGGCGTGCCCGCCGAGCGGCAACGTCAGGCAGCGGGCCCCGGCCGGGTCGGACTCCAGCGCGTCCGGGACGGCGGCTCCGCCCGCGCAGGCCAGCACGCGGACCGGCCCGCGCGGCACGTCGGGGGCGTCGCCGGGCCGGTCGAGCAGCAGCGCCGCGACCGAGGCCCGCAGGTCGCGACCGGTGCGCGGGGTCTCGGACTGGAGCGTCAGCAGCGCGACGGCCGCGCCGACGATGGTGTGCGCGGCGTGCGGGAGCGGCGCGCCCGTGCCGACGGCGAGGAACCCGCGCGGCCGCCCGCCGAGCCCGATCCGCTGCACCACGACGTGGTCGTCGGGGACGGCGAGGGCCAGGCTCGCGGCCGTCCCGCCGTCCGGCGTGCGGCGGCGCAGCCTGGGCAGCTCGGGCGCGATCGCGGCGGCGCGGTCGCGGGCGGCGGCGGGCTCGGCGTGCCGGACGTCGCCCGCCGGGTCGAGCAGCAGCGCCCACCCGCCGAGCAGCCGGGCGAGCCGGGCGACGAGCGCGCCCGGCCCGGTGAGGGCGGCGCGGGTCAGCTCCCGCTGCGCCTGGAACGCGCGGGTCACGTCCTCGTACCACTCGGCGGCGAGCATCCGCGAGACGGCCTTGCCGATCGCGATGAACGGGGTGGGCCGGGGCACCTCCAGCAGGACGAGCCCCTGCGCCCGCGCCGCCGCGAGCAGCTCCGCCGGGACGGTGTCGTGGATGACGCCGACCGCGAAGCCGAGCCCGGCGACGCCCCGTCCGACCAGGCGGGACACGTACGCGGCGGCGTTCGCCGGGGTCAGCCGCATGCCCGTGGTGAGGACGAGCTCGCCGCCCTCCAGGAAGGGCGTCGGGTCTTCAAGCTCGCTGACCGCGACCCAGACGACCGGCGTCTCCGGGAGCGGCCCGGTACGCGAGCGCAGGCCGAGCTGGGGGAGCGCGGCGACGGTGGCCAGAGTGGGCGGCATCGCAATCCCTGTGCAAAGTGTCCATCCGGAGGGACGGAATTCGCCGTCCCGTACTGTTCATCGTAGGCGGCGTCCGGCCTATGTTCGGGCCATGACCAGCCAGGACCCTGCCCCGCCCGCAAGCGGCGAACGGCTGCCGCAGGAACGCCGCGTCGTGACCGAGATCCCCGGGCCGCGCTCCCGGGAACTGCACGAGCGCCGGACGGCGGCGGTGCCGCCCGGGGTCGGTAGCGTCCTGCCGGTGTACGTGACGGACGCGGACGGCGGCGTCGTCGTCGACGCGGACGGCAACTCGCTGATCGACTTCGGCTCCGGCATCGCGGTGACGAACGTCGGCAACGCCAACCCGCGCGTCGCCGCTCGGGTGAAGGCGCAGGCCGAGCGCTTCACCCACACCTGCTTCATGGTCGCGCCGTACGAGTCGTACGTCGCGGTCTGCGAGAACCTCAACCGGATCACGCCCGGCGACCACGAGAAGCGCTCGTTCCTGGTGAACAGCGGCGCGGAGGCCGTGGAGAACGCCGTCAAGATCGCGCGCTACGCGACCGGCCGGGACGCGGTCGTCGTCTTCGACCACGGCTACCACGGCCGGACGCTGCTGACGATGACGCTGACCTCGAAGAACATGCCGTACAAACAGGGGTTCGGCCCGTACGCGCCGGAGGTGTACCGGGCGCCGCTCGCCTACCCGTTCCGCTGGCCGACCGGCCCGGAGAACTGCGGCCCGGAGGCGGCGGCGCAGGTCGTCGACCAGATCGAGAAGCAAATCGGCGCGTCGAACGTGGCGGCGGTGGTGATCGAGCCGATCCAGGGCGAGGGCGGGTTCATCGTCCCCGCGCCCGGCTTCCTGCCCGCGCTCGCCGAGTTCTGCCGCGCGAACGGCATCCTGTTCGTCGCGGACGAGGTGCAGACCGGCTTCGCCCGCACCGGCGACATGTTCGCCTGCGAGCACGAGGGGGTCGTCCCGGACATCGTCGCGACGGCGAAGGGCATCGCGGGCGGGCTGCCGCTCGCGGGCGTCACCGGCCGCGCCGACATCATGGACAAGGTCCACGGCGGCGGGCTCGGCGGCACCTACGGCGGGAACCCGCTGGCCTGCGAGGCGGCGCTCGCCGTGCTGGAGGAGATCGAGGACGGCAAGCTGACCGAGCGCGCCCGCCGGATCGGGGAGGTCATGCTGCCCCGGCTGCGCGCGCTGGCCGAGCGGGTGCCGGCGATCGGGGACGTCCGCGGCCGCGGCGCGATGCTCGCGGTCGAGCTCGTCAGGCCCGGCACGAAGGACCCCGACCCGGACCTGACCGCGCGGGTCGCCCGGCGGTGCCACGAAAGGGGCCTGCTGGTGCTGACGGCGGGCACGTACGGAAACGTGCTGCGCTTCCTCCCGCCGCTCGTGATCTCCGATGGGCTGCTCGCCGAGGGGCTCGCCGTACTGGACGCCGCCTTCACGGACTGACCTGCCAAGATCCCGATTCCACCGACCCTCGGGGAGGGTCGGTGGTTTCATCGTGCCCGGGGGCTTGTGAAGGGCGTCACTCCGTTATGCGCCCGTTATTGACCCTCCGTCTTTCGGGCCCGTACGTTCGCAAATACGTTTGGGCCCAAAGGAGGGGCGGAGGATGGACGCAAACCCGGACCTGGTGCTGCTGAACGGCGAGGTCCTGACCGTCGACGCGGAGTTCTCCGCGGCGCGCGCGCTGGCGATCACCGGCGGGACGGTCACCGCGGTCGGCGACACGGCCGAGATCCGCGCGCTGGCCGGTCCGCGCACGGAGGTGGTCGATCTGCGCGGCCGCACCGCGCTTCCCGGCATCAACGACTCGCACCTGCACGGCTGCGCCTTCGGGGTGGCCCGTCCGCCGCTCGCGCTGGACGTCGGCTACCCGACCGTCCGGTCGATCGCCGACATCCAGGCGGCGGTGAAGGAGGCCGCGGCCGCGACCCCGGAGGGCGAGTGGATCCGCGGGTACGGCTGGGACCCCGGCTACCTCGCCGAGTGCAAGGACGCCGACCGGATGCCCGACCGCGCCGACCTGGACGCGGTCTCGCCCGCCCACCCCGTCTACCTCCAGGACTTCACCGGCCACCTGACCTGGGCCAACTCCCGCGCCCTCGAGCTGGTCGGGGTCGACCGCGACACGGTGGCGCCGGAGGGCGGGGTCGTCCACGCCGACGGCGCGGGCAACCCGACCGGGCTGCTCGCCGAGCGCGCCCAGGAGCTCGTCCAGGGGCGGCTGCCCGCCTACACCCGCGCGGAGGTCGAGCAGGCCATCCGGGAGGCGGTCGCCGTCCTCCAGCGCGAGGGCATCACGAGCTTCACCGAGCCGGGCCTCGGCCCCGGCGGCAAGAGCCTGTTCGCGGGCGCCGCCGACCAGCTCACCCTGGACGTCTACGCCGACCTCGCCCGCGCCGGCGACCTCGGCGCGCGGGTCAGCGTCCTGCTGCTGCTGACCGGGATGGGCGGCTCCGCCGCCGAGATCGCCGCGGGCCTCGACTCCGCGCGGATCCCCGCGGACGTCGACCCGCGCCTGCTCCGCGTCCTCGGCGTGAAGATCTTCGCGGACGGCACCCCGCCCAACAAGACCGCCTGGATGCACGACGAGTACGAGGGCGGCGGGTTCGGCTGCCTCTGCGTGCACGGCGCGGCCGACGCGCTGCGCGCCCGCGAGCTCAACGAGATGGTCAGGCTCGCGCACGTCGCGGGCCACCAGCTCGGCATCCACGTCACCGGCGACCGGGCGCTCGACGCCGTCGTCGACGCCCTTGAGGCCGCGCAGGTCGAGCACCCCCGCGACGACCCGCGGCACTACGTGATCCACGCGGACCTCCCGGGGGCCCAGAGCCTCCGGAAGCTCGCCGAACACCGTTTCGGCGCGAACATGAACCCGGCGATCAAATGGACGATCGTCGACATGCTGGAGGAGATGCTCGGCCCCGAACGGGCCGCCTACCAGTATCCCGTGCGCTCGGCGATCGAGGCGGGCATCCCCGTCACGGCGAGCTCCGACGCCCCCGTCACCTACCCGAACTGGCGGCAGGGCATCACGGCGATGCTGTTGCGTGAATCCAAGGCGAGCGGCCGGACGTTCGGCCCCGAGGAGCGCGTGGGCCTCCCGGACGCCGTCCGCGCCTACACGGCGAACGCCGCGTGGCAGGACTTCGCCGAGGACTGGAAGGGCTCCCTCGAACCAGGCAAGGCGGCGGACGTCACCGTTCTCGACGGCTGCCTCACCGGCCTCGACCCGCACGACCTCCCGGACGTCCCCGTGGCGATGACGGTCTTCGACGGCCGCGTCGTCCACAGCACCGAAGGCATGTGAGATGCGCATCGCAAAGATTCTGCTGGCCGCCGCGCTGGTCGCCGCCCCGTTGGCGGCCTGCGGCGATTCCGGCTCCGGCTCCGACGACGGGCCGATCAACATCGGGTCCGTGTCGACCCTCAGCGGCCCGGTCACGTTCCCCGAGGCGTCGCAGGCGGCCCGCGCCGTCTTCGACGACGTGAACGCCAAGGGCGGCATCAACGGACGGAAGATCGCCTACACCGCGGCCGACGACAAGGGCGACCCGTCGAGCGCCGCGCTGGCGGCCCGCGACGTCATCCAGAACAAGAAGGCCGTCGCCCTCGCCGGCGGCGCCAGCCTGGTCGACTGCCAGGTCAACGGCCCGCTGTACGCGCAGAACAAGATCACCGACATACGCGGGATCGGGATCGACCCGGGCTGCTTCAGCTCGCCGAACATCTCGACGGTCAACACCGGCCCGTACTTCGGCTCGACGGTCTCGCTGTACTACGCGTCCGAGACGCTGAAGCTGAACAAGGTCTGCTCGTTCTTCGTCATCATCGGCGGCACGGCGAACGCCTACAAGGAGGGCGTCGACCGCTGGTCCAAGATCACCGGTAAGAAGCCGCTGATCACCGACCTGAGCCTGTCGGCGAACACCACCGACTACACGCCCTACATCCTGCGGGCCCGGGACGCGGGCTGCCAGGCGGTCCTGTTCAACGGCACCGAGCCCATGCTGGTCGGCTGGGTGAAGGCGGCGCAGGCGCAGAACGTCAAGGGCATCAAGTGGCTGTTCCTGGCGCCCGCGTACACCGTGGAGATCGCGAAGGCGCTGGGCCCGGCGGGCAAGGACGTCGTGGCGCTCTCGGAGTTCGAGCCGTACACCGACGCGAAGTCCCCGGCCAACCAGGACTGGCAGAAGATCATGACCGACCACAAGGTGCCGCTCACCTCGTTCGCGCAGGGCGGCTACCTGGCCGCCACCCACCTCGTCGAGGTGCTGCGCGGGATCAAGGGCGACATCACCCGCGAGTCCGTCACCAAGGCGATGAAGGACCTGAAGCCGCAGCCCTCGAACATGACCGGCACGCCGTTCGCGTTCGGACCCGGCGACAAGCACGCCCCCAACACCTCGGCGAAGTTCGTGAAGCCGGACGGCAAGGGCGGCTGGACCGTGCTGACCCCGGACTGGATCAAACTCCCCAATGCTTGAGGGTGCGATAGCGGGCCTGGCCGGGGGCGGTGCGTACGCCGCCCTCGGCCTGTGCCTCACACTGATGTTCCGACTGGTCAGGGCCGTGAACTTCGCGCAGGTCGCGATCGGCGTGATCGGCGTCTACACCATGGCGCTCACGGTCGACCACGGCTGGCCCTACGGGCTCGCCGCGCTCGCCGGGCTGGTCGTCGCCACCGTCGTCGCCGCCGCGCTCGGCTGGGTGATGGGGCGCTGGTTCGGCGAGGCGGGCGCGGACCAGCGGTCCGCGATCTCCATCGCGTTCCTCGTGTCCCTGCTCGCCGCGTCCTACCTGGCCTACGGCACCGACCCGCGGCGGATCCCGGGCAAGTTCGGCGGGTCGCTGTTCACCGTCAACGGCATCACGATCACCGAGGCGGCGGCCGTGTGCACGGTCGGCTCGATCGCGGTCGCGGCGGGCGCCTGGCTGTTCCTCGACAAGACGGTCCTCGGCCTGCGGCTGCGGGCCCTGTCCGAGCGCCCGACGACGGCGGAGCTGCACGCCATCCCGTCCCGGTGGCTCGGCGTCGGCATGTGGGCGGCGACCGGGCTGCTCGCCGCCGCCGTCCTGCTCGTCGTCGCGCCGCAGCAGACCAGCGACCAGACGTCGCTGGCGCTGATGATCATCCCGGCCGGGGCGGCGGCGCTCGTCGGGGGGTTCCGCAGCCTCGGCCGGACGGTCGCGGGCGGCCTCGGACTTGGCGCGCTCCAGGGCGCGCTCGCCCACGTCAGCGAGTTGCAGCAGTACCGCGACACGGTGCCCTTCCTGGCGATCCTCGCCATTCTCATCTGGTCCCAGCGGCGGGAGGTGTGGGATGCCGCGCGTTGATCCCAACCTGGTGAAACGGACGGCGATGTTCCGGCAGCCGCTGGCGGCGCTCCTCGTCGTCGTGGTCGCCGCGGTCGCCGTCCCGCAGTACTGGCTGTTCCTCGCGACGTCGGCGCTCGTGTCGGCGGTCGCGCTGCTCGGCCTCGGCATCGTCGGCCGGGCCGGCATGAACTCGCTGTGCCAGCTCTCGTTCGCCGCCGTCGGCGCGTGGACGGTCGCCCAGCTCAACGTGTGGTCGGCGCCCGGCACCCTCATCCTGTGGACGGTCGCCGGCGGCGTCGTCGCGATGCCGTTCGGCATCCTCATCGGGCTCCCGGCGCTGCGGCTGCGCGGCGTGCACCTCGCCGTCGTCACGCTCGGCTTCGCCGCCGCGGCCGACGTCGTCGTGTCCGCGATCAACTTCCCCGGCGTCGACAGCTACCAGCAGGTCATCCGGCCGGAGTTCATCGCCACCGACCGCCAGTACTTCGTCTACGCCGGCCTGCTGTTCGTCGTCCTCTCGCTCGGCGTCGAATGGGTCGGACGCACCCGGGTCGGCGCGTCGTGGCGGGCCGTCCGGTTCTCCGAGCGCGCCACCGCCGCCGCCGGGACGAGCGTCGCCGGCGCCAAGCTGTCGGCGTTCGCGCTCAGCGCGTTCGCGGCCGGGCTCGCGGGCGGGCTGCTCGCCGGCCAGGTCGGCATGATCACCGCGCAGAACTTCGGGACGATCGGCTCCCTCGCCCTCTTCGTCGTCGCCGTGATGGCGGGCAGCGAGTTCGTGTTCGGCGCGCTGTTCGGCGGTTTCCTGATCATGTTCATTCCGGAGTTCTTCCGGCGCGCCGGGATCTCCCAGGACTGGGCGAACGTGCTGTTCGGCGTCGGCGCCGTGCAGGCGCTGTCGCAGGGCACCAGCATCAGCGAGGGGTTCGCGAAGCGGCTGCGGGCCCGGCGGCCCGCCGCGGTGCCGCCGCCGCGCGAGACCGCCGGCGGCGGCAGGCCGCCGCTCGGCGCGAAGCCGCTGCTGGAGGCCAAGGGCGTCGGCGTCAAGTACGGGCAGGTCACCGCGCTGCAAAGCGTGGACCTCGTCGTCCCGGAGGGCACCGTGATGGGCCTCATCGGGCCGAACGGCGCGGGGAAGTCGACGCTGATCGACGCGCTGTCGGGGTTCCTGCCGTCCGCGTCCGGGTCCGTCACCCTGGACGGCCGCCGCCTCGACGGGCTGCCCGTGCACCGCCGCGCGGGGGCCGGGCTGCGCCGCACGTTCCAGCAGGACCGCGTCCCGACCGGCCTCGCCGTCGACGCCTACCTGCGGTTCGCCGCGCACCGCCTCGTCACCCGGGACGAGCTGGAGGAGATCCGCGAGTTCCTCGGCTGCCCGCCCGGCGAGGCCCACGTCGCCGACCTGGACGTCGGCAGCCGCCGCCTGCTGGAGGTCGCCGCCGCGATCCTCGCCAAGCCGAAACTGATCATCCTGGACGAGCCCGCCGCCGGCCTCGCGCACGCCGAGTCGCTCGCGCTCGCCGACCGGCTCGTCGAGGTCCCGGCCCGCTACGGCGCGTCGGTGCTGCTGATCGAGCACGACCTGGACATGGTCCGGCGCGCCTGCGCGCGGATCGTCGTCCTCGACTTCGGCGCGGTGATCGCCGAGGGCGAGCCCGCGCAGGTGCTGGCGAGGCCCGAGGTCGCCCGCGCCTACCTGGGTGACGAGGAGGTGGCTCTCACGTGACCAGGGTCGGACACCGCAATGGCCTCCCAAATGCTGTTTTCGCCGACATCTGCAACGCCGCGTGGCAGGATTCGCCCGAGGATCGGAAGGACGTCCTCGACCTGGCAATGCGGCGGACGTCGCTGTCTTCGACGGCGTACTCACCGCCCTCGACCCCCGCGACCTACCGCAAGTGCCCGCCTCGGCGGATGGTCGTCCACACCGAAGGCATTTTGGGATGCGCATCACGAAGATCCTCCTCGCCGCCGTGCTGGCGGCTCCGCTGGCCGGCTGCGGCGACGCCGGGACCGGCACCGCCGAGACCGACGACCCGATCAACATCGCGTCGGTGTCGACGCTCAGCGGCCCGGTCACGTTCCCCGAGTCCTCGCTCGCGGCCCGCGCCGTCTTCGACGACGTCAACGACAAGGGCGGCATCAACGGCCGGAAGATCGTCTACACGATGGCCGACGACAAGGGCGATCCGGCGGGCGCCGCGCTCGCCGGCCGCGACGTCATCGAGCGGAAGCAGGCCGTGGCGCTCGCGGGCGGCGCGAGCCTGCTCGACTGCCAGGTCAACGGCGCGGTCTACGCGCGCGCCAAGATCACCGACGTGCGCGGCGTCGGGGTGGACCCCGGCTGCTTCAGCTCGGCGAACATCTCGCCGGTCAACACCGGCCCGTTCTTCGGCTCGACCGTGACGCTGTACTACGCGTCCGAGACGCTGAAGCTGAACAAGCTCTGCGTCTTCCTGTCCATCATCGGCGGCACCGCGGAGGCGTACAAGGAGGGCGTGGCGCGCTGGTCCCGGCTCACCGGCAAGAAGCCGCTGATCATGGACCTGAGCCTGGCGACGGCCCCCTCGAACTTCACGCCCTACATCCTGCGGGCGCGGAACGCCGGCTGCGAGGCGGTCCTGTTCAACGGCGTCGAGCCCGAGTTGATCGGCTGGGTGAAGGCCGCGCAGAAGCAGAACGTCACCGACATCAAGTGGCTGTTCCTCGCGCCCGCCTACACCGAGGAGGTCGGGAAGGCGCTCGGCTCGTCCGGGAGGAGCGTCATCGCGCTGTCGGAGTTCGAGCCGTACACCGAGTCGGCCTCCCGGGCCAACAGGGAATGGCGCACCACCATGGAGGAGCACAAGGTGCCGCTGACCGCCTTCGCGCAGGGCGGGTATCTCGCGGCGAAGCACCTGGTCACGGTGCTGCGTTCGATCAAGGGGGACATCACCCGCGAGTCCGTCACCGAGGCGATGAAGACGCTGCGGCCGCTGCCCTCCGCGATGACCGGGACGCCGTTCGCGTTCGGCCCCGGTGACGCCCACGCATCCAACCTCGCCGCGAAGTTCGTCCAGCCGGACGGACAGGGCGGCTGGGCGGTGCTCACATCAGATTGGATCAAACTGCCGAATGGTTGATGGAGCATGAGGGAGCTGAGGCTTGAGGACGTGTCGGTCGGCCGGGGCGGCGCCCCGATCGTCCGGGACGTCTCGCTGACCGTCCCGGCCGGGCAGGTGACCGTCCTGCTCGGCCCGAACGGGGCCGGGAAGACGACGCTGCTGGAGGCGATCGCGGGCGTCCTGCCCCTCGCGTCCGGACGGCTCACCGGGGACGGCGACGACCTCTCCGGGCTCGACCGGGTGTCGCGCGCCAAGCGCGGCATCGCGCTCGTCGAGCAGGGCCGGACCGTGTTCAGCGGCCTGACCGTCGCGGAGAACCTGCGCGCCGTGCGGCGCGGCCCCCGCGCCGACCGGGCGCTGGAGCTGTTCCCCGAGCTGACGAAGCGGATGGACGTCCAGGCCGGGCTGCTGTCCGGCGGCGAGCAGCAGATGGTGGTGCTCGCCCGCGCGCTCGCGATGTCCCCGTCGGTGCTGCTGATCGACGAGATGTCGCTCGGCCTCGCGCCGGTGATCGTCAAGCGGCTGCTGCCCGCCGTCCGCGCGCTCGCGGACGAGGGCGTCGCCGTCCTGCTCGTCGAGCAGTTCGCGACGCTCGCGCTGGCGGTGGCCGACACCGCGCACGTGCTGGCCGGCGGGCGGCTCACGCACAGCGGGCCCGCCGCGCCGCTGCGCAAGGCGCCGAACGTGCTCCACGCGGCCTACCTTGGAGAATCGGTGCCCCAGGGCGGCGGACGGCGGAACTAGGGAGATGCGAATGCAACGGGTGCTGATCGTCACGGGCGGCGGCAGCGGGATCGGCGCGGCGGTCGCCGCCGCCGGAGCCGCCGCCGGGGACCGGGTGGTGATCTGCGGGCGGCGCAAGGAGGCCCTCGACCGGGTCGCGGCGGAGACGGGCGCCGAGCCGCGCGTCTGCGACGTCGCCGCGCCGGACGAGGTCGCCGGCCTCGTCGAGGACGTCGTCGCCGCGCACGGCCGCCTGGACGGGATCGTCGCGAACGCGGGCACGCTGCGCAACGGCGCCGTCCTCGACCTGTCGCCCGACGACTGGGACGCCACGATCAGGACCAACCTGACCTCGGTGTTCCTGCTGGCGAGGGCCGCGCTGCCGCACCTGATCGAGGCGAAGGGATCCCTCGTCACGGTCTCGTCGGTGGCGGCGCTGCGCGTCCCGGCCGGGGTCGCGGCGTACGCGACGTCCAAGGCGGGGCTCACCATGCTGACCCAGACGATCGCGGCGGACTACGGTCCGCAGGGCGTCCGCGCCAACGTGGTGTGCCCCGGCTGGATCCGCACCGAGATGTCGGACATGGAGATGGCCCTCTTCGGCGAGCCGCACGGCCTGACCAGGGAGGAGGCGTACGACGAGGTGACCCGGCTCGTCCCGCAGCGCCGGGCGGGCAGCCCGGCCGAGGCCGCCGCCGCGATCATGTGGCTGCTCGGGCCCGAGGCGTCGTACGTGAACGGCGCCGTGCTGAGCGTGGACGGCGGCACCGCCCTGCCCGACCCGGGCACCGTCCCGTTCGACTTCCAGGTCAAGCCCCGCTAGGCGGTCACGCGGGGCTCGCCGCGAGGCTGTAGAGGTCGGCGAGGATGTCGTAGGAGCGCAGCCGGTCGGCGTGGTCGTGGACCTGGGTGGTGACCATGACCTCGTCGACCCCGGTCCGCTCGATCAGCGCGTCCATCGTGCGCCGCACCGTCTCGGGCCCGCCGACGACCTGGTCGGCCAGCCGCGAGTCGATCATCTGCCGGTCCATCGCCGTGTACGGGTAGGACGCGGCCTCGTCCGGCGTCGGGAGGAGCCCCGGGTTGCCCTGCCGCAGCCGCAGGAACGCGAGCGCCTGCGGCTGGGCGAGCTCCACCGCCCGCTCGTCGGTGTCGGCGGCGGTGACCGCCACGCCGATCATCGAGTACGGCTCGGCCAGCGCGCCGGGCCGGAACGACTCCCGGTACAGGTTCAGCGCGGGCACCGTGTTCTGCGCGCTGAAGTGGTGCGCGAACGCGAACGGCAGCCCGAGCAGCCCGGCGAGCCGCGCGCTGTACCCGCTGGAGCCGAGCAGCCACACCGGCGGCTCGTTGCCCGCCGCCGGGGTGACCTTGCTGTCCGCGCCGAAGTAGCCGCGCAGCTCGACGACCTGCTCGGGGAAGTCGTCCACGGACAGGGCCTGCGGGGAGCGGCGCAGCGCCAGCGCGGTCGCCTGGTCGGTGCCGGGCGCGCGGCCGAGGCCGAGGTCGATGCGGCCGGGGAAGAGCGCCTCCAGCGTCCCGAACTGCTCGGCCACCACCATCGGCGCGTGGTTCGGCAGCATGATCCCGCCGGACCCGACCCGCAGCGCGGACGTCGCCGCCGCGACCTGCCCGATCAGCACGGCCGTCGCGGAGCTCGCGATGCCGGGCATCGCGTGGTGCTCGGCGAGCCAGTACCGGTGGAAGCCGAGCCGCTCGGCGTGCCGGGCCAGGTCGAGGGTGTTGCGCAGGGCCTGGCCGGACGTGGAGCCGCTGACGACGGGGGCCAGGTCGAGGACGGAGAAGGGAACGCTCATGAACAGTGCCAACCCGTCCGGTCTCCGTCCTCTTCCCCGGCCCCCTTCCTGGTCAATCAGTGTCAATCAGTCGTCGTCGTCATCGTCGTGTTCCACGGTCGGGGCGCCGGGGAGGCGGTGGCGGGGTTCGGGCATCTCGGCGCCCTTGCCGCGGACGCTCTGCCAGATCGCCTGGTTGAACGTCCGCTCGTCGATCTGGTCCTCCTTGCCGAGCTGCTGCTGGGCGGAGATCGCCGCGAGCGGGGCGGACGCGGAGTTGGTCTCCGTCCGCGGCCACTGCGGGACGACCGCGTCGTAGGGACGCGCGTTCGGCCTCGACGTGAACGCCGCCGTCATCGGCGTCGAGTAGGCGTCGAACTGGGTGAGCGGCCGGATGCCGCTGATCAGCTGGATCGTCCGGACCATCGAGACCGTGCTGTAGAACGTCGAGTCGACCTTGCCCGTCTGCGTGTACGGGCTGATCACCAGCGCGAGCGTGCGGTGCGCGTCGATGTGGTCGGGGCCGTTCTGCGCGTCGTCCTCGGTGACGAAGATCGCCGTGTCCTTCCAGAACCTCGACTTCGACACCGCGTCCACGAGCAGGCCGAGCGCGTAGTCGTTGTCGGCGACGTAGGCGCGCGGGGTGGGCGAGCCCGCCTTCGTCCCGGCCGTGTGGTCGTTCGGCAGCCGGACGAACTCGACCGACGGCAGCTTCCCGCTCTTCTCGAACGCGCGGAACTCGGTCAGCCACCGGCTGATCCGCGGCGCGCCGCACGTCTTCGACAGTGGCGTGAACGAGTTCGGGCTGTCCGGGCAGGCGAGGTCGTAGCCGTGGAAATCGGGGTCGGTGGCGGCGTTCAGCACCGGGTCCTCGGCGGACGCGCGGCCCTGCGCGTCGTGCGACACGTAGAACCCGTAGTTGCGGAACGGGACGCCCGCCCTCTTGAGCCGCTGCCAGATGTAGGCGTCCTTCGGGTCGCTGTTCGGGGCGATCTCCGGCGTCCCGTTCTCGGACGGGTACGGCGCGTTGCGGCTGGAGTAGTTCGCGGGCCACACCTGCTCGGAGTAGGGGTTGGAGTTGCTGCCCACCACCCAGTTCCAGCCCTGCGCGCTGACCTCGGCGTCGGCGTAGAAGTTGTCGAACGTGACGAACCGGCGG
The DNA here is from genome assembly GCF_008121305.1 of Actinomadura decatromicini. Classification (NCBI taxonomy): domain Bacteria; kingdom Bacillati; phylum Actinomycetota; class Actinomycetes; order Streptosporangiales; family Thermomonosporaceae; genus Actinomadura; species Actinomadura decatromicini. The sequence goes on along the minus strand of NZ_VSRQ01000001.1, from coordinate 83,835 downwards.
GACAGCTCGCGCGCGTTCGGCGCCGACTCGTCGCCGAACAGGTTCAGGCTCGGGTCGCCGCCGCCCTTGCCGATGCTGCCGAACTCCTGGTCGTAGGTGCGGTTCTCGCGCACCACGTAGATGACGTGCTTGATCGGCGTCTTCGCGCCGGGGTGCAGCGGGACGACGTGCCCGCCGTCGCCGCGCCCGCCGCGCACGCGGTCCCGCTCGTCGAACCCGTTGTTGCGGACGACCTGCCGCGACCACGCGCGCAGCCGCCCCGGGTCGGACGGACGGTCGATCAGCGACAGCGTCCCCTTGATCATCGAGCCGATGTACTTGTCGGCCGTGCCGCCGCCGTGCGGGTCCGGCCTGCCGGGTCCGTCGTTCGGCCCGGCGCCGAGCCCCTTGGCGTTGACGACCAGCAGCCGGTCGCCGAGGACGTGCACCGACGTCGGGTACCAGCCGGTCGGGATCATGCCGGTGACGCGGCCGCGGCGCAGGTCGACGACCGCCACGTCGTTGTTGCCGGAGTTCGCGACGTAGAGCAGCCGCCCGTCCGGGGACGGCGCCGACGCGACCGGGTTGCTGCCGATCGGCGCGCCGTTGTACGGGCTCAGGTCGATCTTCCGGACGACCTTGTTCCGCGCCGTGTCGACGACGTCGGCCTCGTCCCCGTCGCCCGCCGTGACGAACGCGCGGGAGCCGTCGGCGCTGAGCGAGATCTTGTTCGGGTGCGTGCCGGTTGGAACGTTCCCTACGACGGTGGGCGCCGTGCCGGACACGTCCACTACGCTCACCGAAGCGGCGCCCTGGTTCGCGACGTACGCGGTCTTCCCGTCCTTGCCGAGGGCGACGCCGTACGGCCGGTGCCCGACCGCCGTCGTCTCCGCCTTCCCGGACGCGAGGTCGACCACCGACAGCGCGTCCGCCTGCTGGTCGGCGACGAGGAGCCGCTTCCCGTCCGGCGTGACCGCGAGGCCCGCCGGGAACATGTTCACCTTCTGGCCGTCCGGGTTCGTCGTCGGCAGCGCGATGGACGCCTTCTCGGTGAGCGTCCCGTCCGCGACGTCGTACACGCGGATCTTGTTGTTGCCGCCCGCGCTCGCGTAGGCGTGCTTCCCGTCCGGGCTCCACGCGACGCCCGCGTAGAGCGCCTGCGGGCTCTTGTAGCCGATCGTCTGGCCGACCGCGCCGGACGAGGTGTCCACGACCTGGAGCGACTGGACGCCCTGCCCGGCGTTGACGACGAGCAGGCGGGAGCCGTCCGGGCTCAGCGCGGACGCGAGCGGGAGCAGCCCCAGCGTCACCTGCGTTCCGGCCGGTGTCACGAGGTGCCCGACGGGCGTGACGCCGGTGCCGTCGCCCTGCGGGCCCGCCTGCTTGCGGGTGCCCGCGTACGCGGCCCCGCCGCTCAGCACGACGAGCGCCGCCGCTGCGGCGACCGCGCGTCTGGATCGGAGTCTCATCAGCGCCTCCTGGCGCCGCCGTCCCACCCTGGGGGAAAGGTGGTCGTGAACGGCGGCCGACCGGAACGTAGATCGTCATTCCGGACGGCGGGTGAGCCCGAGGTTAAGCGCCGGAGAAGATCAACCGGTAAGGGCCACAATGGCCGCCACGACGGCCCCAATGGCCCCCGCGGCGAGGATCGGGAAGAGCGTGATGCAGAGCCACGACCACCGCACGAGGACGCGCGCCCGCGCGGGGTCGTCCGCGAACCGCGTCTCGGCCCGCGTGTAGAGCAGCGCGGCCACGACGACGAGCGGGAGGAACACGAACGTCGTGACGAGCCCGAGGACGAACGCCGCCGCCTGGCCGGGGCGGGTGTAGGTCCCGTCGGCGCCCACGCCGAGCGCGAGGCGGCGGGACGGCGCGGGGACGGCGGCTGCGGACACGGCTTCGGTCATGGCGCCCACCTTGATCGATTGTGAAAGTGACCTGGATCATACGCTTCGCGACGTTCCCGCGCGAGAGTCCTGTAACGCCTTCGTGGCAGCGAGTGCCGTGCCGCCCGCGCGTGAGGGCGGAGTGGCGAAACGCCGTCCCGGCGCGGTTCGATAATCGGCAGGGGGACGACGAGCAGCGCGCAACAGGCGCCCGCAACAGGCACGCACAACAGAATGGAGAGCCGTGGCCGACTCAGAGGTCGGACGCGAATACGCCCGCACCCGCGACATCGTGATCGTGTTCGCCGTCCTGCTGGTCCTCACGGCCCTGCTGGTGATCGTCCTGGTGGAGGCGTGGCCGCCCGCGCCGCGCCCCGCGCCGGACGGCCGCGCGCCGGCCGCCGCCGCCAAGACCGTCCACCTGTTCGGCTGGTCGCCCGCGGTGTCCCGCGACACGTGCCTGTTCCTGGTGGTCATGGCGGCCGGGGCGCTCGGCGCGGTCACGCACGTCCTGCGGTCGTTCTACTGGTACATCGGGAACCGGGCGCTGCGCCGCAGCTGGCTGATGATGTACCTGACGCTCCCGATCGTCGGCGCGCTGTTCGGACTGATCGTCTACCTCGTGGTGCGCGGCGGGCTGACCTCGCCGCTCGGCGGCGCCGACGACGTCAACCCGTACGGCGTCGCCGCCATCGCGGCGCTCGTCGGCCAGTTCTCCCGCGAGACCGCCGAGAAGTTCCGCGCGGTCTTCGCCACCCTGCTGGCGCCCGCGCAGCGGGGCCGCGACCACGCCATCCCGCCGAAGGTCTCCGCCATCGACCCCGACAACGGGCCGCCGGGCACGGCCGTCACGATCCGGGGCGACGGGCTGGACGGGGCGACCAGCGTCCGCTTCGGCGCGGCGCGGGCCGCGGTGATCGACGCGACGGACACGCTGGTGCGGACGACCCTCCCCGCGGGCGCCACCACGGCGCCGCCGGTCGTGAACACCCCGGCCGGGTCCGCGGTGAGCCCGGAGCCGTTCACCGTCGACTGAGCTACCGCTTGTCGTCGTGCCAGTGGTCGAACCAGGCGTCGTAGGCGGCGCCCGGGAACACGCGCGGCAGCTCGGACGTCGGCAGCCGCCCGAGCTCGGCGCCCGTCCGCGCCACGCCGAACTGCCCCTCGGTCTGGTACGCGACGCGGTCGAGGCTCTTCGGCCCGGTGACGAGGCAGGTGTAGCGGGGGCCGGGGACGCGGGGCTCGTCGTCCGGGATGGCGGCGCCGACCGCGAGGCTGTTGGACACCGTCACCCACGTCCCGAGCTCGATGACCTGCCGCTCGGCGGAGCGCTGCTCCCAGCGGAACTCCAGGATCGGCTTGGAGAAGATCGGGACGAGCAGGTGCGACACCCCGGCCGAGCGCAGCTCCCGCTCCCAGTCGACCGACCGGGCGAGGTCCTCGCAGATCAGCACGGCGAGGCGGCCGAGCGAGGAGTCGAGCACGGACACCTTCCGGCCGGGCCGCGCGTACTCCACGGCCGACCCGGTGGACGGCGCGTCCGGCAGCCGCCACAGCCGCATCTGGTCGGCGTCCAGCGTGAACCCGGACAGCTTGTCCTGGACGAGGAGCTCCTGCCCCGTCCACCGGTCGAGCAGGACGGCGCGGTTCGGCGGCGGGTCGCCGCCGCCGATCGGGCCGGTGCCGAGCAGCAGGAAGCGCAGCGGGCGGCGGGCGCGGTCGCGGGCGGCGGTGTCGAACGCGACCTCCTTCCACAGCTCCAGCAGCGAGTCCGAGAGCGACGCCTCCGGCATCACGGCGAGCTGCGCGCCGGACTCGTCCAGCCGCCGGATGATCGCCTTGACCCGGCTGCGGATGCCCGAGGTGTCCATCGGGCGGAGCCGGTACACGGTCAGGCCCGCCCGCTCCTCGAACTCGATCTCGATGTCGTCGTAGGTCTCCAGCACCGGCGCGCAGCCGACCGCGACCGGCTCGTCCCGGTTGAGGTGCGGGTCGTTCACCGCGGGCAGCACGCGGTGGTCGATCCTCGCCCACTCGGCCGCCGGGACGCGGTGCACCCCGAAGAACTCGGCCTTCGTCCGCAGCCCGCGCGGGCGTCCGGCGAACGCGCAGCGGGGCAGCAGCGCGCCGGTCGTGCGGGGCCCGTTCAGCTTGCCCTCGGTGAGGTAGGTGACCAGCACTCCGGCCAGCGCGGGCGCGTCGTGGTACGGCCCGTAGGGGCTCGCGTGGGCGAGCGCGATGTCGAGGCCGAGCAGGATGACGAAGCGCCCGCGGTCGCCGCGCGCGTCGACGATGCCCGCCGTCCGCGCCGGGTCGAACGTGCCGGTCGCGAGGACCGAGTCGGCGATCTCGTTCGCCTCCCGCCGCACCCGCTCCGCCGCGTACCAGCGCGTCGCCGCCCAGCCCTCGAAGACGTCGTCCGGGATCGCGTCGTACAGCTGGACGAAGAGATCAGCTGGTTCCGCCGAGTACTCGGCCGCCGCCAACTGATCCGTCATAAGCGCCCCCGGGGGTTGACACGCGCGGTTACGGGTGGTGGACCGATGTTAACTCTGCCAGGCCCCGCCTTTCAGCGTCCTCCGCTACACATACGTCCTTCTGGCGATACTGAGGACTGGGTCACTTGACAATCACTTGGCATGGACGCACCCTGGAGTGGTCCAACGGTGCTCGCCTACTCCGGGAGTGTGACCATGAGCGCTGTTACCGCCTCCGCCCGTGACCGCCGGACGGAGGTCCGGCGTCTCATCGACTCGATGGAACACGCCAAGGTCATCAGCGACGGTCACTTCAGCGCCCTCGGGATGCTGATCACCGACGCCTCGCTGAGCGCAGACGAACCAGCCCTCGTGGAATGCCAGGACGGGTTGCAGTGGCTCCACCGCCACTATCTCGACGTCACCGGCTTGGACGGCGCGCAGCGCGAGCAGCGCGGCCGGATCCTCGGGCTGATCGACGTCGTCCACTGGGCGCTGCGGCGGCTGCCGTCCGGGCTGCAGCTCGGGCTCCGGCCGGAGAGCCACGCCGCCCGCTTCCTCGTCGCGGTCCACCGCCGCCAGGGCATGTCGAACAAGCAGCTCGCCGCCGCGCTCGGCACCGACGAGACCGAGGTCAGCCGGGTCGGACGCCGGCTGCTGTCCGCGGGGCTCGTGTGGCGGCGCAAGGAGTGGCGGCACAACGCCTGGGACATCACCCCGCGCGGCTTCCAGTACCTGGAGACGTCCGGCCTGCTCGCCGAGGGCGCGGGCGACGGCCGGCGCGACGCCGGTGCGGGCCGCGGCGAGGAGCTCGCGCCCCGCTCGCCGGACGCGGTGCCGCGCCGTCCCCGGCAGGACGCTCCCGAACCGGACCGCGCCGAGGCGGGCCTCCCCGAGCCGGGATTCGCCGAGTACGACCTCACGGAGCCTGGGCACACCGACCCGGGCCATACCGAGCCCGGCCGCAAAGACCCCGGACACGAAGAGCCCGGCCGCAAGGAGCCAGGATCGCCGTCCTCGCCCGGGCACGCCTGAACGTCGCCGCGCAAGGGCTCGGCCCGCCACAGGCGACGGTGGCGGGCCGGGCCTCGGGGACGGTCAGACGCGGTCGGCGGCGATCAGCAGGTACTGGAAGCTGCCGCCCTTGTAGGCGTCGAGGAACGCCGCCTCGATGCCGGTGGCCAGCGACGACTTCGCCCGCAGCTCCCAGTAGGGGATCGTGGCCGGGGTCAGGTCGATCACGCTCGCCGGGACGAGCCGGTTCGCCGCCATCTCCTTGAAGTACGTGCTGCGCGGGTGGATGTCGCAGATGTAGTGCGCGTTGATCTCGCTCACGGCGCGCGACGGCAGCCCGTAGGCGTCGTTGTAGCAGCCGGTGATGGTCACGTACCGGCCGCCGCGGCGTAGTAGTCGGGAGTGCTCGGCGAACAGCAGCCCGAGCTCGACGTACATCGTGCTCTCGTTGTTCCAGACGGCCTGGAACGCTCCCGTCTCGAAGCCGGTCTCGAGCATGTTCTTGAAGTGGAAGCTCACCTTGTCGTCGACGCCGCGCCGCCTGGCCTGCTCGGTCGCGAACTCGACCTGGGACTCGGAGATCGACACCCCGTCCACGCGGCAGCCGAACCGCTGGTTGGCCATGAGGCTGGACCCGCCGCGACCGCACCCCGCGTCGAGGAGGCGGTCGGACGGGTGCACGGGGCCGAGGTGGTTCATCAGCAGTTCCGCCTGGGCGGACTCCAGCCGGTGCAGCTCCGCGATCGTCCGCTCCTCGCGGGTCTCGGCCGGGCCGTCGAGGACGGTCCAGTCGACGGCGCCGATGCCGTAGTGGTGGTGGTAGAACCCGTCCACCTCGCCCAGCCGCAGGTTGACCGGGTTCCTCTCGGCGTTCCAGTAGTCGGCGACCGAGTGCTGGTAGAGGCTGCTCAGAACCTGGCTGCCCGTGGTAGAGGCCATACGTGGTGATCCTTTCTCGGAGGGTGGTCGGGGCGGGTCGGAGGGCGGGGCGGGTCAGGTGACAGGCCGGGTCAGGTGGCGGGCCGGGTCGGAGGGCGGCCCGGGGGTCACCGGTAGCGGCGGCTGCCCTGGTGCCATTCGAAGCCGCCCGCCATCCAGCCCTGGACGCCGAGCAGGAACCGCTGGAGCTCGGGGGACGGGATCGCGGCGAGCTCCTTCTGCGCGGCCTCGAAGGCGCGGACGAAGTCGTTGTGCAGCGCGACGGCCGCCTCCGCCGCCTCGCGCAGCGGGCAGCCCTCCTCCTCGGCGATCAGCAGCACGACGTTGCAGTCGGGCAGGTCGTCGGCCGCCTCCTTCTCCGCCGAGTGGAGGTCGTTCACGATCACCGAAGCGGTGCCGGCCTGCATCACCGCGCGGTGCACGCGCGGCTCGAAGAACAGGTTCGCGTCGAGGTGGTAGCCGCCGACGATGTCGATCAGCGTCATCGAGGTGTAGAAGCTGTCGTGCTGCCGCGCGGCCAGGTAGCGCCACACCGGGGGCAGCTCGCCGAGGTGCCGCCAGGCGGCGTAGGCCGTCCAGCTCACGTACATCTGGGACGTGATGTTGCAGAGCCGCATGATCTGCGACGGCGTGGCGAGCCGCCGCGCGTGGTCGGTGGCCGAGCGCAGCGCCATGAGGACGGGGTCGGCGCGGATCGCCTCCTCGAGCTGCGCGGTGTACCGGCCCGCGGGGGGCGGCGGGTCCATCGCGGACGTGACGAGCGCGAGGCGGGGCGGCAGCTTGGTGGGGGAGGCGCCGAGGTCGGTCTCGTCGGCGTAGTAGTCGTCGCTGGCCCACCAGGCGGCGTTCATCTTGGCGCCGAGGAGCAGCGCGTCGACGTCGTCGGTCTCGGGGTGGGCGAGGACGGCGAGCCGTCCGAACCCGGTCTCGCGGAACTGGTCGATCTGGTCGGCGTAGATGCCGACCTCCTCAGCCCAGGCGACCAGCCGGTCGTTGACCACGCGGGCGAGGTCGTCGTCGATCCGGGCGGTCACCGGCAGGTACAGCGGAGGCAGGGAGCCGTCGCCCCATTCCCGCGCGGCGTAGCCGGGGGAGAAGTGGCCGCCCTTGCGGGTCGGGCTCGGCAGCGGACGGGTGGGCGGGATCGGCACATCGGCCGGAAGCCCGGCGGCCGGAACGTCAGGCGCGTCCGTAGGTAGGTCCGTAGGTCCGTCGGCGGGCTCGGTAGGTGGGGCCTCCGTCGTGACGCCCGCCGGCTCGGTGGCGGGCGGGTGTGTCGGCGGGCCCTTGGGCGGGCTCAGCAGGTTCGTGATGCGCGCCGCCGACGTGCCGAGCCCGGACGGGCCGGACAGGAGCCGGGCCCCCCGCTCCGCGATGTCGTCCATAATCGGTCCCCTCGCTGGTCATTGCGGTGGACGGCCGCTCCCCGCGGAGAGCCGTCCGGACTCCCGGGGACCAGTTACTCACAGCTTCAGCACGACTACAACTGGACATCGCCTTGCTTGAGGGTGACAGCATGTAACCACCCGTCAGGGGTCATTTCCGGCGTCCGGGCACGCGCCGGGACAGCGTCAGCGGCACCGCGAGGGCGATCACCGCGGCGGTGAGCGCGAACGCGGGCGGATAGCCGGTCTGCGCCGCGATCACCCCGAAGGCGGCGCCGCCCGCGCCCATGCCGCCGTCGTAGCCGATGTTCCAGACGGCGCTGACCGTCCCGTAGCCGGACGGCGGCACCCGCTCGTACATCACCGCGAGGCTCACGTTCTGCGCGACGCCGAAGCCCGCGCCGAACAGCGCCATGGAGGCGAGGACGGCCACCGGGTTCGGCACCAGGACGAGCAGCGCGACCCCGGCCGCCGCGGCGACGAGGGCGGGCGTGAGGAGGCGTCCGGCGCCGTGGCGGTCGCCCACCCGTCCGGCCCACCAGCGGGTGAAGGTGGTCGCGGCGGGCTGGACGAGCAGCGCCGCCGCCGCGACGCGCCCGTCCGGGACGGCCTCGGGCAGGAACGTGACGAGGATGCCCGCCGCCATCGCGGTCGCGGCGAACGCGGCGGCCGGACGCAGCAGCGCCGCCGTCCGCAGCCCGGCGACGATGCCGAACGCCTGCTCGGTCGCCGCCGGCCGGAGGCTCGGGAGGCCGGGCAGCGTCGCGAGGGCGGCGAGCGTCACGGCCGAGCCCGCGAGGAACACCGGCGTGTAGCCGACGTGCCCGGCGAGCCAGACGCCGAGCGGCAGCGCGAGGACGGTCGGCAGCCCGGCGGTGAGCCCGAACAGGCCGAGCGCCTCGCCCCGCCGCTCCGCCGGGACGATCGCCGCCACCAGGGCGTTCGTCACCACCACCGAGACCCCGAAGCCGAGGCCGCGGACCAGGCTCACCACGGTGATCGTCGCCATGTCGGACGCGAAGACGAGCGCGATCGGCGGCAGCCCGAGCAGCACGAGGCCCGTCGCGAACACCGGCCGGTACCCGAACCGCGCGAGCAGCCGGGGGAGGGCCAGCTCGGCGAGCACCGTGGACAGCATCAGCGCGCCCGTGGCGAGCCCCGCGCCGACGCCGCCCGCCCCGGACGCCGACGCGTACATCGGGACGACCGACAGCAGCAGGAAGACGCCCGTCAGGCTCGCGAAGGTCGCGGCGAAGACGAGCGCCAGCCGCCTGCCGACCAGCCGCGGCCGCCTGCCGCCGACGTCCTGCTTGCCGCGAAGTGCCTCGCTCATGTCCATCACGGTAGAAGCACCCGGACCGCCCCCGTTTGTTTGGCCCTCAGGAGGACGCGAGCGTCAGGAGGACGACGGCGGCGCCCGCTCCGGCCAGCCCGGCCGCCTGCGGCCACGACAGCCGCTCGCGCAGCGCCGTGACGCCGAGGAGGACGGGCACGACCGGGTACAGCGACGACAGCACGACCGCGACGACCACCAGTTGCTCCCGCGTGGCGAGCAGGTAGCAGACGAGCGCCGCCGCCGCGAGGCCGCCGTTCAGCGCCGGCCAGAGGCTCGCCCGTCCGGGCGGCGGCCGCCGCCCGGACGGCCACATCATCGGCGCGACCGCGAGGACGGCGGCGACCCGTCCGGCGGCGACCGGCCAGAGCCCCGAGCCGTCGCCCGCCTGCGCGAGGGCGAGGTACTGGACCCCTATGCCGACGCTGGCGATGAGCCCGTTGACGAGGGCCGCGCGCACCGGGCCGCGCTCGTCCGACCGCGACTGGGACACGAGCCACAGCGCGGGCAGCACGACCGCGATCCCGGCCCACGACACCGCCCCCGGACGGTCGCCGAGGAACACCACGCCCGCGACGACCGGCAGCGCGACCCCGCCGACCGCGCTGACCGGGACGACCACGCTCAGGTTCCCCCGGCTGATGCCCCGGTAGAGGAACACCATCGCGAGGCCCGTCCCGACGCCGGACGCCGCGCCCCACCCGAGGTCGGCGGCGGCGACGCCTTCCGCGGGGACGAGCAGCGCGGCCACGACCGCGAACACGAGCCCTCCGGCCTGGCCGAGGAACGCGACGGCGGCGAAGCCGGAGCGCCGCGACAGCAGGCCGCCCCAGACGTCCGCGACGCCGTAGAGGAGCGCGGAGGCGAGGGCGAGGAGCGGGCCGGTCACGCGCCTCCCGCGTCCCGCTCGGCCTGGCCGACCGGGCAGACCGCGCCCTCGGTGCAGCAGCGCCGGTCGCAGAGCCGGCACAGGACGTCCGAGTCGCCGATCGTCTCGTAGAGGCGGGCCAGGAGCTTGCCGAGGATGACGGTGAGCGCCTCGCGCTCGCCGCCGTCCAGGACGGCCAGCGCCTCGGCCAGCGGCGCGCCCCGCGCGGTGAGCACGCGGCGGGCCGCGTCCTCGCCCTTTGCGGTCAGCCGCACCTCCACGGCGCGCCCGCCGCCGGGCCGCCGCCGCGCGAGCCCGGCGTCCTGGAGGCCGTCCACCATGCGGGCGGCGGCGGACTGGGTCAGCCCGACCCGCCTGCCCAGTTCGGTGACGCCCAGCCCCGGCGCCTCGGACAGGACGATCAGCGCCGCGGCGCCGCTCGCGCTCACCCGTCCCGCGGCCGTCGTCCCGGCGAGGACGAGGTCGGTCACCGCCAGCGACGCGGCGCCCAGCAGGTTCGCCAACCGTTCATCATGCATGACTCATGCATGATACACCGGGATCTTCGGCGTGCGCCGGTCCCGGTGCGGCGCGGCGCGCGTGCGATGCTGGCGGAAACACCGCGGAGGTCGCCCGATGGATCGTGAAGCCGTGCCCGGCGCGCCCCCGGCCGCAGGTGAGGCCGCGGGCGAGGACGCGGGCCAGGAGGCGGGCGGGGACGCGCGGCGGCGGATCGCCCGCACCGACGCCCTCCTCGCCGAACCGCGGCTCGCGCTGGCGGCCGGACGGCTCGGCCGCGGGATCGTGAAGGCCGCGATCGGCGCGGCGCAGCGGCGCGCCCGGAGCGGCGAGATCCCGCCGGACGCGGTGGCCGACGCCGCCGTCGCGGCGCTGCCGCCGACCGCGTCCGGGCTGCGTCCGGTGATCAACGCGACCGGCGTCCTGCTGCACACGAACCTCGGGCGGGCGCCGCTGTCGGACGCGGCCCGCGACGCCGCGGCCATGGCGTCCGGCCCGACCGACGTCGAGCTCGACCTGGAGACGGGCCGTCGCGCGCGGCGCGGACGGTCCGTCCTGGACGCGCTCCTGGAGCGGGTGCCGAAGGCGGAGGCCGCGCACGTCGTCAACAACGGCGCGGCGGTGCTCGTGCTGGCCGCGACCGCGCTCGCGCGCGACCGGGAGATCGTGATCAGCCGCGGCGAGATGGTGGAGATCGGGGACGGCTTCCGCATCCCCGAGCTGCTCGCCGCGACCGGCGCCCGGCTGCGCGAGGTCGGCACCACCAACCGCACGACCCCCGCCGACTACGCCGAGGCGATCGGCGACGAGACGGGCTTCATCCTCAAGGTGCACCCGTCGAACTTCCGCGTCACCGGCTTCACGCGCGGCGCCGACGTCTCGGAGCTGGCCGGTCTCGGCGTTCCCGTCGTCGCCGACATCGGCTCCGGCCTCCTCGCCCCCGAGCCGCTGCTGCCGGACGAGCCGGACGCCGCGTCCATGCTCAAGGCCGGCGCCGGCCTCGTCACCGCGAGCGGCGACAAGCTGCTCGGCGGCCCGCAGTGCGGCATCGCCCTCGGCAGAGAGGACCTCGTCCGGCGGCTCGCCCGCCATCCGATCGCGCGGGCGCTGCGGGTCGGCAAGACGACGCTCGCCGCGCTGGAGGCGACCCTGCGCGGCCCCGCCACCCCGACCGCGCTGGCCCTGCACGCCGACCCGGAGGCGCTGCGCGGGCGCGCCGAACGCCTCGCCGCCCGGCTCCGCGACGCCGGGGTGGACGCGCGGCCCGTCGCGAGCGAGGCGGCGGTCGGGGGCGGCGGCGCGCCCGGCGTCGTCCTGCCGAGCGCGGCGGTGTCGCTGCCCGAGCCGTACGCGGCCCGGCTGCGGCTCGGCGCGCCCGCCGTGATGGGACGCGTCGACGGCGGCCGCTGCCTGCTCGACCTGCGCGCGGTCCCGCCCGGCGACGACGACGAGATCGTCCGGGCCGTCCGGCTCGTGCGTTAGATCTCGGTGCCGGTCTCGGCGGTGATCCCGGCGCGCTCCCGGTACTCGCGGACGAGCGCCGCCGCGTCCCGCCCGCGCGGGCGCCGCCCCGGCCGGATGTCGACCGCCAGCGCCTTCGCCTCCTGGATGTGGGTGTTCGGGTCCAGCGCGAGGTGCAGCAGCTCGTTCGCCGCGTCGCCCCTGCTGTAGCCGTTCGGACCCCAGTGGTAGGGGAGGCCGACCTGGTGGAGCGTCCGCCCCTCCACGGTGAGCGGGGCCATCCGGTCGGTGACCAGGACGCGCGCCTCGACCACATTGCGCGGGCTGACGATCGTCGCCCAGCCGCCGTGCTCCAGGTCCCGCTCGGCCGCCAGCTCCGGCGACACCTCGCAGAAGAACTCCGGCTGCAGCTCCGCCAGGTACGGCTGCCAGCGCGACATCCCGCCCGCCGTGTGGTGCTCGGTGAGCCGGTACGTCGTCGCGACGAACGGGAACACCTCCGCCCCGGGCGCGCCGTTACTCGGCGCGAACCGGTCGTCCGGATGCGGCGGGAGCAGATGCCGGACGGGGTTGCGCTGCTGCCCGTACAGCGCGTTCGTGAACGGCGACTCCTGCGGCTCGTAGTGCGCGGGGAGCGGGCCGTCCGTCAGCCCGGCCGGGACGTACAGCCACGCCTTGCCGTCCGCCTGCATGATGAACGGGTCGTCCCCGGCGAGCGCGTCCGGGCCGGTCGCGTCGTCCGGCGGCCGGTAGTCGGGCGGACGGTCGGCGACGAAGTCGGGCACGTCGTGGCCCGTCCACTTGCCCTTGTCGGCGTCCCACCAGATGAGCGCCTTGCGGTCGCTCCACGGGTTGCCGTCAGGGTCGGCGGACGCCCGGTTGTACAGGATGCGCCGGTTCATGGGCCACGCCCAGCCCCACTCCGGCGCGACCCAGCTCTGCTCGGAGCCGGGCTTGCGGCGGGCGGGCTGGTTCACGCCGTCCGCGTAGCAGCCGCAGTAGATCCAGCAGCCGCACGACGTGGACCCGTCGTCCTTGAGCTGCGTGTAGGACGACAGCGGATTCCCGTCCGCGTCCCGTCCGTTGATCTCGGCGAGGACGGCCTCGGCGTCGGGCTCGTCCAGCCTGCCGTGGGTCGGGTAGTCCCAGGTGAGGTCGAGCAGCGGACGGTCCATCGCCGCTTCCGACCCGGCGAGCTTCTCCCGGATGATGCGGCCCAGGTGGTACATGAACCACAGCTCGCTGCGCGCCTCCCCGGCGGGCTCCACGGCCTGGTGGTGCCATTGCAGCATCCGCTGCGTGTTGGTGAAGCTGCCGTCCTTCTCGGTGTGCGCGGCGGCGGGCATGAAGAACACCTCGGTGCCGATGTCCTCGGTGCGCATCTCGCCCGTCTCGATCTCCGGGCCGTCCTTCCACCACGTCGCGGACTCGATCAGCGAGAAGTCGCGGACGACCAGCCAGTCCAGGTTCGCCATCCCGAGCCGCTGGAGCTTCGCGTTCGCCGACCCGACCGCCGGGTTCTCGCCCATCAGGAAATAGCCCTTGCACGTGCCGTTGATCTGGGCCATCACCGTCTCGTACGTGCTGTGCGACCCGGTCAGCCTGGGGAGGTAGTCGAAGCAGTAGTCGTTGTCCTCGGTCGCGGCGTCGCCCCAGTACGCCTTGAGCAGGCTGACGATGTAGGAGCGCATGTTGCCCCAGAAGCCCTTCTCCGCCGACTCCGCCTGGACGAACGCGTCCAGGTTCTCGTTGGTGTGGGCGTGCGGCATCGGGATGTAACCGGGGAGCAGGTTGAACAGCGTCGGGATGTCGGTCGAGCCCTGGATGGACGCGTGCCCGCGCAGTGCCAGGATTCCGCCGCCCGGCCGTCCGATGTTGCCCAGCAGCGACTGGAGGATCGAGGCCGTCCGGATGTACTGGACGCCGACCGTGTGCTGCGTCCAGCCGACCGCGTACGCGAACGCCGTGGTCCGGTCGGGCCCGGAGTTCTCCGCGATCAGCTCGCAGACCTCGCGGAACCGGTCCTGCGAGACGCCGCAGATCCGCTCGACCATCTCCGGCGTGTACCGCGCGAAGTGCCGCTTGAGCACCTGGAACACGCACCGGGGATGTTCCAGCGTCAGGTCGCGCTCGGGCGTGCCCTCGCCGATCGCGGCGCCGCCCGAGCCGTGCGCCTCGCCGCGTCCCGCCTCCGACACGGCCTCGGCGCGCTCGTCCCACTGCATGTCGCGCTCACCGGCCGCCGACTGGACGTTCATCCCGGCGTACTGCCAGGTCGTGTGGTCGTACACGCGCTTCTCCGGGTCGAAGCCGGAGAACACACCGTCCAGGTCCTCGGTGCCGCGGAAGTCCTCCGAGAGGATCACCGGCGCGTTCGTGTACGCGACCACGTAGTCGCGGAAGTACTTCTCGTTCTGCAGGACGTAGTTGACGATCCCGCCGAGGAACGCGATGTCGCTACCGGCACGCAGCGGTACGTGCGCGTCGGCCACGGCGCTCGTCCGCGTGAACCGCGGGTCGACATGGACGAGCTTCGCGCCGCGCGCCTTCGCCTCCATCACCCACTGGAACCCAACCGGATGGCATTCCGCCATGTTCGAGCCCTGGACGACGATGCAGTCCGCGTTCTGCAGATCCTGCTGGAAGGTGGTCGCGCCGCCGCGTCCGAACGAGGTTCCCAGACCGGGAACGGTGGAGGAGTGTCAAATGCGGGCCTGATTCTCGATCTGCACCGCGCCGAGCGCGGTGAACAGCTTCTTGATCAGGTAGTTCTCCTCGTTGTCCAGGGTCGCGCCACCGAGGCTCGCGAGGCCCAGCGTGCGCCGCACCGGGACGCCGTCCTCCTCCTGCTGCCACCCCTGCCGCCGCGCCGCGATCACCCGGTCGGCGATCATGTCCATCGCGGTGTCGAGGTCGAGCGGTTCCCACTCGGTTCCGTGCGGGCGCCGGTACAGCACCCGGTACTCGCGGGCGGACCCGGTGGTCAGCTGGAGGCTGGCCGAGCCCTTCGGGCACAGCCGCCCCCGGCTGACCGGTGAGTCCGGGTCGCCCTCGATCTGGGTGACCCTGCCGTCCTGGACGTACACGTCCTGCCCGCAACCGACGGCGCAGTACGGGCAGACGGACTTCACGACCTTGTCGGCCGTGCTCACCCGCGCCTTGATCCGCTCGGAGCCCGCGCTCTTCGCCGCGGCACCCCGCCCGAGCGGGTCGTCCCCGGTGAACTGGCGGTAGACGGGCCACGACCCGATCCAAGTACGAACGCCCACGTCACACCACCCCTCACCGCGGCGCGCCGTCCCACCTACCCGACGTCCCCCGAGCGAAACACCGCCGTGGCCCTCCGCCTCACCCTCTGCCGAGGACGCAGAACTCGTTGCCCTCCGGGTCGGCGAGGACCGTCCACGGCACATCACCTTGGCCGACGTCGAGATCGGTCGCGCCGAGACTCTTCAGCCGAGCCACCTCAGCCTCCTTGTCCTCGACGGGGGACGGCAGCACATCGAGGTGGATGCGGTTCCACCACGCCCTCTCGCCGGACTTGCGGAGGAACTCCAGATACGGCCCGACGCCCTCGCTCGAACGCAGCACCGCGTGGTCGTCGGTCAACTCGTGCAGCGTCCAATCCAGCGCTTCGTCCCAGAACCGGGCCATGGCCCGCGGATCCGCGCAGTCGACGACCACCACGGCGATCGGCCCGGTGTCCCGGTAGATCTCCCGGGGCTCCAGCACGCAGAACACGTTGCCCTCCGGATCGGCCATGACCGTCCACGGGACGTCTCCCTGCCCCACATCGGCACGCGTCGCCCCCAGCGCCTCCAACCGCGCGACCAACTCCGCCTGATGGGCCTCAGACGTACTAGCCAGATCGAGATGCACCCGATCCTTCACCGTCTCCGGATCCGGCACGGTCACGAAGTCGACGCACACCGCCGTCGGATCAGGCCAGTCGAACCCCACAGGCTCGACGTTGGTAACACCCGGCCCCTCACTGGAGACGCCCCACCCGAGGACGTCCGCCCAGAACCGTCCGAGCGCCGCGTCGTCCCGAGCCTTGAAATTCACCTGAACAAGCTGCAACCCCATACGCCCCGATCGTAGGCCCGCCCAACCGACCACCCGTCCCGGACCCGGGGCCTCACCATGTTCCTGCTGGACATGAACACATCTAGGGTGACCGTCCGACCCGTCCGGCTGGTGACCGGCACCGCCCATTTCCACGAGGTCTTCCTCGACGACGTGTTCGCCCCTCGCGATGCCGTCCTGGCCGCGCCCCCGGTCTCCCCCGAGCCCTTTACCGCAAATTCTCGAACGGCTCCCTGGAACGGGTGCCCTTCCTGTGGCCCGCCGAGCGACCCGGCTAAGAGGGCCCCAGCCTCGGAGCAATTCGTAGCGAAATTCGCCTTCGCCACGGGCCTCGGAGAAGAGCCCACCTAACCCGCCCGGCTGCCCCACCGCCGTCCCTAGCGCCCACCCTCCGTCTTAGCAACCGGCGCGGCGTCGCCCGAGGTGGGGAATGTTCCGTAGCGGAATTGGACGTTGGCGGGGCTGAATGCCATCCAGCGGTGGTCGAAGTCCGGGACCTGCGCGGCTTCGGCGGTCATCGCGGTGGCGGCCAGGGAAGGCGCCCAGGGGCACCTGAGCCGACCTGGGCTTTTCGATGGGAGCGGGCGACGGGAATCGAACCCGCGTAGCCAGTTTGGAAGACTGGGGCTCTACCATTGAGCTACGCCCGCGTGCGAATGAGGTGTCAGGCCTCGGCCGCCATCCCGTAGCGTACAGGGTTCGCGGGGGTGGGCGTGCCCTCGGGAGGCCGAGCGGGCCGTGGCGGATCGGGTCTAGACTTCTCGCGTCGTCGTGACGTGCGGGCTGTAGCGCAGTTTGGTAGCGCACCGGCTTTGGGTGCCGGGGGTCGTGGGTTCAAATCCCGCCAGCCCGACCAGCGGAACGGGCCGCCCGGAAGAATCGGGCGGCCCGTTCTGGCTAGGGGAGTGTCGCCAGGATCGTGCGGGCCTCCGTCGCCGCCGTGTTGAGCGCTTGGGGGAGGCGGTCGGGGTGGCGGCCGCCCGCGTTCGCCAGGGGGCCCTTGCCGCCCGCGCCGCCGCCTACCTCGCGTGCCGCGGTGGAGAGGACGTCACGGGCCTGGATGGTGGTGTTCGTCGCGGCGACCAGCGCGGCTTTTCCTTCGGTCGTCGTGCCCAGGATGACGATGCCGCGCGGGCCGCGGCGGGTGAGGACGCCGGTCGCGACGGTGCGTAGGTCGGTGCTGGTGAGGGACGGGATTGACCGTGCCAGGAGCCAGCCGCCCGGGACTGGGGCGGCCTGGGAGGCGAGCCGTTCCGCGTGTGCGTCCAGGGAGGCGCGGTGCAGAGTTTCCAGGTGGCGTTGGGTCTCGGCCAGTGTTTCCAGGCGTTGGCGCAGTTTTTCCGGCGCCTGGTCTGGGCGGACGTTCAGCAACTCCGCCAGTTCGGTGAGGAGCGCCTGCTGGTGGTCGTAGTGGCGTAGCGCGTCTGCGCCGGTGAGGGCTTCGATGCGGCGTAGGCCGGTGCCTATGGACGACTCGCCGACGATGTGGACCGGCCCCGCCTGGGAACCGTGGCCGACGTGCGTCCCGCCGCAGAGTTCGCGGGACGCGTCGCCGATGTCCACGATGCGGACGGAGTCGCCGTACTTCTCGCCGAACAGCGCGTACGCCCCCGCCGCCTCCGCCTCGGCGCGCGACGCCTCCCACACGCGGACGTCCGGATCGTCCAGGAGGTACTCGTTGACGAGCGTCTGCACGGGTTCGGTGTCGAAGGACGAGAAGTGCGCGAAGTCGAAGCGGAGGCGCCCCGGCTCGACGCGGGAGCCGCGCTGTGCCGCGTGGTCGCCGAGGTGGCGGCGCAGCATCGCGTGCAGGACGTGGGTCGCGCTGTGCGAGCGCGCGGTCGCCGCCCGGCGGTCCGCGTCGACGACCGCCTCCGCCGCCGTGCCGGGGCGCACCTCGCCGTCCAGGACGCGGACGGTGTGCACGTGCAGGCCGTCCAGGCCGAGCCGGGTGTCGAGGACTCGGAGCGTCGCGGACGAGGTGCGCACGACGCCCGTGTCCCCGACCTGGCCGCCGGACTCCGCGTAGAACGGCGTGCGCGTCAGGATCAGCTCGACCTCGTCGCCCTCGGCCGCGCTCTGGAGAGGACCGTGGGAGTCCAGCAGCGCGAGGACGTTTGTTTCCGCTTTTGTCGCGGAGTGGCCGACGAAGTCGGTGAGGCCGTGCTGAGCCGTGCTCCGCCGGTAGGCGTCCGCGCGCGCGACCGCGTCGCCCTTGCGGCCCCGGCCCGCTCGCTGCGCCTGACGGCGCTGATCTTCGAGCAATTCCGCGAATTCGGTCTCGTCGACGGTGAGGCCCGCCGAGCGCGCCGCGTCGACGGTCAGGTCGATCGGGAAGCCGTAGGTGTCGTGCAGCTCGAACGCGGTCCGCCCGGAGATCGTGCTGCTCGCGCGGGCGATCGCCGCGTCGAGGAGTTGGGAGCCCTGGCGGAGGGTCCGCTCGAAGCCCTCCTCCTCCGCTGACACGACCTGCCGGATCAGGTCCTCCTGCCGGGCCAGCTCGGGCCAGGTTTTGCCGAGGTTTCCGACGACGCTGGCCGTCAGCTCCGGCAGCACCGGCTCGTCGATGCCGAGCCTGCGCGCGTGCCGGACGGCGCGGCGCATCAGGCGGCGCAGCACGTAGCCGCGGCCGTCCCGCGCGGGCAGGACGCCGTCCGCGATGAGGAACGCGACCGACCGCGAATGCTCCGCGACGATCCGGAACGACGTCGACTCGTCGCTTCCGTCGCGTCCCGGATATTCGCGGCCCGCCATTTCCTGGACGAGCCGGAACGTCGGCGCGAGCAGATCCGTCTCGCACACCGTGTCCACGTCCTGGAGGACGGTGGCGAGCCGGTCGAGTCCGAGCCCGGTGTCGATGTTCTTCGCGGGCAGTTCGCCCAGGATCGGATATCCGCCCTTGCCCGTCCCCTCACCGCGAAGGTTCTGCATGAAGACGAGGTTCCACAGTTCCTGGTAGCGCTCGCCGTCCACGGCGGGCCCGCCTTCGCGACCGAAGGAAGGGCCCCGGTCGTAATGCAGTTCCGAGGACGGCCCGCACGGCCCGGGGACGCCCATCGACCAGTAGTTGTCCTCCATTCCGAGGCGCTGGATCCGGGACGCCGGGACGCCGACGCGCCGCCATATCCGCGCCGCCTCGTCGTCGTCCAGGTAAACGGTCACCCAGAGGCGTTCCGGGTCGAGGTTGTAATGGCGTGTGAAGAGCTCCCACGCCCAGGAGATCGCCTCGGCCTTGAAGTAGTCGCCGAAGGAGAAGTTGCCGAGCATCTCGAAGAACGTCGCGTGCCGCGTGGTGCGGCCCACGTTCTCGATGTCGGACGTCCGCGCGCATTTCTGGACGGACACCGCCCGCGAATGCTCCGGCGCCGTCTCCCCGAGGAAGTACGGCTTGAACTGGTTCATGCCCGCGTTGGCCAGCAGCAGCGTCGGGTCGGACGGGATCAGCGGGCTGGACGGCACGACCCGGTGGTCGCGGTCTTGGAAGAAGTCGAGGAATGCCGAGCGAATGTCAGCAGAGCGCATGGGACGGCCTCACGAGGTCGATGGGATGACGGCGCACACCGCCGAGCCGGGCCGGGCACGACTGCTCGTTCCCCAGCTCGGCGCGGCTAGCTCGCCGTCCCACCTCGTGAAGGTCCATATCGCCTTCCACGCTACGCGACGCGGACCGCGACGGCACGTCCATTTCGCCGCCCGCCCGCGTTCACCCCTCCGGGTCGGCGTTGCGCGCGTCGTAGGCGGCGCGGGCGGCGTCGATCTCCGCCAGGTGGCTCTCCGCCCAGCAGACGAGGGTGTTGGCCGCGTCCATCAGCGTCGCGCCCATCTCGGTCAGCGAATACTCCACGCGCGGCGGCATCACCGGATAGACCTTGCGCGTGACGATGCCGTCGCGCTCCAATCCGCGCAGCGTGACGGTGAGCATCCGCTGGCTTATCCCGTCGATTTCGCGCTTCAGTTCGGTGAACCGCTTGGTGCGCTCGCCGAGCAGCGCGATGACCTGCAGCGACCATTTGTCGCCGACCCGGTCGAGGGTCTCGCGGGCGCGGCAGCGTTCCGCCGTGTACTCCATTGGTTCTCTCCAGGTGACCAGGGCAGGAAAAAGTGCCTTCTTGTGCCGGGGCCGGGCGCGTCCGCACCATGGAGGCGCGCTCCACGGTTCCTGATCGGAACCGCCTTACCTTTCATAACCTTAGGAGACACGATGACCGCCGAGCTTGTCGAGGTCCCCGGCTACGTCGCCGGCACGTGGACGATCGACCCCGCCCACTCCGGCGTCGGCTTCACGATCCGGCACATGATGGTCAGCAAGGTGCGCGGCCGGTTCGGGACGTTCGAGGGGACGATCACCACCGGCGCCGACCCGCTCGACTCGTCCGTCGCCGCGACCATCGACCTGACCTCGATCGACACCGGCAACGCCCAGCGCGACGAGCACGTCAGGTCCGCCGACTTCCTGGACATGGAGAAGTTTCCGATCATGACCTACCGCTCGACCGGGCTCCGTCCCGGCGGCGACGGCTTCGTCCTCGACGGCGAGCTGACCCTGCGCGGGCTGACCAGGGAGGTCCCGCTCGACCTGGTGCCCGAGGGGTTCGGCCCCGACCCGTTCCGGCAGGACGACCCGTTCAAGGGCGCCCGCGCGGGGTTCACGGCGACCGGCGAGATCAGCAGGCTCGAGTTCGGCGTGGGCGAGGGGACGACGATCCCGGGCGGCGGGCTGGCGCTGAGCGACAAGGTCCAGATCGTCCTGGAGATCCAGGCCGTCCTCCAGACGGACTGAGCGCACGGCCGCACCGCGGGGAAAAGGGCGGGCCCCTGACCGGCGTCCGGTTGGTCAGGGGCCCGATGTCTCGGCTGTACTGAAGGGGCTGGGAGGACCCCCTCTGCGAACAGCTCAGCCGAGACCGTTCTTGACGGGCGCGGCTTAGCCGAGACCGTTCTTGATGGCGGAGA
This sequence comes from Actinomadura decatromicini, assembly GCF_008121305.1. Lineage (NCBI taxonomy): Bacteria > Bacillati > Actinomycetota > Actinomycetes > Streptosporangiales > Thermomonosporaceae > Actinomadura > Actinomadura decatromicini. Next base: position 62,935 of record NZ_VSRQ01000001.1, on the reverse strand, counting down.
TGAGCTCACCGTTCGTCGTGTCGCCGCTGAGCTCCCAGAAGAACGCGCCGCCGAGGCCCTCGGCGCCCGCGTACTTCATCTTCCCGCCGATGGTGGACGGCGTGTCGTAGCTCCACCACTGGTCGCCGCACTTGGCGTAGGCGGTTCCGGCGATGGTGGCGGTGGCCGGGCACCTGGACTTGATGACCTTGTAGTCCTCGATGCCGGCCTCGTAGGTGCCGGGCGCGGGACCGGTCGCGGTGCCGCCGGGCTCGGCCTGCGTGACGCCCGTCCAGCCGCGGCCGTAGAAGCCGAGGCCGAGCAGGAGCTTGCTGCCGGGGACGCCCTTGGCCTTCAGCTTGGCGATCGTGTCGCTCGTGTTGAAGCCCTCGTGCGGGATGCCCGGGTAGGACGTGAGCGGGGAGTGCGGGGCCGTCGGTCCCTTCGCGTCCCAGCCGCCGAAGTAGTCGTAGGTCATGGGGTTGTACCAGTCGACGTACTGCGCGGCGCCTCCGTAGTCGGTGACGTCCATCTTTCCGCCGTTGCTGGCGTCGGCGGTGATGGCGGCCGTGACCAGGTTGCCGGAGCCGAACTTGGCGCGCACCGCGGCCAGGAGCTTCTTGAACGCGTCCGGCCCGCTCGTGTCGCAGGAGAGGCCGCAGGCGTTCGGGTACTCCCAGTCGATGTCGATGCCGTCGAACACGTCCGCCCAGCGCTTGTCCTCGACGAGGTTGTAGCAGGAGTCGGCGAACGCGGCCGGGTTCTGCGCCGCCTGGCCGAAGCCGCCGGACCACGTCCAGCCGCCGAACGACCAGAGGATCTTCAGGTTCGGGTGCTTCGCCTTCAGCTTGCGCAACTGGTTGAAGTTGCCGCGGAGCGGCTGGTCCCAGTTGTCGGCGACGCCGTCGACGCTCTGGTCGGCGCCGTAGGCCTTGTCGTAGTCGGCGTAGGCGTCGCCGATGGTGCAGCGGCCGCCCTGGACGTTGCCGAAGGCGTAGTTGATGTGGGTCAGCTTGCTCGCCGAACCGCTCGTCTCAATGTTCTTGACGTGGTAGTTGCGCTGGTAGACGCCCCAGTTGGTGTAGTAGCCGATCACCTTGTCGCCGGCGTTGCCGTTGCCGCCGCCCTCGTCGGTGGTGGCCGACACGGAGGCGGACGCGGCGGAGGTGTTCCCGGCGGCGTCCGTGGCCTTGACGCTGAACGTGTAGGCGGTCTTGGCGGAGAGGCCGGTGACCGTGGCGCTGGTGCCGGTGGTCGAGGCGGCCTTGGTGCTGCCGTTGTAGACGTCGTAGCCGGACACGGCGACGTTGTCGGTGGAGGCGGTCCACGAGAGCGAAACGCTGGTGGCGGTCTTGCCGGTGACGCGGAGACCGGAGGGAGCGGTGGGAGCCTCGGTGTCGTCGCCCGGCCCGCCGGGGTCGCCGGAGCCGTCGCACGCCACGCCGTTGATCTTGCACCCGGTGAACCAGCCGGAGCCGGTGCCGTTGAAGCCGAAGGTGGCCTTGGACCCGGCGGCGACCGCGCCGTTCCACCCGAGGCTGGTGAAGGTGTAGTGGTTCCCGGAGACGGTCTTGGTCGCGTCCCACACAGAGGTCACGGAAGTGCCGGAAGGAAGGTCGCCCTCGACCTTCCACCCGCTCAGGGCGGCGCTCGTCCCGTTCGTGACCGTGCACGAGCCGCCGAAGCCCGAGCCCCAGTCAGAGGTCTTCGTACAGGTGGCGGTGACCGTCCCCGCCGACGACGCCGGCGGCGCCGAGAGCAGGGCGGTGCCGACCGCCAGAGTAGCTGCGCCGACGAGCGCGATCGCTCGCCGTCCGCCCGGTCTTGACATGATTCTCCGTTCGGTCCGGCCCCCGAAACAAACAGGAATCTCCCAGCAACTCTTAGGAAACTTTCCTAAGAATTGGGTGGATGGTAACCGGGTGGAACGGTGCGTTCAAGGGCTTGCGCGCGCCGTGATCGCCCCGCGCGGGGTGGTCTAAGCGGCTGCCTGGGCACATATGGGTCGGAACCTCGCAAAGAAATCTCAACCGGCACCGAACCAGCCCGGGACGTCGAGCCGCCACGGATCGGCGGGCGTGACCTGCCGAAGATCGTGCTCCAGCGCCCGGACGCGGTCCGCGCCGAGCCGCCGGACCCAGTCGTCCCGGATCCGCTCGAAGATCAGCGCGGCGCGGTCGAGCGAGTCGGTCCCGCGCGCGGTCAGCCGCACGATCTTACGCCGCGCGTCGACCGGGTCGGCGCCGCGCTCGACGTACCCGGCGCGCTCCAGCGACTCGATCATCTTGCCCGCCGCCTGCTTGGAGACGCCGAGCCTGCGGCCGAGCTCGACCGCCGTCGTGCCCTGCGGGCCGATGGCCTGGAAGACGAAGCCGTGCATGGGACGCAGGTCGGGGTGCCCCTGGCGGGCCAGCTCGGCGTTCAGCTCGTCGACGATCCCGCGGAAGGCCAGGAAGAGGCGCAGCGGCAGCTCGTAGCCGGGCGCGTCGGCGGGCTCGCCAGGGCCGCCGGGGTCACCATCGCTTGACATAAAAGACAACCTCGTTGACTATATGGACAACTGCATTGTCTAACTTAGGGGATCGAGGACCATGACGCTCATCCGCGCCGCCGAGAGCCGCCGCACCGAGACGCCCAACGGCACGATGACGACGTTCGCCACGCCCACCCAGGGCGGCACCGAGGGCATCGCCGTCTGGCGCGTCGACTTCGCGCCCGGCCGGACGGGGCCGCTGCACGCCTTCGACACCGAGCAGGTCTGGACGTTCCTCACCGGAACCGTGTCCATCGACCTGGACGGACGGACGCTGGAGGCGGGCCCCGGCGACACGCTCGTCCTGCCCGCCGACGTGCCGCGCCAGATGACCACCCCGCCGGACGCCGGGTTCACCGCGGTGGTCGCTGCCCACGCCGGATGCCTCGTCTACGACCCGGAGAAGCTCGTGGACGACACGCGCTGCGCCATCGCCCCGCAGGGCGCCGAGCGGCTCGTCCCGCCCTGGGCGCGCTGACACGGGGCGCGCTGACACGGGGCGCGCTGACACGGGGCGCGCTGACACGGGGCGCGCTGACACGGGGCGCGCTGACACGGGGCGCGCTGACACGGGGCGCGCTGACACGGGGCGCGCTGACACGGCCGGGCCCGGCGGCTCAGGCGCCCAGATAGGCGAGGACGGCGAGGACACGGCGGTTGTCGTCCTCGGACTGCGGCAGCCCGAGCTTGCCGAAGATGTTGTTCGTGTGCTTGCTGATCGCCTTCTCGGTGACGAACAGCTTCGCCGCGATCGCCGCGTTGGACCGTCCCTCCGCCATCAGGCCGAGGACCTCGCGCTCGCGGGGGGTGAGCTGCTGCAGCGGCTCCTCGCGGGCGTGCCGGGTGAGGAGCTGGGAGACGACGTCCGGGTCGAGGGCGGTGCCGCCGCCCGCGACCCGGCGCACCGCCTCGACGAAGACCTTGACGTCGGACACGCGGTCCTTCAGCAGGTAGCCGATGCCGCCGCCGCTGTCGGACAGCAGCTCGCGCGCGTAGAGCTGCTCCACGTGCTGCGACAGCACCAGCACCGGCAGCCCGGGGATCTCCTTGCGGGCCGCGAGCGCGGCCCGCAGGCCCTCGTCGGTGAACGTCGGCGGGAGGCGGACGTCCACGACCGCCACGTCCGGGCGGTGCGTGGTGAGCGCCCGCAGCAGGGAGGGGCCGTTGTCCACCGCCTCGACCACGTCGAAGTCGAAGGCGCCGAGGAGGCGGATCAGCCCGTCCCTGAGGAGGGCGAGATCTTCGGCGATGACAACGCGCACGGCAGCTCCATGGTCACGACGGTCGGCCCGCCGCGCGGGCTCGTCACGGCCATCGTGCCATCGAAGGCGGCCAGCCTGCGCTCGATCCCGCGCATGCCGGACCCGCGCGCGGGGTCGGCGCCGCCCGTCCCGTCGTCCCCGACGATCATGAGGAGCCGGTCGCCGGTGTGCTCGATCTGGACCCAGGCCCGCGCGGCGCCGGAGTGCTTGACGACGTTCGCGAGCATCTCCGCGACCGCGAAGTAGGCCGCCGACTCGACCGGGGCGTCGGCGCGTCCGGGCAGGTCGACCCGGACGTCGACGGGCAGCGGCAGGCCGAGCGCGAGCGCCCGGACGGCCCCGTCGAGGCCCCGCTCGGCCAGCACCGGCGGGTGGATGCCGCGGACGAGGTCGCGCAGCTCGGTCAGCGCCGTCCCGCTCGCCGCGCGCGCCTCGGCGAGGAGCTGCTGCGCGGTCTCCGGGTCGTGCTTCATCATCTCCTCGGCGAGCCCGATGTTCATGCTCAGCGCGACGAGCCGGGCCTGCGCGCCGTCGTGCAGGTCGCGCTCGATGCGGCGCAGCTCGGCGGCGGACGCGTCCACCGTCTCCGACCGGGTCTCGGTCAGCCGCTGCACGCGCTCGGTCAGCGCGGAGCGCGTGGGGGAGAGCAGCGACTGGCAGAACAGCGCGTGCGCCTTCAGGAACATCGGCCCGACCGGGACCGACACCGCGATCAGCGCGGCGCCCAGCACGACGGACCCGACGATGCCGACCGCGCCCCAGTCCTCCAGCGGCCAGAACGGGCCCCAGCCGTAGGCGGTGACGATCGACAGCCACGGCGCGACGAACACGCCTTCCAGGCCGTACAGGACGAGCCCGCCGCCGAAGATCCCGAGGACGAGCGCGACCGGCACGTTCAGGATCGTCCACAGCAGGTCGCGCCAGGTGGCCGGGTCGGTGAGCAGCCGGCCCAGCCGTCCGAACGGGCCGAGGCCCCCGGCGGGCTCCGCCCGGTACGGGACGGCGATCCGCACCCCGTGCCACTCGTCCGCCCACACCCGCTGCTGGTTGGCGATCGACCTGATCGCGCCGAACACGGCCGGGGCCAGCAGCACGCCCACGCCCAGCGGGATGAACGCGATCGACAGCACGGCGAGGATGAACAGCGGCAGGTTCACGGTGAACGCCAGGACGATCTGGATCACGCCCCGGACGAGGCCGACGAAGGCACGCCGCGCGTACCCTCCGAGTCGCTCGGCGAGGCGCTCGCTGTCGCTCACGTGTTCCTCCATGGAGTGCGTTCCCTGGCGATCCGACCCCATCATTGTGTTCGGTGGCCGTCCAGGGATCGGTGGTGCTAAGCCCCCATTCACCGGCACCCTCCGGGGGAGTTACCCCTACCCCGCCCCGGTCCGTGATCGCGCGGTCACGGGCAGGCGGGAAGGCGACCGACACGGCGGTCGACAAGACAACGGGCCCGGATCCCTGGACAATGCAACGGCGACATCCAGGGGAGAAAGCGAACCAAGCTGTGACAGCGACCATCAGCCAGACGTCCACCGGACACGAGGGCCCGCGGCCCGTCACCCAGCGGATCGCCGAGGAGATCGGCGTCCGCGAGGGCCAGGTGCGGGTCGCGGTGGACCTGCTCGACGGCGGGGCGACCGTCCCGTTCATCGCCCGCTACCGCAAGGAGGCGACGGGCGCGCTCGACGACGCGCAGCTCCGCGCGCTGGAGGAGCGGCTGCGCTACCTGCGCGAGCTGGACGAGCGGCGCGGCGCGATCCTGGAGTCGATCGAGTCGCAGGGCAAGCTCACCGACGAGCTCAAGGCCCAGATCATGGCGGCCGACTCCAAGGCCCGGCTGGAGGACATCTACCTCCCGTACAAGCCGAAGCGCCGCACCAAGGCGCAGATCGCCCGCGAGGCCGGGCTCGAACCGCTCGCCGACCTGCTGCTGGACGACCCGTCCAACGACCCGGAGGCCGCCGCCGCGGGCTACGTGGACGCCGACAAGGGCGTCGCCGACGCGGCCGCCGCGCTGGAGGGCGCCCGCGCCGTCCTCGTCGAGCGCTTCGCCGAGGACGCCGACCTCATCGGCGCGCTGCGCGAGCGCATGTGGAACCGGGGCCGGATGGTCTCCCGCGTCCGCGAGGGCAAGGAGGAGGCGGGCGCGAAGTTCGCCGACTACTTCGAGTTCGCCGAGCCGTTCGCGAAGCTGCCGTCGCACCGCGTCCTCGCGCTGTTCCGCGGCGAGAAGGAGGAGGTGCTCGACCTCGACCTGGAGCCGGAGGACGAGCCGGACGACGCCCCGGCCGCCCGCAGCTCCTACGAGGCCGAGATCGCGCGCCGGTTCGAGATCACCGACCAGGGGCGGCCGGCCGACAGGTGGCTGAACGACGCCGTCCGCTGGGCGTGGCGCACCCGGATCCTCGTCCACCTCGGCATCGACCTGCGCGCCCGGCTGCGCCAGGAGGCCGAGGACGAGGCCGTCCGCGTGTTCGCCGCCAACCTGCGCGACCTGCTGCTCGCCGCGCCCGCCGGGACCCGCTCCACCATGGGCCTCGACCCGGGCCTGCGCACCGGCGTGAAGGTCGCCGTCGTGGACGCCACCGGCAAGGTCGTCGCCACCGACACCATCTACCCGCACGAGCCGCGCAAGAAGTGGGACGAGTCGATCGAGACGCTCGCCCGCCTGTCCCGCGAGCACAACGTCGACCTGGTCTCCATCGGCAACGGCACCGCGTCCAGGGAGACCGACAAGCTCGCCGCCGACCTGATCGCCCGGCACCCCGACCTCAAGCTCACCAAGATCATGGTGTCGGAGGCGGGCGCGTCGGTGTACTCGGCGTCGGAGTACGCGGGCCGCGAGCTGCCCGGCATGGACGTGTCGCTGCGCGGTGCCGTCTCCATCGCCCGCCGCCTCCAGGACCCGCTCGCCGAGCTCGTCAAGATCGACCCGAAGTCGATCGGGGTCGGGCAGTACCAGCACGACATCTCCGAGGTGAAGCTGTCGCGCTCGCTCGACGCCGTCGTCGAGGACTGCGTGAACGCCGTCGGGGTGGACGTCAACACCGCGTCCGCGCCGCTGCTCACCCGCGTGTCCGGGATCGGGGAGGGGCTCGCGGAGAACATCGTCGCGCACCGCGACGCGAACGGGCCGTTCCGCAGCCGGGGCGGGCTGAAGGACGTCCCGCGGCTCGGCCCGAAGGCGTTCGAGCAGTGCGCCGGGTTCCTGCGCATCCCCGGCGGGGACGACCCGCTCGACGCGTCCAGCGTGCACCCGGAGGCGTACCCGGTCGTCCGGCGGATCCTGGACGCGGCCGGCGCCGACATCAAGGCGCTCATCGGCAACTCCGCCGCGCTGCGCTCGCTCAGGCCGTCCGACTTCGTGGACGACACGTTCGGGCTGCCGACCGTCACCGACATCCTCGCCGAGCTGGAGAAGCCGGGGCGCGACCCGCGTCCGGCGTTCAAGACGGCCACGTTCAAGGAGGGCGTCGACAAGCTCGGCGACCTGGAGCCCGGCATGATCCTGGAGGGGGTCGTCACCAACGTCGCCGCGTTCGGCGCGTTCGTGGACGTCGGCGTCCACCAGGACGGGCTCGTCCACATCTCCGCGATGTCCGACAAGTTCGTGTCCGATCCCCGTGAGGTCGTGAAACCGGGCGACATCGTCCGGGTGAAGGTGCTGGACGTCGACCTGCAGCGCAAGCGCATCTCGCTCACGCTCCGCCTGGACGACGAGCCCGGCCGCGACCGCCAGGACAACCGCCGGGGCGGCGGGCGCCAGGGTGGCCAGCAGGGGCAGCAGGGTGGTCAGCAGGGTGGCGGCGCGCGTCAGAACCGCGGCGGCCAGAACCAGCGCGGCGGCCAGGGCGGCGGACGCGGCGGCCAAGGCGGCGGCGCACGCGGTGGCCAGGGCGGTGCGCGCGGTGGCCAAGGTGGCCAGGGCGGGCGCGGCGGGCAGGGCGGCGGGCAGGGCGGCGGGCAGCGGCGCGGGCGCGACGGCCAGGGGAGCGGCGGCTCCTCCGGCGGCGGCGCCATGGCCGACGCGCTGCGCCGGGCGGGCCTCGACAAGGGCCTCCCCGGCGACGGCCGCAAGGGTCGCTGACCCGACCGGTTCGCGAAGCGGCTGACGGACACCCGGCCGACGTTCCGACCGGGGTGTTCGTCAGCCGCCGAAGCCGCGCCAGCGGCCGTCCGACCCGGTCTCGGTCGGGGTCCGCGGCTGGACGGGACGCCGCGGCGGCTCCGCCCGGTCGTACGGCCCCTGCCCGAGCGGTTGGCGCGGCTGCGGCAGCCGAGGCCGCCCGTCGTTGCGGGCCGGCGTGCGGGGCGACGGCGCCGTGGCGAGATCGCCGCCGAACGGGTCCCTTTCGGGCAGCGTGTCACCGGACGCCTCGCGCGGCTCGTCAGCGATCGGACGGTGCCGGGGGAACTGCGCGACCGCGACCGCGCCCAGCACGAGCGCGCCCAGCCGCATCGCGGAGTGCGCCACGTCCTGGGGCCACGGCTCGGCGTACATGAACGTCCCCATCGTCAGCAGGTACGTCTTCGCGGCCACCGTCATCACGGTCGCCACGACCGACACCCGGCAGCGCTGGAACGCCATGACCATGATCCCGAACCCGATCGCCGCCGCGACCACCGTCAGGTAGGGCCACGGCGTCGCCGCGATCCGGACGCTCGTGGCGTGCGGGTCGTCGCTCCACCCCTTGATCACCAGCTCCGCGGTGCCGACCGGGAAGCCCGAGCCCAGCCCGTAGGCGATGCCCGTCACCGGGCGCGCGTGCCGGCCGTCCGGCCGGTGGTCGCCGAGGACGAGGATCAGCACCGGCACCAGCACCGCCGGGGCGACCACGACCGCGATCTTCCACAGCGGCGCGTCCGCCGAGCGGATCGGGTCGTCCCCGCTCAGCGAGGCGGTGAGCAGCAGGATCGCCCCGCCGATCAGCACCACGCTCAGCCACTCGCGCGCCGTCAGCCGCTCGCCGAAGAACACGAGCGCGATCAGCAGCAGCGGGACCGCGCCGGACATGAAGATCGGGACGGCGGACGACAGCGGCAGCCCGCCGAGCGCGAGGATCTGCAGGCCGAGCCCGCCGAGCACGAACGCCAGCGCGATCAGGAAGATCCAGTTGGTGAGGATCGTCCAGGCCATGTGCGGGATCCGGTTGCCCCGGAGCGGGGGCATCCGGTCCGCCGCGAGCTTGAAGACGGCGAACCCGAGGTAGTAGAGACCGGTCGCACTGAAGGCCGCGGCTATCCCGTTCATCCCGGACGAGTATGGGCCTTCCCATGCGTGATGTCACTGCCCGTACGGGATCGCTGACGCGGATTCGCCGGTTTCGCGGGCGTCCGATGTCCGCACACCGCGCCGCTACCCCATAGACTTGGCCGCGCGAAGGCGCGGAGCCGTATTCGGCGTGCCCGCGCCGCTGAGAGACTGACCGGCCGTTGGACGACACGGGCGGGCCGACCGACGAGGGCCGTCCGCGTGCAGGCCGAGGGCCTCGCAGGCAGCATGAACAGCACGTGTCGACGCCGCGGCCGAAGCAGCGCCCGATCAAGGAGACCGACCCCAGTGAAGACCGATGTCGAGGAGCTGACCCCCACGCGGGTCAAGCTCACCGTCGAGGTTCCGTTCGACGAGCTCAAGCCGAACCTCGACAAGGCGTACAAGGAGATCTCTCAGCAGGTGCGGATCAAGGGCTTCCGGCCCGGCAAGGTCCCCGCCCCGCTGATCGACAAGTACGTCGGCCGGGGGGCGGTCCTGCAGGAGGCCGTCAACGACGCGCTTCCCGACCTGTACGGCCGCGCTGTCGAGGAGACCGAGATCTTCGTGCTCGGGCAGCCCGACGTCGAGGTGACCGCGCTGGAGGACGGCACCCAGTTCGCCTTCACCGCCGAGGTCGACATCCGTCCGAAGTTCGAGGTCCCCGACTACGACGACCTTGAGGTCGTCGTCGACGACGCCGAGGTGACCGACGAGCAGGTCCAGGAGACCATCGACAACCTGCGGGAGCGGTTCGCGTCGCTGACCACCGCCGAGCGCGCCGCCGAGGAGGGCGACTTCGCCACCATCGACCTCGTCGCGCGCATCGACGGAGAGGAGGTCGAGGACGCCTCCACCTCCGGCTTCTCCTACGAGGTCGGCAGCGGCTCCGCCGTCGAGGGCCTGGACGAGGCGCTGACCGGCCTCGCCGCGGGCGAGGACAAGACCTTCACCGGCACCCTGGTCGGCGGCGAGCGCGCCGGCGAGGAGGCGGAGATCACCGTCACCGTGCAGAGCGTCAAGATCAAGAACCTGCCCGACCTGGACGACGAGTTCGCCCAGCTCGCGAGCGAGTTCGACACGATCGAGGAGCTGCGCGAGGACGTCCGCACGCGGCTCGGCCGGCAGGTGAAGCTGCAGCAGCTCTCCGAGGCGCGCGACAAGGCCCTCGAGGCGCTGCTCGAGAAGATCGACGTCCCGCTGCCCGAGAAGGTCGTGGACGAGGAGATCAGCCGCCGCAACCAGCAGCTCGAACAGCAGCTCCAGATGTCGGGCATGACCAAGGAGGAGTACCTCAAGGACGAGGAGAAGTCCGAGGAGGAGTTCGACAACGACGTCGCCGAGGCGGCCCGGCTCGCGGTGAAGGGCGGCTTCGTCCTCGACCAGCTCGCCGTCCAGGAGGAGCTGGGCGTCGAGAACGAGGAGCTGTCCGAGTACGTCTTCACGCAGGCCATGCAGATGGGCGTGCAGCCGCAGCAGCTCGCCGAGTACCTCACGCAGAACAACCAGATCCCGGCGATCGTGTCGGAGGTGCTGCGCAGCAAGGCGCTGAACCTCGTCGTCGAGCACGTCACCGTGAAGGACGAGTCGGGCAACGTCATCGACGTCGAGGCCGTCCAGCGCGAGCTGAACGGCGAGACGGAGCAGGCCGAGTCGGCTGAGCAGGCTGAGGGCGCCGAGGCCGAGGACGCCCCGGAGACGGCGGAGGAGACGGCGGAGGAGACGGCGGAGGCCGCCCCCGAGGCCAAGGCCGACGCCGACGCCGCCGCCGACGAGAAGGACGAGAAGGACGCCGAGACCAAGGAGTCCTGAGCCGCCCCCCGCGGTCTTCCGCGGCATCGGGCGCCGGCTGGACGCCCCGCACCCCCCGCCAGGGTGCGGGGCGTCCTCCGTATGCGGGTCCCGTCCGGGTGGGACGCGCCCTCTCCGGGTATGCCGCGTTCGCGAGGGTCTCGCGTATTCCGTGACACGCCCGGTGGCGCCCGGGTACGCCCCTGGCGAAAAGGCGGCCTCACGGGCTTAAGCGGGCCCGTGCGCGCGTTAATGTCCAATCATCCGAACCGATTAAAAGGACCGGAGGAACACCCGGTGAGCATGCCTCCGACTTTCGACGACTCGTCGCGGATCCAGGCGCGGGTCGCCGAGGCGCCCCTGTTGCCGCTCGGCGACCAGCTCTTCCAGCGGCTCCTGCGCGAGCGGATCGTCTTCCTCGGCCAGCAGGTCGACGACGACATCGCCAACCGCATCTGCGCCGAGCTGCTGCTGCTGTCGGCCGAGGACGGGCGCCGCGACATCACGCTCTACATCAACTCGCCAGGTGGCTCCGTCACCGCCGGCATGGCGATCTACGACATCATGCAGTACGTCCCGAACGACATCGTCACGGTCGGCATGGGCCTCGCCGCGTCGATGGGGCAGTTCCTGCTGTGCGCGGGGACGCACGGCAAGCGCTACGCCCTGCCGCACGCGCGCATCATGATGCACCAGCCGTCCGGCGGCATCGGCGGCACCGCCTCCGACATCAAGATCCAGGCGGAGCAGATGCTGTACGTCAAGCGCACGCTCGCCGAGAAGATCGCCGAGCACACCGGACAGGCGCTCGACCAGATCGAGCGCGACTCCGACCGCGACCGCTGGTTCACCGCCGACGAGGCCAAGGACTACGGGTTCGTCGACCACGTCGTGCTCAGCGCAACCCAGGTGCCCTCCGAGGGCCCCGTCTCCTGACGACCTCACTACATTTCGGAGGCACACAGTGAGCGACCTCTACCGCCCCGGCTTCAGTGATCTGGTCCGTCCCGGCGTCCACGCGGGCGGCTCCCCGATGCCGGTCGACAACCGGTACATCATCCCGTCGTTCGTCGAGCGCACCACGTACGGCGTCAAGGAGATGAACCCGTACAACAAGCTGTTCGAGGAGCGCATCATCTTCCTCGGCGTGCAGATCGACGACGCGTCCGCCAACGACGTGATGGCGCAGCTGATCACGCTGGAGTCGATCGACCCCGACCGCGACATCAGCATCTACATCAACTCGCCCGGCGGCTCGTTCACGGCGATGACGGCCATCTACGACACGATGCAGTTCGTCAAGCCCGACATCCAGACGGTCTGCATCGGCCAGGCCGCGTCCGCCGCCGCGGTGCTGCTCGCCGCCGGGACGCCCGGCAAGCGGGCCGCGCTGCCCAACTCGCGGATCCTGATCCACCAGCCCGCGACCGAGGGCACCTACGGCCAGTCCAGCGACATCGAGATCCAGGCGCGCGAGATCCTGCGCATCCGGGAGCTGCTGGAGAGCATCCTGGCCGAGCACAGCGGCAAGAGCATCGACCAGGTCCGCAAGGACATCGAGCGCGACAAGATCCTCACGGCGGACGAGGCGAAGGACTACGGTCTCATCGACGACGTCTTCGCCAGCAGGAAGCGCAAGGCCGAGGTAGTGTCGTCCTGAGACGACACTGAGGACGTGGGAGACCCCCAGCCCGGGCGTCACACTTCCGGGCGAGGGGCTTTCCAACACCGTTGGAGGCGGTAACGTCGAATCCAACGTCGAGAGCCTTCGGGACGCAACCGAGCTGCGCCGCATTCTCCACAGCGGACGGCCCCACGAAAAGGAGACAGTTGGGTGGCACGCATCGGCGACGGTGGTGACCTGCTCAAGTGCTCGTTCTGCGGGAAGAGCCAGAAGCAGGTCAAGAAGCTCATCGCGGGTCCGGGCGTGTACATCTGCGACGAGTGCATCGATCTCTGTAACGAGATCATCGAGGAGGAGCTCTCCGAGACCTCCGACCTCAAGTGGGACAACCTGCCCAAGCCGCGGGAGATCTACGAGTTCCTCGACTCCTACGTGATCGGGCAGGAGACGGCGAAGAAGGCGCTGTCCGTCGCCGTCTACAACCACTACAAGCGCATCCAGTCCGGTGACAGCGGCCGCGACGACGCGGTCGAGCTGGGCAAGTCGAACATCCTGCTGCTCGGCCCCACCGGATCCGGGAAGACGCTGCTCGCGCAGACGCTCGCCAAGCTCCTCAACGTGCCGTTCGCCATCGCGGACGCCACGGCCCTGACGGAGGCGGGCTACGTCGGCGAGGATGTCGAGAACATCCTCCTCAAGCTGATCCAGGCCGCCGACTACGACGTCAAGAAGGCCGAGACCGGGATCATCTACATCGACGAGGTCGACAAGATCGCCCGCAAGAGCGAGAACCCGTCGATCACCCGGGACGTGTCCGGCGAGGGCGTCCAGCAGGCGCTGCTGAAGATCCTGGAGGGGACCACCGCGAGCGTCCCGCCGCAGGGCGGCCGCAAGCACCCGCACCAGGAGTTCATCCAGATCGACACCACGAACGTGCTGTTCATCTGCGGCGGCGCGTTCGCCGGCCTCGAGAAGATCGTCGAGTCCCGGGTCGGCAAGCAGGGCATGGGCTTCGGCGCGCAGATCCGCTCCAAGTCCGACTTCGAGGACGGCTCCGCCGTGCTCGGCGACGTCATGCCCGAGGACCTGCTGAAGTTCGGCATGATCCCGGAGTTCATCGGCCGGCTCCCGTCGATCACGTCCGTCCACAACCTGGACCGCGACGCCCTGATCAACATCCTCACCGAGCCGAAGAACGCGCTCGTCCGCCAGTACCACCGGCTGTTCGAGCTCGACGGCGTCGACCTGGAGTTCACCGACGACGCCCTGGAGGCCATCGCCGACCAGGCGATCCTGCGCGGCACCGGCGCCCGCGGCCTGCGCGCCATCATGGAGGAGGTCCTCCTCTCCGTGATGTACGAGGTCCCGAGCCGCCAGGACGTCGCCCGCGTCGTGATCACCCGCGAGGCCGTCCTGGAGCACGTCAACCCGACCCTCGTCCCACGCGACCGCCCGAAGCGCGAGCCGCGGGAGAAGTCCGCGTAGGCGAGGTGTGCGAGGGCGGCGCGGGAGAGGTGTGCCTGCGGAAAGCGCAGGCGGTGCGCCGACCTTGTGCCAGCCCAGGGGGACGACCTCCTGGAACCCCCGATGTGGGGGGCTCCGCCCCCCACGCCCCCCACGCCCCCCACGCCCCCTGCCGGTTACGGTCGGTGATTTGGTCGGCGCGGTTCGGGGGTGGAGCGGTCCCATGATCATTTCTTGTCCTGAATCCCGATCGGCGGGGTGGGGGGCGTGGGATCGTGGGGGGATGGGTGTTGGTATTGCGAAGATTCGACAGGTGAAGGTTCCGGTGTCGGATCTGGTGGCCAGTACGGAGTGGTACCGGCGGTTGCTCGATCTCGTGCCCGTGTTCGAGTTCTTCGAGGACGGGGCCGTGCGCGGGGTCGTGTTATGGGAGCCCGAGGCCGACCTGCACGTCTCGTTGCGGGATCGGCGGTACTGCGCCGGGGATCTGTCCGGGCCCGAGGTCGTGGCGTTGAAGGTCGAGTCGGCCGACGCGCTCAACACCATCATCGGGCGGTGCCAGAGCCTCGGCTTCTCCCACGGCGACGTCCAGCACCGGGGGCCCTACGGGGCCGCGTTGGACGTTCCCGACCCCGACGGCACCGTGCTCCGGTTCCTCTACGAGCCCGACACGTACCCGCGGGGGTTCGCGGGGCTTGAGTTCGGGCCGGACGGGACGCCGTCCGCCTACCGGGAGCCTCGGCTGCCCGCGCCGTCGGGCTGAGCCGTCCGGCGGAGGCCGGGGTCAGCCGCGGGATTCGCCGAGGCCCGCCTCGCGTGCCACGACGATGGCCTGGGCGCGGTCCGCGACGTGCAGCTTCATGAAGATGTTCGACACGTGGTTGCGGACGGTCTTCTGGCTGAGGAACAGCGTCCCGGCGATCTCGGAGTTGCTGCGGCCCTGCGCGATCAGTTCGAGGACCTCCCGCTCCCGGTCGGTCAGCTCGGGGAACGCGGCCCGCCTCGGGTCGGGCATGTCGGTGAAGTAGGTGAGGACGCGGCGGGCGATCTCCGGTCCGTAGATCGCCTCGCCCGCGGCGACCGCCTTCACCGCGCGGGCGATCTCCTCGGCGCCGGACTCCTTCAGCAGGTAGCCGCGGGCGCCCGCGCGCATCGCCGCGAACACCGAGTCGTCGTCGCGGAACATCGTGAGGACGAGGACGCCGATCCGCGGGCTGGTCCGGGTGATCGTCCGGGTGGCCTCGATGCCGTTGCCGCCCGGCATGTGCAGGTCCATGACGACGACGTCCGGCTGCAGGTCGGCGGCGAGCTTCACCGCCTCCGGACCGTTCTCCGCCTCGCCCGCGACCTCCACGCCCAGCGCCTGCAGCAGCCCCTTCAGGCCCTGCCGGAACACCGGGTGGTCGTCGGCGATGAGGACACGGATGATCTCCGTCATCTACACCCGTCCCTTCCCCGTGAAGGGACGATCGTACCCGGCTGCGACCTCCGCCGGGGTGAGTGGAAGGTGCGCGGTGACGACCGTTCCGCCGCCCGTCCTGGACGTGATGGCGCAGCTCCCGCCGACCTCCGCCGCCCACTCCTTCATCGCCGCCATGCCGCGCCGCGGCCGGGGCTGGCCGCCGTTGCGGGCGGCGTCCGGGAGGCCGGGCCCGGTGTCGGCGACCATCAGGTGCAACTCGACGTCCCGGTGCAGCCGGACGGTCGCCGTGCTGTCCCGGGCGTGCAGCCGGACGTTCGTCAGCGCCTCCTGCGCGATGCGGTACGCCGCGACCTCGACGGCGGCGGGAAGTTCCAGGTGCGCGCCGTCGAACCGGACGTCCACCCGCTCGCAGCAGCCGTCGGCGAACGACTCGATCGCCGCGACGAGGCCGAGGTCGTCCAGCGCGGGCGGGCGGAGCCCGTGCGCCAGGTCGCGGATCTCGCCGACCGCCGACGCGAGCCGGTTGCGGACGTCGGCGAGCAGCGGGTCCGTCCGGTCCGGCTCGCAGGCGAGGGTGATGCGCGCGGCGTCCAGCGACATGGCGAGGCTGGCGAGCGTCGGGCCGAGCCCGTCGTGCAGGTCGTGCCGCAGCCGGCGGCGCTCCTCCTCCCGGCTCGCGAGGATCCGCTCCCGGGAACGCTGCAGGTCGGACGTGAGGCGGCGGAGGTGGGGGATGGTCGCGGCACGTGCCGCCACGGCCCCCGCGGTGAACGCGCCGGCCAGCACGGCAGCGCGTGCCAGTGCCGCTCGCATCCCATCCCCCTCCTCCCGCGCCGCCGTTTCGGGTGTTCCCCGCAACCCTTTCCGGCGGGGCGACCCGGTGTCAGGTGACCTGTGTCCCGACCGCGGCGGGAACCCGCGTCCCCGGGCCGGGGCGGCGAGGGCGCCGCCACCTCCCCGGCCCCCGTAGAATCGTCAGCCGTGACACAGCCCAGCACTGAGCGCGGCCAGGGGGCCGCAGCGGACGTCGACCTGCCCACCCAGTACCGACCGGCCGACGTCGAGGGCCGGCTCTACGAGCGGTGGGTATCGGAGGGGCTGTTCACCGCCGACCCGCAGGGCGCGCCGGAGCGTCCCGCCTTCTCCATCGTGATCCCGCCGCCCAACGTCACGGGCTCGCTGCACATGGGGCATGCCCTCGACCACTCCATCCAGGACACGTTGATCCGGCGGCGGCGGATGCAGGGCCACGAGGCCGTATGGGTCCCCGGCATGGACCACGCGGGCATCGCCACCCAGAACGTCGTCGAGCGCGAGCTCGCCAAGGCCGGCGTCTCGCGGCACGACCTCGGCCGCGAGGCGTTCGTCGAGCGGGTCTGGCAGTGGAAGGCGGAGTCCGGCGGCCGGATCCTCGGCCAGATGCGGCGGCTTGGCGACAGCGTCGACTGGACGCGCGAGGCGTTCACGATGGACGACGCCCGCGCCCGCGCCGTCCGCACCAACTTCAAGCGGCTGTTCGACGACGGCCTCATCTACCGCGCCGAGCGCATCATCAACTGGTGCCCGCGCTGCCTGACCGCGCTGTCCGACATCGAGGTCGAGCACGAGGACGTCGACGGCGAGCTGGTCTCGATCCGGTACGGGTCGGGCGACGACGAGATCGTCGTCGCGACCACGCGGGCGGAGACGATGCTCGGCGACACCGCCGTCGCCGTCCACCCGGAGGACGCCCGCTACGCGCAGCTGGTCGGACGCGAGATCGAGCTGCCGCTGACCGGCCGCCGCATCCCGGTCGTCGCGGACGAGCACGTCGACCCCGAGTTCGGGACGGGCGCCGTCAAGGTGACCCCCGCGCACGACCCCAACGACTTCGAGATCGGGCGCCGCCACTCGCTGCCGTCCCTGTCGGTCATGGACGAGCGCGGCGTCGTCACCGCGTCCGGCCCGTTCGAGGGCCTCGACCGGTTCGAGGCGCGCCCGGCGGTCGTCGCCGCGCTGCGCGAGCAGGGCCGGATCGTCGCGGAGGTCCGCCCGTACAAGCACTCGGTCGGGCACTGCCAGCGCTGCGCGACGGTCGTCGAGCCGCGCGTGTCGCTGCAGTGGTTCGTGAAGGTCGAGTCGCTGGCGCGGGCCGCGGGCGACGCCGTCCGCGACGGCCGCGTGAAGATCCACCCGCCGGAGATGGCGTCCCGCTACTTCGAGTGGGTCGACAACATGCACGACTGGTGCATCAGCCGGCAGCTCTGGTGGGGGCACCGCATCCCGGTCTGGTACGGGCCCGGCGGCGAGGTCGCCTGTCCCGGCCCGGACGAGGAGCCGCCCGCCGGGTGGACGCAGGACACCGACGTCCTCGACACGTGGTTCTCGTCCGCGCTGTGGCCGTTCTCGACGCTCGGCTGGCCGGACGAGACGCCCGACCTGAAGCGCTTCTACCCGACGTCCGTGCTGGTCACTGGCTACGACATCCTGTTCTTCTGGGTCGCCAGGATGATGATGTTCGGGCTGTACGCGATGGACGGCGTCCAGCCGTTCGGCACGATCGCCCTGCACGGGATGGTCCGCGACCAGTTCGGCAAGAAGATGTCCAAGTCGTTCGGGAACGTCATCGACCCGCTCGACTGGATCGACGAGTACGGCGCCGACGCGACCCGGTTCACGCTGCTGCGCGGCGCGAACCCGGGCGGGGACGTCCCGGTCGCCGAGCAGTGGGCGCAGGGCTCGCGGAACTTCTGCAACAAGCTGTGGAACGCGACGCGGTTCGCGCTCATCAACGGCGCGCACGTCCGCGGCGAGATGCCGGACGAGGTGTCGACCGTGGACGCCTGGATCCTGTCGCGGCTCCAGTCGGTCGTCGCGGAGGTCGACGAGCACCTTGAGGGCTACGACTTCGCGAAGGCGTGCGAGGCGCTCTACCACTTCGCGTGGGACGAGGTCTGCGACTGGTACGTCGAGCTGGCCAAGGTGCAGCTCGCCGACGAGCGGGCGGAGGCGACGCGGCGCGTCCTCGGCGAGGTGCTCGACAAGCTGCTGCGGCTGCTGCACCCGGTGATCCCGTTCGTCACCGAGGAGCTGTGGACGTCCCTGACCGGCGGCGCGACGATCGTCACCGCGCCGTGGCCGACCGCCGAGCCGGGCCGCGCCGACCGAGCGGCGGAGGCCGTGGTCGAGTCGCTGCAGCGGCTCGTCACCGAGGTCCGCCGGTTCCGCGCCGACCAGGGCCTCAAGGCGGGCCAGAAGGTCGCGGCGGCGCTGGAGTGGGGCGGCTCGCCGCTCGCCGCGCACGAGGAGGGCGTCCGGTCGCTGCTGCGGCTGACCGTCCCGGGCGAGGGGTTCGCGGCGACCGCGTCGCTGCCGGTGGAGGGCGTCGCGGTGCGGCTCGACACGGCCGGCGCGATCGACGTCGCGGCCGAGCGGAAGCGGCTGGAGAAGGACCTCGCCGCCGCCCGCAAGGAGGTCGACCAGACGAGCCGCAAGCTCGGCAACGAGGCGTTCATGGCCAAGGCCCCGGAGGCGGTCGTCGCCAAGAACCGGGACCGGCTCGCCCAGGCCGAGGCGGACATCAAGCGCCTTGAGTCGCAGTTGGCCGCGCTGCCCGCGGGCTGAGCCGGGCGAGCGGTCGGAACCGTCGGCGCGGCGGCCCGGTGCGGTCTACGATCCGGGTGGGCTTGCTGGGCTTTGCGGCACATGAACCATCGGGAGTGCAATGGCCGAATCACCACCTCGGTCCGACAGGCCGGACCCGGTGTCCGGTGACGACCCCCGGCGGGCCGAGGACGGGGAGGCGGGCGGCCCGGACGGCGAGCAGGGTCCCTGGGGCGGTTCGCGCCCCTGGTGGACGGTCGAGCCCGGCACCGGCCCGCAGGTCCTCCCGGACGGTTCGGGCCCGTTCCAGGTCGTCCCGGACGGCACCGGCCCGCAGATCGTGATCACCGGCGGGACGGGCGGCCACCCGATCGTCAGCGACGCGACGGGCGGCCACCCGATCGTCGCGGACGGGTCGGGCGCGTACCCCGCGCCGCCGAACGGCACGGCCCCGCCGACGCCGGGCCCGGTCGCGGGGCCGCGGCGCGGGCCGCGCCTGCTGCTGGCGCTGGGCGGCCTGCTGGTCGCGGGCGTGGTTGTCGCGGCGGGCGTGCTGGCCGTCCGGTCCGACGGCGGCGGCGGGCCGAACGCCCGCATCGCGGGCCTTCCCGCGTCCAAGAGGGTGATCGACGCGGGCGGGACGGCGGGCGGCCTGCACCGCGACGGCCTCGTCGGGCCCCCGGCGAGCGCCGCGTACCCGTTCGTCGCGGGCGCGGTCGAGGAGGGCGGGGTACCGGCGGCCAAGCGCGGCCAGGCCGTCTACAGCGAGGAGCCGGTGCGGCCGGTCAACGTCCTGTTCGTCGGCGGGACGGGCCGGGTCGGCAACCCCGCGGACTTCCTGCAGAAGGCGCAGCCGACGACGTTCATCGCCGGGCAGGACGCCGACCCCGGCCCGATGGGCGGCCGGGCCGTGTGCGGCACGTTCGCCGTCCTGGCGCAGACGCACACGTACTGCGCGTGGGCGACCGTCGACTCCTACGGCATCGTCGCGTCGAACGTCCCGTCGGCGAACCCGGAGTTCACGCTGATGGCCGACGTGATGCGGCGGATCAGAACGGACGTCGAACGGCGGCGGTGACGAACAGCCGCTCGGTGGAGGCGTCCACCGCGCCGAGGACGTGCCCGGTGAAGTAGACGGTGCCGAGGACGACGACGCGGCGGCCGAGCGCCGCGAGCGACTCGCGCGTGACGGCCTCCGCGTCGACGACGTCCCAGGAGGGCGGCAGCGGGCGGGTGAAGCTCAGCCGCGGCCACGGCAGCCGGGCGAACGTCACGGGCAGCCCTTCGAGCTCGGCGATGGCGCCGTCCAGGTCCTTGTGGTCGGGGAGGCAGACGACGACGTGGTCGATCTCGTCCCAGGCGCGGCGCGCGGCGGCGAGCGCGGCGGCCACCCCGGTCCGGTCGACGGCGGAGTCGACGAGCAGCCGCGTCGCGGTTCCGGGGACGTCGTGCCAGGACAGCCGTCCCGGCAGGACGATCGACGCCAGCACGTCCCGCAGCGTCTCGGGCGGGGGCTCGGCGATCCCGGGGAGCCGGCGGGCGGCGACGACGCCGAGTTCGGCGTTCGTCCGGCCGAGCCCGGCCGGGAGCAGGCCGAGCGGGAGGCCGGAGTCGCCCGGCCGCATGTGGTGGACGTCCCCGAGCGCCTTCGCGACCTCGGCGGACTGCGGCGCGGACACCACGACCGTGCCGGGTCCCGCCACGCCGCGCTTCTCCTTGGCGATCTCCGCCGGGGTGTCGCCGAGGATGTGGGCGTGCTCCAGGAAGATCGGCGTGATCGCGGCGACGTCGGGACTGAACAGGGACACCTCGTCGGACCGTCCGCCCATCCCGGCCTCCAGGACGATCGCGTCCGCGTCCACCTCCCGCGCGTGGAGGACGCCGGAGAGGGTGAAGAGCCCGGTCGGCGCCAGGTAGCCGTGCGAGGGCGGCGGCAGCGCGGCGATCGCCTCGTCGAGGACGTCCCGCAGCGCGGTCAGTTCGGCGGCGGACAGGGCGCGCCCGTCCACCCTGATCCGGTCGCGGTCGCTGCGCAGACCCGGGCTCGTGACCGTGCACACGCGCAGCCCGGCCGCCGCGAGGAAGGCGGAGGCGTAGGTGGCCGCCGTCCCCTTCCCCTTGGAGCCGACGACCACCAGGACCGGGACATCGGGGTCCAGCAGGCCGAGCGCGTCCGCGAGGGCGCGGGCGCGCGCGAGGTCGCGGGTCTCGCCGGGGGCGCGCCGCTCCCATTCCCGGTAGAAGACGTCCATGCCTCCAGTGTGGGGGCGTCCGGGACGCGGTCGATCCCCGAGTAGGCTCGTGGCCGTGAGTCAGATGAGCGAGCCGTCCGGCTACCGGCGCGCCGTCGGCGCGATCATGGCCCGCGGGGTCGAGTGGGAGATCGATCCGACCCTCGACCGCGTCCGCGACCTGCTCGACGTCCTCGGCGAGCCGCAGCGCGCCTACCCGGTGATCCACATCGCCGGGACGAACGGCAAGTCCAGCACGGCCCGGCTCGTCGAGGCGCTGCTGCGCGAGCGCGGGCTGCGCACGGGCCTTTACACCAGCCCGGAGCTGACCACCCTGCGCGAGCGCATCGCGATCGACGGGGAGCCGATCAGCGAGGACGGCTTCGCCGCCGCGTTCGAGGACGTCCTGCCCTACGTCCAGCTCGTCGACGGCAAGCACCCGGTGGAGCTGTCGTTCTTCGAGGTGCTGACGGCGATGGCGTACGCGGCGTTCGCGGACGCCCCGGTCGACGTCGCGGTCGTCGAGGCGGGGATGGGCGGCGTCTGGGACGCGACCAACGTCGCGGACGGCGCCGTCGCCGTGATCACCCCGATCGGCCTCGACCACACCCGCTACCTCGGCGACACGCTGGAGGAGATCGCGGGGGAGAAGGCCGGGATCATCAAGCCCGGATCGGTCGCGGTGCTGGCCCAGCAGCCCGTCGAGGCGGCCGAGGTGCTGCTCCGGCGGGTCGCCGAGACCGGCGCGGCCGTCGCCCGAGAGGGCATCGAGTACGGCGTGCTCAGCCGCGACGTCGCGGTCGGCGGGCAGCAACTCCGGCTCCAGGGCCTGCACGGCGTGTACGACGAGGTCTTCCTGCCGCTGTTCGGCGACCACCAGGCGAGCAACGCCGCGACGGCCCTCGCCGCCGTCGAGGCGTTCGCGAGCGGCGCGCCGACCAGGGGCGAGCCCAACCTGGAGGCCGCGACCCGGATCGCGCCCGGCGAGTCCTACCTCGGCGGCGGCGAGGGGCAGCTCGACCCGGCGCTGGTGCGCAGCGGCTTCGCGAAGTCGGCGTCGCCGGGCCGCCTTGAGGTCGCGCGGACCGGCCCGACCGTCCTGCTGGACGCCGCGCACAACCCCGCCGGGATGGCCGCGACCGTCAACACGGTCACCGAGTCGTTCGGCTTCACCCGGCTCGCCGGGGTCCTCGCGATCGCGTCCGACAAGGACGTCGCGGGCGTCCTCGACCAGCTCGAACCCGTGGTGGAGGAGCTGGTCGTCACCCGCAACTCCTCGCCGCGCTCGATGCCGCCGGAGGAGCTGGCCGAGATCGCCGAGAGCATCTTCGGCCCCGAGCGGGTGCACGTCGCGGAGCGGCTGGACGACGCGATCGACCAGGCCATCGGCCTCGCCGAGGAGACCGGCGAGTACCGCGGCGCCGGCGTCCTGATCACCGGCTCGGTGGTCACCGCCGGAGACGCCCGCACCCTGCTCCGGGTGGAGGAGGGCCGATGACCGCAGCGAAGCGAGGATCGTCGGGCCTCCGGCTCGGGGGTCTGGGGGTCGTCCCCCAGGAAGGCAGGGTCCGATGACGGCCACGGGACGGCGGACGGCGGCGCCGAATCCGGTTCGGCGGCTGCTCGCCACGGTGCTGGGCTGCGAGGCCATCGTGATCGCGCTGGCGATCCCGGTGGCGGTGTCCGTGCTGGACGTCGACGGCGCGACCGCCGGGGGCGTCTGCGGCGGGCTGGCCGTCGCGTGCCTGCTGCTCGCGGGGCTGCTGCGGTTCCGGTGGGCGGTCGCGGTGGGGACCGTCCTGCAGGTGCTGATCGTCGCGACCGGGTTCATGGTCCCGGCCATGTTCTTCCTCGGCGTCCTGTTCGGGGCGCTCTGGGGGACGGCCATTTGGATGGGACGCAAGGCGGAGAGCGTCCGGCCGCGCTAAATTCGCCGGGACGGTACGCCGGTCCTTATTCGCCGCCGATACGCGCGCGCGATGCGGGCCGCCGGTCAATGCCGGATGAAAATACGATCTCGTCCGCCATGTGTGGGTATTTCCGATCTATTTCGCAATTCCGACATACTTCTCTTTCCGGAATGCGCGTCCGGCGGATGACCACCCTGCGAAGGAGCGGGCCGTGTCACTGCACGCGCTGTCATCGCACACCGGCGGGTCCGTCTCCGGCCGCGCCCGTCCCGTCCCGTGGTCTCCGGGGGCGCGGCCGGAGCGGCGGGCCCGGCGCCGGCTCGCCGCGCTCGGCGCGCTGCTGCTGACCCTGACCGCGCCGCCCGCCGCCGTCCTCGTCGTGCCGGACGCGGTGTGCGACGTCGTCCCCGCCGCCGCGCAGGCCCTCGACCTCGGCGCCGGCGGCGTCCCCGCGCTGCTGCGCGCCACCGGCCTGTCCCTGCCCGCGCTGCTCGTCGCCGTCCCGCTCGGCGCCGGCGCCGCGCGCCGGTTCCCCGCCCTGGGCGTGCTCGCCGCCGGGCTCGCCGTCCTGCTCGCCGGGCTCGGGACGGCCCGGCTCGCCGACTCCGTCGCGCTCGCCGGGACGGTCCGCGCCGCGCAGGGCGCGGGCGCGGGGATCGTCCTGCCCGCCTCGCTCGTCCTCGTGTGGGAGCGCCGCAGCCGGGCCCTCGCCGCGCTCTGGGCGGGCGTCCTCGCGGGCATGCTGATCATCGCGATGCCGCTAGCGCTGCGGGCCGTCCCGCCGGGGGACGCGGCCCGCGACTGGCGGGACGCGCTCGCCCCCTACCCGTGGCCCGCCCTCGCGGCCGCCGTCGCCGCCGCCGCCCACCTGCTGTTGCGCGGGCGCGGGCCGTCCGCGCTGCCCGCCGCCCGGCTCGCCGAGCGCGGGCAACTGCTGCTCCCGCTCGCCCCGGCGGCGGGCTTCGCGTTCCTCGCCGTCGTCGCCGCGCACGCGTGGTCGCCCGGCGCGCGGCTCGTCGTCGCCGGGCTCGCCCTGACCGCCCTGCTCGGCCTCGCCCTCACCGCCCGCCGCGACGCCACCGCGGGCAGCCCGTTCGGCTGCGCCGTCGTCATGATCGCCGCCGGGGCGCTCTGCCACCCCGTCGCAGGCCCGCTCGCCGGACTCGCCGCCGCCGGCGCCCACGGGCGGGACGCCGCCGTCCCGCTCCTCCCGTTCGCCGCCGCCGCTGCCGCCGCCGTGCTCGCGGCCCTCGGCTCCACCCGCGTCCCGGCGCGCCGCGCCGTCCGCGCCGGATGCTTCCTAGTCGCCGTGGCCGTCCCGCTCGGCCTCACCGCCGACGTCCACGACCGGTGGACGATGCTCGGGCCGCTCGTCCTGCTCGGCGCGGGCGCGGGAGCCGCCCTCGCCGCGTCGCTGCGGGACGCCGGCGTCGGCGCCGCCCTCTTCGGCCTCTCGCTCTGCTTCCCCGCCGTGCTCGCCGGGCAGCTGATCGTGCTGTCCCTGCAAGCGGCGCGGCTGGAACGGCTGCGGCCCGCGTCCGATGCGGAGCGGACGCGCGCGCTGCTCGACGGCTACCACGGCTGGCTCGTCGTCGCCGCGGCCGCCGCCGTCCTGCTCGCCGCCGTCGCCGCCGCACCGCCCGGCAGGTCCGCCGCAGCGTCCCGCGCCCGGTAGGATTCGCGCGCCGCACCAATCCGAAAGTCTTCGAGGAGAGCCACCCGTGTCCGAGCGCACCCTGGTCCTTGTCAAGCCCGACGGCGTCCGCCGCGGCGTCATCGGCGAGGTCATCTCCCGCATCGAGCGCAAGGGCCTGAAGCTCGTCGCGCTGGAGCTCCGCACCCTTTCTCGCGACACCGCCGAGGCCCACTACGAGGAGCACGCGAGCAAGCCGTTCTTCGGCGAGCTGGTCGAGTTCATCACCGGCGGCCCGCTCGTCGCCATGGTCGTCGAGGGCCCCCGCGCCATCGAGGCGTTCCGCGCGCTCGCCGGCGCCACCGACCCGGTCAGCGCCACCCCCGGCACCATCCGCGGCGACTTCGCCCTGGAGATCGGCGAGAACATCGTCCACGGCTCCGACTCGACCTACTCGGCGGACCGAGAGATCAAGCTCTTCTTCCCGGAGCTCTAGTTGCCCAGGGGGGCGACCCCCTGGAACCCCCGTTGCGCACGGCGGGCCGTTTTCCGAGATCGCGTTCGCTCCTCGGGAAACGGCCCGCCGTGCGGCGGTTCGTGCGGCCTCCGGCGCTGGGGCGCCTCCGGCCGCACGAACCGTGGCCCGGCTCAGGTTCGAGCGTCGCGCCGGTTGAGGGGCAACCGTGATGTCGGCCTCGGTTCGAGCGTGGCTCTGGCTCGGCTTCGGCTCGGGTTCGACCGTGAGGTGGTTGCGGTTCTGGTGTTGCGGGGCTTGGGGTTCTGGTGGCGTGTGGGGGCGGTTCGGCCGGGGGGTTAGGGCGGTCCAATTTCTCGGGCTGATTGGGGTCACAATCTGGTGCGTGGGCTTGGCACGGGCAAGATCCGTGACCTAGGTTTGGGGAACAGGCGCTGGTCAACACTCGTTTTTTGGGGGACGCGCGACGGCGGGGTGACTGCCCGCGGACGTGGCCGCACGTTACGATGGACGCGCCGCTATACACGCCCATCAATCATGAAGGGCTCCCTTTCTTCATGGGTAACAAGCTGTCGTTTCTTGGCCGTGACATGGCGGTCGATCTCGGAACCGCCAACACTCTGGTTTACGTGCGCGGGCGCGGGATCGTCCTCAACGAGCCGTCCGTCGTGGCGATCAACACCAACACCGGGAAGATCGTCGCCGTCGGCATCGAGGCGAAGCGGATGATCGGCCGCACGCCGGGCAACATCGTCGCGGTCCGCCCGCTGAAGGACGGCGTCATCGCCGACTTCGACGTCACCGAGCGGATGCTGCGGTACTTCATCCAGAAGGTGCACAAGCGGCGGCACTTCGCCAAGCCGCGCATCGTGGTGGCCGTGCCGAGCGGGATCACCGGCGTCGAGCAGCGCGCGGTGAAGGAGGCCGGGTACCAGGCCGGCGCGCGCCGCGTGTACATCATCGAGGAGCCCATGGCCGCCGCGATCGGCGCCGGGCTGCCCGTCTACGAGCCGACCGGCAACATGGTGGTCGACATCGGCGGCGGCACCACCGAGGTCGCGATCATCTCGCTCGGCGGGATCGTCACGAGCCAGTCCGTCCGCGTCGGCGGCGACGAGCTCGACCAGGCGGTCATCTCCTTCTCGAAGAAGGAGTACTCCCTGATGCTCGGGGAACGGACCGCCGAGGAGATCAAGATGGCGATCGGCTCCGCCTATCCGGGCGGGGACGAGGAGCCGCACGCGGAGATCCGCGGGCGCGACCTCGTCAGCGGGCTGCCGAAGACCGTGGTGATCTCCGCCGAGGAGGTCCGGCGGGCCATCGAGGAGCCGGTCAACGCCGTGGTGGACGCGGTGAAGACCACGCTCGACAAGTGCCCGCCCGAGCTGTCCGGAGACATCATGGACCGCGGGATCGCCCTCACCGGCGGCGGCGCGCTGCTGAAGAACCTCGACGAGCGCCTCCGCGAGGAGACCGGGATGCCCATCCACCTGGTGGACAACCCGCTCGACTCGGTGGTGCTCGGCACCGGCAAGTGCGTCGAGGACTTCGAGTCCCTCCGGCAGGTGCTCGTGCCGGAGCCGCGTCACTGATACCCCCGGACTGACTGAGAAACGGGAGGTCGGTGGGTGAAGGACACCCGGCGCACCCGCGTCGTCCTCGGCGCGCTGCTCGTCGTGGCCCTCGCGATGATCACCATTGACTACCGCGGCGGCGACGACTCGCCGCTGCGCGGCCTGCGCGACGTCGGCGCCACCGTGTTCGGCCCGGTCGAGCGCGTGTCGGCGGCGGTCGTCCGGCCGGTCGGCGACACGTTCGACTCGATCACCGACGCGCCCGGCGAGCGGCGCCGCGCGGACCGGCTCGAACGGCAGAACCAGCGGCTCCGCGAGCAGCTACGCGCGCTGAGCCTCGACAAGGACAGGTCCGCCCAGCTGCAGCGGATGCTC
Organism: Actinomadura decatromicini; assembly: GCF_008121305.1. Taxonomy (NCBI): domain Bacteria; kingdom Bacillati; phylum Actinomycetota; class Actinomycetes; order Streptosporangiales; family Thermomonosporaceae; genus Actinomadura; species Actinomadura decatromicini. The sequence goes on along the minus strand of NZ_VSRQ01000001.1, from coordinate 35,822 downwards.
GGCACCGCCGGGACGGGCGGCTACAAGGTGCTCGCCGCGCAGGTCATCTCCGCCGGGCAGGGCTTCGAGGACACCGTCACCATCGACGTCGGCAGCCGCAGCGGCGTCACCCGCGACATGACCGTGATGAGCGCCGACGGGCTCGTCGGCCGCGTCACCCGCGTCGGGCCCGCGACGGCGACCGTGCTGCTCGCCACCGACCAGACGTCCTCGATCGGGTCGCGGCTCGAAGCGTCCAAGGAGATCGGGATCGTGCAGGGCCGCGGCCGCCGCGGCTTCGGCGGGGGCGGCGGCACCCCGCTGCGCTTCCAGCTCCTCGACGCGACCGCGCCGATCGCCGTCGGCCAGCGCATCGTGACGCTCGGATCGCAGGGCCAGCGGCCGTACGTGCCGGGCGTCCCGATCGGCGTCGTGGAGCGGATCGACCGCTCCGCCGGGGGCCTCACCCGCACCGCCTACGTCCGCCCGTTCGTCCGGTTCACCAGCCTGGACGTCGTCGCCGTCGTCGTCGCGCCGCCGAAGCAGGACCCGCGGGACGCGCTGCTCCCGCCGAAGCCGCCGCCACCCCCCACGCCGTCCACGAGCCCGTCCGCGCACCCGTCCGCCACCCCGACCCGGGGCAAGCGGCCGGAGGCGCGGCCGAGCGGAACGAAGAGCCCGTTCACGAGACCGAGCCGGGGAGACTGACGTGCTGAACCCGCCCGAGGCGTCGCCCGCCGGGCGCGCCGCGGTGGCCGCCGTGGTGATCGCCGTTTCGTTGATCTTGCAGGTGTCGGTCGCGAACCGGCTGCCGCTGCCCGGCGGCGTCCAACCCGACCTGGTGCTGCTCGCCGTCGTCGCGCTGGCGCTCGTCGCCGGGTCGATGACGGGGATGGTCGCCGGGTTCTTCGCCGGGCTCGCCGCCGACATCGTCCCGCCCGCCGACCACACCATCGGCCGGTACGCCCTCGTCTACTGCCTGATCGGCTACCTGTGCGGGGTCGCGACCGCCGAGATGGACCGGCAGTCCGTCGTGCCGTTCTTCGCCGTCGCCGCCGGGGCCCTCGCGGGCACCGTCCTCTACGCGGTGACCGGCATGATCCTCGGCGACCCGCGCGCCGAGTGGGCGTCGGTGTCGCGGATGGTCCCGCCGCAGGTGCTGTACGACGTCATCGCGAGCCCGTTCGTCGTGTGGGCGGTGCTGCGCGCCACCCGCCGGTACGAACGCGGCGAGCGAACCCGCGGGGACGGCCTCGCGGTGCCCGCCGCCCGCTACCGCGCGATGTCGGGGCGGGGCGGGACGCTGTGAACCCGCGTACCCATTTCCGACTCGTCGTCCTGTACGTGCTGGTCGGTGCGCTGCTGCTCGTCCTCGTCGGGCGGCTGTGGTCGCTGCAGGTCCTCGAAGGGGAGCACTACCAGGGGATCGCCGCGCAGAACCGCACCCGCGACATCGTCGTGCCCGCCGTCCGCGGCATGATCCTGGACGACCGGGGCCGGCCCCTCGTCCGCAACACGAGCGCGCTCGTCGTGTCCGTCGACCGGACGACCCTGTCCCGGCGGAAGGACGGCGGCAAGTCGATCGTCAAGCGGCTCGCGGGCGTCCTCGGCGTGAGCCAGGACGAGATCACCAAGCGGATCCGGCTGTGCGGCCCGGGCATCAAGCGCCCGTGCTGGCCCGGCTCGCCGTACCAGCCGATCCCCGTCGAGGACCACGTCGACCCGAAGCGCGCGTTGCAGATCATGGAGCGCCAGGAGGACTTCCCCGGCGTCACCGCGCAGGTCCAGGCCGTCCGCGACTACCCGAACCCGGAGGGCGCGAGCGCCGCGCAGGTGCTCGGCTACCTGCAGCCCGTCACGCAGGAGGAGCTCGACAAGCGCACCGGCCTCAAGGTCACCGGGTACAGCGGCGTCGACCTGGTCGGACGCGCCGGCCTCGAAGCGCAGTACGACACGGCGCTGCGCGGCGAGCCCGGGTTCCGCAAGGTGCTCGTCGACAGCCAGGGACGTGTCACCGGCACGGCGGCGGAGCAGCCGCCCGTCGCGGGCTCCCACATCGTCACCAGCATCGACGCGGGCGTGCAGGGCGCCGCGGAGAAGGCCCTCCAGCACGCCATCGAGGGCGCGCGCAAGGCGGGCCACCCGGCCGACGCGGGCGCCGCCGTCGTCATGGACGTGCAGACCGGCAACATGGTCGCGATGGCCAGCTACCCCACCTACGACCCGAGCATCTGGACGGGCGGCATCTCCCAGGACGAGTACGACGCGCTGCTCGGCAAGAAGAAGGGCGAGCCGCTGATCTCCCGGGTCACCCAGGGGCAGTTCGCGCCCGGCTCCACGTTCAAGATCTCCTCGGTGTCCGCCGCCGTGAAGGACGGGAACAGCCTGCACGGCACCTACGACTGCCCGGGCTCCTACAACGTCGGCAACCGCGCGTTCCGCAACTTCGAGGGCCAGGGCTACGGCCCGATGAACCTGCACACCGCGCTGGTCAAGTCCTGCGACACGATCTTCTACCGGTTCGCCTACCAGGAGTGGCAGCGCGACGGCGGGATGAAGCCGCGCAAGAACCCGTCCGACCCGATGGTGAAGATGGCCCGCAACTTCGGCTTCGGGTCCCGCACCGGGATCGACCTGCCGAGCGAGAGCATGGGCCGCATCCCCGACCGGAGCTGGAAGAAGAGCTTCTGGGAGGACACCAAGGAGGCGAACTGCAAGGGCGCCAAGCAGGGCTACCCGCAGCTCGCGAAGACCGACCCGGCGCGCGCCGCCTACCTCAAGGCCGTCGCGACGGAGAACTGCACCGAGGGGTTCGTGTGGCGGCCCGGTGACGCGGCCAACTTCTCCGTCGGGCAGGGCGACGTGCTGGTGACGCCGCTGCAGCTCGTCCGCGCGTACTCGGCGGTCGCCAACGGCGGCCGGATGGTGACGCCGCGGCTCGGCGTCGCCGTGATGCGCCCGGACGGCACGGTCGAGCGCCGCCTCGGCGCGCCGCCCGCCGGGCGGCTCCCGGTCGACGCCAAGGTGCTCAAGTACATCCGCGACTCGCTCGGCGACGTCACCAAGGACGGCACCGCGGCCGGGACGTTCGGCGGGTTCGACTTCAAGACCGTGGACGTCGGCGGCAAGACCGGCACCGCGGAGGTCTACGGCAAGGACGACACCTCCTGGTTCGCCTCGTTCGGACCGCTGAAGAAGCCGCGCTTCGCGGTGGTCGCGATGGTCTCGCAGGGCGGGACGGGCGCGTCCACGGCGGCGCCGGCCGTCCGGGAGATCTGGGAGGCCATGTACGGGTTGAACGGCCACAAGAAGCCCATCCTCAAGGACGGCCGCCTTCCCGCCGAACTGCCGAAGATCACCGGTGAGGGAGCCGCCGAATGATCACCGGCTCCGGCGTCGGGACGGTCGAGGGCTACGCCGTCCGGCGCGGCTGGCGCAGCCGCGTCGCCGGGCTGCGGCGGCTCGACTGGGCGCTGTTCCTCGTCGTCCTCACGCTGTCGGTGATCGGCGCCCTGCTGGTCAGGTCGGCGACGTACCAGCTCCTCACCGACCAGGGCAAGGATCCCGAGGGCTTCCTCAAGCGGCACATCCTGAACCTCGTCATCGGGTTCCTGCTCGGCGGGGTCGTGACCGTCCTCGACTACCGGCTGCTGCGCGCGTACGTCCCGATCCTGTACGGGGCGGCGTGCGTGGGGCTGCTCGCCGTCCTGACGCCGCTCGGCCAGACGATCAACGGCTCGCACTCCTGGATCGTGATCGGCGGCGGCTTCCAGGTGCAGCCGTCGGAGTTCGCGAAGGTCGGCCTCGTCGTGCTGCTCGCCATGATCCTCGGCGAGCCGCGGGACGGGGAGATCGGCCCGGGCCGCCGCGACGTGCTGCTCGCGCTCGTGCTGGCCGGGGTGCCCGGCGTGCTGATCATGCTCCAGCCGGACCTCGGCACCACGCTCGTGTTCATCGCGGTCGTGCTCGGCATGCTGGCGATCTCCGGCGCGCAGAAGCGCTGGCTCGTCGGCCTGGTCGGCGGCGGCGCCGCCGCGGCCTTCGCCGTCTGGTTCTTCGGCCTGCTGAAGGACTACCAGATCGACCGGTTCACCGCGTTCCTCGACCCGGACGCCGACCCGCGCGGCGCGGGCTACAACGCCCAGCAGGCCCGCATCGCGATCGGCTCCGGCGGCGCGCTCGGCAAGGGCCTGTTCCACGGCCAGCAGACGGGCGGGCACTTCGTCCCCGAGCAGCAGACCGACTTCGTGTTCACGGTCGCGGGGGAGGAACTCGGCTTCGTCGGCGCCGCCGTGATCATCGCCCTGCTCGGCGTCGTGCTGTGGCGGGGGCTGCGGATCGCGACGCAGGCCGCCGACCTGTTCGGGACGCTGGTCGCCACCGGCGTGGTGTGCTGGCTCGGGTTCCAGACGTTCGAGAACGTCGGGATGACCATCGGGATCATGCCGATCACCGGGCTGCCGCTGCCGTTCGTGTCCTACGGCGGCTCCGCGACCTTCGCCAACATGATCGCGTTCGGGCTGCTCCAGGCGGTCCATGTGCGGCGGCGTCCGTTCGACTGAGCGGAGGCGGGGCCGGGCGCCGGTAGACTGACCGTTCATCCCACGTCCCCTGCACGGAGGGTTCCGTCATGCCGGTCGAGTCGCTCTTCCCGCGTCTGGAGCCGCTGCTCCCGGGCGTGCAGAAGCCGATTCAGTACGTTGGCGGCGAGCTGAACTCCCAGCTCAAGGACTGGGACGACACCGTCGTCCGGTGGGCCCTCATGTACCCGGACGCCTACGAGGTCGGGCTGCCGAACCAGGGCGTCCAGATCCTCTACGAGATCCTGAACGAGCGCGACGGCGTGCTCGCGGAGCGCACCTACTCGGTGTGGCCCGACATGGAGGCCGTCATGCGCGAGCACGGCATCCCGCAGTTCACCGTCGACGCGCACCGCCCGGTCGCCGCGTTCGACGTGTTCGGCGTGTCGTTCTCCACCGAGCTCGGCTACACGAACATGCTCACGGCCCTCGACCTCGCCGGGATCCCGCTGGAGGCCGCCGACCGCGCCGACGACCACCCGATCGTGATCGCGGGCGGGCACGCCGCGTTCAACCCGGAGCCGATCGCCGACTTCATCGACGCCGCCGTCCTCGGCGACGGCGAGGAGATCGCGCTCGCCATCACCGAGGTGATCCGCGAGTGGAAGGACGAGGGCGCGCCCGGCGGCCGCGACGAGCTGCTGCTGCGCCTCGCCGCGTCCGGCGGCGTGTACGTGCCCCGCTTCTACGACGTGACGTACCTGCCGGACGGCCGCATCCAGCGGGTCGCGCCGAACCGTCCGGGCGTCCCGTGGCGGATCGAGAAGCACACCGTCATGGACCTCGACCAGTGGCCGTACCCGAAGAAGCCGCTGGTCCCGCTGGCCGAGACCGTCCACGAGCGGTTCAGCGTGGAGATCTTCCGCGGCTGCACCCGCGGCTGCCGGTTCTGCCAGGCCGGGATGATCACCCGTCCGGTGCGGGAGCGGTCGATCACCACGATCGGCGAGATGGTCGACCAGGGGCTCAAGGAGTCCGGGTTCCAGGAGGTCGGGCTGCTCAGCCTGTCCAGCGCCGACCACAGCGAGATCGCGGACGTCGCGAAGGGCCTCGCCGACCGGTACGAGGGCACCAACACGTCGCTGTCGCTGCCGTCCACCCGCGTGGACGCCTTCAACATCACGCTCGCGAACGAGTTCTCCCGCGGCGGGCGCCGCTCCGGCCTGACGTTCGCGCCGGAGGGCGGCTCCGAGCGGATGCGCAAGGTGATCAACAAGATGGTCACCGAGGACGACCTGATCCGCACCGTCACCACCGCGTACGAGAACGGCTGGCGGCAGGTCAAGCTGTACTTCATGTGCGGCCTGCCCACCGAGGAGGACGCGGACGTCCTCGCCATCGCCGACATGGCCAAGCGCGTGATCAAGGCGGGCCGGGAGGCCACCGGGCGCCGCGACATCCGCTGCACGGTGTCCGTCGGCGGGTTCGTGCCGAAGCCGCACACCCCGTTCCAGTGGGCCGCGCAGTGCGACCACGAGACCGTCGACCGCCGCCTCCAGGCCCTGAAGGACGCCCTGCGCGGCGACCGGGAGTACGGCCGCGCCATCGGGCTGCGCTACCACGACGGGCAGCCGTCGATCGTCGAGGGCCTGCTGTCGCGCGGCGACCGCCGGGTCGGCAAGGTCATCCGCGCCGTGTGGGAGGACGGCGGCCGCTTCGACGGCTGGAGCGAGCACTTCTCCTACGAGCGCTGGACGGCCTGCGCCGACAAGGTCTTCGCGGACGAGCCCGTCGACCTCGACTGGTACACCGTCCGGGAGCGCGACGAGGTGGAGGTCCTGCCGTGGGACCACCTCGACGCCGGGCTCGACCGCGAGTGGCTCTGGCAGGACTGGCGGGACGCCGTCGACGAGACCGAGGTCGAGGACTGCCGCTGGACGCCCTGCTACGACTGCGGCGTCTGCCCGACCATGGGCACGGAGATCCAGATAGGCCCCACCGGGAGGAAACTGCTCCCGCTCAACGTTGTGTAAGCGAGCGCTTCGAAGGTCTCCGGGGCCCCGTGCCGGGGATTCGATGGCCGGAACGGGCCTCCGGAACCCCTTGGCCTGCGGGCCTTCGGCCGCTCAGAGGACGGGCCGCGGCGGAACGACGCCGGCTGACCCGTACTCTATAGGGAGACCTTGTTTTTCGACTCGACGCGAGTAGGAAGGACCAGAACCCTGCCACCCATGCCGGAGGGTCCGGCGCCGGCCCCCGTGATCCAGCGTCTGCGCGTCCGCTACACCAAGCGGGGCAGGCTGCGGTTCACGAGCCACCGCGACATATCCCGGGCCGTGGAACGCGCCGTCCGGCGCGCCGGGATCCCTGTGGCGTTCAGCGCCGGATTCACCCCCCACCCGAAGATCTCGTACGCGGGTGCGGCGGCGACAGGGGTGGCCAGTGAGGCCGAGTACCTGGAGATCGGACTCACCGAGACCCGCGACCCTGCGCGGGTTCGAGCCGATCTCGACGCGGCCCTGCCTCCCGGGATCGACGTCGTGGACGTCGTGCCGGTAAGGGCGGGACGCGACGGCGACGCACGGCACAAGCCGGGCGCGTTCGCCGATCGGCTCGAGGCGTCCGAGTGGCGGATCCGGCTGGACGGCGTGTCGCACGACGACGCGGCCGCCGCCGTGGCCGCCTTCACGGCCGCCGAGAACATCGAGGTCGAGCGCCTCACCAAGAAGGGACGGCGCCGTTTCGACGTGCGCGCCGCCGTGTCCGCGTTCGAGCTGGACCGGCGCGCCGCGGAGGCGGCGGATGCCCCTTGTGCGATACTTCGAATGGTTGTTCGGCATTCCAACCCGGCCGTACGACCCGACGACATCCTCACCGGACTGCGCCAGGTCGCCGACCTCGCGCCGCCGTCACCCCCGCTGGTGACCAGGCTGGCGCAGGGGCCCCTCGACGCGGACACCGGTGGCCTCGCGGATCCTCTGGATCCCGACCGGGAGATCGGCCTGCCGTCCGGCGACGACGCCACGACGGCCGGCGGCCAGGAGCGGCCGCAGCCCGGGGACGCCGCGAGCGCGGATGCCGTCAGCGCCTGACCGTGGGACCGAAGCCGTGGCGACACGGAACCGGTCCCGCAGGGTACGGGCGGGCGCACCCCCGACGACTTCGTCGTCGTGGCCGGACCACGGTCCGGTGACGACGGCACCGATGACTGACTGACGGAGTGCTCCCGCGCGGCGCACCGTCTCGTTCCGCCCCTCGGCGGGACGGGCGGACGCGCCCGGGAGCCTGACGGGAGATTGCCCGGATGCTTGAGAACGAAGCGGATTCGGCCACGGCCGACGGCACGGAGAACGAGAACACCGGCGGCGCGGACGCCACGGAGAGCGCCGCGAGCGCCCAGCCCCAGAGCGCGGCGGACAACACGCCCGGGGCGGACGACGCCGCGGGCGACACGGCGGGCGACGCCGGGGCCGGTCGGCCCCGGCGCGCGAGCCGTCCCGCCGGCCCGCCGCCGGACGTCGAGGAGAGCCGCGCCGAGCCCCCGGCGGCGGAGTCCGAGGCGCCCGCCCCCGGCGACGGCGAGGCGGCCGACGAGCCGCCGAAGCGGACCACCCGGACGCGCAGCCGCGTCCGCACGCGGAGCGGGAAGGCGGCCGAGACGGCCGAGGCCGTCCCGATGACCGGCGCCGAGACCTCCCCCGACGCCGATACCGAACCCGAGAACGAGCCGAAGAACGAGCCCGAGAGCGAGCCCAAGGCCGCGGCCGCCGAGCCGGCGGAGGGCGCGGGGGAGACGTCCACGCGGCGCACCCGCACCCGGCGGCGCTCGACGACCGCGGCCGCGTCCGCGGCGCCGTCCACGCCCGCCGTCCCGCCGGTTCCGGAGGTGCCCGCCGTCCCGGTCGCGGGCGCGGAGCCGTCCACCGGCCAGGTGTCGGAGACCGAGCCCGCGAGCGGCGTCGGGATCCCGGGCGTCACGTTCCAGCCGCCGATGGTCGTCTTCCAGCCGCCGCAGCCGACCGCCGAGCCCGCCGCCCGCCCGGCGAAGGACGAGCGGCCCGCGCGCGACGAGCGGGACGAGTCCGCCGACCGCGACACCGGCGACGACGAGGACGACCACGGGCCGTCCGACGAGGACGACTCCGACGACCGCCCGTCCCGCCGGCGCCGCCGCCGCGGCGGACGCGGCCGGGGCCGGGGCGGCAAGGAGGGCGGCGAGGACGAGGCCCCCGCCGAGGAGCCGAAGGACGAGCAGCCCAAGGACGAGCCCGCCAAGACGACCAGGGCCAAGAAGGAGGCGGCCAAGAAGGAGGCCGCCAAGAAGGACGCGAAGAAGGACAAGCCCGCCAAGGCCAAGGAGTCGAAGGCCGAAGAGGCCGAGCACGACGCCGACGGCGATGACGACGAGGGCGGATCCGGGACGAGCCGCCGCCGGCGCCGCCGCAGGCGCCGCTCCGGGGTCGACGGCGACGGCACGGGCGGCACCGACGATCCGCCGAACACCGTCGTGCACGTCCGCACCGCGCGGGAGGCCCGCGCCGCCGCCGAGGACGAGGTCCAGTCGGTGCGCGGCTCGACCCGCCTGGAGGCGAAGAAGCAGCGCCGCCGGGAGGGCCGCGAGCAGGGCCGCCGCCGCCCGCCGGTGATCACCGAGGCCGAGTTCCTCGCGCGCCGCGAGTCGGTCGAGCGGGTCATGGTGGTGCGGCAGGAGGGCGAGCGCACGCAGATCGCCGTCCTGGAGGACGACGTCCTCGTCGAGCACTACGTGAACCGCGCGACGCACCAGTCGTACGTCGGCAACGTCTACCTGGGCAAGGTCCAGAACGTGCTGCCGTCGATGGAGGCGGCGTTCGTCGACATCGGCAAGGGGCGCAACGCCGTCCTGTACGCGGGCGAGGTCAACTGGGACGCCTCCGGCCTGGAGGGCCAGCCGCGCCGGATCGAGTCGGCGCTGAAGTCCGGCCAGTCGGTGCTCGTCCAGGTCACGAAGGACCCGCTCGGCCACAAGGGCGCCCGCCTCACCAGCCAGGTCTCGCTGCCCGGCCGCTACCTCGTGTACGTCCCGGACGGCTCGATGACCGGCATCAGCCGCAAGCTCCCCGACAAGGAGCGCAGCCGCCTCAAGTCGATCCTGAAGAAGGTCATGCCGGAGAACGCGGGCGTGATCGTCCGGACGGCGGCCGAGGGCGCGACGGAGGAGGAGCTGTCCCGCGACGTGTCGCGGCTCGCCGCGCAGTGGGACAACATCCAGAAGAAGGTGAAGACGGCCTCCGCGCCGTCGCTGCTGTACGGCGAGCCCGACCTGACGATCCGGGTCGTCCGCGACATCTTCAACGAGGACTTCTCCAAGCTCGTCGTCTCCGGTGACGAGGCGTGGGACACGGTCTCCGACTACGTCCAGTACGTCGCCCCGCACCTCGCCGACCGCGTCGAGCGCTGGACGGGCCGCCAGGACGCCCTGTCCGCGTTCCGCATCGACGAGCAGATCGCGAAGGCGCTCGACCGTAAGGTGTGGCTGCCGTCCGGCGGCTCCCTGGTGATCGACCGCACCGAGGCGATGACGGTCATCGACGTCAACACCGGCAAGTTCACCGGGCAGGGCGGAAACCTGGAGGAGACCGTCACCCGGAACAACCTGGAGGCGGCCGAGGAGATCGTCCGGCAGCTCCGGCTCCGCGACATCGGCGGCATCGTCGTGATCGACTTCATCGACATGGTGCTGGAGAGCAACCGCGACCTGGTGCTCCGCCGCCTGGTGGAGTGCCTGTCCAGGGACCGGACGAAGCACCAGGTCGCCGAGGTGACCTCGCTCGGCCTCGTGCAGATGACCCGCAAGCGGGTCGGCCAGGGCCTGGTCGAGGCGTTCTCGGAGACCTGCGAGTCCTGCAACGGGCGCGGCATCCACGTCCACCTGACCCCGGTCGAGCCCAAGGCGGAGAAGGCGGCGGGCAAGGAGAGCGGCCGCCGCCGGCGCCGCAAGGGCGAGGTCGAGCGCGCGGTCGAGGAGAAGCTCGCCGAGCACGAGTCGGCCCGGACGCCCGAGCCGGAACCGGTCGAGGTCGTCGAGGTGGTCGAGCCGGAGCCGGTCGAGCCCGTGGTGACGCGGCCGCGCCGGTCGCGTCCGGCGAAGCGCCCGGCGGGCCCGCCGCCGGAGATCGACGCCGACGAGCCGCCCGCGCAGGCGGCGGTCGAGGCGGCGCAGGCCGCGGACGAGACGGCGGACACCGCGCCCGGCGCGCTCGACTCCGCCGAGCCCGAGCCCGCCCCGGACGTCCGGCCCGAGCCCGCCGCCGAGCCGGTCGCCGAGCCCGCCGCGGAGGCGGCGGACGCGGCGCCGGAGCCAGAGCCGCCCGCGAACGGCGCCGAGCCGCCCGCCGACACGTCCGCCGACACGGCTTCCGAGGCCGGGCCGGTGCACGCCGACCTGACGGCCGCCGAGTCGAACGGCACCGAGTCGAACGGCACCGAGTCGAACGGCACCGAGCTGAACGGCACCGCGCCCGCCGAGGCCGCGGCCGAGTCCGACGAGGAGGAGGCGCCGGGTCGCCGCCGCCGCGTCCGCCGGAGCCGCGCCGCCGCACCGGCCTCCGCCGAGTCGGACGTCACCGCCGACACGTCCTCCGACTGACCCGCGAGATCCGGAACCGGGCGGAACGGCACCCGCCGTCCGCCCGGAGCCAGGATCGCCGGCGGGCCGCGATCCCTGGCTCCACGGCCGGTCGGCGGATTCGCGGCCTCCCGAGTCAGGTATCATTCTTCGGGTTGGGCACGTCTTGACGTGTCCGGCGACGACGGGCCGCAGGCGCGTCGCTCCGAAATCCGCATCGCGAACCCCGTTGGGGCGTACGGTGCGTCCCCGGCCGGTCCGGCGGGGTCAAGCAGAGAGCATCAGAGGGCCCCCTCTGGTGTGCCGCCCTCGGCCCGGTGCCGGGGGTAGGCCCCCGGCCGGGGGCTGGTACAGCCACGTGCGGGACCGGTTCAGTCCGGAAGCGCGCGAAGACGAAGGGTTTCCGCGGTGTACGCGATTGTCCGCGCAGGCGGCAGGCAGGAGAAGGTCGCCGTCGATGACGTGCTGACCGTCGACAAGCTGGCCGGCGATGTCGGCTCCACCGTCACGTTCCCGGCCGTGCTGGTCGTGGACGGCGACGACGTGATCAGCGGCTCGGCCGACCTCGCGCGCTACGAGGTGACCGGCGAGATCCTCGGCGCGGTCAAGGGGCCGAAGATCAACATCATGCACTACCGGAACAAGACCGGGTACAAGCGGCGCATGGGTCACCGCCAGCCGTACACCGAGGTCAAGATCACCGGTATCAAGGCCGGGAAGTAAGGGAGCGATCTCATGGCACACAAGAAGGGCGCGTCGTCCAGCCGTAACGGTCGAGACTCCAACGCCCAGCGCCTCGGCGTGAAGCGGTTCGGCGGCCAGGTCGTGAACGCGGGCGAGATCATCGTCCGGCAGCGCGGCACCCACTTCCACCCCGGTCCCGGCGTCGGCCGCGGCGGCGACGACACGCTGTTCGCGCTGGTCGCGGGCGCGGTCCAGTTCCGCCGCTACCGCGGTCGCAACGCGGTCAGCGTCGTCCCCCCGGCGGAATAGTCCGCCTGGGTTTCTGACTTTCGAAAGGGCGGACCGTTCGATCGGTCCGCCCTTTCGCTGTTCTCACCGAGGAGTGTCACCGTGGCCGCTGGAGCGGGATCGGGCGCGCAGTTCGTCGACCGGGTGGTCCTGCACGCCGCCGCCGGGAAAGGCGGCAACGGCTGCGCGTCCATCCACCGGGAGAAGTTCAAGCCGCTCGGCGGCCCGGACGGCGCGAACGGCGGGCGCGGCGGCGACGTCGTCCTCGTCGTCGACTCGGGCGCGGCGAGCCTGCTCGAATACCACCGCCGCCCGCACCGCAAGGCGGGCAACGGGAGGCCGGGCCAGGGCGGCCACCGGACGGGCGCGGACGGCGCCGACGTCGTCCTCGCCGTCCCGGACGGCACGGTCGTCAAGGAGGGCGACCGCGTCCTCGCCGACCTGGTCGGGGAGGGCACCCGGTTCGTGGTCGCGCGCGGCGGGCACGGCGGGCTCGGCAACGCGGCGCTCGCGACCGCGAAGCGGAAGGCGCCCGGGTTCGCGCTGCTCGGCGAGCCGGGCGAGGAGCGCGACGTCGTCCTGGAGTTGAAGAGCGTCGCGGACGTCGCGCTCGTCGGGTTCCCGAGCGCGGGCAAGTCGTCGCTGATCGCGGCGCTGTCCGCGGCCAAGCCGAAGATCGCCGACTACCCGTTCACGACGCTGATCCCGAACCTCGGGGTGGTCGGCGCGGGCGACACGACGTTCACGGTCGCGGACGTGCCCGGCCTCATCGAGGGCGCGAGCGAGGGACGCGGCCTCGGCCTCGACTTCCTCCGGCACATCGAGCGGTCGTCCACCCTGGCGCACGTCCTCGACTGCGCGACGATGGAGCCGGGACGTGACCCGGTCAGCGACTTCGACGTCATCGAGCGGGAGCTCCAGGCCTACGACCGAGTGCTCGGCGACCGTCCGCTGTCGGACCGCCCGCGTATCGTCGTGCTGAACAAGGTGGACGTCCCCGACGGGCGCGACCTCGCGGAGATGGTGCGACCGGAGTTCGAGGCGCGCGGTCTGCGGGTGTTCGAGGTGTCGGCGGCGACGCACGAGGGCCTCCGCGAGCTGTCGTTCGCGATGGCGGCGATGGTGGGCGAGTACCGCGCGTCGCTGCCCCCGGCGGAGCCGACGCGGCTGGTCATCCGCCCGGAGCCGGTCGGCAACGGCGCCGACTTCGAGGTCCGCGACCTGGGCGACAACACGTACCTGATCACGGGCGCGAAGCCGGTCCGGTGGCTGTGGCAGACCGACTTCGCCAACGAGGAGGCCGTCGGCTACCTCGCCGACCGGCTGGCCCGGCTCGGCGTGGAGGACGCGCTCGGCGAGGCGGGCGCGAGCGCGGGCGCGACGGTCCTGATCGGCACCCCGGACGACTCGGTCGTCTTCGACTGGGAGCCGGAGGTCCCGGCGGGCGACGTCGCCCCCGGCCCCCGCGGCACCGACCGCCGCCTCGACGGATACCGCTAGCCCTCTCGCGGAGGAGACTGCAGGATGACTGAGCGCGAGGCGGTCGCCAAGGCTCGGCGGCTCGTGGTGAAGGCGGGGTCGTCCTCGCTGACCACTCCGGACGGGACCATCGACGTGAACCGCATCGACGCGCTGGTGGACGTGCTCGCCGCCCGCCGCACCGACGGCACGGAGATCGTGTTCGTGTCGTCCGGCGCGATCGCCGCCGGTCTCGGGCCGCTCGGCCTGACGAGGCGGCCGCGCGAGCTGGCGACGCAGCAGGCGGCGGCGAGCGTCGGCCAGGGCCTGCTGTTCGCCCGGTACACGTCGTCGTTCGCCCGGTACGGGCTGACGGTCGGGCAGGTGCTGCTCACCGCCGACGACATGATGCGCCGCTCGCACCACCGCAACGCGCAGCGCACCCTCGGCCAGCTCCTCGCCCTCGGCGTCCTGCCGATCGTGAACGAGAACGACACCGTCGCCACGGACGAGATCCGGTTCGGCGACAACGACCGGCTCGCAGCGCTGGTCGCGCACCTGACCCGCGCGGACGCGCTGGTCCTGCTGTCCGACGTGGACGCCCTCTACACCGGCGACCCGAGGCGCCCGGACTCGAGGCGCGTGGCCGACGTCCGCGGCCCGGACGACCTGAAGGGCGTCGAGCTCGGCGGGTCCGGCCGGGTCGGCACGGGCGGCATGATCACCAAGGTGGAGGCGGCTCGGATCGCGGGCATCCCGGTCGTGCTGACGAACGCGGCGTCCGCGGCCCGCGCGCTGGCGGGCGAGGGCGTCGGCACGCTGTTCCACCCGGCGGAGGGGCGGCGGATGTCGTCCCGGAACCTGTGGCTCGCCCACGCCACCACCGGACAGGGGCGCGTCACGCTCGACCCGGGCGCCGTCGACGCGGTCGTGCGCCGCCGCAAGTCGCTGCTCCCGGCCGGGGTGACGGGCGTGGACGGCGACTTCGCCGCGGGCGACCCGGTCGACCTGTGCGACACCGCCGGGCGCGTCGTCGCGCGCGGGCTGGTGAACTACGACGCGTCCGAGCTGCCCGAGCTGATGGGGCGTTCGACGCGCTGGCTGGCCCGGGAGCTGGGCGCCGAGTACGAGCGCGAGATAATCCACCGCGACCACCTGGTCGTCCTTACGGGAGGGGACACGCGATGAGCGACAGCGAGGCCGAGGAGTTCCTGCGGGTGGCGCGGCGCGCCAAGGCGGCCGCGGCCGGGCTGGCGCCGCTGCCCCGCGCGGCGAAGGACGCGGCGCTGCACCGGATCGCGGACGCCCTGGTCGCCGCCGCGCCGGAGCTCGTCAAGGCGAACGGGGCGGACGTCGAGCGGGCCCGGGAGGGCGGCACGTCCGAGTCCATGATCGACCGGCTGAGCCTGTCGGAGGCGCGGATCGCGGCGGTCGCGGACGCCGTCCGGAAGGTCGCCGCGCTGCCCGACCCGGTCGGCGAGTCGGTGCGCGGGAACGTCCTGCCGAACGGGCTCGACCTGCGGCAGGTGCGGGTCCCGCTCGGCGTCGTCGGCATCGTCTACGAGGGCCGCCCGAACGTGACCGTGGACGCCGCCGCGCTGTGCCTGAAGAGCGGCAACGCGGCGCTGCTGCGCGGCTCGTCGTCGGCGCACGAGTCGAACACGGCGCTCGTCGGGGTGATGCAGGAGGCGCTCGCCGGGTCGGACGTCCCAGCGGACGCGGTGCAGCTCGTCCCCGGTACGTCCCGCGAGTCGGTGAAGCACCTGATGCGGGCGCGCGGCCTGGTGGACGTGCTGATCCCGCGCGGCGGCGCGTCGCTGATCAACTCGGTGGTTGAGGAGTCGACCGTCCCGGTGATCGAGACGGGCGTCGGGAACTGCGCCGTGTACGTGGACGCCGCCGCCGACGTCGGCATGGCCGTCGACATCCTGCTGAACGCGAAGACGCAGCGTCCGTCCGTGTGCAACGCGGCCGAGACGGTTCTCGTGCACGCGGACGTCGCGGACGCGTTCGTCCCGCGCGCGCTCGAGGCGCTGCGGAACGCGGGCGTCACGGTCCACGGCGATGACCGCATCCGGTCATACGGCGATGACGTCGTCGCCGCGACCGAGGACGACTGGCACGCCGAGTACCTGTCCCTCGACATCGCCGCCCGCGTCGTCGACTCCCTGGACGACGCCGTCGCGCACATCCGCGAGTACGGCTCGGGCCACACCGAGGCGATCGTCACGGCGTCGCAGCCCGCCGCGCGCCGGTTCGTCGCGCTGGTCGACTCGGCGGCCGTGATGGTGAACGCCTCGACGCGCTTCACCGACGGCGAGGAGTTCGGCTTCGGCGCGGAGATCGGCATCTCGACGCAGAAGCTGCACGCCCGCGGGCCGATGGGGCTGCCGGAGCTGACGTCCACGAAGTACGTGGTCACCGGGGACGGCCACCTCCGCGGGTAGCGTCCGCTAAGGCGGGACGCGCCAGACTTGCTCCTTTCTTGCCATTGATGTCACGTTGACGGTCATGGTGTGATTCACGATTGTGACCCGTGAGTACACCCGCCGCCGCGTCCTGAAGGGCGCCGCCCTCGGCGCCGGGCTCGCCTCCGCAGGACTCGTCGCGTTCCCGTCGCGGCCCGCCCGCGCCGGCGCCCCGGCGCTGCGCGGACCCGCCGCCGGCACCACCCTCGACCGGACGTACCTGCTCGGCGCCCCCGGCGCGGGCGGGTACCGCCTCGTGACCGCGGGGCCCGGCGAGCCGCACCTGCTCCGCCGCGACCTCGGCGGCGCCGCGTCCGCCCGGCGGGCCGCCGCCCGCCGCGGCCTCCTCGCCTTCGGCCAGCTCACCGACGTGCACATCGTGGACGCGCAGTCCCCGGCCCGCGTCGAGTTCGTCGACCGGTTCAAGGACGTCCTCGACGTCCTGCCGGTCGAAGGCGCCTACCGGCCGCAGGAACTCCTCACCACGCAGGTCGCCGAGGCGATGGTCCGGGCGGTCAACGCCGTCGGCCGCGGCCCGGCGACCGGGCTGCCGCTCGCGTTCACCATCAACACGGGCGACGCGGCGGACAACGTCCAGTACAACGAGGTCCGCTGGATCATCGACCTGCTGGACGGCGGCCGCGTCAACCCCGACTCCGGCGACCCGAACCGGTACGAGGGCGTCATGGACTGGACGTCCTACGACCGCGCGTTCTGGCATCCGGAGGGCCCGCCGCCCGGCGCGGACGCCGACCTCCCCATCACCAGGTACGGATTCCCGCGCGTCAAGGGCCTGATCGACGCGGCCCGCCGCCCGTTCCAGGCGACCGGGCTCGACTCGCCCTGGCTGGCGGTCTTCGGCAACCACGACGGGCTCGTCCAGGGCAACCTGCCCGTCAGCCCGCTCGCCTCCGGGCTCGCGACCGGCGGCGTCAAGATCGGCGCCCCGGCGGACGACGCCCAGGCCCAGCGCCTCGCCCGGATGCTGGCCGAGGCCGACGCCGCCGAGCTGATCCGGCTCAGCCGGGAGCAGGGCGGCGCGGGCGGGCTGTTCCGTCCCGTGACGCCCGACCTGAACCGGCGGATGCTCGGCCGCCGCGAGGTCGTCGCCGAGCACTTCAAGACCACCGCCGCCCTCTCCGGGCACGGCTACACCCTCGCCAACCTCCGGGACGGGACGGCCTACTACGCCTTCGACCGCGGCGTCGTGCGCGGGCTCGTCCTCGACACCGTCAACCCGAACGGCTACTCGGACGGCTCGCTCGACCGGAAGCAGTTCGCCTGGCTGGAGTCCCAGCTCAAGGCCGCGAGCAGCCGCTACCGCGCCGCCGACGGGTCCGCCGTGAAGCACGCGGCGAAGGACCGGCTGGTCGTCCTGTTCAGCCACCACCCGATCGGGTCGCTGAAGAACGGGCTCGGCGGCGACCGCGTCCTCGGCGACGAGGTGCTGGCGCTCCTGCTCCGCTTCCCGAACGTCGTCCTGTGGGTGAACGGCCACACGCACCGGAACCACGTCATCCCGCACACGCGACCGGGCGGGGGAGGGTTCTGGGAGGTGAACACGGCCGCGCACATCGACTTCCCGCAGCAGAGCCGCATCGTCGAGCTGGCCGACAACGGCGACGGCACCCTGTCGATCTTCGCGACGGTGATCGACTCGGCGGGGCCCGCGTCCTACGGCGGGCGCCTCACCGACCCGGTCCGGCTGGCGTCGCTGTCGCGCGAGCTGGCGGGCAACGACTGGCAGGAGCGCGACGAGCACCGCCGCGGCGAGGCCGCCGACCGCAACGTCGAACTCCTCGTCCCGGCCCCCTTCTAAGTGAAGGGTCGGCGAAGGGCACGCGAAAGGGCCGCCGCGACGCGCGGCGGCCCTGGCCCCTGCTCCCTGGTTCCCCTGCTCCCTAGTTGCTGTCGGTCGGCCCGTTGTCGCGGCGGGTGAACCGGTCGAACAGCCCGCCGGCCGCGCCCGCCGCCGCGTCCGCCATGTCGCGGACCTTGCCCACGAACGGGTCGGCCGTCCGCTCCCACGACTCCCGGTAGGAGCGCGCCGCGTTCTTGATCTCCTCCGAGACGGACGCGTCGCCGTCGCCGTCGCGGCGCGGGTAGTCGCCCGCGAGGATCCGCTCGTAGTCGGCGCTCTTCCCCCACCGGTCGATCTCGGCGAACCGGATCACCGCGTACGGGTGCGACTGCCCGAGCAGGTTCAGGAACTTCAGCAGCCCGTCCCGGACGTCGCCCGCCGCGTCGTACTCGCGGGCCTGCTGCAGGAACGCCTCGCTGCTCATCTCGCCGAGCCGCGTCCCGCCCGCGAGCTTCATGTTCACCCGCTTGGCGGCGTCGAGGTCCTGCCCGACGAGCAGCCCCGCCCGGTCGGACGACAGCTCCGCCTTCCGGAACCACTCCCGCAGCCCGATGATGATCGCCGCGATGCCGATGTTGCCGAGCGGCAGCCACGCGAGCCGCGACCCGAGCTGCAGCAGGATCTGCATCATCGTCTGGTACACCGCGTGCCCGGACAGGATGTGCCCGACCTCGTGGCCGATGACGAAGCGCAGCTCCTCCTCGTCGAGCAGGTCGATCAGACCGGTGTTCACCACGATGAACGGGTGGTCGGAGCCGAGCGCCATCGCGTTGGGCGTCGGATCCTGCCGGACGTACAGCTCCGGCACCTCCGGCATGTCGAGGACGTAGGAGGCGTCGCGCACCATGTCGTACAGGTTGCGGAACTGGTCCTCGCCGACGCGCACCGTCCCGCCGAGGAACATCAGCCGCAGCGACCGCTCGTTGACCAGCCCCGACAGCTTGCGCAGGACGACGTCGAACCCGGACAGCGAGCGCAGCGCCACAAGCGCCGAACGGTCCGCCGGGTGTTCATAGGCCCGGGAACTGATCCCCGGGAACCGCGCACGTACTCGATCCGGTGTGTTCTCCGTCATGACTCTCCTTCTTCGGTGTGCGCAGTCCCGCACTGGTACCTCAGGAGACGAGCGGGACCGGCCATGACGGCCCTGGCGGGCGACGATCCACAAATACCCACCCCCCGATCGCCTGTTCGAACAGTGTTGTCGCCGTGACGCAGCGTGTGTTCCGATCGTTCAAGTACCGCTTCTACCCGACTGCGGAACAGGCGGAGTACTTGAGTCGTACCTTCGGCTGTGTCCGTTTCGTTTACAACCTCGCCTTGGAAAAACGAGTCGAAGCACATCGGAACGGCCGCCGGATGACTTACAAAGACTCCTCGGCGGCGCTGACCCGCTGGAAGCGCGAGGAGGAACTTGCGTTCCTGAACGAGGTGTCGTGTGTTCCCCTGCAACAGACGCTGCGTCACCTGCAGGGCGCGTTCGACAACTTCCTTGCGAAGAGAGCCGGACATCCCCGATTCAAGACGCGGAAGGGGGCGCGTGCGTCCGCGGAATTCACACGGTCGGCGTTCAGGTTTCTCGATGGCCGACTGACCCTGGCCAAGTTGAAGGAGCCCCTGCATATCGTGTGGTCGCGTCCGTTGCCCGAGGACGCGGTGCCGTCCGTCGTGACGGTGACACGCGATGCGGCTGACCGCTGGTTTCTCAGCATGAGATGCTAGGTCGCGGTCCCCGCCCCGCCGCGGGTGGGGCGCGCGGTCGGACGCGACTTCCTGCACAAGCTCACCACCGATCTCGTCCGTGAGAACCAAACGGTCGTGATCGAGGATCTCAACGTCAGCGGCATGGTGCGCAATCATCGGCTCGCGCGAGCGATTACGGACGCGGCCTGGCGTGAGATGCGATCGATGCTGGAATACAAGTGCGCCTGGTATAGACGGGAACTGATGGTGATCGACCGCTGGTTCCCATCGTCGAGGCGTTGCTCCGAATGCGGTGCTCTCAGCGAGAGCATGCCGCTCGGGCTGCGGGTCTGGACCTGCCTCTGCGGCGCAGTCCACGACCGGGACGTCAACGCAGCGCGCAATATCCTCGCCGTCGGGCTGGCGGAGAGGTGAAACGCCTGTGGAGCCGATGTCAGACCTCAGCGGAAGACTTCTTTCCGTGCGGGCGATCGGTGCCGAAGCAGGAATCTCCTTTCAACAGGTAGAGATGTCAAGTCTGGCATGGTAGTTCCGACGAACCACCTTGCCGCAGGGTTCCCCGGCGTGGGAGCCTCGTCCGGCTCCGGTCGCCGTCTGGGAGGCGCCTCATGTTCGACCCCAAAGCCGAGGCCATGTCGCCGGACGAGCGCGCCGCGCTGCAGCGGCACCGGCTGTGGGGGCTGGTCGACCGGCTGCTCGCCGCGGACGGCGTCCAGGGGCGGCGGCTCAAGGAGGCCGGCGTCGGCGGCGGCTCGGACGTGACGCTCGCCGGGCTGCGCGGGCTGCCGTTCACCACCAAGCAGGACCTCTGGGACAACTACCCGTTCGGGATGCTCGCCGTCCCGCGCGACCAGGTCGCGGCCGTGCACGGGTCGAGCGGGACGCGCGGACGCCCCACGCTCGTCGCCTACACCAGGGCCGACCTCGACCTGTGGGCGGCGATGTGCGCGCGGTCGCTGTCGTGCGCGGGGGCGTCGCCGGGGAGCGTCGTCCACAACGCGTACGGGTACGGGCTGTTCACCGGCGGGATCGGGATCCACCAGGGCGCGGTGGCGCTCGGCGCGACCGTCGTGCCGATGTCGGGCGGGATGACCGACCGGCAGGTGCGAATGCTCGCCGACCTGCGCGCGGATGTCCTGACCTGCACGCCCGCGTACGCGCTGCGGCTCGGCGAGGCCGTCGCCGAGGCCGGTGTCGAGCTGCCCGCGCTGAAGGCCGGTCTGTTCGGCGCCGAGCCATGGTCGGAGGAGTTGCGCGCCGCGATCGAGGACGTCCTGCCGGTCAAGGCCATGGACATCTACGGCCTGTCCGAGGTCATCGGGCCCGGCGTCGCCACCGAGTGCCTGGAGCAGGACGGCCTGCACGTCAACGAGGACCACTTCATCGTCGAGGCCGTCGACCCGTCCAGCGGGGTCCCGGTCGAGGACGGCACGCCCGGCGAACTCGTGTTCACGACCCCGACGAAGCAGGCGCTGCCGCTGCTGCGCTACCGGACCGGCGACATCGCGTCCCTGAACCGGGGCGAGTGCGACTGCGGGCGGACGCTCGTCCGGATGAGCAAGGTGCTCGGACGCGCCGACGACATGCTCGTCGTCAAGGGCGTCAACGTGTACCCGAGCGAGGTCGAGCGGGTGCTGCTCGGGTCGGGGCTCGTCCGGCCGCACTACCAGCTCGTCGTGGACCGGCGGACCCCCGCCGCCCGGCTGCTGGTGGCGTGCGAGGCGCTGTCCGGCGACCCGCGCGCCGAGCTGGCGCACCGGCTCCACGAGTCGCTCGGGCTGACCGCCGAGGTGGTCGTGCTGCCCGCGGGCACCGTGCCGAGGACCGAGGTCGGCAAGGCCGTCCGCGTCGTGTCGTGGGAGGACGGCGGCCCGCCGCTGCCCGGCCTCTCCTGAGCCGCCGCCCCGGACGTGCCGGGCCCCGGCCGGGCTGACTATTCTCGTCGCCATGACGCAAAAGCGGCGGCTGGGGATCATGGGCGGCACGTTCGACCCGATCCACCACGGGCACCTCGTTGCCGCGAGCGAGGTCGCGCACTTCTTCTCGCTGGACGAGGTCGTGTTCGTGCCCACCGGCCTGTCGTCCCACAAGGAGGGACGCAAGGTCGCCGCCGCCGAGGACCGCTACCTCATGGCCGTCATCGCCACCGCGTCCAACCCCCGGTTCTCGGTCAGCCGCGTCGACATCGACCGTCCCGGGCCCACATACACGGTCGACACGCTCCGTGACATGCGGCAGATCCAGGGGCCCGCCGCCGACCTGTTCTTCATCACCGGCGCCGACGCCCTGGAGAAGATGCTGACCTGGCACGACACCGACGAACTGTTCGAGCTGGCGCACTTCGTCGGGGTCACGCGCCCCGGGCACCGGCTCGCCGACCCCGGCCTGCCGAACGGGCGGGTGTCGCTGATGGAGGTGCCGGCGCTGTCGATCTCGTCCACCGAGTGCCGCGAGCGCGTCCACGCCGGGGAGCCGATCTGGTACCTCGTGCCGGACGGGATCGTCCAGTACATCAACAAGCGCGACCTCTACCGGGAAACAGCGGCCTGAGCAGGCCGTCCGGCCCGGGACATACGCTGGAGGCGGAAGCGGCCGCCCGGGCACGGCGGTCGAACATCAACAAAGGGGACCGCAGGCCGCCACCCGTGAGATGGTGTTAGCGGATACGACCCCTACAGGGAGGATCGCGAGCGCATCGTGACCGCATCCGAGAGGGCGGCGCAGCTCGTCCGGATCGCCGCCGAGGCGGCGGGCGACAAGCTGGCCGACGACATTCTTGCCTACGACGTGAGCGAGCAGCTCGTCATCACCGACGCGTTCGTGCTCTGCTCCGCCCCCAGCGACCGCCAGGTCCGCGCCATCGTGGACGAGGTCGAACGGCGCCTCCGGGAGGACGCCGGGGCCAAGCCCGTCCGCCGCGAGGGCGAGCGCGAAGGCCGCTGGGTGCTGCTGGACTACGCGGACATCATCGTGCACATCCAGCACGAGGAGGACCGCATGTTCTACGCCCTCGAACGGCTCTGGAAAGACTGCCCCCTCATCGAACTCCCCGAACGGGTCACCGCCCACCAGGCCCAGCGCGCCCGCGCCGTCGGGAGCCCCGAGTGAGCGAACCCCAGCCGACCGGGGGAGCGGCCCCCCAGCGGGAACCGGGGAAGCGGCGGCTGGTGCTGTGGCGGCACGGGCAGACCGCGTGGAACGTCGAACGCCGCTTCCAGGGCCAGGCCGACATCCCGCTCGACGAGACCGGCGTCCAGCAGGCCCGGCGGGCGGCGCGGCTGCTCGCCGGGCTCCGCCCGACCGCGCTGCTCGCGTCCCCGCTGCGGCGCGCCGCCGACACCGCCCAGGCCCTCGCCGACATCACCGGGCTCCCCGTCCGGTACGACAAGGACCTCGTCGAACGCGGCGGCGGCGCCTGGGAGGGCCTCACCAACCGCGAGATCCGCGAGCGGTACCCGGCCGAGCACGCCGCCTGGGATCCGCCCGGCGGCGAGACCAGCGCCCAGGTCGCCAAGCGCGTCGGCGCGGCCCTCGAACGCGCCCTCGACGGCCTGGAACCGGACGGGCAGCTCGTCGTCGCGTCCCACGGCGCCGCGCTCCGCCTCGGCATGTCCCACCTCCTCGGCCTGCCCGAGGAGACGTGGGAGCGGCTCGGCGGGCTGTCCAACTGCTGCTGGTCCGTGATCACCGAGATGCGCGACGGCGGCTGGCGCCTCGCCGAGCACAACGCCGGGACCCTCCCCGAACCCGTGCTCAGCGACGACCGCCCCGACGCCGGAACCTGAACCGCAAACGATTCGAGCCGTGCTCACTCCGTCCTATACACTGGCGGGGCGCCGCGGGATGAACGTCCACGCGGCGGCGGGGCTATGGCGCAGTTGGTAGCGCGCCTCCATGGCATGGAGGAGGTCTGGGGTTCGAATCCCCATAGCTCCACTCGGAGTTGGGAGTGGTGTGGTCGAGGCTTTGCCTCTTTCCCGCCACTCCTTCGTCGTGTTTGCCCGGGGGCAACCCCCGGACCCCCGATGTGGGGGGCTCCGCCCCCCACGCCCCCCTTGTGGCTGGGGCGTCGGGTTCCGTGCGGCCTTGTGGCTGGGGCGTCGGGTTTTGTGCTGTCCTGGTGGTTTGGGGCGCCGGTTCCCTGCGGGCCTTGGGGCTGGGCTGGTGGGTGGGTGTTCGGGGGTCCGGCCTTGGGGGTGGAGCGGATGGTTGCGGGGGGTGGTTTCATGCCTGGTATGGGAAGACATCGCAGGGGGGCGACGCGGGAGGTCACGGTGGCCGACCTCATCGACGAGTTGCGCAAGTACGAGCCGGGGACGCGGGTTCGGCTCGCGATCCAGCCGCGGCTTCCGCAGGAGCACGCGGTCGGGCCGGTGGCCGAGGCCGACGGGATCGTGTGGATCGGGGACGGCGGGCAGCGCGGCTACGCGCCCGACGAGGTCCGCGAGCGCCTCGGCTGGGTCTGACCGCAAAAGGTTCGCCATGACGGCGGTCGGCTTTCGTCCGGGCGCGCTTCATCGTGTTGATCATGCGGGAACGCCACGGGGTGGCGATGCGTGATCGAGATGAGGACTGCCCCATGAGAAGCCGGACCACCGGACGGACGCTGCTGCTCGTGCTGGCCGCCGCCGCCGTCCCGGCCGTGCCCGCGGTCGCGCTGGCCGCGCCGCCGCCCGCGCCGGACACCGCCGCGAGCGCGCCCGGGGGGAGCGCCGCGCCGCAGACCCCGAGCACGAGCGACTGCGCGAAGGCGCTGCAGGTGATCACGTCCCTCGGACTGCTTCCGAAACGTCCCGACCTCGGCCGGGTCATCTGCACGTCGCGGGCGGAGAAGGAGGCGCGGCCCGCGCGTCCCGCGAAGGGCGGCACCACCGGCCAGATCACCAGCGAGCACACCGCGAGCAACGGCCGGACCGTCCGGGAGAACGAGGTTCTCGGCGTCCCGGTCGAGTGGCCGAGGAACGTCACGGTGCATGTGCCCACGGTCAACGACCGCTGGTACACCTACAGCGCGAAGCAGGGCTGACGTCGGACGCGGCCCGCGGCGGGGCGTCCCGCCGCGGCCCGCGTCCAGAGCGCTCCCGACTTGCACTAAGCTTTTCCCGACCGAGGGGCTATGGCGCAGTTGGTAGCGCGCCTCCATGGCATGGAGGAGGTCTGGGGTTCGAATCCCCATAGCTCCACACGGAGTCCGGGAGTGGCGAGTTCGGCGCGAAAGCGCCGGTCGCCACTCCTTTGTCATGTTTCGCCCATTCATGTCGGTGCCGTCACCCGAACCCGCTTCCTGACCGGATCGTTGGCATCAGAGAAAGCCCGACCCGACCAGAGGGGCTCCGGTGACCCGACGCCTGCGCATCGACGACCTGACCGACCTGGCGCTGCCCGAGCAGCCCGCGCTGTCCCCCGACGGCACGCGGCTGGTGTACGTGCTGCGCACGGACGACACCGCCGCGGACCGCTGCGTCCGCAGGCTGTGGACCGTGGACACCGCCGGGGGCCAGCCCCGGCGGCTCACCCGCGGCGCCGCCGACGTGTCGCCCGCCTGGTCGCCGGACGGGTCCCAGGTCGCCTTTCTGCGCAGCGAGGACGGGCCCCCGCAGGTGTGGCTCCTTCCGGCCGACGGCGGCGAACCCGAGAAGGTCACCGATCTGCCGCTCGGCGCCGGGCCGCCGTGCTGGAAACCCGACGGCACGGCGCTCGCGTTCACCGCTCCCGTCGACCTTGACGCGTCCCCTGGTGAGGACGGCGCGGCTCGGGCCCGCAGGCCGATCGTCACCGACCGGATCGACCACCGGGCGGACGGCGCCGGTCTTCTCGGGCGGGTCCGGGCGCATGTCTTCGTCCTGGAACTGGAGACGCGGCAGGCCAGGCGGGTGACGTCGGGGGACTGGCACGCCGGGGACCCCGCCTGGTCGCCGGACGGGACGCGCCTCGCCTTCGGCGCCACCCTGCCCGACACCGACCTGACCGCGCACATCGCCGCGTACGTGCTGGACGTGTCCGACCGGAAGGCCGTCCCGCGGCGGGTGGGCCCGGCCGAGGCGGCGGTGGGCCCGGTGGTGTGGACGTCCGGCGGCGACGCGCTGCTGGTCATCGGCACGTACGGCACGGTGCTGGGGCACAACCGGCTGCTGCGCGTGCCGCTCGACGGCGGACCGGCGACCGACCTGTCCGGCATGCTCGACCGCAACGTCATGCCGGGCATGCCCGGGTACCCGGGGTCGGTGCCGCGCCTCGTCGAGGGCGGCGAGAAGGTGCTGTTCTGCGCCCGCGACCAGGGGTGCACGCATCTGTACGTGACGTCCACGGGTGGCGACGGCACGCCGAGGCGAGTGGTCGGCGGCCCTGGGTGGGTCGTCTCGGGCGTGGACGCGCGGAACGGGACGGCGGCGCTCGTCCTGACCACCGAGGAGTCGTTCGGCGAGGTCGTCACCGTGGACCTCGCGACGGGGGTCGACACCGTCCGCACCGCGCACGGCGCGCCGTTCGCCGAGGCCGAGTCGTACCGGCGCGAGGAGCGGATGTTCCCCATCTCGGACGGCGCCGTCGTGCAGGGCTGGGTGATGCGCGACCCCGACGCGGACATGCCCGGTCCGCTGCTGCTCGACATCCACGGCGGTCCGCACAACGCGTGGAACGCCGCCGCCGACCACGCGCACATGTACCACCAGGAGTTGGTCGCGCGCGGCTGGACCGTCCTGTTGCTGAACCCGCGGGGCAGCGACGGCTACGGCGAGGGGTTCTTCACCGCCGCGCTCGGCGGCTGGGGCGTCGCCGACACCGCGGACTTCCTCGAACCGCTGGACGCCCTGGTCGCGGAGGGCGTCGCGGACCCGTCCCGGCTCGCCGTCTCCGGCTACAGCTACGGCGGCTACATGACCTGCTACCTGACGAGCAGGACCGACCGGTTCGCGGCGGCGGTGGCGGGCGGCGTCGTGGCCGACCTGGTGAGCCTCACCGGGACGTCCGACTGCGGGCACCACCTGGCCGAGTACGAGCTGGGCGGGACGCCCTGGGCCAGCCCCGACCGGTACACGGAGATGTCCCCGTACAGCCGGGTCGAGGACGTCCGGACGCCGACGCTGCTCCTGCACGGCACCGCCGACCTGCGCTGCCCGGACGGGCAGGCCGAGCAGTGGCTCGCCGCGCTGCGGGCGCGGGGCGTCCCGTCCCGGCTCGTCTACTATCCGGACGCCTCGCATTTCTTCTTCCTGGACGGGCCGCCCTCGCAGCGCGCCGACTTCAACCGGCGCATCGTGGACTGGGTCGAGCGCTACGCGGGCGGCGCGGGCCGCGCCTCCATCGACGCGGCGCACTGGCGGCGCAGGCTTGCGGAGCTGGCGGAACGGCACCGCGTGCCCGGCGCGGTCCTCGGCATCCTGCGGGTCGTCCCCGGACGCGAGGACGAGCTGGTGGAGGCGGCGCACGGCGTCCTCAACACGGCGACCGGCGTGACCGTCACGCCCGACTCGCTGTTCCAGATCGGGTCGATGACGAAGGTGTGGACGGCGACGCTCGTCATGCAGCTCGTCGACGAGGGCCTGCTCGACCTGGACGCCCCGGTCGTCGACGTCCTGCCCGAGCTGCGGCTCAGCGACCTGGAGGGCACGAAGCGCGTCACGATGCGGCACCTGCTCAACCACACGAGCGGCATCGACGGCGACGTGTTCACCGACACCGGGCGCGGCGACGACTGCGTCGAGAAGTACACGGCGGAGCTGGCCGAGGTGGCGCGGAACCATCCGCTGGGCGCGACCTGGTCGTACTGCAACTCCGGGTTCACCCTCGCCGGGCGGGTGGTCGAGAAGCTCACCGGCCGCACCTGGGACCGGGCGCTCCGCGAGCGGCTGATCGAGCCCCTCGGCCTGGAGCACACCGTGACGCTGCCGGAGGAGGCGCTGCTGCACCGCGCCGCCGCCGGGCACGTCGCGGACGGCGACGCCGCCCCGGTGCGCGCCGGGACGTGGGCGCTGCCCCGCTCGCTCGGCCCGGCGGGGCTGATCACCGCGTCCGCGGCGGACGCGCTCGCCTTCGCCCGCCTGCACCTCACCGGCGGGCTCGCCCCGGACGGCGCACGGCTGCTGAGCGAGCGGAGCGTCGCCGAGATGGCCGCCGAGCACGCCGTCCTGCCGGACCGGTACGGCCCCGGCGACTCGTGGGGGCTCGGCTGGGCGCGGATGGGCTGGGACGGCCGCCGCCTGGTCGGCCACGACGGCAACACGATCGGCCAGTCGGCGTACCTGCGCGTCCTCCCGGACGAGGGCCTCGCGGTCGTGCTGCTCACGAACGGCGGGCAGCACGTCGACCTGTACGAGGACCTGTTCCGCGAGGTCTTCGCCGAACTGGCCGGGGTCGCGATGCCGCACCCGGTGGAGCCCGCGGCGCCGTCCCCGCCGGTCGACATCCGCCGCCACACCGGCCGCTACAGCCGGACGGGCGCCGACCTGGAGGTGTTCGAGCGGGCCGGGCGGGCCGTCCTGCGCATGACGGCGACCGGCCCGCTCGCCGAGATCGTCGCGGAGCCGGTCACCGAGTACGACCTGCACCCGGTCGACGCGGGCGGGAACCTGTTCGCCGTCCGCGAGCCCGCCGAGCGGACCTGGCAGCCCGTCGCGTTCTACGCGCTGCCGACCGGCGAGCGCTACCTGCACTTCGGGGTGCGCGCCACCCCGAAGTGCGAGTGACCGCCCGGCCCGGTCCCGTGCGGCCCGGTCAGGCGGTGTAGCGGAGGACGGCTCCGACGTGCAGGCCGGGGCCGGGCCCGTCCGACGGCAGCAGGACCAGCTCGCCGTCGGTCGCGGCCGCGGCCCTGACCAGCGCCGCGTCGGCCCTCACCGGCTCGGGCGAGGGCACGCCGAACTCGTCGCGCAGCTCCTCCCGCGACGTGGCGACCTGGCTCGGGTCGGGGCCGATCCACAGCCGGTCGGCCGAGTCCGGGTCGCCGTCGAGCAGGAGCGTCTCCACGCGCCCCTGCCGGACGGCCTCCGTGGTGGCGGGCAGTCCCTCGACGGCGCGCTGCCCGTTCGCCAGCTCGCGGTCGAAGCGCTCGGCGACGGCCATGATCCGCTCGGTGGTCTTGAGCCGCAGCAGGCGGCGCAGCTCGGCGCCCAGCGCGGGGTCGTCGACGGTCGTGTTCTTGTCGGTCTCCACGGTGTGTTCGAGGACGCTCTCCGACACCTCCTCCAGGACGGCCGTCCGCGCCCGCACGTCACCGGCGATCAGCACGGCCTCGGCGCGGCAGCGGTCGGCGGCGCGGTCGATCTCCTGCGCGACCTTCTTGGCGTTGGCCTTCCAGACGTTCTCCGACGAGCGCTGGAACCGGGACTGGTTCCAGTCGCCCGCCTTCGTCTTGCGGATGGGGTAGTCCTCGTCGCCGCGGACCTCGTAGCGGTGGCGCCGCCCGTCCGGGCCGACGCAGTCGATCTCGCCGCCGCGGCGGTCCACCACGGCGAGCAGGTGCGGGAAGCGCTCGCCGCGCTCGGCCAGGTAGGGCAGGACGTCCGGGAGCGGCCCCACCGTCGCGCGGGACGCCGCGGGCGGGCCGGGCAGGCGGGCGCTGTGCACCACCTCGCCGTCCGCCGCGAAGACCACCAGGCCCTCCGAGCGGCGCGCCAGCATCTCCTCGTCGATGGTCTGCTCGATCGCGCGCAGCGTGGCCGCCGGGGCGGCGCGGTCCTCCAGATCCGCGCGCAGCGCCCGCCACCGCAGCTCGGCGGCCTTGGACGCGTCCTCCGTCGTCCGGGTGAGGTCGGCGTAGACCGACGCGAAGGGGCCCGGACGCTCGTACAGCGTCTTGAGGAATGACAGATCCATAGAATGGCCGTACCCGCTTTTTCTGGTGCAAACGTCAAGATTGGGGCTTCTGGGGCGTTCCTCGCCGCTCCGGTTACCGGCCGCGCGCCGCCCTCCGTGCGCGCGTGCGGCCGGCGCATCGGCGACAATGACACCCGGAAGGGGGACTCGTGCGCATCGGCATCCTGGGCCCGCTCGACGTGCGGGACGAAACCGCCCGGCCCGTCGAGGTCAGCGGCCCCCGGCTGCGCGTCCTGCTGGTCCGGCTGGCGGTGGAGGCGGGCCGGCCGGTGTCGGTCGGCCGGCTGCTCGACGATCTCTGGGACGGCGCGCCGCCGAGCGGCGGCGGCAACGCGCTCCAGGCGCTCGTCTCCCGGCTGCGCGGCGTCGCCGGGCGCGACCTCGTCGAGCACGGCCCCGCCGGGTACCGGCTCGGCATCGACCCGGCGGAGGTCGACGCCGTCGCGTTCGAGCGGGACGTCGTCGCCGCCCGCGCCGAGGACGACCCCGCCCGCCGCGCCCACCTGCTGCGCGCCGCGCTCCGGCTCTGGCGCGGCCCCGCCCTCGCCGACGCCGCCGACGCCGCGTTCGCCGCCGCGCCGATCGCCCGGCTGGAGGAGCTGCGGCTCGCCGCCGTCGAGGACCGGGTGGACGCCGAACTCGCCGCCGGGCTGCCCGTCCCGCCGGTCGCCGACCTCGAACCGCTCGCCGCCGCGAACCCGCTCCGCGAACGCCTGCGCGGCCAGCTCATGCGCGCCCTCTACGCGGCCGGACGGCAGGCCGACGCCCTGGAGGTGTTCGAGGAGACCCGCCGCGCCCTCGCCGACCGGCTCGGCGTCGACCCGTCGCCCGGGCTGTCGGCCGTGCACCTGGCCATCCTCCGCCGCGACCCCGTCGTCCGCAGCGCCGCCGAGCAGCCCGCCGCGCCGGCCCCGGAGGTCCCGCCGGACGTCCCGCGCCCCGCCCGCACGAACCTCCCCGCCCAGCTCACCAGCTTCGTCGGACGCGAGGAGGAGTCCCGCCGCGTCGGCAAGCTGCTCCGCGAGACGCGGCTCGTCACCCTCACCGGCCCCGGCGGCGCGGGCAAGACGCGCCTCGCCGGGGAGAGCGCCGCCGCGCTCGTCGAGGAGATGCCGGACGGCGTGTGGTTCGTCCCGCTGGCCCCGGTGAGCACCCCGGCCGACGTCGTGCAGGCCGTGCTCGCCGCGCTCGCCGTCCCGGAGACCGTCCGGCCCGTCGAGACGCGGGTCGTGCCGAGGCCCCTCGAACGGCTCACCGACTTCCTCGCCGCCAAGCGGATGGTCGTCGTCCTCGACAACTGCGAGCACGTCCTCGACGCGACGGCGCGGCTCGCCGACCACGTCCTCGCGCAGGCCCCCGGCGTGCGGATGCTCGCCACCAGCCGGGAGCCGCTCGGCATCACGGGCGAGTCGCTGTGCCCGGTGCCGTCCCTGCCGCTGCCGGACGCGGACGTCGCCGACCCCGCCGAGGCGCTCGGGTTCGCGTCCGTCCGGCTGTTCGGCGACCGGGCGGCGGCCGTCCGGCCCGGCTTCGCCGTGGACGCCGAGACCGTCGCCGACGTCGTCGAGATCTGCCGCGCGCTGGACGGCATCCCGCTCGCCATCGAGCTCGCCGCCGCCCGGCTGCGCTCGCTCACCCCCGGCCAGGTCGCCGCGCGGCTCGGCGACCGGTTCCGGCTGCTCACCGGCGGCAGCCGCACCGCGCTGCCCCGGCACCGCACGCTCCGCGCCGTCGTCGACTGGAGCTGGGACCTCCTCGACGACGTGGAGCGCACCGTCCTGCGCCGCCTGTCGGTGTTCGCGGGCGGCGCGACCCCGGACGCCGCCGTCGACGTGTGCGGCCTCCCCGCCCCCGACGCGCCCGAGCCGCAGGACGTCATCGACGTGATCGCCGCCCTGGTGGAGAAGTCGCTCGTCATGGCGGACGGCGACGCCGAGGTCCGCTACCGGCTGCTGGAGACCGTCCGCGTGTACGCGGGGGAGCGGCTCGAGGAGGCCGGGGAGGCGCTGCGCGTCCGGTCCGCGCACGCCGCGCACCTGGTCGCGCTCGCCGAACGCGCCGAGCCGGAGCTGCGCCGCCGCGACCAGCTCCGCTGGACCGAGCGGCTCGCCGCCGAGCGCGGCAACGTCACCGTCGCGTTCCGGCACGTCATCGACACCGGCGACCGCGACACCGGGCTCCGCCTCGTCGCGGCGCTCGTCTGGTTCTGGGTGCTGCGCGACATGGAGGTCGAGGCCGGGCACTGGGCGGTCGCGGTCCGCGACATGGTCGGCGACGACCCGCCGCCCGGGCTGGAGGAGCAGCACGCCCTCTGCGTCATCTCGGCCAAGGTCATCAAGGAGATGACCAAGGACGTCGGCCCGACCCGCGAGTCGCTCCACGCGGTCTTCGACACCGTCGCCGACGCCCTGCCCGAGCGGCCGCTGCACCCCGTCCTCGCCCTGATGGAGTCGGCGTCCGCGCTGCTCAGCGGGGACCTGGGCGAGATCACGCGGCGGCTGCGGCGGATCGAGGACCACCCCGACCCCTGGGTCCGCGCCGTGTCCCACACGCTGCTCGCGCACATGGCCATCAACACCGGGCACATCGACGAGGCCGCCGCGGAGGCCGCCGACGGCTACGCCCGGTTCCGCGACCTCGGCGACCGCTTCGGGATGATCCTCGTCCTCAGCGGAATGATGCAGGTCGCCATGGCGCGCGGCGAGCTCGCCGAGGCCGTCGCGCTCGGCGAGGAGGCGTACGGCTACGCGACCATGGGCGTCAGCCCCGAGCAGGGCGCGTCGATCCTCGCCCAGCTCGGCCGGGCGCGGGCCGAGCTGGGCGACCTCGCGCAGGCCCGCGACGACGTGGAGCGGGCCATGGCGCAGACGGAGCGGATCGGCGAGCTGGCCGACGCCGCCGGGGCGTCCCTCCAGCTCTGCGAGATGGACCTGAAGGGCGGCGACCGCGCCGCCGCCCGCGCGCACGCCGCCCGCGCCCGCCGCTGGACCGAGCCGCGCGGGCACCGTCCCGACTTCGCGCAGGCCGTCCGCCGCACCCTCAGCCGCCTCGGCTCCCTCGCCGAGGAGGACGGCGACCTCGACGCCGCCCTCGACTGGCACACGAAGGCCTTCACCGACCTCCGGAACGACGCGCTGATGGGCAACCCGGCCCTGGCCACCATGGTCGAGGGCCTCGCGGCGTGCGCCGCCGCGCGCGGCGCCTGCGTCCGCGCCGCCGAACTGCTCGGCACCGCCCACACCTTGCACGGCTTCCGCGACGTGACGTCCTACGACGCGGAGCGGACGCACGCCTACGTCACGTCCGTCCTCGGACCGGACGCGTTCGCCGTCGCCTACGAGCGCGGCCGCCAGGTCACCCGCGACGACGTGTTCGCCGCGGGCGTCGACCTCGTCCGGTCGACCGCGCCCGAACCCGTCTGACCCGGCCGTCCTTAGGGCCGGAACACGAGAAGGCGAGGCGCCCCCGTTCGGGTTCATGCCTCGCCTTCCTCGCCTGTCCTCGCGTTTCCCAGGGCGGACGTCAGGCCCTCCGCGAGTACATCCGCATGGCCAGCGGGAACGTGACCGCGACGATTCCGGCCGCCCACGCGAGCGTGTACCAGACGTGGTTCCCGACCGGGCCGCCGACCATCAGCGCCCGCATCGACTCAGCGAGGTGCGTGACCGGGTTGACCTTCGTCCACGCCTCGAGCCACCCCGGCATCGTGGACGTGTCCGGCACCAGGATGCTGCTCCCGAACGTCAGCGGCATCACCCAGATGAACGCCAGCCCCTGGACGGTGTCCGGCGTCGGCGCGACCAGGCCCACCAGGACGGAGATCCAGCAGACCGCCAGGTAGAACACGTACGCGAGCGCGAACGCGGCCAGCACCGACAGCGGATCGGTGTGGAACCTGAACCCGAGGATCGACCCGAACACCACGAGGACCGTCATCACGGTGACGAACCGGGCCGTGTCGCCCAGCACCGAACCGATCAGCGGCGCGGAACGGGCGATCGGCAGGCTCCGGAACCGGTCGAACACGCCTTTGTGGATGTCCTCGTTCAGCGCCGTCCCCAGACCCATCGTCGCGAACATCGCCATTTGCGCGATCAAACCCGGCAACAACTGCTGCAAATACGAGTGCGTGTCGCCCGCGACCGCCCCGCCGAAAACGTAAAGGAAGAGCAGCAGGAACACGATCGGCATGAGAGTCGTGTCGAGCAGTTTCTCCGGGGAGTGCTTCAACTGGGAGATGTTGCGCCAAGCCAGCGTGAGGCCGTGGCGCAGTGTCCGCTGCGGGCTGATGCGCGCGGGCGGCTCGCCGGCGGGCCGGCGCGTTTCGACGGCGATGGCGGTCATGCCACGCTCCCCTCGGTGATGAGATCGGACTTCTCGGCTTCTGTTCCTTCTTCGCCTTCGTCTTCGGCGAGATGGCCTGTGAGCGTGAGGAACACCTCGTCCAGGCTCGGCATCCGCAGGGCCAGCTCGGCCGCCGTGATGGACGCCTCGTCCAGCCGCCTGACCAGCGCCGACAGCACGCCGGGATCGTGCACCGGGACGCTGACCAGCCCGGTCGGCTGCTGCACGTCGGGACGCTCGCCGCTCAGCTCGGCGACGATCGAGGTGAGCTGAGCCGTCCGGAACGGCTCGGAGGCGCGCACTACCAGCGTCTGCCGGCCGATCCGCCCCTTCAGGTCGTCGGACGTGCCCTCCGCGATAACCCGCCCGTGGTCGAACACCGCGATCCGGTCGGCGAGCGCGTCGGCCTCCTCCAGGTACTGCGTGGTCAGCAGGACGGTCGCGCCCTCCGCGACGACGCCGCGGACCGTGTCCCAGACCTCGTTGCGGGCCCGCGGGTCCAGCCCCGTCGTGGGCTCGTCCAGGAAGATGACCTCGGGATGGTTGATCAGGCTGGCCGCCAGGTCGAGCCGCCGCCGCATCCCGCCCGAGTACGTCTTGACGGCGCGGGACCCCGCGTCGGTGAGCCGGAACCTGTCCAGCAGCTGGCGCGCCCTGGCCTTCGCCTCCCGGCGCGGGAAGTCCAGCAGCCGGGCGATCATCACGAGGTTCTCGAAACCGGTCAGCTCCTCGTCCACCGAGGCGTACTGGCCGGTCAGCCCGATCATCGCGCGCACCCGGACGGCGTCCTTGACGACGTCGTAGCCGCAGACCTCGGCCCGTCCGGCGTCCGGCTTGAGCAAGGTCGCAAGCACGCGGACGGCCGTCGTCTTGCCCGCCCCGTTCGGGCCAAGCACCCCGAGGACCGTCCCCCGGCGCGCCGAGATGTCCACGCCGTCCAGGGCCTTGGTGTCCCCGAACCGCTTGCGCAGCCCTTCGGCGCGAATCACATCGTCCATCAGTCCGCCTCTCGCGGGTCTTCGCTGTGTCGTCCACCACCTTGGGCGAGGCCGCTGACACGGCGCGGACATCGGCCGCCGTCCGCTGACGCGACACTGACGCGCGCCTGACGCCGATCCCGTGAACGCTCGATGACCAGGACTTTTCCTTGTTTGGACGAGAGTTGGGCGAGCTCGATTTGACGGGGCGTGCGGGGCTGCCTAATGTTCTTCCTGCCCCAAGGGGATGCGGGACGCCGGAAGGCGGACGGCCCCGGGGGAAGCCGACAGAGGAAAAACGGTTCGCAGCTTGCTCCGGGCCGGGTTACTCTTGAATGGCAAGCCCGGACGGGATGCAGGACGCCGCGAGGTGGTCGGCCCGCAGGGTGCCCCCTACAAAACGATCTTCACGGGTCTTCTTTGGCTTGTGGTGGTGTCGTGAGGTTGGGGTTCTGGCAGGTCCCTCGTCCGTCGAAAAGATCTTCCTGGATCTTCTTGACAACGGGGACGGGTCAGGTAAGTTAGAAGGGTTGCCCCGGAGCCGGGGCCCGCGGGAGCGGGTGGTCGGCGCGGTGGGTGTCCGTTTCTTGAGAACTCAACAGCGTGTTAAAAGCCAGTGCCTTTATACGGCCAGGCCGGGTTTTCCTGGTTTGGTCGTCCCCGTAGCCACCCCTGTTGTGGGGTGGCGGGGATTTCTTTGAGGCAATGCACGGCCCTCTTATGTGGGGTCGTGTTTGCTGGGATTGTTTCCTTAAGGTTTGGCTGCGCGGGGTTCGCCCCTCGTGTGGTCGTTGTGCCTTGATGGAGAGTTTGATCCTGGCTCAGGACGAACGCTGGCGGCGTGCTTAACACATGCAAGTCGAGCGGAAAGGCCCCTTCGGGGGTACTCGAGCGGCGAACGGGTGAGTAACACGTGAGTAACCTGCCCCCGACTTCGGGATAAGCCTGGGAAACCGGGTCTAATACCGGATACGACCACCTCGCGCATGTGGGGTGGTGGAAAGTTTTTCGGTTGGGGATGGGCTCGCGGCCTATCAGCTTGTTGGTGGGGTGATGGCCTACCAAGGCTTCGACGGGTAACCGGCCTGAGAGGGCGACCGGTCACACTGGGACTGAGAC